>JAUWAU010000023.1 GCA_030601885.1 Armatimonadota bacterium
GGTGGAGCCGGTGTTCGGGCAGATCAAAGCAGCACGCGGCTTTCGGCAGTTCCTGCTGCGGGGGTTGGAGAAGGTGCAGCACGAGTGGCGGCTGATCTGCACGGCGCACAACCTGCTGAAGCTGGCCCCTGTCTATAGCGGGGCACCGTATGGTGCGGGGGCCGTGTCGGGCAGCGGGTGACAGTGTTGCCCGGGGCTCATGGGGAGCACGAGCGCCTGGGGGGTGGAGCCAAGCAGGCACCGCCGCCCCCGCCACAGACGCCTGCGTCGGTGACCCAAGCACCCATCGCAACACCAAGGCTTCACCCCAGCACCGCGATCGCAACTACGACAACAATAACCAATACAAACAGCACTCCCGCTTGTTAGGCAGACAGGCTCCTAGCTCCCGCTTTCGCTCAAGTCGGTGGTCAACACAGGCTACAATAACCCCGGCCAGCAGTCCCACAAACGAGGCTGCGACACCGGTGATGGCACCCATCCAGTAGGGGTTCATCGTCCCATCCCTCCCCCATCTACGGCTGTACGTGGAGGTTCACCACGCGGGCAGGCCCTCCCTGCCGCCGGTTCGACGAGGACCAGGAGGACGGGGACGGGGCGTAGAAGGCGCTGCGGTATCGGGAGGTGTGTGCTGATGTCGGAGACACCGAAGCGCAGGTGGCCCAGTCATCTGTTCTGGTTGGCCTTCGTCTTCATTGTTGTGGGCGTCATCGTTTTGCTCATACTGGCATCCTACGGAGAAGATGCCGTTCGCGTAGGGGCCATCTGCCAGATGGGGATGCTCGCCATCGCGGCCATCGTCGCCGCGTGGTACGCGGACGAGGCGCGGCGCCTCGCAGACGAAGCTTTCGAGACCAGGAAGCTGCTGCTGCGGCCACACGTCTACCTGAAGCAGGACCGTACGCCCAATGGCAGGCGTGACCCACATCAGGTACATGCACACAATGCGGGTCCGGGAACCGCGTACAACGTGAGACTGAAGTGGCGGTGCCCCGAGCCGCATGACGGGCTGCACAAATTTGGCCGTCTGTGTCCAACAGAGGACTCGCAGTCCATCTCGGGCCAGCCTCACAATGGTGCTCTGTTGATGTACTGCAGCGAGTTTGGCGACGAGGACGAGTGGCCGTACACGAAGCACACCACTGAGGAAGGCGAGACGTACTGGTTTCCGGGCGAATTGTAAGGGGCAATTCCTTCGCCACCGGCACGTTGACATCGTCGCGTTCGAGGTGGGGCAGCAGTTCAGGGGCGGCTTCGACGGCGACGGCGGCCTGTTCTATGGTGCGTGTGCTGACGCCTACCTTCGCGGCGACGGCCTCGGTGGCTTTGCCTTCGTCAGAAAGGTCGCGCAGTTTTGGGCAATAATACACTTGGCGGATCACCGCGACCGGACTACCAGCTCGTGGGCTTGTGGAAGGTGCCGTCCGCGTCCATGAGAGTGCAGGGGAATTGGCTTGCTTGCAGGGCTCCGGAACGGATGCGCTTGCAAAAGTCAACCTCGGCTGCCAGCTTCTGGCTCACGCGCATTTGGGGGCAGATTAGCCCGACTTTCTTGCCGAGTTCGCGCCGGACGATCTGTATCGCCGGAATGAGATCAGTGTCATTGGAGATGACAACCGCTGTGTCATATCTGTCCAGATGGGCATCATGCAGGAGGTGCGTCGCTAGAGCTACGTCCGCGCCTTTCTCCTCTGTCTTGATGACCTCCGTGAATCCCTGGCTGTCCGCCCGTGGCATCCGGACCTTGTGGGACAGAAAGCTGCCGTAGAAGATATCTAGGTTGGGGATCGTCGCCAACGCGCGAAGGTATACGCGCTGTCGGTTCGGCTGGTCTGGATCCTTGGGTAGTGCCGTCACTAGGGCAGTGAAGTACTTGAGCCGGTCGATCTGGTCTTTGGGCAGAAGAAACTTGGATAACATTGAGAGGTCAAGCCACCGGTACTGCGTGTCTTTCACCGCGCCGTAGTAGAGGTTAAACCCGTCGATGTATACTCTGGTCGGCAGCGAGGCCGCCCGCAAACGCAAAAGACCTGACCGAAGTCAGGCCTTCGCTTTCCCTTCGCCGAAGCTCCGGGGTAGTTAACGTGAGTATACCCCATGCCGTTGTTTTGTCAACCCCCCATTGTGGTGCGTCAAGTACATTATTGCCCAATTTTGCGCTACCTTTTTCGCCGTCCTTGCCTTCGTCATCTGCTTTAGGCCGCTTTCGGCCTAAACCAACCTCTCCGTGCTGCACCGCACGCCCTCGCTCCTGGCCCTCCCGCTGCCTCTGCTTCGCCGCCTCGCGCTCCCGATCCAGCAGCTTGAGGCCTACGGCGGCGCGCTGTGCGGTGGTGAGATGGCAGCTCCTGCGCCTCGGCGATCTGCTCGGGGGAGCAGCCACGGGCTGCTATTCGTCTCTCTGTGTCTTCCCCTTGGCGTTCCCAACCAGTGCGCTCAAAGCCAAGCCGACCAGGAAGATCGTCAGCGTGCCGATGACGCAGATCAGCAAGCTGTTGAGCGGATTGGCAAATGCGCCCAGGTGCTCTTTGAGTCCAGGGAACTTCGGCAGCGTCATCCAGACGATAACCAGAATGCCGATGCAGGCCGCGATGGCCGCGGGGGCGCTGCGTGCGCGGCGGGAGAAGTAGCCCAGCAGGAAGAGCCCCAACATTCCGCCGCTGAAAATGCCCGCCAGGTTCCACCATACATCCAGAATGTTGACGCCCTCGGGCACTTGGCTGATCGCCAGGCCGATGCACGTGCCCAGGATCCCCCAGACGAGGGTGCTGATGTAGAGAACGCGCATGGACTCCCGCTCGCCGGCGTCCCGGCGGAAGTAGCGCTTGTAGAAGTCGGTGAGGATGAGTGTCGCTGAGCAGTTCAGGCTGCTATCCACCGAGCTCATCGCGGCGGCGAAGATGGCGGCGATGAGCACCCCCCGTACCCCCATCGGCAGCTCCGTCACGATGAAATGCGGAAAAACCCAGTCGGGTTTGCCGGCGGCTATGATGTCCGGAGACAGCAGTTGAGGGTGAGCGGTGTAGTAGGCGAACAGCCCCGTGCCTATGAAGAAGAACAAAGCCGAGATCGGGATGTACAGCAGGGCGCCGAGCCACACGGATTTGCGGGCGTCCTCCGTCGATCGTGCGGTGACGTAGCGCTGGATGTAGCTCTGGTCGATGCCGAAGTTCTGGAGATTGATGAACAGCCCGTAGAGCAACACGACCCAGAAGGTCGCCTCAGTCAAGCTCGGCCCGAAGCTGCCGAGGCTGAACTTGTGGTGCTCGGCCCCGATAGCGAAGAGCTGTCCCATCCCTTCTGGCAGACCAAACAGCAGCAGAGCGGCGGACGCCACGGCGCCACCGATGAGAACGATGCTCTGTACGACGTCTGTCCATATCACGGCCTCGATCCCGCCGAGGAGGGTGTAGATCGTCACCAACACGCCCGTTGCGATAATGATGGTTCCCACATCCCACCCCAGCAGGCGGTGCAGAGGCATCGCCACCAGGCACATTATCGCCCCCATCCGCACCACCTGTGTGAGCAGATAGCAAATCGTTGCATACGAACGCGCCCACGGGCCGAAGCGGTCCTCGAGGTAGCTGTAGGCCGAGATCTCACCACGCTTGCGATACAGAGGCACGAAGTACCGCGTAGCGACCCACGCCGCCAGCGGCAGCGACAGACTGAAAACGAAGGCGTTCCAATTGGCCGAGTATGCTTTGCCGGGAAGCGCCAGGAAGCTGATGCTGCTCACGTATGTGCCGAGAATCGAAAGTCCCACGGCCCAGCCGGGAATGCGCCGCCCGGCGGCCATGAACCCCTCTGTCGAACGGCTCCGGCGCACGAAGTAAGAGCCGAATGCCACAACGCCAACGACGTACGCGATCAGCACTGCAACGTCCAAGCCGGCCAGATGGCTGCTCAAGACTTCGCCTCCTGACGGGATCGCATGGCTGCTGTCTAACCAGCGCGTGCCCGGGGATTCCTCAGGTAGTACAAGTAGCCATCCTCCGCCCCAACAAGCAGATCCGGAATCCCATTGCGGTCCCAATCGACGACCGTTGGGCACGTGGTGTGTCCGGCCAACACCCGCGGGTGAACGGGCCCCATGTTTCGGAAAACGTACTCGCCCGGCTCGGTCGCGACGTTGCGCATGAAGTCGATGTTCACGCTATTGACCAGGAGATCAAGCCGTCCGTCCCCGTCCCAATCCACGATCGTCAACTTGCGCCGTCCGCTTCTCCCGGCCCAGCCGCCGTTCAGACGCAGAGGAAGCGGGTCCGCGCTGGTAGAGGCGTGAGCGCCCCGGAAGACGCGCTCGCCGGGCAGAAGCCTGAGTCTGCCCTTCATCCGCCGGCGCTCGAAGAACGCCGGGTATCCGTCCTGATCGAGCATGATGAGGTCATTCAGCGTGTCGCCGTTGAGGTCCATGACCACCGGACTCGTGCGCCACTGGGTCACGAGCTGCTTGCCCTTGGGCTTCCACCAGTTCCAGGCCGGCTTTGGAGTATCGCCCGGCCACTCGACCTCGATGCGCTGTGCCCGCTTCAGCTTGGGCTCGGCGGGCGTGCCGATGTTTCTGTACCAGAGCACCTCGCCCCAGATGGAGTTGACGACGATGTCGGGCAGACCGTCGTGGTCCCAGTCGGCGACACTGAGCACGGTGTAACCCCACTTCGCCTCCGCCGGGCCCTGGATGGAGCCGTTGTAGCCCGCCTGGATTCGAATGACGCGGCCTCCTGCCTTGAGGTACACAGGAGCGGCCCACTTCGGCGGATCGCCGCCACCCAGGTTCTCGACGAAGCTGATGTAGCCCGCCGTATCGCCGCAGATCAGATCCTCGTCGCCGTCGCCATCCCAGTCGTAGCTGCACGGCGTGACCAGCGCGCCGCACTTCACGTTGTCGGCCTCCTGCTGGAAGAAGACCGGCGGGAGGAACGCGGGCATGCCGCCCACGAGCTTCCCGGTGCTCTCGACGAGCGCCACCCGACCGTCCTCCTGTCCCACCACGAGGTCCACGTCGCCGTCCTTGTCCCAGTCGATGGCCACCGGCACGATCATCTCCAGGTCCATCTTGATGATACGGCCCTTGTGCTTGAGGAAACGGCCCTTTGCGTACCGAGGCTGCATCCGCGTGCCGATGTTCTCGAAGTACGTGAGCTTGTCCAGGAACTCGCCGCAGATGATGTCCAGGTCCCCATCGCCGTCCCAATCCGCGAGATTCGGCGATGGACAGCCGAACACGTCCAACGGCGCGCCGCCGGCCTGGATCTGTACGGCCTCCGCATACTCGGGCTTCGCGTTCGTGCCGGTGTTCTTCACGAAGTATACGTAGGCGTGCAGCGGCCCATTGGTCCAGACTCCCTCGGCATTGAAGGCATCGTCCCAGCCATACTCGCGCCAGTCGCTGGCGCCGATGATGAGGTCATCGACGCCGTCGCCGTCGTAATCGCACACCTTCCACTGGTTCGAGCGCCCCGTGTAGAATGTCTTCTTGTAGGGAATGGGGACGCCGGCGCTGAGGCACTTGGTGCGGAACTCCGGGTGGCTCTGGCCCGGCGTAAGGACATGGCACGAATCCCCCCCGTAGGAAATCGTTACGTTGCTTTTCGCCTCACCCACACGGATGGCCGGCTTGAACACGGGGTATTTCACATTTCCGCTGGTGTTCTCGAAGAAGAACACGCCGTTCGAGGGCCTATTAGTGGTGGCGGCGACCAGATCGTGGTCCCCGTCGCCATCGTAATCCATGGGCAGCGGAAGGGCCCAGAGGCCGACGCCGAGATCCACGACGAGGCCCGGGTGGTTGTACTTGATGGGCTCCAGGCTGGCGGCGCCTTGCGCTGCCGCCGCATCCGACGCACGAGAGGGCCCGGCCGACCAGATTAACAGCAAGCCGGCTGTGGCCAGAACTTGCCTGCTCCCATTCTTCATTGGGCTTTGCTCTCCGCTATCGCTGGGTCAGGACTCAGGTGGTGAATGGCCCAAGTCGTTCCCGGCGAGCTCATCTCTGCGGTTGCGCCGGGCCGGACAGATCGTATGCAACGTGACCGACCAGCGCATCAGCCTCGCTCCCGATGGCGCCTTCGCCCCATTGGATGTGCGGCTCCTTGGGCGCGGCATACGCACCGGGCCTGACGCCGAGGAGCTCTCCGTCGCGATAGATCTGAACGACGCCATCCTCGCGCACGGCCATGCGATAGATGTGCATGGCGGACGAGTTGTCCAGCCCCTCGGCCAGGGGGATGAAATTGTCGTCGTGCCAGTACACGCCGGTGGCGGTAATCGTGATGAAGTAGCGACCGTTCGCGCCGTTATGCGCCTCGAAGTCGATGCCTCGATGCTCTGACGTGCTCTTGAGGACCTGCAGCTTGATCTCCACCGTGAAGCCTTTCTCCGCATCGACGGCGGCAAAGCCGTGGGACCCATCGCTCTTCCAACGAACTCGCTGCTCGGCGCCTGTGTCGATCTTCATGACGCCGGGCGCCGGAAAGCTCACAGCGTCGGCCTCGCGAACCCCGGCGCCGGTGAAGCTCCATGGCGGGTTCGCTCTGCTGGGCACCTCGGACCGCTTGCAGACGGTGGCCAGTTCGCCCTTGACCGGCAGTGAGCGCGCCGTTGGCGGAGGTGGGGGAGGAGGGGCGGGAGGCGGTGGCGTCCTGAGCCAGGCCAGGTTGAAGGCGTAGTGCTGTCGGCTGCTGATGAGCTGAATGACGCCGTCGGGCGTCTGGCACACGGACAGGTAACCTCGGGGCTCGGCGGTGCTGGCGCTCATGGTGAAGGGGCGCCCGTCCGTCGTCTCCACTTCGCGGCCCGGACCGTCGTCGCTGATCAGACGCCGAACGGGCCACGTCTCACCTTCGTCGAAGGACAAGGCTCCGAACAGCCCAGCAACGGTACGCTCAGTGCCCGAGGCGTCGGTGATGGTGATCTTCTTGGCGAATGATGCGAAGAAGAGCGGCCCTTCGTTGAGCCTGGTCAGGACCAGCCGCTGCCCGCCGCTGATGGGCGGGAAGACGCTGGCGCTGTACGTCCACGTCTCGCCCATGTCGCCGGAGATGCTCTTTGGCATCATGCCGTCGATGTTGTCCCCGCGGCCGAATGCCATCAGGCGGTCGTCCTTGAGCTGGACAACGCCTGCGTGAATGCCGGCCGCCTTGCCGCCGGCATCGGCCCAGCTTTGCCCGTTGTCGCGGCTGACGTGAACGGCGGTGCCGCCATATCCTCCCGTCACCGCATCACACGGCAGGATGATGAACCCCTCCCGCGTGCGAAACACGGATTCCACCGGCATGTGTCGCAGCTCGTGTTCCGGGTTTATCAGGCGCGCTCGCGACCAGGTGACGCCGTTATCCTTGGAGGTGCGCATTATGGTCGCCAGGCTTCCCCAAGTGGCGGCGGCGGAGAGGCCGGTGAACTGATAGATGGTATCTTCGCCGTCGAACCACAGGGCGGGTGCGTGGTCGTTGCGGTCGGGCGCGTCCCAGAATGGGGAAGCGGGATCCCACTCCTCCTGTCCGTAGCGCAGGCGACTGGCCAGTATCCCCAGCTCCCGCCCTGGCTCTTCCACGCAGGTGTACCAGATCGCCAGCAGGTCGCCGTTGGGGCACTGCACCAGAGCCGGATCGTGGTTGTGCCGCGAGAACATTGGGCCGTTGGAGTCCGGCGGGATGTTCACGTACCTGCGGGGCCCCCTGAAGTATGGCTTGCTCGGATCAGGCGTCTTCGCGAGACTGCGCCGTGCCCGCTGCTTCACGCGGCGCTGGTACAGCTCGCGGGATGCCACCGGCAGCGGCTTGGTCTTCGGCATCGTGCCGAGGACCACACGAAAGCCGATCAGCCAGCTCTTGTCTTCCGGCAGCGTGCCCATGCGGTTGGCCGAGCGCAGGTAGTAGATCTCGGTGGAATGACTCCCCCCGCGAGCAACGCGGAAATCGCCATCCGCGCGGCCAAGCGGATCGGTCTGTCTGTCAGGCTCGTACGGGCCGTACCAGTCGCAGCACCACTCCTCGACATTCCCGTGCATGTCGTGTAGCCCCCAGGCGTTTGACGGCGTCTGGCCGACTGTCAGCGGCACCACCTCAGCCTCCCTCCCGCTGCGTCTCTCATCGGGAAACCAACTGACCTTGACGTTCTTGTGGAAGGCGTCCGGAAGCATGTCGCCGGTGTGGAAGGGCGTCGTCGTTCCTGCGCGGCAGGCGTACTCCCACTCCGCCTCCGTCGGCAAGCGATAGGGCAGCCCCTCCTTATTCGAGAGCCACTCGCAGAAGCGCACCGCGTCGTGCCAGCTCACAAACACGACGGCTTCGTCGTCGTTCTTCGAGAATCCGAGCTTGCCCCGAAGCCTGCGATGCTCCGCGTCGAACTGGTCGTACTGGGCGTTGGTCACCTCGTACACGCCCATGTAGAAGGGCTTGCTGATCGTGACCTCGTGCACCGGTCTCTCGTCGAAGTCGCCCTCGAGGCGGTGCGGCTTGCCGGCCACCTCGTCAGGCAGTGGCGTCTCCCCGACGCCCATCATGAAGCTGCCGGGCTCGATTCTCACAAGCCGCATGCCCAGCGAGTTGGTGTAGTCTTTGCCTTTGGGCCGTTCGGCGCCGGATGCAGCGAGCGCGCATCCGAGGACAAGAGCAGTTCCGGCTATCCAGTAGGTCATCATCAGCTCCCTGCGAGTGCCGACCCGGAGATGGCGACACCGGATGATCTCAGGTTCACTCGGCCAGGCGGCCATCGGCGAATTCCCTCCGGCTCAAGATCCGCCCGGACCTGTCCCATCGTGTCGCCGTACCCACACATTTTCCGTCGCGCCACGTTGACTGCGACTTCTTCTGGCCGTTGGGCCACCATTGCATCCACACGCTCGTTCCACGCTTGCGGTGTTGCCAGCTCCATCGCTTCGTCCCGTCGCTGCCCCAGTAGGTCTCGGTGCCCACCTTGTGCCCATCGCGGTACGTCGCTTCCCAGTGCCTTCGCCCATTCTCGTAGTACCAGGTCTCCCTTCCATCGAGAAGGTAGCGCCCGTCGCGGCCAATTTCGGCGCGCCAGGCCGCCCTGATCGTGCCGTTGGGATATTCTTCCTGCTGCTTCAATACGCGCCGTACCTTGCCGGCGCCACGCGTGACGCGCGTCCCTTGGTCCGACTCATTGTCGTCCGCCAGAATCCACGCTTCGTTCATCTCGAAATGCAGCGCGGGGTGATTCATGGAGGTTACCAGGTGAATGACGCTGTTGGGCGCTTGGCGTGCCGCCGAGTAGCCGATGGTGGCGGCCTCATGTCGAGGCGATTCGTGGGGCAGGGCGCCGGGCAGCTTCTTGATGCGCCAAGTCTCGCCCTCGTCATCCGACAGCGCAACGAACGCGCCTCGCTCGGTGATGCCTTCAGGTTGATGTCCGTCGCGGTGTTGAAAATCGCTGGCAAAGAACAGCCGGCCGCTGGCGAGCCGGATGACGCTCGGCCGCTGGTTGCTGCCCAGCGCCGCAAAGGGGGTATTGGTTACGCCCCATGTCCTGGCGCCGTCGCGGGAGATGGATCTCGGCATGAACCCATCGATGTCGGTGTTCTTTCCTCCCATGCCGAGAATAGTGCCGTCTTTCCGCATGACCAAGCTCGTGTGCCGCCCGGTCGTTCTCCCGCCGGTGTCGAACCACGTCTTGCCGTTGTCGCGGCTCGCCCAGAGCAGCGATGAGTCGCCCTCCGCGTCGGAGGACACGTACATAGTTCCGTCCGCCCCACGGAATGCGCTGTTGATGGGCTGCGGGGAGTAGCTGCCGCTCATGCCCGTCAGAATGGGGAACTTGATCGCGTCCCAGGTCGCACCGCTGTCCCTCGATGAGCACCATCTGAACGGGACCCCTTGCAGCCCCGGGCCGCCCCAGAACAGATGCAGCGTGCCGTTGTCGTTCCACAGCAGCGGGGCGTGGTCGTTCACATCGGGGATATCGAGTAGCAGGCTCGGCATATCCCATTGGTCACTGCCGCAGCGCAGGCGCAGTGCCATCAAGGCTACATCGGGCGAGTACTCTCCGACCGAAGTGTAGTAAACGGCCAGCACGTCTCCGTTGGGGCAGACCTCGAGAGCCGGGCAGTGGTTGTGTCCCAGGAAGGCCGGGTGCAGCCCTGCCGCCTCGATCACATCCGCCGAGACATTCTCTGGCGGGACGGGAAGCAGATAGCGCCTCCGGAAGTACGGCTTGTCGCGATCCGGCGCCTGTTCCGCGTGCGCGGTGCTCTGCTTGACGCATTGCTGCACGAACGGGCGCTCGCAGGATACGGGCTTGGTGCCGGGCATGGCAGCCTGCACAACGCGGAAGCCGATTGAGTGCGTGGTGAGGCGTTGTCCCTCGGCGCCGGCGGCGTCCGCCTCGGCGGCGCGTGCGTATTCGGCGCTGTGGTAGAGCGCATCAGGGGGTACGAGTTCCATCCTCTGTCCCGGCCACCGCCAGAACAGGTGCAGGTGCGCCGTGCCGCCATTCTGGAAGAACTCCAGAAGCAGCGGATACTTGCGCCCCTTCACCATGTTCAGCCTGCCCGACCGGAATTCCCCTTTGCCCCAACCGTCGATAACGGTCTCACTGGCAATGATCAGACGCAGGCCGTCGTCGGCGTCGGCCCGGAACTCCACGTCGCCCGTATACGGGGCCTCGACAAGCCCGCGCCACCGCGCTGACCACCTCTTCCCACGCGTCCCGCCCCAGTCTGCGTGGATCTGGTGCATGAGAACTACTTCGAGCGGCCTCGTCAGATCGGCTTCGCGGAAGACGGCGCCGACGAGTCCCGGTGCCAACTTGCCGGCAGCGAGAGCGGTGTGCTCCGCTCCTGGCCCAAGCGGCACACCCGGACAGTCGGGCGGGAGTCCCGCGCGGTTGGCCGAGCGCCTGTAGTAGAGGCTCTCGGCGTCTTGCAGCCCTCCTCCCCGAACTACTCGCGCGATGCCGCGTTCGGGCCCCACCGGGTCCACCCGATCGGCGTCCGGATACATTCCATGCCAATCCAGACACCACTCGGGCACGCCCGTGTGCATGTTCTGCAGTCCCCACGGATTGGCTGCGCCGTGCTCCGGTGGGCGGTCGCCCGAGGAGAACAGCGTCTTCGTGCCGGCCCTACACGCGTACTCCCATTCGGCCTCCGTCGGCAAACGGTACGGCTTCCCCTCTTTCTCGCTGAGCCACTGGCAGAAGGCCACCGCATCGTGCCAGGTCACACCTGCGACAAAGGGCCCATCCTGTGCCGAGCCGTTGTAGCCCGGGCGAAACTTACGAAACTGCTCCACGGTGATCTCGGTTGCCGACATATAGAACGCCTGGCTGATGGTCACTTTGTGAGCCGGACGCTCATCCCAGTCCCCCTCCGGGAGATGCGAAGGGCCCTTCAGCTTCTCGGGCGGCGTGGGGTTCTGATTGCCCATGAAAAAGGCGCCGGGCTCGACCCTCACCAGGCGCATCCCGATGGAGTTGGTGTCTTCCTTGCCCGTCGGCGTCTGTGCTTTCGCGCCGTTTGCTGAAAGGATCATCGCCAAGAGGCAGATCGCCATTCCGCTGATGAGGCGGCGCGCCGGGTGCACTCTGAAGGAGGATCCCGGTGACCTTCGTCGTCGTTTCACGCGAACTACCTCTTTCAGCGCTGAACTGATCTGGCGCGTACGAAGCGCCGTGATACCGCCACCTGCCGAAGACGCCTCGTCCTGACCTATGTGGCCTGGCCGTTAGCGCCTGTCGAAGCCTCCGATAGCTGCTTACACAGTTCGACTACATGCAGCACCCGATCATCCGGCGTATCCCATTCGATGTCGGCAAAGACGATGTCACATGGCGCGTACTCTCGCGCGATGCGCCCGAGGTCCTCTCTGATCTCGACAAGCGTCTTGCGTGCCAGGTCCGTCGGTGTGTACATGAGGGCCCGGCGAGCATCGGGGAACAGTTTCTTTGCCATGAGGAGGTCTGAGTCCAGACCCATATCGATGTAAGCGACGTTCGGTATGGCGGCGTAATGCGGATTGTACGGGTCTGCGTTCCACGCGCAGTTGTGGATTCCTATCAGACCAAACGCCTCAGCCGTCTGGCGATCGAATGGGAGCAGGAAATCACGGTACTGTTCCGACGAGACCATGTTGACGAGGCAATTGCTCACCGTGAAATGCCGAACGTCCACGCCGCTGTCACGCTGCCGCGCGTACAGCCTTTGAGCGCCGTCGATCATCGTCGCGGTGACACATTCGAACACATGCCTGGCTCGTGCCGGCTCGAGAGCCATGTCAGCGAAGATGTCCTCTCCCCGCAGGCGATATGCAGTGTTGAGCACCCCCTGCCAGTTGATGAAGCCCTCGATGCGTCCGTTTGCACGAGCGATCCATTCGATCTGCTGCATCAAAGCGCCGAAGAACGGGTCGGAATCGAGGTCGGGA
The DNA here is from genome assembly GCA_030601885.1 of Armatimonadota bacterium. Taxonomy (GTDB): domain Bacteria; phylum Armatimonadota; class Zipacnadia; order JAUWAU01; family JAUWAU01; genus JAUWAU01. The sequence continues at coordinate 12,390 of JAUWAU010000023.1, forward strand.
GGCTCCAGGACAGCCACATCCTCCGCCGACAGGTATTGGTGCGCTGAGCTCGGCCAGTTGTCCGCTGAGTACTGGATTGGGATGCCGTATATGGCCGGCACACAACACGCGCCCAAGGTGCCCGTCAGCACGTCCGTCGGCTCATCGGGGTCGTCGATCCATCCGATATTCGCGCCGCCGAAGCGTCTCTTCAGCTCCCGGCCCATGGACACTATCGTATCGCGACGATAGGCCGGATCCGTATGCCAGCGCTCGCCGAAGTCTATGCCCAGGGCCTCATGATACCACTTCGGCGTGAAACCGATCTCCGGGCGGAGAAAGGCTTCATCCCCACGTGCCGGTCTCCGAGTGGCGGGAGCACTCGGTGCGATGTAGCTGACGAGTTGTCGTGCTTCGCCAACCGCCATCTGGAGGCACGTTCCTGGAGGGCACTTCGCTCGCGATCTCCCGGCGCCGCTGTTCGGCATCGCCGAGTGCAGCACCTGCCACGGCAATGGCTCCGCGAACGCCCGTCGTCGTTGTAAAACAGGAATGGGAGACAGAGTAGTCGAATGCGAGTTTGCAGTTGCACGTCGCGTCCGAGGAGAGGTCACATTCCCATGAGAATAGCTGCATATCAAGGCCCCTGCGTACCGGGCGATCTCAAGGCCAACACGCGCAGGACGCTTCAGGTCTATGAACGGGCCGCATCCGACCGCGTCGATTTCCTGGCTATGCCGGAGACGTTTCTGTCGGGCTATGGTGCGCGGGCGCACGTCGAGAGGGCGGCAGTCGCGGCCGACGGGCCGGAGCTGAAGCCGCTGCATGATGCCACGCGCAATGCCGGGACGGTGCTCCTGGTCGGCTTCTCCGAGCGGCGTGGGGATAAGCTCTTCAACTCTGTCGCGGTGATCCACGATGGCGAGCTGCTCGGCGTCTACGCCAAAACGATGCTGACCAACGGCGACAGCAAGCAGATGGGATTCTCGTGGGACGCCGAGCTGCCCGTGTTCGAGGCCAAGGGCATCGTCTTTGGCGTGCAGATCTGCGCGGACACCAGTTACGCCGAGCCCTCACGGGTGCTCGCGCTCAAGGGGGCCACGCTGATCTTCACGCCGCATTTCAACCACATGGTGTACGAGAATATCGAGGATCATCGCCAGCGCGTGCGCAACAACCACATCGCCATCGCGGTGCGCAACGAAGTCTACGTGGCGAAGGCCAATTCGCTGGTCGCAGAGGTCGTCGAGAAGGCCGGCTACGGCGACTCGTACATCCTGGATCACCGGGGGGTCGTGCTCGTCGAGTCAGGGCTGTTCGTTGAGGGGATCATCGGGGTGGACGTGCCGGATGAGGACCTGAAGCCGCGCCGCCGCCGCTTCCACCGTGTGCCGCCAGAGGTGCGCGCCCAGTTGACTGAGGAGGCGTACGAGTGGTCGGGGCCGCCACACAGAGGCACGCTCTCCACCGATTTCAACGCATGGCGTCTGACGCAGAATCTGCCAGGCGCCTCAGGGTGACGATCGAGTAGATCAGCGTACGGGGAAGATGGAAGGGGTCTTTCACTGCCAGGTCCTTAAGGACGACCGGGATGGGATTCCCCTTGCGGTCCAGGTTCTGGTGCCAGTCGCCGTGCTCGCGGTTGGGGAACCGGTCGAAGACGTAGTCATGCACGCGCCGGTACCAGTCCATGCACCACGACTGGCGCGACACCTCGTAGGCACGCAGCAGCGCGTAGAGCGCCTCGGTATGCGGCCACCAGCACTTCGCGTCCGGTTGGTGCCAAGCCGGCGTGCCGCCCCCAGTGTGACACGCGAGGAAGATCCCCCCGTACTCGTCGTCCCAGCCCTTCTCCAGGTGCCACCGAATCGCCTCGATGGCCAGGTCAATGCGATCCTGGCGCTGATGATGCCGATAGATGCGCTCCATGAACCACATGCTCTCGATGGCGTGGCCGGGGATGAAGGTCTTCCCGGCGTCGCTGTCCGCCAATCCCCCGCCCGGCAGCACGAGCTCGTAGAGCAGCTTATGCTCCGGCTTCAGGTGCTGCGTCATCACGATCTCGGCCAGCTCCAGCCCCCGGTCGGTGATCTCCTGGTTGCCGGTTAGCACCCCCAGTTCGTGATACGTGAGGGCGAAGATCATTGACGGCCCGTGCGATTGCAGCTTCTCGGGGATAGGAAGTGGCTCCGTGGGGAGAGTGGTATGATCGCGCAGCAGTGGACTGGTTCTCTCATAGGCTTCCTGGGCGATCTCAATAGCTCGCCCGTTGCCGGTGGCGCGCGCGTACTCCGTTAGCCCATACATGATGAACGCATCTACGTAGATGCTCTTCGGCGGCTCGGCAACGCTCCCGTCTTGGCGCAGGCAGAACGCCCAGGCGCCGTCGGCATCTCGCCCGTGGCTCATCACGAAGTCCGCGATGTTGTGGGCGATCCTTAGCCACTCAGGACTCTGATCGAAATGGTTGTACAGCGCCGAGAAAGTCCATAGGGCACGCCCCTGGGACCACATGTACTTGTCGGTGGACTGCACGGTGCCATCGTCGGCAACGCAGTTGTTGATGCCGCCATGCTCCCAGTCAATGCAGTGGGTCGTCCAAAAGGGCATCACCTGATCGCGAAGGTGATCCTCGTAGAAGGACAGCAGTTGATCGAAATCCATGGGTGCACTCATCGGTACCTCAGCCCGTTGCGTCAGGTGATCACCGTGCCGTGGCGGCGCACGAAATCAGCGTCGAATTCCACGCCGAGCCCCGGCTCCTCCAGCAGCGTCAGTTCGCTGTTGACTATCTGAGGCGCCCTCGCGTAGAGTGCCGGCCAGTACGGATCCCGCGCCGGGTTCGCGAAGCTCTCGAGGATCAGCCCGTTGGGAATGGATGCCAGTAGGTGTCCGTGCAAATGCGGCTCGTGATGCGGCGCCATGTCCACGTGGTACATGGCTGCCATCCCGGCGATCTTCCGCCACTCAGTGAAGCCGCCGTTCTTGTGGGCGTCGAACTGGCAGATGTCGATAAGCCCCTGTTCGATCATCTCGCGGCAGCCGAAGCGGGTGGACTCGCCCTCGCCCGAGGCAATCGTGAGGTTCGTTTTCTCCCGCAGCGTGCGTAGCGGCCGCACGTCGTCGTACCAGTGCAGGGGCTCCTCGAACCAGCGAATGCCGAACTGCGCGAAGGCGTTCGCGGCTTCGATGGCGCTCCTCAGGTCGTACGCGCGGTTGGCGTCGAGCATGATGTCGATCTCGTCGCCGATCGCTTCCCGAACCACCGCCAGACGCTCGCAGTCCTCCGGGATGGAAACGCCGCCGACCTTGAGCTTGATGGCGTTGAAGCCCTGCGCGATGTAGCCCTGTACCTCTTCGACCAGCTCGGGAATGCCCTTGCCCTCTCGGTAGTAGCCGCCGGTTACGTAGGCCGGTATCGTGTTGGTAAAGCCGCCGAACACGCGGTACAGGGGAAGCCCGGATACCTTGCCCAGGAGGTCCCACAGGGCGATGTCGATGGCGGCCAATGCGGCGAGGATGCCGCTCCCATCCCAGCCGCGCTTTGCGCCCGTTCGCGTGTGGGTGACGGCGAACACCTTGTGCCAGATGTGCTCGATCATCAGCGGGTCCTCGCCCACCAGAAGCTCCGCCAGCCCTCGCTCGAACGACTTCGCGCCACCGGGCTTGGCCTCGCCGGTTCCGGTGACGCCTTCGTCGGTGCGGATCTCCAGCAGCAGCTTGCTCACCTTGGGCTCTATGCCGCCAATCGGGGAGAGCGACATCCAAAACCGTTCCTTAAGCGGGACGCTCAGGTAAGTGGGGACGACTTCCGTGATTCTCAATGGGTTATCTCCTTTGCGAGCGCGAAATGCCGCACGTGTCGTCCGGGGGCTGCCGAAGGGGCTGGCCTCACCGAGGCCGAAATGAGGAGCCCACACTCCGTGCGCACAGCGAAATGAGGATGCCCTATGAAGATATCCGACATCGTGCTTGTTGAGGTCGGCGGCGATTTTCCCGCCGACGAGACCCATTCGGAAGAGCGCCGTGTGGACCCGCTAGACATCTACACGGAATTCGGTGACAAACCCTTCAGCCCGCCCTCGCCCAGTCCGGGCGAGTCGGTGCGCCGCACGGCCAGCTACCTCGAAGTGCGCACCGACGCGGACGTCACCGGCGTCTTCGGCCCGGTGGACGGACCGCACGCCAGCATCTTGCGCCGGGAGATGCGCGGCTTCCTTCTTGGGCGCGATCCGCTGGCCATCGAAAAGATATGGGACTTGCTGCTCCGGCGGAATCGCCACAGCCGCGGCGGGTACTACATGATGGCGCTGAGCGCGATTGACTGTGCGCTATGGGACCTCAAGGGAAAAGCGCTCGGAATGCCCGTCTACCGGCTCCTCGGAGGGCCCACCCGAGACGCGGTGCCCGCGTACGCCAGCATGCTCGGCCACTCGCTGCAGCCGGATGCGCTGGTGCAGCGGGCACGTGAGTACAAAGCGCTTGGCTACCGGGCGCAGAAGTGGTTCTTCCGGTATGGGCCGGGGGATGGGGGAGAGGGCGCCTCTCGCAACGTGGCGATGGTGCGCATCCTCCGCGAGGCGGTCGGCGACGATGTGGCGCTGATGTTCGACGCCTTCAACTCGTGGGATGTGCCCTATGCCGTGGACGTGGGCCGTCGTATCGCGCCCTATAGGCCCGCCTGGCTCGAGGAGCCGGTGCCCGTGGACCGGATCAGTGCGCTGAGAACCATCCGCGAGCGGAGCGGCATTCCTGTTGCGACAGGCGAGCATCTGTACACGCGCTGGCAGGTGAAAGAGCTGCTGCAGGCCGGAGCTGTAGACGTGATCCAGGCCGACCCCGATTGGTGCGGGGGCATCAGTGAGCTCATGAAGATCGCCGTGCTGTGCTCAGCCTACGACGTGCCGCTGTGCCCACATGGTCACTCGCTCCATGCCGCGCTTCACGTGGCCGCCGCGTGCCCGCCCGCGGTGCTGCCGCAGGTGGAGTTCCTGATACTCCACCAGCGAAACAAGCAGCGGTTCATGAAGGGATACCTCGAGCCGCAGGATGGGAAGATCCGGCCGCCCGAGACACCCGGCCTGGGCATTGAGATCGACCGGGGAAACTAGGGACGGTGGGGCTGTTGAAAAACCCGGGCCCCGGCGGCTCGTCGTCTGGCCGCGCACCGCGTAGGTCGGCCTTTCCAGGCCGACATCGCGGGCTGGAAGGGACTCCGCCGAAGCCGCCTGCGCGCCGAAGCGCTTCGTCGGCGAAGGCGCGGCTACGTCCCTCGCGCGAAGGCGGAAGCCCGCGCTACGCGAACGGGCGTGTGGCCTCGGTTTTTCAACAGCCCCACTGTCCCCAGTTTCCCGCGCATACCTTTTTTCACGATCTGCAAGGAGCGCGGAGTTATTGAACGAACTGTGCGTGGATTTCCGGTCGTCTTGAGCGCCCGCTCTGTCGGCCATTCCAGCCAGATTAGAGAACAGGAGAAGACATTCGAATGCCAGAGCAGAAGATCCGAATCGGTTTGATCGGTGGCGGGGGGAACATGCGCAGCCACGTTGTCAGCCGGCTCTCCTGCATCCCCGAGGCGGCGATCGTGGCTGTGACCGAGCCGAGCGAGGACGCCCTCGGCCGGCTGTTTGAGGCGGCGCCGGCTCTGAAGAAGCTTCCGACGTTTGCCGAGCATGAGAAGATGCTAGACGCCGTTGAGATGGATGCTGTGGTCATCTCCACCCCGCACACTCTCCACATGAAGGAGATTGCCGACTCGTTGGAGCACGGGCTGCACGTGCTCTGCGAGAAACCATTGGTGTGCTCCGTGGAGGACGCAAAGAGGGTCATCGAGCTTCGCGACAAGACGGGCAAGATTGTCGAGGTCTCGTATCAGCGCCATTTCCACCCGGCCTTCCGGTACGCGCGCGAGTACGTTCAGTCGGGCAAGCTGGGGCCAATCCACTTCATTTCCGCGTACCAGTGCCAGAACTGGTGGAATCCGCAGAGGGCCAAGCAATGGCGGGCCGACCCGGCGCTGTCAGGCGGTGGACAGCTCAACGACTCAGGCAGTCATCTCGTGGACATTCTGCTCTGGGTCACTGATCTGGTGCCCAAGGAGGTCTTCGCATACGTGGACAACCGGGACGCCCGGGTGGACATTCTGAGCGCCGTGTCCATCAAGTTTGACAATGGCGCGCTGGGTAACATCTCCGTGGTGGGTGAGGCAGCGATAAAAGGCATGGACGAGGGGGAGTACATCTGGGGCAAGAACGGGTACCTGGCGATCACGGGCACGGGCAAGCCGCAACTGACAGTATGGGACCCGGAGGGCCGACAGGTTCCTGACGTGGAGTTGAGTGCGGGGCCGGCCTCGCCGGATCACAACTTCATTGCCGCCATCCTGGGGAGGGAGAAAGTTGAGGCGCCCGCGGAATGCGGCCTGCGGGTGATGCAGCTCACCGAGGCCGTCTGGGAATCGGCCAAGCGCGGCGAGCCGGTGGCAGTGAAAAGCTAGGGGCGAGATTGCGGTTCGTCTTCATAGACCGTTAGTCCCACTCGCCCTTAACCTGACATCTGTTGAGCCGGGGCCCATCGCCCCTCCTGCGAGCGTGCGGTGGGCCTCGGGGTCGATGCAGTTGAGCTGGAAGCGCCGCTCTCCAAGCCGAGCAGCCCATGGAACGCCTTCGCGCCTGCTGTCTGTTTGGGCAGGCGCTCACGACTTGGCCGTGCACAACCACGATTCGGCATAGAGCGCGCGTCGGAAATGGCGAGGGCAGCAGAGAGCCGTCCACACTCCCGGCCCGGGGCACCGCCCATCACGCGGCGGTCCGGCCTGACGCCGCGTGCTGTCGTCGTCACCATTCTTCTCATCCCGCCCCTCTGTCTGGCTACCCACCACAGTGAGCTGGTGCTCAACGGCAACACCATCTGCGGGAACTTCCCGCCCATGGGGGCCGTGCTCATGCTCCTGCTGCTGGTGAGCCTCGGCAACACCATTCTCGCGAGGCTGGTCCCCCGCGCGGCGCTCTCGCGCCAAGAGCTTCTGCTGATCTACAGTGGGCTGGTCGTGGCGGGCGGCATGCCCTCTTTTGGCTTTGTGTCGAGCCTGTTCTGCACGCTCACGGGCACATACTATGCCACTCCCGCCAACGGGTGGGAAGCGCTCTTCTTCAACTATATCCCCGATTGGATAACTGTAAAGGACCAACGACTCATCACGTACTACTTCGAGGGCCTGCCGGGCTACATGGGCGTGCCCTACCGCGAGTGGTTGCCCCCTCTGGCTGCGTGGCTTGTCTTCGCGATGGCCTTGTTCTTCGCCCTCATGTGTCTGGCCAGCATATTCCGGCGCCCGTGGGTGGAGCGCGAGCGGCTCGTCTTCCCGCTGATTCAAGTGCCGTTGGCGATGACGGAGCACAGCGCGCAGCAGAAGTGGCCCAGCTTGCGCAGCCCCTTCTTTGCCAACCGGGCAATGTGGCTCGCCGCTCTGGTACCGATCGTGCTGTACGGGCTCAAAGAAGCGGCAGTGTATTTTCCCGCAATACCGTCGCCGACGCTCCAGCGGATCAGCCTCGATCCTATCTTCAACCAATTGCCGTGGCGTGCCATGAGGCCCTTCGGACTGTCCATTTACTTCTCGCTCATCGGCCTGACATTCTTCATCCCAACGGACATCTCGTTCAGCTTCTGGTTCTTCTATGTGTTGACCAAGCTCCAGAAGGTCCTGGGGGCTGCCTTGGGCTACGGCGCGGCGGCGAGCTCGCCCAACGCTCCGAGCGGCTTTCCATATCTGGACCAGCAGGGAGGTGGGGCCTACCTCGTACTCTTCGCCGTCTACATATGGGTCGCTCGGCACCACATGCGCGACGTTCTGCGAAAGACCTTCTACGACGCGCCCGAGGTGGACGACGAGACAGAGCCCATGCGCTACCGCATCGCCATCATCGGCTTCGTGCTCTCCTATGCCTTCCTCGTCGGATGGTGCCGGGCGTCGGGGATGGCGATCTCGGTGGCGGTGCTGTTCTTCGCACTCTACTTCGTGTATTGCTTCGTGCTGACCCGGGTGGTCGTGGAGGGCGGCATCATGTGGTCCCTGGCGCCATTGACGCCGGATAAGGCGATGGTGGCATTCGCGGGGAGCAAGGTCTTCAGCCCCCAGACGCTCACGGCGATAGCGCACCAGATGGTGTGGGTGCGCAAGATGCGCTGGATTCTGCCCCCCTCGCTGCTGCAGACCTACCGGCTCATGCCGGAGATGCGCATCTCCGGCTCAAGGCTGAACTGGCTGCTGCTTTTCATCCTCGGCTTTGGCGCCGTCTTCAGCAGCTATAACCTGCTCCGAGTCGCCTACGCGCGGGGCGTGGTGAACTTCATGCCCTTCTTCGTCAGAGGCTATCCGCGGTTCCCCTACATTCGGCTGGCGAACTACCTTCAGAACCCGGGCGGCCCAGACCCCAAGTCCATCGTGTACGCCCTCTTGGGAGCCGCCTTCACCGGCTTCCTGGCATTCATGCGGGCTCGGTTCACCTGGTGGCCCTTTCACCCGCTCGGCTACGCCTTCGCCGGCACGGAGCAATATTGGCTGTACAACGAGCTCTGGTTCTCGGTGTTCCTGGCGTGGGTGTGCAAGTTCGTCGTCCTGCGCTACGGGGGACATGCCCTATACCAAAAGACTCAGCGGCTCTTCGTCGGCTTCATCATGGGGGAATTCATCATCATAGGCATCGCCTTCGGGATCGATGCGGCAATGGGCACGCGAGGCAACAAGTTCCTCGTCCCATAGAGTGCCCGGCGGCGCGGACAGTGCACGGTGCACGGCTTTGCGTTGCAGGACGAGTCTACTCTCCGCCGACCGCCGCCGTCGCGTAGATGCATTCCAGTACCTTGTCGATGGCCTCCCAGAGCCTCTGAGCGGACCGACTGTGCACTGCAGGCGGGTGATCGAAAGGATCGGCGATGTCGCCCCGTTCTCCGATGAACGCAAGCAAAGCGAACGTCTTGCCTTCAGCGGCGGGAAACTCGCGCCTTACGATTTCCTCATGCCAACGTGTCATCGTCAGGATCAAGTCCGCATCCTCGGCCAGCGAGTGCGTCATCGGGCGCGGGCGGTGTGAGGACAGATCCACGCCGTACTCCTGCGCTGCACGCAGCGTTTCGATGACAGCGGACTGCCCGAACGGGCTCAAACCGGCAGAGGTGGCTTGCGCCGGTAGGCCTCTTTGCTCTGACATGTGGTTAAAGAAGCCCTCCGCCATTGGGCTGCGGCAGGCGTTCCCCGTGCAGACAAACAGCACTCGATGCATGGACGATTCTCTCCTGCAGAACGCGACCTCGCCCCGAAGTCAAATGTACCATCAACCGCGCGATTCCTCCCAGCAGTATCGCGCGCGCAGCGTGGCGAGAAGGTGTTCACCGCGGCGGGGCTAACTCTGGGCATTGAACCTTGTGCTCCGGCACAAGTGAGAGGAGGCGGCCCAGAGGCATGATTATCAGCATGGCATTGGCTGCAGTATTCGCTCCGTTGACCACTGCCCCCAAGCCCAAGGAGGCATCTGTCGTGGCTGATTCACGCTTCCCTCTGATCCAGCTACCGGCCGACTTCGTCTCTCGCCGGTGTACCAGGCGCCCGCGCGTTGGCCCCGGCGAGAGCGTGGTCATGCTCGATGCCCAGGGCCCGGGCTGCGTGCGCCACTTCTGGGTGACCATGACGCAGCGCGACGAGTCGATGGGCAAGCACGTGCTGCTGCGCATCTCTGCCGACGGCGCGTCGAAGCCCCAGGTCGAGATGGCACTGGATCACTTCTTCGGGGTCATGCTGGGGCACTTGCCCTACCGCATCGAGTCCGCGCCCTTCAAGCTGCTCCCCAAGAACGGCTACAATTGCTACCTACCGATCCCTTTCGCCAAGTCGTGTAAGATGGAGCTGATAAACCGGAGCGACCGCAGCGTCACCGTGTGGTCCATGGTGAACTGGCAGCAGTACCGCAATGCCTCCGGCCTCAGTCCGTACCGCCTTTGCGCTACCTTTGCCGAAGAGCTGCCGGCGGCCGAACGCGGCTCGTTCCTCATGGCCGATATCGCCGGTCGTGGCTTCGTAGCCGGGTTCGTTAAGGGCATTCGCCACGTCGATCTGTCTGACGCCTGGTATCACACCGGCGGGGACCTGTGGCTCATCGATGGGGAGAGCAACCCGCACGCCATGCGGGGCATCGGCGTCGAGGACGTCTTCGGGTACTCCTTCGGCATGCAGGAGTCGTGCAGCGAGTGGACGGGGACACCCCTACTCATCAAGGGCGACAGAAAAGGGCAGCCAACGGAGGTCGTCGGCTATCGGTTTTTCGGCCCCGATCCGGTGGCCTTCGAGTCGTCCATCATCGTCCGCTTCGGCTCGCGGGCCAACGACACGCAAAGCGTCGTCTACTACTACCTCGACGAGCGCAGCAAGGCGCCTGAGGTGGAGTCGCCCGCAGAATGGCAGATCCTGGGGCCCTTCGAGTGCAATTCCGCCGATGACTTCGATCGGGCCGAGTTCCCCGAGCAAGCCCCGACCGAGTGGCCGGAGCAGTGGGAGGCATCCTTTGGGCAGTATGCGCCGCCGGCCGGGCCGCTCACTTTCGGCCCGATTGCGGCGACATCCGAGCGTTCGTGGCTGGACTTCACTCGCTATCTTCGGCCCCCGGCTCGCACCAACGTCGGCACGCAGCCGGCCAACGTCTCCGCGTATGCGCGCACCACCATCGAGGCGCCAAAGCGGCGGCGCGTGCACTTCGTGGTGGGCTTCGACGACTGGCTCAGGCTCTGGCTCAACGGGGAATTGGTCGCATCACTGCAGCATGACTCGGGCTTCGAGGTTGCATCGATCCTCGTCAAGCTCAAGGCGGGAGAGAACGAGCTGCTGGTGAAACTGAGCAACTTCGACAACGAGGAGTGGCGGCTGTGGGCGCTCTCCTTCCGGATTGAGCGCCACTGATCGCCAGGCGCTGCACCATGGCGTCCTGACTCGAGAACACGCGCGACGGCATGACCAACGGAGGTGTAGAGCCGTGTCGCACAATCTTCGGCTGCTCGTTGTGGCTTCGATCTGTCTACTCCCGGCCCTTCCGGCAGCCTACGGCAATGTGCTGATCGCCATACCGACCGACTCCCCGGCCCTCCGCTTCGGCGGCGAGGAGCTATCATCTGCCCTGGCCGAGACGGGGAAGCAGACCGCGGTCCGGGTGGGCCGAGATGGGGACATCACCGTTCGCGTGGCACGATCCGCCGTCCGGGGAGGCCCGGAGGCGTTCGTGGTGCAGAGGAAAGGGACGCGTGTCGAGGTGACGGGCGGCAGCAGCATTGGCGCCATGTACGGCTTGCTCGATGTCGCTGACAGCGTGAGATTGGGCCGGAGCCTCGACGCAGTTGAGGCCAGGCGGGCGCGGCCATTCCTGCCCATGCGGGGCATCAAATGGAACATGCCGTTCGCGGGCGGCGCCTACGCCGGCGGCGAGGGCGGCGGGCCGGGGCAGTGGCTGTGGAGCAGGGACTTCTGGGAGAAGTTCCTCACCATGATGGCCCGCAGCCGCTACAACGTGCTCACGCTGTGGAACGGCTGCCCGTACCATCACCTGGTGCGCCTCGACAACATCCCCGAAGCCAGCGACGTGCCTCCCGAGCAGATAGACGCCAACATCGCCTTCTTCCGCTGGGTCACCAAGCGGGCGAGGGACCTGGGCATCCGGACGTACGTCATCACGTGGAACATACACGTCTCTCCGAGCTTCGCGAAGGAGCGCGGGATCGAGGCGCAGGGCGTGGATACGCCGGAGGTGCGCGAGTACCTGCGCGAGTGCGTGCGGGCGCTGATCGATACGTACCCCGACCTCACCGGCATCGGCACGTGCCCCGGCGAGCGCATGCGCATGACGCCTCAGGAAAGGCAGGACTTCATCGCCGACGTATACTTCGGGGGCATGCGCCGCGCGTCCCGCCGAGTGCCGTTCTTCCTGCGCTACTGGCAGGGGGATCCCCACGCTACGGCGCGGATGCTCGATCGCGTCAAGTGGCCCGAGCCCGTGTATGTCTCGGTGAAGTTCAACGGCGAGCACATGTACTCGTCGCCGCGCTTTCACCTCCTGGATCACAACTGGCTCACGATGGCGAAGAGGCGGTGGAAGGTCTTCTGGCACTTCCGCAACGACTGCATCTTCCGGCTCAAGTGGGCCGACCCGGACTTCGTCCGAGAGGCGATCCAGAGCTGCAATGCCCCCTATTCCTGCGGCTTCTTCTGGGGCTCCGAGGGCCTGAAACCGGGCGCGGATGCCTCACACAGGCCGGCCGGCGCCGCGTATGCCAAGTACGACTACGAGTTCGAGCGCAAGGCCGAGATGTACCGCGTGTGGGGTCGCTTGAGCTACGATCCGGACACGCCGGACGAGGTGCTGATGCTGGACTACTGCCGCCGTTACGGCCGCGCCGGCGAAGACGCCTTCCGGGCGCTGACGCAGGCAAGCCGTGTCATCCCGCTCACGACCTCATTCCACTGGAACTACATGAACGGCGACTGGCGGCCCGAGCACAACATCGGCGCCTGGAACACCTCGCACGAGCAGTCAATCCGCAACTACCGCGACCAGGAGACGTTTCACTCCGTCAAGGAATACATCTTCAACGCCACGATTGACGAGACGCTGTGCAACATCCCCGACTTCGTCGCCGCGGAGATGAACGAGAGCGCGCTGCCGAAGGGGCAGAGGTCGCCCATTGACGCCGCGCAGGAGATTCTGAATGCTGCGCAGGAGGCCAACGGGCTCATCGCCTCAGCCCGGGAGAAGCTTGACGGCGACGATCCGGACTTCGCCTGTCTCGAGGGCGACGTGCGGATAGCCGCCGAGTTGGGCCGGTACTACGGGTGGAAGATCCTTGCCGCCGCCCACCTGGGTCGGCTTCTCGTCGTCGGCGACCGGGCTGCCCGGGAGCCGGCCGTCAAGCTCCTGACGGAATGCGCCGATACCTGGCAGCGGCTCACCGACCTCGCCGCCCAGCAGTACCCGACGCGCCAGTGGCGCGACCAGTTGCCGCAAGTGGCGGCCGATATTGCGTATGCCAAGACCGTCCAGCCCTTGCCGTCTCGGGGCAGAGCCTGGCGCGTCGCCGCCTTCGACAAGCCCTTCGAGACACCAGACGACGTCAAGCAGCGCGTGTGGAACGAGGCTGAGGCCCGGGTCTTCGTCGAGGAGGGGGAAGCCAAGGGCCTCGGTCAGTGGATCGCGCGAATGAACGCGGCTCTCGCGCACGCGAGCATCGACCTGGCGAAGGCATCCGGCCCACCGGGTGCCTTCGGCTATCTCGCGCGAACGAACTACGTGGCTGAGGCCGATGGGATTGCTGACTTGGTCGTGCGCACGACATGCCAGGGCACTGTTTGGCTGGGCACCGGGGCGCAGCGCCGCAGCTTCGATGCGGGGCGTCCCGGTGTGCACTTCTTCAGCGGCGCCGTCAATAGCGGCGAGAACCTTATCCAGGTCATGTTGTTCCCGGGTGCGGCCAAGAGGCAGGCCCGGTTGGCACTGGACGTCTCCGTCCTCCCCGTCCACGAGATCGCGGCCCGGATGGAGTGCGAGAAGGCCCAGGATCTACGACCACCCATGGTCGTCGTGAAGGATCCTCAGTGCTCCGGCCGCGCCTGCGTGCACGTCCCCCGCAATGCCGGGCGCGGAGACGACGCCGAGGGCAACCCGATAGACCACGGCTGCATGCTTCTGCCCTTCTCGGTGGAGCGCATGGGTAAGTACGAGGTCTGGGTGCGCGTCTTTTGGCCGGCGACAACGGCGAACTCCTACTTCATCCAGGTTGACGAGGGCGCCATCGTGCAGTTCGGACAGGACGAGGTGTTCGGTCGCTGGCACTGGGTCAAGGCGAGAGATACTTACTCGCTCGCCGCCGGCCGCCACCGCCTCATCCTCCGCACGCGGGAGACAGACACCCGCGGGGATTACGTGGTCATCGCCCCCGCGCGGTGAGTGCTGGAGGTATCCGATGTCCCGCAAGTGCGTCATTCCCTGGGGGATGCTCACGATGCTTACGCTGGGCGCTGCCGTGTCACCAGGCGCTGCCGGGCCTGCGACAGGGCCCCTGAGGGTGTGTGAGGCGAATCGCCGCTACTTCACCGATGGGAGCGGCGAGGCCATCTACCTAACCGGCTCCCACACCTGGGCCAATCGGCAGGAGCGCGCATACCCCGAGACGCCGGCCTTCGACTTCGACGCCTACCTCGACTTCATGCAGCGGCACCACCACAACTTCATGCGCCTCTGGGCCTGGGAGCACACCGCGTGGATGCAGTTCACCGATCGCAAGATCGTCTACAAGCCGAACCGGTACGCGCGAACTGGGCCAGGCAAGGCCCTCGACGGCGGGCCGAAGTTCGACCTCACGAAGTTCAACGAGGAGTACTTCGACCGATTGCGCTCGCGAGTCATCGCCGCCCGCGATCGAGGCATCTACGTCGCCGTGATGCTCTTCCAGGGCTTCAGTATCGAGCAAAAGGGCACCGCCGGCGTGGATCCGAAGAAAGGCAACCCGTGGGACGGTCACCCGTTCAACCGGGCGAACAACATCAACGGCATGGATGGCGACGCGAATGGCAACGGCGAGGGGGAGGAGACGCACACGCTCGCCATCCCGGAGATCACTCGGCTGCAGGAGGCCTACGTCCGCAAGGTCGTTGACACGGTGAACGATCTCGATAACGTCCTCTACGAGATCTCCAACGAAAGCCACGGCGGCTCCACAGAGTGGCACTATCACATGATTGACTGCATCCACACATACGAGGCCACCAGGCCCAAACAGCATCCGGTGGGGATGACCTTCACCTGGGGTGGCAAGAACAGCGGCACAAATGCTGATCTCTTCAACAGCCCGGCCGAGTGGATATCGCCCAACCCCGCGGCCGACGACGGCTACAACTACCGCAAGAATCCGCCGCCCGCCAACGGCAGCAAGGTCGTTATCTCGGACACCGATCACCTGTGGGGCATCGGCGGGAATCAGGCCTGGGTGTGGAAGAGCTTTTGCCGTGGGCTCAATCCCATCTTCATGGATCCGTACCTCGACGCCAGAACCGGGCATGAGATGGACCCACAGTGGGACCCGATACGCAAGAGCATGGGATACACGCGAATATTCGCGGAGAGAATGAACCTGACTGCAATGACGCCCCACGCTGAGTTGGCTTCCACGGCGTATTGCCTCGCGAATCCCGGGCACGAATACCTGGTCTACCTGCCAGGCGGCGGCGATGTCACCGTGGATCTCTCAGGGGAGTCAAGGCCGTTCGTGTTCGAGTGGCTCAATCCCACGAGCGGAGACACTCAGCCGGGCGGCACAGTAACCGGTGGCGCAAAGCGGGAGTTCGTCGCACCATTTGACGGCGACGCGGTTCTCCATATGCAGGCGAAGTAGGAGGGCGGATCACTTGGCGTCAGGCGCTCGATGTCCACTCCTGGAGGACTACAGACGCATCTGCAATTGGGCGGTCATGTGGGCCGCGAGGGCCCTTCTGATATGCACATGGGCAGCAGGGGGCATG
The DNA here is from genome assembly GCA_030601885.1 of Armatimonadota bacterium. Classification (GTDB taxonomy): domain Bacteria; phylum Armatimonadota; class Zipacnadia; order JAUWAU01; family JAUWAU01; genus JAUWAU01. The sequence continues at coordinate 27,922 of JAUWAU010000023.1, forward strand.
GCGCACGGCCAGGAGTATGTGATCGACATAGGCGACGAGGGCGATGCGCCGCATATCGGCGAGGGGCTGTATCAGCGCGAAGGGCCAAATCCAAAGAGTCGCGCGCAGTTCTTCCGTCAGCATTCCTTCCGCTGGGCGTCGAACGACTTCATCCTCAGCGATCTGCCCGTGTTTCCGAAGGTCGCCAACGTGCTGCATCTGCGCGCCAGGATCCGAGGCCGTGTGGAGCTGAGCGCGGGCGAGTGGAAGACGCTTGTTCCAGGTGTGCTCGACTATACGTGGGACTACGTTCTCGTTATCCCGAGGGCGACGATCGGCGACTCCACGCGCATCACCATCAGGGCGAAGGCACTGGACCGAGTCACGCCGGGCACGGCCGATAAACGCACGCTCTTCGCCGCCATTGACAGTGTCAGAATACGCCCCCTGAAGCCGGGCGAGACCGTCGAGGAGTTTCCGGGGAGGCCTCACATGGAGAAAGAACCCGATCTGCCGCTGCAAGACCGGCTGCGAGGCGTCGAAGCCCGCCCGGTCAAGGCCATCATTGAGACGTACGTTGCGATCCTCCAACACCAGCTCTGCAACGTCGTCACCATCGGCCCGATGAACGGCCACGGATTCGCCAACTACGCGTCGAACACCGTGCCGCCTTCGCCGGGCATGGACCCGGAATGGATCCCCGGCGTCATCAAGGCGTGCCACGACCGCGGCATTGCCGTCATCGCGTGGCTGCCCTTCAACATCCAGGATGTGCGCCAGGCAGAGGACTACCAGCCGGCCAAGCGCTTTCCCCAGTGGACCATGAAGTACATCGAGGATCCGGCTCGGTCCGCGAAGCCGCAGGTCGGCATGTGTGTCGTATCATCGCCGTACCGCGAGGAGCATGGCAGGGAGCTCGCCGAGGCCGCGCGCTTCGGAATGGACGCCGTCTTTTTCGATGGCTTCTTCCTCGAAGGCCGCCCCGGCCGCCCACAGCCGGGATGCGTTTGCCAGTACTGCCGCGCCAAGTTCAAGGAAGAGACCGGCCTCGACCTGCCGGCGCAGGTGAACTGGCGCGATCCGACGTTCAAGCGCTGGGTGCGGTGGCGGAATCACAAGATAGTCGAGGTGGCCAAGTACTTCCGCGACGAGATGTGCAAGGCAAACCCGGGTATCGAGCTAACCTGCAACTACAACGCGTGGCCTTTCGGGACCAAGGACTGGGAGACCGCCGTTCCCCTGCGGCGCACGTCAGAGTACGGCGTCTCCCAGCACGCGTACGCGCCGCAGCCGCACATGGAATGGCTCATGCTGGGATTCAAGTCGCGGCTGAGCCACGACCTGAACCCCGAGCATTCCGACATCTGGCGCACCTCGCGACCGACGTGGAAGTATGAGGATACACCCGAAGACGCCGCCCGGCAGGAGATCAACATGAAGACGTTCATGCTGTCCGGGCTGGCGCACGGGACGACACCGTGGCATGGCGGGCACATCCAGCCCCCGGAAGTTGGCCGCCGCATTCACGAGGCGCTCCGCGCGCGGGAGCGCTACTTCTCGCACGACTCGGTGCGGCATCTGGGCGTGGTGCTCTCGCAGAATACGCACGACTTCTACGGTCACATCCCCGATACCACTAACCTGGCGGACCATCGCGACGGCATTCTCGGCACCTGGCTGCTCCTCACGAAACGACACCTTCCGTTCAACTTCGTGTTCGACAACGAACTGGAAGCCGGCGATTTGGCAGCTTACAGGATGCTGGTACTGCCGAACACAGCGGCGCTCTCGGACGCGATGCTGGCGAGCCTCAAACAGTGGGTTCTGGCCGGGGGCCATCTCGTCGCCACCGGGGATACGGCTCTCTACGACGAATGGGCTGAGCCACGGGCCGAGTGGGGGCTGGCCGAGCTCCTCAAGGTCGCGTCTCCGGACGAACTGCGTGTACCCCACACGGTTGAACACCGCACCGGGACCGTCACCTACATCCCCGGCGATCCGGGCGCAGCCTACGCCCGCGAGCGCGATGAGCGACAAGCCGAATGGCTGCTGAAGGCCATCCTGTCGGTGGCGTTCCCCTTCGAGACGGAGGGGCCCGAGTGGCTGGAGGTGACGCCCATGTGGGGCCCGGAGCGGAAGTCTGTCTATCTCCACATGCTGAATGTGTCCGCGTTCATGCCCGACGGCGATACGGGATTCCGGGGGCTGGGACGCCCACCCGCGCCGACGGCCGATGCCGGTCAAGACGTTAAGGGCGCCGGCGGCGTCCGTCGCGTGACTGTGGCGGTCGAGAACGCGCGCATCCGCCCGCGAGCGTGGCAAGTGCGCTCGGCGCGGCTTGGCGTCGCAGACATCGAGCTCAAACCCGACGCCACGGGCGCATACGTCGTGCCGATAATCACCGACCATGACGTATTGGTTCTCAATCTGCAGTGAGTGGCCCCAGTGGCCGGCCGACACCATACGCCGCGAGGCCGTGATCGCACGGAGGGTCACCAATACCACCCAAGCGGTCCCGCGGGCAGGGGGATAATAGTCCGAAAACGGGAACGGAGGAACAACACATGGACCTGACCGGAAAGCGCGTTGCACTGTTGGTGGAGGACCTCTATGAGGACCTCGAGTTGTGGTATCCGTACTACCGCATGCAGGAGGCTGGTGCCGAAGTCGTCATCCTCGGGACCGGAGAGGAGAACTATGAGAGCAAGCACGGCTATCCCGCCACCGCGGACAAGGCGGCGGACGACGCCTCGCCGAATGACTTCGACGCGGTGCTGATCCCGGGCGGCTATGCTCCCGACATCATGCGCCGACATGCGCCGATGGTCGATTTCGTGCAAAAGATGCACGAGGCCGGGAAAGTGGTCGCCTTCATCTGCCACGCCGGCTGGGTGCCGGCTTCTGCCGACATCGTGCGTGGCCGGAAGGTCACCTCCTTCTACGCCATCAAGGACGACATGGTCAACGCCGGCGGGGAGTGGGTGGACGAGGAAGTGGTTCGGGACGGCAATCTCATCAGCAGTCGCACTCCGAAAGATCTGCCCGCATACTGTCGGACGATCATCGAAGCGTTGAGCGAGGGATAGCCGCTCAGGGCCACATCACAGCGACAAAGAGAGCATACGGCAGGGCAGGACCCGCACGGCCCAGGCGGCGAAACTCGACACCAGGGGGATGCATATGCCCGACGAGAGATTGCCTGAACAGGTGGGTCGTCGTGGCCTGCTGAAAGCCGGCGGGGCTGCTGTCCTCGGCGCCGCCCTCGGGCGCACGGCGAAGAGCGCCCGCGCGCAGCAGCGCCCGGGAGCACGCAGGCCCAGTAGAGCACCTACCAACCGGGAGGGTAACATGGCAAACGCCACAGGCTCCACGAATCCGTTCGAACTCGTCAAGCAGTACAAGTATCTCCGCGTCGTAGACGTCGCCGATGCCATGGACGGCATCGGCTATTTCGATATTGGCCTGATGTCTCCCGACGTCCGGCCTCTGTGGCTGGGAATGATGTTCTGGGGCGTCGCGTTCACGGTCCGCTGCGTGCCGGCCAATCGCCCCATGTGGAAGCTCTCCAGCACCGAGGAGATCGTCGGCGCCCACGGCATCTGGTTCAAGGAAGTGGGACGCATCAGTTATAGCGACCAGATCAAGCCGGGGCACGTCATCGTGACCGACGCCGGCGGCGGACGAGAGTGCGGCTTCTGGGGCTCGGCGAACTCGCTGGGGATGATCCGCAAAGGCGTGGCCGGAATCGTGACGGACGGCTATTGCCGCGACACGGCCGAGGTCGCCCGCCAAAAGACCCCCATCTGTGCGCGCCAGCGCGGACGAACCATCATCCCCGGCCGGATCGAAGTCGCCGACGTGCAGACCAAGATCGGTTGCGGCGGCGTGCAGGTCCGCCCCGGCGACATCGTCGGCTGCGACGACGATGGGATCATCGTGATACCGATCGAGGTGGGTCCCGAGGTCGCCGTCCATGCTCGGGCGATTCTGCTCGCCGACATGAGAGGTCGGCGCAGACACTACGAGAGCCTCGGGATGGACCCTGACGAGACGGTTGACTTCGAGAAGGTCGAGGAGTACTACAGCCGATTCTGAGCAGGACATGCGGATCAAAGATGACAGCGCTCGAGGAACGCGAACCAATTCCTCGACTGGAGAGTTCGTATCGCCATGCCTCCCGCCTCTCAAAGCCAAACGGCAGCTCTGCCGCAGACGCACCCCCTATTCCCCAATCTGCTGTCGCCGATCCGGATCCGCAACACGGTGATCCGTAACCGAGTGCTCGTCACCGGACACCAGCCGAGGCTGAACGACAGCGGCATGATCGGCGACCGCCTGTACTACTACCATTTGGAGCGCGCCAAGGGCGGCATCGGCCTGATGATCATGGAGGAGACGGGCGTCGCCCTCCGGCCCGGCACGAGCCTCGAGGGAAAGCTGTTCCTGGTCAACATCAGCGACGAGATCATCCCTCAGTACCGGCGCGTGGCTGATGGCGTGCATCGGTACGGAGCCAAGATCCTCGCCCAACTCATCTATTGGCCCCACCACACGGGCTTGTGCTGCTCCGACGGAATCCGGCTGGCGGCGCACAATCTGCGCGCCGCAACGATCGACGACATCAAGCGGTTGGTGCGGCAGTACGCGGAGGCGGCGCGGCGCGCGCAGGCTGGCGGGCTCGACGGAGTGGAAGTGACCACTTGGGGCGGGTTGCTGGCGCAGTTCGTTTCGCCGGACATCAACCGCCGCACCGACGCCTACGGCGGGAGCTTCGCGAACCGGATTCGCATCGTGGTGGAGGTGCTCGAGGCCGTGCGCGAGGCTGCGGGAGATGAGCTTGTGGTGGGCGTGCGTGTGGACGGCGAGTCCTACACAGAGGGAGGCACGACGCCCGATCTGGCAGCCCGCGTCGTTGCCACTCTCGAGGAGAGATGCCTCATCGACTATGCCAACGTCGTGGCCGGCGGCGGGCCGGGCCTCTGTGCCGGGCTGAACGAGATGTCCATGTTTGTGCCCCTGGGCGCGCACATTGGCATTGCCGCGCGAGTGAAGCGCGAATGCGATGTGCCGGTCTTGCACGCCGGACGGATCACCGACCCAAACCTGGCCGAGACCTTCCTGGAGAAGGGCTATGTGGATATGATCGGCATGACTCGGGCTCACATCGCCGATCCACACCTGGTTAACAAGGCGGCTGAGGGGCGGCTCGACGAGATCACGACGTGCGTGGGATGCAACGAGGGCTGCATCGGCCGACACGCCCGCAACCTTGCGATAACGTGCGTGCAGAATCCCGTCACCGGTCGTGAGGAAGAATGGGCTCGGATTGTGCCGGCGCAGGTCGCCAAGCGTGTCGTGGTCGTTGGGGGCGGGATGGCCGGCCTCAAGGTGGCCTCCGTCGCGGCGCAGCGCGGGCACGACGTCACCCTCGTGGAGCTGCAGCCCGAGGTGGGTGGACAGGTGCGCATCGCCAGCAAGGTCCCTGCTCGCGCCGAGCTCGGCGATATGGTGCGCAATGTCGTCCGGGCGTGCGAGCGCGCCGGTGTGCAGATTCTCACCGGAACCCGCGCGACGGCGGACACGGTCCTCGGGCCCCATCCCGACGCCGTTGTCGTCGCGACCGGCTCCGGCCCGGCTGCACCGGGCTTCTCAGGGGCTCAACTGCCGCACGTGTATGACTGCTTTCAGTTTCTGGACGATGATGTCTCGGTCAAGCCCGGTGGGCGCGTCATCGTGTACGACCTCATCGGCGACGAAGTAGCCGCCTCCATAGCCGACATGCTGGCGCGGCAGGGAGCTTCTGTCGAGATGCTCACCACGCACCCGTACTTCGGCTGGGAGGTAGTCAACCGCACATGGGGCATCCTCCACTATCGCCTGCTGCAGGTGGGGGTCAAGATGGAGCCCGACACGGCTCTGGTTTGCATTCAGGACCATAGCGCAGTCGTGCAACATATGTATTGGCCGGAGACCGAGACACGGCACGACGTCGAGGCAGTCATCGCAAGTCTCGGCCGGCGGCCTAACGCAGACCTCGCTGACGCCCTGCAGGGGCGCGTTCCTCAGATACACAAGGTCGGACACGCCGACTCTCTGAGCGATCTGCACGGCACTATGCTTGGCGCTGAGACCCTGGGTCGCGCGCTTTAAGGAGCGAAGCCATGCACTCCCTTCGCCTCGTGGTGTGCGTCAAGCAAGTCCCGGCGCCGAAGGCCGTGCGTTTGGATCCCCAGACACACGCCCTTGTGCGAGAAGGCGTCCCCACACTCATCAATCCGCCCGACGAGTTCGCCGTGGAGACGGCTCTCCGCCTGCGCGAGGCCGTGGGCGGAACTGTGACTGCTCTGAGCATGGGGCCCGCGCAGGCCGAGGAGGCCGTGGCCCATTGCCTGCGCATGGGCGCTGACGAGGGCGTGCTTCTCACCGATGCCCGCATGGCCGGCTCTGACACCCTCGCCACGTCTCGCCTCCTGGCGGCCGCGATCAGGACGCTCGGCTTCGACATCGTCCTCTGTGGGAGGCAGGCTGCGGACGCCGAGACCGCTCAGGTGGGCCCGGGGGTGGCCGAGCTTCTGGGTGCCCCAGTGCTGACCCACGTCGTCTCGGTGCAACCCGGGGACCACGCATTCCGCATCGAGCGCGAGTCCGACGAGGGCATCGAGGTGTACGAATGCGCACCGCCTCTCGTACTCACAGTAACCAAGCAGCGCGAGCTGCCTCGCGCGGCGAATCTGCCACTGCCGGCGGAGAAGATCCAGCGTTGGTCGCTGGACGAACTCGGTGTGCCCGCTGAGCAAGTCGGGCTAACTGGCTCGCCGACGCGAGTGACCGAAGTGTCCCCAGGGCTGACGCAAGATCTGCCGCAGGCCGACTATCCAGCCGACGCGCCTTTGGCCGAGCGCCTTGAATTCGTCCTCAGCGGCGGCATCCGGCCGAAGCCCGGACGGGTGTTGCTTCGGGACGAGGGCGAAGCGACGGCCCGGTGCGTGGTGGAGTACCTCGACGGGGAGGGCCTCCTTTGACTTCAGAGGCGCCGATACACGTGGACGCGGAGCTGTGCACGGCATGCGGCTGGTGTGTGTCCGGCTGTCCGCTCGGCGCCATCCGACTCGAAGGCGATGTGGCCGCCATTGAGCCCGGACGCTGCAACGGCTGCCTCGGGTGTCTGGCCGTCTGCCCAGAGACGGCTCTCAGCGCTGATGTGCCCCCCAGGCCCACGGACGTCGCGTCTTGCGAGGGCGTATGGGCCGTGGTCGAGTTCGACGAGGGACGCCCGCAGGATGTGTCGCTGGAGATACTGTGTGAGGGTCGGCGACTGGCCGACGTGCAGGGCACGACGCTCAGCGCTGTGGTGATCGGCGCCGAGCCGGAGCCGTCACGGGAGCTTCTCGCCCGCCACGGCGCAGACCGGATCTTTGAAGCCGCCCACGAGCCTCTGGCGCGCTTCGATTCGGACTTGTGGACTAGCCTGGTCACCGGGCTGATCCGGCAGCACAAGCCCGAGATCGTCCTCATTGCCGCGACGAACCGTGGGCGGGAGCTGGCGGCGCGAGTGGCCGTGCGGTTGGGCACCGGGCTCACGGCCGACTGCACTGCTCTAGACATAGACGACGACGGCAATCTGGTGCAGATGCGTCCGACGTTCGGCGGCCGTCTCATGGCCACCATCCTGTGCGAGAACCATCGGCCCCAGATGGCCACGGTGCGCCCGGGTATGCTGAAGAAACGCCGTCTGCCTGGGGCGCGCCGACCCGAGGTGATCGCGGTCCCCTTCGAACCCCCTGCGCGCCCGCCACGGGTTCGGCCCATAGAGTACCGTGAGATCCGTCGTCGGGTTCGCCCCCTCGAGGGCGCTCAAGTCATCGTCTCCGGGGGAATCGGCACAGGCGGAGAGCCGGGTTTCGCTGTGCTGCGCGAGCTGGCCACAGCCCTTGGAGGAGCGCTGGGCGCATCCCGTGGCGCCGTGGAGCGAGGCTGGATGCCTCACGAGCACCAAGTGGGCCAGACTGGCCGGAGCGTCGTGCCTCGTCTATATGTGGCCTGCGGAATCTCAGGCCAACTCCAGCACCTGATTGGCATCCAGGGCGTGGAGAGGGTCATCGCCATCAACACTGACCCCAGCGCGCCCATCTTCCGCGTCGCGGACGTCGGGATCGTTGGCGATCTCTTTGAGGTGGTGCCGAAGATCGCCGAGTTGCTGAAGGAAGCAGGCACAGCTTCTGCCGGGAACGATCCTCAAGCCAACCATCCCGAGCGCCGCCACGCATGTCTTGACCGGGCCAGGTAACTGTGATCTTGCCCCCCGGACCAACAGGAGTGCCGCGCCTCGCCGAGGGAACCATTGCCCGCCCATCCCGCCGCGAGCGCTGCGGTGCAGCTCTGCCAGGGCGGTGACATCCATGTCGAAATGCCTTCTGGCGCTCTCGTTCTGCGTCACTGCGGCGGCGGCCGCTGCCGCCCCGCCCGAACTTCCCGAATACACCAAACAGCGCTACGACGAACTGCGCCAGGTTGTTTGGGAGACCAACCGCGATGTGTACTGCGCCCTGCTCGCCGTCGCCAGCGACGATCCGGCGACCGTCGCTGAAGGCGAGAAGATGATCCTGCATCGCATCGAGATCGAGCGCGCGCATATCGCCTTCATGAAGCTGGACATCGTGCTGGCGTATCGCCTGTTCAAGGACAAGCTCAGCCGTGAAGCGCAGGGGACGATCGCTCAGTTCATCCGCGAAAGCATCGAGCCAGGCAGCGTTGAGTACGGCCGCCGCTTTGTGCATGCCAACGACAATTGGCCGTTCGCGGCGTGCTATATGATGATCGTCGGCGGCGAGGCCATCGGGCGCGACGACCTCGCCCAGGAGGGCATCCTGCGGCTGGAGACGTACCTGGACCTGTGCCGCCAGCTCGGCGTTGGCTCGGAGTACAATAGTCCGACCTACAATCCGTTGAGCCTCGTCTGCGTGGAGGCCATCGGGGCGCTCTCGGAGAGCCTCCGTGCCCGCGTTGTAGCGCGGGTCATCGCCGAGCGGCTCTGGACGGAGATTGCCCTCCGCTACCACGCACCCTCATCGCAATTCGCCGCCCCGCACTCGCGCGCGTACATGCACGACACGCTGGGGGTTGGCTCGTCGTTGCGCTACGTAATGCACCCGCTGTTGCCCAATGGCGTCCTGCTCGATCGGGAGAGCTTCCCCGAGATAGAGCCCCGGCTTACGGTGGTGTCGGAGAACACCCTCATTCGCCACTTCTTCGACCCTCATCTGGTCGCCATCTGCGAGCGGAAGACGTTCCCCTACGTGGTCCAGGCGCGCAAGTACCGACCCTTCAAGCTGGTGGAGCCCGACACGTGGCCCGGCGGCTTCTTCGACACCATAACGTACATGACTGAGCGCTACGCCGTCGGCTCCGCGCAGCGTCCCTACGGCGACGGCAGTGGGAACACGGCCTTCCAGGTGCACTGGACGAAGGTGCCGCAGACAACGAAGCCCGGCGATACACATACGCTGTACCCGCGCTATCGAGTGAACGATGCCCTGCCTGTTCCCACCGAATCCGTCTTCCCCGAAAGCGGCTACATCCACCCACTGCAGCATCGGAACACGACGGTCATCCTGTATCGCCCCAAGCTGGCGCTCGATGGCACCATGAAAACCTTGTGCGCCAGCGCCTTGGTTCCCATGCCGACGCAACTGGATGCCGTGTACGTCGGCTTTCCGCCGAAGAAGGTCACCGGCTGGCCCATGTCGCTGAAGGAGCCTGCTTCGGTGTTCATCCAGGATGGCGATGTATACCTGGCCATCCATCCCCTCACCATCACGGATCGGGGGCGCCGGGAGGCCATGCGCCTCGAGCACGCGGCAAAGCACCTGATCGTCTCCTACTACAACCTGCAGGCCGATGCGGAGGCCACGTGGGACGAGGCCACGTTCCTCGAGACCCGCAACGGATTCGTCGTCGAGGTGGGGGATGCCCGGGAGTTCGGCTCTTTCAACGACTTCGCGAGAACGGTGGGCACTCCGCGCCTCACCGATACGCTCCGCGATGGCGTTCGCACGGTATCGTACTCTCGCATGGGTCGGTCTATGGTGGTGAGTCAGCGCGTGGCGACTCAAGAGTACCTTGCGCGGACGTATGACGGGGAGGAGTACTCCGGCCCGCTCTTGCGCTCGCCACACACGGTCGCCTCGCTCGACGCCGCGGTGAAGCTGGCCGATGCGACGCTGACCTCACGTCCCGGCGAGCCCAAGTGGCTGACCGTGGAGCCCACGACCGGCAGCTACGTGGTGCTGTATCCCTTCCGCTACCCTTTCCCGCTGCATCTCGCCACTCCGAAGGGGGAGCTGCACTGTGACGGATTCCGCATGGGCCGGATCGTCTATCAGCCCGGCGCGGAGACTCGGCTCGTCATAGACTGCGCGCGCGCGCCCAGACCGCTTCGGTTCACTGAACCCGAGGGCGCCTATACGGTCATCCTCAACGATGTGGATGTCACGGAGCAGGCCAGATCGGTGGAAGGCGGCTATCTGGAGATTGCCTTGCCGGGAAACGACCGTCCCGATGCCATGCATGCAAGGTTGGAGCTGGATATCCGCCCGGCTTTTGAGCCGCTGCGGCGGGGAGAGAATGCCAGCCTCTCTGCCACCGTCCGAAACCTCGGCGAACACGCCGCACGCGCGGTGATCGCCACGCCGTACTACCTCGGCTTTGCGCGGAACTACGGCAGCGGCGATCGCTATGCCCCCCGACTCGACCCTGGTGCTTCCGTTGACTTCCGTTGGGGTATCACCGGCAGCAGCTTGGGCGCATATTCAGGGGTCAGGATAGTGGCGACGGCCGAGAACGCGCCCCCCACGGTTGCCGAGGTGCAGTCGGTGCCGATCCCGTAGGCAAGCTGACGAGGGACACGGGTGCCGCCTGTCGGCCCCTCATATCGCTGCCACTCCGCTGATGGCGAACAGCGCGGCGCCCGGCGCGCTCGAGTCGTCCGGGAGAACCATGTCGATGGTGCGGATGACCTTGCCCGGATGCGGATTCACCCACTCGGCCGCGTAGATGATGACCCGTTGCCCCGACGCCGTCGTGCCGAGCCACGCCGGCCGGGCGCCGTACAGGAACCAGCCAATCCGCATGTCCCCGGGCCCCACCGCCGACTGATCCAGCCACTCCATCGCCTCGATGCGGTAGTGGACGGCGAACTCCGCGCCGGCGCCATCCGCGTAACCAATTCGGTACACGAAAGCCGGCTGCGTGGCACTGGCCTCTATCGATCCCGTCACAGCGTGAAGAAACACGAGGCTTGCCGCCCGCTTGTCGATGGCTATCCCCTTGACCTCCGACGGTAGCGACCTGTTCCCCCGTTGAGCGTTCTCGATCATCACGCACGACCGGCCGCCGTTGGCGTTTGGATCTATCAGTTGAAACAACTGGCCACACAGTTCCGTCGGTCTCCGAGGTAACGCGCGGAGGTCGAGCCCCGGGCCCAGGTCGAGCCAGCCGCGGCCGTCGAACGGCTTCTCGTCCGTGGTGCTCCGGTTCGCGTGGACCCTTATGTCCACCGTGAAGCAATCGGTCGGTCGAGCGCGGCGCGAGGGGAGTTTGGTGTCCTGCACGATCTCCCGAACCAACTCAAGTCCGTTGACCAGATGCGAGGCCATGTCTAGCGCGGATGCCTCGGGCGTCCGTGCACTCCACAACTCCTCCGCCGCCACGACGTAATCGAGGAACTTGAAACGCCGCGCCATGTCTTCCAACGTCTGGGAGCCGTAGTTCGCCACCGTTGCACCGATGAAGTCCGCCCCGCGCTGCCCAGCCCACTTGGTGAAGTCGCATATCGCGAAGCTCGCATCGGTGTAGCCAACGTTCTGGATGATCTGCCTGTAGCCCTTGGACGCCAGGTACCGGTTGAGATTCGAGGAGTCCGGCTCGTCCTTCTTCCTCCGCCAAACGCCGTAGGACCAGTTCACCAGTGCGACGCGGTCTTTTGGCAATTGGTCAATGATTTCGTACATCGGGATCTGCGGCCCGCCCGGATACCCAGGCTCCTCGCCCTGGTGCTCCTTGAGGATGATCGTGGTCTGGTACATGTGAATGCGCCGGTGCGTCTTGCGGATGTGGTCGGAGCACTTGTTCACCCAGTCAGCCATGAGCTGCACCGGGTCGTGATCGCAACAAAGCTCGCAGCAGCCCCACCGCGAGCCGTTGTACCACTGCAGTGGCTCGTCCACGCCGCCAAAGAAATACTCGTCCGTGTAGATGGAGCAGACCTCGTTGACGGCTTGCCTGAAAACCTCGAAGTTCCTCGGCTGAAGCGGGCAGGCGTTCACGCGGCTCATGCGACGGAGGATCTCGCCGGGGTAGCGCTTGAACTCGATCCTCCCGTCCTTGAGATAGGCCTCGCCGGGGCGAGCTTCGACGAGCGATGGATCGCCGAGCTGCATGACCCACGTAGCCGGAGCAATGCCCCAGCCTCCGCTCGTTGCGAGCCCCAGGGATTCGTTGAACTCGATCGCGTCCTTCAGTTCCTCGGCGCTGATGGCCTTGCTGTACCCCGTCTTCCACGACTCGAAGTTGACCGCCTAGTACAGCCCCTCGTGCACCACGCGGTTGTATTTGAGCGCGGCGAGCGCGCGGATGTAGCGCTCGTTGAACGCCCCGTCCTCCCTGTTCGGCGGGACCTTGCGCACCGCGCGGAAAGCGAAATGCGGCCAGTCGCGTATCTCGCAGCAGGGAACGGTCCCGTCCTCGGCTATGATCTGCGCAAGAGTCCGGACCCCGTTCCTGAGGCCTGCTTCGTCGAAGCCGGTAAGCTCGATGCCGCCGGGCGTCACTATTAGCTCGTATCCCCCAGGTGCCTCCCACGGCGCCCCGGTCTCGCGCTTCCCGTCGAAGCTCTTGAAGCGGATCGCCGATTCATCGCGCTTGGTGAGGACATGCCCCGGCCTCAGTGTGAGCCGCGTGCGCAAGTTGCCTCCGGAGGCTTTGAGCTCTCGCGGTCGGGGCACGATCGCCGCGAGGCCATGGCGCAGCGTCACCTGCTTGACGGGCTTTGGCTCGGAGAGCGACGCCGGATCGTATGGGAGGAGGGGCTGGAGATCGCGGGACTCACCGGCGCGCACCGTGCGCCCCCAGATCTGGAGCTCAGCAAATCGCGGCTCGTGATTGCCGCGGACGTTAATGCGTAGATACCTCGCAATGCCGTTCACGCCGTGGAACAGCACGGCAAGATAGCGCCCGCGTCTCCTGTCCTCCTCGGTGGGGAAGTCCTTCGGACCGTACGTCTCCACGGGCACAAACACCTCGCCGTCCTGCTGTCTCAGGTAAAGCGTCCCGCCGGTCAGTCTGTTGCCCTTGCAGCGGACCTCGACTCTGTCAAGGTAGTAGTCGGCCCCCAGGTCAAGCACGATGTCTCGGCCAAGGCTGCCGAACTCACGGTCGTCCCACTCAAGAAGCGTGTCCTCGTCTCCGTCGGTGAGAGCGCCTTGCGAGAAAGGCACATCTCTCTGCGGAGGGCCCTCAGGCCATCCGGGCGTAATGAGACCGGGCATGAGGATGGAGTAAGTGCCGTCAACGCCGGCGTTGTCCGCATCCCGCGGCGCGTTGCCGGTGAGGCATTTGAGCCCCGGCGTCTGCGACGACGTCGTTGACACTATGGCGGCGAGCGCCAGCGCGACGGAGATCGGCAGTGAGAGTCGTCCAAGCGCCTGATGCGGGGAGTGCATGACAACTCCGCCCTCGAAGCATCGACCGGATTCAGATCTCCCAGGTGCTCTCTCTGGCCCCGAACTGTTGCGAGAAGGGGCGTGCGAGCCCTGTCGCAGTGCCCCGGCTCGATCTGGAGGAGCAAGGCGGTCAGTGCCTGGCTGTTTGCCGTCGGCACTAGCTCGCGCGCGTGATGCGATAGTACAGCCGATAGCTGCCCGTATCGCCGGAGTTGTAGAAATGTAGGCTGCGGGCATAGCTGCCGCCCGGCGGCACCAGGCGTTGTAAGTCATGATACGACAGGTACAGCTCTTCCGTTCCCAGGTGGTCTGGATCGCCACCGAACCAGGACGCGATGGCGCCGATCACCTGCTTCATGAACCACGCCACGGCCTCGATCACCGCTGCCAGTGGCAGCCCGCCGCTGAGGCTCGCCAGGCCTGCGGCCACATGTCCCATGAAGCCTACGAAGTCCTGCATCGCGTGCACGTCCCCCAAGTCCCACTCATACAACTGTGTCACCAGAAACATCCCATACTTGATTTCCCCCCAACTACCGTCGATGCGGAAGATGTTCCGATCGGCCGCTTTGTAGTCCTTGAGGTCGCCATCGTCAAATCCGCCGTATTCGTCTGTATTCTTGGTCCACACATCTCCGTCGGCCGTCACCGTCCAGAAGGTCACAATCTCGTCACTGCCCCACCACTCAGGATTGGACTCGTCCACGCATTTGATCCGCTCGAATACTATCCGGTATCGTGGGGTGCCAACGGTGTAGGCGATGGCGTCGCTCACTGGCGTGCGGGAAATGGCGACCTGGAACATGTAATTGCCGGCAATCAGGCTCGCAGGCAACTGGACTCGCAGTTGGGTACTGCTGCTGGTGGCCTGCGCCTTCTCCACCCACAGCCTCGGCTCGGCGAGATCCAAGAGTTCCATGCGCACGTAGTGATCATTGCGCGGCTGAAAGTTCCGACCGCTGATAACCACCCACTGTGATGGCTCCTGCCGCGGGGGCGATATGCTGGTGATCTCAGGCGTGGGCGCGGGCGGCTCCTTGATCCGAAGGGGCACCAGGTTGGTAGCATGAGATTCCATGATCGCTCCCGGACGGAGCTGCCGGCGCACATCGGCCCGCAGTGATGCACTGAGGCCGAGCGATCGCACCGGGCTGGTGCGCCGGACCGCTGCCGAGCGCGTCCGCCTGGCTGGCGTCGCTGGAGCAGCCGGTTGCGCATCGCTCGTCGTCTCCATGGGGCGCGAGACCACCACTTTTAGCTGCCACCACTCGGGCGCAATATTGGTGGGCAGCCGAAAGGTCAGCCGGGTGCTGGTGGCGCTTTGTGGCTGGAGCCTGAAAGACGGCACCAGAGCGCTTAACGACAGTATCTGGACTGAGTTCTGATTGGCGTCGGTTGAGAACGCCCGGCCGACTATCGTGAGCTGCTGGCCGGGGCTATAGCCCTGCGTGCCGGCACTCGGCTCCAACCGATCGATTCTCGGCCGCAGATCCGGCCGCAAGGTTGCGGCCGCTGCCACTTTTGCCTGTGCAGGCGTCCGTATGGCGGCTACTCCCGTGCTCTTCAGCGCATCTGCCACATGCGTGGCCGTCACTGGGGCCAGCGGTCTCATCCTCACCGCCGTCGGCGTAAACGCCTTGGCCCTCACGTTGCTGGGGACGGCCTTCATGTCTCGCACGAACGACGTCAGCAGTTGCCGGCTCACTCCCGGGTACTTCGCCAGTCCCTCTTCGAAAATCCGATCCAGCTCGTTCTTGTCCCGCACATTGCCCAAGTGACGCTCGGCCAATTGTGCGATGATCGGGAGGAACGCGTCCCTGGCCTCGGATCGGGCGAGCGCTGCTTGTAGGCGACCCGTGTCGGTGACCGTGGGCTTAAACACCTTGCGGGCGCCGCCGGCCAGGATGGCCAATTGCCCCGATGTCTGGACCACGCCTTGCTTTGGCCCGACGGTCACCGTGTAGGTCTGACCTTTGGTGCCCTGGAAGCCCACTCCGACGGGCGGCACGCCGGCTTGTACCGCGGGCCGACTCAGCCCTGGAGCCGCCACGCTGACTTGGATGGCGGCCTTGGAAGTCCATGTTGCGGCGGCCGTATACGCGTTCGAGTCGGGCGCGACGAAGTTGTAGGTGAACTTCGGCTGAGCCCGCGAAAGGCGAAACGAGACTTCCATCGGGCCCGCGGGCACCGTCGCCACGCGGCGCGCCGGTCGCATGACGGGCCGACGACTGAACTGTGCCTGTCCCGCAGTAGCGCCAACGAAGAAGCACACCAGGATCGTGAGCACTCGTGTCCAACAACGCATCACTACACCTCCGACGCTAGGGGTCTCACTGGTTTCAGTGGGAGGCATTCCGCGCCGCGCCCCCTCATCCTTCCCGCGCCGTGATACTTTGTTGCGATGCTGGGAGATTTTCTCTGAAAGCGTGCGGATGGGCGCGGAGAGCATTCCAGGCCCGAGGATCAGCACGAGCGCGCTGATGTCCGTGTACTCCTCCGGCCGGCAGCACGTTTTGCTGCAACAGGGCATTCTAGGTTATAATGCAGCAGATGACGACGACATGGACCGGGCCTCACGCGCTGCGGACGCGACGAGCCGTGCGTGAGCGCTCGCCGTCAGAAGGAGTGACCCATCCCATGAAAACGAGGAGCGCTACCGGCATACGAGTAGCAGCCGCTGTTGCGGCTGTAACCCTCGCAATACTGCCGGCACAAGTCCTGATGGCCCAGGACCAGCCGATCGAGCAGCAGCCTCTGCCAGAGCCGGTAGAGACTGTCGCCCCTGAGGCTGAAAAGCCCACGGGGCCTCTGCCCGGCCAAACGCGTATTGCAGTGGTGGCCTTCGAATCACCGCCCCAGGTAGACACCGAGTATCAGGTGGGGCCGGGGCTGGCGGATATGCTCATCACCGCTCTGGTGAATCAGCATCGCTTCTGGGTTATCGAGCGCACCCGACTCGAAGATGTACTGATTGAACAGGATCTCGGGCTGGAAGGGATACTGGATGCGGCCGGCGCCGCCAAGGCCGGCCAGGTGCTGGGGGTGCAGTACTTGATCATGGGCAAGGTGACCAACTTCGGCTTTCGCGGTCGGGAGGCGGCTGTGGGCGCCGCTGTGGGGGGCATTCTGAGCAAACTCGGGGGCCTGAGTGGCCGGAAGCGCAAGGCGCAGGTTGCCATTGACGTTCGCATGGTGGCCGCTGAAGGCGGGCGCATCGTTCTCTCCAAGAAGGCCTCAGGCGAGTCCAGTGAAGGCGGCGGGTTCGCCCTGGGTGGTGATCCCAGCGAATTGATCGGGCTCGCCCATGTACAGTCTGAAGAGTTCGAGAATTCAATGATCGGCCGCGCCTGTCGCAAAGCCATTGACGAAGTGGTGAAAGTGGTGGTGGACTACTTCCCCTTCGCGTGCCGCGTCGCGACAGTGGCCAACGGAAACGTATACCTGGACGCGGGCAAGTTCCAGGGGCTAACGCCCGGTATGACGCTGCGGGTGCTTCGCGAGAAGCCGGTGACGGATAGCAAGGGGACCGTGGTATTTGTGGAGACCACCGAACTGGGCACCATCACGATCGTTGCGGTCACGAATGATAGGGCCAAGGCCAAGGCAGACCTGGGAGCTGGCAGCATCCAGGAGGGCGACAAGGTGATGATGCTCAAGAAGGCGGCGGCGAAGCAGGAAGGAAAGAAGAAAGGGCGTCGATAGGCCAACCGTGGTCACCGGGGCAAGTTGTCGTCCGGGTGGAAGTCGGTTGACAGCCACCCTTCGCGCCGAAAGAGGAAGTCCTCGTTCTCGTACATCATCGGCGCCACGGCAACGGCCGCGAGGCGGAAATCTCCGCACAGCGTAAGCTCCAGCACGCCACTGTTTGCGTGCCCGACGATGGCCCAGGATCCATACTCCCCCGCCGCGACGCGGGGCATTGTGCGCACCTCGTCCCGCCCGGGCGAGACCTCGCACGGCCCGATGGCGCGCTCCGGCGATCCCACGAGAAGACTGACCAGATAGTACCCCTCGCGCTCCGTCCGCAGTCGCAGGACCGGGCCATCCTTGGCCGCTGCCTCGCGTGGCCACGCGCCTTCGGCACGAACTGGAGCCGTCTCCGCGAATCGCGCGTCGGATTCCAGCCTGAGCAGCGACGGATCCGCCCAGCTCGCCACCGCATTCGTCTCCGGGTGCCCGAGCGCACAGGTGGCGTAACCCCCGACATCACGCTCTCCAACGTTGACACGCAGCACGGGCACGTTCGGCTGGGTCCAGCGGTTGCTTCTCAGCGGATGTACCTGCTCGACCGGAATGTCCAATGCGCGGCAAATGATGAGCTTGAACTCGTGCAACCCGCCCAAGTGCGTCTTCCCCTCGCCCGAGTGCAGACGGTAGCCATCCCCTTCACGCAGGAGACTCCACGTGGCGGTCGTCTTGGTGAGGCCGTCGGCGCCGATCCAGAGCCCACGGACGGTGAGGTCGATATCGAGTGCCCCTCCTGGCAAATGCGCCCGCATGTACCGCAGGTCTCGAAGCTGCGTAATGCCCTTGGGGCCGAGACGCCCGACGAGGATGCGGCCGAAGGCCCAGCAGAAGTAGGCGGACGGCTCGGTGAGGTCGAGCTTAGCCCATGCCGGTTTGCTGTAAGCCTCGGACAGCGCCGTACGCGACTTCAGCGTCGCATAGATGCTGGGGTGGCTCAAGAACGGAACGGCGTTCACCTCGGTGCCCACCGTGTCGCAGACGGGCGTGCGCGATCCGGCCACGCGCTGAATACCTCCTCAGCCCGGTCAACGAAATCATCGAAGTCGCCAGCCACGGCAAGCGCGGCATATTGCTCAATGGCCGCTGCCGCTGCGTCCTGGTCGCCACTGGCCAACTCGTCCAGTAGGTTCTTCGCGAGTTGCTGCCGCTCGTCCATGTCCCTTCCCTACAGAGAGGTTCGCAGTCTGATGGCCTGTCTCCTCTCATTCTGGATTCACGCCGCTTGGTGCTACACCCGCGAAGGTTTAGTAGACTCTGGCCACGGTGTGCATCCGCGTAGTGTCTGGAGAGGAGTAAGTAGGCCACGCAGTCGGGCAAGCCTGCAGGCCCCAAGAGGCGATCTGCCAGAGGTGCGCGCCACAGGGATTAGGAGAAATCTCACAGAAGGGGGTTTACGAGCGGCCCAGTATGGTATATACTACGGATGAGGCCCGACGCGGCACCCTTCGGGTGCCCCACCTGGCCTCTCCCAAGAGACCCGAGGCGGTGCTCTAGTAGCACCCCACCTGGTCTCTTTTCTTTTGTGCCCATCCATCAGCGCAAGCGTATGGCCTACTCGTCCTCATCACTGCTCGGGTCCCGATCCTCGTATGGCGGAAAACAACGCTGCAGAGCGTAGAGTTCGTCGATTCCGCGCGGATCGCCCTCCTCCAGAGCGAGGTTCTGCGCCACGGGCGCGCTCTTCATACTGTACGCGATGGTCGCGTATCCTCTGCTCAACATCCTCTTGGGGCACGCCCACCCCCGATCACCGGGCTTCGGTGTGGCGCCGTGCCCGACGACCATCTTCACATTCGGGCTACTGTTGTGGACGAATAGCCGGGTCCCGAAGTACATCCTGGTGGTCCCGGCGCTGTGGTCGCTCATTGGATTCAGTGTCGTGGTAAAGCTCGGCGTGCTTGAAGACACCGGCCTGTTGCTGGCCGGTGTCGTGGGAACCGCAATGCTTCTGTATCGCGACAGAAGTCGGGCAGCCGTCGTGAGCCCCGACATACACGACGTGTAGGAAGACTCTCGCAGCAGCTTCCTCGATGGAACGATTACGGCACCGTGTGTGGGAGACGGTGCTACCGCCGCCGAAACTCAACAAGTGGCCCAGTGCCTGAGCCCCTCAAGCCCTCGTCGAAATGAAAGAGCAGGACCGTGTCAGCGTCTTCGACGAGGGGCTCCCCGGGCGGCACGAAGTCTTCGTGATACCTGACGATCCGAGAGACGCGGAATTCATCGTAGGTGGCCGCGAGCGGGCCGAGCGTCAGCCGGCCGTCGCCTTTGCGGTCCGGCGCCGGCTCTGTGAGCTCGGCGATCATCCTCCCGTTGCGGTAAATGGCGTACGACGGCGGATCCTTTCTCCACACGCAGGCGATGTGGTTCCACTCTCCTGCTTTGAAGGCAGCATACGCGCTCGCTCTCAGCAGCCAGCCTTGGCCTCTGTTCTCCCAGGCGGGATGGAACTGCACCCAGGTCAGGAACATATCGGACTGGTCCCACGCCGGCTGGTTGCGGTAGCCGAAGTAGAACGGCGGCGCCGTCCAGAAGGGCTTGATGGATCTCTCCGGGTACCAGTGCGTAGACCAGTCGGTGCGAATCCAGCATTCGATCGTCCCCTCCGGGAAGGGGAACTCCTTTGACCCGGGGACGGCCTCCCAGCGGGCCTCCCAGGGCTTTCCCATCACATGGAGCCCCTGCCCGAACCGCCCGCCCACGAGGCCCTCCTCGGTTGGCGGCTCCCACTCATCCTCCGGTTTCGCTCTCGGGATACCGGGCGGCACAAAGAAGCGCTCCCGGTCACCGAAGGCAACCGCCGGCTTGAGATCCTCGAACCGTACGAAGGTCGCCGGCCCGGGGATGAAAGACCAGAGGCCATCCCGACCGGTGGTGGCGACAATGATCCGCCCTGTTTGGTCGCGCGCCTCCTCGACCTCTGTGCCGGAGGGGTCCAGAACACGAACGGGCCGGCTTGTCTTGATGGTGAACGCCGCCTGAGCTTCGGGGACCTCAAAGAAGTACGGCTTCTCGCGCGTCAAGCCGTATCCGCACCCGCTCCGATGGCCGAAGTACGTGCCCTCGGGAAACGACAGCACGAGCTTATCGATGTTGCAGCCGATGACGATAAAGCGATTGAGCCCCAGCGAAATACGGTACGGGCCCGCCGGCGCCGCCGCCGGGATGGCGATTCTGTAGACCAACGCCCGATGCGAGGGCACCCTTTCCGCGCCCGCTGCGGGCGCATCCTTGCCGTCTGGTCCCGTGACCCGGACCGATGGCTCCTGGGACGGCTCCGATTTGACGCTGATGATCTGAACGAACAGCTCTGCCTCCTCGCCGGCCTTCTTCCCGACGTAGACAGGGCACTCGGCGTTCCGGCCAAGGTTCGCAACGTAGGGGAACACTCCCACATCGTCACCGGCATCACCGAGGCCTGCGAGGATGTGCGGGACGGAAAACCACGCAAATCCCTGCACGTGGGGGGCGAACTTGTGTTGGTGTTCGCGGCTCGCACGCGCCGCCGCGGGCAGGGATTCGAACTCCCGCAGCCATCGCAGGGCGCTCTCCAGATGGGCCATGGCAGCCGCCCGGTACGCACGGTTGCCCGTCCACTCGAAGCAGCGCACCAGGTACATCGGCGCTACGTTCTGGTACGAGAGTGGCGCCCGGCGGCAGGAGTGGCCGAACAATTCCTGGTTGGCCTTCAGCACAGCCTGCTTCGCCTTCTCCACGCCGAACAGGTCGTAGTAGTCCAGCAGGGCCATGATCTTACGGTCGAACTTGTACGTGGCGTCGTACGTCTCTAACGATCGCGTGTAGAACTTGGCGGAGAAGCCCAGCTCAGCGTCCAGGTCAATGAGGGCGTCCGCGAGCGCATGGATCTTCTCAGCCAGTCGCGCGTCCTGCGTGACTTCGTACGCGTTGATCATCATGCTGAGGTGGGTGAAGGGCGTCGAGAACGAACGGGTCGTGTCCAGGTCCCACAGTCGATTCATGGCGTCCGTGTATCGCTCGAGCGCGTCCCTCGCCCAGCGCAGGTCGCGGAGGAAGTAGGCCATCCGGAACGGGACCATGTAGTCCGTGGACTGCCCGCTCGTGTCCCACTTGCCGCCGGGAGTGTCCCAGTAGAGCGGCAGTTGCACATCGCCGCCCACGGCCAGGAGCCCTTTCTCCTTGTGCGCGCGGCCGCCGCTCCAGTGGATCGTCTTGAAGTCGGCCAGAAAGCGGGTATAGGGCTCGGCGAAGTCCAGGTACTTCCGATCCCCGGAGCGCAGATAGGCCACCCAGATGTTCTTCGGCGTGTTATAGGCAGCGACGTTGTTGAGGCGGTAGAAGCCCGCGTATAGCTTGCCGTTCTCACGCCGCTCGTAGGCCAGCTCCGGCCCCACGCCGTAGCTGATCCAGCCGGTCATGGGGAACTCCTTCATCCGCGCCAGCCAGTAGTCGAAGTACTTGGAGATGAAGCGCTCAGCCTCCGGGAAGCGCGCCTCGTCCTTGGCGGCGATGGGCCAAAAGGCGCCCGATGCACCGAGCCAGCTCGGATCTGCCACGGCAACGGGCGGCTTCTCGAATGCCGCGACCCAGCGCCGGCTGGTGGCTGGATCCGGACTGCCGGAGTGGTATGCGCAGAAGATCTCGTGCGTCCGGGCCGATCCGAGGCCCGTCGGGTTGAGCTTCTTGAAGCCCTCCTCGTCTACGCGCACGACCACGCCGTGCGCCGGTACGGGCCGTGATATGCCGGCGATCCAGTCGCCATAGTAGTCCTTCACGAGCGTCGCCGGTCGGTAGTCGAGCTCCTGGCCGCCTCGGTTCGACCAGAGCCTCGCCGTCACGCCATTCGGGCCCACGTGCAGCTCCTTGGGAAACTGCTCGGCGAAGTGCCTGACGGCGACCGTTATTCCGCTGCTCTCGTCGGCCGCCTCGCACCAGCCGGCGGCGACATTGCCCTCACTCAGCGTTTCCGCTCTCCCGGCCGAGAGCCGTCTGACAGAGAAGTGCGATCGAGTCTCGGCGAAATGCGGATACTCGTCCTGAAAGATCCACGCTTCGTCCCCAGCGCGCTCGATGTCGGCCACAACGTCCTCGCCTCGCTCGACGCCGAATCGTGCCTGATCGCGCCCGCTCGCGCCCCTTGGAAACCGGACGCCCACTTCCCTGAACCACAGCCGATCGGTGTCCTCCGTGAAGATGAACGTGTGATCCAGCGTGAAGAAGGCCCGGCCGGCGTACAGGTGATACCGCACTACCGCCCTGGCCAGACGCACGCCGTCTGGTGTGACGTACCACCCCTCCACTCGGACGACGGCGCGAATGGGACCTGCGTCCTCGATGGTCCAGGAGAGCTCCGCTCCATCGCCTCCCAGGATGCCCTTGCGACCTTGATGGTCAACTACATAGACCCCGTGCCCATCGTCTCGAATGCGGGAGAGCCCCTCGATCTCGACGCCCGTGGGTGACGCGAAGCCTCGATCCCAGAGAATCCGCATGCGGCCGGTGTCCACGAAGATGCGCCGGCCTTCGCGCACGACTTTGAGCGCGGGCTCGGGCCCGGGCATGGGGGCGGGGCGCGGGCCCATCTCCAGGAAATAGCGGTCGCTCGGGTCGCCCTGGAAATCGACCCAGATCCATTTGATGCTGCCGTCGGGCCATCTGGTCCTCGGGGTGACCTGAACGGGGAGCACGCCCTGCTTCGTGCCCCGAAGCCGCAGCCCATCGGCTGATGGCACCTCACCGCGGGGCAACGGCACGCCTGCGCCCAGAGGCCACGTACCCGGCCCGCGGAAGGCGCCAGGGTCCACGCGAAGCTCAATCCGTTGCGCGTCTCTCACTTCAGGCGCAGCGTGAAGCGCTGACGCAAGCATCACTCCGAGGATCGCGACGACGTACGTGATGATCGACACGGCCAGGCCCCCTCCGCACGGCGACATTGTCTGAGCTTCTTCGGTCCTTCGAACGTTAATCCTGCACGCCTCTGCGAGACGGAGCGGCGGCCAGATCGCGGGCGATCCGCTGCAGCACATTGCGTGTAGCCTCGTATCGGCTCAGCAGAGGATTCTCGCTGTCCGCACCTGAACTGTATGCGAGAGCGGAGGAGTAGTAGGCTGGTCTGCTGGCAGGCCACGTGAGGGAGCACGACCATGCCGCGCGGCAGCGTTACGCTGGTCAATACGAACGACATGAAGCCCCTGGTGGCGCCACTGGCACTGGATTATCTGGGTGCGTGCCTCGTAGAGGCGGGCTGGCGGGTGGAGGTGCTTGATCTGGCGCTGGCGGATGATGTGGGAGACGCTGTTGCGCGCCATTTCGCTGACCGCAATCCGGTCGCCGTCGCCGTGACCGTCCGAAACACGGACGACTGCTACTTCGCCAGCCAGCGTTCCTGCCTCCCCGGTGTGCGTGACCTGGTGAAGCAGATCAAGGGGCACACGGATGCTCCGTTGATACTGGGTGGCTGCGGCTTCTCCCTCATGCCGGAGGCGATAATGACGTACTGCGATGTCCCCTACGGCATTCAGGGCGACGGCGAAGTGGCCCTGCCGCGGATGCTGGAGGCCATAGCCGCCGGGGATGCTCCGGACAGAGTCCCCGGAGCCGTGTACCGGCGTGGTGACGGGTTCGTGAGGGTGTCACCAGAGCCGCCGCCGCTCGAGGAGCTCCCACTGGCGCGCCGGGACACGATCGACAACGAGCGCTACTTCCGTGAAGGCGGTATGGCAGGCTTCGAGACCAAGCGGGGCTGCAACCGGATGTGCACCTACTGCGCGGATCCCGTCATCAAGGGGCGTCAACTCCGACTGCGTCCGCCTGCATCGGTTGCGGACGAGGTGGCGATGCTCCTCCGCAAGGGGATAACGCACTTCCACACGTGCGACAGCGAGTTCAACGTCTCGTACGAGCATGCCCTGGCTGTGTGCCAAGAGCTCGTTTCCCGCGGCTTGGGGCCGAAGATCCGCTGGTACGCCTACGCGACGCCGAAGCCGTTCACCGATGAGCTGGCGAATCTGATGAAGCGCGCCGGCTGCGTCGGCATCAACTTCGGCGTGGACCACGGGAGCGAGCGGATGCTCCGCGTGCTCGGACGCGATTTCGGGCCGGACGATCTGCGGCAGACGGCCCGAATCTGCCGTCGGCACGACATCGTCTTCATGTACGATCTGCTCCTCGGCGCGCCGGGCGAGACGCGGGAGACCGTGGCCGAGACCATTGAGCTGATGCGCGAGGTCGCGCCTGCGCGCGTCGGCGTGGCGGCGGGCGTCAGGATCTACCCGGGAACGCGGATGGCGAGGATGATCGAAGAGATGACTCCCGTGGCCCGCTGGGCCCTGTACGGTGTCATCCGCGACAACGACTCTTTCGCCTTCCCGCTGTTCTACGTCGCTCCCACTCTCGGCCCCGGCATTTACAACCACATCGCGCGCCTGGTCGGCGATGACGAGCGTTTCTTCCTCCCTGGCGGCAGAAAGGCTGAGCGGGATTACGATTACAGCGACAACGAACTCCTCGTCCAGGCCATCAAAGACGGCGAGCGCGGCGCTTTTTGGGACATCCTCCGGCGGCTTGCAGAGGCAGGGGAAAGGGTAGAGGGTGAAGCGTAGAGGCTGCGGGGCCCTCGCCGGGCGGGGGGGCGGCAGGCTGACTGACCACTGGCCACTGACCACTGATCACTGCGGTGCTACTGGCTGGCACTCACGCACGAGCCCCGCGACCTCCTCCACCGGTATCGCGTACCGCGTGTTCCCATCCCGCCCCACCATCGTCTCCGCCTTGAGCAGCGAGTTGACGATGGCCTCCTCGGTCGCCTCGATGGCACCCTTGAACAGAGGCGTCAGTTCGCGGTCCCTCGAGGACGCCGCCTCCGGCGTCCCCGGCTGTGCCGTGGAGAAGGCAACAACGAAGTCGCCACTCCCGTGGGCAGCCAGTGCGCCCGTGCGTGCCAGGCCAAAGCCGGCGCGCTTTGCCACGCGCTTGAGCTGCCGTGCCGAGACGGCGGCATCGGTGGCGAGGATCATCATGATCGATCCTGCCGATGGGCGGCGGGTTGCCCGCGGCGGCCGGAGCACCGCGCCGATGTGTGCCCCGGCGATCCGCAGGCCCTCGGCTGCGCCGGTGTTGGTCACGACGAGGGCGCCGAGGGTGACCGCCGATCCGGCCACCCGAAGGCGACGCGATGCGGTCCCGATCCCGCCCTTCCAGCCGAAGCCCGACATGCCCGTCCCGGCTCCGACGTTGCCCTCTGGGACCGATCCCCCGGCCGCGCCCTCAATGGCCTCCAGCACGTGCGCTTCCGTGATATGCCTGCCGAGGATATCGTTGAGAAACGAATCGTTGCACTCGCCCACGATGGGGTTGAACGAGTAGACGCCGGGGCTGCGCGCTGCCACGTAGCTGACAACGGCGTCGGCAGCGCGCCAGACGCTCAGCGTGTTCGTGAGCAGGATTGGCGTCTCGATCTCCCCGAGCTCCATGAGCTGCGGCAGGCCCAAGGACTTGCCGAAGCCGTTGATGACTTCGGCGGCCGCGACCACCTGCTCCTCGAATACGTTCCTGCGGTGTGGCAGAATTGCGGTGACGCCGGTGCGTATCGGCCCGTCTCCGACACGCAGTGGCCCCCCGCCGTCAATCAGCGTCACCTGACCCACGGTTACGCCGGGCACGTCCGTTATGGCGTTGTGCCTGCCGGGCGGCATATCGCCGATCTCGATGCCGATGTCTCGTGCTCTCGGCCTGTCAGCGGGCACAGCGCTCACCTCGCGACACTGCGTCACGAATGGGAGAAGCCCGCCAGATAGTGCAGCGGACTGAACATCTCGAAAGCCTGCAGGTAGTCGTCTGCCGTAAAGCTCACCGTTCGACCGTCCGTCCGCTCGATGAAGGGGAGGGCGCTGAGGTTGTCGGCGTAGGACGGGTTGTTGAACGTGATCTCGGTGCGGACCGGCGGATCGATGACGAAGGGCGGCGTCCTCTCGACCTTGGCCAGGGCGCGCTCGGCGCCCTCTCGCACGAGATCCCGGGCCCGTTCCACCGCGCAGCATTGGGCGGCCGTATGCGACACGGCCTCCTTGACGCACACGGTCTCGACGTCGCCGAGCTGGTCGCGTGCCTCCGCGCACACGCCGCTGTCGCCGGTGACCAGCACCACCGGCACGCCGTAGTGGCCGGCAATGGCCGCGTCGGCCCCCATCTCGCCCACTTCGATGCCGTTAAACCGGAGAGAGAAGATGTTCAACGAGTACGTATGCGCCATCACGCCGTTCAGCGTTCCGGCCCGGGCGTGGTACGCCACCAGCAGCGCGGCAGCGAAAGTGTCGTCAATGCCCGCCATGTGGTTCTGCGGCTTCGGCTTGCCGCTGAGAAAGGTGGCCCGGGAGTCGATCTTCTCGGGAATGATGTTACGCATGTTCGCGTGCGCCTCGGTCACCAGCACCTCCGTGGCGCCCGCCTCGAAGGCGCCCGCGATGGCCGCGTTCGCCTCGCCCGTGATGAGCTCTCGCTCGCGCTGGCGATCTGCCGGGTCCCACTTGACGTATCCGCCGACACCCTCGAGGTCAACTGCGATGAACACTTTCATTGGTCGTCGTCTCCCATCGCGCAACCAACCAAAGCGACTACCCGCGCCGCACAGTGTCGGCCGAGCGGAGCGCGGCGTGCGGCGCCGCGGGCGCCCTGCGCGTGATCACCAAGGTCCGGACGCCGCCCACCGATTCAGCGCAGTGGACGAGTTTTCCTCTGTTCTACGAGATCAAGGCGGAGTTGCATCGGGGTCACGCAGCAGGCGAGCGGGGAGATGCGGTGCGGAGCTCATCGGCCGGGGCCGACGGCGCTAGCTGTGCCCGGACGCCGCTCGTTACTGGGTCGTTGCGGGGGCCTTCGGGGCGGGAGGTGCGGACTTGGGGTCGCTTGGCGGCTTCTTGGCGCCTGCGCCTTGTTTCGTCGCCGGCCCGCTCTGGGTTTTCGGCTTGGGCTTTTTCGCAGTTTCTGTCGCCGACTTGGCGCCCGTGTCCCCAGCCAGCACCTTGGCGATCTTGTTTTGTGCCCCCGGCGTGGTCCTGACGCCGAGCGCAATGAAGGACTTGGCAGAATCTCTGCCGAGGGCTCTTTCTACGCAGGCCAGCAGCAGAGCGGCCTTTTCCTCGGGCGCCGTGAGCTTGCGCAGCTCCGACGGCACATTCTGAGCTTCAGCGAAGAGGGGGACCACCGGCGCCCAGTCGATGGCCTCGCCGGGCCCCTGTCTGGTCCATTCGGTGATCTGCAGCAGCATGCCGAAGATGGCGTCCACCGGTATCGTCTTCGCCGTAGTCCGCGCACCGATATGCTTGGACAACGCTTCGGCGGCTCTTGTCTGCGCTTCTTCCAGTCGCGCGGCGTGCGCCGTGGACGCGGCCGCACCCAGATCCATCTCGCCGATGGACATGAAGAGCCGATGATCCAGCCGCAACGCAGCAAAGCGGGCAAGCGCACCGGCCAAGCCCGGAACGGCATTCGTGACGTGCGCGATCGACGGATCCAGCATGAAAAGCTGAGCCAGGGGTTCGAAACACGTCGCGTACGCCGGCGGCTCTCCGCAGTATCGGGTACTGATCCGCACCGGCGGCCCAGCCTTCAGCGACCTGGACTCTGCGTCTAGCACGATCGGCACCCGCTCCCCCTTCCCCGGGTCGGCCCCGGTGCACTGGGCGAGATACGAGTACGCACTGTCCAGTATGTCCGGGAGATTGTAGGCGCGCGCGATAACGGACTCCTCGAAGGGTGCTACGACCGCGACGTGCGGGCGCAGAATGACGTCGTGGCCCCTGATACTGCGCTTAAGCGCTTTCTCAACGCTCACCCCAATCCGCTTTCGTTCCAGGTTGGCCTCTTCCTCGGCCCCGTGCGCGCTAAATCGCCGCAGCTCGATGAGGGCATCATCCGCGAGGCCGCTGTTGGGGTACAACGCGATGATCTTGCGATACGAGTCGGCCGCGACCTGTGGCTTCTCCGCTATTTGGTAACAGCGCCCCAGCAGAAACATCGCATTCGCCGCCAGGGCGCGCTGGGAATACCTGGCAAGGTAATTCTGCAGGCTCACGCGTGCATTGAGCGCATTCCCCGCAGCCAGGTGCAGCAGGCCGATCTCGAACACATAGTCGTCGCTGTATCGATGTTCCGGATACGTTTCTGCGACCGTCATGTACACCCGGATCTTGTCCGCCGGCTTCTTGAGGCTGCTGCGCAGGCTGTGGATCTTGCTCACCGCCGTTGTGGCGTATCTGCTGTGAGGAAAGCGCTTTATGAGCTGCAGGTAGCACACGAGCGCTGCCACGTCATGCTCGATGGTCTCGTACGCGCCTGCCGCCTTGTACATCGCGTCGTCACGCAAGTCGCTCCCAACGTACTCGTTGGCGAGGAAGAGATACGCGCGTACCGCGTCCCCTATCTGTCCGGCGGCTCGCACGCCGCGCCCGCTCCCGAGGGCGTGCGCCCAGTCTCGTTCAACGTCGGCAATCTCCTCGGGCGTCGCCGCCGTCTTCGCCCTGTCGTAGTACTTGTGCATCTGCTCGAAGCAGCCGGCCATGCGGTACACGGCGTCGTCGGCCTGGTCCGATGTGGGGAACTGGCGCAGCAACCGTTGATAGAGCCCGGCCGCCTCGGCGTACCTCCGCATGTAGGACGCTGCAGCGGCCTGATTGTATAGGTCCGTGACTTGCCGGTACAGGGGCACGGCCAGCGTGTCATTTGGGTTTGGCACCAGGACGTTGGGCTGGTTCCGCACGTACCTCGCCAGCCTCCCGGCGCCCCTTGCGGCCGCATAGCTCGCCGGATACGTGGTAACCATCTGATTGTAGAGCTCGACGGCCCGCTCGATCTCGTCCATGTAAATCAGACAGCTCAGCGCTCCGTACAGGCAGTCGTCAACGTAGTCGCTGTACGGGTACTTGTGGACAAGCTGCATGTATGTGTTGAACCCTTGCTCGTAATCGTCGAGGTAGCTGTAATACGTCGAACCCATGTAGTAATAGCCGTTGTCGCAGTAGTCGCTGTCCGGGCAGAGCTGCAGCAGGTTCTGATACGCCTGGATCAGTCCGGGGAAATTGTAGTCGCGCCGGGCGCGCGATGCGTTGCTGTAGAGTATGTCGTCCACGTAGGGGTTGTTGGGAAACCGCTGAACGAACTCTTGATATCGAGCCTCCGCGCCGACGTAGTCGCGGGCGCTGTTTAGATGCGAGATCAGAGCCCACAGCGCATCAGCCGTGTAGTCGCTCTGGGGGTAGTTGGCGATGAACGACGCCAGAGCGCTGATGTGCTTCGGCGGGTGCTTCAGACGCTTGATGAGGTTGCATATCTCCCATGCCGCCATCACGCTGTAGCGGCTGCCGCGGTACACGTCCCGCACCGCCTCGTACGCCCGCACTGCCTCCATGATGTCGCTCTCTGTGCCGCGCGAAGCCGTGCGCGCCAGTCGCGCAGCCTCGTCGTACCGGGCCTTCACGACCCAAAGGTTAAATGCCGGCGGCGAGACTGCTATCGCCGGTAAGGGCCCCGCCTGAGCCGCCTCCGGCACCTCCGCGTTGGCCTGGCAGTAGGCCGGCATCGCCGTGCCGCAGAGCGAGATGGCGAATATCGCGATGAGAAGACGTCCCAGCGTAGCTGTCTGTCTTGGCTTCACGGTCGCATTCCTTCGAGACGGCGCCAAGGGTCGGTGCGCAAAGGAGAAGGTGGAATCAAAAAGACGGCAAGCCGCCACGGATTGCCATCATCGCGGAGCCTGCCGCGCGGTTCCCGTTTAGTGCCTCTCGTGCTCGGTTGTAGAGAACACCTCACCGAGGGCCTCTGTTCCGCCTGGCTGGTGGCCCGGGTGACGTCGCCCGGCTCCCATGGCCCGCCTCCCAGGTGCCGCTCTCAGGCTCTGCCGGTGAGAGGCCGCCACTGCGTCGGCATCGTGGCTATCTCCGCGGGCGGATGATTATCTCATACCACAGCGTGTGATGCTCCGGCCCTATGGTCACCAGAGCACGGTCGTCAGAGTCCCCGATCACCAACGGCTCTCGTCGCTGGCCCCGCTCGTCCAGCACGTGGGCCTCGACGCGGCCCGGACGGACAGGTAGCCGTATGGTCGCGGAGATACCTTCCACCAGAGATGGCTCCTCGCCCCAATTACGCCGCAGCGTCACCCGCTCACCTTCCTGTTCCCAGCCCCAGCCGGTGTTCTCCGCCCGGCCTGTGGCGGTCACCAGTATGCGCCCCGGCCGGGCAAAGCCGGTTCCATCCACGGCCGTCGCGGTGATCGCCGCCCATCCCTGCAATGTCGAACCGAGAGAGATCGTGACCTCGCCGAGCTCGAACGTGCGCCCGTCGCAGAAGCCAATCGCCGCCTTGGAATTCGGTGTGTCAACGAGCACGCACGCCTGCTGCGGGTCGCGACAGTCCCACGTCAACTGCCCACCGTCGCTGACGTACAGCGCCGCCTCGGAAGGGTCGGGCACGGAGCCTTTCACCTGGAGCGGCCCTTTGCCGAGGCGGATTGCCATTCGACGCCTCAGCGCCGCTTCGAGCGGCACGCCGTAGGTGGTTACATAACTGCCCCGCGCCGGATTGTCCAGACCATGTTCTACAGTCGCCGGTGCATTCGCAGTGACGACGGTCCTGCGACGACTTGCTCTAACGTCCGGTCGGCGGAACAGAGCGGCTGCCGCCGGCAGCGTCACGAGCTTCGTCGGATGGGATTTGATGTCGAAGTAGCTGGGGATTCGTCGCACGTCCCACTGGTCGTTGTGGCAGTAGGCGAAGCTGAAGATGCCGTCCCAGTCCTGCAGGGCGCCGTAGGCGGCCAGGAGGAGGTAGGCCTCGGAGCAGTAGGTGTTTGGCGCGGGGTGGTTGTACTCGCTGATCGTGTACGGATAGCCGGCAACGCGACGCGCCGCCAGCCCGGGGAGCGTGCCGCCCTTCGCCGTCACCATGCTGACGTTTCTCACCCACCAGTTGTTCGAGTCCCACGGGCGTCCGGGGAAGGATGGGTGATGCCAGTAGGCGTGGGCGTCGAAGTAGTCCATCGCCACGTGCGTCTGGATGGGAGTGTATCCCATCTGCGTTCCCGTGATGAGGCTCTCGACGCCAAGCTCGGAGCGCAGGTACTCGGCCATCCCGGTCCAGTACTCGCGTGCCACGTCGAGCAGGAACCGCACGTAGTCGCGCTGCAGTGGCCGGCTCCAGCCTGCCATTTCGCTCCGGCGCGGACGGGCGATCGTGCGGGCCGCCAGCGTCTCGCCATCCCGCAGGCCATCCACGCCGCCCGGCCTGAGCGAGACATCCGCGAGCCAGAGCGTGCCCCTGACCTTCGCCAAGTCACTGAAGCCCACGCGGCCGCCGGCGTACGTCTCGTTGGGCCGGAAGCTGAACGAATAGCGCTGCCACTCCGACTCGACGGCGGCGCTCGCGCTGAAGCCGAGCGAGTGCCATGGCTCACGTGTGGCAAAGGTGTTCACCGAGATGCGCCGCTCGGGCTCGGCCCTCGCCCAGAAGCTGAGCATATACGGTGCGCCCTCGTCGAAGTCCAGGCCGGCTTGATGGAGCTGTACGTACCAACCCGTCTCGCTGGGCTGGGCGATCGTCACCTTCAGCCCTGCATTGCCTGCCGGCCCGTCGCGGACCGACTCCGCGGTTGCTGACGCCGATTCGTGCACTTCGAGAGCCCATCCCTGCAGCCCATCGACGAATTGGCCGTTGCGCAGCATCTCCCCGCCCAAGGGCGCTGCGCCGTCAGACCAGGCCTCCCTGATGGCGTCCGTATCGCCATACCGGCCCCGCAGCCACTCGTGCCATCGCGCGTCTAGCATCTCCTGGCAGTACTGCGGCAGCGCATCGAGTTCGCCGCGGCGCCAGAGCGTCGTGAGCGAGTTCTCGTTATTGAGCTCGATCATGGCCACGGCCGGCTCGTCCGCGTAGGCGTTGCCGGTGTAGGCATTGACGTGCGCGAGCAGGTCGCGGGCGTACTTGCGCTGCAGTTCGATCATCCGGGGGTGGAAGTTGTCCACCCCCTTGTCCATCCTGGGCATCTCATCGGCGTGCTCGATGCCGTCGGCCTCTCCAAGCTTGCGCGAAACGTGCAGGTTGATGTTGGCGTAGATGCCGTTGCGCTTGAGCTGGTGGATGAGATAGTCCAGGCGGTCGAGCGCCTCGGGAGACAGATGCTGCTTGTCGTCGTATGCGCCGTCGAGGATGCCGTTCGGGAAGGCCCGGCTGTCCATGTGATGAAAGCGCACGATGTTGATGCCGAATTTCGCCATCCGCGCGGCAGCCTTCTCGGCCACCTCGTGCGGCGGAAAGGCGCCCGCGAAGCACAGATTCGTGCCAAAGAAGCGAAGGCGCTTCCCGCGGCCGTCCACGAAGTGGCCGTTGCGTACACGCACAAAGCCATGCTTGCCGGCCGGCTTCTCGTTCCAGGCGCTGACGTTGGCCACACTCTCTGACGCGTCATCCCATGGGATCACGAAGGGGAACATCGCCTGCGCGGCGTTCGATGGTGCGTCTGCTGCCATGAGCGCCTCGCCTCCGAGCAACGCCAAGAGCAACGCAAACAGCAACTCAAAATGTTTCATCCGCACGAGACCTCACCTTGGGCGAGCCGCTTCGGACCGAGCCCGCCTGCTTTCACGGATCAGCCCTCAGGCGTCAGGTGCTTCAGCAGCTCGTGGATCTTGCTTATGAGAATCGGCGCAGTGCGTGGCCCGATGGACATTGTGCGCTCGTATTTGTAGAGCGGGTTGTCGGAGTCTTCCTCGGGGAGTATGTAGCCGAGCTCGATGGGAGAGAGGCCGATGATGAACTTGTGAGGCCCCGGCATGAGGTCTTTGATGCCGGCGCCGACGGCGGGGAGCGCCTCGCCGGGCACGGTGACCATCTGCACGGGTCCGAGGCCGATGGCTGTGACCTGCGTGGTCAACTCATCGCCAGCCGGCAGGGGTATGACGCCGAACTTCGCAGCAATCTTGAAGACGGGATTCTCAATGGGGAGCGTCACATCAGCGGCGGCCAGGCGAATGGTCAGCTCGTCCAGCACATCGGCGCCCTCGAGCGCGTCCATGGCCGCCCGGCCCACGGCGGCGCCAATCCGCTCCGCCTCCTCAAACGTATGCACATCGCCCGTGTCAACCGTTACCATGCCGCCGAGCGCGCCGTTGATGAACACGGCCGTCCCACCTGCCTCTTCCTCCACCGTGCGGCACAGGTAGCCGGCGAAATCAGCCGTCACCAGCGTGTTATCGTTCCAGAGCGTCTCGGGATGGCATGCCCAGTTCACCAGGGTGCCGATCCCGTTTCCCGCCTCGTCCACCGCCTGCAGTACCTCTATGTGGCGATCGATGAGCGCCTCGTCCCTGATGTTAACAGATGTGCGCGGCGGGGCCTCGGCTCGCGCGAAGCGCAGGCGTGCCGGCTTCATCGCGCCAAGAGCTGCGTTGACGGCTGCGGCCGTCTGGGACTGCATGTGCTTGACGTACGCCGGGTCAATGCCGCTCTTGCCGGGCAGGCCCCAGAGGCCGAGCGTGTCGGGCGCGGAGTGCACGTGGGTGGAGGCGATGATGACGTTGGAGGCCGGCAGATCGGACACCTGCTCGCGGATCGCTGCCACCTGCGTGGGCAGGAGACCAATGAGGTCGAGACACACCAGCGCGATCGTCGTGTGATCGTCGCTGATGGCGAGGCAGCGCGCGTAGATATCGTCATGGACACCAGTTGCGCGCCGATTCGCCTCGAGCCCAGCGAGGTACTGTCCCGGCGCCTTCGGCGTGATCGCCTTCTTGGCCGCGCCGGCGCTGAGCCCGGCCGTTGCTGGAGCCGCGCCAGGCAAGAGCGTCCCCGGGACAACTGTCGCAATCAGCAGCCACGCGCCGCCGATGGCCGCACGGCGAGTGCAATGACTCATGCTACTGCCCCTCCGGCACGAGCGCAGTGAGTGGCATTGGGTCGTTTCTCTGACCACTGGCCACTGATCACCGATCACGGGGCGTGGAGAGCTTCTCTCGCTTGATGGGCCCGCGCTTGATCACGCGGACCTTCGGCTCGGATTCGCCGCCCCGGGCCGACTCGGCGGATGGACGACGGTGTGTGCTGAACGTGTAGGTTACTCCGCTGAGGAACTGAGTGCGATCCGTAATGTCAACGTAGCCCAACAGCAGCGTGAGACCGCACCGCTGCTTGGCCGGATGGGCGAGGAGGCTGAAGGTGGCGCCGACGTTGGTGCTGTAGCCATCGTATTCGATCATCGTGCTGACGCGCTCGTCCAGACGATGAGACAACCCGCCGAAGAGGCGGTTGTGGAATCTGCCAGTCCCGAATCCGCCGGTGAGATACGTTGGATGATTGGCCCGCCCGATATCCTTTGTGGCCACGACGAAAGCCGACCGTGCACCGGCATCGCTCCGGCCTGGGCCATCCTCGCGTACGTTGAGCAAGTCTATGACGCCGACGGCGACCGCGGGCGTCTTGCCACGCTCCCCCACCAGTTGCTTCTGCACGTTGTAGGACGACTCCCATGCATCGCTCGTCTCCATGTCGGCCAGGTACCAGGACTTCCCGGGCGAACCGAGTCCCACGGCAAAGGTCACGTTGCCGTTGACATCGTCGCCACGGAAGTCGAGTTGGAAGTCCTCAGTGAGCTGCCCGACATGGGCGCCAACGATGTAGCTGCGACCCGACGGGGTGTAGGCCACCGGAATGCTGATCTGCGTTGCGCCGTTGAACCCCGGAGCGCCCTCGGGCGTGACGCCGTATCCGCCGCCGGGAAGGCCGGAGATGAAGCGGAAATCCGGAAATCTGCGGAAGTGCTGCGCGTTGGCGGCCGTGGCGAGCAGCATACTTGCGCACAGCAGCGCCACTGCGTACGCTACCGTCGCTGTGCGCGTAACGCGGGTGGACGGCCGGATGCCATGTCCAAGAGCCATGTGCAATCTTCCCTTCACAATGCCGCGTGCGCTGAGGGTCGCTGCGCCGCGGAGACGATCACTCCCTGGTCCTGCCCCCACCTCCGAAGAGCATACTTCCCGGGTTCGTTGCCGGATTCCTGCATGCTGTCCATCATTTCGGTGCTCTGAGGGCTGGCGAGCCACAGTGCCCGAACGGGCTGCCGCAACCGAAGGACCGGGCATGGTGAGCGCGAATAGCTGCCTTGGAGTGATGCGCCTGCCTGGGACGCAGCCGCACACCCGTGGGAGGTAGATGCAATGGAACGTGCCGTTGATAACCGGTCCTCGGGGCCTTCGGCGACCAGAGGAAACCTCGAGGAGATGCTGGCAGCCAATCGCGCCTTCATGGCCGAGCGGCGGCTGCAGGCGATGCCGGACGCGCCGACGCGCAAATTGGCGGTCCTCACGTGCATGGACTCACGTCTCACCGGCTTATGGAATGAGGCCCTCGGGCTGCAGCGCGGAGATGCCATGGTACTGCGCAACGCGGGCAATACCGTTGCAGCAAGCGACGATGTGCTCCGCTCACTGGCGGTTGCCGTGTACGCGAAGGGCGTCGAGGAGATCGTCGTGCTCGGGCACAGCGACTGCGGCATGACGAAGATCCAAGCGTCGGCGTTCATAGATGCCATGAGCCGGGCCGGCGTGTCCCGCGATGCGATTCCCAGCATTGATTTCCGGGAGTGGCTGGGGGCATTCGCTCGCGAGGAGGACAACGTTCGCGACACCGTGCGCGCCATCAGGGAGTCCGGGCTGTTCTCCCCAGATGTCCAGGTGCACGGCCTGCTGCTCTACGTTGAGACCGGCGAAGTGCGCGCCGTTCAGTAGCCGCATCTCCGCCGAAGCGCAGGGGATTGCACCTCGGCACTGGAATGCTCTCTTCGATAGAACGGATACAGACCCAAGGAGGGATCGCAATGCCGGAACGCCGGGCAATATGGTTCGATGAGCCCTCGGCAGCACATACACAGGCCACGCTCCAGGCAGCGCACGAGCGTGCCACCGAGCTCGGCATCGATCAAGTGGTCGTTGCCACGACCAGCGGGAAGACGGCGCTTGAGGCGGCGAAGCTATGTGGGGACAACGCGAAGATCATCGGTGTAACGCTGCATGCCGGGACGTGGGCCAAGTACGCGCCCCCCAACGCGGACATCGTGGCTGAGGCCGAGAAGCACGGGGTGAAGTTCCTCACCGCGACCCATGCGCTTATGGGCCACGTGGGGAACGCGCTGCGCGACAAGTTCGGCGGCATAACGCACATTGAGCTGATCGCTTTCGTGCTCTACATGTTCTCACAAGGCATGAAAGTCGGCATCGAAGTCGTCGCGATGGCGGCCGACGCCGGTCTGCTCGACATGGACAGCGACGTCATCGGCATCGCCGGCACCGGCGGCGGGGCAGATACGGCGCTCGTCATAAAGCCCGCCTTCACGACCAACTTCTTCGATCTGAAGGTGCGCGAGGTCATTTGCATGCCGCGAACGTAGCGGCGGAATCGGGCCATGGCAGGATGCAAGATCTGCGGGGCTGAGGAGGCAACCGTTGCACAGGTGCTCGGGATCTGCGCGGAGTGCCTGCGCACGCGTTGCGAAGAGACGCGCGACGCCGTGCGCGCGGCACACGCGGAGACACGGCGGCGCTTCGGATTGCCGGAGGCGCCGCCACGCGATGGTGGAGGAGTCGTGTGTCAGCTTTGCGCCAACGCCTGCCGCATCGCTGATGGCGCCGTCGGGTACTGCCGCGTGCGACAGAACCAGGGCGGCCGGATCGTCGGTGGGGAAGGGCTCGCCGCGCTCGAGTGGTATTACGATCCGCTTCCCACCAACTGCGTCGGCATCTCCTGGTGCGCCGGCGGTGCTGACTGCGGCTGTCCGGAATTCTCGGTGACCGACGGTGTCGAGCGCGGCTACAAGAACCTTGCCGTCTTCTACCGCGGCTGCACCTTCGATTGCCTCTTCTGCCAGAACTGGCATTTCAGGCTTCCTCAGCCGGGTGCTCGGCTGGAAAATTCAAGCAAGACGACGGCACCGCAGCCGCAGGTGACGCCGGCCGCACTCGCCCAGGCTGCTGACGCACGCACGACCTGCATCTGTTACTTCGGCGGCGACCCGACACCGTTTCTAAACCACGCCCTCGCGGCCTCGGAACTCGCGCGAGAGCACGGAGGCCCTCGCACGCGCGACGGCCGCCGGGTCATGCGCATCTGCTGGGAGACGAACGGGGCGATGGCGCCGAGGCTGGCGGAGCGGATGATGACGGTATCGCTGGAGTCCGGCGGCTGCGTGAAGTTTGATCTGAAGGCATGGTCGCCAGGCGTTCACGAGGGGCTGTGCGGCGTTGGGAACGAGCGGACGCTGAGCAACTTCCGCGCCCTCTCGCGGCGCATTCAGGAGAGGCCGGAGCCGCCCCCGCTCATCGCCAGCACGCTGCTGGTGCCCGGCTACGTCGAGGCTGAAGAGGTCGCATATCTCGCGCAGTTCATCGCCGAGTGCGACCCGGACATCCCCTACGCACTGCTGGCCTTCTGCCCGCAGTTCTGCATGGAAGACATGCCGACCACTTCCCGAGCGCAGGCGGCCGCGTGTCTGCAGGCTGCCCACGAGGCCGGGCTGACGCGCGTTCGCCTCGGCAACAGGCACCTCATCGGTCTGCCGCGTTGGGCCGTCGTGTAGCAATACCGGGCGAACGCCGCTGGTCGGGCGGCTCGCGCACAAATCTGCACGAATCGGAGCTACAGTATGCTTGCGTGGGTAATACTGCTCGCATCCGGTCTGACGTCGAGCCCTGCAGAGGCTTCTGCCGGCGAACCCACGGTGGTCAAACAATGG
Source organism: Armatimonadota bacterium (assembly GCA_030601885.1). Taxonomy (GTDB): domain Bacteria; phylum Armatimonadota; class Zipacnadia; order JAUWAU01; family JAUWAU01; genus JAUWAU01. Next base: position 66,115 of record JAUWAU010000023.1, read on the forward strand.
CGGTTCGCTAGCGACGGCGATACCGAGGGCTGGATCGCGCGGCACGACCTGGAGAACTTCACCGTGGCCGACGGCGCGCTTCGCATGACCATCACCGGCCCAGACCCGTACGTCCACGCGCCCCCGTACGAGTTCGACGGCCTTCGCGCCCACCTCATCGAGGTGCGCGCGCTCCTGCCGGAGGCCGCAGAATGGCATCGCATGCAGCTCTTCTTCGGCACGCCCGATGCGCCTCACCATTCCGCCGAACGCAATCTGTCTGCCGTGAAGACCGAGGGTGACGGTGCGGTGATCTTCCTGTTCGACCTGCACGGGCACGAGCAGGCCCGGGGACGCGTGCGCAACATCCGGCTCGACATTGACGGGGCGGAGACGGGCTCCGTCGCCCGAATCGACTCCATTCGCATTCTCCGTCCTCCGGCGAAAGTGCAAACGCATCTGTCCATCGGCGCGGAGCTCGTCCGCACCGGCGATCCCATCGAGATGAAGTTGAGGATAGAGAACGTCGGCGGCGAGGATGCACCGGCTCTTGAGTGTGGCCTCGACACCGGCGAGACGCTGGCGCGTAGCGACGCCCCTGCTGCCGACAGGCTGTCGATACGGGCACTGGCGCCGTGTGAGGTGTACGAGGTCGCGCTGAAGTACCGCGTGCTGGCCGGCGACGCGCCGGCATACGTGCGGGTCGTGCCGCCCGCCGAGAGCGTGATGCCGCCGGCGGAGGCAAGTGTCCTGGCCGTGGCAGAGCTGTGGCCCGCTGATGTCCCGCCGCGACGCGATGGGAGCGTTTTTCAGGCTGCTGATGGCAGCATCTACATCGACGGCCCTATCCGTATTGCCATCCAACGCCTGCCGGACGGCCGGTACGGCCCCCTGCGCCTGTTCGCGGCAGATGGGAGGCCGCTCGGTGCCGCCGCCTGCCTGGTGCGCCAATGCTCGCTGTCGCCCTCACGCACCACTGCCCCGTTCTTCCCCACGCGGGCGAGGATCGCGCCCCATGGCAGGGCTGCGACCTTTTGGGGCGAGATGGACGCCCCTGGGCTGACGGTGGACATTGCTTACGCCGTTACTCGTGACCGCACGATCCACATCACGCATCGCCTGCACGCGAAGCAGGACGTGACCCTGTACCGCTTCGACGGTCCCAGCCTGCGCCTCGGAGAGGCGTGCTTCGGCGCGCAGACCGTCCGGGCCATCTTTCCCGGACTTGAGTACCTGGGGCCGGGAGAGTCGTCCTCGAGCGCCGAGGACATTGATCCGCCCGGCAATGCCCGCTTCTCTCCGGAGCCGACCATGGTCACCATCCCGATCATGATCCACCAGGGCTCCGGGCCTGCCGTGGGCCTGTCGTGGGATAACGTGGCGAAGTGGGCGCCCGGAGAAGCCTTCCCGACTCCCCTGTTCTCATCGCCCAACGCCGTCGAGGGGCAGGAGAATCACCTCATGGGCCTCTTCGCCCCGTCGGTGCCCAAGTACGTGCACCCGAACACGCGCATCGCACATCAGCCCTATGCGCTCCGACCGGGCGGGAGCGTGCGTCTCTCCGCCGAGATCTGGGCGGGCGAGTCGCCGGAGGCGGTGCTGGCGAGGTACATAACCCGTCGGTGGAATGGGTCGATCCCGAAGCCGGCGCGATCGTGGGCCGATGAGCTCAAGCTGTGCCGCTTCGCCTACACCGACTCGTGCTACGACCCTGAGCAGAAGGGCTGGGTCCATGCCCACGGCGGCAAATGGCCCCCGGCGCCGCACGCGTTCAACATCCTGGCGCTGCTCATGGATGCTGCCAGAGAGCCTGACGCGAAGCGGGCTGAGGCGCTCCGTGCGCTGGCCATGGGCGTGTACGACTCGGTGCGGGCCAGGGGAGGCTTTGGCACCCCGCCGCCCGCCCTTGCACTGTTCTTTGGGGATGTCGAGAGCGCGGTGGCAGGGATACGAGCGGGTGGCTCAGGCACAATCCGATCGCAGCTTCCGAGCGGCGGATGGCGCTTCGTGCCAGACGAGAGGCGCGCGTCTCTGGCTCGGTGGGGCGACGAGTCGTTGGGGGTTACCGGCTCGCACACTCCGAACCTGCAGCGCGCGGCCCTCGTCACCGCCGATCCGGACTTGGTGGCCGCCTTCATGCGGGCCGTAGAATACTGCGACCGGTTCCACGTTCCACGCGGTGCGCAGACGTGGGAGCTTGCGGTCCACACGCCCGACATCATGGCATCGGCCGATGGCGTGGAGATCTACCTGGCTGCGTACCAGCTCACCGGGGAGCTGCGGTACCTCGAGCGGGCCCGCCACTGGGCCATCAGCGGCCTGCCGTTCGTCTTCTTCTGGCGCCATCCGCGCGTGCAGGCCCTGCACTTCTCCACCATCCCCGTCTTCGGCGCCACCCACTACAGGGGCTCCTGGTTCGGACGGCCGGTGCAGTGGTGCGGTCTGGACTACGCCAAGAGCCTGATTCGCCTATCCCGGTTCGAGGACAAACTGCGCGGCGAAGCCATGCCGTGGCGGCGGGTTGCCGAGGGCATCCTGCGAAGCGCCATGATCCAGCAGTATGCCGACGGGCCCACGCGGGGCTGCTATCCGGACTTCTGGCTGTTTGGCGACGACCGCGGCGCCGGGCCGGCGATCAACCCCCAGCTCATCCTCACAAACCTCTGGATGCATCAGGACTACGGCCCGGACGTCCGGACGGTAGTCGTCCCGGTCGGCGATACGCGGGCACACGCATCCGCACTGGCGCACGTTGTGGCGGCGGCCATTGACGAGACCCTGCATGTACGGTCCAAGCGGCCCATAGGCTCGGTGGTGGCCTTCATCGTCGCGAACATCGGCCCGCCAAAGACCGTTCGGTCAAGCTCGGAGCTTGTCGAGGTGTCCGACCCCGGAGCCGAGCGCGGCTATCGTTACGACGCCGACGCACGCCTCCTCACGGCCACCGTTGTAGCGGGCGCGAACGGGGTGGCGCGGCTTGAGATCGAGCTGCAGATGGTCGATGGTCCGCCAAGCCAGTGAATCCTGAATGGGTGGGATAGTGACCGTGCGAGCACCAATGGCTGTCAGAATCTTGACGCTGAGCTGTATGGCGCCGACGGCCTTGGCCTATACGTGCCCCGCCCAGGCTGCCGGGGCCATCGTCCGCATGTTCGTCGAGGCGGAGGACTCCGACGGGCTGCTGCGCTACCCGTATGACAACGAGGCCGTGCCGGGATGGTACGCGAGGATATCCAACTGCCGCAGCTACGGGGCGCCCGGGCGGGCGTGCCACGCGGCGATCCACGAGAATTCGCCGGCCGATCGCCGCACCATATCCCAGCGTCTTCCCCGCCCCTTGCCGCCGGGAGCCTATCGCGTCTTCCTGCGGACCGTGGGGCCGAGGTATCCCGATGACGACACCGTGGTCCGGGTCCATCTCGGCGAGACCCCCGTTGACTTCCGCTGGCGGGAGGGCGGAAAGCGCTTTGTCTGGCTCCCCGGCGTGACAGTCGAGTTATCGGAGCGGGGCCGCTCCGTGTCCTTCACCGCGGTCCAGTTCGGCGGCAACGGCCACGGCGTGCTCTACGAGCCCCTATCGCGATCCATCTGGATCGACACGCTCTATATCACGGGCGATCTGTCCGAGGTCGTCCCGCCCGACATCACCGCCGAGCGCGCATTGCGGGCCGGTGTGTCGCCCGAGGAGCTGCCGCCGCGGCCGGCCTATCGTGCCGATGACCAGAAGACGCCGGCGCCCGACGGCCCAGTGCACGCGGGCGCCATCCCATTCGCGGCCTTCGACGGGCGGCGGAACTTGTGGCCCAATTCTTCCTTCGAGTTGGGCATGAACGACGGCTGGGCCACGTCGGCCAGGGATGTGAAGCACGTGTTCACCGACGCCGACCTCGACCGGGACAACCCCGTTCACGGCCGGTACTCGCTGCGCATCCCGGCCGGCACTGATCCCTTCAGCAGGCCGTACCACTTGGCGGAACCCGTCGAGGTGACGCTCTCGCTCTACGTCAGAGGCAGCGGCACAGGGCAGGTACGCCTAATGCGCTTGGTGGAGAGGGGAGAGGAGGGCCACCGGCGCAATCTGCTCGATGCGAATCCGGTGCTCTCGATGGAGTGCGCGGCGGGCGAACAGTGGCAGCGGTCCTCCGTGAGCGGCAAGGTGCCGTCCGGGTGGCTGTACCTGAGCGTGCGCTCCGATGAGCAGCTCCGGATCGACGCGGTGCAGCTCGAACGCGGCCCACTGACCGACTACGCGCCCCGTGCCGACCTGGAAGGGGCGCTGCGCACCGGACAACTCGGGAACATCCTCTACGACCACGAGGCAGCCCTCACAGCGTGGTTTCACAACAGTGGCGCCAGCACCAAACAGGTCAGGCTGTGCTATCGCATCGTGGACGTGCGCGAGCGCGCCGTCGCCGAAGGCGTGACGGAGCCGGTCACGGTCTTACCGGGCGAGACCGTTCGCAGGGAGCTCGATATGCTGCCGCAGCTCCGAGGCATGTTCGCCGCCAGCTATGCCGTCGAAGGCCGAGCAATGCCCGAGGGCGAGACGGTGTATCTCGTTATGCCAAGCCCTGCCGATGGGCGCACGCGGCACGAGCTCGGCGCCAATACCTCATTCAGTCCGACGGAGCTGGCCCTCAAGGCCCGGCTGGGCTTGAAGTGGACGCTCACATGCAAGACGCGCGAGGCCGGTTCAGCCCGCGAGCATGTCCATCCCGAGCCGGACGTATGGAACTGGTTCGACGAACGCGTGGCGCAGCCGCGGCGGCTCGGCATGGACTTGGTAACCTGCTTCTGGCCCCATCGGGTGCCGGATTTCATGAACCGGCAGCGGCCGGAGCGCTACCGGTGTACTCGCGGGGGGTATGCGACGATGCCCGATCTGAAGCTGTGGGGCGACTACGTTGCTACCGTGGGCGCCCACTATCGGGGAAAGATCGAGCGCTGGTGCATCGACGACGAGGCGGAGAACTCCTGGCCGCCGGATCAGTACGCCGAGGTGGTGAATGCCACTTTGGACTCGCTCGAGGAGCGCGTCCCGACGGTCAAGGTCGGCCTGAGCGGCACGCCGGAGTTCACCGAGGAGTTGCTCCGCTACGTGGACGTGAACAGGATCGACTTCTTCGGCGGGTCCACCCTTGACTTCGACTACTGGCATGCCCGGCGTGTGCGGCGCTTGCGGGAGCGCTACGGTAAGCCGTGGTTCTGCTACGGCGTCGGGGCCAGGGAGCCCTCGAGCACCATGTATCACACGTTGTACACCTACGAGCCCGTGCGCTGGAAGGCTGCCTGGATGGCGAGGCGGCTGGTGAACATGTTCCTGGTCCAGGACCTCGAGGTTGCCGGGCACTACGCCGGCATCCTGCGCAACGATGGCAAGCACCTGGGCCTGAACAAGCCGCTGTGCGACTACGACGGCACGCCAGTGCCCTGGGGCGCCACCTTCGGCTGTCTCGGTACATTGCTCGCCGATGCACAGCCGGCGGGCGAGGTACGCCTCGGTGCGACGGATCGTCTGGCCTATCTGTTCCGCATCGGCGACAGCCTCGGCGCCGTCACCTGGGCCACGTGCGTGCGGGATCACGACCATAACTGGAAGCCCGCCATCCGCAGCGTCAAGGGCCTCACGCTGCCGTGCGCGAGAGGCTCAGTTGACGTGCTGGACATGTACTGGAACACGCGACGCGACGCCCATTGGCAGGCTGGGAAGATGCGGCTCGACCTGGACGAGGAGCCCGTGTTTTTCATCGCTCGCTCGCTCGGTCGTGATGCCTTCGTCAGGATGCTGCGCACGGCGGAGACGCCCGCGGCGCTCTTGGATGCCTCATTCGCTCTTGCCCCCGGCGACGATGGCCTGGTGGCGCTGGAGATCACGGCGACGAATAACTCGGCTGCTGATCTGCGGGATGTGACGCTGGACCTGCGGATGCCTGAGGGTGGCCCATTGCCGAGGAGCATGGCTGCCGCGTGGATCTGGCAGCAGCCGGTGGCGAGCATTGGCGACATCGCCGCCGGGGAGATCAAGCGCGTGACGCTGCCCACGCTGCTCGACGGTCAGGCGCCCTTCGAGGATGGCCAGATCCGAGCGACGTTCCGGACCGCTGACGGTGTAGAGGGAGCCGTGGACGATGTGCTGTGGCTGGTGCCCGCCGCGCGCGTTACGACTGCGCCGACGATAGACGGCAAGCTCGACGAGTGGCGGCATGGCTCGTCGGCGTGGCTGTTCTACGACTGGGCCTGGGCGCGCTTCGGGCGCGACACCGTGCAGATCTACGGGGGCGGTCAGCACTTCAGCTACCCGCCCTACAGCCTCGACGCTGGGGCCGCCTTTTGGACCGCGTGGGACCGGCGGAACCTGTATGTAGCCCTGCGGCTCGAGGACGACCAGCCAATCCTGAGCACGGAGGCGGGGGAGAGCGTTCGGCTCGTGATAGGTGAAGACACTCGCCAGACGTCTGAAGTGCAGATAACGCCCACCGCAGACGCAGAGGTGAAGGCGCTCCTTACAGCGGGTGACCGCGTCAGGACGCCTCTGAGGGCGAGGGCTGCAACTGCCGACACCGGTGTGGACGTCGAGGTTGTCGTGCCATGGAGGGCTCTCGGCATACGTCCGCGGTCCAATGCCGTGCTCCGCTTCGACCTCCTCTGGACGGACGCGGACCGGGAGGACGAAGAGCTCGTCTCTGGCACGCTGCGATGGGCTGGCGATGCTCGCGGACCGGGACATCTGCTGCTGACCCCTGAATGAGCGGCACTGCGTGGCCATCGGACGGCCCTCTGATGCCTTTGTGCCTGCTCTTGCCTGGACGCCGGCGCGGTGGTATGGTCGTCGGCGCAGAGCAGCGGCTGAGGTATGCTGCGGCCGGCATGCCTCAGCTCGAGCCTGTCGCAGTAAGGGAGTGCAGAAATGGCTACGACTGGAGTGAACGTGGCCGCTCTCGAGGCGCAAGATGTCGCGGAGGTTCGAGAAGCGCCGGCTGCGCTCTCAGAACGATCGCGGCGTGTTCGGCGGATCGTACTGAACGCGGCTGCGCCCTTCACGGAGCGCAGCCTGTGCCTCGCCGAGTCCTTTCGGCAGACGGAGGCGGAGCCGTTCCGCGAGATCCGAGTGGCGAGGGCCGTGGCACACCTGCTGGGCAGCATGCCGATTCGGATTCGCCGGGGCGAGGTCCTCGTGGGCTGGCACCCCAGCAGTCACCCGGATGAGGGCGCCGCCGAAGCCATCAGGGAGGCGGACCGCTACCTGCACGAACAGCACTGGCGCGGCTTCGTCTCCGAGGGGCACATGGCGCCGGACTACGCGACGGTCCTGCATTGCGGCCTCGACGGCATTCGCGGACGAATCTGCGAAGCTGCAGCCGCCCTCGACCCCAAGCCGCCTGACACCCCGAAGAAACGAGCCTTCTACCATGCTTGCACCATCGTGCTGGAGGGTCTCCAGCGCTTCATCCGCCGCTACGCTCAACTGGCGATTGACATGGCCGCCGAGACTGACGACCGCGAGTGGCGGAAGGAGCTGGAGGAGATCAGTCACATCTGCGAGCGAATCGCCTCCGAACCCCCGCGCACATTCCGGGAAGCGATCCAGCTAGTCTGGTTCATGTTCCTCGGCGTAGCGCTCGAGGGCGGCACGCACCACCACTGCTTCGGCCCGGGGCGGATAGATCAATACCTTCATCGCTTCTATCTGGCCGAGCGCGAGGCGGGCGCCGCGGACGCCGAGCTGGTTGACGACCTGCTCGCGCAGCTCTTCATCAAGTGCAATGAGTTCATGGGACGGGGCATGAGCGCCGTCATTCTCGTCGTGGGCGGCCGCAAGCCCGACGGCTCCGACGCCACGAACGAGCTGTCCTACAAGATGCTCGAGATCAGCGACCGCGTGCGCATGTACTTCCCGGGAGTGGACGTCTCGTGGCATAACGATATCGACTCGCATTTCATGCGCCGCGCGGTGGCACTGCTGCGCAATGGGAAGGGGCAGCCGTCATTCTTCAACAGCGACCTGATCGTCGGAGGACTCCAGAGGCGCGGCATCCCGTTCGAGCACGCTGTTGACCACCTGCCGAGCACGTGCACGGAGACCTCCATCATGGGGCGCTCCAATCCATGCGTCGCGTGGCCATACGTTAACTTACCCATGTGCCTGCTGTATACGCTGTTTGGTGGAAAGCACCCGACGAAAGGCACCTCCGATGACTTCGCCACCGACGTTGGCCTCCGGCCGACATATCTTCCTCAGGGCTGGCACGATGCCACGGGGAGTCTGCTCGATGGGGAGCCGAAGACGTACGCGGAGTTGAAGGGGGGCCTCATGACCGTGCTGCGGCACGCTGCCGCCGGTGCGGTCGCGCATTGCCAGGCGGATCTGTACCTGGAGTCTGTCCACCGCCCCTTCCCGCTCCTGTCGTGCTTCATTCAAGGGTGCCTTGAGCGCGGGTTAAACATCAGCCACGGCGGAGCGCTATACAACTTCATCCAGCCGGAGGCGGTGGGCGTCTCGAACGTCGTGGACGCTCTTACCGCGATCCGCACATTGGTGGAGGAGCAAGACCGCTGCACGCTTGACGACTTCCGCACGGCCATCAAGGCCGACTTCGAGGGACACGACGACCTGCGAAAGGCGATCCTCGGCGACTGTCGCAAGCACGGCAACGACATCGACTGGGTGAACGAGCTCTTTGGCGAGGTCGCGGGCGCCTGGTGCGCCGCCTTCGAAGGGCACGCCAACTTTCTGGGCGGTCCATTCCTGCCGGGGTTTCTGGGTTGGACGGTATGGATTCGGTACGGTGAAAACACGCCCGCAACGCCGGACGGGCGCAAGGCGGGGGAGCCCCTCGCCAACTCCATCACCAACTGCACCGGAGTGCAGGTGAAGGGTTTCCCCGCGCTGGTGCTTTCGACAGCCAAGCTCGACCAGTCGCGCGCGCTCGGCGGCGTGACGTTCAATGTTCGCTTCCAGGCAGATGTGCTCGCCGAGAACAAGGGGATCGACGGGCTGAAGGGTCTCATCGAGGGCGCCTTCGACGTGGGTGTATATCAGATTCAAGTCAACCTGACGAGTACGGAAGTCATGCGAGCTGCCCAGGAGAATCCGCAGCAGTACGAGGATCTGTTTGTGCGAATCGGCGGCTACATCGTTCCCTTTACGTTGCTGCCTCGTAAGGCACAGGACGAAGTCATCGCCCGGACTGAGCTAGGAATGTAGCATGCCCGGCACTGCATCGCCGCTCCGCGACGTTGAGGGAACGATCTTCGACCTCGATCAGACAGCCATCCACGACGGCCCCGGCGTCCGCATGAACGTGTACCTCAAGGGCTGCCCTCTGCGCTGCATCTGGTGTCATAGCCCGGAATCGCAATCCTTCCGCCCCGAGGTCGTGTGGTACGAAGCGAAATGCACCCGGTGCGGCCAATGTGTCCCGGCCTGTCCGGAGGGCGTTCGCTCGTTTGACGTCGTCGATGAGGACGCTGCAGCGCGCTGTCGGCTGTGCGGCGCGTGCGTGTCCGTGTGTCCGAGCGGAGCCCTCGAGATCAAGGGGCAGCAGACAACAGCGGGCGAGCTCCTCGACGAGGCTCTGCGGCTGAAGCCATTCTTTCGCCGCACGGGCGGCGGGGTAACGCTCACGGGTGGAGAGCCCACGGCGCAGCCGGAGTTCTCACTGGCCGTCGCCGGCCTTTGCGGGGAGGCAGGGATTCACATGGCCATGGAGACGTGCGGCTTCGTCGAGTGGCGCGTGCTCTCCCGTCTAACGAAAGTGGTGGATCTGTTTCTTTTCGATGTGAAGCACGTCGCCGCGGGGCTGCATCAGCAGTACACGGGTGTCTCAAACCGCCGGATTCTCAGCAACCTGCGGCGATTGGCGGAGACCGGGGCCGATGTCATCGCCCGGGTGCCTCTCATCCCATCGATGAATGATGACGCGGAGACCGTCGGGGCGATGGGCAGGCGCATCATGGAATTGGGCGTCCTGCGAGTCTCTCTGTTGCCATTCAACCCCGCCACGCGGGGCAAGTACTCGTGGCTGCGCCGACACGCACCAATCGCCGGGGCCACGCAACAGAGCCTCGAGCACGTCGCAATGCTGCAGCAAATCGTGGCGGACGAGGGGCTGGAGGTCGTCCCGCCGTAGGGGCGTACATGCGCTTACTCCGTATCGCCGACCTCTTCTTTGAGCCGATACAGCTCTGCTCTTAGCTCTCGCACGGCGTCCGCGTAGGCGGCATCGTCGTATACGTTGTTCATCTCGTACGGATCATTGGCCAGGTCGAACAGCTCCCACTCCGGTTCTGTCGGCTCGTCCACGGCTCCGCTCTTGCCCAGCGGCTCGCCGTAGTAGTAGATCAGCTTGTACCGTTTGGTGCGCACGCCGTAGTGGGCCGGCACGCCGTGATGGGCCAGGTGCATCCAGTACCGGTAGTACATCGACGTCTGCCAATCCTCCGGCGTGTTGCCCGCGAGCACCGGCCGGAAGCTGCGGCCCTGCATCTCCGGCAGCACATCGACGCCGGCGTAGTCGAGGAACAAGGGAGCGAAATCATTGTTCAGCACGATGTCGTCGTTCACCGTGCCGGGCTTGATCTCCGGCGGGTAGCGCACGATGAACGGCATCCGGAGCGATTCCTCGTACATGAAGCGCTTGTCGTAGTAGCCGTGCTCGCCCAGGAACATCCCCTGGTCGGAGGTGTAGATGGCGACTGTATTGTCCGTCAGTCCCTCTTCGTCGAGGTAGTCCAGCAGCCTGCCCACATTGTCGTCAATGGAGGCCACGCAGCGCAGGTAGTCCTTAATGTAGATCTGGTAGGCCCACCTGCGCAGGTCGTTGCCCTTGAGACCCGGCGGTATCTCCCGCTTGAGGTCGCCCTCGTGCATGTCCTCCCCGATCTTGAGCTTCGCATTCGCCGCCGCCTGCGAGCGATTCCGGTAGTCGTCGAAGAGGCTGTCGGGTTCGGGGATCTCGATATCCTCGTACATTCTCGCGTGCTTCTCGTCCGGCTCCCACGGACGGTGCGGCGCCTTGTGATGGCACAGCAGGAAGAACGGTCTGCTCCTGTCCCGGTTCCGCAGCCATTCGATGCTCATGTCGGCGATGAGGTCCGTTGCGTATCCTTTGATCTTCCTCTCGCCTTTTCCCATCTCTATGAAGATGGGATCATGGTACAGGCCCTGGCCGGGAAGGACTATCCAATAGTCATAGCCCGTTGGGTCCGAGTACAGATGCCACTTGCCGATGACGGCCGTCTGATACCCAGCTCTCCGCAGCATCTTGGCGACGTTGTCCCGGCTGCCGTCAAATTCGTCCCGCAGAGTGTACACGCCATTGACGTGGCTATACTGACCCGTCAGGATCGTTGCGCGGCTCGGCGTGCAGATCGAATTGCTGCAGAAGCAATTATCCAGCCGCATCCCCTCGGCCGCCATGCGGTCCATGTTCGGTGTCTCGTTGATCTTCGATCCGTAGCAGCTCATCGCATTGGCTGCGTGGTCGTCGGTCATGACGAACAGAATGTTCGGGCGGTTGTTACTTGCTGACGGCATTAGAACGCCTCCCGAAGTACGTGTTGCACCCACTACCCCGAAGATTTCGGCCGCAGGCCCACCCGTTGTAGCCGGAGCAGCTTGCTCCGGCGGCCCCCAGCCCCCCCCGCCGGGCCCATCTTCATGGTTTCAGAGTGTGGCCACGCCACATGATGGCTGCTTCGAAGATTCGGTCGTGTGCCTTTCTGTAGGCGAGTACCTGTGGCTCGCCACAGCCCCATCTCAGCGCTCCCACGGGCTGTGCGCCAGCCCGGACATCTTCACTGTTTCCGGGTGCCTCAACGGCATATGAGGACTGCCTTGGAATCACAAGGAATCCTCGTGCCATATCACTCTCCGCTCGGCCATTTCCCCGCGAGCGGATCATCCTCTCGCTCCTGCCACTCCGCAAGCTCCTTGCGGAGCCGCGCCACGTCGTTCGCGTGCTCTGGGTCGTCGGCGAGGTTGTTCACTTCCCACGGGTCGGCGGACACGTCGAAGAGCTGCGTGGTATGCGTCCCATCCACGGAGTATTCTATTAGCTTGTACCGATCGTCTCGGACCGTTCTCTGTATATCCTTGTAGGCGCCGAAGACCGACTCGCGCAGCTTCTGCTTCTTCCCGCTGATGAGTGGGACGAGGCTTTCGCTCTCGACCGATCCGGGCACCGGGATGCCGGTTAGCTCGCAGACGGTCGGGAAGAGATCGTGGAGGTAGCACAGCGCGTCGCGCCGCTCGCCCTCCGGCATGCCTGGGCCACTTATGACCAACGGCACGCGCAGACTATGCTCGTACAGGTTCTGTTTCCCCAGGAGCCCGTGCTGACCCACTGCCAGGCCGTTGTCTCCGGAGAAGATGACGATGGTATTGTCCGCGCATCTGCTTTTCTCGAGGGCATCGAGCACCCGGCCCATCTGTGCGTCGAGATGCGTGATCATCGCATAGTACGCCGCGATGTGCTCTCGCACGATCTCGGGCGTGCGCGGCCACGGCGCCAGTTTCTCGTCGCGGATCTTCATCTCTCCATTGTCGAAGGGGTGCTCGGGCATGAAGTTCGCTGGCGTGGGTATCGCCGCGGGATCGTACATGTCCGCGTATTGCTTGGGCGCCATCCTGGGGTCGTGCGGGGCGGTGTAGGAGACGTACATAAAGAACGGTTTGTCGTCCTTGTAGTTCTGCAGGAAGCCAACGGCGGCATCGCTGAACAGCTCGCTGGAGAACTTCGCTCCTATGCGTGTGCTCTCTTTCGAGTACTCACCGGTCGGGTCGAAGTCGTGGATCGGCACTTCCAGGTGGTTGCTCATTCCACCGAAGAAGATGTTCCCGCCGTCGGCGAACCCTCTGTGGTACGCCTCGACGGTGTTGTGCCACTTCCCGGTGGCAAAGGTCCTGTAGCCGGCCTGGCGCATGACCTCGGGCCAGAGAGCCAGATCCTCGGGGAGCTTCTCTCGGCTTCGCAGAGGCAGATTATCGTGCCCAAACAAGCCCCGCCCGGTGATCAGTGATGCCCGGCTGCAGACGCACACTGCCCCGAGTGTCGAACCCATGATGTGCGTATGGGTGAATGCTGTTCCGTTCCTGGCCAACGCGTCGAGGGTTGGCGTGATGATAGCATCGTTGCCAAGCGCCTGAATCGTGTCAAAGCGCTGATCGTCGGCGAACAGGAAAAGAACATTGGGCCGTTTGTCGGATGCGTTTTGCCCGTTTCTCGTCATGGCGCTCACCGGTCGCAGAAAAGATGGCGACAAAATAGTGGCGGCCGTTCCGGCCGCCATGCGGCTTAAGGCCTCGCGTCGGCTCACGTGTTTCACGGTCGTCACATTCTCCCATCGAGGCGCTTGCCCTGCAGGGAGAAACGGCAGGTCCTACGGGATGCTCCGGAACGGGAGCTTCGCTCCCCAAAGCGGGTCGATATTGCTTGCGTCGATGACCTCGTCGAAGTCCAGGGCAGGTATCGTGAAGCTCACGCCCGGCGGGCCGGGTGCTGCGCGCCCCCTGAGCAGCGTTACGACTTGGGCGCGCGACCAGTTTTCCGCGGCGAATCTCAGCCTACCGGGCGTGGCCCGGATCCCAGCGCCCTGCCCGGCAACTGTGACTGACACCGGCTCAAGCGGCGGCATCCCCAGAAGCACGCGGACCTGAGCTTTCCCGGCCCGAGTGGACATCTCTTCCCCGGGCAACACCCGGAGCATGTTGCGATACCCCGGCACCCATCGCTCGCCGCCGTATTCGTATGCGCCAATGTCCGGGGCTTTGTCGGTGAAGCCGTCCGTGAAGCCGGCGATCTTGCGGCCCGCGTCTATCAGGGGCGAACCCGGCTGCGGTCGGAAGTCCAAGTTGGCCGGATCGACGAGCATCAGCTCCGCGCCGTTGTAGTTGTTCTGGAGGTTCTCGCCCTCGGGGAATGGTTGGCCCCTCGGGTTGCCGGTGATGGTCAGCGCGGCGTTGTTGAAGATCTCGCTATTGGCGTTCTGCACCGGCAGCAGCGGATGCTGCTTTCGCCACCATTTATTGGGTTCGGGCATGACGTGGAGGCTAATGTAGTTCCCGGGCTTCTGCTCGGTGCCGATGTGCAACACGGTATTGTGGTGGACTCGGTTATGATCGCCTTTGACGATTATGCCGTCTCTGCCGCAGTCCCACACTACGTTGTGATGGACGGTGAGACTTCGGGTCTGATCGTCTCCGCGGATGCCCAGGCCGCCGCCTCTCTCGGTCCGGCAGCCATGCACCCAGTTGTACCGGACGATGCTGCCGGCGATCGACGGCTGTCCCGTATAGACCAGCGCCACGTCCTTGCACAGCAAGCCTCCGTCGTAGACGTGGTTGTACTCGATGATGTACTGCTGGGCACGGTAGTTGAGGCTCGCGTTTCCGCTGTTGAACACGGTGCAATTGCGCACGACGCTGTAGCCGTCTTTCTGCTGCTGTTCGCCCCGGTGCGTTGATATCGCGACATACTTCAGCGAGCCGTTCCAGCAGCAGTCGTGCACCAGGCAGTTCTCCACCGTGCTGTTCGGGCCGGACATTCGCAGCCCGGTCGTGGAGCTGTAGCCCAAGCTGCAATTCCTCACCGTGTTATTGGCGCCGATCATCTGAGTGGCATCGACACCTTTTCGCGCGCCGGGTCGTTCGTCGATGTCCGGCACGAAGGTGGGGAAGAGGAGATGGCAGCTCTCGACGAGGCAGTTATTGCAGTTCTGGAAGCGGTACGTGGTCGCGAAGAAGTGAAATCCGTGAAGCTCGACGTAGTCGGCGTCCGATACATCAAAGGCGAGCTCCCGAACCTTGGCCTCGATCCGGTGCGATGCCGGGCTGTCTCCCTTCGGAGTCCATAGATACAGGGTCCCCGTATCGGCGTCGAGGAACCACTCGCCGGGGCTGTCTAATGCCTCAAGCTTGCGGGAGAGGTAATATCGGTCGTCCTCCCATTGCTTCGTCTTGTCGGCGTAGTGAGTTATGCCGAGCAGATCCTTGTCGTATTCGAACGTATCGCTCCCCCTGGAGTGCGCTGCCACCGGTCGGGTCCACGTGTAGAACTGGTGCGCGACGTTCAGCGTGGCCAGCGCGCCTGTCCAGTCGATGCCGGTCTGCGCGAGCTCCGGATCGACCATTTTCCCGTAGCGGCTCCCCACGCCGGCGTTGGCCCACTTCGACCTGTCGAACAACTCCTCGAAACGCATATTGGGCCAGCGCGCTTCGATCATCATGTTTCCGTCCATGAATAGCTGATCGAAATCCAACTCGACCTTCGCTCTGTAGATACTGCCTTTGTGGACGGACCACTGGGCCTCGATGAGCTCCGTGCCACTGAGCGTCACGACTTCGCCCGGATGGGCTGCGAAGCGAATCGGCTTGGCATCCTCGCCCGACCTCGTGAGCTTCACGGTCTCCCGGTAGGTGCCCGCGCGGACATAGCAGGTATCGCCTGGCCGCATCGCGTCCGCCGCTTTCCGGAGCGAACGAAACGGCTGCTGCTTCGTCCCGCGGTTATCGTCACTGCCGTCTGGCGCCACGTAGTACTCGGCGGCCACCGAGGCGCTCGCAGCCAGAACGAGGCCGAGAACGAGCCATGTGGTTCCCATTGGACTTGGAACTCCCCCTTGGTGTTCGCTGTGAAGGGCCAGGGCGACGCGCCTGGGCGCCGCATCCCCGCACCCGCGTAGGCGGGCCATTCCTGGCCCGCTGCCTCTCAAACGTGAGATCAGCCAACGAGCCACTATAGCGCAGCCAGTCGCCCGGCCAACTCGCGGCAGGCCGACTCGCGCTCTGGTCGGCGACACGGCCGCTGAGCCCCGCGGTGGCTCGACGCAGTGGTTCGCTGGCGCTGCCGGCCATCCTCCTGTGCCTGAGCCGTCCCAAAGCATTGCGACCCTCTCTATCGCACATTTGGGCCCTGTGCCTCGCCTGCTCGTCGCCTTAGAGGCTACTGTTGTTCTTCGGCTGCTCAGCAGGACGACCTCTCGCCCCAAGCGAACCTCCCGCTCGCAACTCCTCAACGTGCCCCAAGAGGTGGCTCGCAATGGATTCCAGCCGAGACAAACCCAACATCGTCATCATCATGACCGACCAGCAGCGGGCGGACTTCTCCAGGGCCGAGGGTTTCGCGCTCGACACGACGCCGTTCCTCGACTCGCTGGCGACGCGCGGCGCGCGGTTCTCCCGTGCTTACACAACGATGCCAGTCTGCGCGCCGGCCCGCTGCAGCATGTTCTCGGGGCGCTTCCCAAAAGCAACTCGCGTGCGGCAGAACGGCGCCATCCGGAACATGTTCGGCCCCAAGGACCTGGTGGACATCCTCCGCGAGCACGGCTACTCCATCAACATCAGCGGCAAGAACCACAGCCATCTGACGCCCGACCGGTTCGACTTCAAGTCCCTTTACGGCCATCACGGCGGCCAGCAGCCTGAGCGGAAGACTCCGGAGGAGCAGAAGATGGACGAGTGGCTGGGGGCGCTCGATCATGGCGTCAGCCTTGAGCCGACGCCCTTCGCGCTCGAGTGCCAGCCACCGTGCCGGGTCGTCCGCGACGCCATCGAGTGCATCGAAGGCCGCGAGGAGCGCCCCTTCTTCCTGTGGCTCACCTTCGCCGAGCCGCACAATCCCTATCAGGTGCCTGAGCCGTACTTCAGTATGTTCCCCGAGGACGAGATCCCCGACCACATCGCCGGGCCGGAAGTGATCGATGCGAAGGGCCTCAAATGGCGCTGGGAGCGGAAGCTGATCGAGGGCAAGCGCCCCGGCTACGATGAGCACTGGCGCCGATACCGCGCCAACTACTGCGGCATGATTCGCCTCCTCGACGACCAGATACGCCGTTTCGTGGCGCATCTCGACAGCAAGGGGCTGCTGGATAGCACCATCATCATCTTCACCGCGGATCATGGCGACTACGCCGGCGACTACGGCCTGCAGCGCAAGGGCGTCGAGCTGCCGGAGTGTCTGGTGCGCGTGCCGCTCATCTTCGTCGGCCCGCAGATCACCTCGTGCGAGACGCAGCGCGGCGACTTCGTCTCGCTCGTGGACATCATGCCCACGCTCTGCGAGGCCATCGGCGCCGAGACTCCCTATGGCGTGCAGGGGCGGAGCCTCTGGCCCATGCTCACCCGGCAGGACTATCCCAAGGACGAGTTCCGCAGCATGTATGCAGAGTCCGGCTTCGGCGGCGTGTACTACGCGGAGGACGACACGCCCCAACTGCACTTCCCCGTGGACGGGCCGAGTTTCGACGAGTTGAACTGCTTCACGCAGAGCGGCAACATGAAGATGGTGCGCATGGAGAAGTGGAAGCTGACCTTCGACATGATGGGCCGCGGTCAGCTCTACGATCTAGGGAACGACCCGGGCGAGCTGCACAACCTGTTCGACGACCCGGCCGTCCGCGACGTGCAGATGGACATGCTCCAGGAGCTGCTGAAGTGGTGCATCCGCACCGAAGACGACCTTCCCGGCGGTGCCTACGTGCCAAGGCGCGCAGACAGAAACTGGTACACACTGGCGAAAGGCAGTGAATAGTGATCAGTGGCCGGCGGTCAGTCGATACACCGGCGCCGCGAGCTGCTGCTGCGGCCGTTCTGTAGGGCGCGCTGTACGTCGCGCGCTAATCGAAATCTCCCACTGCCACAGCCCAGTCCGACACGTACGGCGCGGTCCACGTGTGCTTCTTCGGTGCGAGCCGGCCGAGCGGGATCTCCTCGTACGGCTTCTTGGCGTCCACGGCGACGGCTCTGCGGGCGCGCCCCATCCTCGATAGGTCCATCCGGATGGACGCGGCGTCTTCCTTGCAGAAGACGAAGTGCGTCCCTTGGGGCCGCTTCAGGCAGACGCCGTCGGTAATGGCGCTATCGCGGACCATGTCCTTCAGGAAACGGTTCTTGAAGAACTCCGCATAGGTGTTGATCCACTCCGGATGCGGGTACGGCGCGGAGCCGCGCGAACTGTCGTGGCCGCGAGGCAGGTGGCCCCAGATGTTGGCGACCCCCCCGGCCATAGTGGAGTGCCAGAGGCCCCGCCGTGTCATCTCCTCATCGTAGTCCTTGTCAGGATAGGGCGACGGATCGCGGATCCGGAAGCGGTCCTCGGAAAACGACGGCTTCTCCGGCCGGGCCTCAATGGCCGCAACGTATGCCTCGTACGTGGGCCTGTGCTGCTCGTAGCCGGAGTAGTCCAGCCCCTCGTAGATCTGCGGGAATTCGATGCCCGGCTTGTACTTATTGGGCCCCACGGAGCGCCCGCCCAGGAGGTGGGACCAGCCCAGGTGCTCGTGCATGTACGTGTGCCATTCGCGCAGGTCCTCTTCCTCCGTCCACTCGTCCAGATCAAAGCCATATCCCATGGTCCACCCCGGCAGTGGCCCAAGCCGAGCCGCTATGTATCGCTGCAGCCGCCTGTCCACGGCGCCGTTCTTCCCCCAACGGATGGGCGTCTGCTTTCTCGATTCGTCCCCCCACGCCCAGATGTGGACGATCCCGCCGGCCGCGTGGACCTTCGTGATGAGCAGCTCCAGCGCCTCGAAGGTGCGCGGGTCGGGGTTGGGGTCCGCATCGTCGATCTCGGTAGAACGCTCCTTCTCGAGGTCGAACCACCGGCACATTACCGCCGTGTGAAATCCGTTGAAGCCGTGCTCGACGAGGAACGTCCGGATGTCGGCATCGATCTTCTTCGGGTTGTTGTAGTAAGCCGGCGGGTCGTCATACATCACGAGCTGCGGCACGAACGCCTCGTCGGTGCCCGTGCGCCCCCACTTGCCGCCAAAACTGGTGACGAAGCCTGGAACTCCGGGGTTCGGCTCAATCGTGACCGTCCCTCGCTTGCCGTCCAGATCCGCGTCGGTACCAGACGTGACGAAGGTCCATCGTCCCGGCCGCGTGCCGGTGAACCGGAACTTACAGGCGCTGCCCCCGGCGTAGAACATCCCGGTCGTGTGCTTCTCGCCACTCGCGGGGTGCACGAACGTCACGGTGGCGATCAGGTCGTACGGGTTGCCCTCGAACGTCGGGTTCTCCAGGCTCCATTCGAGGACAGGCGCCCACTGGGTGCCCGTTCGATCCAGCGCACCGGCACAGACGGGCGCCGCCAATACGACGGCGGCAACGAGTGATCCGACGACGCACGACATCGGCGGTAACGTTTCAGCCTTCATGTGCGACGTCTCTCCTGCATTGGCGCCAAAGGCCCTCATCGCCTTCCTTGACGCAACGTCAGCGTGGCCTTCACCAGATTAAACTTGTCGTGCGCGTTGATGCCTTCTTTGGCGCCGTTGCCGTACACGCTGAACACACACCACATCGTCAGCCCATCCGCGCTCATCCACTTCTGCGGGAAGTCGCAGTTGAGGCCGTGACTGTCCGATCCCATGTCGCCCCAGTTGTCATAGTACGCGACGGTGGTCCACGGGCCCCACGGCTCGGGGCCATCGAATATGCCCAGTTGGTTTGCCCCGGTATGGAAACTCGTGAGGACATATCGTTTCAGCCCGGGGTTGTAGACCACGGTGCCCGGCGTCCCTCCGTTCGGATCGGTGAACACGGCTTGGATCTGGCTGACGTCTGAAGTCCAGATAGGTTTCCCATTCGGCCCGACACCCCCGAAGAACTCGTAGGCGGAACGGTCCTGCATCTTGTCCTGGGGCACGCGTCCCATGTACGTGCTTCCGTTGCTCCCCCAGCCGGAGCCCTGCTTGAAGCCATAGAAGTAGACGAAGCCAGCGAGGTGATCCGGCACGCCCGTGTAGTCCCTGCCGAAGTTGAGAAATCGAGATGGCTTGAAGTTTCCCTCCCCCTTTGGGAACACCCAGGATGACTGCGTCCACGTGGCTCCGAGGTCCTCGGACCAGGCCACCGCGTGATTCACGTCCGGGAACGTGCCGTCCTGGAGATTCAAGCGGGCGTAGAGCGTACCGTGGACGAACAGTATGCCGCCGGTTTTTCCTTTGCCCGGGAACGAGGCCGGGTGCTCCGGGTTCTTACCGCCGTTGATGTTGATCCCGACGAAGCTCTCGGGCGGGCCCTCGATGCGGGCAAAGCCCATGCTCACCCGTCCGTCCGAGTTCGTGCCGCCAAAGCCGCCGCCATCGCCCCAGGCGGTGTAGATGTGCCCGTCAGGGCCCCACGTGACCGGCCAGATGTCGCTCCCCGGCGCCGCGGTCTTGTGTGTATCCCAGTGCCAGGTAATAGCCTTGAGCACTGGGCTCGGCGGATACGGTGGCTTCGGCTGTTGCTCGACTGCGTTCATCTGTGCGTTCAGGACGGATGGCGTCATGAGGGACAGAACGACCGCCATTACGGTGAATAGCAATCGCATCGCTCACCTCTGGAGCTCACATGGGCCGGAATCTGATTGCCGGAACCCAGGACCAGACTCCGTGTTCCTTCGTCCGGAGGACATTGCGCCGTAGGCGGCCAATTGCCCTTCCACAACAGTCACTGCTGGAGAGGGGCGAACTTGATGGATAGCTGGGTTCTGTTCCTTTTGGCCGCGGGCGCGGGAGCATGTCTCGCCGCTGCCCCCCCGGACGTGGCGCTGCCCGTTGACGAGCTGCAGCGCGTGACCATCGCGACGGGCGACCTGACCTGCATCATCGGCAATCACGCCGACCACGGCGCGGGCAAGACCGGCTACATCGGCGTCCATAGTCTCACGCACACCGCCGAGCCCGAGAACCTCTTCGTGCCACGCTATGCCGGCCTGATCAACCGGCGCAACCGAGCCGCCGTCGTCCGCCTGAACTCGACCGAGGGGCTCCTGGCCCACTTTGACAACGGTGAGCCGAGGCTGCACGTCCGCTATCGCGTCGCCGCACCGCACTATGTGGACGTGGAGATGCGCGCGATGTCGTCGGGCGGCGCCATCCACCTCAACTCCGCCAGCTACATGAACGGCCCACTGGACCGGCACATATGCTTCATCGACCCCGATGGCCGCTGGCAGAAACATCTGGACACCGAACACGGCAACGCCGCGAGCGTCTTCCCTGCCGGTGCGTCGCTGCCGGTGCTGAAGACGGTGCCCAATGCCCGCTTCAAGCATGGCACCAACAGCTTCTCCGACAGCGTCTCGCGGTGGCGCTACGACCCGAAGTATGCCTTCTACTACGGGCGCTTCAGGGACATGGTGTTCATCCAGATGTTCCCGCCGCGCTGCGGCGTCATCTTCTACATGTCGCCCACGGGAGGCGGGAGCCAGCCCGACGGCCGGCCCAATCCCGCCTGGGACTGGCGGGGCCGGTTCGACACCTCCGCCGCACAGGGCGAGTGGGGCGCGTTGCGCATGCGCGTGGTCTACAAGAAGTACGTCAGTGACGACGATTGCCTCCATGAGTACCTGAAGTGGACGAACTCGGAGGGCATGTCGCCGTGACCGTATTCACTCCCCGAGGCCCCCGGGTGTTGCTGCTGCTTATTGCCGTGGCCGCCGCGCCGGCCGGCGTTGCCGGCCTCGAGCTCTTGGGCGCATCCTATCGGGCTGATGTCCCCTTCCCGCAGTTCCTGCCCTTTTGGCGTGAATCGTGGGACCTCAAGGACAGCGTCACCGGCGAGACGCTCCAGTACGCACGCAAAGGAATGCCCCTGGGCGGCTCCGTGCACCTCTTCCTGCGGAATGGGGGAGAGGAGCCGCTTGAGATCGAAGACGTGCTGCTTGACGGGATCAGCCTCGAGCGCTCCCGCGTTCTCCCCATCAGACCCTGCCGTGGGGCTCTATCCACCTAAAAGCCCGATGCGGGATGCTCTGTACAGCATCGCATCGGCCTCGTCGTGCCGAGTGTGCGCGTTGCGTTTGGTCAGTTTGCCGGGCCTCCGCACTCGCGTCGCGCTCCTGCTGCCGCCGGGGCCTCATAGCACTCGCGGGGCCCTCATGCGTGGGCGCACCCGACACTTCGTCAGTTACTCTGGTACGTAGCCTTCTGGAGGGCCTACATGACCCACCTCTGACAGCCCTACGCTGCCCCGGACACGCACGTCGATGGGGCCGGCCCGAGATCGGTTGACAAAACGTCGGTAGTTATGCACAATTACCTACAATATGTCTACTATCGACCGGCCGAGTGGCGAAAGCAGGGCAGACATAGTCATCGCGGAACTTCGCAAGGCCACCGTGATGCGGACGAAAGACCTGGTGGCACTCGGCGTCTCTCGACAGTACCTGAGCAAGCTCTGTCGCAGGGGCGTCATCGAGCGAGTCGCCCGCGGTCTGTACAGGCTTCCCGATGCTGAGGTGTCGGCTCAGCATACGACGGTCCAGGCGTGCCGGCGCATTCCGCACGGCGTGGTGTGCCTCCTCTCAGCCCTCCGGTTCCACGATGTAACAACACAGGCTCCGTTTGAGGTGTGGATGGCCATCGAAGTCAAGGCCCGCCTTCCGCAGGCGGATGACCTCCCACTCCGCATCGTTCGTTTCTCGGGCCCCGCATTCAGCGAGGGAGTCGAAGAGCACACGGTGGAGGGCGTGCCCGTTCGCGTCTACAGCCTCGCCAAAACTGTAGCCGACTGCTTCAAGTATCGGAACAAGATCGGCCTCGAAGTGGCGCTGGAAGCACTGCGAGAAGCCCTGCACGAACGGCGCGTCCCAATGGATGAGCTCTGGCGATTCGCCACCATCTGCCGCGTCGCCAACGTCATGCGGCCCTATCTGGAGTCGCTCACGTGAGGAAGAGATCGATCACTAATGTCGCCGCCTCGGTGCGCCAGCGTCTACTCAATCTCGCCCGGGAGCGACGTGAGGACTTCGGGCTGATCCTGTCCCAGTACGCCATCGAGCGCCTGCTGTACCGCTTGGGGCGGTCGCCTCACGCTGAGCAGTTCGTCGTCAAAGGCGCTCAGTTGTTCTCCCTCTGGTTTGACACGCCCCACCGTGCGACGCGCGACCTCGACCTCCTGTGCGAAGGGCCGGCCGCTGTCCCTCGTGTGGAGGCACTGTTCCGCGCTTTGTGTGAGCAGCGCCCAGACGCCCCGGATGGAATCGACTTCGTGACCGAGAGCGTCCGCGCGGAGGCAACCCGCGGACAGGGGGCCTTCGAGGGAGTCCGCATGCGCATCGAGTATCATCTCGCTAGAGGGGGCGGAGGTAAGCATCACGCTGCCGTCGTGGCTCGAGCCGAAGGATATGTTTGAGGTCACCTCGGAGGGCACACGCGACATCCGGTGGGAGCCCCAGGACGCCCAACTGGCCCTGCATCTGGGAACACTCCAGCTCACCCGTCTCATTCTGATCACGACCGATCCGGGCCTCCGCAGCCGTCTGCACTCGCGCTATGACCAATCCTTTGCGGCCAACGTGCAGCCGCTGCAATGAAGGGTCCGGCGTCAACCATCAACCATGAACCATCAACCATTGCCTTGGAGGTGGCCTGCCAACATGAACGTCATCTGCATCTGCATGGACACCCTTCGCGCCGACATCGTGGGCGACGGCAAGCTGCTGAGCCACTGCCGGACGCCGAACCTCGACGACTTCTGGCGCCAGAGCGTCGCCTTCGAGCGCGCCTTCGGCGAGGGCCTGCCGACGCTGCAGATCCGTCGCGCGTTCTTCACCGGCCGCCGCTCCTTCCCGTGGCGCTACAACTTCGACCGCCGCGGCCACTGGCACCACGCCAGCGGCTGGCACAAGATCCCGCCCCAGCACCACACGCTGGCCGAGGTGCTGCTTTCCCGCGGCTACTACACCGGCATGGTCGCGGACACGTACCACATGTTCAAGCCAACGATGAACTTCACCCGGGGCTTCTGCTCGTACGAGTTCGTCCGCGGGCAGGAGAGCGACAATTGGCGCGGTGGGACGCCGGCAATGATTGAGGAGGCCATGCGCCGGCACGTGCGCGAGCCCATCAACTGGAACCGCCACGCGACGCTCGCGCAATACCTGTACAACATGCGCGGCCGCGAGAAGCAGGAGGATTACCTTTGCGCGCGCGTGCTCCTCGGGGCATGTCGCTGGCTCGACGACTGTGCAGCTAATCGGCCCTTCTTCCTCTGGATCGACAGCTTCGACCCGCACGAGGCGTGGGACCCACCCAAGGCCTACGCCGACGAATACTGCCCCGACTACGACGGCAAGGACTTCATCTTCCCCGGCGCTGCCTGGGAGGGCCAGAAGCCTAACGAAGATGAGATCGAGCGCATCAAGGCGCTCTACATGGGCGAAGTGACGTTTGTGGACAAATGGGTGGGGGTACTCTTTGAGAAGTTGGACGAGTTGAAGCTCTGGGATGATACCATTGTAGTTGTGCTCTCCGATCACGGCACCGAGCTAATGGATCGGAGCCAGTTCGGCAAGAGCCGCGAGAATCTGCGGCCGTATAATACGCGCATCGTCTGGTACATGCGCCACCCGGACGGCCCGCCGGGCAAGGTCGTCAACGCCTACGTGCAGAGCCACGACGTGATGCCGACGATCCTCGGGCTGCTCGACGTCCCGTACGAGGCCGACGGCGAGAACGTCTGGCCGCTCGTCACCGGGGAGAAGACCAACATCCGCGACTACATCATCAGCGCCTGGGCGAGCCATGCGGTAGGGCCCGCTGGCGCGCACGTCAGCGTCCGCGACGACGAGTGGGCCTACTTCTGCGCCGTCCACGACGAGGAGGCTGGTGACGAGCTATATCACTGGCCGGACGATCCTGACGAGGGGCGGAACGTGCGGGACGAGCACCCGCATGTCGTGGCGCTGCAGCGGCGGCGCATTGAGGCGCTCATCGGGCAGCCGCTGCCGGCGCACATGCTGGAGATCTGCGATCTGGGCCCGGCGCCGTTCGCGCAGTACGTGAGGGCGCGCGGTGGCGCCGCACCGGCTGACTTCGTGTAGCGCATCGAGCGGCATAAGCTGCGCGTCAACATGTTCCATGGACGGGTCAGCGAGGGGAGGGTCTGGCCAGAGAGACGTAGACCACCCAGCGCTGACCGATCAGGCGGGAGGTCGCGATCATGGCTAACAAACCACGCCAGCCGGAGTTGCTCAAGCTCGTCGTCTTTGTCCCGCCAAGTCACGCCGATGCGGTGCGCCAGGCGCTCGGCGAGGCCCGTGCTGGACGCATCGGAGATTACGATTTCTGCACCTTCTCCTGCCCAGGAGTAGGCCGCTACCGCCCGCTGCCCGGCGCGCAGCCATACGCCGGCGAGCTCGGCAAGCTGGAAAGCGTCGAGGAGGAGCGCGTCGAGACTCTGTGCACGGGGGACAACATCCGGGCTGCTATCGAGGCCGTCCGCGCCGCCCATCCCTACGAAGAGCCGGCCATAGACGTGTATCCGCTGTGTTCGCTGAACGAGTTCCCGGACGGGCCCTGACCGCGGCAATTGGCTAGTGGGGAGACGGCTGCGCGGGGAGAGACGCAGGTGTCGTGTGTCTGGCCGGACGCCCGATCAGGAAGGGTCGGAACCGGAACTCAGACGGATGTCCTCGAACCACACCTCGACATCCGCCTTCCGCTGGATCTGCTGAAGCCGACCGGCCATCGCTACAATGGTCTGAAGCACGATGCACTCGAGTTCGCGTGCCTCTCGCTCTGGTACGTCGCGCTTGCCATCGTGCACGACTCGACTCCTAAGACCATACAGTTTCTTCATTCGCCGCTTCAGCTGCTTCCGGGCATCAAGCTTTTCCTCCATTACAATTGCCACGCGCTCGGCGAGTTCGCTGGTCAGTCGGTCGACCTGAGCACCAATGAGCAAGGCTTCCAGAGCCGTACAGAGCCGCACCACCTTGTTTGGAGGCGAGTCGTCCTGGCTCGCCTCGCCAAACCAGTGTAGGGCGGTGATTACCAGTCCCTCGTAGTGTGTGCCCCCGTCGAGCGGTTTGGCGAGCATGGCGCTGAGTTCGTCGAACCGAAGCCGCTCGCGCGCCCAGGCAAGCCTCCGCTCGTCTATCGTGCACTCAAACAAGGCCCCGATGGCCTCGTACTCCACGCAGGCGCCCTGCTCAGACACTGCCGCGATGACTCCCTCGGCGCGCAATACCCTCCCCGACATTCCTACCCTAGCCCCAATACGGTTCACTTAAGTATCTTGATACACTTCTCGAAGTCGATTCGCGTGGGTTTGGTGGTGCACCGCGCGCGTATTGGATATCTCCCGACGCTGCGTTTGACGGCTCGCGGATTACGGCGTCCGCGACTGGACACGAC
>JAUWAU010000029.1 GCA_030601885.1 Armatimonadota bacterium
CCCCTGGCCGTTTACTTTTTTTTGTCTGGTTTTGGGCCGCCCGAAATAAATGAGCGCCGGGGGCGTTGGGCATGGTGCCAATCGCCGCCGGCGCTATCTGATGCTTACGGCGTATTCGTTACGCTGCCGTCCCGCTCAAACGCCAAGTCCGTCAGCTCGGAGCCACGCTGTCAGCCCCTAGCCCCTGTCGTCCTCATCACATCGCGTCCACATGCCGAAATCCGGCTCCTTCATCCACTTGGCGTGCCCGTCACAGAAGGCGTAGTTGTTGCCCTCGTTGTGTACCTGCAGCTGCCGGTTGGCACAGAACTCCGCAACATAGGAATGCGCGCTGCCGCCGGCGTCGCCGCAAGCGCTCCAACATGTCTTCGGGATGCCGCGGCCGCTGCCTTGCTTGAACTCAATGATCATGATCGTGCCCGCTGGTGCGGGGATCGAGCTCTCCGGCGCCCCGTAATAGGCCATGGGGCAGTAGTTCCCGGCAGAGGCGCAACGCCTGTCGCAGTGGGCGCAGGTAATGCTCCCTATGCCGGTTCCGCCGTACGCTGTGGAGCTGGTGTGGAACCGCCCGCAGTAGGTCCAGTTGTAGCTCCAGCGAGTTACGGGCAAGGGAAAGTGGACGCGGCACGTCCGGTTCGCGGACCAACTCGGGCAGGCGAAAATCCCGGCGTTGCGGATGTAGGGCTGCAACAGGGACGGGCACTTATACGCTGTCCATATCCTCTGGTTCTTGCAGTTCGGGTGGTCAAGGTCTATGTACTGCGGCGGATCCGTGCCCGATAGCGCCATGGGTACGGTCATCTCGTCGTAGTCGCTCGAATACATGATCGTGGCCAGGGCGAGCTGCTTCATGTTGCTGAGACACGCCGTTTGCCGCGCCTTCTCACGGGCCTTGGCAAATACGGGAAACAGGATCGCCGCCAGAATGGCGATGATCGCTATAACTACTAACAGCTCGATCAGGGTGAAGCCTTTCGTCTTGGTCATTACGCACTTCCTCCTCACATCATGCGTTTTGACGCTTGCCGCTCTACGACTGCTCCCGTTCCGGTCGCATCCCCCCCTCCGCCCGGTTCCGTGCTGGCGCCATGACCGAGCACCGGGCGCCGAGCTACGGTGCGCATACGACCCGCGAGGCGCCGCGTCCGCCCCGCTTCACAGTATCATTATAGTGCGGTTTCGCGATCAGTCAATGATTCTCCTTCACTCAGCGGCGTGCGCGGCACGTTTTTTTTCGGCCGGGAGAGCCGGGGCGTCGGCCTGCAGGCTCTGATGCGCCCGCTGGGCGGGTGCTAGCGCTGCGTGCGCGGCGCCAACTTCTCCAGTCGCATCTGCGCCGCGTCGGCCGCCGGGCCGCCGAGTTCCGTGCACTTGCGGTAACAGCGCACCGCTTCCTGTGCGTTTCCCAGCTTCTCATAGCATTGGCCCATGGCCATCCAGGCGGTCGCATGATTGGGCTCAGCGGTCACGCAGTTGCGGAACTCCGTGACAGCGGCCTCGTTGCGGTCCAGCCCGGCGTAGGCGACGCCAAGCGCGTAGCGGGTTGCCGCGTCATCGGGAGCCACATGCAGCGCGCGGCGCAACTCGGCGACCGCCTCCTCATGGCGTCCCTGCACAAGGTACACGGCGCCCAGGTTGTGGTGTGCCTCGGCACATTCAGGGTCGTAGTGGAGTGCGGCCTTGAACTGGTCCTCGGCCTCCACCAGCCGGTGGTACTTGGCATAGAGGGCGCCCAAGGTAACGCGGGTCGCGCTATTCCGGGGACGCAACTGCACCAGCCTTTCGTAGGCGCTGATAGCCTCATCACGGCCAAGCTGCTCGTATGCCAGTGCCAGCTCGTACTGAGCGGCGACGTCCCGTGGGTTGAGTGCGACCAGCTCTTTCAGATGGGGTATCGCCTTCCGCGAAAGGCCCTTGCCTTTATAGAAGATCGCCAGGCCCTGATGCGCGTGCCAGCTATCGGGGTTCTTGCGCAGCGCGTCGTGCCATAGGGTGGACTCATCTGCCCAGTCCCGAGTTCTCACTGCGCTCAGGCCTGTGTAGGCAAGCACCAGAAGCGCGCAGAGCGCCATAGCCGCCTGCTGCACTGAGATACGGGGGATCCGGGCGGAGCTGAGGCCGCCGAGGCGGATGAGGAGGAATGCCAGCAGGAGGCAGAAGCCCACCGAAGGGGCGTAGGCCCGCAGCTCGCCCACCCGCCGCCCCATCAACTCCAGCACCGATAGGGGCGCGAGCCCGATGATGACCCAGGCGAGGGCAAACAAGGCTACGCCGGGGCGTCGCGCCGCCACGACGACGCCGGCGAGCAGCGCCAGGCTCACGAAGAGCACGCGGAGCAGGGAGGGATCGAACACCGTCTGCACGGTGTCCACACGGTGATGCGCGCACAGGCCAACAGGCACCAACAGGAGTTTCAGATACACGCCCAGGGCCGCGACGCCCGTGAGAGCGACCGATCCCGTCTCTACCCGTGTGTTGTCGGGGATGTGTGGCAGCGTGGCCTCGACGGCGAGGAAAGCAGCCACGATCCCCACGAACGGGATCAACCCAAAGAGGCCTCGCCGCCACCTCGCTCGCCGCACGAAGCACCAGATGTAGAGTGCCAGCAGCACCGGTAGAATCGCCGCAGACGCCTTGCACATCAGTGCGACGGCGAAGGCAGCGACGGTGCAAAGATGCAAATGTGGCGACCGGGAGGGCGCTGGCGAGTTGAGGTATCGGCCATACAGGAGTATCGTCGCCAGCACGAACAGCAGCGCCAGCAGCTCGGACCGGGCCTTGACCCAGACCACGGCTTCCACGTGGATCGGGTGCGCTGCGAACAGGAGTGCCCAGAAGGCTGCCCCGCGTGCATCCCCCAAGATTCGAAGCCCCAGCACATACAGCAGCACGCAATTGGCCGCGTGCACCACGATGTTTACGGCGCGATACCCGACCGGGTGTGGGCCCCACAGGGAGTAGTCAACGGCAAACAGGAGCTCGGGGACCGGACGGTAGCCCCGTTTGGGCATGGCCGGCCAGTCTGCGCGCGCCGCGCGCCAGTACTCTGGGCCAAAGAACTTGAGGGGCCGGCTGAGGTCGTGGACACGGGGATTATCAACGATAATCAGCCGGTCGTCCCAGATGAACTCGTTGCCGAGGGACCAGACAAACGCCGCCCCACACACGGCCGCAATGAGAACCAACGCTATGCTATGCCCGCGCATGGCCTGCTCCGAGAAGCGCCATGCACAACTCTACTACACCAAGCGGGTCGGGGCAAGCGGGGCAGCGCGCGTGTACGAATTGTCGGCAGGGCAGCACTTGTGTGGCACGGGTTGTCTCTGACCCTTCGGCCCCGTGCGGGGCGCCGTACGGCACGCCGCTTCAGACAGGCGTCCCGCTTTAGACAGGGATCGGGGTCCCGCTTGCTACTCTGCGAGCCTACTCCGCCGACTCGTGCTACGTAGCGAAGTGTCGCTACTCTCGTGCTTCGCAGCGAAGCGCTGCTTCGCAGAGTAGCATCGCAGAGTAGCAAGCAGCCCCGGCTGCGAAGGCCGGAAGTAGCTCGCTACGTAGCACGAGTTAGACAGGCACGAGCTCCCCGTGCCACTCGAAGGCAGCCTGGGGAGCAGGCAGAGCGGCTCCCGGCCGACGATCCTCTAACGCCCCAGGATCAGGGAACCGCCTGCCACAAAAGCAGCCGGCGACGAGGGCATCGTGCCCGCTGCCGCCGGCGTTGTCTCTTGCTTGCGCGGCGCTTGTTCTCACAGCGTCCCGCTCAGTTGTCACACGGTCACTCTCCGACTACCCGTCAGCCGTGCGTGCGTCAAGTCCGTGGCCCCGGCACTACTACAGGTCGTCCTCGCGACAGCAACTCCACATGCCGATGTCGGGATACTTCATCCACTTGGCGTGCCCATCGGCGAAGGCGAAGTTATTGCCGTCGTTGTGGACCTGCCTGCCCTCCTCCTGATAGGGTGCCTGATAGCTATGCTTGCACAAGCTGTCGCCGCTGTTGGAGCACGTGCTCCAGCATGTCTTGGGCAGGCCATAGCCGGTCCCCCGCTTGTACTCGATGATCATGATGAGGTTCGCGGGCGCCGCAGCGCGGGTGATCTTGTGCTCCCCCCACCCGCCGCCCAACATGATCACGTTGCCCGCAGAGGCGCACAGCCTGGGGCAGTGGGCGCAGGTAATACTGCCGGCGCTCCCGTACGGTGTGGAGCTGGTGTGAACTCGTCCGCCGCGAGCTATGTTATAGCTCCACTTGGTTCTGGGCAGCGGGAAGCCGGCGCGGCACGTCCGGTTCGCCGACCAAGTGGGGCAGGCGAACAGGCCGGCATTGCGGACGTACGGCTGGATGAGGGTTGGCCACCTATAGGCGGTCTTCCAGTGGACGATGTCGCACGGGGCTGGGCCGAGATTACATGCCTCCGAACCCTTGTAACTGTACAGCGGGTAGCACTCATCCCAATCGCTGTCGTACATCTTGGTGGCCATCGCGAGCTGCTTCATGTTGCTGAGGCAGGCGGTCTGCCGTGCCTTCTCGCGAGCCTTGGCGAACACGGGAAACAAGATAGCCGCCAAGATGGCGATGATCGCTATAACTACTAACAGCTCGATCAAGGTGAATCCTTTACTGCCCTTCATGATGACCTCCTTTCATTCATTGTATGCTCTACCAATCCACCATTCCCTGTTAGAGGGATGGCTGCAACAGCCATTGCAATGGTCCTCTTCCGATGGCATCCCTCCTTTGGGCCGTGCCTTCGCCGCCCGCGCTATCTGATGCTTACGGCGTATTCGTTACGCTGCCGTCCCGCTCAAACGCGAAGTCCGTCACGCAGCGACGGCTCTTGCGGCCCTACGTCAGGTCGTCCTCGCGACACCTGCTCCACATGCCGATGTCGGGATACTTCATCCACTTGGCGTGCCCATCGGCGAAGGCGAAGTTGTTGCCGTCGTTGTGGACCTGCGTGTTCGGGTCCTGATAGTACCTCTGATACGCATGCAGGCCGCCGGCGTCGGAGCAGGCGCTCCAGCAGCTCTTCGGCGAGCCAAAGCCGGTCCCGAGCTTGTACTCGATGATCATGATGAGGTTCGCGGGCGCGGCGGCGGTACCGATCTTCTGCTCCTCCCACCCGCCGTCCAAGATGACCCTGTTGCCGGCAGAGGGGCACCGCCTGGCGCACTGGCCGCAGGTAACACTGCCGATCCCGGTTCCGCCTTGCGGCGTGGACGTCATGTGAACAACCCCGCCGCGGACTATGTTATAGCTCCACTTGGTTCTGGGCAGGGGGAAGTTGGCCCGACACGTCCGGTTCGCCGACCAAGTGGGGCAGGCGAACAGGCCGGCATTGCGGACGTACGGCTGCACAATCGACGGCCACCGCCAACTGGTCTTCCACGTCACGTTGTCGCACGGGGCCGGCCCGAGAGCAAAGAAAACGTTGGTGCTACTGCCGTACCCGTACAGTGGGTAGCACTCATCCCAATCGCTGTCGTACATCTTGGTGGCCATCGCGAGCTGCTTCATGTTGCTGAGGCAGGCGGTCTGCCGTGCCTTCTCGCGGGCCTTGGCGAACACGGGAAACAAGATGGCCGCCAAGATGGCGATGATCGCAATGACGACCAGCAACTCGATCAGGGTAAACCCTCTCTGACTTCTCATAGAGAACTCTCCCTCCTTAAGTCCTGTGTGCCAAACACTATGGTGAGCATGATTCGCCTGGTCTCCGCGTATCTCCCCTTTCACAAATCCGACATGCACCGATTCTCCGCCGGTGCAGGGCGGGGCCCAGCGGGCGGCGGCCGGCTGCGGCCTGGTTCGGGATACTATAGTGCTCCTGCATATTATACTATACTTCTATTCGCCGCGCAAGGGGATTTGCCCTTCTAATATGAGGGTTTTTTCGCGGCACTCAGAAGACGTGCCGGGGGCTACCGAGGGGGCAGGGCATCCATCTCGGCGAGCCGCGATCTGGGCAGTTCGGCCGCCGCGTGGCCCAAACATCCACCATGCCAGCACCCAGCCGGCCAGGCTGAGGACACTGACGGCCAGCCCTGCCACGAAACTCCGTGGCAGATAGCGCAGATGAATCGTATACGAGCCGGTCTCCCGCAGTCGCAGCGCGATCAGGCCGTCTCTGTCGAACAGCTCTCCTCGATCAGTCCTCCAGGCCGCGTGGTAGTTCTGGTTGACCATCAGGATCCCCGGTTTCGGAACCGTGACCTGGACCGTGATGGAATTGGGCCCAAAGGTACTCTCCAACACGCATCCCGCCGGGCCTTGTTCGTCAGAGCCCCTCTGCACGGCCGGCTCGGATATGAACCGCTGCGGCGTCCCCGCCGCTCCGGCCTCCTCAGCGAAGAAGGCCTCCCCGCGATACAGAGCATTTGGGATGTAGTTGTTCCGAGCGTCCACGAAGCACTTGGCAATGGCGTTCTCAGCGATCGGCATGGCTGTGTGCCAGTCAACGGTGCCGATGTTCCGGCGTATGTTGAAGTAGGTCACGGCGCGCGGCGGGTGGGCCCGGTTACGGGGGAGATACAATCCCTGAACGTTGTGGAACTCCTTCTGCTGAATGCGGGCCTCGGAGGGCATTTCGAATGTGTATGTCCGTCGTTGGACCTCCGTTGTGTGGAAATAGAGGAAACTCACCGCGGCGACGATCAGGACGGTGGCACAGACGTGCTCTAACCATTTGCGTTCCAGTTTCCGCAGCAGCCAGAAGAACTGCCCGCCTCCCACTGCGATCGAGAGGACGATTTGGAAGGCGAAGTATTTGTAGGGCCTCAAGATCGTGCTGAATATCGGTAGGCCTTCCAGGAGCCCAAACAGATTCAACGGCGCCTTGTTGCCAAGCGCGAGCCAACTGAATAGCACGAGGCTGATAACCCACGGCAGCGACCTCTTCCAGAAGAAGCAGCAAGCAATCCCGAACAAGACGACGGGAAGCCATCCAACCGTCACGATGTCCGGGCGGCCGTGAAAGCCACATGCAACCTGGAGGAGCTGCCCGCAAGTCGGGCCAGCGTCGCTCTGGAGACCCTCATGGAAGTATATCTCCATATGGGTCAGCCCGCCCTTGGCGCTGATGAACTCCAGCGCCGGCAGAATCCGCGCCATTCCGACGAAGAACGTCACCCCCAGAGCGAGGAGGAGCACCGTCAATGCTCGGACGTCGAACTTCCTCCCGGCTGCCTCGGGCGTCAACGTGTTGAACCACGGCAGAGCGTCCAGGAGACAGAACACCGCCACGTAGAACATGGCCATGAAGAAGCCCTGCTTTCCACCAGAAAGCACGGTGTACAACACCAAAGGCAATAGGAAAAGAGCACGCCTTCGTCCCCGACAGGACAATGCGATCAGCAGCATGCATAACGGCAAGTAAGCCAGGCACACTTCAGGGAGATTCCCGGCCTCCATGTGAGCCGGGACATAGAGGCTTGCGCCGACTATTAGCGCGGAGAAGAGCGCGCCCCATCGGGTGTAGCCAATGATGTAGCGCGCCAGCGCATAGGTCCCAAGGCCGCTGACGAGGACGGCGAGAAAGGCGATCAGCTTGATCCCCATCGCCGAACCGAACAGCACCGACAACACCACGAGAGGATTCAGCGCCGGATCGTTTGGCTCCCCAAGCGTGGGGAATCCACCGCCAAACCAATGGGAGCGCAGCGGGAATGTATGGTGCTCGATCAGGCTTTTTCTCACCGCCTCATGGCGGGAAGCGTGGAGAAGGAAGTCCTCGTTGGGATTCGCCCTACGTCCTGAGGTAAGTGTCGGAAGCCACGTGAAGGTGATGACGAGCGTGATGACGCTGAATGCGAGGAAGTCGAGCCGCCGATTGTCGGCAGTCATTGGCGCATCTGCGTGGGCTTCGCGGCGGAAACGGGCATGGGCGCCTTTTTCGCCATCCTCTCCTGTAATAGCCACTGTCCATTCGCCTCGGAAAATGAGGATCGGCGGCATCAGGCCGGCCGTGGTGTTGACCGCACCGGGATCACCCGGGCAGCCTGTCATTTGTGGGCTATTCCCGCATGCGGGGGTCTCCGGCCAGCCTGCTGAGGTACTCCTTGGCTTGCTCCGCCAGCGGGCTGTTGAGCTGGGCGCACCGGCGGAAGGCCTCGGCCGCGGCGTGGACGTCGCCCAGTTGCCCGCGGCACGCTCCGAGCGCCAGCCACCCTTCCGCGTTGGCGGGGTCGATGGCGACGCTTCTGCCGTACTCGGCCGCGGCCCGATCGATCGATCCGGCTGCCGCGTATACGGCCGCCAGGTCCTGGTGTATCCGGGCGTCGTTTGGGCGCAGATGAGCGGCGCGCTCAAAGGCGGCTATGGCCCTCTCGTAGTCCTCCTTGTTCCCGTAGAAGACGCCGAGGTTGTAATGGGCATCCGCGCAGCGCGGGTCCATGCTCGCCGCACGTTGGAGGTACCACTCAGCCTTCTGCTCATCGCCCTGCTCGCCGAACAACACGCCCAGCCGGACCCGCACGTTGACGTTGCTGTTGTCGATGTTCAGCAGCTTTCGATAATACTTCAGCGCCTTGTCGTATTCCCCCATCTGCTGATACAGCGTGCCAAGCTGCAGCAGCGCTTCCGTGTCCTGTGGGCGCAGCTCGGCGACTACCTCCAGGTGCTCGACGGCCTTGTCGTACTGCGGTGGGTCGGCGTGGAAGTACCACCTCGCCACACGGATCTGAGCGTGCCAACTGGACGGGTTCTTCTCCACCGTATCACGCCAGAGCCCGAAAGCGTCGGCCCAGTCGGCGTTGCGCGCGATCGTCAGTCCCGAGCACACGAGCACGACCAAGATGCACAGGGCCCATGCAAGCCGGGCGCGAAGGCGGGCGGAGAGCCAGGTGAGGCGGAACTCGGCCAGTCGGTGCAGCAGGAAGCCGAAGACCATGCACAGGCCGATTGAGGGCCCATAGACGCGGGACTCGGCGATGGCTCTGCCCATGAAGGCAACGCGGAACGCCGGGGCGAGGGCGACCACGAACCAGCCAAGGGCGAACAGCACGGTCTTTGAGCGGCGCGCTGCCAGAACTGCTCCGGCAATGAGGGCGAGCACAAAGGGGGCTGTCGGGAGCAGCGGGGGAAGCAGCTCCCCCGCATGGATGTGCCAATACCTGTCCAGACACAGCCCCACCGGCGCCAGGAACAGCCGGATGTACTGGCCCAGAACGATGATGACCGCGCCAAGATACGTGGCCGGAGCCGGCGTCGAGCGGGGCATGACCGGCATGAGCGGGTCGAGCGCGAAGAACACCAAGACTGCTCCCGCAAAGGGGAGCAAGCTCAGCAGATGCCGGCGCCACTGGGTCCGCGGCACGAAGCACCACACGTACAGGACCAGGAGGGCCGGGAGGATGATGGCGGTAGCCTTGGAGAGGATGGCGAGCCCGAAGCACACGACGGCGCCTATGTAGAGGGCGAGCGCCCGGCGCGCGCCGGGGCGTTCCGCGTATCGTGCATACATGAGCACGGCCATCAGCACGAAGGTGACGGCCATGAGCTGCGAGCGCACCTTGGCCCACACGACCGCCTCGGTATGCAGCGGATGTGCGGCGAATAGCAGCGTGCTGAAGATGGCGACCCGTCTGTGGCCGAAGATGCGATATGCGAGCACATACGCCAACACACAGTTGGCGATGTGCAGCAGCACGTTCGTCACATGAAAGCCAACTGGGTTGAGCCCCCAGATGCGGTAGTCGAGAGCGAAGCTGATCTCGGCAACCGGCCGGTAGCTGCGGCCTGGAAAGGTGCGGAAGTACTCCTCATGGAAACGCTGCCAGTAGCGGGGTGTGAAGAACTCAGGGATGTTTCCAAGATGGCGTATCCCCTCGTTGCCCTTTATCAGCCAGTCGTCATCCCAGATGAAGGGCGTCGGGATACCGTTCAGGTACACGCCCCCGGCAACGATGGCGATGGCGAGCAATCCCAGGCCGTGCTGTCGCACCGCCTGTCGCATCGGGCTGTGCCGTATGGCGTTGCTCATGGCTGCTGGGGACGGCCGCTGCCATCCGGCGTCATGCTCACGCGGCGGCGCTCGTGCTCGGCGTGCGGCGCGAGCATCTCCAGTCGCCCTCGGGCCGGCTCAGCCGGCGGACCGCCCAATTCCATGCACTTACTGTAACAGCGGACCGCTTCCTGTGCGTTCCCCAGCTTCTCGTGGCGTCCCTGCGCGCCTCACGTTATGCGGCGGGGCCGTACATACCCCACTGAATTGTTTTTCGCGGCGGAATGGCTATTCTGCTTCGAAGATTCGGCCCGTCGGCCCACCCGTACTACTCTGCGAAGTAGCGACCCTTCGCTACGTAGCACGAGTTGTAGCCGGAGCAGCTTGCTCCGGCGGCCCCCAGCTCCCCGCCGGGCCCATCTTCATCGTGGAGTTTCGGGATCTCTCCCCGAAACTCACCGGGTGGCCCACCGGGCCATGGAGAACTGCTTCCCGCTTTCAGTTTTTCTTCTGGATTTTGGCCGCCCGCAAGAAAAGACCGCCGGCGGCGAGGAGATCGCTCCCCAGCGCCGCCGGCAATGTATGACACGTCTGTTTCGCGCGGCACTCGTGCTTCTCGTGCTTCGGAGCAGGCCGCTTGCTACTCTGCGAAGTGCCTACTCCGCCGAAGTAGCTTCGGCTACGAAGGCTGGAAGCGACACTTCGCTACGTAGCACGAGTCGCAGAGTAGTACTGCCCGTTGATCTTTCATGCGCCAAGTCCGTGAAGCGCGCAACTGGGTTCCACGGCCTACAGGTCGTCCTCGTCGCACATCGTCCACATCCCGTAGTCCGGCGCCCTCATCCACTTCGCGTGCCCGTCGCAGAAGGAGTAGTTGTTGCCGTCGTTGTGTGTCTGCAGGGCCGGGTTGTTGAGCGTCCACTCCACATACGCATGGCCGCTCTCGCCCACGTCCTCCTCGTTCTGGCCGGAGCACGATCGGTACCCGGTATCCGACTTGAACTCCACCAGCATGATGTGGTACGCGGGGGCCGTGATCCGGGCCTCCCTCATGTTGAAGATGCCGTCGAAGGCGCTCTGGTTGCCGGCAGATGAGCACAACCTGGTACAATGGTCACATTCGATGCTCCCGACTCCAGTTCCGCCGTACGAGTTAGTGTGGTAGGCCGTGCCTGTTGCCCACGAATAGCTCCACTCGCAGGTCGGCAGGGGGAAGTTGGCACGACATGTCTTTGTCGTGCTCCAGCTCGGGCAGACGAAGATGCCGGCATTCCGGACATACGGCTGCATCAGCGACGGGACCATCCACGCCGACTTCGCCTCGCGGTTGTCGCACGGCGGGTCGCCGATATTGACCCACACGTCGGTGTTGCGACCCGGGACGATCGGCAAGACCTCGTCATAGTCGCTCGTGTACATGATCGTGGCCAGGGCGAGCTGCTTCATGTTGCTCAGACACGACGTCTGCCGCGCCTTCTCGCGGGCCTTGGCAAACACGGGAAACAAGATCGCTGCGAGGATAGCGATGATAGCGATAACCACCAACAACTCAATCAACGTAAAGCCTGAATACATCTTTCGCATCACTTTGTCTCCTCTTTGGTATTTCGTACACTCTTACGGCGAGAAAACGAACCGGGCCTCACCTCCTCGGGCTCCAGGATGTTGCTTCGTCCACATCCGTGGACGAACCGCCGCACGGTACGTGGGGCGGCAGCGCCCACCCGGCATGCGGTGGCGTAGACGAACGCACTCGGCGACCGAGCACGTCAGCACCGCCGCATGGCCAGTGGCGCCTGTGTTATGATACTGCTCCTGCGTCACAAGGATAGGCAACTCCCGCGTCCGGGGGAACAGAACGACCGCGGGACCACGGCGGGGAACAGGCAGACGACTTGCTCAAATGCCGGCGAACGTCAGCTTTCAACACTACCTGGCAAATCTGGCAGGTCGTCACGTTATTGGGCCTGATTATGTGCAGGCCCATCTCGCCGTCTTTGTCTTTGAGCAGATTATAACATGTCAATAGCCATGTATGCAAGGGGTTAAAGGCAATGGCGCAGAGGACGTGGAACCGAGGCCTGGGTGGCATTACAATAGAAGATCGCGGCAATGCTGCGGGGGAGCGGGACCTGCCCATGATAGGTTTTGAGCTGGTCAACGGATCCGTTGGTGATCCGTGCGTGTACATACAGGTGCCGTTCACGCGGGCCAACGCGATGCTGGACTGCGGCTTGAACGTTTCCGTGCCCGCGGGCAAGCTGCTGCGCGTCGCCGACGTCTTCGTCAGCCATGCGCACATTGACCACATGATCGGCTTCGACTGGCTGGTGCGGGCCAACCTGACCCACGACAAGGTGCTGAACGTGTACGGGCCTGCCCCGCTCGCGGAGCAAGTGCAGAGCCGGCTGCGCGCCTATACGTGGAATCTCGACACCCGCGCATGGGTCACCATCGTGTGCCACGAGATCGGCGACGACGCCATCACCACCACCCGGCTGCCGTGCGAGAATCGGTTCGTGCCGGGCGAGCCGCCGCGGGTCCGGCCGCTGGCAGAAGATGTGATCCCACATCCGCACCTGCGGGTGCGCTTTGCGCGGTTGGAGCACCGCATTACCTCGGTCGCCTACTCGCTCCAGGCGCCACCGCGCATGAACGTAGATGCCGCCGCGCTGGCCGAGGCGGGGCTCGCCCCCGGCCCATGGCTGCGGGAGCTGAAAAGCCGGGCGGCGCTGTCTCTCCGAATGTCGCCAGGCGGCCGGTGTCCCGAGGCCGGACTGCCGGACGATGACCGCATCGACGCAGACGGCCGCACTCTGCCGACGAAACAGCTCATCCGCGATCTGCTCAGCGTCAAAGAGGGATTCAAGTTGGTGTACGTCACCGATACGCTGTACACGCCGGAGACGCGGGAGAGCATCGTGGATCTGGCCCGGAACGCGGACGTGTTCCTGTGCGAGGGGATGTTCTTAACCCGCGACGCCGACACGGCGCGGTCCGTGTATCACCTGACGGCACAGCAGGCCGGCCAACTGGCGGCGCAGGCCGACGTGGGGGAGTTGGTGCTGTTCCACTTCTCTGGCCGATACGCCGACGACTACGGCGCGCTCGTGCGCGAGGCGCGCCGGGAGTTCCCGCGCGTGCGCGCGTGCGGCATCGACTAATACTACAACCGTGCTTGTCATTCTGATGAGCGAGAGGACCGGAACCAGTCCTCCGCGACGAAGAATCTCGGCCCCCGGCGCTCCTTTTCCTGTCAAAAGCGAGATTCTTCGCTCCGTTGCACTCCGCTCAGAATGACATGACTCGACAAGCACGGTTGCAGGATCAGTCGGGCGTCTTCGGTGGCTCAGCCGGTGGCTTGCGCTTCTCTTCGTCTGGCTCCTTGGGATGCTCCTCGGGTTTCTTGGTCCCTTTTCTATCGCGTGGCACAATAATGATGGTGCCCTTGCCGTCGCGGCCGTCGGGCAGGCGGAACTCGTATTCGTATTCACCCTCGGGCTTCGGCCAGACGCGCGGCCACACGTCCAGCAGCTCGCGTTCCCGCGGAATGATGATGGCCCCCTCGCCGCCCTGCCCGCGGGGGATTATCTGTATCTCCCCCCACGTGGGACGGCCCTTGCCGATCGGCCTCGCCGGATTGACCGGGTACCAGTACTGCGACGTGGGCCCAGCGCCCCAGTAGCGCTGCTTGCGGCCGCGAACGGTCGGCGGATCCGTGGGATTCCAGACGGTGCCGCTCTCGCCGAAGAACTCGGGCGGCGGCTTGTCACTGTACCGGCGGAGAATCTCGATCTTCGGCCCCACGCCAGGAAGCCGACGGCGAAGCTGCTCCAGCCAACGTCGCTGTCGATCCCGCTTCTCGGATGCCTCGACGCTTACAGTAACAGTGGCGGAGGCCACGCGGCCGGCGCTGTCTTTGGCCTGGGCGCGCAGCCGGTGCTCGCCGGCAGCGACCTGCTCCAGGCTCCACGTGAACGACCGTGTGCCTTGCGGCTCTCCCTGCGGGGGGCGGTACTCGAACTGCCGCTTCCCGTCAACGAAGACCTCCACGAGCACGATGGGGTGCTCGGCGCTGCCGGCATACGACACTTCGATGCGAGTTGCCTCGTCCGCCAGCTTTGCGCCCTCTTTGGGGTTGATGAACTTGATGGTCGGATTGGGGGCTGCTCCGAGCTGCATCGATGTGACGAACAGGAGCAGCAAAGCTCCCCCTGCCAGTATGCTCCATCGGCCGACCGCCTCGCCCCTGCTGGTCACTGGCAATCCCTCCCATCACGCTCGCGAGCTCATCCGGATGGAGCCGTCCACGTTTGTTTGACGATCAGGCGGTGGAAAAGGTTCGACGGGAAAAGGAACGGGCATGTCCGGGGATTCACGCCGTGGCGGGCCAAAGGAGTGAGGAGGGACGCCGCGGCCGGCGCCGACGACCTTGACACGGCAACCGCGCCATGGCTACAATTTGCCACATCACGGAAGCGGAGATGGATGGCGATGGAGGGTTGGGTCGTGCCCCTCGTTCAACAGCTTGGCCTCGGAGGCATTACCGGCGCTATTGCGGGCTACGCCTTCAAGAAGCTCACCAAGATAGTCGCCATCGGCCTGGGCCTGATCTTCATCCTCCTCCAGTACCTCGCCTACAAGCACTTCATCAGCATCAACTGGGGCGAGATCGGCGGCGCCGCCGCGCCGCACCTGACCGGTGGCGGGCAGAGCGCGGCGGCGGCCGTCTGGCAAGTGCTGACGCACAATCTGCCCTTCGGCGCCGCCTTCACCGGCGGCTTCGTCCTCGGGTTCAAGAAAGGCTAGCCGCTGCGTGAACAGGCAACGGCGTCGGGCTAGAAGGGACTCCGCCGAAGCGGCTACGTCCCTCGGGCCGTCGCCAAAGGGGCTTTGGCCCGTCGGCGACTCGCGACGGCGGAAGCCCGACCTACGCGATCCGCGCAAAGAGCGGGCACGACTGGGCGCCCGCTCCATCGAAGGTCAGCACTTGGCCCTTGACCCTTAACCCTTCGCCCTGCCTCTACCGCACCTTCACCTCCGCCCGCTGCTCGGCCGACTCGTAGATGCCGCTCAGGATCTTCTGCGTCACGATGGCCTGCTCCCCCGGCACCGGGGAGGGCGTGTCCTTGCGGATGCAGTCCACGAACTGCCGAATCTCCTCGTGGTGTGAGCGTATCTTGGGCAGATACTGCGGCTGCGCGGTAGTGAGGTTGCCGTGCTCTTCGCGAATGAAGGTGAGCGGGCTGTTGGACACGCCGCCCTTCGTGCCGCACACGAACACCTGGTTCATGTTGTTCTCCGCGATGTTGAGGGCGAAGCTGGCCTCGAGCATGACGCAGGCGCCGTTCTTGAAGCGGATCAGTGCCGCGCCGTGGTCTTCGACGGTGAAGTTGCGATGGTCCCACGCGCCCATTCCGCCGATGCCTTTGCGCGTGCCGATCTCCTGGTACGTCACGCCGGAGACCGTGGCCGGCTCGGGGAAGTCCATGAGCCACAGGACGAGGTCGAGGATGTGGACGCCGAGGTCAATGAGCGGGCCGCCTCCCTGAAGCTCCTTGCTGGTGAAGACGCCCCAGCCGGGAATGCCGCGGCGGCGCAGCATCGAGGCATGGGCATAATAGATGCGGCCCAGGGCCCCGCTGTCCACGAACTCCTTCATGGCCATGGTCTCGGCGCTGAAGCGCATGCTCTGGGCGACCATGAGCTTCCTGCGCGCCTTCTTTGCCGCCCGGCACATGGCGCGCGCCTCGGCCACCGTCATGGCCATGGGCTTCTCGACGATGACGTGCTTGCCCGCCCTCAGCGCCGCAACGGTGATGGGCTTGTGGAACTTGTTGGGCGTACAGACGTCAACGATGTCCACCTCGTCCATCTTCAGCACTTTGCGGTAGTCGGTGAACACGTGGGGCACGTCGAACTTCTCCGCCGCCTCCTGCGCTCGCTCTTCGATCACGTCGCATGAGGCCACCATCTCCACCTTCTGCCCCTTGAGCTGCTGCCACCCGGGCATATGCGTATTCTGCGCAATACCTCCCGTCCCAACGATGGCGACGCCGAGCTTACCCGTATGACGGGCCATGATGCAGTCCTCCTGCCGGCTCATCGCCGGTATGCGATGAGCCTATGGTTAATGGTTCATGGTTGATGGTTAATGAACGACGGACCGCGTCGCTGGGGCTGGTTGAGGCCGCTAACCATCAACCATTAACCCTTGTCCTCCACTATCACCTCATCCGCCGGATCGAGCGCCGGAACGCCCACAATGACCGTCCGAAAGTCGCCCCAGCCGCGATGCGGCACCCCGGCCGGGATGTACAGCATCAGCCCGGGCCGCAGCTCGAAGCGCTCGTCGTCCAGCTCCATCGTGCCCGAGCCTTCGATGATGAAGTATATCTCGGCGCTGTGCTCGTGGTAATGCTTCGCCGAGTCCTGGATGTGCGTGACGTACAGATTGGCAACCTCAGTGTCGGCGCGCGTCAGCGGCCGCACGCTCGTCCCGCACGGACACGGCACGCCGGGGACGTCGTCGATGTGTCGGACGATGTAGCGCTTGGTGGTCGTACTCACTTGCTATCCTCCTGCGCACCCAGCATGCCCTGGCGACCTGTGTAGATTCGTATGGAGGAGAGGGCAGTCCTCCTTGTGAGGCTATCTACTCCTCGGCGCCGTGCTCCCGGAGCAACTCCATTACCTCACTGTGCCCCTCGAGGAATGCCACGCGCATCGGTGTCCTCCTGAAACTGGTCGCCGCGTTCACATCCGCCCCGTTCTCCGCCAGTAGCCTGACCACTTCGATGTGCCCGCCCCGCGCGGCGTAGTGCAGCGGCGTGTTGCCATTACGCCCCTTGGCGTTGACGTCAGCACCTTCGGCGAGGAGAAGCTCCACCACCTCGGCCTGGCCGCCCTTCGCCGCCCAGTGCAGCACAGTGTGCCGCCTGGGCCTTTCGGCACCGATGTCCGCGCCCTTCGCTACGAGCTCCCGCACATCCGCGACATCGCCCAACATCGCCGACGTCTCGATGGTGGGCTCGGCCCGGCCTTGCTGCAGAAGCCGAATCACCTCGCTGCGGCCGGCCCACGTCGCCTCATGCAGCGGCGTTTCCCCGTCGTCATCTACAGCGTTCGCGTCGGCGCCGTGCTCCAGCAGTAGCCTCGCCACTTCAGTGTTGCCGGTCGTGGAGGCCCAATGGAGCGGCGTCCGCCCGCCGACGTCCTCGGCCGCCACATCCGCGCCCTTTACTATGAGCAGCCGCGCCAGTTCGGTGCTTCCGTGCCACGCGGCCCGGTGCAGCGGGGTGCAGCCCTGTCCGTCGGCCTTGTGGATATCGGCGCCCTGGCCAAGCAGCAACCTGCCAGGGTGGGTCCGGCGCTGGTAAATGGCCAGGTGCAGGGGTGTCTCTCCTCGGCTATCCTCCGCATCAATGTCGGCCCCGTGCATGAGAAGCAGACTTGCCATTTCGTTGTGCCCCCCCCGCGCCGCCAAGTGCAATGCCGTCTGCCCGCGGTCGTCGGCGGCGTTGACGTCGGCCCCATACCCCAGAAGGACCTGCGCCACGCCCGTGTCATTCTTGGCCGCCGCCAAGTGCAGCGCCGTCCTCCCCCGTGCGCCTCTCGCGTTGACATCCGCACCTGCGGCGAGGAGCTCCTGGAGCTGTGCCGCGTCACCGAGTATCGACAGGACTTCGGGGCCCAGTGTCGCCCCCTTGTGCACCAGCAAGTCCACCATGTCACGCTTCCGGCGCCGTGCTGCCATCTGCAGCGGCGTCCTGCCGGATCTGTCACTGGCGCCCATATCGGCGCCATGCTCCAGCAGAAGCGCCGCCACTTCCGGTTCCCCGCGCCACGCTGCTCTGTGTAGCGGCGACTCTCCCGATTGGTCCCTGGCGTTGACGTCTGCCCCCTGCTCAAGGAGGAACCGCGCCCCCTCCACATCTCCCTTCTCCGCCGCCTCGTACAGCGCAGTCTCTCCCCTGTTGCTTCGCGCGTCGATATCGGCGCCTTCGGTCAGCAGAATCTGCGCGACATCCAACTGCGCCGCACTCACAGCCCAATGCAGCGCCCTGCGAGCGTGTGGTCCTTTGCCGTTCACGTCCGCGCCCGCGGCGAGGAGCTCCCCCACCATCGTCCAGTCTCCCCGCCCGGCCGCGATCTCGAGAGTCATCTCGGCGCCCCTGTCCAGCAGCAGTTTAGCCATCGCCAGATCCCCACGCTCGACTGCTCCGTGCAGCGGCGTCCTGCCCCAGATGCTCCTCGCGGTGATGTTCGCTCCGTTGTCAATCAGCAGCAACGCCGCCTCAATCTTGCCTCTCGCCACTGCGGCGTGCAGCGCCGTCCTGCCGTGGCCGTCTATCTGGTCCACATCGGTGCCGTGGGCCAGCAGCACCTGCATCACTTCCGTCCGCCCGCTCCCGGCGGCCGCGTGCAGCGCGGTTCCACCACTGCCCCCCTTGCCGTTGGGATTGGCGCCATTCGCGAGGAATCGCCTCACCGCCCGGGCGTCTCCCGCCTTTGC
Organism: Armatimonadota bacterium; assembly: GCA_030601885.1. Classification (GTDB taxonomy): domain Bacteria; phylum Armatimonadota; class Zipacnadia; order JAUWAU01; family JAUWAU01; genus JAUWAU01. Next base: position 18,457 of record JAUWAU010000029.1, read on the forward strand.
CGCCTGGAAAATGTCCGAGTATGCCCTCCTCGGCCAGAGCCGGCACCCCTGCAGGCACAGGCACATGGCTCCGCCGACGAGCGTCACAGCAACCAACGCCGCGTCTCTTCGAGGTCTCATCTCCTCGACCCCCTTCTGATCCGCACACGGCACGCGCGTCCTCGCGACTTCTCCCTCGCCGCACCGGTTACTTCAGCGCGTTTTGCATCCCCTCAATCGCCCCCGCAAGCTCCTGCCTCGCCCTCGCAACCGCAGTCACGTCCAGCGTATACGGCTCGTCGTTGGCCGCGCGCACGTTGGGCCATCGTTCGACGAGCTCCAGCGCGGCCGCGACAGCCTCTCGTCCCTGCTTGGCGGCATCAGGCTTGCCGGCTGCGTCGAGCTTCTGGGCAAGCTCGTCGGCCAGGTGCATGTATTCGTAGTCCTCGAGCCCCTCGCGGAACAGCTCCCACCGCACCGAGTCGATGGGGCCGTGCTCGTCCGGGGCGCGAGGGGGATACATCAGGACGCCGGAGCTGCCCTGTCCCGCGTTCCACGGGTCGGCCATCTCGCCGCGCCAGCACACCGTCCCCCACCACGAGTAGGTTCCGTCCACCTCGTACTTGCGCAGCAGCCACGGCCACAGGCGCACGCGGATGGGCCGGTGCTCGGGGTAGTTCACCGCGTTGTTGTACACGAGTATGCGACATCCCGCCTCCCGCGCCGCCTCGATGTGATGAAGCCCTCGATCCCACGCGTCGGTATGAACGACCCACAGCCGGATGACATCGGTCAACTCCGGATGCGGGTACCCCGCCGCGATGCTCACCGTCAGCTCCGCGTTGATGTCGAGCATCAGCGATGCAAGGGCACGGAGGCCGTTCACCGTTGCATGGTCCTCAAAGCTTGGTTCGTCAAAGAACCGAACGGTAGGGGAGAGGAACAGCCCCTCGTTCTTCAGCCGCCGGACTAGCTGGCCCATGTAGCTGCGGAAGGGCTTCTCGAACTCGGGACTCAGCTCGGCGAGCTCATCGTTGCCGAAGATCTGCAGGCCCTGCCACTCGGCGTCGGGCGGCATCGTGTGCGTGCCGCGATGGCTGATCCAGAGCGACGGGATGTCGAACTGCCTCGCGCCGAGCTCATCGCGCATGAAGCGCAGGTGGCCCAGATACTCCTCGACGTCCACCACAGCCGTGTCTCCCGGCACGCGCACGCCGACGCTAACGCCGGGCGAGCACCGGGTGCGGTGTGCGAAGTAGTCGCGGTAGTACCTCCTCAGCACTCCATCCCTGTCGCCCGACTCGACGTCCAGCGCTATGCTCGCCCTGAACTGCGACCTCACGTCCAGCGACGGCCGCGGCGGGATCGCGAAGTTCCGCACGCGCAGCTTCAGCGGGATCTCGGAGATCTTCGTCGCGCCCACCGTGAGGACCAGTTGGCTCTCGTAGGCGCCCGGCTTTTGCCCCGGCGGGACATGGACGGTGAACCAGAAGGACTGATTCGTTCCCGCCGGCACGTCGCACGGGAGCTGCTCGGTAAGCGGGTCCGGGTTCAGCCCCTTGCGGCCGTGCGGCCCCATGGTCTTCTCGATGCTGACCGTCTCGACCCGTCGGCATCTGACCGCCGCCGCCGGCAGCGCGGCCGAACCGGCAAACTCTCCCCACGTCCAGCTCACCTGCCGCCATACGCCCTCAGGTGTGACCGCAATCTGGAACGACTCGTACTCGCCCTGAGCGGCCGCGATTTCGATGGCCTCTTGCAACTCTCCACCGGGCGGCTCTTGCTCCGGGAGTATCTTCCTGTTCTCGCTGTCGGTCCAGATCGTGCCGCCGGGGACCTCTCGCAGCAGCCTGGCCGTCGCGGGCACGCGCCGCGGCTCGGTGGCCGTCACGATGACATCGTCGAGCCACGCCTGCGCCTTCGGATTGCTGGAGGTGAGCTTTATCAGGAGGTCAACGGCCGTGATGCCCTCTTCCGGCACGAAGTCGCCGCCCCTGAACTCCAGCCAGCCGCCCTCGCCCTCCACGTACTCGCCCTTGACGAACCGTCCCTGCTCATCCACCTGGACAGTGGGCTGGGGCAGGTAGACGATGATCTCCATCTCTCGCGGGCCCGTCGGGACCCTGACGTAGAGGACGATCCGGCTCGGCCCGCCCTGCGCCCGATAGTAGAGCCGGACATTGTGGATCTTGCCGGGCTCGACCGGCACCGTCGCGCTCCAGCCGCCGTTGATGCCACGCAGGCCCACGCTCCTGGCGCCGGAATGGGCGACCTTGTCATCCCACCATCCCTCCGAGCCCTCCCACGAGTAGAAGCTCCACGCCGCGGGCTTGTCCCCCTCACCCCGCTCGAAGCTCGAGTTCGGCGCCAGACTTTCGGGGATGGGCTGCGCCCCCTGTCCGTGGCACGCCCCGAGCGTCGCGGTCAGCGCGAGAAGCGCCGCAAGCTGGAATCGCCAGACGCACTTCATGGCAGTCGCTCCCTCCGCGTTTGTTTGCCACGCATCTAGTTCGCTCCGGACCCGGGCATTCCCTACGGGCGCCCACGGATCTGCTGCTGCTGCGTTGAGGGGGGAGCGGCTTGTGTGCCGCTGTCATTCGTGAGCGGGGCGCGGGCACGGGGGCAGGCTGCCGATGATTAACCGAACGGTGCCGGCCTGTCCGCCCACGCTAGTCCAGGTGCTTCTTGTGCCAATCCAGCCACACGACCATGGCGTCGAGGAAGGTCATCATTAGCACGAGGCTGACGTTCATCGTTTGAATCCCATAGGATCGCGTCCCAGAGCGCCGGTATTAGCCCTTGCCCTTGCTCGCCCGCCGCCGTACATCGGCAGTCACCTTGGCCGGCAGCGAGTAAATCTGAATGAACCCGACGGCGGCGGACTGGTCGAAGACGTCCTCCTCGCCGTAGGTGGCCAGCTTCAGGTCGTACAGCGACATGGGCGAGCTGCGGCCGACGGCCGTGGCGCTGCCCTTGTACAGTTTCATCCGGACCGTGCCCAACACCGTCTTCTGCGTCTCGTCCACGAAGGCATCGAGCGCCTCCCGCAGCGGCATGTACCACTCGCCGTAGTAGACCAGTTCTGAGTATCGCTGCTCGACGATGCGCTTGAAGTGCTGTGTCTCGCGGTCGAGCGTGAGGCTCTCCAAATCGCGATGGGCCATGATGAGGATGGTCGCGGCCGGCACCTCGTAGGTCTCGCGGGACTTAATGCCCACCAGCCGATTCTCCATCATGTTGACGCGCCCCACGCCGTTCTCGCCGCCGATGCGATTGAGCGTCTCGATCAGCTCCACGCCGCCGAGCCGCTCGCCATCGAGGGCCACCGGGATGCCCTCTTCGAACTCGATCTCAATGTACGTGGGCTTGTCGGGCGCCTTCTCCGGCGCCGTGGTCCAGAGGAACGCCTCCTCCGGCGGCTCGAGTGTGGCGTCCTCGAGGGGACCGCACTCGATGCTCCGGCCCCACATGTTGGTGTCCACGCTGTACGGGCTCTCCTTGCCCACGGGCACCGGGATGCCGTGCTTGTCGGCGTACTCCACCTCCTCTTCCCGCGTCATGTTCCACTCACGGGCCGGGGCGATGACCTTCAGCGACGGCATGAGGGCCGCGTAAGTGAGCTCGAAGCGCACCTGATCATTGCCCTTGCCGGTGCAGCCGTGGGACACGTACTCCGCCCCCGCCTCCTGGGCTACCTCCACCTGCTTCTTTGCTATGAGAGGCCGCGCCAGCGAGGTGAACGCCGGGTACTTGTCCTCGTACATGCAGTTGGCCTTGAGGGCGTGCCAGACGAAGTCGTTGAGGAACTCCTCCCTCGCGTCCACGATGTGGGACTCAACGGCGCCCACATCGATGCCTTTCTTCCGGATGCCCTCGTAGTCGCGCTCCTCGCCGATGTCCACGGCGACGGCGATGACATCCACGTCGTAGTTCTCCGCGATCCACCTGATGGCGACCGATGTATCGAGGCCGCCGGAGTACGCGAGTACGCACTTGCTCTTAGCCACGTCTGTCATCCTTTCGCGCAGCCGGGACCGCAGGCCCCTGTCTGAAGCGGGGTCCCGTACGGGACTTCCAGCCTGCATTCCTTGCCGTCAACTAACCACTGACCACTGGTATCACATACGGTCCGTCCGGAATCACCGCTATGGATGCGTCACTACCGTGCTTCGCCAGAGCGCGCTCGACGCCCTGCTCGACACTATCGATGGGGATCACGAAGAGGCGCGATAGGACGTCTCGGGGGATGCCCTCGGAGAAACAGTACACCTCGGCTTTTCGAAGGCACTTGGCGAACTCGTGGACTTGCCATTGGTCGATGACGAAGTTCGTCGGATCGTACGAATCGGCCACGAACCGCTCGGGATCGTCGAGGCCCAACATGAGCTCCGCGAACTCCGGGCTGCCGATGCCCTCGGCGCACTCGGTCGCAATGATCAGCGTCCCGCCCGGCTTGAGCACGGGCGCCGCCTGGATCATGCCCTTGATGGCCTGGTAGTATGTCAGGTCGAGCGGATGCCCGGCGCTCGTGGTCACCACGATGTCCGCCGGGGCCGAGATGGCGCTCCGGGCCGCGTTGTCGCAGTGGCGCACGCCCGCCTCCCACGCGCCGTGCATATCGCCGGCGAAAACGCCGGCCACGCGCCGCTCGTCGTCCAGCGTGACGTTGACGATGAAGTGTGCCGGCGCCTTTTCGGCGACGGCAACGCACTCGGCGTGGCACGGGTTGTCGGCGAGATTCCCGGCGCGACACTCCTCCGGCTCCAGCAGTTCCGGCCGATGGAAGGCTCGTATCGTTTCTAGAGATGCAACGCCGGGGCAGATCGCTTTCCTGCCTCCCGAATAGCCCGCCATCAGGTGCGGCTCGATGAGGCCGGTGGCGATCCGCAGATCAGCCTCCACCCAGCGCCGATCGAGCCGCCCAGGCGTGCCGCGCTCCGTCGTGCCGAGGTCAACGTGGCTGTCCGCATCCCTGCCCTGGTGACTGACGATGCGCAGAGAGCTGTCGGCGATTTCCTCGCCCAGCATCTCCCGCAGCTCCTCCGGAGTGCTCGGCCGATGGAGCCCGGTTGCAACGAGGATTGTGATCGCGCTCTCGGACATGCCAGCGGCCTGCAGGCAGTCCATTAGTGGCGGCAGTAGGAGCGTGTTGGGAACCGGGCGAGTGATGTCGGAGACCAGAATGCACACGCTGGCGCGCCCGTCCGCCAACTCGCACAGTGGCGGCGCGCCGATGGGTGCTGTGAGGGCCTCGCTCACGGCGGCCATTGGGTTGTCTGTTGGCGGCAGAGGCGTGAGGCGGAGCACTGCTGCGACGTTCTCCTCTGGTATCTCCGCATCGAGCCCACGTTTCCCGTATCGCAAGTGTACCTTCATGTGGCTTTCCCGTGGATTGCCAGAATCCGCGCGGTGCGAGGGATGTTAGCATACGCGCCCGCAGAGCGTCAACGAGCCGCTTGACGGGAACATCGTGCTGCAGTAGATTGTCCAAGCATGAGGAGCGTGAGGACGCCAGGACGCTCCTGCCCGGTCCTTATCCTTTTCCGGCCGGTGGCAACGGCGGCGCACCGTCGAAAGTGCCGTGTCGGTGTTGAAGTGAGGAGATGAAAACCGATGCGAATTGCGATTCTGGGAGCCTTCGTGGTGGCGACAATCGCTATCGTGAGTGTCGTACGAGCACAACAGGCCGAAGATATCGTGGTCGCCAACAAGATCGTGGCACGCGTACGCGACAAGGGCGACCAGCCCAACGTCTTCGCGCGGGCGGCAAAGGTGCATCAGCGCATCACTGAGTGTATTTCGAAGAAGGAAGCCGGCACGGCGAAGATGTCGCTGAAGAAGGAAGATGAGCGCTGGTGCATCTACGGCGGCACGACCATGCTGATCCGCGTGTGGCCGGAGGATGCCAAGGCGAACAACGTCTCGGACCTGCAATTGGCGCAGCAGTGGCTGAAGAACTTCGAGCGCGAGCTGCCCAACGCCGAGCCCATGCTGTTCCGCATTGCCCGCATGGGCGACGCCGCCTTCGACGGGCCGATAAAGCGCACCAACGACGAGCCGGGGGAGGCCGCTTCGAACGCCTCAGGTGGCAATCCCGCGGAGTCAGACGCGGACGGCTCCGAGGAATCCACGGCGAGCGATAAGCCACCGATGATCACCCAGTTGCCGAAGCGGAGCACGTCTCTGCTGGTGGTGCTGGATTCGTTCGATATCGTGCGGACGTACAGCAAGGAGGAATACGAGGCCAAGAGGGACGTCCTGGGGCAGCGACTGATCGAGCGGCTGACGCCATTTATTCGCGGCACGGTCAAGATCGAGGAGCCCGTGACCTCGCCGGCAACCACTCGCGTTGAGCCGAAGCTCTCGGCGGGCGCCGCCGCGCCGCCGCCGGTGCCAGAGACGCCCCCGGCCCCCCGGGCCCCGGGCACCCCGACGCCACCTGAGAAGACGGCCGAGCCGCCCCCTGCCGCGGCTGCTCCGGCCGCGCCGCCGACGCCGGCGGCTGCCGCCGGCGTCCCGGACCCGTACGCCAAGGTCCCCCAAAAGGAGCGCATCAGGCGGAAGATGAACGCCGCGCAGGAGCCACTCAAGCAGATGAAGGAGCGCGGGGACGAACGAGCCGAGCGGGCGGAAAAGCTCATGTCGCTGGCCAGAAGCAAGTACTACAGCGGGGAATTCGGCGCGTCAGAAGAGGCCGCCGACGCCGCGCTCAGGATCCTCGACTTGGAGGTCCAATAAGACGTACTCGCGACCCGCCGACTCGCGCGAGCCTTTGGCATCGTGTCCCCGGAGCAAGACCTCTTCGCCAATCCCGCCCGAGGCGTCAAGCCTCCGCCACGAGCAATAGCATCGCGCCTCTCGCTGCGTGCGGTGGCAGAGCTTTCTCGCACAGGCGAGCGAGACTCCCGCCCAAGAAGCTGTTGGTGCCCCCACTGACGAGAGGAACTGCCGAGCTTTCGGCGCAATCTGAGACATGCTCACTGCGCGCTATGGCTACAGAGCTGAGGCGCGTACTTGAAGATGGAGGCAAGGGCCATGAGAACGCTGTCCTTTTGCTTATGTGTGCTTGGTGTGAAGTTCGCACTCTGTGGGTGCGGACTCGCCGCGACGTACCATGTCGGCGTGACCGGCAATGATGAGAATCCGGGCACGCGCGACAAGCCTTTCCGGACGATAAACCGGGCGGCCGAGATGGCGAAGGCAGGCGATACGGTCATCGTCGGCCCAGGCCGCTACCACGAGTATGTCATCGTCCCGAATTCCGGCACGCCGGACAAGCCCATCACCTTCCGCGCGAGTGGCGAGGGCGAGACCATCGTGTCCGCAGCACATCCGCTCACCGGCTTCTCGAAGACCGCGGGGACGCGGAATGTGTACGAGGCTGACATCCGCGCCGCTTATCCACAAACGGGCGCTCTCGAATGCTACGGTTTGATCGATGACACCACGCTGTACGCCTACACCATGCTCCCCTCGCTCGAGGCATGTGACGTGGTGCCGGCGAGCTTCTATCTGGATCGGAAGGCGCGGCGCATCTACGTGCACACGTCCGATTCCGGCGCGCCCTCTGCACACAAGCTTGAACTGAGCACCAAGTACGCCACGTTCTACGTGTCACCCGCCGTTTCGAGAAAGCCGGCCATGAGTGACATCATCATCGAAGGGTTTACCATTAAGCACGTGTGGCGCCAGCGCGCCGGCGCGGTCGTGTTCTCCCATAAGGCGCAGCGCGCCGTGCTGCGCAATTGCCGCATTGAGAACTGCTGGAGAGGCGTGGAGGTCTCGCAGGATGCGGAGGACTGCGTTGTCGAGAACTGCGACGTGGTGAACTGCGTTGACGGCATCCGCTTCTCCTACCTGCGCCGGGGGCGCGTGGTCAACAATCGCGTGGTCCGGCGGGGCGAGCATTGGCCCTATCAGCCGTCCAAGCCGAGTGTGGGGATCTACTTCTATTGTTTCTACCGCGACGGCGACAACATGGCCTGGATCCAGGACAACTACATCGAGGGTTACGGCAACGGTATCCGTCTCAAGTCGCCGGCGGTGGCCGTCTGCCGCAACAACACGATGGTGGATTGCGCAGCCGGCATCCTGGCCCGCACCGGCCCGCGGCGCGAGTTCGTCAACAACCTGCTGATCAACTGCGACACGCCCCTGACGATCGCCGGCGAGGCATTGCCGGATGAGTTCGTGACCGACTACAATTGCGCCTACGACCACACCAACCCGACCAGAGCCGAAGAATGGCTGCGCACCTGGCGCGGGCTAAGCGGGCAGGCCCAGCACACTATCGTCGCTCCGCCTAAGATCACCGGGACGTGGCCGTATCCAATGTCTCTCTCCCCAGACAGCCCGTGCGTTGGGGCCGGCCAGAACGGTGCACACATCGGCTCACTCGCGGTGGCGGCTCCGGATCGGCCTTCGCAGGATCGACGCCCCCCGGTTGGACGGATCTCTTGCGGCGGGCAGGCCGTCGGGGGCGCCGCGGTGCTTATCCGTGATGCGAACGTGGCGCTGCAGATCGCCGCGCGGGACGGCGAAGGCCCGGTAACCGCGATGCGCTTTTCCAACGACGCAGAAAGGTGGTCCGCGCCGGTGCCCTTTGCCTGGGAGTATCCCTGGATTCTGGCTTCCGGCGACGGCAAGAAGGTCATCTACGCCCGGTTTCAAGACCAGGCGGGCAATTGGTCCGTCCCGGTGACCACGGAGGTGTGGTACGTCCGGAGGGCGCCCCCATTGGCCGGGGGAGCTGAAGCGGCGACGGATCACAACCCACGGCACTATTATGTCAGCATGAACGGCAGCGACGACGGCCCCGGAACCGCCAAGGAGCCTTGGCGCACTCTGGCACAGCCCGCCCGCTCGGCGCTCCCCGGCGATACCGTTACCGTGCGCGCCGGCATCTACTACGAGCCGCTGGTGCCCTCCCGCGGCGGGACCTCGGAAGAGCGCCGGATTGCCTACCGGGCCGACGGGCGTGTCATCATCGAGCGCGGACAGAAGTGGCCGTTCGGTGTTCTGCTCCAGGACCTGAAGTTCGTGACCATCGAGGGATTCGAGTGTCGCGGCTACACTCGCTCGGGCGTCCACGTGGAGGGCTGCTCCGACATCGTCATCCGGCGCAACAAGATTCACTCGGGGCTCGCACAGCGCCTCACCCAGCGCAAACCGTATGTCGGCACCTACGGGCTGTACGTCAAGGAAAGCCAGCGCGTGAACGTGGAATACAATCAGCTTTTCTGGAACTCACACAACCTGGTGTTCTATTTCACCAAGGACTGCCGCGCTGACCACAATACCACCATTGACACCGTGTACTCCGGCCTCGCGATTTGGGGGACCTACCCCGGCCTCAGGCTGACGAACAACATCATCGTCCATAACGGGAACGCGCAGTTCTCCATTTCGCTGCCGCCCGAGTCCTTGACGAGCGATTACAATTGCCTGCTCAAAGCCGAGCGCAGCAAGTGCATGTTCGAAGTGACGAAGAGAAGGAAGGGGCGCGAGGGCTGGCAGACACTGGAAGAGTGGCAGAAGGACTTCGGCCTGGAGAGCCACAGCATTTCCGCTGATCCCTTGTTTGTTGATGAAGACAACGGCGATCTACGTTTGCGGGAGGCCTCTCCGTGCATCAGTGCAGCCATAGACGGCACGAACATGGGTGCGCTGTAGCTGCCAATAAGAGCGGGAGTGCAGTTCGGCCCGCGCACTCTTTGGGGGAGGGCGAGCATGGCAGATTGCCTGGTGCTGGCGAGCTTTTCTACGACGTTGTTGGCCGTGGTATGTGCCCTCGCGCCTTCGGCGGGCGCCAGGGCGGCGGAAGGAATGGTCTTCCCCGGAAAAGGGTGGCAAGAGGCGAGCCCCGAATCCCAGAGCGTGGACTCGGCGAAGCTCAATTCCGCCGTCACGTACCTGAAAGAGAACTCCGGCCGGGACGGCGTCAACGAGCTCGTCATCGTCCGCAACGGCTGCATGATCCGGAAGGGCAGCAACATCGACAAGATGCACGGCGTGTGGTCCCTCACGAAGTCGTTCACCAGCACGGTGCTCGGGCTGCTCATCGACGACGGCAAGGCCTCGCTCGACACGCTCGCCAAGGATCACCTGCCCGGCATGGCCGAGCACTACCGAACCGTGGCCCTGCGGCACTTCACGACCATGACGTCCGGGTACCGGGCCAAGGGTGACGAGCCCCGCGGCGGCTATGCCCATGGCCCCAGCAAGACCCCATTCACCCCGAGCAGCACCGCGTTGTTTACGCCGCCGGGGTCGAAGTATGCCTACTGGGACTCAGCGATGAACCAGTTCGCCAACGTCCTGACGCGCATCGCCGGTGAGCCAATCGAGGAGCTTTTCGCGCGGCGGATCGCCGATCCCATCGGCATGGACCGCGCCAAGTGGGACTGGGGGGATTTCGGCGAGGTGGACGGCATCGTGGTGAACGGCGGGTCGGGCAACAGCAACAACCACATCTTCATCTCAGCCCGGGAGTTGGCCCGCTTTGGGCACCTGTTTCTGAACCGGGGCAAGTGGAAGGGCAGGCAGTTGATCAGTGCGTCATGGGTCGATGCGGCGACCTCGGTGCAGGTACCCGCGTCCACGCCCGTGGGACACGAGTACAGCGTCGGACGTCCCGGCGCCTATGGGTACAACTGGTGGGCGAACGGCATCAAGGCCGACGGCACGCGCAAGTGGCCGGGCGCGCCCGCCGGCACCTATGCGGCCAGCGGCTACAACAACAACGATATGTTCGTCATTCCGGAATGGCGCATGGTCATCGTGCGCCTGGGCCTGGACGGCAAGGACGGCAACATACCCGATGCCACATACGGCGCCTTTCTCGGCAAAGTGGGCCAGGCGATCATGGGTGGCGAAACCTAAGGTGAGCCAAAGGCGCGGTAGCAGACGGCGACCGCATCGGCCGACCACGGGCGTGGACTCCACAGGCCGCGGGGGAAGACACGACCCGCGTCACCAGCGAAGCCGCAAGCCGGGAATGAGGGAGAGCAACATGAGTGACCGCTCGGGCGCCGGCACGCTGTGGTCGGTCTCGCTGATCATTGCACTACTGTGCCCACCGGTCGGTTCCGCAGGTGCTGCGGAAGACCCGACCCGCACCCACAACCTCGACGAGCTGGCGGCGCGCGATGGCAACAAGCCGTACGAGCTTCTCGTCAAGGATGGCCTCTACGCCTCAGAGCGGACCATCTTCCACGACACCGTGACCGGTGCCGAGATGTGGCGCCTTACGCACGAGCGCGCCAACGATCGCCACGTGTACTACGACGTCCCCGCCTGGAACGTTGACGGGTCGGTGATGTACCTCCTGCACGGCGGCGACGTGGGCTCCAATCAGTGGCTGGTGGCGGCGGACTGCTCCTGGATGCGGCCCGCGGATCCCAGCGGCCGCCACTTCACCAATCCGCAGTGGTCCTGGCGCGATCGGCGCTGGATCTACTACCTGAGGGAGGGCCGCGTCGAGAGGTTCGACTGGACGACGGGCCGGAGCGTGGAGCTTTTCGACCTCGCGGGGGCCACCGGCATTCCGCCTCGCAGCTTCCGCCTGCAGCCGCCGCACCCCCTCGATGACAGGTTGCTGTTTGACTCGCGCTCCAGCGGCCGCTTCTTCGTGCTCAACGCCGACGGCAGCGGCTTCCGCGAGATCCCCACCGACGGCCGTTGGGCCACGGGCGACGCGATTCACCGTACCCGCTGGACGAAGTCGGCGGACTATCAGGTGTTTCTCGGGCAGAATCGGCGCCTCGATGCCGACGGTAATCGCATCGACGAGAGTGTGCAATGCCTCGCCGACCTCGACGGGACGCTGACGAACTGCAACATCGGCGACATGGACCGAGGCGGCCACCCGGATACCACCGTGGACGGCGAGTGGATCACGGGCTCGTACCGACCGCCCAAGGGCGCGATCAACATCATCCACCGGAGCGGCGACCAGAAGACGGCCCGGCGGATCTTCTACTCCGCCACCGATCACCACTCCTCGAACACCTGGGACGGCCGCTGGCACATCACGGACAACAGCGTCCCCGAGGGCGGCACCCCGATCGACATACGGGGCCTGACGACGATCGACTCCCACGTGCTCGTCTCGCTCGATGGCCGGGCGCAGATCATCCTGCATTACCATTACTCATCCTACGGCCGCGATGAGAACACCCACCCCGCCCCGGTCTCCAGTCCGGACGGCACGAAGATCATGTACGACTCGGACATGCTGGCGAGGGGTGAGATCAAACGGGAGTCTACCGGAAACGCCGACGTCTGGATCGTGGTCGTTCGCCGGCCCTTCCCGGCGCGCAATCTCACGGCATCAGTACGGAACGGGGAGATTCGACTGACGTGGCAGCGGCCGCTGCATGCGGAGAAAGAGATCTATTGGCACTCGGGCAACCTCGCCCGCGAGATCGAGGGATACTGCGTCCTGCGTGCCGAGCAAAGCGGCGGGCCGTATGCGCAGATCCACGACGGCATCGTGACGGGGACATCGTACACCGATCGCAGCGCAGAGCCGGGGAAGGCCTACTACTACGTCGTCCAGGCCGTGGAGCATTCGGGGCTCGCGAGCCTCTACTCAAACGAGGTCTGCGCCAGCACGTCGAGCGCTGCCTGGCAGGGCGAAGTGCGCCATTTCTACGAGGCGGAATACGGCCAACTCGCGCTGCTCATGGTGCCGCAGATGGAGTGGCAGGACGCCTCGGGCGGCTGGTACGTCGGCACCTTCGCCATGGCGCCCGATCCGAATTACCCGCTGGAGCCGTATCCGGCCAAGGTCGCCATCACGGTGAACGCGCCGAAGGCGGGCGGCTATGCCCTCTGGGCCCGCGTGCGGCAGTACGGTGAATCGGGCGCGTTCTCCGTGTCGCTGGACGACGAGCGCGCCCGAGAGCTGGCGGCGCCTCAGGGCGAGTGGGGGTGGGTGCGACTCGCGGGCACCATCGAGCTATCGGCCGGGCCGCACGAGGTCGTCCTCTCGACAATGGACGGGTCGGTGGGCCTCGACGCCATCTGTCTGACGGATGACTCCGGTTTCACTCCCTCCGGGCTGGGCACGTGGGATACGGAGCCGCCGGCTCCACCCGAAGGCCTGACCGTGAGCCGGATCGATGCGACCACGAACCGGGTGAGCTGGTCGCCCTCGAAGCAGCGCGACTTCCACCACTACAACGTCTACTGCGGCCGCGACGCCGAGTACGCCCCCACCAACCACCGGCTCCTCCTCTCGCCTACCGATACCGAGATCATCGACTGGGGCATACCGCCCGGCTGGAACACCGTCTACAAAGTCACCGCCGTGGACCGCTTCGGCAACGAGTCTGCGCCCGTCGTGCTTCCACCGCAGGGCTGAGGGGACTGACGAAAGCGGGACTTGGTGGTATAATCAGGCCGGAGGGAGCGTGAGGAGAATGCGCATATTGGAGACGACGGCCATCTATGAAGAGGGCGTCCTGAAGCCGGAGCAGGAGCTCGAGATCCCGGAGCACCAGCGGGTGAAGCTGCGCATCGAGGTGGGGCCCCGGTGCAAGAAGACGGGCAAGTACTCGATGCGGGGTCTCATCGGTCTTGGCAAAGAGGTCTGGGAAGGCGTCGATGCGCAGGAGTACGTACGGGAGGAGCGGAGGAGTTGGGAACGCTGAGCGATGAGCTTGAGCGATGCGCCTTGATAGCCATCGACACCCCGCCCTTCATCTACTTCTTCGAACGGCATCCTCAATTCCTACCCATGTCGGAGTCTGTCATCTCCCGCTGCGACGACCTGGATGATCCGCTGCAAGCGATCACCTCCGTGATAACTGTCACCGAGGTGATGGTCAGACCGTTTCAGTTAGGCCAACACGAGCTCGCGAGGGCGTATGAGCGGAGGCTGACGGGCCAACGAGGACTTACCGTCATCCCGGTTGACACGGACATTGCGGCCCGCGCTGCTGAGCTCCGTGCCCGGTATCGCTTTCCAGTGCCAGACGCCGTCCAGCTCGCCACAGCCATCGAGACCGGCTGCCAGCTCTTCGTGACCAATGACTCTCGGTTGCGGAGGGTGACAGAGATCCCCATCGCTGTGCTCAGCGACTACCTCGCAGCAGGCTCGTGAGCCTTGACCCCCCTGCTCCTACGGCGCTACAATAGCCTCACACGGTGCCATAGTGTCGCTATTGGCTGCATGGTGACCTACCATGCCCGAACGCATCCTCGTCGTCGATGATCAACAGGAAACCTGCGAGCTCCTCGAGGAGGCCCTCGGCAGGGCCGGCTATGAGGTGGCGTGCGCGGCCGATGGCGAGGCCGCTGTCGAGGCCGTGAAGTCCAGCCGCAATGGTTACGACCTCATCGTGCTGGATCTTGACTTCGGCCCCGCCAAGCCCGACGGGCTCAGCGCCCTGGCGGAGCTGAAGCGCATCGACGGCGACCTCCCCGTCGTCATGCTCAGCGGCAAGGGCACCATCGAGACGGCCGTTCAGGCCATGCACGCCGGCGCCGCCGACTTCGTCGAGAAGACCCCGTACATGGCCGACGCCCTCCTGCCCGCCGTGCGTCGGGAGCTGCGGGCCGCCTCGCAACTCCGGAAGACGCGCGAGCTGCAGAGCCAGAACGTGGCGCTGGCGCGGGAGCGGGACTACTTCCGCGAGCGTATGCGGCAGAGCTACGACATCATCGGCGACAGCGCTCCGATGCAGGAGATGCTGCGGCTCGTCGAGGCGGTCGCCTCGCTCCCCCGACCGGTACTGATCTGCGGAGAGCGGGGAACGGGGAAAGAGCTGGTTGCCGCCGCCATACACTACGAGGGATCCCGCGCCGATGGGCCCTTTGTGGTGGTCAACTGCGCGGCCATCGCCGAGGGGCTCCTGGAGTGCGAGTTGTTCGGCCAGGAGGAGAACGCCTTCGACGGCGCGCCCTTCAAGCTCGGCCGATTCGAGATCGCCGACAACGGGACGCTGTTCCTGGACGAGATCGGCAACATGTCCCCGGACTTCCAGGCGAAGATACTGCGCGTTATCGAGTACCAGAGCTTCGAGCGCGTGCAGGGCACGGAGCGCATCGACGTCGATGTCCGCATCATTGCCGCCACGAACACCGACATCCAACGGGCCATTGAGAGCGGCAGCTTCCGCCCCGACCTCTATGACCGGATCGCCTTCCAGGTGATTCACCTTCCGCCGCTCCGGGACAAGAAAGAGGACATCCCCGCCCTCTGCGAGCATTTCATTGCCCGCTTTGCCGAGGAGATCGCCGGTCTGGAGCCCAAGCCGGTCTCCGCCAAGGCGTTGGAGCGGCTCGCGCCATACGACTGGCCAGGCAACGTGCGCGAGCTCAAGAACGTCATCGAGGGGGCGCTCTGTCGGGCCGCGGGGCCAGAGATCGGCCCCGGCGACCTGCTCCTCCCGCGAGCCGACACTGCGGAGACGGCGGACGTCTTCCCGGAGAAAGTCGCATCCTTCGAGAAATCCCTCCTTCTGGAGGCGCTCGAGCGCAGCAACTGGAACCAGAAGAGGGCTGCCGCGGCACTCGGACTCAAGTACGACCAGTTGAGGCACCTATACAAGAAGTACGACTTGCGCGCCCGGCGGCCGTGAATTCTCGCCGTGGAAGCGCTGACGAGCGCCTCCGTCTCAGCCGTCAGTGGGTCTGAGAGCCAACCAGTTGGTGCTTTTTGCCGCTCCGAAGTGACTTGTGGGGCCGCCGGGGTTGGCAGATTCATTGCAGACAAACGAGCAGCACGCCCGCCTCGGAGTGGTGGAGGCGCAACGCCAGGAGAAGCGGCCAAGAGCGTTCGGGGCGGGCGAGCGCCGGTCACTCCTGCGGATGCTGAGAATCGGCGGGGATGGCCGGCGCTCGAAAAGACGGAGTTCGGCGGAGGTGTCCACAGTGGGAATCCTGACTCGCGTACGCCGCATCATCAGTGCAAACGTGAACGACCTGGTGGATAAGGCCGAGAACCCGGAGAAGATGGTCAAGCAATTGATCCGCGAGATGGACCAGGCCATCGCGGAGACCCGGGCGGCCACGGCCAATGCGCTGGCGAACCAGAAGAAGCTGGAGCGCAAAGAGGCCGAGAACCGCGCGGAGGCGCAGCAGTGGGAGAACCGCGCCGCGGTGGCGCTGGAGAAGGGCGACGAGGATTTGGCTCGCCAGGCGCTGCGGCGCAAGAAGATCTACGCCGATCTGCAGCAGTGCTTCGCCGAGCAGGTGGAGAGCCAGACGAGGACCGTGGAGGCGCTCAAGGCGTCTCTGGACGCCCTGCACATGAAGCTGGATGAGGCCAGGGCACGGGCGAAGCTCGTCATTGCCCGCTCTCGGCGCACAAAGGTGCAGAAGAAGGTGGCTCGAGTGGTAGGCAAGGTCGGCGACACCAGCGCGTTCCGGGAATTCGAGCGCATCGCTGAGCGTGTGGACGATGATGAGCTCGAGGTAGCGGCCGCGGCAGAGCTGGACGTTGACACGCTGGAGGAGAAGTTCAGGAAGGGCGAAGAGGATGCCGAGGTCGAGTTCGAGCTCCAGGAGCTGAAGGAGCGAATGGCCAAGGAGAGCAAGGCAGCCAAAGCCGGGGGCGCGGGCAAGCCGGCCTCCGGCGAAACAGGCATGTAAGCGGAGTGAGCAATATGGGGCTGCTCGAGCGCATAAAGAGCCTCGTGTCATCGAATATAAACGACTTGCTCGAGAAGGCCGAAGATCCGGAGAAGGTGCTCACGCAGCTCATCGCGGACATGCAGGAGGATCTGGCGGAGGCCCGGCTCGAAGTCGCCTCGGCATCTCGGGACGAGCGCGCCCTGTACGACGAGTACCAGGACAACACGTCGCGCGCCGAGAAGATGGCGAACAAGGCCGTGATCGCCGTGGAGCAGGGCGACGATGAGCTGGCCCGGGAGGCCCTCCGGCGGAGGCGGGGCTGCGAGCGGCTCGCAGCGACGCTGAAGCAGCACTGGGAAGCCCAGCGCTGGAGCATGGACGCGCTGCGACAGCACCTCGAGGGCCTGGAGCTGAAGATCGAGGAGGCGCGGCGCAAAAAGGACCTCATCATCGCTCGGCGCCGACTTCTACAAGCCAAGAGAGGCATCCAGGCCACCGCGTCCTACGTCTCTGCTGCCGAGGCCGGCAACGCCTTCGAGCGGATCGAAGACAAGGTCGAGGATCTGGAGCTGGAAGCGGACGCCGCGGCGGAGTTGGCCAGTTCTTTCCTTGAGGCGAGATTCGAGCGCCTCTCGGACGAGGCGCAGCAGGTAGATGCCGAGCTGGAAGAGGAACTGACGCGCATCAAGGCCGAAGTTGAGAAGAAACGCGCCGGCAAGGCATCGTCCGAGCCAAAGCCACGTGAGGCGCAACACAAGTAACTTCTGAAGAGGGCCTTCGACGTTCCGTCATCGCCGCCGCGTCAAGTGTGCCCCGACGCTTCGCATGTCGGTGGCGCCGCTTGTCGCGCCGGCGAGGCGGTAGCTCGCGAGCGGGCGCGACCCGGCGCGGGCGGCCCCGACCTCCGCGAGTTGGGGACATCCGGACCCGCGGGAGTCGGGCCGGCTGGAGGTGTGCAAAGTGGCAACGGCAACATGGATCTACACATTCTGTCTGGCATTCGGGCTCCTGTTCGCCTTCGTGAGCGGCTTCTTCGGCATGATCTTCGGCCACATCGGCTTAGGCCACGCCGAGGCGGGCGGCGGCGGGCTCGACGTCCACCTCGATGGCGTGGACGTGCATGCCGATGGCCTCGATGTGCATGTGGACACTGTTGACGTCGGCCCGGACGCCGCGAGCACCATGGGCCCGGCGAGTGCGCCCATCGTCTCCACGCTCATGGCGGGCTTCGGGGGCGTGGGCATCATCTGCACCTCCGTTTTCCATCTGCCGCCCGCACTGTCGGTGCCCATATCCTTCGTGACCGCAGTCGGCGTTGCCGCAATCGTGTTCTTCGCCCTGAGCAAGCTGCTGCTGAGCATCCAGAGCACGAGCCACAGCACTCTGGCGTCCGTAGTGGGCACCGAGGCGCAGGTCATCACGCCCATATCCGCTGACGGCGTCGGCGCAGTGGCCTACTCGCACGCCGGCGTGCGACAGAGCCGCCCCGCCCGTTCCGAAGAGGACGTCATGATACCGCGCCACTCGCTGGTGCGCATCACACGCGTGGCCGGCGCGACCCTGATCGTTCGCGAGCTCGTGGACGAACGGCTGCGGCGGCTCAAGCAAGAAGAGGTCGAGGCGGACGAGCCGGAGAAGTAGCAGTTGGCATAGGTCACAGCGCTGCCTGGCGTGGACGAGTCCGCCCGCCGGTGGGTCAAGACGCATGAGGTCGTAACCCGAATTCAGTGGGAGGTGTGTGGCATGGACGGATTTGCTGTCAACCCAATCACAGCCGCGGCCGTAATCCTTTTCATGTTGATCTCTTTCATCGCCTGGGCGTTCAGTCGCTATCAGAAGGCGGGGCCGAACGATGCCCTGATCGTGTACGGCGGGGGCCGGTACAGGGTCGTCGTTGGTGGCGGGACCATCGTGTGGCCCTTCATCAACCAGTGCGAATCGCTGTCGCTGGAGCTCATGACGTTGGACGTCACTGTCGAAGAGGTCTACACCATCCACGGCGTCCCCATCACCGTTGATGGCGTGGCGCAGGTGAAGGTCGATCGCAGCGACGAGATGATCCGGACGGCGGCGGAGCGTATGCTGGGCAAGGGCGCCGCCGATGTTCGCAACATCGCCCTGCAGACGCTCGAAGGCCACCTGCGCGCTATCATGGGCTCGCTCACGGTGGAGGAGGCGTATCGCGAGCGGGACGAGTTCGCCACCCGCGTGGCCGGAACGGCGGCAACGGACCTGGCGGGCATGGGCCTGCGCATTGACAGCTTCACCATTCGCGAGGTACGCGACTCGCAGGGCTACCTGGAGGCTCTCGGCAAGCCGCGCATCGCGGAGGTGAAGCGTGACGCCACCATCGGCGAGGCCGAGGCGCAGCGCGACGCCGTGGGCCGGTCGGCCGAGGCCAATCGTGACGGACAGAAGGCGAAGTTTGCCGCGGACACCGAGATCGCGGAAGCCGACCGGGACTACGAGATGAAGGTCGCCGACTACAAGGCGGCCGTGCAGACGCAGAAGGCGCAGGCTGACTTGTCTTACGACCTGCAGAAGTTCACCACAGAGCAGCAGGTGAGGAAGGAATCGGTGCAGGTGGAGGTGGTGGAGCGAGAGATGCAGACGCAGGTGCAGGAGCGTGAGATCGCGCGCCGCGAGCGCGAGCTCGAGGCCACCATCCAGAAGCCTGCCGACGCCGAGCGCTACAAGGTGGAGACCCTCGCCGACGCCGAGCGGGCGAAGCGCGAGCGGGAGGCCGCCGGTGAAGCGGCTGCCATCGAGCACGTGGGCAAGGGGGAAGCGGCCGCAGAGCGCGCCAAGGGCTTGGCTGTAGCTGAGGTACAGAAGGCCCAGGGCCTGGCCCAGGCCGAGGTCATCCGTCAGCAGGGCTTCGCCGAGGCCGAGGCCATGATGAAGAAGGCCGAGGCGTGGCAGAACTACAACCAGGCGGCCATCACGGAGAAGGTCATCGAAGTGCTGCCCGCGGTGGCGAGCGCCATCGCCCAGCCGCTGGCCCGCACCGACAAGATCGTCATGATCAACACCGGTGGAGACGGCGGCGGCGGCATCGGAGCATCGCGGATCACGCAGGACGTGTCAAACGTCATCGCGCAGCTTCCGCCCGTCCTCGAGGCCCTCACTGGCATCAACTTCGAGGAGATGCTCGAGAAGCTGCCGCAGATCGGCGAGCGCATGGGCATCCGGGAGCCCACATCAGACGAGCCGGCACCCGAGTCGCCTCCTCCGGCAACGCCGCAGACGTAGTGGCATCTTTACGGCATGCGGATGCAATGGGCGAGCCGCCTCCGGGCGGCTCGCCTGCTCTTGCTGGGCCCCGTGTGGCACGGCTTGCTCGTCAAGCCGTGCGCCTTTTCCCACCGTTGACCACGAAGGGCTCTCCCACTCCTCGCTCGAACCTCCGCCGGACGCACACAGACCACATTCCGGAGCACCATATTGAAGCTACACTACCAGATCGGCATCGGCTTCCTCGTCGGCCTCATCATCGGCTACATCCTGAACGTCGCCCACGCGGTCGGCAGCATCCCCTACCAGATCTGTGATGCCGTCGGTGCCGTCGTCGTCGGTCGCCTCGAGGGGGAGATCGAGGAGCCGGGCAAAGAAGCTGCGCTTCGCACCTAGCACTGCAACGAAACTTCGTCATTCTGAGGTCGCCGACGCGCCAAGGGACTTCGCCGAAGCGGCTTCGTCCCTCTCGCGAAGGCGGAAGCCGCTAGCGACTCCGCCGAAGCGGCTTCGTCGCTCGGGCCGTCGCCAAAGGGGCTTTGGCCCGTCGGCGACTGGCGAAGGCGGATGGCGACGGCGCGAGGAACGACGAAGAATCTCACGCCGTGAGCCGATTCGATGACGCTGCGCGAGCCCCTGCCCTACGACATGGAAGCAACGAAATCTTCGAGGCAGCTCTTCCTGGCGCAGTGCGACACCCGGAAACGATGAAGATGGGCCCGGCGGGGAGCTGGGGGCCGCCGGAGCAAGCTGCTCCGGCTACAACGGGTGGGCCGAGGGGGGAAATCTTCGGAGCAGTCGTCATGTTGCGGAGCCACACCCGGAAACGATGAAGATGCGCTCATGTCGTGGTGTAGCTCGGGCTGCGCGCCGTCGCCGTAGCGGCTAGCGACTCCGCCGAAGCTTCGTCGCTCTCGCGAAGGCGGATGGCGCGTAGGCGACCAGCCCGAGGCCAGCCGGAGCAAGCTGCTCCGGCTACAACGGGTGGGCCGATCGGCCGAATCTTCGAGGCAGCTCTCCATGGCGCGTTCCGCCACGCGGAAACGATGAAGATGAGTCCGAGGGCCAAAGGCATGGCGGTTACCTCTGTGCGGTGGAGAGGCACTCCTCGAGCGGCGCCCACGCCGAGCCCGTGTGATGCGCCAGCTTGACTGAGTCCGTCAAGATGCGCTTGCCGAACAGCCGCGGCGTTTCGTGGAAGTAGATGGGGCACAACGACTTCAACTCGGCGCCCGCTTCCCTCAGCGACCGTTCGGCTGCGCTGCCCTGCAAACGCCGGCGAATGCTGTGACACGCAAGCAGCCACAGCCGTCCTCGCACACGCCTGCCCCCCAGCGCAGTGGCGATGCGCTGCAGCTCCTGAAAGGACAAGTGCGGGCAGCCAATGATGACGTGCGAGAATCGCCCCGTGTCGCGGCGCAGCGCCTGCTGCGTCCTCTTCAACTCCGCAGCGCCGATGGTGACGTGACTGTGGTCCCCTCTGAGGATCCCGCGCCCGAGCGCGCGCGCTTCCGGCGTCACGTCACGAACGTGGAACAGCGCCATGGCGCCGGCGGCACCGAGGACGGCACCGAGCGTCTTCAGGTCATCTGGCCCAGGCTGAATCCCCTCGATGACGGGCACGCCGGTGACGAGCTCCCGAGCGATCAGATACCCAAGGACCCCATAGTCAATCCCGCGCTGCGCCTGCACGGTCACCAGGTGCGTTCCCCGCCGGTTCTCGTCGAGCAGCAGCCCGTATCGAGGCGTGCGGCCGAGGATGGCGGAGCAGACGTCGATCATCGCCGGGGTTGGATTTGTCCGCGCCCCGAGCACCGAATTGGCGTAGGCGGCCGCGCTGGATTCCGCCCATGCCACGGCGTCGCCGGGCGCCGGCACGTTGGCCCCGAAGTACGGTGTGCAGGTGTACGCAGCGTCACAGCCCAGGCATGCGGCCATGCTCTCGAGCTGTCCCTGCCGGATGAAGATGAGTCGGCCCAAGATGCTCCCGTCGCCGGGATCGAAGGGCCGCGGGTTCAGCGTGGTCGGCACACGCACCCGATGCCCGTCGGTCACTAAGTCGCGCAGAAATCGCATGTACGTCGGGTACAGGATGCAGCCGGCGGAACCCACCAGGTGTGCGCTCCGAATGCTTGCCAGCTCGGCTGCTCCGAAAGCTTCACCGTAGCGGACGAGTACGCTGAGCGCCTTCTGCAGCGCGGTGCCCTGTTTGCCCGCGAGGATGTCTTGTTCCTCCGCGGTGAGGTTCATGGGTGGATATCGGTTCGACTGCTGGGAGGTGAGGGCCTTCTCGGGGGAGGCCAAAGGCATGGGCCGCAGAGAGCACAGTGGTGCCTACTCAAGATCCCGGGCGAGTGTGGCGAGCCAGGTGGTGATGTCTCCGGTGGGGATCTGGAGCTTGCGGTGGGTGGGGGGCGGGTTGGGGTAGCCGCCGACCTCGTCCTGACTGTCGATGATGCGGCCGGTGCGCTGTTGGAGATCGCGGAGGATGCGTTGGTCGATGGCGTCCCGGTCCCTCGGCCGGGCGCCGACGTGGGCGACGATGTGGTCGATGACCTGGCCGGAGGGCAGCGCCTCAAGGCCCTCGGGCCACGAGGGCTTCTGCTTGAGGATGTTTATGTCGCCGGAGGTCTGTGCGACAGGTTTGCCCTCGGTGTCGGTGGCGAGGTTGTCCTCCAGGTAGACGTCCCCCTGCGAGGACACCAGCGCGAGTCCCTCGCGCGTGTCGCGCCCGTGGATCATCACGTTGCCGACGACGCTGACGCGGGGGTTGACCGGCTTCATCGGCGCGTCCCGCCACTCGCTGTTCGAGTATCTGACCTGAACGGCCGCGTTGCCAGGGTTGTAAATGACGTTGTTGACGATGACGCCGGTGCAGTGGGCCTTGAAGTAGGGATTGCGCTGGACGTTATGCGCGTAGAGGTTGCCGATAATGGCGATGTTGGTGCAGCAGTCGTGTATCAAGGAGCCCTTGGAGTGGGGACCCTTCTTGTGGGTGGAGTCGTTGAGCCCCTCGGCGATGATGCAGTTGCTGAAGGTGATGTTGTGGGAGGTGGCCTCGGGTCCCTCGAGCCGCGGCCCGGAGGCGCTGAGATTCTCGTCCACCGCCCAGGTGATGGAGCAGTGGTCAACCACGATGTTATAGGCCTCGCCGCCGGAGGTGGCGAGGCCGTCGGGCTCCCAGCCGCTGCGCTTCGCGCCCCCCGCGTCGCCCGGACGCACGCGGATGTGCCGGAGGAGGACATCGTGCGTCGTGATGGAGATTCCGCCGCGGATGATGGTGATCCCTGGCGAGGGAGCGGTCTGTCCGGCGACGGTGACGAAGGGGTTCTCGATGCGGAGGCGGCCCTTGGCAAGATCGATGACGCCGCCGACCTCAAAGACGATGATGCGGGGTCCGGTGGCGCTGAGGGCCTCGGCGAGCGAGCCCGGGCCATCGGCATTGAGGTTCGTGATGCGGATGACCTTGCCGCCGCTGCCGGCGGGTGTATTGGTGCCGAAACCCACGGCGCCCGGGAAGACGGGAGCGCCAGCCTGAGCGCAGGCAGACATGGTGATGGCTATCGCCAGCAGTGGGATGAGTCTCGAGCAGATGGACGAGTAGTGCATGTGAGTGCCTCCTGAGGCTGGGCGGGCTGCCGGCAGAGGCCGGCGGGGATAGGCATCCCCATCGTACAATTCGGGCACAGGGGGGCGGATACCTGCAGTGGGTGAAGGCGGTGAACGACGGGGTGGCGAAGAGCGCACGGGTTGCCAGCAACCCGTGGCACACGATAGCAGTTTGGAGGATTTCAGATGACTGAAGGAGATGGCGCTCTCGGAGTCATTGTCGAGAACGATGTGCCCGTGCCGATGCGCGATGCAGTCATCCTGCGCGCCAATGTCTTTCGCCCGGACGCACCCGGCAAGTTCCCGGGGCTGTTGATCCGGACGCCCTATGGAAAGGCCGCCAGCGGATACGAGCGGTATGTGCGGGCGGGGTACGTCGTCGTCGCGCAGGACTCGCGTGGCCGCTATGCGTCGGATGGCGAGTATGTCATCTTCACCGTCGAGAACACCGGCGACGCGGAAGATGGCTACGACAGCGTCGAATGGCTCGCGCAGCAGCCCTACTGCAACGGCGTCGTGGGCACCATGGGAGCCTCCTACAACGCCTGGATGCAGTGGCAGGCAGCGAAACTGAGGCCCCCAAGCCTGAAGGCCATGTGCGCGTACTCGATCCCGCTGGAGTTGACCGAGGTGGATTGGTGCGGGGCGTTCCGGCCCGGGCGTCGGGTCCGATGGTGGCTGACGACCATCGCTCCCGATCTGCGCCGGCGCCACGGGTTGCCGCCCCCACATACGAAGGAGGAGGCCAACAAGATCTGGGAGGACATCGAGCACGGGCGCTGGCTCCACTTCCTGCCCTGGCTCGACCTGCCGCGCTACCTGCCCCCGGGGCTGGCCGAATACGCCGAGGACTGGCTCCGGCATCCCAATCGCAAGGCGTGGAAGTTCGCGGAAGTGCACAAAGAGGTCGAGGTGCCGAACCTGGACTTCAGCGGCTGGTACGATCACTGCAACGGGACCATGGGACACCTGCAGGGGATGCAGAAGAATGCGCGGACGGAAGTGGCGCGGACGCAGACGAAGCTGGTGCTGGGACCATGGAACCACGGCGGGATGGGGCAGCGGAAGCTGGGCGAGGTGGACTTCGGGCCACAGGCGCAGCTCGACATTAACGACCTCATCATCCGGTGGTTCGACTACTGGCTGAAGGGCGTCGACAACGGCATCGATAGGCAGCCGCCGCTGCGGTACTTCGTGATGGGCTCGGCGACGTGGAAGACCGCCGACACGTGGCCGCCCGAGGGAATGTCAGAGGCGGTGTATTACCTGAGCAGCGCGGGGGATGCGGATCGGGCGGACGGGTCGGGGCTGCTGCAGGCTGAGGCGCCCTCGGAGGAGCGCAGCGATACGTACACGTACGACCCGAGGGATCCGTGCCCGACGCTGTGGCCGCGGACGCTGTTCACACATCCGTCGGATCGGCGGCAGCTCGAGTATCGGCAGGATATCCTCTACTACCGGACGCCGCCGCTGGAGGAGGAGGTCGAGATCGTCGGGTATCCGGAGGTGGTGTTGTACGCGGCCTCGTCGGCGCCGGACACGGACTTCTTCGCCCGGCTGGTGGACGAGGACCCGGGGGGCCCGGCGCTGGACGTGTGCTATGGCATGGTGCGGGCGAGGCACCGCAACTCCCTGGATGAGGAGGAGCTGCTCACGCCGGGCGAGGTGACGGAGCTCCGGATCAAGCTGGGGGCGACGGCGTGCCGGTTCCTCAAGGGGCACCGAATGCGGCTGGAGATCACGAGCAGTGACTTCCCGAACCACGACCGGAACCACAATACGGGGCGGAATGATCTGGAGGATTCCGAACTGGTGTCGGCGGAGCAGCGGGTGTTTCACTCGAAGGAGTGTGCGTCGAGGTTGGCTGTGAGGACGGAGGAGGGTTGATGGTTGATGGCGGCCAGGAATGCCCGTTGCGCAGCGAGGGGAAGAGGACAATGAGCGTGGCCAAGACGATGGGCGTACTCCTCTGCGTCGTCGGTCAGGCACTCTGCGCGGCGCAGGCCGTCCCCGAAGCGATCCCCCTGGAAGGCAGCTCCGGTATTGAGATCAGAGCGAATCCCCTGATTCTGCCCTCGGTGAGGAAGGAACGGATCGAGGTCCGGTTGCTGATCGAGAACGTCGGGGACAAAGGCCGACGGCTCTCGGTGGGGGCGCGGATCACTGATTGGAAGACCGGGGAAGTAGCGTGCACGCCGCGGCCGGCGAGGCTGGTGCTGCCGACAGGCTTCTCCGGGGAGAAGAGCGTCGTCCTCCGGGTTAAGAATCTCGCCTGCTGGTCGCCTGAGAATCCGCAGCAGTACTTCTGCAACTTCGAGATTCGCGAGGGCGGAAGGCTTCTCCTGAGTATTCCCGAGATCAAGTTCGGGTATCGCGAGGTGTGGGCGGAGGGCGGGAAGCTCTACCTGAATGGCAAGAAGCTCTTCGCGGCGGGTAAGTCGCACAACTACCTGAAGGGGTACGGGTTCCGGCGGGAGGAGCTGGAGCTGCTGCGGGAGTCGGGCCAGATGGCGGACAGGACCGGACGGCCGCCGGACGAGGAGCAGTTCGCGACGCTGGACGTCACGGACGAGTTCGGATGGCTGGTGTTCATGTGCGAGGTGCCGATGGGCGATGAGTCGCCGACGCGCCATCCGCCTTCGCGAGAGCGACGTAGCCGCTTCGGCGGAGTTGCTAGCTTTGGCGACGGCGCGGGGCGAGAGCTGCTGTACAAGATAGGCAATCATCCGTCGGTCATCTCCTGGACGCAATGGGGGAACGGCTACGTCAATGGGCCGCATGGGCATCCGATGCAGATTGGCGGCGTGGTGCCGAAGAGCATCCGGCGAGGCGATGAGATTTACGAGCGCATGAGGGAGTGCAAGCGCATCGATCCCTCGCGCACCTGTGGCTACTACCGGCTCGGGGCAGGCGGCGAGTACCGGGGGATCATGAACGACCTGGGCTTCGGGGCGCCGGTGCAGACGATGGAGGAGTGGCTGAGCTACTGGGCCGAGCACAAGCCGGCGCCGTTCTTCCCCATGGAATTCGCCCTGATGCGCATCCACGAGTACAGCCTGTGGCAGCGGCGGTCGGGCGAGTGCGGGCTGGTCGAGCAATGCGCCCGGTACTTCGGCGAGCGTGCGTATAGCAGATTGCCCGATGACATGCTAACCGCGGCCTACGCTCCCGGCGCCTCGAACATCGACGTCGTCGGGGCAGTGAAGTACAGCGATCTGCTGTTCGATCTCAAGGACCTCTGCTACACGAGGGCCGTCCGCGCCTGGCGAACCTATGGAATAAGCGGATACCTGCTTCACGTGGACGGCAAGAGGGATTTCACTCACACAGACGGACAGCTCAACCGGTGGGGCGAGACCCTGGCGAACGTCAGCTCACCCATTCTCTTCTACCTCGGAGGTCCGCAGGAGGACTTCGTCTCCAAGGACCACAGTTTCTTCTCCGGCGAGAAGATCACGAAGAGCGCCATCCTCATCAATGACACGCTGGACGACGTCGCCGGGACCATCGCCTGGGAGCTGCGCGAGGTCGAGGGCGACGTCCTGGATGCGGGATCGCGCCAGGTGACGGTCAAACAGGGGGACGTTTTCTTCCTGGCGCTCGAGTTCACCGCGCCGACGGTCACAAGGAAGACACGCCTGGCGCTTTCTGCCACGTGCTCGGACCAGGCGAGCGGCACGCTGCACCGCGACGAGTCTGAGATACAGGTCTTTCCGCGAGCGGAGGTCACGTGGCCGGGGGAGCCAGTGCTGCTCATCGACTCGCACGGCGACACCGGGGCGATGCTGGAGGAGCTGGGTGTTCGGTATGAGTTGCTGTCTGCGAAGGCGAGAGTGGATCCGTCCGCCGTCGAGGGGCATCGGCTGCTCGTCATTGGGAGGAACTCGTATGGGGAGGCGGTGGAGGTGTTCAGCAGGTGGACCGGGACGTATGAGGGGGCTGGGCGTCTTCCGGCGCGATACCGGGAAACCGTGAAGATGCGTCAGAGCGCTCGGCCGCCGGAGCAAGCTGCTCCGGCTACACCGGGCTGGGCGACGCGGGGAATCTCGGAGGCGGTGGAGCAGGGGTTGAATGTGATCTGCCTCGAGCAAATGAACCGCCACGTGATGGGGCTGAAGGTGGAGAACTTCAATACGAGAGAGGTGTTCATTCGGGCGATGGATTCACCGTTGTTTGACGGACTCTCGAACGAGGACTTCCGCAACTGGCGCGGCGAGAGCGCCCTGCTGCCGGCCTACCCGCCGTGGAATCCGGAAAGCGATTGGGAGGCTGACAAGCACAGCAAGCACGGGCAGCGAAACGCCTTCGAGCAGATGCGCTACTGGCACTGGTCGAACAAGGGCATGGTCGCCACATTCTGCTTCGAGAAACCACAGGTGGGGAACTTCCGGGTGCTGCTTGATAACGGGTTCGATCTTCTCTACACCCCCCTCATCGAGTTCCGGCACGGCAAGGGGCGGATACTCTTAAGCCAACTCGACATGGTCGATCATTGCGACACTGATCCGGTGGCGAGGCTGCTGTTTCGGCGAATGTTGCGGGAGTATTCTCGGGCGGCCGCTCACCCGCCGTCACCTGTGGCATATCTCGGTGGCGCGGACGTCGAGGCGGTTCTGCAGCAGCTCAGGGCCGAATCGACAGAGGGCTTCAACGGGGACGTCCTCTTTCTCCTGCCTGGCGAGATAGAACTGAGCTCCGATCACGTGAAGAATGTGCGGATGTTCGTCGAAGGTGGCGGCACGCTTCTGACGTGCCTTGAAAACGAGGAGCAGGCAAGCGTGCTGCCCGTGGATGTGGGGCTTGAGAAGAAGAGCATCTGGCGGGCGGAGTTCCCCGACGATGCAGTGTTCTCTGGCCTGGGGATGAGTGAGCTGTTCTGGCGGCAGGCTGTTGATCTTCCGGCTCTGGCCCGATTGGGCGGCCGGGACGCCAGCGTGTCTGCCGGAGGTCTGGCCGGTGTCACGAAACTCGGCCAAGGCAGGATAGTCGTTCTGCAGATCGATCCGGGACTTTTCACGAACGAAGAGCAGGCCTGGCAGCGGTCGAAGGTCTTGCGGATCTACGCGACAGTCTTTAACAACCTCGGAGTCAAGAGCAGTGCCGCGCTGGATCTGTGCGCCATCTCGGGGATGGCGCGGGCGAACGACTGGCTTCCGGGTTATGCTCCGGCGGAGGAGTCGGGCCCGGAAGCGATGGAGAGCGATCAGTACGTGGTGGAGGCGCTGGATTTCGACCCGGACGAGCATCACGTGTGGTAGTGAAGGCAGTGGTCAGTGGTTAGTGGTTGGTGGTCAGCAAAGGCGAAAGACAAAGGCAGGCGGGCCAGGGACGACCTGCCCTACAACGTGGAGAGAACATAATGCCAGACGACAGACCGAACATCCTTCTGATCACCAGCGACCAGCAGCATTGGAATACCTTGGGGTGCCTCAATAGCGAGATCCGGACGCCGAACCTGGACCGTTTGGCCAATGAGGGGATGCTCTTCAGCCGGGCGTATACGCCGAATCCAACCTGCACGCCGACGCGGGCTTCGATCATCACCGGCAAGTACCCCAGCCAGCACGGAGCGTGGTCTCTGGGCACCAAGCTCTCGGAGGACGAGCACACGATCGGGGAGGATTTAGCGGCCGCGGGCTATCGCACGGCGCTGGTGGGGAAGGCGCACTTCCAGCCGCTCAAAGGAACGGATGAGTTCCCATCGCTGGAGGCGTATCCGATCCTGCAGGATCTGGAGTTCTGGCAGAGCTTTGACGAGCCATTCTACGGCTTCGAGCACGTCGAGCTGGCGCGGAACCATACGGACGAGGCGCACGTGGGGCAGCACTACGCGCTGTGGATGGAGGAGAAAGGGCTGAAGAACTGGCGCGACTACTTCCGGCCGCCCACGGGGAACAACAAGGATCAGTTCCGCAAGTGGCTGATCCCGGAGCAGTACCACTACGACACGTGGATCGCCGAGCGGACGAACGCGCTGCTGGAAGCGTACGCCGAGAAGGGCGAGAATTTTTTTCTCTGGTCCAGCTTCTTCGACCCGCACCCGAAGTACCTGGCGCCGGAGCCGTGGGATACGATGTACGACCCGTCAGCGCTGACCGTGCCGTCGGTGGTCGAGGGCGAGCACGAGGACAACCCGCCGCACTTCCAGTTGACGCAGCAGGAGAAGCCGGACTTCTCTCCCTGGCGAGAGAGCGGACAGGGGCTGCACGGATTCAACTCCCACCTGCACGACACACAGGAGTTGGCGAAGAACATCGCCGTCTACTACGGCATGATCAGCCTGATGGACAAGTACATCGGGGTGATGCTGGACAAGCTCGATGAGCTGCGGCTGGCGGAGAACACGCTGGTCGTGTTCACCACGGATCACGGGCATTTCTTCGGACAGCACGGGCTCATTGCCAAGGGAGCCTTCCACTACGAGGACATGATCAAGATTCCGTTCATCGTCCGACACCCCGGAAG
This sequence comes from Armatimonadota bacterium, assembly GCA_030601885.1. GTDB lineage: Bacteria > Armatimonadota > Zipacnadia > JAUWAU01 > JAUWAU01 > JAUWAU01. The sequence continues at coordinate 48,325 of JAUWAU010000029.1, forward strand.
GGTCCCGGCCGGGAAGCGGTCCGGGGCGCTGCAATCTTTGGTGGACCTGCCGACCACGTTTCTCAGGATAGCGCGAATTGATATTCCGCGATCCATGGTCGGAGTGGATCAGAGCCCGGTCTGGCTCGGCGAACAAGAGCACGCGCGAGACCACATCATCGTCGAGAACCGCCACGAGCCGACGACGATCCACGTGAAGACGTACGTGGATGCGCGCTATAAGATCACGGTCTACTACAACCAAGATTATGGCGAGTTGTTCGATCTCCAGGAGGATCCGCAGGAGATCGACAACCTGTGGAACAAGTCGGAGTGCGCGGAGCTGAAGGCCGAGCTGATAATGAAACTGCTGTTCGCCGAGATGGGGAAGGAACCGTTGTGGATGCCGAGGGTGTCGGGGGCGTGAGGCAAGGAGAAGGGAAAAAGGGTAAAGGCAAAGGGCCGTACTGACCGGGGAAGGCGGAGCTACCAGTGGTAGTGCCTCTCCGGGAGCGGATCCTCCGCCTGCAGCAGCCGCTCGAGCAGAAGCGCCTCCAGCTCCTGTCTCGTGTTCTGATACCCGGGATCGCTCCATAGATTTGCGAACTCGTCGGGGTCGTTCCGTAGATCGTACAGCTCCCCATATGGCTGGCCCCGGTAATGCACGAGCTTCCAGTCCCGCGTCCGCAGCGCCGTGATCTTGAAGCCCGTGGGGTCGATCTTCCGGGCCAGTAGCTCCGGTGACTCCCGGTCCTGGATGAGTGCGGACTCCTTGCCCTCGGCGCCCGGCTCGGCGTGGAGCAAGGGCCGAAGGGACTGCCCCTGGACGCCGGCGGGCGATTCGACGCCGACGAGATCCAGAATGGTCGGCATGATGTCCACGGACTCGACGAGCCCCTCGACCACCTGGCCCGAGTCAGACAGGCCGGGGACGTGCCAGATCATGGGGACGTTGATGACCTGCTCGTACATGAACGGCCCGTGGCGCCACAGGAAATGGTCGTTGAGCACCAGGCCGTGGTCCCCCGTGAATAGCACGATGGTATCGTCCCAGATTCCGAGTTCTTTGAGCTTCGCCACAATGCGGCCGAACTGCTTGTCGATGAAGCTGACCTGGTTGTAGTAGCTGGCGAGATGCCTCCTCAGCGTCGCCTCGTCCGGGTGCCTCCCGAGGCGCACGTACGCCTCGTAGCACTCCCTCTGGTAGGGAGGCTTGCTCACGAGCTCGCCGTCCCGGGCCTTTGGCGGCGGCATGTCCTCGGGTCGGTACATGTCGGCGAAGCTCGCCGGCGGGCGGCATGGTGGGGATAGCTCGTGGAAGGAGCACGAACAGAAAAACTGCGTGCCGCTGTCCGCAACTCGCGCGATGAAGTCCATCGCTTTGTCTGTGATCCACGTGAGCTCGTGGGCCTCTTCCGGCAGACGGCCTCTCTTCCGCGCTACCTCGGCAAGCTCAGGGAATTGCTCATCAATAAAGCGGAAGTACTCCACTCCGGCTTTGTTCTCGCTGAGGTGCACCTCCTGAAAGCCGTAATAGCTTTCGCCCTCCTCCGTCACTGGCGGATACTCGGAGCCCTGCTGCGGCTCGAAGTGGATCTTCCCCGAGGCGCAAGTGCGATGCCCGTTTTCCGCCAGGACCTGCGGGAGGGTGATCTCCGTCTTGGGCAGAGGTATGCCGTTGGCCCAGACGCCGTGCACGTGAGGATAACGGCCGGTGAACATAGACGCGCGCGTCGGCATGCAGACCGTGTGCGAGGAGAAGCTATTGGTGAATCGGACTCCCTCGCGGCTCAGGTCATCGATGTGGGGCGTCTTCAGGATGTCGTTCCCGCAGCAGCCGAGGCAGTCGGCGCGGTGGCCGTCGGTGAGGAAGATGAGGACGTTGCGCTTTGGCATGGTTTTCCCTCGGGATCGAGCGCTTTGGCGGGATTATTGTGCGTCGTAGGCGCTTCTTTGGGTGACGCGATCCGCCTTTCTCGGTGCTCTCTCTGCGCTCTGTAGCGCACCGCCGTGGCCGCGGGGCGGCAATCGGCAATCGCTCATGGTCTGCCGGGAGCGCATTAGCCGGTGGTGCTTATCACTGGCCACCGAGCGCTGCCGTCGTCAGTGTCATTCTGCGCACGGCGAACGCATCGTAGTGTCCGGCGCAACAGAAGACCACGTACATCGTCGTGCCGTCGGCGCTGATCCACTTGCTCGGCAGGCGATAGCCGTGGGCCTGCTCGACGTCCCATTTCTCGGTGTAGAAGGCCGTCGTCCAGGGCCCCCAGGGCGCCGGCGCGTCGAAGATTCCGAACCCGCTGTCGTGGTCGAAGCCCTGGATCATAATGTACCGCTTGAGCGCTGGGTTGTAGACGACGTCCATGCGGCGGCACTTGCCCGGGTGGCTGAACGCGGCACCGCGCTTGTTGACGTCCTTGGTCCAGACAGGCTGCCCATTCTCGTCGAGGCGCTCGAAGAACTCATAGGCGCTGCGGTCGCGGATGCGGTCCTTGGGCACGCGAGCCAAGACGACGCGGTCGTACGCGACGTAGGCGCTGGGCCCGTCTTGGGAGTAGCTGTAGACGTAGTCGTCGCGGGCGCCCTCATAGTTCTTCCCGAAGTTCAGGAGCGTGGGGCAGCCGAAGCTGGTGTCGAACTTGAAGCCCCACTCCCACGTCTTCGCGTGGTCACTGGACCACGTGATCTGGGAGTTGCCCGTGTTGCGCACCCACATGTAGAGCACGCCGTCCACCATGAGCATCCCGCTGGCCTTTGCGCCCTTCGGGCCATCGCCCGTGCGCTCGCCGGTCTCGGAGCGGATGTTCTCCCCGCGGAAGTCGGTCGGTGGACCGATGATCTTGGCCAGGCCTTGGCTCAGTTTGATGTCCGTCTTTGGCTCGAAGCCCCAGCCATCGCCGTACGAGGTATACATGTGCCCGTCGTCTGCCCACGTGATAGGCCAGTTGTCACTGCCGACGGCTTTTCTCACGATGGCCGAGACCGGGTCGAACGTCACTTGCTTGATGATGGGGCTCGGCGGGTACGGCGGTTGCGCCGGCGCCCCGGTCGCCGCGCCCAGGAATCCCACGATCATGACGTGTGGCAGGCTCATCGGTGTACCTCCATTGCCTCAAGGTTGCTTCGTCAGTCAGCGAGATGTCGAGGCGACGTTGACGGCCTCAACGCTCCCCGCGCGCGTTATGCATGAGAGTGCTCATGCGACCGACGTGCGGCTCGCCTTCTGTCTGGCCCTGGCATCGGTGCTCTGCATGACCACTTCGCCACCAGAGGCATCCCGTTCCTGCTTTTCCCGGCACCTTGAGGCGTAATCCGAGCTAACGCGCCGCACTCTGTGCGTTCGACATCCCCAGCGCCAGGGAGGACTCGCGGTGCCCGAGGTGTGCTCTGCCTCAGTAGTCCCACGCCCTCACTACCGTCCCGTCTTCCCTGCAGAGGCGCACCCAGTCGATCTCCACCAGGCCGGGTCGGGCAGCCGGGAAGAGGCGCATGTGGATCAGTGTGCCCTTGACGGGGAGTGGGACCGCCACCTCGTGCCATTGCGCGTCAGCGGGGAGCTCGAAGGTCACGAACTGATCCTGCTTGAACTGGGGCTGGTCGGCGGTACGCCATTGGATCTTCCCGGCGCCGCCGGCCGCGCTTCGGGCGCGGAAGCGGACGACGGCCCGCCCCGCGTGCTTCAGTGACGCGTTGGCGATGAATGAGCCCCCTCCGGCGCACTGCATCCTCAGAATACCGTCCTCCACCGACACCTCACAGCCCTTGTTCACCCATCCGCGCAAGGCGGCGGCTGCCGGGTCGTAATCCGGGTTCGGAATCGGCAGCAGCGCGCCCGTGTCCTTGAGGAACTTGTCGATGAGGGCATCGAGCTCCCTGACCCTCTGCGGCATCTTGGCAGCGAGGTTGGTCGTCTCTCCGATGTCGTCTTTGAGGTTGTAGAGCTCGTACTCATCGGGGAACTGCTCACTGGTCTCGTAGAATCGGAGCAGCTTCCAGTCGCCTTTGCGCACCCACACGCCGGGCGGGCGCGCCGGGCCGCCGTGGGGGAAGTAGCAGAAGATGGCGTCGCGCTTGAGCTTCCCCGTCTGCTTCAGCAGCGGGATGATGCTCTCGCCGTCGATGATGTGTCCCGGCTTTGGCTCGACCCCCGCCATCTGCAGCAGCGTCGGGTAGAGGTCGATGCTGCTGACCACCTCGGAACAGCGGGAGCGCGGCGCGATGACGCCGGGCCAACGCACCAGCAGGGGCACGCGCGAGCCGCCCTCGTAGAGGGAGCCTTTGCCCGCGCGCAGCGGGTGGTTGTTCGTCGGCGGCAGCTTGTCCGGGCCGATCTCGCTGTGAACGTTGCCGCCGTTGTCGGAGAAGAAGATGAAGATGGTGTCGTCGGCAAGCCCCAGCTCGTCGAGCTTGTCCAGCACGCGGCCGAGGCTCTCGTCCACGCTCTTGAGCATGGACGCCATGATGGGATTGTTTTGCTGGCCGCGGGGGTCTTTCCTGTCGAGGTACGTTCTGGTGATCTCCTCCTTGTGTCCCCACGGCCCGTGCACGCTGTAGTGCCAGAGGTCGAGGAAGAAGGGCTCGTCGCGGTGCGTCTCGATGAACTTCAAAGCTTCGTCCGTGACGCGGTCAGTGATGTACTCGCCCTCCGGGCCGTCGGTGACCGTGCCGGCCCGGAACTGGTATGGCGAGAAGTAGCTGCGTGGGCCCGGGTCCGGCGCGCCATGGAACGAGACCTCGAAGCCCTGCTCCTCGGGCCAGTGCTCGGGGTTGAGGCCGAGGTGCCACTTCCCCAGATGCGCCGTCCTGTAGCCGGCGTCCCGCAGGGCCTCGGCGATGGTGTACTGCTCGGGCCGGAGGAAGCGCCTGCTCTGCGGCAGCAGCAGCTTGCGGGTCCGCGCTGCTCTTTCAGGATAGCGGGACTCATCGGGACCGAGGGGCGGCCTGTGCCCCGCGGCCGTTGTGATGCCGATGCGCGCCGGGTACTGGCCGGTCATGAGGCTCGCCCGCGTCGGCGAGCAGAGCGGGTTGGCGGTGTAGGCGTCGGTGAAGAGCATGCTGCGTTCGGCGAGCCGCTCCATGTTGGGCGTGTCGTAGTACCGGCTGCCGTAGACGGTGGTGTCCATCCAGCCCATGTCGTCAACGAGGAAGAAGACGATGTTGGGCTTCGCTCCGGGCGCGCGTGCCCCCCAAGCGAATCTGGGAGCCAATAGCGCGGCAGCGCCGACCCCGACGGATCTCACGAATTCGCGGCGAGAGTATCGGCTCATTGTGGTGCTCCTTTGGCGGCGATGGAGATGTGGCGCCGACGGACTGCGGCAGTCACAGCAGCGGCTGGAGGAACTCCACGCTCTTCTTCAGCGCCTCCACGCCCTGGCATTCGATCGAGAGGCAGCCCTCGTAGCCGACGGACTTGAGGACGTCGAGACAGCCCTTGATATCGACGTCTCCGTCGCCGATAGCACCGCCGGCAGTCACCCCGGTCTCGTGATCGCCAGTCTGCGCCCGGGCGACGTCCTTGACGTGCACGTGCTTGACGTGCTTGACGACCGCCTTCAGGGTCTCCACGGCGTCGTTGCCGGCGACCTCGACGTTGCCCGTGTCGAAGTTGATGGCCAGGTAGGGCGAATCGCTGAGGGACATGATCCTCAGCAGGCCCTCGGCGTTGGTCGTGTAGACGCCGTGCGGCTCGATGGTGAGGGTGATATCGTAGTTGGCGCACATCCGCAGCAGCTCGTCGAGGTTGTGCTTCATGAGGCGGAAGGCATCGTCGTCGGTCATCCAGTCGGGCTTCGGCCCCTCGGCGGTGTTGACGATGGGCGAGCCGAGGATGTAGGCGTACCGGATCGCCTTCTTCAGATAGTCCACGCCGTACACCGTGTCGAGCAAGTTGGAGTGCGCGCTGAGGCACGCCACCTTGAGGCCGGCAGCTTCGATCGCCTGGCGCATGTCCATCGGGTCGTCTTCGAGGCTGGTGATGTTGCAGTAGCCGTACACGTTCAGCAGGCAGCGCCCGGTCATGACCTCCGGCTCGATGTACTCGAAGCCCAGCTCCCTGGCCATCTCAATGGTGTACGAGAAGTCCCTCTCGTCGTGACGAAACGTGTCGGCCTCGGCACAGAGCTTCATGGCGCTCATCTGTCCCAGTCCTTTCTCGGTTCGTGTGTCAGGGGAAGTCTCCGAGCGTAGGATTATGCGGTTAGAGCAGGAATCCCTTGGTGAAGGGGGGATTTCCGGTGCCCAACGTGCGCTTGTCCACCGTGGTTCCTGAGCCTGCAAAGGATCGTCCCGTGCTCTATGACGTGGACGTCGTCGTTGCCGGGTCGGGCCTCAGCGGCACATTCGCCGCCATCGCTGCCGGACGGGGCGGGGCGAGGACGCTGGTGGTCGAACGGTTCGGCAGCCTCGGAGGTAATATCGGCCCGGCCATGGTGGTGAACGGCAGCCTGGACGGCGAGGCGGATGTCACGCTGCCGGGTGGGATGGCGGGCATCCCGCGCGAGTTCATGGAGCGCCTCCGGGCGCTGCGGATTGGCCCGGAGCGGCGCTATCCCGAAGAGGCGAGCCTCGCCTCCTACCTCGCCCACCAGATGATGACGGAAGCGGGCGTGCAGCTCCTGCTGTCGGCCTGGGCCGGCGCCCCGATACTGGAGGGGAATGCCGTGCAGGGCATCTTCGTGGAGTGCAAAGCCGGCCGCGTGGCCGTGAAGGCCAAGGTGACGGTGGACGGCACCGGCGATGCGGACATTGCGGCCCGGGCAGGCGCGAGCATCGTCCCGTACCTCGAGCCGGACGAGGCCCACGCCGATTACATTCGCCCCCCGTATCTCAACAAGGCGTACCCGACGCACTACAACGACACCCAGCTTCTATGCCTCATCGCCGACGTGGACCTCGCGAGGTTCGAGGCGTTCTGTGAGGAGGACGCTGAGCTTACCGAAGAGGAGACACAGTGGGCGCAGGAGGCCGGCGCGATTGATATGTATCCCAAGGGGCTGATCCCCAGCCTGCGGAAAGCCCGGCTGAGTGCCGAGTTCGTGCCCATACAAGAGCTCGAACCGGGAGTTCGCATGTCAGCCGGCCGGAGGTTCCTCCGCTACGGCGACGGCGTCGTCGGGCTGCACATTACCTGCGTGGGAGCGATCGACGCGGCCGACCCGAGGCAGATCTCGAAGCTCGAAGCGGCGACGCGGGAGCAGGCGTTCAAGGCAGTCAGGTTCTATCGGGAGAACGCGCCGGGATTCGAGAGGGCGTACCTGCTCGCCGTTCCTCGGCATGCGCGGCGGCCCGCACATCGAGGGCGATCACACGCTGACGCTCGAGGAGTGCTTTGCCGGGCGCAAGTGCGACGACGTGCTGTTTCGGAACACCCACGACCACGACCACGGCGGCGATGCGTCGGGCTTTGACGTGCCCTATGGCATCACACTGCCGAAGGGCATCGAGGGGCTGCTCGTCTGCGGTCGCGGTGCTGCCTATCTGCGCCGCGGGCACGATCCGACCGGCATGCGCGCCCGGCCGAGCATGATGGTCTTCGGCCAAGCCGTCGGCACGGCGGCGGCCATCGCGGCCATTGATGGCATGCGTCCGAGAAACGTAGACATCAAGAAAGTGCAGCGACGGCTCGTAGAGGACGGCATCTTTCTGGGGGATGATGCGCGCTTAGGGGAGCTCCGGCTGCTGTAACATAGGCGCGCCATTGCAGCTAATGCAAGACCACGAAGCTGTGCCCCTCGCATCTCGGACGCCATCTTCGTGGCACTGGCGCCGAGGCAGCGAGCCGGCTGGGCATTATCAGTACTTCTCCAGCATTGTCAGCAGCTTGCGGTCCAGTTTGTGGCCGTGCCAGTCCTCGTATTCAACGTCGGCACGCCCGGAGTCGAGGATCCCGAAGGATCCACGGAAGTTCCACAGTGCGTACCCAATCCCATGCGTCTTGAGGATGTCCATGACGTCCTCGAACCAGCCCATGAAGACGCCATAGGGTGTCTTGTTGTACCCGCCGCACTCGCCGCAGTGGACGCCGATGCCCTGTCGCGCCAGCTCCGCCCAAGGGGTGTAGGGCTTCTCCAGACCCGCGCGGTCCAACTCGACCGACCCATCCGGTTTCAGAAGCGGCCACGCAGGCTCCCGGAACTTGGACTCCCGATCGACCCAGCCTGCCCGGAAGTGACTGATCCGCCCCGGGTAGTACCCGTGGACGCTCTGGGCGACCCCGGTCGGTATCATTTCGTCAACAACCAGGTTCCCCGCACCGAAGCCGTCAATGATTATCAGGCGCTCCGGGCTCGTTTCGCGTACCTTCTCCGTGGCCCGGGTCATCACGCGGCGGTAGTCTTCCCGCGACATGTAGCCCTCTCTCGGTCTCGGCGCCTCATTGACCAGATTGAAGCTGAGATCAGCCGAGGAGATCCCCTTGTAGCGTTGTGCGAACACATCCCAATGATAGACGAACGCGTCCTCCGCCTGCTTGTCTGTCCAGAGCACAAACGGCTCCCGCTCACGCTTGTTGACGCAATAGCCGGGCGCGCGGTGAAAGTTGAGGTTGACATGGAGGCCGTATCTCCTGCCCAGATCAACCGTGCGGTCAACTTTCTCCAGCGTGCTTTCCTTGATCTTGAGAACATCGTCGGGCTTGAGCTGCCGGCTCGTCTGCCAGTCGGAATCCACCCATAGCCAGTAATCCATCGGAATGCGGATGAAGTCGAAGCCCCAGTCCCTCATCCAGCGCAGGTCATCTTCGCTCAGCATGCCATCGCTTTGTTCTCCCGGGCTGAACGCCTGAAAGAAGCTGAGCATGTTGAATCCGCGCCAACGGGGGATGACGGTCTGCGCCGGCCCGGGTTTCTGTGACTGTGCCGCCGCCGAGGTGCTCCCCGTGGCGAGCGAAGCGGCTGCCAGGCTCGTGGTCTTGAGGAATTCGCGTCTGGTGTTGTACGAGCGCATGGTCCTCTCCTCGTTCAGGCTGTTGCCATTATTGGTTTGACTCGTCGTGCTCGCCCTCTTCCGCACTGCACTACCCCGAAGATTTCGCCGAAGGCCAACTTGTAGGGCGGGGATGCCCTTCCCCGCCGGCCTTTGCCTCAGTAGACAGAGCCACCAACGTCGGGGCGGAGATCTTCATAGTTTCCGGGTGTCGCCCCGCGACATGACGGCTACCCCGAGGATTCCGCCCGTCGGCCCACCCGTTGCAGCCGGAGCAGCCTAGCGGTCGGCACGACCGCAGTGCTCCGGCGGCCCCCAGCTCCCCGCCGGGCCCATCTTCATCGTTTCCGGGTGGGCCAGTGGGCCATGGAGAGGTGCCCCGAAGATTTCCCCGTCGGCCCACCCGTTGTAGCCGGAGCAGCTTGCTCCGGCGGGCCTCGCCCTGGTCGCCTACGCGCCAAGGGACTCCGCCGAAGCTACGTCCCTCTCGCGAAGGCGTGCTCGGCGGCGCGCAGTTTCACGACCGCCGGGGCGGCAGACCCCCCGCGCGAGGAGGCGCCGCGAGCCTATACGGCGCCCGATGTCAGGAGGGGGAAGCTCCGAAGCAATTGTCTTCTGGGAAACGTCATCGCTCCACTCTTCAGTGGGGCGACGGGCGCCCCTCACTTCTCGGCTCCCGTGAGCTTCCTGATGAAGAAGTCCTCTCGGGATTCGTAACGCCCCGCGGGAGCGCGGGGGTACCGGAGGTTGGCTTCGACCCCCAGCTCGTCCATCTTCTCCTTGAGCTTGATCCCGAACATCACGTGATGGACTTTCCAGCCTCGAGCTTTCTCCGGATTGGGTGGGACGGGATCGGCCGGATTCTGGCCGTACTGCATGTGGATGGGCGGATCGTCGGCGGATATCAGCGACAGAGCTGACACCTCGGCGACCAGCTTGCGAAGCTCGTCTTCGTTCTTGACGTCGAAGCTCTCGTACGGATCGCGGTGCGGCTTGTCATAGCCGGGGATATGCTTCATCCACCAGTCGAAGTCCATGGTGGTCTGGCCACCGTTGGTCGCCACGCACGTCAGGCGCGTCGATTCGCGCTCGATGGGGTCGGTGCTTTTCGGGTCCGCCATCTCGTCGTGGAAGGCGAGCCACATGCAGATCTGAGCGCCGGCGGAGCCGCCGAACGCGGCGACGCGGGTCTTGTCGAAGTTCCATTCCGTCGCCTTGGAGCGCAGAAACTGCAACGCGCGGCGGGAGTCGTGATGTGCCGCCGGGAGCTTCGCATCCGAGATCACTCGGTACTCCACCGCCGCCACCGAGATGCCGGCAGACAGCAACTGCTGCAGCGCGTTGGCCGCGAGGCTCTCTTTTCTGCCGCCTCGGAATCCGCCGCCATGGATGTATAGGACGAGCGGCGTGGGATTTGGTGAGTCGGCCAGCCAGATGTCGATGACGTTGCGTTCGTGCGGCCCGTAGGCGACGTCCTTGTGCGTCGGCGCCGGCTTGGCGCGCTGCTGTGCCAGGCACACTGGGGCAGCGAGGAGTAGCAAGATGCTGAGTGCGAGGACGAGAGGCGAGAAGCCTACGAAGCAGTGCTTCAGCGCAGTCATCAAAGGGCCTCCTGTCAGTCGGCGGGAATGGGTGCCCGTCCCGAGTTGGAGGGCACCTGCCGTATTGCCGTGCCCCATACGGAAACGACAAAGATCACCGTGACCGCTGGGGCCATGTCACCTCGGCCAGGCGAGCCACACTGGGAACCTCTGGCCCCATGTCCGAAGTACCCGACTCGCGGGTTGCGCGAGCCTGCCCCGAGTATTCGGCCACAGGCCGAGTTGTACGGCGGAGTTGCCCAACCCCGCCGCCTTTGCCTCAGTAGACAGAGCCCGCGAACCTCAGCGCGGAGATCTTCATCGCTTCCGGGTGGCGCATCGCGCCATGACGACTGCCTCGAAGAGGTAGAAGGCTGAGTTACGAATCGTTCCCTCTGCCGCCGACCTCCCGCCGATAGCCGTGCAGGCAAATGCTGAGTTGAAGGAAAAACGCCAGCACGAAGCCCACGAGGGCAATATTGCGGAGTCGGGGACCGCTGGGCAGTTCCGGAGCTACAGGCTCATCGAGGACCTGCAAGTCCCCGGCGTCGCGGAGCCGGTTCAGCGATGAGGTTTGATACTCGGCCATGACCGTTTTGTACGCGGTGCTGAGTACCTCCAGCCGCATCTGCAGGTTCACATACTCCCGTTCGATGTCGGGCAGCTCGGCCACGCGACTCTCAATAGTCTTCAGAGCCAGCTTCGCCACATCGTGGGCGGCCCCGGCTCCATCGGCCATCGCCCGCACCTCGGCAAGCCGTCTCCGCACCCCCCAATGCGCCGCCCCGGGTGCCGTGCCTTGCGACCGCTGCCGCAGGGGCTCCAGCCTGACGAGCTCCCGCGAGAGCTCATCTATCTCTTTCGTGAGGGCGAGGACCGTAGGATGTGACTCCTTGTGCCGCTCGACCGCGATCAGCCGCGCCCGCTCGGCCCGACGCTCGGCAATCCGTGCTTCGAGAACGTCCACGGCATCGGAGACCGCCACCGTGGTGGACACGTCGGTCTCGGGAAGGGTGCCCACTTCTTGCTCCAGGCGGACCGTCTCCCCGAGAGCGCTCTGATGCTGCGCCATGGCCTGGTCCGCCATCTTGAGGGCGTCGGCGTAGAGTTGAGCCAGGTTGGCCGCATCAGCCTCCAGGTTCGCCAGCTTGTGTTTCTTCTTGAATGCGGCGAACTCCGCTTGGGTCTCGTCGATCTGCTTTTCCAGGGCGGCTTTTTGCTCGCCCAGCATGTCAACGTACTTCTGGCTCTGCGTGATACCCAGCCGCTTAAGCCGATCCTGGATCTGCGTCTGATAGGCGAGCGCCACGTCCCGCGCCTTGTTTGCGCAGGGGTCTTGATGTGGCTCGATGCGGCGCAGGAGGCGTTGAAGCCGCGTGTAACCGCGAAATTTCACCCTGACCCGCACTACACCGCCCGGCTCCACCATCCTGGTCGTGGCGACAACGAGTCGGTCAGTGGCCTTGGTGAGGGAGTCGGCCTTGAAGAACTCCATAAGCCGCTCCTGCTGCACAATGCGCTCCGCAAGCCGACGACTGTTGGCGACTTGCAGGTAGGCATCCAGTCGAGGATCTTGCCGCAGCAGAGCCGACAGCTCGCCGATACTGACGCCCGTGCCGAACAGAACTTTGCTCCTGGGTTGCACCAGGATCATCACCGTCGCCGACACGTACGACTGACGCAAGAAACAATAGGCAAGCCCAACGAGCACCGCCGCAACGGCGACGCAGATGCCCAGGGCTCTCAGAGCCCTCCGTTTGAGGTAGCGCAGAAACTCGTCCAGAGAGAAGTGTGCCATGACTCCCAGCCGGATGCTGCTCCCATCGGGCAATAGACGAAAGACGGCGTGGACAGCCCGGTAAGCCGGGGCAACTTCGCGCCCCGTGTCGGGTTCACCTCCGTGGCTGCGCATCACGACTGCCCAAGAGACATACTGGACGTGCACTATCTATGAGCGATAGCATGTGTCGAGGCGGTCTTGACCGCGCGCGGACCCGCCTTAGAGGCGGCGAAGTGCGGCGCGCAGTCTGCAGTCGAGCAGCCGAAGGCGAAGAAGGCCCGACGGCCCTCGAATAGGAAATAGGTCACAGGTGGGACGCCTGGGCTCGTCGCCGGCGCGATCGTACGATGAGCGCACGACGCAGTTGCCCCTGCTCATAGCCCACAGACCTACGTGCCGCAGCGCTCTCCCGGCCGCTCGCCAAGACAGCATTGACGAGGAACGGGGGCTGCGCCGCCGTACACCACGGGAGTTTCAACTGTGCCGCCTTTGTTGATCATTGGAATCGATGCCGCATGCTTCGACGTCCTCGATCCGTACCTGGAGCGAGGGCAGCTTCCGGCCCTCGCCAGCATCGCCGAGCGCGGGGTGCGCGCCATCCTGCGCTCCACCGTGCCTCCGCTGACTCCCGCCGCCTGGTCCACGATCCTCACCGGCGTCAATCCGGGAAAGCACGGCGTCATTGACTTCGCCCAGTGGGATTGTGCCTCGGGCCAACTGGTGCTCACGCGCGGCGGCTCGCGGCTCTATCCGACGGTGTTCGAGCTGCTATCGAAGCGAGACCGCACAACGGGCCTCTACAACGTTCCGTACACGTATCCTCCGCCGCCAATCAACGGGTTCGTCGTGTCCGGTATGGATGCACCGGGCTTTGGAGGGCACGTACATCCTGCCTCCGAGGAGGCCGGCTTGCTGGCCAAATTCTCCACGTCTGCCCTCGATCCGTTCCCATACCGCGGGGGCATCGACGGCTACGAGGTCGAGAGAGTCGAGGCGGAACTGGACCGCAAGACCGATGCATTCATCTATCTGTGCGAGAGATACGCTCCCGAGGCAGCCTTCATAAACTACCAGCAGATGGACGTTATTCAGCACTTCTTCTGGCGATCGCGGGGAGCCGGCGCGCACGTCAGCCCGCGTGTCCCGGACCTATTCGACCACGTCCTCATGCATATCGACAACGCTGTTGCGCGCCTGCTGGACATCTGGGGTGAAGGCGCCAACGTACTCGTTGTCTCGGACCACGGCGCAGCGCCGTGTGACTACTGCTTTGACCCCAGCAAGTTTTTGGCCGAGCAGGGCTTTTGCGTGCTCGGCGACGCCCCGCGCGCCCAGCCCTCAAGCGCTGCAACTCGCCTGTGGGCGTCCCTGCCCTCAGGCCTGCGCAACGCCGTCCGGAGGGCCGTTCGGCACCGGCCTCTCGGAGCCAGGCTGTTGGGAATGCTGCAAAGGCACAAGGCGCCCGAAGACCTTGATTCTGTGATCTGGGAGCAGACGCGCGCCTTCTCGTCCAGTCGCGCTGTTGCCGTGTACGTCAACGAACGCGGCCGGCAACCCCATGGTGTCGTACCGCCCGAACAGACCGATGCCGTAGTGGCCGAGGTGGCCGAGGCCCTGCTCGAACTCAGGACGCCGAACGCGAACACCCCCATCTTCGCGCCGGAAGGACTATTTCGGCGCGATGAAGTGTACGAGGGTGAATCGCTCCACTGCATGCCTGACCTTGTGGGCGTGCCGCGGGAAGACCGCGTGGCCGTTCTCCCTCACGGTCTGCGTGGGAAGGCGTTGGCGGAAGTTGGAGAATGCGATGTGCTCTGGGAGGCCGGCCACACGCTCCAGGGACTCTTCATGGCCGCAGGCCCGGACTTCCGCTCCGGCGAGCTTCCTGAGGCCAGTGTCTGCGACATCGCCCCCACCGTGCTGTACGCCCTTGACGAGGCCGTGCCGGAGTACATGGATGGGGCCGTGCTCGAGGCCGCCTTCCGGCCGGAGCTGCTGGCGCGGCGTCCTGTGCAGTACACCGAAGAGCCACCGGAGCTTCGTGCCGAAACGGGGGCGGATGCCTACACGGCCGCGGAGCGCGAGCGCGTCGAAGAACGCCTCAAGTCTCTGGGTTACATGGGGTAATATCGGCACGCTGACGACCCATTCACCGAGGCAGTCGTCATGGCCCGGTGGGCGGCACCCGGAAACGATGAAGATGGGTGCGATGGCCAAAGACATGCCACCTCGGCCAAGCGGGGGACGGAGCCCCCGCACTACAACGCCACCGCAGCCGGCGGGACACGGTCGCCGACGCGCCATAGCCGCTTTGGCAACGGCGCGAGACCCCGCGCTACAATACGGCCTGCGGCCGAAATCTTCGGGGTAGTTGCGAAATGCCGAACTCTGACGAAGAGCAGACGAGCTCCCATCGTGCGGCGGAGAGGCAGTTCGCCGCCGGTGGTGGGATAGCCGCCGTCGGTCAGTTCGCCGATCGCGCGCTGTCGTTGGCTTTCGTCATCGTGGTCGCCCGCCTGCTGGGCCGAGCCCAGCTCGGCCTGTACGCCATTGGAATTTCCATTGTGGAGCTGCTTGGCCTGCTCGCATCACTTGGGCTGGCCAATGGCGCCATGCGCTTTGTCGCCATGGCCACGAGCGCCGGGGACTGGCGGCGAGTCCGGAAGGTGGTCACCTGCGCGGTGACCTTGGCGCCTCTGTACGGGGCCGCGGGGGCGGTGAGCCTCTGGATGGCGGCACCGTGGCTGGCCGATGCTGTTCTCCATAAGCCGGTCGTGGATGTGCTGCGCCTGTTCGCCCTCGCCTTGCCTGTCCTTGTGGCTCTCGCATCGTGGTCCGGGGCGCTGCAGGGGCTGTCGCGGATCACGCACAAGGTGCTCGTCGAGCGCATTACGGTCCCCGCTGTTCGTTTGGCGCTCGCCGTCATTGCCGTTTCCCTGGGCTTGAAGGTTGTGGGAGTTGTGGCCGCGCACGTAGTGGCCTGTGCGGTCGGCGCGCTGGTGGCGCTGCTCCTGCTCGGCCGTTGCGGCGAGCGCATTCTCGAGCCGCTGTGGGATCGGCAGGTCCATCGGGAGCTTTTGGCGTATTCAGCGCCCGCGATGTTCGCTACGCTCCTGGGGATGCTCCTGACGCGCAGCGGCATGCTGATGCTGGGGATGTTTGCCGAGTCCGGCGATGTGGGCGTCTACCTCGTTGTGCTGCGCACGGCGAGCGTCGGTATGCTGCTGCCCGGGGCGCTGCTGACCAGCCTGTCACCGATTATGGCGGGCCTGCTTCACACTGACAGCGCGGCGGCGCAGCGTCTGTACAAAACGGCTCTGGACTGGTTCGTGACCGTCTCGTTGCCGTACTACGCCATCCTCTTCATGTTCCCGCACACGGTGCTGCGCGTCTTCGGCGGCGAGTTTACCGTCGGCGTGCCGGCCCTCGTGATCCTGACTGCCGGCTGGGCGATACACATGCTTACCGGCCCGGTCGGGGTGATGATCATGTTGTCGGGGCGGCCCGGCATCGAGATGATCATTGCCGCGGTGTGCCTGGCCGTCCATATCGGCCTGAATCTGCTGTGGATTCCGCGATGGCAAGCGGTCGGCGCGGCGGCCTCGTGCGCCATCGCCCTGACGGCCGCAAACGCCATACGCCTGGGCGTGAATCTGTGGGTGCTCCGCCTCAATCCGCTGAGCGCAGTGCTGGCCAAGCGCATCGTGGTCGCAGGCGTCTGCCTCGCACCCGCCGCCGGCTTGGCTGCCATGTTGGCGCACCTACTCGCGTGGCCGGCGATGCTGGCAGACGGCTGCGGCATAATCACATACGTGCTTCTGTATTGCTTCATTACGTGGCAGTGGCGCGACGAAAGCTCCACGCGGCTGATCGCCCAGATAGCGCAGTTGCCGAGAGGTGAGACCCTGACAGCGGCGGGAATGAGCGCGACGGCGTCCCGGGCGACCGGGAATGCAGCCGGGCATGAAAACAGTGACTGAACGACCTGAAGGCGCCGCCACACCGGCGTGGCGGACACCCTCCGGCACACATGCGTCGTCGCTGGGGCGAAGCGTCGCCTCTCGTCAGGCATGTAGCTCCGAAGCACGGAGACAATGCGATGACCGAGGAGAGCAGGCTCGATCTCCAACAGATCGACCCGGCGGTCCGGGCGCCGGGGCCGTTCTTCAATGCGTGCACTCTCACGTTCATCGCGCTGGTATGCCTCTCTCCGATCAGGCTCCTGCACGACGCCGTCGTCCTGAGAGTCGGCTTCGGCATCAATCTCATCGACTGCATCCTCTTGCTGTGCGTGATCCTGGGCATACTTGACCTGATCTGGCAGCCGCAGTGCCCCGGCTGGCACCACCCGTGCATCAAGGCGGCGCTGTGGGTGCTCTTCTGGGCCATCATCTGCGCCGCGTACGGGAAAGCGCTCGGGAATCCGACGGGGCTAATCCGGCACCAGATGCGCCCGTACCTGATGTACTTGCCCCTGTTCTTCGTGGCCCGGCTCCCCTCGCCCTACTTCCGCTCGAAGGCGATCGCACCGACTGTGTGCATCCTTGCCCTAGCGAGCTGCATAGGCGGCATCACGGGGACACTGACCGGCGGGATGGCCGCGGTGCGGACGGAGACGATGGCTCTGGCCCGCGGCTGGGAGGCGCTGCGGGGTCACACGCAGGTCGTGGCCTTCGTCATGGCCATCACGCTGTCGGCGCTGGCCAACCGGCGCCGGGACGCAGTGCTGTTTGGCGTGGCGGCCGCGCTCGCGCTCGTCGGGGTCGTCGTGACCTTCACCCGGGGGCTGATGCTCTCTGCTCTCCTCGGCGCGCTTCTACTGCTGGCCATGACGAGGGGGCGACAGCGCCGGCGCCTTGCCGGCGTTCTTCTCGTCGTGGTACTGATCGGCCAACTCAGCCTCTTTATTGCCTTCAGATTGACCCCTGCTGTCGCCGTTGCCCGGTTCCGCACGCTGCGCTCCGCCACGGGCCGCTTCGTTTTGGGCCCAACCGTGGCGCAACGGCTCCTAACGTTCCAGTACGCCTACGAGCAGGGCACCGAGCATTTCTGGGGACTCGGCGGCACGGGGCTCGGCAAGCAGGTCAGCTACTGGATCCCCGGCCGGGGCCGCGGCGAGGCGCTGGATCCGGGATACGCAGCCTGGTTTTTTCGCATGGGTTGGATCGGGCTGATTCTGCTCGGCCTCTGGCTGTACTTCATCATTCGAACGGCGTATCGAGCCTGGCGTAACGCGGAGGCGATGGAGAAGCCCTATCTGCTCGGTCCTCTCGTGGTTGTGTCGCTGTATCCTTTCATGCTGCTCTTCGCGCGCCCGCTGAGCGTCGTGTACACGGCCCCCATATCAATGTACCTCCTTAGTATCATCTGCACCGCAGACTTCGACCAGCAGATCTCCCGGGCGAGAGGGCCGACCGGCGAGTCCGGCGCCGGGACCGACACGGAGCCGCAGCCCTCGGTGCGAGATAGCTCTTCGCACGACATGGAGACCGGAAGGCGGCCGTAAGGCGGGGGAGTGGCGCGTGTTCAAGCGAAGCACGATGGGGCGGAGCTTCGGAGCCACTCGCCGATGCGGGGTGCATTCGCCTCGATGGACAGATGGCGCTCGGCGAAGCTGCGGCAGCGCTGGCGCAACGCTTCCTCGCCGCCAGGGGCCCACTCGGCAAGCCGGGCGACTACCTCCGGCCACTCCCCGGTCTGTTCCGGGTCGCAAATGAGGCCTAGCTGATTCTCCCGCACCCACGCAGAGCACTCGCCCACCTTCGGGCCAATCACGGTCGGCACGCCGCACGCGAGGTATTCGGCGAACCGCGTCGGCCACGCGACAGTGTTCCTGAGGCCGCGCCTGAGCAGCAACATCCCGGCATCGGCGGCGACCATGATGGATGGCACTTCGGTGTGCGGCACGCAAGTCAGCAGCACATCGTCCGCCCCGATACCGGCGTCGCACAGCTTCTCGGCGAACGCGCTTTGCTGTGGCGTGAGCACGAGCAAGAACGCCTCGGGCACGTCTCGTTTCAGTTCCCTGAACAATGCCAGCATCTCGTCAATGCACTGCCAGTGGTATGTGCCTCCCGCAAAGATCAGTACGAAGCGCTCCGTCAGGCCCAGCCGTTTGCGAGCTACCCGGCGGGTCTCGGGGTCGTAACGGAAAAGCGTCGCATCTGCGACGTTGGGCACGGCGAACCAGGGCACCCGCCGGTCGAACTGCTCATCGCAGTACCGGCCGAGCGCTTCCGACACGCACCGGATGCCTGCTACGCGGCGGATGACGGCTCTCTCGTAATGGCGCGCAAGCGGGCCCAGGAGCCTCGAGCGCAGCAACTGCCCGCCCCAGTAGCCTACGACATCCTTACGCAGCGCGGCGCGCATGTCCCACAGGATGGGCACGCCGCGCCTGTCGTGGGCTGCTATGGCCGGCATCGCACAGGACGTCTGGGCGAGTATCGTAGCAGCCGGAAGCTCCTGCTGCGGTAGTCGAGTCAACCAGCGGGTTACTCGATACAATCCCGGCAGTGTCCGCGGCACGTAGAGCGGCTCCGGTATGCCCCGACGGGCAAACTGCTCGCGAACGGCGCACCGCCGCTCGTTATCCCCCAGAACATGCCGGCGCTCAAAGGCAACCGGCACGAGGCGCGCGCCGGCCATGGACGCCATGCGCAGAGTATTCGCGGAGCAGATGGTGTCGCCGTTCAACTCCAGAAGGCCCAGATGACACAGCCAGACGAGCCGTCCGGTGACATCCGGGAATTGATTTTGGGTCGATGTGCCCACAAGCATCACGTCATCGCCGAACCTCGACGGAGGCTCTGGCGCACTACGCGCCAGCGCGCGCCTCGAGAGCTATGCGACATACGAATCGCCGCCAAAGAGCCAATGAGATGCCGGCGCGGCAGCGAAACCCTCCAAGATCACCCTCAGAATCGCTCGCCCGCGGCGGTCATACTGCGGATGCGACGCACTGGTCTTCTTCTCTCGTGTCGCCAACTTGGCGACCACCAAGGGCAGCGACGCTCCGGCCAGGCCGACGGGTGCGCCCAGACGGGTGCATTGAGCATCTACGAAGTCCCGGACACTGCGGGCAAGACTCGAATCGGAGAAATAGGCCGTCGCCACCGCTTTCTCCGCCGGCATGGGTCGATATAGCGTATGCAGCACTTCAAAGCCGTACGTGGTCGCAAAGGTGAGGGCGTCAAACAGAGGCGATTTCGCCGGCCGTGAGTGCCGCCAGTCCACGACGCTCAATCTGCGGCCATGCAGCAATAGATTCACCGCGCTGAAGTCACCGTGGCGTCGGACCAAGGGGACCTCGGCGCCCTTCAGTTCTGCCGCCACGGCCCGGGCGCGCTCGAGTCCTCGGCGCTCTGTTGCCGATAGTGCGGACTGTCCCTCGCAGGCCGAGGCCACGCCCTGCATTCCCTTCTCCCCGTCGTCTTCGCCGACGGCAGTAGAGCCGCATTGAGTGATGCGCTGAAACTCGGTGAGCCATCGACCAGCAATGGCGAAGTCGCCCGCTATTCGCCGGCGGCTCACCCATGGTCGCCAGCGCGACCTACTCGCCATCGGCGCTCCCGGGGCGAAGGACTGGATTAGCGCCGTCAATCCCGCCTCTTCGAGCAGAAGCGCCCTCCGGGGCAGGGCGCCGGAAAGATCGGTCTCACGCAGTTCCGACTGCACCTGCTGCAGTGCGGTCGCTTCGGCGCGGAGTGCCTCGGCCCCACCCGGCGTCCGCGGAACCTTCGCCACCACAACTGGGTCTCGCGCGCCGGGGGGAAAGAGAAAAACGACCACGGCGGAGGTCGGGTGTCCGCTGTGCCCGTATTGTGCGGCGACCAGCCGCCGGGGCCGCGGCTGCCCGTCCGAAAGCTCGCGCCAATTGGCCAACACCGCATCGGATAGCCACTGGATCATCGCCGACTAGCTGTCCTTCCGCGCCACAAGGCTGAACGAATACGCCAATGGGCCGGCCAACCCGAATGCGAGCGCCACCCGCCAGCCCCATTCGAGGCACTTGCGCTTCAGCGAGCGCGCCCAGAACAGGCGGCCGAGGCAGAACCGCTGGGCGCTGCGGGCTCCAATGGGGAAGATGCAGTGAGGATGTACGTACGATGGCATCGGCACGTATGCATCGACGTGACTGAATCCGGCCTCCTGCAGCAGACGCCTGTAGCCTCCATGCGAATACGTGTACGTTCGATACGCGCTGCCCGAGGCCCGTGTGCGCCACTGTGTCGAGAATCCGTCGGGCCGTCGGACTCGCACCCACCAGTCGGCCATCCGCCGCGGCATGAGGCTGGTAAAGCGCAGCCCGCTGTGGTCACGCGCGCCCAGGAACAGGCTATAGCCGTAGCGGTTTTCCACGCCTATGTACAGTCGGCCGCCGGGCTTGAGAACGCGGTGCGTCTTGGACAAAGCGCTGAGCTGGACCTCCCGCGGGTCCCCGGATGTGTCCATGACGGCCAGCCACTCCAACATGCCGGTCATGACCACGAGATCGAAGGACTCCGGCGGGAACGGAGGAGCGCAGGCATCGGCCTGCACAACCTGGACGTTATGGATCCCGTCCTGACGCTGTCGGAGGCGAATGAACTCGGCGCGCTCTCGAACGGCCTCCAGAGCCACTACGTGCCCCGCCGCCCCCGCCAGGGGGAACGTGAGCGTGCCCCAGCCGGCCCCGGCGTCAAGGACGACGCTCTGCTGCGTCAAGGGGATCAGAAAGCGCCAGTCGGCGCGACGCACGTCAGAGATGTAATCGCACAGTGCTTCGTCGGTCGCCCCGAGAACTGCCGCCGCTGCCTCGCGCCAACCGTCCCGCGCGGCTCTCTCGAGGATATCACGCATCGTCTCCTGCGGCACTTCGCCCCAGTAGAAATCGTCGCTCACGAAGACCGGCGCGCCGTCCTTCAAGGGCCACGTCGCGTCACAGTTGACGCACGAACTGGTCGTCCCGCCGTAGCGGATCTTACCACCACACGTGGGACAGGCTAACTTAACCGGCTGACAGCTCTGTATTGCTGGCATCGCACGCCATCGGCCTCGCTTGCGGCTGGGGGGGAGCAACGGAGCGCGCAAGTGTGAATTGGATAGTGCCTGCGGCGCCGCAGAGAGTCACAAGGACGCAACATTGCTGATGGCCTCTGGCGTAGCCATGGATGTTGCGTTGGGTTATGCAATGAAGCACGAATCAGTCATCTGCTTCCACGTCGAACGTCCTCCACCTGACCCAGTGCGTCACTATGCGTCAGCCACGCGGCTGTGGGCGCCCCGCTGCCATCTTCTCCGCCGCCACTCGCGGCCTACCTTCCTCCCCGGCGACGCTCTCAGCCCGCGGTCGCCGTCGCGCCTGGGGCTTCGCCCCCGCCACGACCATCTGCCAAGTGCGGAGGAGTATGCGCAAATCGAGCTTGAGTGAGAAGTTCTTGGCGTAGTACAGATCGTAACCGAGGGACTCCACGACGTCCTCGAGGCACGTGTCGCCGCCCCGATTGATTGACCGCCAGCCGGTGATGCCCGGCGGAACGGCATGTCGCTGCATGTACAGCGGGATCCGGCGGCGTAATTCGGCGACGATCTCTGGGCGCTCGGGGCGCGGCCCCACAAGGCTCATTTCACCCAGCAGAACGTTCCAGAGCTGCGGCAGTTCGTCGATGCCGGTGCGCCGGAGGAACTGGCCCACACGTGTCACCCGCGGGTCGTCGGGCGGCGACCAGACCGGTCCCGTCGCTGCTTCGGCATCCCTGCGCATGGTCCGGAGTTTCCACAGCGTGAAGCGTTTAGCGTGGCGTCCCATCCGTCGCTGGCCATAGATGACGGGAAAACCGGACTCCGCCACAATCGCAACGGCGGCTAAGAGCAGTATCGGTAGGGCGAAGACACCTGCAATCAGACCAGCGCCGAAGTCGAGCAGCCGCTTGCACAGCAGCGGTGAAGGGGGCAGCCTGTGGGCTGTCGCGTTGAATACCCAGCGCCCGTCAACTGCAAATATCGGGCACTTTCCGGTGGTCATCTCATAGAAACTGAAGGGGTCTGCCATAAGCGCGCCTCGCAGTGAGGCCCGTGTCAGGAGGTTTGCGACCCCCTCGGACCGAATGATTCCATCTGTGATGACCGTATGCGTGCCCCCATCTGAGGCGAGTATCTCCTCAGCTCGTTCCACGCTGCACATCCGGACCCGGTGAGGGTAATCCGGCGTCAGGCGAGCCAATTCCGCGGCAGTATAGACGCGATCTGCGACAAGCCACAGTATGCGTGGGAGCCGGGACTCATCGCCTATGTGTCGCCAAACCGTCAGCAGCAGCTCGTGATCCCCGATGGCAATGATGGCTCCTGTCTTATCCGGTCGGTACCAGCGCAGCCAGATGAGGCGATTCCCGGTGAGCAGCAAGCCCGCAAGCGCTACGAATGCGCCGAATGCCAGTCTGTTCATGCGCCAGGCAGGCAGCAGGTAGAAGAGCCCGGCGCACATGGCTGCTGCGAGTGCAGTAGCGAGCGCTGTAAGATATAGCGAGCGCCCCCGCATTCGCAGATACCCCGATTCGTACGCACCCGTCACATACAGCGCGGTCAGCCACCCGCAAGTGATGAGGATCGTTCGCGAAAGCCACTCTGGGGCGAGAGGAGCGAATGCGACCTGTTCGGAGACTGCGGCCAGCCCGTCAGCCGCAGTAACAGAGACGGCCACTGCTGCAGAATCAGCGGCGATAATGCTCCGTAGCCTTCTGCGCTTGGCCACAGGCAACGTTCCGCCCTCCCATGCAGTCCCCGTCTAGCTACGGGCGGCAGGCTATCGGGTAGGTTTCACGGAATAGCACGGCAGCGCACGCAGACCGCGAAGCTTGCCCGTCGCCGATCAACACGGCTTCAGTCATTGTGCGCAAACTAGACATCGATATCGCGGCACCTGATGTAGGCAACTACTATCACTCTGAGCACAGAGCGCCCTCTTGTGGCTGCGAGAAGTGGTGCGGAACATCGCCACTGCCCTTCCGCTTCGGCGAGCGAACACCGGCGAGCTCTCGCCTCCTCGTCTTGGCCCCGGCCCCGAGTCTCACCGCGCGGCACAGAGCTCCGGCAGACAGCTTTCAGGACCAGCCCCTCGCTGGTGGGCGCGGTAGCTCTCTCACATCGATGCGTGCTGTGATCGCTCGCCTCGTACCTCAGGGCAAGCGATGTACATCTATCGGATCGCCTGCGTGGGCCCGTTCTCGTTAGGCGCGGCTGCGCCTTCATTCATCTGCGCGCCAACGGAACTGAGCCAAATCGAGTCACGGCAGTCTTTCTGCTGCTGTGCCAGATCGCCCGGAGCTGGACCTGTCGGTTAGAGGGACGGACTCCTCCGCCCTGAGAAGCTCCCGGTAGAGTCGGCCGACCCGTTCGATCATGCGGTTTACGTCGAACTCCGCTGCCCGCCGCCGGCCCGCCGCACCCATGCGCTGGGCCAGGTCCGGATCGGCGGCCACTCGCAGGATCGCATCGGCCAGGGCGATCGGATCACGTGCCGGCACGAGGATGCCCGTCATCCCATCTGCCACCGCCTCGGATGCACCATCAACGTCGGTCCCCACCACCGGCTTACCCGCTGCCATTGCCTCCAGATACACGATGGGAAAGCCTTCCCAGAGCGAGGACAGCGCAAAGACGTCAAATGCGGAGACCAGCGCCGGTACATCTCGTCGATAGCCAAGCATGAGCACAGCGTCATCCAAATGCCTCTCCGCCACTGCGGCTTTGACGTCATTCAGTAGCGGACCATCCCCGACGATGAGGAACTTGGCTTCGGGCATCCGCGCCCGAACGTGAGCTGCAGCCTCGATGAAGTCCAGCGGCGCCTTCTGTGGCGCCAGGCGCATTACGGTGCCAATGACCCGGTCCGATGGCGCAAGGCCGAGGTCGCGTCGTACTGCCCCCGGGTGCGACGGCGGTCGGGCGAACCTGTCGAACTCCACGGCCTCCTCGATGACTGCGTATTGGCTCTGCCTGCCGATCCCGTGTGCAAGGCCCGTTTGTACATCGGACTGCGAAACGACGATTATGCGGGTCGCTAAGCGGCAGATGGCGCGCAAGCATAGCACCTGCGCGGCCGGAGGGAGCGCGTGCGTCGAGTCCCTGAACATCCATCCGTGGACATGTGCCAGACGCACGGGCACACCAGCGAGACGGCCAGCGAGAAGTGCCAATACATTTGCTTTACTGCAGTGCGCATGCACGATATCGAAACGACCGCGCTTCAGCATCCTGGTGAGCCGGACGAGGGAGGCCAGATCCAGAGTCAGGCGAGGACCGCGGACCAGCGTGCCCATTAGAGATACCGGGACGCCGCATTGGCGCGCAAGGCTTATCATCTCTCCCTCGGGGCCGGTCCGCGTGCCAGCTACGAGAGTCGCATCGTACCCCTCATGACGGAGCAACTGGGCCAGCGAAATGGCGACCTTGCTGGCTCCGCCTGCCGACAAATGCGCGATCAACTGGAGAACTTTTGGCCGTGACACACTCACTCGTCCCAGTAGTGACGTGGGATTCATGCAGCGCCGTGCCAGACCGGTGTCGGTTGATCCCGAAACCTGCGGCCACCGGGCCTGACTGTGGCTATTTCACCCCGGCCGCCATCATTCCTTTGTTTTTTTCATCGTGTGCCGATGCCACTCGCTCTGGCCCCCGTGAGGCGGCACGTCATCTGCGGCCGGCACGTTCAGGAGGAGCGCGTGATGTGTCGGCCGATTCGCGTGCGTTCGCCCCGCTTGACGACCTCGATGGTGATGTCGTTCGGGCCCGGGCGGAGAGTGGCGAGCGCACTGAAGACGCCGCCCGCACCGGGGTTCCGCCTGTGTCCGTTTACAGCGACCGTGGCCCCGTCCTCAACCCATCCGGAGACGGCCACAGTGTCTTCACCCACACGAGCAGCCCATGGCTCCTTGAGCAGCAGGTACGGGCGCTGCTCGATGCGCTCGAGCTCCGCCGCCAGGGTCTCACGAGCGGCGCGGAAGCGATCGGCCGAGCGACCGAAGTCGGCGAAGTACCACTCTCCCACCACCTGCTCGCAGATGCGATCGCTTATGTAGGTGTCAGGCAGCTCTTTCGCGGCGACGCCAAGGGTCTGCCGCAAGGTGGCCGTCTTGGCAGAAAGCATGGTGAGGTAGTCGTAGTCCTGCAGTCCCTGCCGGGTGAGCTCCCAGCGCACGGAGTCCAGGAGGTAGGGAGGCCGGTCGTGCGGATATACCCAGACGCTCGCCAGCGCGCCGCTGGCGTACCGTCCGCGCCAGGCGCCGATGGTCCACATGAGGCACGAATACATCCGCTCCCGCCACAGCCACCAGGGCAGCTCCCGGACCAGCAGCGGCGGCAGCGTCACGTCATAGACCTCGGGGTTGTAGACGCCGATGCGATCGCCCTGCTGACGGCGCTGCTGGACCAAGTCGCGTACGGCGGCATAGCTGCGGAAGGTCATCAGCCAGTCTGGCAGCGTATCATAATAGGGCTCAGCGACCGCAACACCGAATGCCATGGGCCGCAGGTCGCCATCGGCGCGCTGCATGAGGCGTGCAAGCTGTGTCACCTGCTCGCGGTACTCGGCCGTCGGCTCGTCCCAGAAGTTGTGGAAGAAGTAGTCGAGCCAGCCCTTCTGCTTCAGGTGCGCCGCCACACCCCTAATTGTGCTCACCCACTTGGCCGCGAACTCGTCGCTGGTGTGGTGCTTGCCGAACGGGCCGAAGCTCTGTTTGAAGCTGCTGTCGTGCCCGGCGACGAGATAGCCATAGGGGAGCTGTAGGTAGTTCATGCCCAGCTCTTCGATGAGATATGAGGCGGCCTTGTCGAACTCGGTGAAGTCCAGCGCCGCCTCGTTGCCGTCAAATGACAACGCCGGCGCGGGCCGGATAGTGCGTACGCTCATGCGGTGCTCGGCAACGTTGCGCCACCAGGCGAGCCGCATGTCGTCGGTCACACTCGTGCCCGGGCGCGGCACGCCAACGCTGAAGCGGAAGGTGGGACGCTGTGGGAGGCCAAGGCGCCGGACGCGAAGGCCCAGAGGGAACGTACGCTCACCTACGCCGTCGATGCTCGCCGTGATACGGCCACGGTACTCGCCGGGCGCGGCGCCCGGAGGCACCCTGATGGTCACCCAGAAGCTCTGCTGCCCGCGCGGCGGAACGCGAACGGGTCCTGCCGGAAGGAGCTTATCGGGGAAGCGCTTCCCCATCTCCTCCCCAACGAACCCGAGTGGATTGACTGTCGCACGAATGCCGGACGAAGCGAGGGAGCCGTCGATGGTGATCGGCCCGACCTCGATGCCGACCGAGGGCAGCTCTTCGGCGGCGCTGACGACCAGCTGGAAGGCCACGCATTCGTTGGCCGCGCAAGCAGCGTCCACGCCATCGACGCCGGGCAGGTCGGGGAGCGCATCGGTCACGGCCGGCACGCGCTGATTTGCATCTTCGCGCCAGACGGCAAGCCGGGAGTCGCGTGCAAGAACCCCGGCCCAGGCGCTCGGGCCGACCTCCCACATCGCCCCCATGGGCACGACCAGCCGGTCCGCCGTCTCCGCCACGTAGCCGGGCACGCCGGCGAGCCGCAGCTCGCAGTCCTCAAAGACGGCGTCATCGGTCGGACCCACGGCCAGCGACCACACTGTGCCCCGATGAGCCGCCGGCACGGCGACCTCGACGCACCGCTGTACCGAATGCGGCGTCTTCGTGGCGATCTCGGCAACCGCGCGCTCGTCCGGATCGAAGATCTCGACACGTGCACCCTCGCGCTGCCCACTGCCCGCGATGTAGACGTCGAACGCAGGCGTGCCCTCCGGCACCAGGAAGTAAAGGCGCCGGGCCGCCTGTCCGAAGATGTGCAGCGGGCCCACGGACGAGGCGAGCATCGAGAGCCACTGCGTGTTGGCGTCGAGCGTGTAGTAGTTCGCTGCCCCATCGGCGTCAACGTAAAGGAGCCCGGTGACCCTTGGTGTCACTCGGATCGTGGTCGTTCGCCCACTTGCCGCTACGGCTTTGACCGCCGGCGTGCCCTCGCGCCCCCTGACGGCGATGGGGACGTCGCTGCGGCCTGCCCCAGCCGTCACTTGAAGCACAACCTCTTGCCCGGCCTCGGCCCAGAGGCAAAAGCGAGTGCTTCCTCGGCACCGCGTTTGTTGATCCGCCCGGCCAATAGTCGCCGTCTTCGGCGCCAACCACGCCGCCTGGGCCGCGGTCGGCTGAGAACAGGCCAGCACGAAGGCGATGGCCATACTGCTCGCGATGACGACGCGAACCGGCATAGTCGTTCCTGCCCTTTTGCGTCTAGCCGCTTATGATGTCACAGCACGCCCAGGCCGGAGGCCATTGCGACGATGCCGGCGAGGGTTACTATGATCAGAGCAATACTGCGAAACAGCCTTTCTTCCACTGTGTGCGCCAGTTTGATCCCGGCAATACCTCCTACGAGCATCGCCGGCAGGAGGAACATGGCATAGCGCAGCAGTGCTGTGGTGATGAGCCCTTCCCGGCCGAAAGCAATTGCGGCCACCACACTGAGCACGGTGAAGTAGAACGCCAGGTTCGCCCTGAAGACCTGCTTCCCGACGCCTTGATTCGTGAGAAACAGTATCACCGGCGGGCCGCTCATTCCGGTGCTCCCGGCCAATACACCACTAATAAGACCAATGGGACCCATGGCGAGTTTCTCATTCTTGATCTCCCTTCGGAAACCACACAGGAAGGCGACGCCGAATGCGGCGATCACGGCGCCGATGAGGACCTTCAGCACATTCACGTCCAGAATGGTCAAGATTCTCGCTCCGAACGGGACCCCGATGCTGCCTGCAACCAGGAGCGGCCAGATGCGTCTCAAGTCGAGCCATCTTCTCGCTTCGAGCGCTATGGCCATCGTGAGCATGCCGGCCTGCATCATTACCATCGGCACGACCATTGTCGGCGGCAGGATCATTATCAGTATCGGAACAGCGACCAAGTTAAACCCAAATGCAGTGAGTCCCTGGGTGAAGCCGGCGAAGAATATCGCAAGGAGTCCAACGAGGAGTGTGGCCGTTGAGTCCATCATGATATGGCGTCCGGAGCAAAGCCTGCCAGCCA
Organism: Armatimonadota bacterium; assembly: GCA_030601885.1. Classification (GTDB taxonomy): domain Bacteria; phylum Armatimonadota; class Zipacnadia; order JAUWAU01; family JAUWAU01; genus JAUWAU01. The sequence goes on from JAUWAU010000029.1 coordinate 76,659, forward strand.
ACGACTTGACCGCAAGCAGTGTACCCGAGGCAGCCTCCCTGGGCCGGTTCGGGATGCGCGGCCGCTCCTTTACCGCCTCTCGTAAGCGCCCACGTCCCAGCCTGCCCCTTGTGGGCGGGGCACGCCGTCGCCATCCGTTTTCACCTGCTCCAGAGCCACGCCTCTGTCAATGGCCGGCGAGCCCGGAGCCAGGTGGAAGTCGCCTTGTCCCCAGTCGTTGTCGGCGGCGACTACGAAGGCCGAAGTCGAGACCGCGAGGTTGGACGGATCGCTCGCCTCGCTGGGCTTGCTCGGCGCCAGGAACAGGCAGTTCTTGACTTCAAACCCCTCTCCATATCCTCCCCCCGACAGGAAGGCCTCCCGGATGGCCCCGCCCCAGGTGTTGTTCCAGAGCCTCAATTGCTCGATCTTGTTCTCGTAGCGCACGCCGATATCCGAGCTGTGCATCACGCAGTTGGTCACCGTGACATGCGAGCCGCCGCGCGAGCCGGGGCCGCGGAGGCGGAAGCAGATCACATTGTCGAACACGGTGCAGCGATCCACCAGCGCATCGCATCGCTCTTTGAGGTTGAATGCCGCCGCGTTGCCTATCGGCCCGCGAAAGCCGCCGACGAGGCAGTTGCGGATGACGATGCGCGGGCGTGGCGCTTCCGGATCGCATTTGGTGTCAATGCCGTTCTCGCCCGGCACCATTGTGGGCGGATAGCGCGGGTGGGCGAAAGGGTCGTTCGGCGGCATGCGGCCACCGTACAGCTCGCAGTCCTCGACCAACACGTTGTCCCACGGCTCGCGGCTCGGATCCGCCTGGATGCAATCCCCGGAGCACAGCTCGATCTTGCAGCCGCGCACCGTCATGTTGTAGGAGTAGGTGAAGCGAACGCCGTGCGAGTCATCGCGGCTCGTGCCGTCAGAGGCGAGGTTGTGGTGAATGTAGCAGTCCTGCACGAGCCCGTCGCGCGAGTCAAAGAACTGGAGGCCATCGCCGTACCGTCCGGGCCCAGTTATGCGGCCGGCTCGGCGGATCTCGCAATCGATGAAATGTATCCCCTGCCCCTTGGCCCATACGCACGTGTTATTGCCGTACTGGGCGTCGAAGACGAGGCCGCGGACCGTTACGTAATCGGCCTCCAGAGTCAGCGCCCGGTCCTTTGGCGCGATGATGGCCATCCGTGGATGCTCCGCCTGCAGCGTCAGGCGCCGGGCGTCGCCGTCGCCGCCGCGCCGCAGCTCCAAGGACTCCCCATACGTCCCGTCCGCGACGATCACCGTGTCTCCCGGCTTTGTCAACGCGAGCGCGTGGGCGATCGTCTTCAGCGGCGCCGCCCGGGCGCCCGCATTCTCGTCCGAGCCCGCCGGGCTCACGTAATAGCGCCGTCCCTGCTGTGCCGGCGCGATGCTCATCACCAGCCACAGCATCATTACGGTTGAGATCCCGCCAATTGCGCGCAAAACTGCTGACCTCCGCTTCGGTGCTTCCTCCGTGCCACTGCGCGCTCCTTCTTCTGAGGAGCAAGTCCCTCAGTTCCTATCGCCCCTGCCCCGTGTGCGTGACTGGTGTTGGCCGGTTCACACCTCTGGGCGGAAAACCACTTGACATACGGTGGCCGAATTGGTATATGTAAAGTACATATAGGTGACCGCCAAATGCCCCGGGGCAAGTGCCACCGGCACGGAAGAGAATTTGGGCCGTGTTCGTGCTCTCTGGGGAAGCTCTCGCGCCTGGTGGAGCCGCAGATGCTGCACCTGCTGGCCGCCCGGGAGGCGCAATATGGGTATGAACTCCTGGCCCATGTGCAGCAAGCGAAGCTGACGGACTCGGAGATCGACGTGGGCGCGGTGTACCGTACGCTGCGCACTTTAGAGCAAACCGGATGCGTGGTCTCGCACTGGGAGCCCGGGCCCGGAGGGCCAAACCGGCGGATGTACGACATCACGCCGCTCGGACGCCAGCACCTCAAAGACTGGGCTACCGTGCTCGCACGCCGGGGTACGGCCATGGTAGAGTTCGCCGAGGATTGCAGCAAACTGTAGGCCTCGGGGAAAGCCGCAGATGCTGCGGCTTCTTCTTGGTCGAGTGTGTATGCAAAATACATATAGACGCGGTGACACGAAATGAAAGTGGCGCTCGCCGCTGACGGAACCGAAGTCGCCGCCCACTTCGGGCGGTGCGAGAGGTACGTAGTGGCCGAATTGGACGGTGGGGCAGTGACACGCGAGGAAAGCATGGCCAATCCCGGCCACGAGCCGGGTCGGCTGCCGCGGATGCTGAACGAACTGGGCGTGGACACGATCGTGGCCGGCGGCATGGGGCCGCGCGCCCGGGCCATTTTCGAGCAGTTCGGCATCGCGGTCATAATCGGTGTCTCGGGCCCGGTGGCCGAGGCCTTGAGGCAACTGGCGACGGGAGATCTCAAGCCTGGCGAAAGTACCTGTGAGCACTGAAAGCCGTCGAGAGCAAATGGCAGAATGCGCTTTGCGAATCTACATCCTATGCGAGGATAGCCTCAGCCGACGCGGGCTGGTGGGCGAACATGGGCTGTCCATGCTGGTGGAATCGCCGGATGCCCGGGTGATGCTGGACGCCGGGCCGAGTGCCGCCACGGTGCAGAATGCGGACAGCATGGGCATTACATTGGCGCCACTGGATGCCGTCGTCGTCAGCCACGGGCACTACGACCATACGGGCGGCCTTGAGGCTGTCCTTACCAGGCTCGGCGGCGCACAGGTGGTCGCGCATCCCCTCGCTTTCCGACCGAGATACGCCCTCCGAAGGACAGGTGCACGCCGGTACATCGGTCCTCCGCATACCGCAGACGAATACGAACGCCTGGGAGCCGACTTGGTGTTCTCCGCCGAGCCGGTCCAACTGGGTGAGTGGCTGTGGACCACCGGGGAGGTGGCACAGAACGCCAATGGCAGCACCGCCTCCGGCAAGCTGTACATCGAGGAAGCCGGCGCGCTCCTCGCGGATGATTTCCGCGACGACGTGTCGCTGGTGGCGCGGCTCGAGGACGGATTGGTGGTGCTCACCGGCTGCGGGCATGCAGGCGTGTGCAACATCGTGCGCCGGGCTCAGCGCCTTGCGGGGAGCGACCACGTTCATGCCCTCGTCGGCGGGACGCATCTGGTCGGGGCGGATGAACCGACGATTCGGCGAACGGCAGAGCACCTGTACCGGATGGGCGTGGAGGCCATCGCGCCGTGCCATTGCACGGGGTGGCGTGCCTTTGCGGCGCTCAACGAGGCGTTCGAGGGCCGTGTTGTAAAGGTGGCAACCGGCGACATCCTGGAGTTCGCGGGCAGAGGGCAGTTCCGTCTCGTTCAGCATAGTGAGCCGGTTTCTACCTCAGAAAGGAGAAGATGAGAATGCGTTGGCGCAACATGTACTACATGACTGGCTTGCCCGGGTGGATGCGTTTCGGCTTCAGCCCGGGCTGGGTAGGGCGTAGCGCGAGCGGTTTGGGGCCGTGCGCCGAGTACCTCATGACGGAACAGTGGCCGACGCCGCAGATGCAGGCGGCATGGCAGGGAATGCAGGCAGGTCAAATGCCCACGATGCCCTGGGGCGGGCCCGCGGCAATGGCGGCGCAACCGGGGCAAGTGCCCGGGGGGCCCTTCGGCGCGCCGCCCGACCCTCGGGCGCAGCTTGAGTTTCTGAAGTCGCAGGCCGAGATGCTCAGTCAGCAGCTCGATCAGGTCCGCCAGCAGATCGAGAGCCTGGGAGGGAGCCAGTAGTGATCTTCCGCGCGCGACAGTAGGGGCGACCCGGCCGGGTCGCCCCTACGACGGTGGCGCACCCCAGCCCTCCAGAAAGGACGATTTGGAATGAAAGTGGCAATTGCTTCCTCCGGGGATGCACTCGATGCTCAAGCCGATCCTCGGTTTGGCCGGTGCGGGTTCTTCCTCATCGTGGACACAGACACCATGCAGTTCGAGGCCATGGAGAACACGGCGGCAATGCAGGGCTCCGGGGCCGGCATTGCAGCGGCACAACTCGTCGCGAACGCTGGTGCGGAGGCCGTGATCGCGGGCAACTACGGGCCCAACGCGTACCAGGCGCTCTCCGCCGGTGGAATCAAGACCTACGTCGGGGCGCAGGGCACCGTGCGGCAGCTCGTTGAGGCCTTCAAGGGCGGACAGCTCCAGGAGCTGACCGGGCCCAGCGTGCCCGCGCACTTCGGCATAGGCGGCGGAGGTGGAGTGGGTCCGGGCACGGGGATGGGTGGCGGTATGGGTCCGGGCACGGGGATGGGTGGCGGTATGGGTATGGGCGGTGGTCGTGGCATGGGCGGCGGGCGTGGCATGGGTGGTGGCCGTGGGATGGGTATGGGCGGTGGTCGTGGCATGGGTATGGGCGGCGGCATGGGACCCGGCATGGGCATGGGCGGTGGCATGGGCGTGGCCGCCCAGCCGCCTCAGGCACAGCCGGCCAATGTCGATGATCTCAAGGCACAGGCTGATGCCCTTAAGAAGCAGCTCGACGATCTGCAAAAGCAGATCCAGGAGCTCGAAGATAAGGCCAAGTAGTCCACCGAGGGGCGAGGGCTATGCCGATCTACGAGTACAAGTGCGAGGACTGCGGCACGGTGACGGAGGTGCTCACCGGACCGGGCGACGGGGCGCCGACCTGCGAGGAGTGCGGGAGCCATAGCGTGAGTCGTCTGCTTTCCGCCTTCGCCGTCGGCGGCAAGAGCTGCACGGGCGTCGGAATGTGCGAGCGACGCCCGGAGGGCCCACCCGCGGAGTGCCCCCCGGGGCGCTGCTGCGGCATTGGGGACCCTTAGGAGCGCTGCACAGACGTGACGCACATGACCATAAGCGTAGCAGCAGGCAAGGGCGGCACGGGCAAGACTCTGGTGGCGACGAGCCTCGCCGTGGCGCTGAATCAGGACCATTCGGGAGACGTAGAGATCCTCGACTGCGACGTCGAGGAGCCGAACGCGCACATCTTGCTCCATCCGCGCATCGCGGAGCGTCAGCCGGTGCACATCCTGGCGCCGCAGGTGGACGAAGCCGTGTGCACGCGCTGCGGGAGGTGCGCCGAGGTATGCGAGTTCAGCGCAATTGCCGTGATCCGCGAGGCCATCATCACCTTCCCCAATCTCTGCTCGGGCTGCGGCGCCTGCGCCTACGTCTGCCCGGTGGACGCCATCAGCGAGGCGGAGCGCAATGTCGGCGCCATCGCTATCGGCGCCACAGCCGACGGCATTGCTTTCTATGAGGGCCGTGTCAACGTGGGCGAGCAGCGCAGCGGCCCCGTGACAAGGGCCGTGAAGCAGCACATTCGCAGCAACGCGATCACCCTAGTCGATGCGCCGCCCGGCACTGCCTGCCCGATGCAGGAGAGCATCGAGGGGAGCGACTACTGCATCCTGGTCACTGAGCCCACGCCCTTCGGCCTCAGCGATCTGCGCGCAGCCGTGGACACGTGCCGCAGTCTGGGCGTCGCCTGTGGGATCATCATCAATCGCGACGGCGTTGGCGATGCCGGTGTGGAGAAGTACTGTGTCCAGGAGAACCTTCCAGTACTGCTCCGCATCCCGCAGGAGCGGGCCATAGCTGAAGCATACTCGCGCGGCGAGACGCTCACGCATGCGTTTCCCGAATGGGTTGAGTCGTTCTGCGAAATGTTCGCGAAGCTGCAGAGCCATCTTAGCGTACGGGAGGTAACGTAGATGCCACGTGGATCCGGAACGGGACAAGGTGCTGGCCAAGGTCAGGGCGCGGGACGCGGTGGCGGCCGAGGCCGCATGGGTGGTATGGGCCTGGGGCCGGGCGGCAACTGCGTGTGTCCGAGCTGCGGCGCAACGGCCACACATCAGCGCGGTAGGCCCTGCTATCAGATGAAGTGCCCCAAGTGCGGGGCGCAAATGACGAGACCACGCTAGCCAACCGGGTGGCACGGCTTGGTGGCCAAGCCGTGAGCACTGTGGACGCGAGTAGCACGGGTAGCGAGCTACGCGCCGTCGCCATAGCGGCTATGGCGCGTCGGCGACCCGTGCCACCCGAAACAAGGAGGTCTTGAGAATGCCAGGTATGGACGGTACAGGCCCCAGAGGGATGGGGCCAATGACAGGTGGTGCGCGCGGGTGGTGTAACCCCTACAGTCCGTTGGGCGCCGGCGGGTATCCCTATGGCGGATTCGGGGCGTATGCGCCTGGGATGATGCCCTCGGCGCCGTACGGCATGGGAGCCTATGGCGGCATGGGAGGCTATGGTGCCATGGGAGCGTACGGCGGCTGGCCGGCAGCCGGTTTTGGCATGGGTATGCCATCCTACGGCGGCATGTATCCCTATGGCCTGCCGTATGGCCGTCGGCCATTCGGGATGGGTTTTGGGATGGGCATGGGGTTTGGCGGCAGAGGCATGCGTGGGGGGCGCGGTAGAGGTATGCGGTGGTAGGCTAGAGGCAATACGGTTCACTTAAGTATCTTGATACACTTCTCGAAGTCGATTCGCGTGGGTTTGGTGGTGCACCGCGCGCGTATTGGATATCTCCCGACGCTGCGTTTGACGGCTCGCGGATTACGGCGTCCGCGACTGGACACGAC
>JAUWAU010000011.1 GCA_030601885.1 Armatimonadota bacterium
CAGATGTGGGACGCAGGATGGGGCGATGAGACGCCCATCACGAACTTCCGAGATGCGCTCAAGAGCATTCAGCTCTGCGAATGGATTCAGTACGGCAAGCCGAGGACGTAGGGAAGGCAGTGGTTAGCCAAGGCAACGGCCGGCGGGGATAGGCATCCCCGCCCGACAACGGATGGCAGATGTGGAACGGAGGATGGGGCGATGAGACTGTGCCCGGTGTGCAGCCAACCGATGCGGGAGCGGAAGGTGTACACGATTGCGGTTGATGGATGTGATCGGTGTGGCGGCGCGTGGTTCGATCATCACGAGTTGACCGAGCTGGCCAAGACCGATCTTCAGGTCCTGGGGCGGCTGGACGCCGAGTTTCGGCCCGTTGATACGAAAACGCACGGGCCCATCATGAGCAGACGGTGTCCGGGCTGCGCCATCACGCTCGAGCCCAAGGAGCTGCGCCACGCGCCGGGCGTCACCGTCGATGTATGCCCGCGATGCTGCGGCATTTGGCTCGAGGACACCGAGCTCACGGCGATCCAGGAAGTGGTGGGCAAGGCGCATCCAACTGCAGGGGAGTGAGCGCTGCCGGCCGCGAGTGTGAGCGAATGCAGATGTGGCGCAAGTCGGAGCCGGGGTCTGGTGCCCCGGCTCCATGGCCGGGACGTGGCGCCGCGCGGTGTGGCGTCACGATGGATGTGTGGCGCGGGTTGCTGACGGAGCTATGCCCGGTGGGGCAAGAGAAACGCGGGTGGCGACTTGCAAGTGCCATCCAGTCGCGTTGGGAGGGCGGCGACAGCCGCGCAGCAGTATCGCGGCTTATACAAGTGGGGCAGTACGCCGGCGCTGATGGAAAGGTGAGTGCTATTGAGCACGCAGAGACCATCAACAGAGATCGACCTGCAGAAGGCGAGAGAGAAGGAGGCGGCGCTGAAGACGAGACTCGCCGAGCTCGGCAGCGCCCTCGTCGCCTTCTCCGGCGGCGTAGACAGCACGTACCTTCTGGCCACCGCGGCTGACGTGCTTGGCGACCAGGTCGCTGCAGCGACCTCGCGCTCAGAGACCTACTCAGCAGCCGAACTGGAGGAATCGCAACGGATCGCCGAGCAGTTCGGCGTGAAGCAGTTCGTGCTCCGCACGTCGGAGCTGGAGATAGAGAACTTCGCCAACAACCCGGTCAACCGGTGCTACTACTGCAAGAAGGAACTGTTTCAGACTCTGGGGAAGCTAGCGCGAGAGCACGGTTATGCGCACGTATTGTACGGAGCCAATGCTGACGACGCCTACGATCACCGCCCCGGGCACATGGCCGCGGACGAGATCGGAGCTATCGGGCCGCTCATGGAGGTGGGGTTGACCAAGGCAGAGATCCGAGAGCTTTCGCGCCTGCGGGGCCTGCCCACGTGGGACAAGCCCGCGTTAGCCTGTCTTGCCTCGAGGTTCCCATATCATCAGCAGATCACCGTAGAGAAGCTCAGGATGGTAGGGGAGGCCGAGGCGTTCCTGCGGACCCTGGGGATACGGCAGGTTCGCGTTCGACATCACGATGACCGGATCGCCAGGATCGAGGTGGAGCCCAAAGACGTGCCGAGGCTGGCCTCGCCGGAAACGGCGGAGGCTGTCGTCCGAAAGCTCAAGAGCATCGGGTACGTATACGTCGCACTCGACTTGGAGGGCTTTCGCTCGGGAAGCATGAATGAGCCGCTCGGCCTGCGCGGCGGAGACGCCGAGACGTCCGGCGAGCGCGCAGCGGCAGATCCGAAGAGGCCATCGGAAGAGGGGCCATCTCGCCGTGGAGACACATGAGTCTGAGTTTCTCATCGTGGGCAGCGGCATAGCCGGGCTGTGGACCGCCCTTAACCTGGCCGGCCGGGGGCGCGTTACTCTTATCACGAAGGATGTTCTGAGCGAGGGGAGCACGTTGTACGCGCAGGGCGGCGTTGCCGTCGCCTGGGAGCGCGAAGACTCGCCCACACTACACTTGGAAGACACGATATCGGCCGCTGCAGGCCTGTGCAACGAGGCGGCGGCCCGGGTGCTTACCGAGGGGGGCGCTGAGCAGGTAGGCAAGCTGATGATGCTCGGCTGCCGCTTCGACACTCACAACGGCCGTCTGGCGCTCACGCGCGAGGCCGCCCATCGTGCCCGACGGATTGCCCACGCCCTCGGCGATGCCACTGGGCGTGAGATCGAGCGGACGCTTGCGGCGCAGGTGCGCGCGGGGGAGGATATCACCATCCTCGAGCACACCTTCCTGCTGGACTTCCTGACCGAGAACGGCCGGTGCATTGGCGCCCAGGCTCTGGATTTGCCTACGGGTGCGGATGTGCGCTTGCTTGCCTCTGCCACACTCGCGGCGACGGGCGGGATCGGGCAGCTCTATCGGGAAACTACCAATCCGCCCGTTGCGACCGGCGACGGCATCGCGGCAGCGTATCGCGCCGGCGCCGAGCTCGTAGATATGGAATTCATCCAGTTCCACCCCACAGCCCTGGCCAAACCTGGGTACCCCAAGTTCCTCATCTCGGAAGCCGCCCGAGGGGAGGGGGCAGTCCTGCGGAATGCAGCGGGCGAGCGCTTCATGGCCGAGTACCACCCGAGCGCCGAGCTGGCTCCGCGGGACATCGTCGCACGGGCAATCGTCGCTGAAATGACAAAGAGCGGAGAGGACCACGTGCTCCTGGACTTCCGCGAGCTGCGGCCGGGAGTCATCGACGAGCGATTCCCCAACATCGCGGCCCGGTGCCTCGAACACGGCATTGACCTCCGGCGCGATCTGGTGCCCGTGTCGCCGGCAGCGCACTACTTCATGGGTGGTATTCTGGTAGACATCGACGGCCGGAGCACGGTGCCAGGCCTGTACGCATGCGCGGAATGCGCCTGCACCGGGGTGCACGGGGCCAACCGCCTGGCGAGCAACTCGATGCTCGAGGGTCTCGTCTTCGGTGATCGATGTGCTAGGGCGATGAGCAGGGAGCCGGCTGCCGTGTCGGCGGCGCCGGGCGAATCAGCCGCACCCGTGACCGCGAGAAACAACCCGCGCCCCGCTGCGGAGCTTCGGAGGGCCCTGCGGCAGCTCATGTCGGAAAACGTAGGGATCGTACGCTCCGGCGAGTCGCTCGCCCGGGCTAGCCATGAGTTGGCGTCGCTCACTGAGACAGGGGGCGGGCACGGCTCGCGCCACCCGGAGCACCTGGAACTGACGAACATGCTGACCGTCGCAGAGCTCATTATAGCGGCGGCGACGGCACGGACGGAGAGCCGCGGCGCGCACTACCGTACAGACTATCCGCATCCGGACGCTGGGTGGCACAAGCACATTTGCTTCCGCAAGGGAGATGATGGCCGCAGCGAAATGCGGCTCCGGGAGGCATGATGAACCGATGGAAGAGCACTCCCAGCCGACAGAGCAACCCAGTGTTGCCGTAGCCACACGCCGCCTGGGCTTTGAGCCGCCCCGGGGGGTGAGTCGCATCGAGTGGCGCTCAGGACTGGCGCATTTCGCCATCAAGACGGAGGAGGGCGGCCGAGCCCTGGCATCGGTGTTCAGGCCCCTCGTGGAGGTCGGGGTGAGCGTGGACATGGTCAAGCTGCTCCCGCCCGGCATTCGCTTCGCTCTGTCCGAGGGTGAGATCGATGTCACCAGTGAGACGCTCCGGAAGCTGGGTTTGGAGTTCACCGTAACGCCGGAGTGCGCTGTGCTGACCGTATACGCGCCGGACATGCGATCACTTCCCGGCATCATGGCCACGGTCGTTGGTGCCCTGGACCACGATGGCGTGCGGGTGCTTTCCACTGACGATTCGTACGACTCCATATTCTGCATAATCGACCGCAACGATGGGCCACGCGCGTGCCAAGCGCTGGCGAAAGAGTTCGGCCTGGATCTGAAGAGCGGCGAAGGCCCCGGGGTGGAGTGGTAGCCATGACCGACATCAAACCATTAGTGATGAAGTTCGGCGGCACGTCGGTGCGTACGGCTGAGCAGCGCCAGGCAGCGGTGCGGCACGTGTGTCGGGCGCGGGAGGCTGGGTATCACCCTGTCGTCGTCGTCTCTGCAATGGGCCGAAAGGGCGAGCCGTACGCCACCGACACGCTCATCGCGCTTGCGGAGGAGATCGGGCCGGACATGGCCTCGCGGGAGAAGGACATGCTCATGGCGTGCGGCGAGATCATCTCCACGGTGATCATGGCGCACCTGATCCGGCATCTGGGAAACTGCGACACGGTCGCGCTGAGCGGCGGTCAGGCGGGGATCGTCACCGATCGCAAGTTCGGCGCGGCGCGCATCCTCGCCATCGATCCGACCCGCATTCAGCGCTGCTTCAGCGACGGCACCATCCCGGTCGTGGCGGGCTTTCAGGGCGTCACGCGAGGTGCCGCCGCCCATGAGCACGGCGCCATCACCACCCTGGGAAGAGGCGGCAGCGATACTACCGCGTCGGCCCTTGGCGCGGCCGTGCATGCCGTTGAGGTGCAGATCTTCACGGATGTCCCGGGCATCATGACGGCGGACCCGACCATCGTGCCAAACGCGCGAACACTGGGCACGATCACGTACCGGGAGATCTGCGAGATGGCGCACCAGGGGGCGAAAGTCCTGCATCCCAGGGCTGCCGAGATCGCGATGGAATACGGCATCCCCCTGCGCGTGCTGTCCCCGATGGGGGACGGAGAGGGAACGCTCATCGTCGCTGAGGCAAAGGTGGATCGCACCCGGGAGCACGGTGTCACGGGCGTCGCACACTCCGGCGCAGTGGTGCCGCTCAGCATGCGCGTTGACGAGGAGTATTGCAAGCCGCAGGTGGAACGGGATACTCTGGCCCGGGTCGCCGCCGAGGATATCAGCGTTTATTTCACCAGCGATACGCCCGAGACGATGAACTTCGTCGTGGATGAGGACGTGCTGCCCATTGTGCTGAACGCCGTCGAGAACGTGACGCTCACCGCCACGGACCGCGATGGGCAGCCTCGTCGCTTCCGCGTCGCGCGGCACGCATCCAGTGTCGCTGCAGACGATGCCATCCCCGTGCAGTTGCACGTGCACCCCGACTGTGTGATCGTATCGCTCATCGGGCGCGACTTGCGCCGCGTGCCGGGGGTGATAGCGCGGGCAGCAGAGGCGCTCGAGGGGGCGGGGATCAAGATCCTCCAGGTGGCGGGCAGCAGCAACTGCCTGTCATGCCTCATCCGCGAGCCGCACAAGGAAGAAGCCGTGCGCCGACTACACGAGAAGTTCCATCTGCACCTGGGGGATGAGGGGGCTGGCGGACAGCGGCCAATGGCCGGCAGTTAATGGTTGGTGCTGCATGAACGGACCGCTGCCCATCAACCATGGGGCATGCGGTGGCTGCCGGCATTACAGGGTGAGCTCCGCCACCTGGCAATACTTCAACTGCTTCCGTGCATCGGCGTTGCCCGGATCGAGCTTCAACACTCGGCCGAACGTTGTCTCACCCTCCACGTACATCTCCGCCATCATGTACGTCTTGGCCAAGTCGAGCAATATGCGCGGCGACAGCGGCGCCAGCTCCGCGGCGCTTTCTAGCTCCGACACCGCCTCCGCCAGGCGCCCCTTAAACCCCAGGCATAGTCCGAGTCCATGGTGGGCGCGAACGCAATCCGGGTACGTGAGCACCATTTGGCGATACGCCGCCACGGCCTGATCCACCTTGACGTCGCGTCTGAGCCGATCTGCTTCCTCGAGCTGCTGCTCCATATCCATTGTCCCCAGCCCCAAGCCACGCCGGCGTGTCCGGCACGAGCCGGACTGCCATGATGCTCCCACCACATTATTCCCCGAAAGACCCCCGGGCACGAACGCTTTTCGCTTACCGTTGCGGGGGAGATGCTCGTTGCTGAGGGCGATGGACTCCCGGTGTCGGTACCGGCCCGCATGCCGAGGGTTGCACCCCGCGGCGCTCAGCAGGGGCACTGTGGCTCGAAGTTGACACTCCGAACAGCGGCCAGGTATAATCACTGGCGCCCAGAGGGCAATGAAGAATGCCAAAGGCGAAAGGCAGGGGCTGACCAACGGCCGGGCGTATCGGCGCCCTCTGCTTTCGTGCTTCTGGCTCCTGCCCCGAAGATTTGGTTGTGTGCCTTTCTGTAGGCGAGTACCTGTCGCCGACGCGCCATAGCCGCTATGGCGACGGAGCGTGGCTCGCTGCCGTCCCTCTGTCGATCCCTGACAGATGGGCCAGCACAGCAATCCTCATCGTTTCCGGGTGGTCCACCGGGCCATGGCGAACTGCTTTGGAGTGGTGCGATGCACGGATCAAGCAAGAGACGAAGCCTGTGGCCCGCGGTCGTCGGGGCCACGCTCGCAGCAATGGTCACAGCCGCCGGTGTCGCCGACCCCGAGCCCGAACCCACGCCGTCTGCCTCGCCGGGGATCACGGTGCGCATTGGGGACCGCGAGGTCACCTGTACCCCTCGGCCGCGTCTGCGAGACGGCCACGTGCTGGTGCCCAGCAGCTTCTTGACGGACTGCCTCGGTGGCTCCGCCAGCTACGATGACGCCACGCGCACCTGGAGCCTCACACTGAGTGAGCACAGCCTGCTTATCAGAACGTGGCAGCGCCACTTTGTGCTTGACGGGGACCGAGGCGAAGCGCCCTGGGCCCCCGAGCTCCTGGGCGACACGCTGTTCATCCCGCTATGGACCCTCTCGCACAGCTTCGGGCTGAAGGCCTCCTTTGCCGAGACGCCCGACGGTGGCGTCATCACGTGCAAGCAGCTCTCGGGCTCGCTTCGCCATATTCGCTGCGGCTGGTACCCGGACAAGACGCGTGTGGTTCTCGATTTGGACGTTCTCGTGGCCTATTCGTGGGAACAGGAGGACGACGGCTCCGTGCTGGTGCACCTTCCGCCGGTGCCACCCGGCAAGCCGTTGAAGCGCCGCCTGGTCAGCATCAATTCGCCCTGGGTCCAGGAGGTGCAGCAAAGATCGCTCCCTGATCGCAGCGTCCAGGTTCGCATCGTTACGACGGGCGAAGTCGTACCGAAGGTGTTCACACTCGGCAACCCGGCGCGCATCGTGGTGGACATAGAGAGGCCCGCGCCCGAGCCGAGCGAGGCCCCCCAACAGCCGGTCGCACCGGAGCAGGTCGTTCCGACAACTCCGGATGGCGGGATGTGGGCGCAAGAGCGTCAGTTCGCGACGGCAAACGGTACCGTGCGTCTCAATGTGCTCTACGTGGATCTGCGGGCACCCGGCGTCCACGTGCAGCCGGCGCTGGCGGCACATACCGTCGCCCACAAGGCCCGCCCGAGCGCCATTGCCCGGCGCGACGGTGCGTACGCGGCCGTCAACGGCGGCTTCTTTGCACCCCGCGGCGAGCCGCTCGGCATGCTCGTCATCAACGGCGAGTGGATTTCGCATCCGATACTCGGCCGCGCCGCCCTCGGCATTATGCAAGAGAAGGCGGCGCTCATAGACAACGTCCACTTCGACGGATCAGTCGGGTTCCCGGGCATTGGGACGCTGCGCCTGACCGGCATCAATGCGCGTCACCGCGAGGGGGCCGAGCTCATACTCTACAATCGCCGCTGGGCCGATTACCTGCAGGGCACTCGAGGGGCGACACGCGTGGCCATCACCGACACCGGCGTCATCAGTCGGGTGGCGACGGACGGGACCGAGGTATTCATCCCGCCCGGCGGCTGGGTGCTCTCCGGAACGGGCGCCAATGCCACGCGCCTCGCGAAAGCGCAGCCAGGGACATGCGTTAATCTCTCCCTCGCCACCCGTCCGCAATGGGACGGGCTACTGCATGCCCTGGGCGGGGGCCCAAGGCTCGTGAAAGATGGTCAGCCATACGTGACGGCGGTACAGGAGCGCTTTAAGGGCGACGTGCGGACAGGCCGGGCGCCGCGGACCGCTGCCGCGGTCGATGCCGATGGCCGACTGATGCTGGTCACAGTTGACGGGCGGGACGCGGGGGGCAGCGGCGGCATGACGCTCGGCGAACTCGCCATCGCCCTGATCAAGCTGGGCGCCAAGGACGCCATGAATCTGGACGGGGGATCCTCGTCCACGTTCGTCATCGGCTCTCGCGTTGTCAATAGGCCGTCGAGCGGATTCGAGCGGGCGGTGTCTAACGCCCTCCTGGTCTTTGGTGGGCCTGGCGCCCGAACTGCCGCGGTGGCCAGTGGGCAGTGAGCCGTGCGGAGTGGGCAGAACGGCAGTTGTCGGTGGCCGCAGACGCCTTTCCCCCATGACTCAGACCCCCGGATGGCGTCTGAAGCAGGATGGCCTCGATCGCAGGCGCAACAGCTTGGCCGCCCCTATTGACCCAGTGCCTCCTCGGAGTGACGATCGATGTCCAAGAGAACCAAGATAGCAGCAGGCAGTCTTGTCGCCGCAGCGTGTCTGCTCGCGCTGTGGTTGATTTTCTGGCGCGAAACGAGCGCAGGCCGTGGAGCCGTGGAGTGGGACGAGCTCGTGGGCAGCCGAAGCTGGCTGGACGATGTCAGCACCTGGTCGCAGAGCGTGGATCTGGACCACGAGAGGCCGGCGCGTGGCGATCTCGGGTGCTTTACTATCGGGGATGGGCGCGTCTTCACTGTCCTCGGGCTTACCCTGCCGCTGAATACACTGGAGAACATGATCGGCCCAACGTACCAGAAACGAACGGGCTTTCTCGGCCAAGAGACCATCGGGTTGCGGATTGACGGTCGGGATGTCCCGTGCGCTGAGCAGTCCGTGCACCGCGTGCGGAGGGCCGGCATCGTGCGAACGGCCCTCCGCGGCGACGGCTATGTCCTCGAGACACTCGACTTCGCTCCGCCGGGGCTCGGGGCGATCGTCCGCATCATCGGCGTTCGCAACCTATCGGACAGAAGCTTCCGTGCGGATGCGGTCGTCCATCTGCAGAGGCTTCCACTGGAGTCGGCGGGGCCCCCGGCGCTGTTGCGCCGCGGCCCGATCCGAGTGCTGGCGGGCGTTCTGGGTGACGGTGCTCGCACGCGAAGCGGCCAGCAGCAGGTGGCTACCGACGGCGCGCCTGAGGGCGATGTGGCCGGGGCTACTGGCGCAATAATCACCGTGCCCTTTGGTAAGATCAAGCCCAACGAGGGCCGCGCGAAGATCCATTACCTCGCGACCTCGCGAGACAAGGCCACAGAGCAGAAAACGCTGCAGAAGCTCGAAGCCGATGGCGTCGAGCTGCTGGACCGGACTCGGGAGTGGTGGCAGACGTGGCACGATGAGACGACCACGGTGCACTGCCCAGACGCCCGGGTGTCGGACCTCATCGACGATGTAAAAGAGGTGCTGAAGACCCAGCAGGCAGCCGACGGGGGATTCGCCCCCATGCACATGTACACCTACTGCTGGGCGCGGGACAGCAATGGACCGATCCGCTACTTGCTGAGGTGCGGCAAGTTCGACGACGTGAAGCAGGCGCTGGATTACTACTACGAGGCCTCGGCACGCCGGGGCGGCATATGGCTGAACCATCCTCTCGACACTCCGCTCGCCGGCGAGACGCCCCGGGTGAATTGGCGCACAATGCCCATGGAGTCGGCCGAGGTGCCGAGTTTCCTGGTATTGCAGCACTATTGGTATTACCGGCACAGCGGCGACATCGGACCGATAAGGGCACACTGGCAATACCTCAGGCGCAACATCGAGGGTCAGGAGGTGTCGCCGGATGGTCGCCTTCCGTTCCACGGCGACGAGACGTATCGCTTTCCCGGATACGCCATCTGGCTCGCGAGTCACACGGAGCCGGACAACTACCTTGAGCTCGACAATCTTTTCTCCGCCGACTCCGCCTTCGAATACGTCGCGGCTGCAGAGGGCATGCAGGAGATGGCCGCGGCCCTTGGCCGGGACGACGAAGCCCGGCAGTTCAAGGCCCTCGCGCAGCGTGTGCGCAATGCCACGGAACGCTTCTACTGGCAGTCCCAGGGGGGATTCTACGCCCCCGCGTCATCCCGGTTCTCATCCTGCCTTTATCGGTACCCGTTCGCGAATGTTAACCTGAGGCCGTTATGGGTCGGTTATTCGCCACCCGATGACGCCTCGGCCCGGCAGAACCTCTTGACTACCTTGAGCTACCTGTGGCGCGACGACGGGACGGTGGACACGACGCCCGGGTTCGGCTACACCACTGGCATGACGCCTGGGATGGTGCTATACAACCTCGCCGCCATTGACCATTCTGCGGCGGAGACCGCTTTGCGAGGCGTCATGGATTCGTTCTCTCCTGCAGGCGGCATAGCGGAGATGCTTGAGCCGGAGAACCGCCCCTCCGAGGACGTATGGGGCAAGACGCGGGCGCGTCCGTGGGAGGGAGGAATCAACGCCGAGGCGGTGCTTTACTACCTGAGCGGATTCGAGCCTGATGCGCCGCACATGCGGGCCAAGCTGTGCCCACGTCTGCCCTTTGGGTGGAAGTCACTGGCCGTCAATGACATGCGCATCGGAGATAATCGCCTCTCAGTGACCGTAACCCGTGAGCCGACGCAGACGCGGTATCGCCTCACGAACGACGGATCGGGCCGGGTGAGCGTGGAGCTCGTCGTTTCCTTGCCGCAATGCGCCATCGACGGCATCAGCGTCGCCGGGAAGCCATGGCAGGGCGACAGGGCCCCCGTGACGCGCTACGGCCGGACGCGGCAGCCGATACCCTTGAATCTCGCCGCCGGCGGCGAGGCAGAGGTCATCGTAAAGCATGGCCAGCCCGCAGCGACCGCACCGAAGAAGATCCGGAGAAAAGCCTTCACGTATCCGGCGCCAGACATCGGCGCCGCGAATGTGGTTGTGGTAACGCTGCGGGCCGAGACGGCGGAGAAGTGGCGGGAGCAAGATGCGAACGCTTTTGTTATCGACAGCTACATCGCCTTTCCCGCCTCCTATCTGCGCCGGGCACTGCTGACGCCGGACGGCAACAGCCGGCGGGTGGAAACGTTGGTCCTGGATATCACGGACTGGCCCGGATCGTTCAAACTCGAGCGGTTCTGGACCTGGGGAGGCCCGGGGCGAAGGATCGTGCGCAGGTTCGAGGAGCTCGGCGGGAGCGTCGTCCGGGAGCGGCCGCCGCGGGGATGGCAGCCCAAACGGCTTCCGCTGCAGCCGGGGCAGCCATTTGAGGAGGAGCAAGAAGAAGACAGCTAGCATTGGCCGCCCTGCAGCCCGCCGCCTCGATCCGCGCGGGCACGGTCAAGTGTCGTGTTGCCCCTCTGTTTCGGTTTGCCCTGTTACTCTGTCCTGCGTCGTGCCGACTGAGGGCGGCGCAACTTGGACCCGCCGCAGCAGCGCGATGGCACGGCGGCTCCTGGCTTGTGCCAGACGTGCAATGCGATCGGTGGGTCGGTGCTCTCCAAAGACGAGCCTGGCATACTCCTTCGTGAGCCACCATATCAGCTCCCCGGCCTGAGGTACTGCCACGGTGACGAGCCTCGCGAATTCGAAGGGCGTTTGCGAGCGCTCCCGGCGCAGCCCGCGCCGCGCGGCGCGGTAGCACATCGCCCAGTAGGCACGGACGAGGCGTCTGCTGGGCGGATGGGTCAGGAGGGCCCCGTGCGCTCCCGGCGACTTGCTTCTTCCCACGCGCCGCATCAGTTGGGCTCCGCCGGCAAGCGACGCGAGAGCTATGGCGAGAAACGAAATGAGGCGTCGCGGTGGCGGCTGCACATTCAGCAGCGGGACCCTCTGCACGATGCGCTGCCACCACGCAGAGGCATTATGGTAAATTAGCGCCATGCCGGTGAGTTGCATGTCAGCGGCCGTCTGCGTTGGGTCGAAAGCTACCCAGCCGACGCCATCGAGATGGATCTCCGGCCATGCGTGTGTGTGGCGCTCGCGAACCACGTACTCGTCCCTGTCTGCGTCGTAGTCGCCCGGGCTGTACCCCACGGCGAGCCGCGCCGG
This sequence comes from Armatimonadota bacterium, assembly GCA_030601885.1. Classification (GTDB taxonomy): domain Bacteria; phylum Armatimonadota; class Zipacnadia; order JAUWAU01; family JAUWAU01; genus JAUWAU01. The sequence goes on from JAUWAU010000011.1 coordinate 11,873, forward strand.
AATGCCAACGGCACGGCACATGACTGCCATGGCCGTGGCAAAATGAAGGCAATAGCCACGCTTTGACTCGAAGAGGAAGAACTCCACAAAACCCCGGCCACGAGGCGTGGCTCCCACGTCGTCATCGTAGGTGTAGTTGTCTCCCAAACACCGCTCGATCTGCATGGCCTTGCGGTAAGCGTCGTTTTCGTCGTCCGTGAGATCATGGGCCAGTTCAATAATAGACCGAGGCATATCCGGTGGGAGCTGCAGGCAAGTGCGCTTCGCGACCCGGGACAGGGATGCGTGGCCGGGGGCATTTTCCGACGCCCTTCTGGGCATCGGAGTCAGTGACCTCACGAGGTACGTGGTCCCTCTGTCAAAGGTGGAATTGGTGACCAGCGCACCGTACTCGTCAGTGCGCACCCGTCGCCCCGGCCCACGATAGCTCACCGGCCTGTACGCGGCCACGATGGTGCCTTGGAACGTCTGCATCAGCGTTACCCGTTGTTCGAGCAGCAAACCGGGGGCGTTCGGCGCGCCGACGCCGGAGGAGGGCTCCCCGTTCCCCGATGAGGCGCCAGGCTCTATCTCCCAGGGCTCTAATTCTCCCCACTTTCCGCCCCCGCCGGACCCGCCGAGGAATCCTGCCCGTCGGCGCCAGGAGTGTCCCTGGAAGACGTCGTATGCGGACAAGCGCCAGTTGGCCTCGTGCGTGGCCCGTACCGTGAACATCACGGCGTCGCTCAACTGCGGCGCCGGCCCCCGGACGTATATGCCTCCCGCTGCTCCGCCGTACGGCACATGGGTGCGCCGAATGATGAAGCCGGCCAGGCGCCGAGCCGCCTGGATCTTGATGGATCGGGTGATGTCTGTCGCGATGGTGATGCGCGTCAGGAGAAGACACAGCACGGCACCGCAGAGCAATGTGCCCAGGTAGATGCCGAACCAGGCAGAGCGCGGGGCCGGACCTGCTACTGTGGACGTGCCGCCGGGCGTCAGCACGAAGTCCGCTCGCTCGGCCGCGGCCATCCGTTGATCCGCCGCCAGGAGGTATACACCGCCCAGCAGCAGTGCGCAGAGGAAGATGAGCATTCGCAGGTCGGGCTGCACAATCACAGTCAGCACCAGCGCTGAGATGCTGGGCACAACGCAGAGCGTTAGATCGCGGTATGTGCGAATGGCGAATGCTCTGAAGACCATGATCCACACGAATGCGCGGATGAGGAACTCGAGCGCACTGGTGTCGCTGAGACGCAGAAGCGCTTGATCGACGCCCATGGCTGAGACCCGAATGCCCAGCCTGCCGCCGACCAGCGGGATCCCCGAGGCGAAGCAGAGCAGGACTATCGGGAAGTTGACAGCCGCTCGGGGCACCGTGAGCCTCCGTAGTATGAAGCTCGCCGGGAAGGCCAGCAGCCAGATGGCCGCGGCCAGCACGACGAAGTGTCGGTCGGCCGAGATTGTGTCCAGCGCCAAGATCGCGGCCAACATCACCAGCCATGCAGCAAGGTATCCGGCCAGCCACTGCGCCGTGCTGACGTCCTTCGGGGCTCTGATCGTCTGTCGCTTCGGAGTGTCCCTCATGCCCACTCGGTTTGCCTGCTATCGCGCTTCTTCCAGGCTCAATTCGGCTTCTGCATGCCGTGGCCGGCCATCTGCGCCACCGTGCCCCGGACTGGCGACCGCCGCCGCTGCGGCCCCGAGCCCTGCCACCGCAGTATGCTCGCCAGCGCAAGCGGCAGGTCCGCACCGGACTCGACGATGGCGACACGCACCCCGAGCGCCCGGAGCCGTTGGGCGAGGTCGCCGTACGCTTCCGGCGCGTATCGCGGCCCGCGAGAGGCGGGCGGCACTGCTGCTTCGAAGATTTCGCCCGTCGGCCCACTCGTTGTAGCCGGAGCAGCTTGCTCCGGCGGCCCCCAGCCCCTCGCCGGGCCCATCTTCATCGTTTCCGGGTGTCCCAACGGGCGATGGCGAACTGCTTGGGATTGCGATCCGTGCGGCTCGGGCGACCTGGCAGTGGCGAAGAGCCGCCTGAGAAGCGAGTGCAGCCTCAAGGACCCGTCCTGCTGATCGCTCGACTTGCTTGGCGGCGCGTCAAAGGTATGAGCGGCCAGGAGCACGACGGCAACGCCGACGTTCTTATCCAGCAATGGCAGCAGATACTGGGTGAGCGCACCGTCGGGCACGGCGGTGATCAGGACTGCCTCCGAGCCGGCCGGGATGTTTGCCTGCTCAGCGGCGACAAGCGCCGGGAGGGGCATCTGACCCGTGGCGTCCACTTCCGCCAGGATCTCCAGAATCCGGTGCAGATGGGCATCGCCGCGTTCCAGGGGCGTTGAGATGGGCGATTTGGCATGGCCGCACAGACGAACGAATCCGCCGCGAAGCATGGAATCGCGCGCCACGCTGCTGGCGATCCGCGCGGCACAGTCCACCGTCGAGTTCGGGCCTACTCCATATTTGCCCGTCTGTGACAGATCGAGGACGATAGTCAACGACGCCGCAGCGCCGCTTTCGAACTCCTTGATCGTCAGACGCCCCAGGTGCGCCGTCGTCTTCCAGTGTACCCAGCGGAGGTCGTCCCCCTCGACGTACTCGCGAATGCCATAGAACTCGTGTCCCTGGCCGCGGGCCGGTGCCCGGCGTGCGTCCTGGACGTTGAGCGGGGATCCGCCACGCAGCAATCCGGCCGGCATGTCGAACGTGCGCGGATAGGCCACAACGGTGTCCAGGATATCGAACCGATGCTGCACCTCGAACAGGCCCAATGGGTCGCCGCCATGGAGTATGACCGGACCCACGCAATATCGCCCACGTTCCGCACAAAGGTACTCACCATTCCCGACGGCATCCCCGTTGGCTGGCACCTCGGGCACCAGAAGTTCGTACTCCCGACGGGCCGTACCGGAGGTCAGGTTGCGCATTGCATCGGTGACGGCGACCTCGCGTCGGGGCTGGCCGCCGCCATTCGTGACTGTTACGCGCACCGGAAGCGTGCCTGCCTCGACGAGTCGATCCAGAAGCACCGTCCGTCGGCAGTGGAGGCCATGCAGAGAGCGACGTGCCAGCAGGTAGCATATCCCCAACAGCGCTACGCCGGCGCTGCAGGCAGCGTAGAGCACGAACGACTCGTTGACCAGCGCAATGACGTAGAAGCTCACGACGCCGAACAACAGGATCTTTGCTTTCTGTGTCCACATGTGTGCTGCCCCGAAGATTTGGCCGAAGGTCAAATTGTGGGGCGGGGATGCCCTTCCCCGCCGGCCTTTGCCTCAGTCCCCCGCCACCCCGCCGCGGGCGGGCCGCGGTGGCGGGGATAGGCATCCCCGCTCTACACGAGGCCAGCGATCGCCGGTTGTTACCCGGTCGGAGACGGCTCAGGGATCGGTGTTTCGCGCACGATATCTACGACCAGCTCCCTCGCGTCTATCGCCCCGATGCGTGCCTGTGGATCGAGGATGAGCCGGTGCGCCAACACGTACGGCGCCAGGACTTTGACGTCGTCCGGCGCAACGTAGTCCCGTCCCTGCAGCAGCGCCAATGCCTGTGCACTTTTCATAAGGGCAAGGGAGCCTCGGGGGCTGGCTCCGAGGTGGATGTGCTGTCTGTCTCGCGTCCGGCGCACGATGTCTAACATATAGTCGTAAATGGCCTCTGAGACTGTGATGTGCTTCGCGGCCTCCTGCATCAGTGTGACGTCGGCAGCGTCTGCCACCGACCCTATCGACTCAATAGGGTGCGCGAAACTCTGGGCCTTCACGATCTGCTTTTCGTCCTCGCGCTCCGGGTAGCCGATGTTAAGGCGCATGAGAAACCGGTCGAGCTGCGACTCGGGCAGCGGATAGATGCCCTCGTACTCTATGGGATTCTCGGTGGCAATGACCAGGAATGGCGACGGCAGCTCGTGCGTGATACCGTCCACCGTCACCTGACCCTCCTCCATGCACTCCAGCAGGCTTGACTGCGTGCGCGGTGAGGCGCGATTGATCTCATCGGCCAGCACGATGTTGGCGAATATCGGCCCGGGTCGGAAACTGAACTCGCCCGTTTTCTGGCTGTAAATGGACACGCCGGTCACGTCCGAGGGCAGAAGGTCCGGCGTGAACTGAATGCGCTTGAAGGAGCAGCCGATCGACTTGTTGAGGGCCTTGCCCATCATGGTCTTGCCGACCCCCGGAACGTCCTCGAATAGAACGTGGCCACCCACTATCAGCGCAACGAGTGCGCGCTCGATGACGTCCGGCTTCCCGACGATCACCCTCTCGACGTTGCGGGCGATACGCTGTCCCATGGCGGCAGCATGCTCGAACTCCATGCCGGTCCCTCGCTTTGGATGCAGGGCAAAGGGTCAAGGGAAAAGGGACGAAACAATGACCCTCCCGCACCCGGGCGTCGTTGCCGTCCTTACCCTTGTGCCTTTTCCGTTGTCCCTGCCACAATCGCACTATACCCGCGCCCACACGGGATTATGCGGCGTTGCCGAGCTTTCGCCGTCGTCCGCGCCCGCACCTCGGGGCCGGGCTGCTTGACACCCATACAGGGCGGTGCTATGCTTCCCGTACACAACGCGTATGGTCATCGGATGTACATCGGGACGCCGGCTCAGGTAACACCCGCCGGATGGGAGCGTCCCGTTTTTTGGCATTCTTGAGCGACCACACGGCGAGGAAAAAGAGGAGCGAATGCCGGGCTTGGCATCGGGATCGCCCATACAAGTGCAGTGCGACGAGCACGTGCTGCCGGTCATTCTCGGGGAGGCGGATGCTAACGTACGCCTGCTTGAGGACATGTTCTCGGCCACAGTGACCGTTGCGGACGCATCGCTGGCCGTGCGGGGGCGTGATGCGGGAAAGGTGGCTCGTCTGCTGAAGGCACTGGCCGCTGCCGCGCGCGAGGGCCATCCGGTGAGCGAGGCCGACGTGAGGCATGCGGCGCGGGCCATCAGACGAGATGCTGCCCGGGATCTCGCAGTGCTCTTTTCGCAGTCGATCGTCACCACGAAGGCCGGCAAACGCCTGCGGCCGCGCACGGCGGGGCAGGCGCGGTACGTGGCGGCTATGGCGGAACACAGCCTCGTCTTCTGCATCGGGCCGGCGGGGACGGGTAAGACATACCTGGGCATGGCGATGGCCGTGGCAGCGCTCCAGGCGAAGCGCGTTGGCCGGATCGTGCTGACGAAGCCGGTGGTGGAGGCCGGCGAGAGCCTGGGGTATCTGCCGGGAGATCTGGCCGAGAAGGTTGATCCCTATATGCGGCCCCTCTACGATGCTCTGGACGAGATGATTGGCCCGGACACGACCCAGCGGCACATGGAGCGGCGTATCCTGGAGGTGCTGCCGCTTGCCTACATGCGAGGTCGCACCCTGAACGATGCCTTCATTCTGCTGGACGAGGCGCAGAACACCACGCCGCAGCAAATCAAGATGTTTCTGACGCGCATGGGCTTCGGGGCGCAAATGGTGGTGACCGGGGATATCACGCAGATCGACCTGCCCGAATCGCAGCCGTCGGGCCTGGTCTTGGCCGAGCGATTGCTCCGTGGGATTAAGGGTGTGGCTTTCGTAGAGCTGTCCAAGGAGGATGTCGTGCGGCATCCGCTCGTGCACGACATCATCGAGGCGTATGAGAGAGGCGAACGGCGGCAGTCGGCCCCCCGGTCGTGAGGAGCGGCGCCTTTGCCTCGCGGTGGCGTGACGGATGAGGAAGCGACAGCGCCCGGCGCGCATCCCAAACAACAGCACCAAGGCCAAGGCCGAATTCCGCGTCTTCGGCCTAAAGGTCACCCCGGTGTCTCTCTTCAGAGCCGGACTCGCCGCCTTGGCCACTGCCGTTCTGTTCGCGGCGCTGCTCACGCGAGTGCTTCCCCGCCGTCCGCCATTTGAGACGGGCGATCCATCGCCCGTTGAGATCAAGGCGCCGCGAAGCGCCACTTATACTGACCTGCAACGCACGGCAAAGCAGCAGGATGAGGCCGCCAGCGCGGTCCCGAGGACTCTGAAGGCTGTGCCGGAGGCTGATGCGGTTGCCCTCGACTTCGTTGCGCGTGTTTTCGACCGGGCCCGCCGAGCGCGGGGCGACCCGGAGCTGCAGACCCAGCACCAGCAGATTGCCTGGGTCCAAGAGGGCCTCATCACGGACATATCCGACGGCAGCATTTCCATCTTGGTGCGCTGTGACGTGGAGCTGCTGCCCCAACTCGAAGAGCTGACCAAGAATACGGTTCGGTCGCACATGCGCGGCGACGTCCTACTGGACGATTTGCCCGAACACCGAAATCGGATCGCCGCGGAGCTCGAACGCAGCACAGTATCGAAGTGGTATCGACCCGCGGTGACCGAGGTCGCCCAGGGCGCGCTCCGTCATAACCGAGTTGTGGACAACGATAAGACAGGAGCGGAGCGGGCGGCGGCACGCGCCGCTGTAAGACCGGTAAAGGGGCAGATCGCCCCCGGCGACATCATCATCGCCGTGGGCGAGACGGTGACGCGGCAGCATTTCGCCAAACTCGAAGCGCTCGGACTTATCCGACCGAGGGTGAACTACGGCCAGGGCGTCGCCGTGGCCGCCATAGTTCTGTGTCTGGTCATACTATTCGGCCTGTATTTGCGCGAGCGAGCCGCGGACGTCTACAACAGCCGTGCCCAGCTCATCTTCGTTGCAGCATGCGTCATTGTTCCCGTGTGCGTGGCGCAGTTCTCCGTCAGATACGGTGTGTTTCCCGCCGCCGCCATGTCGGCGGCCTCCTTCAGCGCGATGGTGTTGTCGGCGCTCCTGGCAGTGCACATCGCCGTGGTTGGGAGCATCGTCGTGGGCATATTGTGCGGCCTGGCGGCCAGCGGAAGCGACCCGCGGATGATCGTCGCCACCACCTTGGCCGGGATCATCGCCGCCTTCGCCGTGTCGTTTGTCGCTCGCCGAACGCAGGTGGCAGTGCGTGCGGCGCTGATAACGGCCGCCGCCAATCTGTTTGTGCTGCTTGCCGCAAACGGGGCCTTTGGCCTTCGCATGGCGCCGAACGACTTCTTCGCAATCGTCACCGGCGGCATCCTGGCCAGTGTGTTCGCCGTAATGGCCGTCGTTGTCCTCGACCCACTCCTGGGCGTCACCACCGACATCCGGCTGGCGGAGCTGGCCAACCCCAATAGCCCACTGCTGCGGCGGCTCATGGAGGAAGCTCCAGGCACGTACATGTCCACCACAATGCTGGCAGGCTGGTGCGAGACGTGTGCCGGGGCCATCGGGGCGAACCCTCTGCTCGCCCGTGTTGGGACGTACTACCATGACATCGGCAAATTGGAGAAGCCCTTCTATTTCGTCGAGAACCAATTCGGCGAGCGCAACCCCCACGACTTTCTGGAGCCGGCCTTGAGCGCCCGGGTCATCGCACGACACACCAAGGACGGATATCGCCTTGCCAGGCAACTCCGGTTGCCCCAGAAGGTCCGCGACATGACTCGCATGCACCACGGCACGTCCCTCATCAAGTACTTCTATCACAAGGCCAAGGAACAGAGCGACAGCGATGAGGTGGATGAGAGCCAGTTCCGCCATGTGGGGATAAAGCCGCGATTCAAAGAGGCAGGCATCTTGATGATCGCTGACACGGTGGAGGCGGCTGCCAGGACGCTCAACGACCCAAGCCCCAGCGCAGTTGACGCGTTAGTGGACCGACTCACGCAGGACAAGATCGACGACGGCCAGTTGGATGAGAGCGATCTGACATTCGATGATGTGCGCGTTATCAAACGAGTGCTCGTGCGCACGCTCAACAGTATGTTCCACCAGCGAGTGCCGTATCCGGATGACGAAAGCGGCAGGACGTGAGCACAAGGCGCATTGAAATCGACGTTCGCAACGTGCAGCAGCTCCCGGCGGAGCGTGAGCTCGCGGCGGCGGCCGCGCGGGCGACTCTGGAGCTGTCTATGGCAGAGAAGCAGAGCGGAAGTAGGGCGAGCGGCGCGGCATCCGCGGGGCTGCAGTTGAGTATCCTTCTCACTGATGATGCTCAGCTAGTTCAACTCAACCGCGATTACCGCGGCGTTGATGAGCCGACGGATGTCCTGGCGTTCGCGCAGTCAGAGAACCACCAGGGAGAGCCTGCCAGTGGCGCCATCGGCGATGTGGTCGTGTCTGTTGAGCGAGCGTACCAACAGGCTGCCGAGGTGGGGAGGAGGCCGGAGGCTGAGATCTGCGAACTGGTCGTCCACGGGGTGCTGCACCTCATGGGCCTGAGAGACGACACGCCGGCGGGACGGGCAGAGATGTGCCGACGGCAGCGCGAGGTGCTTGCGAGACTCGGGATGGCGGCGGCTCGGTGATGCGCAGAACCGAGCAGGCTCCCACATACACCAGAGGCAAACGACGCGGCAGCAGTGCAGCCAACCAGCAGTTGCGGCCAGCGAAGACTGTCACGGACAGCTTCGGCCACGCGATGGCGGGCCTCGTGCATGCTTTTCGCACGCAGCGCCACATGCGCGTGCACCTGGTGATCATAGCCATTGTGGTCGGCACGGCGCTTTTCCTTCGTCTCAGTGCCGTGGAGCTGCTGATCGTCTTCTTCACCATAGCGTTGGTTATCACCACCGAGCTTCTGAACACCGCCACGGAATTAGCTATTGACCTGTTCAAGCCGCAATACGATCCTCTGGCCCGGATCATCAAGGACATTGCGGCCGGGGCCGTGCTCGTAGCGGCGGCCAACGCCGTCGTGGTAGGCTGCGTCATCTTCCTGCGACCGGGTCGGTGGGAGCAGCGGCTGGGCCAGATAGCCACGGGGGCCACGACGCCGGGAACGGACGAACAGTTTCTCCTGGTCGCCAGTGGCATGGCCTTCCTGGCGCTGTGCGTCATCCTGATAAAGGGCCTGGCGCAGCGCGGGACGCCGCTCGCCGGGGGCATGGTAAGCGGGCATTCTGCGCTGGCGTTCTTTGTGGCAACGAGCGTGCTGTTTCTGACGGGAAGGTGGGGAATAGCCGGCCTGGGCTTTGCGCTCGCGGTCCTGATTTCGCAGAGCCGTGTGCAGGGCGGCATTCACACGCTGGATGAAACGGTCCTGGGCGCCATATTGGGCACCATCGTCGGCACGCTCGTCTTCACCCTGGGAATGGCTTTCTAGACGCCGCGGTCGGCGCCGCCGCCGCTATGGTTCGTGAGCAGGTGATGTTGAGATGAGATGCAGCGCAGTCGTCTGTCTGACTCTCGTGGTGCTCTGCGGGCTGATAGCGGTTGTTCCCGCTCTTCAGGCCCGACCGTCCACGCAGACCCAGTTCCGCTACGTCTACCGTACACAGAGGCGCACGCGCGTTTTCAGTGCAACCTGCCAGTTGTGTCATGAGACTCGCCGCGGCGGCAGGAAGCTTAACAGGTACGGTCGGGACCTCAAGCGAGCGGGCCGATACGGCAAGTACGAGTTTGAAGGCTATCGCGCCATCGAGAAGCTGGACTCGGACAAGGACGGTTTCACCAACGGGGCCGAGATCGCCGCCGACAAGCTCCCTGGCGCCCGCTGGTCCCGACCCAGGCCTCAGAAGAAAGAGCCGCTCCTCCCGGGGAAGAAATCAAAGAAGGGCAAGGGCGAGAAGAAGGACAACAGCGACGAGAAGCAGGACGAGGAGAAGCCCTCGTCCGAGTAGGCAGGCACACACGGGATGAGTCGTGATGCCCAGGCCGAATCGGGCCGGGTGCAGCGGCAACACGGGACCGACACCGTCCCGGTGCACTGCATGCGTTCTCGTGTGGCCCCGGAGCGCTCTCGATGGCTGGCAGGATCGTCATCCTCGATGAATCCGTCGTGAACAAGATCGCCGCGGGAGAGGTGGTGGAGCGGCCGGCCTCGGTTGTCAAGGAGCTCGTCGAGAACTCGATTGACGCAGGCGCCACGCAAGTGGCGGTGGATCTCGTGGAGGGCGGCAAGAAGCTCATCCGGGTGGCCGATGACGGCTGCGGGATGAGCGAGGAAGACGCGGTACTGGCGCTGCAGCGGCACGCCACGAGCAAGGTCCGGGAGGCCGACGACCTCGTCGGCATAACCACCCTCGGCTTCCGCGGGGAAGCTCTTCCCAGCATGGCCTCCGTCTCGCAGCTCTCTCTCGCTACCCGAGAGCACAGCAGCGCGGAGGGCACTCAGGTGCTAGTGGTGGGCGGGGAGGTGACGGAATTCGGCTCGGTGGGCTGTGCCCCGGGGACGAGGGTGGAAGTGCGAAACCTGTTCTTCAATACCCCGGCCCGCCTCAAGTTTCTCCGCACCTCTGCCACGGAGCGTGGGCACTGCGCCGACGTTGTGACCCGCGCGGCCCTGGGATACCCGGAGATCGGCTTCCGGGTGACGCACAATGGGCAGCCGCTACTCAGCTCACCTCCGGGCAGCGACATGTTGGCCGTCATGGCGGCCGTCTATGGGAAGAATGCGACACGCCAGCTCATTCGCGTTGAGCTGGAATCCGGCGGTCTGCGAATACACGGCTTCATCTCGGATTCGTCCCTGTCCCGCGTGAACCGGTCGTACCAGATGTTCTTTGTGAACCGTCGCTACGCTCGTAGTCGGCTCCTGGGGCATGCCTTGAACGAGCCCTACAAGCGGGCCCTTCCCGCCGGACGCCACCCCATCACCGCCATTCACATAGACATCGAGCCGCGCCTCGTTGACCCGAACGTACACCCGGCCAAGATCGAGGTGCGCTTCACCCGCGAGTGGGACGTTCACAACTTGGTGCGGCAGGCGGTCGAGCAGGCGCTTGCGGCTCCGCGTCCGGCAGCGCCCATCGGACTCCGGCCTGAAGGACGTCGGCGGCCGGGCGCTCCCGAGCAGCGGGCCTTGCCGACGAACGTGCCTCGTCCGCTGGAGCCATTGCCCGGTGGCGTGCCACAGCGCTCCTGGCAACCGCGTAGCGACGCGGACATTGCGGCCTTTCGCGACGAACTCCGGCGCAAGGCCGGGCTCACCACGGAGCCATCTGTTGCCGCTCCGCCTCCCGCTGTAGAGGATGCCGCGGAGGCATGGTCCGGAGTGGGGCGACTGCGCGTCATCGGTCAGGCACAGGCCACGTACATCGTAGCCGAGACCGAAAGCGAGGTCGTCCTCATCGACCAGCACGTAGCGTCGGAGCGCGTCTTGTACGAGCATTTGATAAAGGCGGACAACGAACGCGAGACGGCCACGCAGCTATTGGTGATTCCCGCCACGCTGGAGCTGACACCGCGCGAAACCGCTGCACTTGAGGACAACATTGACACACTGCGCGATCTGGGCTTTGAGATCGAGCAGTTCGGCGGCGATTCCTACATCGTGCGTGGCGTTCCGCAGATGCTCGTCGGCCACAACTACGAGCAGGTGCTGCGGGACATGCTTGAGGAGCTGGCAGAGTCGAAGCAGGCTCGGGAGCTCGAGCAGCGGCGGAGACGTGTGGTGACGTCCTTGGCCTGCCACGCCGCCGTCAAGGCAGGCCAGACGCTCGATGAACGTGAGATGGCCAAGTTGGTGGCCGAGCTCGGCCGCACCCAGGAGCCGACGCGGTGCCCACATGGCCGGCCGATTGTGATGGCCATCAGCCGAGCGGACCTCGACCAACACTTCGGGCGATAGCCTGCTCCCCGGACGAGGAATGAGCACGACGATGGCCGGCTGGATTCCCCTACTGTGCATCGTCGGCCCCACTGCAGTGGGGAAGACTGAGGTGGCGATCGAGCTCGCGACGCAGCTCGGCGGGGAGATCGTCTCCGCCGACTCCATGCAGATCTACAAGCGAATGGACATAGGCACGGCGAAGCCGACGCCCGAGCAGCGGGCGCAGGCAAGATTCCACCTCATTGACTACGTCGCACCGGACGAGCCATACTCAGTGCAGCGGTACCAACGCGAGGCGGAATCGGCCATCGCCGAGATACACGAGCGGGGCGCATTGCCCCTGATGTGTGGCGGGACCGGCCTGTACGTGAACGCGGTGCTGGATCACTATGTCTTCCCTCCGGGGGATGGCACCGAGGGCATCAGAGAGCAACTGCAGCAGGAAGCGACACAACACGGCCCGGAAGCGCTCCACCGGCGGCTCCAGGACATCGACCCGGACACGGCAGCGAAAACGCCGCCACAGAATGTGAAGCGGGTCATGCGGGCCTTGGAGGTCTTCGCGCTGACCGGCAAGCCCATGTCGCGCGTTGCCTCAGTTGACCGTAGTTCAGAAATAGAGTATAATCCTCTTCTCGTTGGTACATGCATGCCACGCGCTCGGTTGTATCAGCAAATCGAGGCGCGTGTTGATGCGATGATGGCCGCGGGGCTACTTGAGGAGGTCGAAGGCCTGCTGGGCGACGGGTACGGTCGCCATCTGCAATCGATGCAGGCGCTCGGCTATCGGCAGCTTGCGGCATACGTTGCCGGGGAAGCGTCCTTGAGCGAGGCCGTGGACGCTGTGAAGGTCGCTACCCGGCGCTATGCCAAGCGGCAGTTGACGTGGCTCCGGCCCGACCAGCGGGTTAACTGGATTGACTTGCCCGAGCGCAAATGCTTGTGGGGGGCCGTACACGCCATTCTCGCCCTGTGGCACGAACACATGCGTCGAGACGATGCGGCACGGACGTCCCTGCGACACTGATGGTGGTGTCTAATTAATGGCCATTGAGCAGGACCCTTCGAACGCCGTCACTCCCAAGCCTGAGCCCGCTGCGAGGCCCAGGAGCACCATGCAGGACGAGTTTCTCAACCAGCTTCGTACCTCACAGACGCTCGTGAAGGTCCTGATGACCTGTGGGCGCGAGCTGAACGGCCACATAAGAGCCTTCGACGCCTTCACCATACTCCTCCAGTGTGCGAACGCCGAGGTGCTGATATACAAGAGCGGCATTGCGGCTCTCGGGCCCGTCGGCGAACGCGCGCGCTCCCCGCAAGTCTAGAGGCCGTTGTGTAAGCCTTCCGATCAGCCCATTGGGACTAGGTGTGCTGCCGACCACCAGCCCGTTCGAACGCGTACGAGCGGGCACAGTGGCACCTCAGGAGTTGTCGGACGATGCGATTCACGAAGATGCACGGCGCCGGAAACGACTACGTATACATCAACTGCTTCGAAGAAGACCTTGCCGGCTGCGACATCGGCGCACTCGCGGCAGCCGCCTCCGACCGCCATTTCGGCATCGGCAGCGACGGTTTGATTCTCATCGAACCGTCCAGGGTCGCTGAGTTTCGTATGCGCATATTCAATCCGGACGGCAGCGAAGCTGAAATGTGCGGCAACGGCATTCGGTGTTTTGCGAAGTACGTCTACGAGCGCGGGCTCACGACGAAGAAGAAGTTCACCGTGGAGACCGGCGGGGGCATCGTGGAGCCGAGGCTGTATGTGCGGCGCAAGCAGGTTACACGCGTCCGTGTGGACATGGGCAAACCACGACTCACGCGGGCGGAGGTACCGATGCGTGTGAAGGGAAAACCCGGCAGCGATCGGGTGATAGACGAGCCGCTGAAGGTCAGGGGGGAGAAAGTGTCGGTGACGTGCGTGTCGATGGGCAACCCTCATTGCGTGCTGTTCGTCAAGCATGTGAAGACGGCGCCTGTGGACAGTCTCGGGCCGGCCATCGAGAACCATTCGGCCTTCCCCCAGCGGGTGAACGTGGAGTTTGTCGAGGTGCGTGATTCGTCGAACATCGCCCTGCGGGTTTGGGAGCGGGGCGCCGGGGAGACGCTGGCCTGCGGCACCGGCTCGTGCGCTGCCGTTGTGGCGTGCAACCTGACCGAGCGCACGGGCCGCGAGGTCACGGCACGCCTGCTGGGCGGAGAATTGGAGATCCAGTGGGCCGGCAACGACCATGTCCTGCTCGCCGGGGCGGCAGAAGAGATCTACAGTGGAGAATTCGACGTGGATGCCCTACTCGCTGCGCGCCCGGCCGCGACTGACACGTAGTGTCTGTCATGGGACGGTCGTGCTGTCACGCGGCCGGCCCCGGGAGTGTGCCGCGGCCTGCCAGCCCGCGTGAGCCGCCGCAGGTTCCGATGCCAGGCAAGCTGCCTGGCCCACACCCCCAGCAAGTGGCGATCATTTCACGGGAGGACTTCGGATGGATGTAGCACAACGCGTGACCAGAATCCCGCCGTACCCGTTTCGTGAGATCGCGGCGCTGAAGGCGAAGGCGCTCCAGGCGGGGCAGGACCTGATCGACTTCGGCATCGGAGATCCGGACCAGCCGACACCCACTCACATCATCGACGCCTTCGCCGAAGAGATTCGGAATCCCGAATGGCACCGGTACGACGAGACCGGCTTCGGCGACCGTGAGCTGAGGGCGGCCATCAGCCGCTTTGCCAAGCGACGCTTCGGCATTGAGGTGGATCCGGAGAGCGAAATCCAGGTAGCCGCAGGCTCCAAGGACTCGCTGGCACTCATCAACTGGGCATTCGTTGACCCCGGCGACGTCGTGCTCGTGCCAGATCCGGCGTACTCAGTGTACCGGGTCAACGCGATATTCTGCGCCGGCACGCCCTTCCCCATGCCGCTGCTGGCCGACAACGGCTTCCTGCCCGACCTATCGGCGATCCCTCCCACTGTGGCCAAAGCCGCCAAGGTCATGTTCCTGAACTACCCAAACAATCCCACTGGCGCTGTGGCCGAGGTGGACTTCTTCCAGGAGGTCGCGTGCTTTGCCAGGGAGTACGGTATCGTTGTCGCGCACGATGCGGCGTATGCGCAGGTGGCCTACGACGGGTACGAACCGCCGAGCCTGTTGCAGGTCGAGGGCGCCAAGGAGCTCTCTATTGAGTTTCACTCCTTCAGCAAGACGTATAATATGACGGGGTGGCGCCTCGGCTGGTCCTGGGGTGGAGCCGAGATCGTAGGAGCGCTGAGCCGGCTCAAGTCCAACGTGGACAACGGGGTCTTCCTGGCGCTGCAGCGTGCCGGTGTCGCCGGGCTGACTGAGTCCCAGAAGTGCGTGGCGGACCTGTGCGCCATGTATCAACGCCGCCGCAATCTGTTGGTGGATGGCCTCCACAGTCTGGGCTGCAGCGTCGCCAAGCCCAAGGCCACATTCTATGTCTGGGCGCCCATCCCCAAAGGCTATGATTCCGAGGGCTTCGCCCGTGCACTTCTGGTAGAGTGCGGCGTGCTTGTCGTCCCGGGAGCGGTGTATGGCGATCACGGGGAGGGGTACGTGCGCTTCGCCCTCACGATAGTGGCGGATGACGCGGAGGCGCGGATCGTCGAAGCGATAGAGCGCATGCGGGACAACCTGGAACTGGAATGGTAGGACGATGCCCCGGTTGTGAAGGCTCGGGCGGGGGATTGCATCTCTGCTAGTGGCAATGCGCGAGAGTGGGGCCCCAAGCATGAACGAACCGTACGCGGAGAACCGGAATGGCGCAAGCCCGCATGAACGGGCCGTTCTCGTAGCGCTCTGCAGCGAAAGCGAGGCGGACCAGCGACTGGCTGAGCTTGCGGCACTGACCACGACGGCAGGAGCGGAGGTGGTGGGGCATCTGGTGCAGCCGCGCCGACGTGCGCACCCGGCGACATACCTGGGCCGCGGGAAGGTGGAGGAGCTGCACGCCCTCACGCTCCAGCTTGGCGCGGACCTGTTGATTGTTGACGACGAGATAACGCCGGTGCAGTTCCGCAATCTCGGCGATTCCCTCGACGCCCGTGTGCTCGACCGCTCCGAGCTGATCCTGGACATCTTCGCTCAGCGCGCCCGGTCGCTTGAGGGAAAGGTGCAGGTGGAGCTGGCGCAGCTCTCTTATCTGCTGCCGCGACTCATTGGCCACGGCAAGGAGATGTCCCAGATCGCTGGCACCGGCGGCGGTGGCGCGGGTGCTGGCAGAGCCGGCCCCAGCGGCGTTCGCGGGGCGGGGGAGACGAAACTCGAGCTGGATCGGCGTCGCCTGCGCCACCGCGTCGTTGTGCTGCGTCGGCGACTGGAGAAGGTACGCCAGCGACGCGGCCGCGAGCGCGCCGCGCGGAAACGTGGCCGACTGGCCACCGTGGCCCTCGTGGGCTACACAAATGCGGGGAAATCCACGCTGCTCAATGCCCTCGCGGGATCGGATGTGGCAACAACCGATCGGCTCTTCGAGACGGTTGATCCAACGATTCGCCGGGCTGATATCGGCGACGGCCTCGAGGTGCTCATCAGCGACACCGTCGGCTTCATTGAGCGGCTTCCCCACCATCTGATCGCTGCCTTTCGCGCCACGCTCGAAGAGGTGGCCGAGGCGGACCTGCTCGTCCACGTGGTGGACGCGAGCAATCCGGACCCGCTGCAGCAGATGGCCGCCGTCCGCGAGGTGCTGGAAGAACTCGAGGCGCATGAGAAGCCCGCCATCCTCGCCCTGAACAAGTGTGATCTCGTTCAGGATGAGGGGGTGCTGCCTCGACTGGCACGGGAGGACGAATTGGCCGTCCGCATCTCGGCGCTTCGCGGCACGGGCCTGGACGCGCTCCGTGAGGCCATCGCCGGTCGTATCTCGGCTGGGCTGATCGCGGTCACGCTGCACATCCCTTACGATAAGATGGAGGTCCTGGGCCTGTCGCACGCACACGGGCGCGTGCTCTCCAGCCGGTACGAGGCGGACAAAGTGGTGGCGGAAGTGGAGGTGGAGCGCGAGGTGTACGGGCAACTGCGGGATTACATTGTGGCCGAGACGTAGGCTGGCGAGGTAGACGAGAGCGTTACCCCCGGCGCACCAGGCCAAACCCAAAATGACGCAACAGGCGCACAACGTCGCGGCTCGATTTGTTACGGAGCGAACCCCCGCTACTATCCACCGGCCAACACCAGCTTAGCCGGATAGCTGCCGAGAGGGCCCGGCACATCGGACGCCGGTAGGCGCGGTAGGTCGGACGACACCAACTCGCGCTTCTCTAAGTCATATCGAACTAGGGCTGGCCGTTCAAGGCACACGGGAGCAACCAGGACCCTTGAAAGGGCCTCCTCGAGTTGCTCCCGTGTGACCTCATCAGTAACTGGCAGGTCAACGAACTCGAGAACCAGCTCCGTGGGAGCCGGCCGTGGCGCATCTTGCTCGCGGCCCTCCCGGATCAGGTGATCCAAGTACTCAAGCGTGCTGAGGATGGCCTCCTGCAACGCGGAGCGTATAGTCTTCCCACACCCGGCCGTAGTGAATTCGTAGCAGAGGGCCGAGTACTGATTGCCATCCTTGGCAACGAGGAAGTGGACATTGTACCGGCGATCTTTGGGCATCTCGTTCACGGCTCTCCGGTGTCTGATGTCGATGGTCAGGTCGGCCGTCGTCCGAACGCGTGTCAGCCCTGAGAGCGACATGCAGACAAATAGTAACCTCGGAAATGAATCTGTCAAGCGCCTCAGAGCATCATGCGGCCGTTTCGCACACACGCCGGCACACAGCGCCGGGGCCCTGCAGTGACGCCTAACACTAATGACCGGCCAGACGCTCACGCCCACTCACGCACCGGCGCCACGCGCCGATCACACCGGCAGTCACGTGGGACACGCAAGCTCTTCGCCGACGAGGGCAGCCACGATGGCTTCCCCGAACTGCTCGGCCGCGTCCGCTCCGGTGGCCGTGATGACCTTCCCGTCGGTGACGACGTCCTCGGCCTGCAGCTTCGCGCCCTTGGCCCGCAGCGTGCCCTTGTGGCTCTCGGCAACGGTTGCCTTGACCCCCTCCAGCACGCCGGCGTTGGCCAGGATGGCGGGGGCAACGCCGATGGCCGCAGTCACCTTGCCGGCGTCGGCGAACGTCTTTGCGAGGCGTAAGGAGCTCTCATCCGTGAGATAATCGACCATGCCTGGCCCGCCGATGAAGACGACGCCCTCGTAGTCGGCTGCGCTCACCTCATCGACCGCGACGTCCACCAGCGCCCACATGCCACGCACACCCGTGGCCGTGCCTTTCTCGGTCGAAGCCACCTCAACTTTGACGCTGGCCTTTTCGAGCGCCGTGCGTGCCTTCATGTACTCCAGGTCGGCGAAGCCCGACGGCGCGACGACGAACAGCACCGTGCTGAGGTAGAGCCGCTTCACTTCGATCAGATCGCGGATTGGTGGGCGCGGAACGAAGGGCTGTGGCAGATGCGTAGGCACGCGCCCCGGCTTCGGCGGGCACCCGGCGATCAACACCACCAGGACGGCCAGCAGCACCGGTCCGACTAGGCGCTCTCTCCTCATTTGCAGCTCCCCCTCGCAACACCCTCAGGGCTCTACAGACCTCTTCGCCTGACCGTGAGCCAATTCCTGCCGAGTGTGCGGCCGGTCCTACCGTCTGCCTCGAGGGCCATTTCTTCCCTTTCCCCTTTTCCCTTGCCCCTGCCGTTCCGGCAGGTCCCACAGACCGAAGGGCGAAATGATGATACAAGGCTAACCCGAGTCGCCGCAGACCGTGAATCAGGACATGGCGAAGCGTGAGGGCAGCGACAACTGCATAGTCGTCCGCGGCGCCCGGCAGAACAACCTGCGCGGCTTCAACCTGCGCATTCCTCTGGGCGAGCTGACCGTCGTCACCGGCGTCAGCGGCTCGGGCAAGTCCAGCCTGGCCTTCGACACGCTGTACGCCGAGGGGCAGCGCCGGTACGTGGAGACGTTCTCGCCGTACGCGCGGCAGTTCCTCGATCGCATGAGCCGCCCCGCCGTCGAGGAGATCCGCGGCATCCCACCCGCTATCGCCATCAACCAGACGAACCCGGTCAAAACGTCTCGATCCACCGTCGGGACGATGACGGAGATCACGGACTACCTCAAGCTCCTGTTCGCCAAGGTGGCGACCCTGCACTGCGAGCGCTGCGGCGAGCCGGTGTCGCGCCAGGACGCGGGGAGCATCTTCCAGCGGCTGCTGGAGATCGCCGACGGCCGACGCGTGCTGCTCACCTTCCCACTGACAGGGGCAGGGAAGCTGCGCCCAAGGACCATGCGGGCGCTGCTGGTCAGCCAGGGCATTCGCCGGGTGTACGACGGTGGGCGGATTGTTACGATCGGCGGGGGGGAGGACATCTCGTGGAGCGCCGAGACATGGGGAGCATACGATCGGCTGACCGTCTCCCGGACGCGCCGGGCGCGGATCGTTGACTCCATCGAGGGCTGCCTGCGGCTTGGTCGGGGACGCATGGACGTGGTGTTCGAGGACGGAAGCATCGAGCGCTTCTCCAGCGACTTCCACTGCGCCCGGTGCGACATCACGTACCGGCCGCCCTTCCCTAACTTGTTCTCGTTCAACAGCCCTCTCGGCGCCTGCCCGACGTGCCGGGGCTTCGGACGCACCATCGAGATCGATCCGGATCTCGTTGTGCCGGACACGTCCGTCTCACTGGCCGCCGGCGCCATTCGCCCCTGGCGCACCGGCGTGTATCAGGGCTGCTATTACGACCTGATGCGTTTCTGCCGGGCCCACGACATCCCCACGAAGAAGCCATTCAGGCGGCTCAGGAAGACCCACCGCCGCTGGGTTTGGGAGGGACACGAGGGATTCCACGGAGTGGCGGGCTTCTTCAACTGGCTGGAGACGAAGAAATACAAGGTGCACGTGCGCGTATTCCTGTCGCGGTACCGGGCATACGTGCGGTGCGAGGCGTGCAGCGGCGCGCGGCTCCGGCCCGAGGCGCTGCTGTACCGCCTCGGCGGGCCCAACGTCGCTGAGCTTTGCGAGCTGCCTATCGACCGGGCGTATCGCTTCTTCACCGAGTACGAGCCGCCCGCGGGGATGGCGAAGGCGACTGATCTGCTCCTGTCCGAGATACGCAGCCGGCTGCAGTATCTGGTCGATGTCGGCGTGGGATATCTGACGCTCGATCGGCAATCACGCACGCTCTCCGGTGGCGAGGTGCAGCGGGTGGATCTGGCCCGGGCGCTTGGGAGCTCCCTGGTGAACACGCTCTACGTGCTCGACGAGCCGAGTATCGGCCTGCATCCGCGCGACATCGCCCGGCTCACCAAGGTACTCCGCGGGCTGCGCAGCCGTGGGAACACGGTGGTCGTGGTGGAGCACGACCGCGACATCATCTGCGCGGCCGATAACATCGTGGACCTGGGCCCCGGCCCGGGCGAAGCGGGCGGGCGGGTGGTCTTCGCCGGCCCGGCGGGCGAGCTCCGACGCTGCGGCCGCTCGATAACAGCCCAGTACATCAGCGGCCGGAAGAGTGTGCCCGTCCCGAAGCGCCGGCGGCTTCCTCAGCCGGACAAGCGGCTGCGCGTCATTGGCGCCGCCGAGCACAATCTGCAGGGCATCGATGTGAATATCCCCCTCGGGCTTTTCGTGGCGGTAACGGGCGTCTCCGGCTCGGGTAAGAGCACTCTCGTCCACGACATCCTCTACCAATGGGCGCAGAAATGGCGTGGCGTGACCGGAGTGAAGCCGGGGCGCTGCGTATCTGTTGACGGGCTTGGGTGGGTATCGGATGTCGTGCTCGTGGACCAGTCCGCCGTGCCCCGCACACCGACCTCGAATCCCGCAACCTACGTCAAGGCCTTCGGTCCGATCCGCGAGCGCTTCGGCGCCACGGAGGCCGCCCAGCGGATGGGGCTGCGGCCGTCGGCGTTCTCGTTCAATTCTCCGCTGGGGCGCTGCGAGATGTGCGACGGAGCCGGCGCCGAGAAGGTGGAGATGCAGTTTCTATCGGACGTGTACATCCCCTGCCCGCAGTGCGGCGGCCGCCGCTTCCGCGACGAGATCCTCCGGGTACGCTACCGGGGCAACAGCATCGCCGACGTGCTCGACATGACGGTGACGGAGGCTCTGTCCTTCTTCGAGGGCGATCGGAGGATCGCGACAGCGCTGGCGAGCCTTGAGCAGGTGGGACTCGGCTACATCCGCCTCGGCCAGCCTGCCAGTACGCTCTCCGGGGGCGAGCTGCAGCGGCTGAAACTGGCGGCGCATCTGCCTCGAGAATTCCGGGGACACAATACTCATTTTCGTGGGAGGAGCCACAGCCGTTCGCCAGAGCAGGCCGCGGAAAATGAGTATTGTGTCCCCGGAATTCTCCTCCTGTTCGACGAGCCCACAACGGGCCTGCACGCCGACGACGTGCGCGTGCTGGTTGGCGTGCTGCAGCGGCTCACCGATGCCGGCCATTCGGTCGTCGTCATCGAGCACAATCTCGATGTCATAAAGTGTGCCGACCACGTCATCGACCTCGGCCCGGAGGGTGGCGATGAGGGGGGACGCATCGTCTGCGAGGGCCCGCCGGAGGCTATCGCCGAATGTGCGGACTCGCACACGGGCAAGCACCTGCGCGCCGCGCTCAGGCTCCCCGGTGGAAAGCGTACGTGCATACGCCGTCGCCGTGCGACAGCGCGCCGCACGCGGGACGGCGCCATCCGCATCACCTCGGCCCGCCAGCACAATCTCAAGTCCATCGACGTGTCGATCCCCCGCGGCCAGCTCGTCGCCGTTACCGGCGTCAGCGGCTCGGGCAAGTCCACTCTGGCCTTCGACATTCTATTTGCCGAGGGACAGCGGCGCTACCTCGACAGCGTATCGGCGTATGCCCGACAGTACATATCGCAGCTACCGCGACCCGACGTCGATCTCGTATCGGGCATCCCCCCGGCCGTGGCCGTCGAGCAGCGCATCAGCCGCGGCGGTCGCAAGTCCACCGTGGCAACGATGACGGAGATCTACCACTTCCTGCGGTTGCTCTTCGCTCGTCTCGGCACGCAGTACTGCCCCGACTGCGGCGTGCGCATTCAACCGCAGTCACCCACGCAGATCCTCAATCGCCTGCTGGCGGATCACCGAGGCGCAGAGACGACGTTCTTCGCGCCGCTCATCCAGGCGAGGAAGGGTTACCACACGGAAGCGTTCGAATGGGCCGCGAAGAAGGGCTTCGAGCTGCTGCGCGTGGATGGACGGCGGAGGCGTGCCAGCCCCATTCCGCGCCTGGACCGCTATCGCGAGCACAGCATAGAGGCCGTGGTGGGGAGGCTGCGCATCACGAGGCGGGCGCGCCAGCAGGTCCGCGACCTCGTTCTGCGCGCCCTCGGAGTAGGGGACGGCGTGCTCATCGCTTCGTCGAAGCAGCGCGGGGACGTCATCTACAGCACGGAGCGTGCCTGTCCGGCGTGTGGCCGGAGCTTCCCGGAGCCCGACCCCCGCATGTTCTCCTTCAACAGCCCTCACGGCGCGTGTGCCCAGTGCGGCGGGCTGGGCGTGCCGCGCCTTGATGACGACGCCGACGGCGCCCGGCGCACCTGCCCGGCGTGCGACGGGCTGCGACTCAAGCCCGAGTCACTTGCCTTCCGCGTGAGCGGCCGGACCATCGCCCAGTTCACGGCTCTGACCGTCGAGGGGCTCGAGGCGGCGCTCGGCAAGCTGCGCTACCCGGCGCGGAAGCGCGATGTGGCGCGGCCGCTCGTGGCCGAGATACGGAGCAGGTTGCAATTCCTCCAACGGCTGGGTCTATCGTACCTGACGCTCGATCGCTCCGGCGACACGCTCGCCGGGGGAGAGGCCCAGCGCATCCGCCTGGCGGCGCAGCTCGGCTCCACGCTGCGCGGCGTGTGCTACGTCGTGGACGAGCCGACCATCGGCCTGCATCCCCGCGATGGGCGGCTGCTGGTGAACACGCTCTGCAAGCTGCGCGATCAGGGCAACACGGTCGTCGTCGTGGAGCACGACGAGTACACCATCCGCAGCGCCGACCACGTTATCGACCTGGGTCCGGGCGCTGGGGTGAAGGGCGGACGGGTGGTCGCCACGGGCAAACCGACGGAGTTGCACCGGTCCGCTCGGTCCGTGACGGGTCGCTGCCTCAAGCGCCCCCTGCGGCACCCGTGGCGCGAGAAGCGGCGAGATGTGGGCGCCAACGGTCGGCTGCGCATCATCGGGGCATCGGAGCACAACCTCAAGAACATCACCGTGGACATCCCCCTCGCCACGCTCACCTGTGTGACGGGCGTCTCCGGCTCGGGCAAGAGCAGCCTCGTCACCGATGTGCTGTACAAGGGCCTGCGGTCGCGCCTATCGAAGGCCGAGGTACACGCCGGTCGCCATCGGGGCATGCGGGGCTTCGAGGCGCTCGACCGCACGCTGCAGGTGGACCAGTCGCCCATCGGCAGGACGCCTCGCTCTACCGTCGCCACCTACGTCAAGGTCATGGACGAGCTGCGGCGGGTCTTCGCGCTCACTCCGGAAGCGCGCGTGCGGGGTTACGGGCCGAGCCGCTTCTCCTTCAACGTCCGCTACGGCCGCTGCAGCAAGTGCACTGGGCAGGGGCGGCTGAAGATCGAGATGAACTTCCTGCCCGACGTGTACGTGACGTGCGACGAGTGTGAGGGCCGGCGATATAATCCGGACACGCTCGCTGTGACCTTCAAGGGCAAGAGCGTCGCCGATGTGCTCGCCATGACCGTGGAGGAGGCGGCCGAGTTCTTCGACGCCATCCCGCGGCTCCAAAGACGACTGCAGATGCTGCGGGACATCGGGCTGGGCTACCTCACGCTCGGCCAGACGAGTCCGACGCTGTCCGGCGGCGAGGCGCAGCGCATCAAGCTGGTCGCCGAGCTCGCCAAGGCCGGCGCACAGCGGACGCTTTACGTGCTCGAGGAACCGACGACCGGCCTGCACACGGCCGATGTGGCGGATCTGATTCGCGTGCTGCATCGACTCGTCGAGCGCGGCGACACGGTGGTGGTGGTCGAGCACAACCTCGACGTCATCGCCGAGGCCGACTACATCATCGACCTGGGGCCCGAGGGCGGCGCCGGCGGAGGTCGCGTCGTGGCCACCGGCTCGCCCGAGGAGGTCGCCGCGACCAAGAACGGCTCGCACACCGCCCGCTTCCTCGCGCAGGCGTTGAAGCGCGGCCGGCGCTGAACGGAAGCCACAGAGCACACAGAGAGCACAGAGAATGAATGGGTGACGAACTGACGGAGAGGATCATCGGGGCAGCCATCGAAGTCCATCGACATCTCGGGCCGCGAGCGGCGCACTGAAGGCCGGAGCCGCGTAGGCGGGCCATTCTTGGCCCGCTGCCTTTGACTCTGTGGCTGCCTTCACGCGGCGAGGGAGGAATGAAGATGCCCAGGCTTCATTGCGCACCGCTTCTCTTAAGTGCATGTTCCCTTGTCTTGCTCTCAGTGGCTGTCGCTGCCGACGCCCTCGAGGACGAGCACTTCTTGTCCATGGAGTTCGAGACGCCCCATACCGATTGGGGGCAGCCGTACGCCCTGGGCAAGATTCGGGCGCTGTTCTTCAGCGACGGCCGCGGCACGGCTCCGCGCGAGATGGTGGAGCTCATGCAGCGCTTCGACGTCGAGGCGGATGCCGTCTACCGCATTCGGATCGTGGACAGCACGGAGTACGAGTGGCTCGGCGGCGACGCCGGGCATCGGCGCATCCTCCACCTGCTCGAGAAGCCCTACGACGTCTACATCTTCAACGGCACCCCGCTGACGCTGCTCACCGCCGAGGAGCAGTACAAGCTGCTGAAGAGGGTCACGGAGGGAGCCGGGCTGGTGCTCATCGGCATTGACGACGAGCGCGTCCTGAAGCCTGAGCGCCGGTTGAAGAACTTGCCTGCATTTCTGGCGAAGGGCCCGGTCGGCGACGCTTTCGCCGTGCGTCAGGGCCGAGGAATCCATCTCCCCGCCCGGCCCGACCTGGACTATCACGTCGGCTGGGAGGTGGAATACGACTACTGGCAGGAGCGTCTGGGCCGCGCGGTGCTCTGGGCCGCCGCCCGGGAGCCGGAGATGCAGCTCGATGTGACCATGCTCCGGGCCGAGTTGGCGCGTAAGGATCTTCCCGCCCAGGCGGCCACCGTCACCTGGATCAACGACAGGGGCCGTGAGGGGACCGTCGAAGTGTCTCTGCGCCGCTGGGACGGCCATGTCATCCCATTAGCGCCGCTCGCCGTGCGCGTCGGCAGAGGCGGCGCCATGCTCACGATCCCGCCTCTGCGCGCCGGCGAGCACCACATCGACGCCCGCGCCCGCAGCAAGCGCGGCATCGAGGCATGGGCCACGATGAGCTTCACCGTCGCGTCGCCACGGACGGTTGACGCCGTGGAACTCGACAGAGACTGGGGTGAGATCGGTGAGACGCTATCGGGCCGTGTGCGCTTGGCAGGGGATGCCCCCGAGGGCGAGAGGCTGCGAGTCCGGCTGGTGGACCGTCGTGGGCGTGTGCTCGCCCGGCAGGACGTGGACGTCACGGCAGACATCATCCCATTCAGCTTCCCCATCGACCCCTGGATGCCGATGCTTCTGCGGGTAGAAGCCGTGTGCCGAGAAAGGGACCAGGAGGTCGCCGCCGCCTATGCCTACTTCCGCGTGACCCACCGCAACCGAGGGCAATTCAATTTCCTCGTGTGGGACTATCCCAAGGGCACGCTGGGGCCCTATGGCGAGCAGAGCCTGGCGAAGCTGGGGACGACCATTCAGCTCTCGGGGAGCCCCGCTCCTCCGCTGCAGCTCGCCGCCTACGACATCGCTTGGGTACCCTACACCACGCGGATCATGGCTCCCAAAGACGAGAACGGCATCATGAAGCCGCTGTGCTGGAACGATGAGCCGGCGGTGCAGGAGTACGTGGAGGGCATCGTCGAGAGGTACGCCCCAGCGCGCGGCCACGGCGTGTTCGTGTATTCCCTGGGCGACGAAACGGTCACGCGCGGCTCGTGCCTGCATCCCGCCTGCCTCGAAGCCTATCGGCAGTACCTGAGAGAGGTGTACGGCGACCTTGCCGCGCTGAATGCCTCGTGGGGGACGGACTTTGCGAGCTTCGACGCGGTGACGCTGTCCGAGCCGGACGATAACGACGAACACGCGGCACTGCGAGCGAAGAACTACCCGCGCTGGTACGATCGGCAGGCGTTCCAGTGCTACAACTTCGTCCAGTTCTGCCGGCGCTTCGGCGAGGCGTACAAGCGGCTGGATCCGCAGGCCCGCACGGGCTTCGAGGGGGCCGGCCGATTTCGCAGCGGCGACGACATCGACCTCATCGTCCGCGCCAACGGCTTCTGGTCGCCGTACCCCGGCAACGCCGATGAGGTGATCCGCTCCATTGCCCCTCGCGACTTCCCGCGCGCCAATTGGATGGGCTACACCAAGGATGCCGACTCGCTGCTCAGCAAGTACTGGCGCATGATCACTCGCGGCACGGACGCCGTCTGGTGGTGGCGCTGGGACGCCCTGGGCCGGTTCAACGGCTTCCTGGCCCCGCACCTGGGGCCGTTCCCCGCCACCAAGGATCTCGCCGAGGACACCGAAGTCGTCCGCGACGGCCTCGGGACGCTGCTCACCAGGTCGAAGATGCTCGATGACGGCATTGCGCTGCTGTACTCGATGCCCTCAGCCTACGCCGCCCGCGTTGCGGGCGGTCCCTCCTACGGCAGCTACCAGGACCAGCACTCGGCCTGGTACACGGCCATCCGCGACCTCGGCCTCCAGTTCCGCTACGTCACCGATCGCATGCTGCGCCTCGGCGAGTTCGATGCCGAGCGATACAAAGTGCTCGTACTGCCGCAGGCCGAGGCTATCGGGCGCGAGGAGGCCGAGGTCATTCGGGCCTTCGTAAAAGATGGCGGCACGGTGATTGCCGACGTCCGCCCGGGGCTCTTCGACGGGCACTGCAAGCCGCTGCAGCGCGGCTATCTCGACGACATGTTCGGCATTGAGCGGGACGGAAATGAGGAGGCCGTGACCGGCTCGGCCACGATTGAGGGTACGCTCGCAGATACAGAGGTGGTGCTCGCCTGGGACAACGCCAGGGTCGATCCGGCCGTCCGCGTCGCCGATGCACAGGCGCTGGGCAGTTGCGGGGACGCGCCGCTGTGCATCGTGCGCAAGGTGGGGTGGGGGCGCGCTGTGCTGCTTAACTTCGCTATGCTGAGCTTTCCGAACATCGCCCTCGAGGACGCCCCCGAGGAAGCGGCGGCCCTCCTGCGTGAGCTGCTCGCAGCGGCCGGCGTGCGGTCCGCGATCGAGCTGACCGCCGGCGAGGAGCGCCTCCGGAACATCGAGCTCGTCCGATGGCGAAACGGAGACATCGAGCTGATGGCTCTCTTCCGGCAAAATGGTGAGGCCGGGAGAGCGCGCGTCACGCTGCCAGCCGAGAGGTACGTCTACGACTTGCGGCGCCACCGGGCGCTTGGGCGCGTGACGAGCTTCCAGACTCGCGTGATCCCGTGCCGGGCGACCTTCTTTGCTCTCCTGCGTGACGCGCCGGCACGGCCGAAGATGGACCTACCGTCGCACGCCTTGGCCGGGAGAGTCGTCACCGCACGGCTGAGCGTCCCCGATGCGGCCGGTCTGCACGCGCTGCGCATCCGGGCCACAACCTCCGACGGCAGTGCTGCCGACTGGTGGGACGAGGTGGTGATCGTCGGCCGCGAGCCGGTGGAAGTGGAGTTGCCTATCGCGTTCAACGATCCGGCAGGCCTATGGACTATCCGCGCCATCGACCTCTACACGGACAAAGGAGTGCGTTGCCGGTTGACAGTGGGCGGCGCCTAGCGAGCTCGACGCGCCCACCCTCGCCGTCCGTGTGCTTCGAAGATTCGTGTCCGGTGTGGCTGCGGTGGCATTGTAGCGCGGGGTCTCCGTACTACTCTGCGAAGCAGGGCTTCGCTGCGAAGCACGAGTCCCCCGCCTGGCCGAGGTGGCATGCCTTTGGCCCTCGCACCCATCTTCATCGTTTCCAGGTGGCGCATCTCGCCATGACGAGTGCTTGGAAGATTTGGTCGTGTGCCTTTCTGTAGGCGAGTACCTGTGGCTCGCCACAGCCCCGTCTCAGCGCTCCCACGGGTTGTGCGCCAGCCCAGACATCTTCATCGTTTCCCGGTGCCCCAGCGGCCGATACATCGTGGATGGCGCGCTGCAGCCGGTGATGATGGATTGCGAAAAAGACGTGGGCCGCTACGAGGACCCGAACGTCTGGATGCGCCATGGCCTCGACGATGTAGAATCTGACCAGTGACCTGCGGCGTCGGTCGAGCGCCCGCTGCCGTACCACAAGGGGGACGAGGAGGACCGGGACGCGGCGTAGAAGGCGCTGCCAGTTGCGCTACTTGCTTTTCAGTGCGGCGTCGCGCTCTTTGATTGCTTGGTCCAGCGCCACTGATGCGGCCAGCAGGGACTTCCCAATCGGCTCGCCGAGGCTGACTCGTCCTTCCTCGGCGAAGTCGGCCTTGATGTACTCAAACAACCCATTCATCACGGCGGTGTGATGCTCCAGCGGCAACAAGGCCAAGTCACGGTATATCGGTTCGATGAACCGCGCGAAGGCGGCGAAGATTATTGGGCGATCCAGGCCCGCCAGCTCAAAGGCGAGCACGTTGGCGAGCGCCTCCAGGCGAGCGGACGCTACGCTCCACACACGCACATCCTCCACTCGGCGGATCAGGGCATCCTGCCTCTGCTCCCGCTCCCATCGCTGACGCTCGCGCCCTCGTTCGAGCCGGTGGTTCGCATAGGCCACGACAACCGCGCCGAGTAGTCCCACGAATGAGGCGGCGACCCCCGTGATGGCACCCATCCAGTAGGGATTCATCGCTGCTACACCTCCTGCGTTTGCCGACGCACAGGAGTTCGCACAACGCCGATCCAGCACCTCCGGCCAACGGTGGCGTGCTGCGTGGTGCTGCGGTGGCGGCGGTGAAAAAGTCGGGCGCTTCCCGGCGCCCGGGCGTATTAGGCGGACGGAGGCGTGGGGACGGCGGGTGTCCCAGTTGGCTTGAGCAAGGGCACATAGACGAAGAAGAGCGGCCGCTCTGCCAGGCCAGTCTCCGCGTTCACAGGCATATCGAGGATGTTGAGGACGTTGAGCTCCAGCCTCTTCGCGTCGTCGTCAGTCAGAGCGAACTCCCACCGATTGTGGAAGCGTCGGTCTGGATCCGCGGAGAACAGCGTCATCGACATGCGGTAGTCCCCCGCCTGCCAGTAGCATGCGCGTGTTAGGCGCGCGTACGCCTCGACGCGCCTCGCATCGTTCCTGTATGTTTCACGAAGGGCCGCCAGTGTGGACATCGCCCCCTGCTCACCATAGCGCAGCTGCTCAGCGAGGTTCTGCACACCAAGCGACGACTTCGCATCTGCAAACGCAGCATGTGCTTCACCGATCGGCGCGGCCATCTCTCGCAGCGTCGAGAGGTCGGCGAAGACCACCTGCACGCGGCGAGGTGCATTCACTGAAATCATGAAGCCAGATGCGATCTCGATGAACACCGGCTGCTGACCGACAGGACCCAGCGGAATGCTGTGGGGGCGAAACACGGCCCACTCTAACCTGTGAGTGGCGCTGTCCTTCGCCCTGGTTATGTCGAGCTCCATTTTGCTGATGAACATATCGCGATGAAGGGCTCGGAAAGTCCCCCCAATCGTCACCGTTGGCCCCAGCGGGCCGAACCCGACTTCCACGGAACTACTCTCATAGGTCTCCACCTTGCCCTGGCGGACAAACCTGTTCCAGGCAGCGATAGCCCAGGGCTGGACAATGGCCACAGCTGCCCCAATCGCTGTAGCGATGACTAACGTATCTGCCATCCTATTCACACTCCCTGTCTGCGTGGCATAACTGAGCAGCCAAGCCCAGGTCTTTGGAATTGCGGGGGATATTCATGATGGGTACCTGTGGGGCTCTGGGCTGTGAGAGCCACAGGCGCGCCACCTTAGATTCCTCCCGCGTCAGCTCCTGCGCCTCCGCGATCTGCGCGGGGGAGCGGCCACGGGAAAGAGCGTGTCGTTACTGCTCCATCTGCTCGAAGAACTTGCCGCCAGGCTCAGCGCGTTCGCTGAACCCGGGCTCCGCACGGAGGTACACCTTGCCGTCGTGCCACACGGCAGCACAGTCGCCGCCGCGGATGTGAAATCCGAGGATGACGCGCTCTTGTGGCACGCCGGGCACGCTGGCTTCGATGCCCTCGAACAAGCTGGCTCCCATCGTCAGGAACTCGCCGCGCTTCACTCGGTCCGAGGCCCTCTCCCACGCGGATGCTTCGGCAGGCTGGTAGCCGCAGTTCACGAGCGCACTAAGCCCCTGCCGCGAGAGGTAAATGCTCCACTCCTCCGTGATGAGATAGTCGTAGCCCCCAAAGGACTCCCGGGCATCGAGGCTAAGTGCCTGCCACTCGCCCCAGCACGGGATGTACGGCTCCCGCAGCTTCTCGGGCAGCCAGGGGTAGCGCGCTCTTGCCATCTCCTCGTGCAGGTAGAAACTGGCGCCACCCGCCCTCGCGGCTATCTCATAGAGGCCGGATGCGGCTTGCTCCTCCTCCTGCTCCCTCTGCC
Organism: Armatimonadota bacterium; assembly: GCA_030601885.1. Lineage (GTDB taxonomy): Bacteria > Armatimonadota > Zipacnadia > JAUWAU01 > JAUWAU01 > JAUWAU01. Next base: position 42,032 of record JAUWAU010000011.1, read on the forward strand.
CGGTGCCGATACCAACGACCGCAGCGCCAACCAACACACCGACGAAACCGGCAATCGCTGTTCGCAGCATCGCTGAATCCTCCGCTCTAGACTATCAATTCTCCACCGTACCGCCTAAGGCCTGCCCAGCATCGGACAAACCATTCATCCCATGCCGTGCCGCTTCGCCCAGCACGCCTCGCAGTAGCGGCGCGCCCGCTGCCGAAACGACTACCGCGTCGTGTCGCGACGAGCCGGGCCGTACGTCTTCGCTGGCCACTAACCACCAACCACTGACCACCGCCTCTCACGCCGGCGCATCGCCCCAGTCAGGCACCTTCAACAGCTCGCCGCCTCTGAGGGCTGACTGATGAGCCACTATGCCGGGGGCGAGATAGCGAAGCGCCTCCCAGATGTTGATGCGCGGCAGGCGCTGTTTGCTGCACGAGTCCACGAACTCGTGCACCAGATAGGCGTGCGAGCCGCCGTGCCCGCCGAGGTCTGCCGCGAGCGCTTCCGGCAGCGGCTCGCGCACGTCGGACAGATCGGCGGCCTCCCAGCCATCCTTCGTGACCCATTTGGCCCCAGAGACGTCGTTCTCAAAGGAAGCCTCCGTCCCGTAGATGCGGAATCCCTCGCGTCCCCGGTGCCCGACGCGGCGGAACTCGCAGATGCGCGCGGTGGCGCCGTTGCTCATGCGGTACAGCGCCACCTCGTTGCTGAACACGTTGCCGGTGATGGTGTCCTCGCGGAACCAATCGTCGTCCGGATGGACGTAGCCCTGCGCGGAGACCTCCGTCATGTGGGCGCCCATGACTGAGATCACGCCGGAGGTGGCGTGGGTCGGATAGTGCATCGGCACGCCTCCGGTCTTGTCGCGCCCCCACTGCTCACCCCACCGGTTCTTCGCCACATCGTAGAGCCCGTGAGACAAGTCGTGCAGATACTCCCCCTCGCCGTACACGAATTCACCGAATGCGCCCTCGGCCGCCCTCTGCCGGCAGTACATGGTCTCCGGGCGGAAGAAGGTCGTCTCGCCGAGCATGTAGAGCTGCCCCGTGCGCTTCACGGTCTCGATGAGCCGGTCGCAGAGCTCAAGCGTCTGCTCGCCGTCGGGCGACGAGGCCGGCGGCACGGCGCTATAGACGTGCTTGCCCGACTCCATGACCTGAATGGCCTGCTCTGCATGAAGCCAGGGCTGCGTGATGACGGCGATGGCGTCCAGGTCCGTCTTGCACAGCTCATCCAGGCTCGCGTACGTCTCGGATATCTCGAACTTGCGGGCTTGCTCGGCGAGACGATCTGCCCGCAGATCGCAGAGCGCGAACCGATGTACGTCCGGATGGTCGCGGAACAGCGTGACGAAGTTCCCCCCGAACTGTCCGAGGCCGACGAGGCCGACGCTGATGGCCATTTGGCACCCCACATCAGTGGTTAGTGGTTAGTAAAGGCACACATCCCTCACACGCCCGGCACAGTGATCTTTTTGAAGACCACGTTCGAGAAGTTGCGTCCCATTATCTCGTAGCCATCGCCATTCGGATGGACCTGGGCGGGGAGGTAGTCCTGGACGAGGTCCTCGCCGAACATGCTGAGCCCGTCGAAGTAATGCAGATTGGCATCACCGCGGTCCGCCGTGCGCGCAACGGCATCCTCGATTTCACCGTGCATCTTGGTCAGGGACAGGCCGACTGCGTTGGGCTCCTGTTCTCGTGAGGGCGATATGATGGGCGAGATGACGTCGGGCGACATGTCCCGATCTGTTCTCCTTCTGTCATCAACCACATTGCGCAGCCAGATCGTCGGCACGGCTACAGCAGGTCGCCACACAACTCCCGCAGGTACCGCATGGCCGCCAGGCATTCCTGCTCGAACTGCTCCGTCGCCGCAGGCACCGCCGTGCCGTGACTGACGCCGGGCACGTGCTCCAGCTCCAGCGACAGGACCCCCTCGTACCCGATGTCTTCGAGGGCCTGCAGGAACGCCTTCCAATCGATCTTCCCCTTGCCCGGTCGCCAGTGCGCGTTGTGCGTGGCGTCGTTGTCCGAGATGTGAGTGTGGAACACCCGGTGACCGAGCTTATAGATGGCCAGGTGGGGGATGTCGCCCGCCGGGAACGTATGGCTCGGATCAACGTTCATGCCCAACGCGGGAGAGCCGACGTGGTCGATGAGCCGAAGCATCGCCGCGGACGCATCCACCCAGCGATATGGGTGGGCCTCGAGCGCGTACCGCATTCCCGCCTCATCGCACAGCTCGCAGCACTGCCGCGTGGCCTCAACGTATGCCTTCCAGTTGTCGTCCCACGCACTGGCTCGGCGCTGGCTTTCATCGAGCGGGCAAGCAACCTCCTGCGCCGCCGGAAGGCTCAGCAGCGGCATTATGCGTACCCCAAAGGGAGTGGGGGAGACCGTGTTGACGATGCCCGTGCCCAGCGCGTGCCCCACTTCGACCATGCGCGCGAAGTGCTCGACGGCTTTCTCGCGCTCCCCGTCGTCGGCAGCCGAGAGCCCGCCAGGCGTTGACACGAATTCTGACAGCTCGAGGCCCTCTCCGTCGAGAATCTCGCGCAGCGCCTTGATGCGCGCCGGCGTGTAGTACTCGTCGAGTGTGTCGCGCGTCCAGGCGATCAGCTCGACGCTCTTGAAGCCAAGCTTCGCTATCCGTCGGATTGCGTCCTCATACGGCGGACGCCACTGAAACGGCCAGATGGCTGTGCCGAAGTTCATTCTGGGCGCCTCCTTCTGGCATGGTCACGCCATGTGTGTGCCCGACATGGGTTCCTTCCCGGGGGCCGCAGTCCTTTGCCGGCGTGTGGAGACGGCGGCCCGAGTGCCGCGCCGGGCCCCCCTCGAAATGGAGGGAATGCGTGCATGCGGGTATGCAAATGATGAGGGGTGTGTGGGTGGGGAGGTGTTGGGGGGTAGTTGGTCATGTTGCGGTGCGACGGCCGGAAGCGATGAAGATGGGTGCGTGAGTTGCGGGTGGCGGGCCTCGGCTGGAGCAAAGGAATCGGCCTTCGGCCGAAGGGCCGAGGTACAGGCCCTCGGCTACAAAAGCGGCAAAGGCACGAATCTTCGGAGCAGTCACACGTTCTAGCGCAGCACGCCCTTGAGTTTGCGGCGGCATTCGGAACAGAAGCCCGTTGCGCGGTCTACGGTGCTGACGCGGCCCTTGGCGTCCTCCATGATGCAGCTCTTCATGGGGCAGTGGGGCAGGCCGAGGGTGTGGCCCACCTCGTGGACCGAGACCTTCCTGATGCGGGCGTGGAAGGTGTCCTGGGAGGTCTTTGAGCGCAGGCGCCAGGCGGATACGACGCAGAGATGCCCGGGCCGGCGGCCGAGGCCGAAGATGCCCCAGTCGAGGTACTGGCCTTTGGTGGTGGAGATGTCCACCTCAGTGATGCCGATGATGCGCTGGCGGGGCTCCGGGAGCATGTCGTCGAGCGCGTCGAGCAGTTTGTCGGCCCGGTATCGGTTGCGGGGCTTGTAGTAGGTCTCGTCCGGCAATGGGCGGGCCGGGAGCAGCTCGATCTTCGCGTTGTACGTGTCGGTGAGGGCTTCCACGACGTCGTCCAGCACCTCGTCTCTGACCGGGCGGGCCCCGAGAGGCTGCGTGGCAGTCGACTCCAGCGGCTGGACGTATATGGTGGGCAGTTCACGCGCGCGAGGACGGCCCCGCTTTGGCCCGTCAGGTTGCGACTCCGGGGCGCGGCATCCTGTTGCCAGGGCGCAAAGTGCCAGGAGTGCTCCAAGCAAGGCGAACGTCACGGATACTGGGATGATGCGTTTGGGCTGGCGCATGTGTCCTCGCTCCCTGCAGGATGTTGGGCGCGAGCCGAGCTATTCCTGCAGGAGGGGGCGGGGCGACAGGGAGAAACATCTGGTGCTATGTCCCCGCGAGCGGCTCGGCCGGTCTATTGGGCAGTGATCCTGCTGGGCACAGCGGCCTTGTGTGTCGCCGTCCGGTGTTGGCGCGATCCGTGCCACTGTGTGTATGACGTGCTCACGGGCCTCGTCGTGTTCTCCTTTGTCGGCCAGCTCGTGATCGAAGCCCTCCAGGAGGGCACCACGGCGCAATGGTGGGGCCGCGCGCTGCTGCTGGTGCCTATCGGCGGCGTCTCGGTGGGGGCACTGCTGCTCGGCTGGGAGATCTCCGGCCACCTCACTGGCCTGCTCATCGTGGCCGGCGCACAGTCATTGGACAAGCGCCTGTCCGGGCTCGTCCGTATAGCCTATTGGCTTCCGGTGCCCATCGCCCTCTGGCTGCGCTGGAGCATCTTCGACCGCGGCGTCCACACGGAGACATACAGCGCAGTCGCTGTGGCGGCCGCCTGCCTCGCGGCGCTGCTCCCGTGGCGTCGTTTCGGGGCGGGCCGGCTACCGCCGTCCCTCAACCATTAACCATGCACCATCAACCATTCATTCTTCCTCGATGGCAATGCACCTCACGAGCGAGCTATCGAGCTCCGCAATCCGGAGCGGGAGGGCCAACAGGAAGAACTCGTCCTGGCGCAGCTCCTCGAGGTTGGCGATCACCTCCAGGAACGGCACGTCACGGCTCATGAGAATGTCGTGCAACTCCCTGACGTCCGCCGTGTTCGAGCCGAGCAGGACGCTGTCGTCAATGCCCAGCATCTTGACGCCCTTGGCGGCCATCCAATGGGCGGCGTCGGGCGTCAGGTGAGGCGCCTCGTCGTGCGGGCGGCCGCTGGTGAAGATGAGAATATCGCCCTCGCTGACGGCGTCGCCCGGGACGTCGTCGAGCACCTCGGACGTGATCGGCGCGTTGGCCGGCAGCGACGCGAGCCGCGCGAGCCGCGCCGGACCCATAAACGACGAGATGGGCAGCTCCGTGACGTCGGCGCCGTCCTCAAAGAAGTGCGACGGCGCTTCCACGTGCGTGCCGATGTGGCTCATCGTGTCGATCTCGTGCATGAACGTGTCGTCCGATGGGATCACGCCGCGCCGGATCTCCAGCCGACGCTCCTCCTGCCCCGGCACGAGCCGCACGCTGAGGTCAACAACGCGGCATCCGGCGAGTATGTCGCGCATATCGGCTTTCCCCTCCTGTTATTAGCCCCAGAGTTGCCTGACGTTCGGGACGGCATCTCGCGCGCCCATGCCGAGCAAGCCGGAGTCACTCGAGTACGTGAGCATCCGCATCCCCCGGTTGGCACACTCGCCAAGCAGCTCGAGGGTGGCTCCATGCAGCGCCGCGCAGCGCCCGTGACGCTCGCATGCCGCGACGACGGCGTCGATGGAGTCCATCAGCTCCTGGCTGGAGAACTGCCCTGGTATGCCGTGGGAGATGCACAGATCGTTGGGTCCGATCAGCGCCACGTGGATGCCATCGACCGAGAGTATTTCATCCAGGTTATCAAGCGCCGCCGTGCTCTCGATCTGGGCGATGATGACTATCTCGCTATTGGCCATCGGAAGGTAGTCGGCCACTCCCGTCGGCTCGTAGTCCGTGAGGATCGGCCGCATCGCGGAGCCGCGGCGTCCCACCGGCGGAAAGTACGCGCAGCTCACCGCCTCCTCGGCCTGCTCCCGCGACTCAACCCGCGGGATCATCAGCCCCAGCGCGCCGGCGTCGAGCGGCCGGGATATGAGGTGATACTGCGTATCGGGCACGCGCACGATCGGCGCCAGGCCGAAGCGTCGCGACGCGACGCAGAGCCTGTGCACTGCCTCAATGTCGTACTGGCCATGCTCCTGGTCGATGATCATGAAGTCGAACCCCGCATCGGCCAGCACTCGCGGCACGCCGGCGCTGTAGCATTCGGTCATCATGGTGCCGATGACGTGCTGCCGGCTCTCGATCTTGTCTCTCAGTTGGCCCCTGTTCATGATTCTTTGTGTCTGCACCTCGCTTTGACGACTCAGATGTACTTCTGCTTCTCGACCCATTCGTCCCATGTGACATTCATGTCCTGAAGCGCCCGCGCCACCCAGTGCTTCGGTGGAAAGCCTCTGCTGGCGAAGGCCCGTACCGGGTCGGGTCGGCCGCCGAGCTGCTCCCAGATCCAGCGCATCAGCCGCAGCTCCAGGGCGTCAGCGATCTGAGATTGCTTCGCGAAGACGTTGCGTTCCTCCTCGGGGTCGGCGCTGAGGTTGTAAAGCTCCGTCTCCTCGGCGCCGTACAGGCCTGGATCCACCGTCTTTATGAGCTTCCATTCACTCGTCCGTATCGCCCACTTCGCCTGCCAGGTGCACTCAGCCGCATAGATGGCGTCGTGACCGTCCTCCTCGCGGCCGGCAATGAGCGGCACGAGGCTCTGCCCCTCCATGCTCTCGGGGCGTTGGACACCGGCAAGCTCCAACACCGTCGGCGCGAGATCAATGTGCTGCGCCATTGCCGCGATGCGCTTGCCGCGCGACGGATCTCCGGGGATCTTGATTATGAGCGGTACGTGGATGTTGGCCTCGTAGAGGCCCGCGTGATCGAAGTACAGCTCGTGCTCCGTCATGTTCTCACCGTGATCCGAGGTGACGATCACGACGGTCTCATCAGCGATACCCGAATCCGCCAGTGCGTCGAGGAGCTTTCCCACTTCATTGTCAACGTACGTGATCTCGGCATCATACTGGGCGACGACGTACTCGATGTCGGTGAACGGCTCCAGCCTGTCGTAGTGCCATTTCTTAAAGAACGGATACACGAGCTGCCGCTTCACCGGCTCCATGCTTCGGTTCGCCGGATTGTTCTTGTCGCCTTTGTAATAGAGATTTCGGTACGCCTCGGGCGGCAGATATGGCGTGTGCGGGTCCCAGTAGTGCACGAAAAGGAAGAAGTCCTCGGCTGCGTGTTCCTGGATCCACGGGATGGCCTTGGCATTGACTTCAGCGGCAGTGATGAGCTGTGAGGTGTGTGGATTGATGTAGAAGTCGTAGCCTCTGGCGAACCAGGGCTTGTGATTGTAGAGGTTGTCCACGGCGGCGGTGGTGTAGCCTTTGGCCCGCAGGATCGCCGGCAGCACCGGCGTTTCGTCGGAAAGCTGCGAGTCGGGCGAGCCGTGCTGCACGACGCCATGTGTGATGCCGAGCTGCGATGTGTAGATGGACGTAAACGCGGGCTGTGTCGGAATGTTGCCGGCGAAGAAGTTCTCGAATAGGATCCCGTTTCGCGCCAGCGCGTCGAGGTTGGGGCTCGTCGGCCGGGCGTAGCCGTATGCGCTGAGATGATCGGCACGCAGCGTGTCAATAGCGACGAAGAGTATCTTCATTGCCGTCCTCCGTGGCTGCCGTTTCGTCCGGACGCGCGTGCGTTGCCGTCGTGTCGATTATATGTTCCTGCCCATCGGGCGATTTCCCTTCGCCGGCAGGTGCCGGGCCGGTCCCGCGGAAAGATACGTGTCGGCAGGCGGCCACTCAGCCCCAACGGCCACCGAGGTGCGGCATTTGCTGACCACCGACGACTGGCCACTGACCACTGTCGTCCCAAACGGAGGCATTCGCCCGTGGCAAACGTCAAGATCGCCATGATAGGCGCCGGCAGCATGACGTTCTCTCGCGGCCTGATCGCCGATGTGGTCCAATGCAAGGCACTGCAAGGTGCGACGTTGGCGCTCTACGACATTGACTTCCCCCGCGCCGAGCTTATGGTCGCCGTGGGCCGGCGCTACGCGGAGGTCGCCGGCGCCGACGTCACGCTGGAGGCCGTGCCCAGCCGCCGGGCCGCGTTGGAGGGCGCATCGTTCGTCACGTGCACCATCGCCGTCGGCGGAATGGATGCGTGGATGGCGGACATGAAGGTCCCGCAGGAGCATGGGATCACGCAGACGGTGGCGGATAGCGTCGGCCCGGGCGGCATATCGCGGGCTCTGCGACACGTACCCGTCCTCGTCGAGGTCGCCCGCGACATGGACAAGCTGTGTCCCGATGCCTGGATGCTGAACTATACGAACCCCATGAGCTGCCTCTGCATCGCTATTCGCCGAGAGACTCCGGTCAATGCCGTCGGCCTCTGCCACGGCCTCTTCGGCACTGTTGCCCGCTTAGCCGAGCTTCTGGACGTGCCGCGCGACGAATTGTCCGCCGAGGCGGCAGGGATAAACCATCTGACCTGGATCACCACGCTGCAGCGCGCGGGTGAGGATGCGTATCCGCTGCTGCGGCAGCGGCTCGCCGGCGAGGACACCGTCGCCCAGCCGGTGTCGGCGAAGCTGTGTGAGATCTACGGCCTGTACCCATCCCCTGGAGATCGCCACGTGGCCGAGTTCTTCCCGCACTTCCTGAGCACTACGGCCGACGACGGAAAGAAGTGGGGGCTCGAGCCCATCGACCTGGAGGAGCGTGCGCCCCACCGGGCCGAGTCGGCGGACGAGCTCCGCGCTATCGCGGCAGGGGATCAGGCGGTGGAAGAGCTGCCAAAGTCGGGCGAGAGGGCCGTGGACATCATGGTGGCGATGCTGCAGGACGCAAGCGAGTTGCACGTGGTCAATATGCCGAATCACGGCGCCATTGGGGGCCTGCCGGATGACGCCATCGTCGAAGTGACCGGCCTGGTAAGCGCCGCCGGCATACGGACGCTGGCGATGCCCTCCCTGTCGCCGGGCATCCTCGGCGTGCTTGGCGCCTGGATTGAGCGCCAGGAGCTAACGGCGGACGCGGCGCTCACCGGCGATCGGCGCCTGGCCCTGCAGGCGCTCCTGGCAGATCCGCTGGTGCCGTCGGTAGAGGCCGCCGAGCGAGTGCTGGATGGCCTCCTGTCGGCTCATTCGGCACATCTGCCTGACTTCTGGCTCTGATCGCCGGCGGGTGCCTACAGAGAGCCGCACTGGTTTCGGCTGGTCGCAGGGCCAAGCCGAAGGGCGAGGCGCTAGCGATGCGGTGTGCCATACGTTCCTGGATAGAGATGCTGCGCCTCATAGCGTATCCGGCAATCGCGGTAGTGGTTGGCGTATCCGTGGCAGCAGTTCTCATCCTTGGCTCTACGATCCCGGCACTCACTCCCGCGTTCACTATCCTCTTGGGCGTGCTTGCCTTCCTGGTGGGCCAGTTCGTGCTTCGATTCGTGTTCGAGCCAGTCGTGGAACTCCGAAGAACAATCGGCAAGGTCGGCTATGCCCTAGCACATTATGGCCGCGTTTACACTAGGCCTGGCCCCCCGGTGCATTTCGTCGAGGAATCTGAGCTCCGAGGCAAAGAGCCAATACAGTACAAGATAGAAGTGCGTGCAGCGCAGGATAGAGGGAAAGCGACCCGCGAGTTCCGTCGCTTTGGCAGTCTCCTTCGTGCGCAACATAAGGCCATCGTCTGGGCTTGGATGGCCCGAGGACTTCGCCTCTGTCCCAGTGCCGAGAATATCACTGCTGCCTCGAAGGAACTCATGGGACTCTCCAACAACATTGAGTTCTATCCCGAGATCCACCCCGACTGGTCGGAAAAACGCCACCGGATCTCCCACGAAAATCGGGAAAGGCGGGCGAAGATTCGCGAACTGCTGGGCTTGCCCGACGAGGACTAAGAGCGGTGCCCCCCGCGCACAAGCGACGCGCAGACGACATTGGCGAGCGCCTGAAGGACGCATTCGGCTCTCAGGTGGCACGGTGAAAGGACGCGAGAGTGTGAGAAAGGGGAGCTTGACACGCATCCAGGTAGGGTATAAGATATAAGATACTTACGGCCAAGGCCGCACTGTTGTACATGCGTGGAAGAATAACCACCCCGCCATTGCGCACGCAACGGCGGGTCTATCACCTCCCTGCGGTTGCGGAGCAACCGCAGGCTCAATTACCTGCAGGGGGTTGGGCAGGCCCAACCCCCTGCGTCTTTCTGTCAGAGGGTGCCACGTCATGGATCGGGTTATGATCTTCATTGACGGGAGCAACTTCTACCACGGATGCAAACGAGTATTGAGCAGTGCCGCCGTTGATTTCGAGAAGTTTGCGGAGCTGCTTTGCGACAATCGCGAACTCAGGGCAGTATACTACTACAATGCGCCTGTTCGCAGACAGGACGATGAAGAGCGGTACCGGGGTCAACAGCGCTTCTTGGCAAAGATACAGCGTATCCCGTACTTCAAGGTCAAATTGGGGAGACTCGTGAGGCGAGCCGGTAGCTTTGTCGAGAAGGGCGTCGATCTGACGATGGCCATGGATATGTTGCTCTATGGTCTGCGCGATAACTACGACGTTGCCATTCTTGTAAGCGGGGATGGAGACTTCGCGGCACTAGCCGATGCCATCGGTGATGACCTGGGCAAACACATCGAGAATGCGTATTTCCTCAGTGGGCGTTCGCAGGTCCTTGAGAACGCCTGTCACAGATTCATCGAACTGACTCCCGCGCTCATGCAGCAGTGCATGATCTGACGCTGTACGCCCCTGTCCGTCTACCTCTCATCGTAGCCCCGCGTTCGCAGTCCAGCCAGAACCATCCGATCGTATGAGGCATGCCCCCTCCCGAGTTGAGATATCGCCCATCCCTGAGTTTCGCCGAACCCTTCGCTGCTGCAGTCGGCTTGACGCTATCGCTCCCGATGCTGTACCATCATTGCCGATCCGTAGGCGGCATGTCGCGAACCGCTGGCCGCCCACGACCCATCGCTGACTGACCACTGATGGCCGACCACCGACCAGTTACTGCTGCCCGGCGGCGCTTGCCCTCGTGGCTCAAGGTGAAAGCGCCCAAGGGCCCGCGGCTGCGCGCTACGAAGGCGGTGCTGGAGCGGCTCTGCCTTCATACCGTCTGCGAGAGCGCGAAGTGCCCCAACATCGGCGATTGCTTCGCTCGACGCACGGCCACGTTCATGATCCTCGGAAACGTGTGCACCCGAAACTGCACCTTCTGCGCTGTCGAGCATGCCGGCCCGGAGCCCCTTGAGCCGACCGAGCCGGAGCGCGTGGCCGCGGCGGCGGCGGAACTGGCTTTGCGTCACGTCGTCATAACATCGGTGACTCGCGACGATCTGCCCGACGGCGGAGCGCACCACTTCGTCCGGACAATTCACGCCGTGCGGCACAGGCTGCCGGAGGCCTCCATCGAGGTGCTGACGCCGGACTTCGTGGGTCGCGAGGAAAACATTGCCGCCGTCGCCGACGCCGGGCCGGACGTATACAACCACAATGTGGAAACAGTGCCACGGCTCTACGATCGTGTGCGTCCCCAGGCCCAATACTCACGCTCGCTGCATTTGCTCGAGTATGTGAAGCAGAACCACCCGGCCTCGTTCACCAAGTCCGGCATCATGGTGGGTTTGGGGGAGACGGACGCCGAGGTCGTGGATGTACTGCGAGACCTGCGGGCCGTGGGCTGTGACAGCATCACCATAGGTCAATACCTGCGCCCCTCGCCGCGACATTTGCCGGTGGAACGGTATGTGCCGCCGGAACAGTTCGCCGAATACGCAACTACAGCCACCAAGCTGGGCTTTCGCCACGTGGCGTCAGCTCCGTTCGTCCGCAGCTCGTACAATGCCGCAGAGGCCTGGGAAGTGGTCAGTGGGTCAACGACTCGGTGATGGCTGGACTGCCGACGGCTCTCTCTGACCACTGGCCACCGACCACTGATCACCGATGATCCGGCGCATTCTCTACAACCTCGTCCCCGCTCTGGTGCCCTTCGCCATACTCGCACTCGCCGGGGCCAAGATCGTCGCGCAGCGCAGCGCCTGGACGAAGCAGCAAGTGCGCGAGGTCGTGCGTGCCGAGCTGGCGACGCGCACGGAGCGCCAGGTGCGCGTTGGGCCCGTGGAGGGGGACCTGCTCCGGGGCATTACTCTTCGCGATGTCGCCATTGCTGAGCCGGAGGGGTTCGACGCCGGCGAAACTCTGGCGGTCGAGGAAATCCGAATTCGGTACAATCTGATCAAACTTGTCAGGGGCGAAGTTGGACCGCTTACCTCTATCCGTGAGCTGGCCATCGTCCGGCCGACGATACGCGCGACCCGCGGCCGCGACGGCAAGATCGACGTCGCGGAGATGTTTGCTCCCGAAAAGCCTCGCCCCCCTACGCCTGATCGCATCATGGTGCCCGTGACGGTGAGCGGCGCCAAACTTGTCTACACCGATCTGACGCTGCCGACGCGGACCGGGCGCCCGCTTACCATCAGGCTCGAGGACGTCAGCGGCACGGTGGATATGAGTCGTCAGGGCTGGATGGATGTGTCGCTCCGCGGCGTGAGCGCGGATGGGCTGGCGCGGGAGGTACGGGCCGACGTCAAGTACTGCACATCGCCGTCATCGTTCTCCGTCACCGCGCAGATAGACGGCGCCGCTCTCGAGCGCTTGGCGGAGCTGTTGCCAGCGCAACTCCCAGTCGGCGTGGCCGGCGGCACGGCCGACGTCCGCGGGGTCCTCTACGGAAGGCAGGGCGAGGATGGGCGTTGGGAGACCGGCTACAACCTGGGTGTCAAGGTAGCGAAGGCGCTGGTGACCATTCCCCAAGCTGACGGACAGCGGGTGCTGTTGAGCGGCCGGATGCGCCTCACGCCCGACACGCTCGTTATCGCCGACGTCAAAGCGACGGCGCCACCGGGGCGTGCTACAGCATCCGGAACCGTCTTCAACCTGCTGGGCGAGCCGTATATCGACGTGCAGGTGAGAGCCGAGGGCATAGATCCGGGAGCGGCTCTGGCCTACGTCGAGCTGCCGGGGTCCGCGCCCGCGTTCGCCGTGCAGGGCACGGCGACGGCCGACTTCACCATCACTGGCCCGGTGCCGCACGTGCGCCTGAAGGGTACCGTGCGACTCCCTGGTGGTGGGCGGGTCTCCGATGAAAGATGGGGCCTCGGCGAACTCGTCGTAGGCGCAGTTCGGGCGACCGTGGAGGTCGAGGACATAACGCAGCCGCGTGTGCTGGTGGATGTCACGCTCTCTGGCTTGAGCACGCAGACAGACAGCGGGACCGTCTGGGAGGCGGTGCCGGTTCAGCTTGGCGCCATTCGTGCCGATGCGGTGCGCGCTGCTCTGACGTGGAGCCAGGCGGCAGGAGTCGAGGTGACCGGCGCCATCGAGGAACTGCAGGCGCCGGCGGCCACGCTCTCGGATGGGCACTGCAAGTTCAAGGCGACGGGCCGGCGCGTTTCGTTCGATGCCATCGCTGGGTTGCTCGGCGGCACCGCGACCGTGCAGGGCACCTACGAGGCGTCCCCTACGGCCGGCGACGAGAAGCAAGGGGCCGAAACGACGGGCGCCCTCCGCGTGACGGGCCGTCTTGCAGACGTTGATGCCACTGCCATCGCCACGCTGCCGTGGCGTGAGGGGCAAGAGCTGGATGCCGAAGGGACGGCGGTGAGGCGTTCTCCGGACGAGCAGTCCCCGACCCGTCCCGGCCCCGCCCTGGATGAGGATGCGGTCGGCGAGGAGGGGGGCGGGTACCGAGAAGTTCTTGAGAGCGTGCAGGCCGGCCGGGCGACTGTTGACTTCGCGCTGACCTATGATGGCACGAGCGCGACCTGCCGTCTCGTGGCGAATACGGACGGTCTGGAATACGAGGACGAGCGACTGCCTGACGCGGAGCTGGCGGCGACGGTCTCGGCGCAGAATGGCGAAGGGGAGGCTGGCTGGACGGTCGCTGAGGGGCAGTTCTCCCTTCACGCCCAGGACAACCGCGGCGAGGCGTGGGTGTCAGGGCAACTCGGCCCGACCCCGGAGGGACGGTCCGGAATTGACCAAGCGATCCCCGTCCGCGTGGCTTTCAGCGGCCTGAGAATTGATGTCCCCGCCGTCGCGATATCGCTCGGGCAGAAGGATGTGGCGGGCATTGGCCGCATTGGCGGACGCGCTCGGGGCACCTGGGACCAGGGCGCCAACGAATGGCAGCTCGAGGACAGTTCTGTCGCCGTCCATATCGAGGCGCCGCAGTACCAGGAGTACGCTGTGGACCTCGTGGAGTTGGAGCTCGGTGGCGACCTGGACGACCTGCAGGTCCGGCGCTGTCACGCTGTCCGTGGCGATTCAGAGGTCACCGTGGCCGGCTCCATCCGGAAGCTGGATTTTGAGAAGAAGGATGCGCAGCTTGCGCTGCACGCCACGACGCGTGACAGCAGCGTGGCGGACTGGCTGGCCGTGGCCGGCCTGGAGTACGAAGTGACCGGGACGTGCAGCGTCGATGCTGACATCGACGGCTCCGTGGCATCGCCGCGCGTCGCCGGGCATGTCCGGGTCGCGGACGTGATCGCGTACGATGAGCCGATAGACGTGGCCGACGGGCGCTTCGAGTACGCCGACGATACAGTGCGGCTCACCGACCTGAGCGCGGAATCCGAGGGGGCAGTGCTGCAGGGCGAGTGCACCATAGCAGAGATCGGGAAGGCGCGTCGTCTCAGCGGCACGTTTGAAACGACCGGCGTCAGCATCTCGCGCGTGCCCGCCATAGCCGAGGCCGAGCTCCCCGTCCGGGCGGTGTTCGGCGGACGCGGCGATATCTCCGGCACGGTCGCCGAGCCGGTGATTAGCGCGTCGGTACGCGCCGACGACGTCAGCATCGCCGGCCATCCGCTGTGGAATCTGCGCGCCACCGTAGCGTACACCGGGGAGAAGGTCTCGCTGCAGCGCGCTACCTGGCGAGGCCTTGGCGGCGCCATGGAAGCCTCCGGGACCTACCAGATCGAGGACGGTGGCCTGGAGCTTGATGCTTCGATAGATGCTGGCAGAACATGGCTCCTCGCTGAGACTGCCGCCGCGCTCGTCGGAGAACGCGAGGCCGACACGGGCGCGCTGCGCCGCATCGGCGAACGGCTCCACGCGCAGCTCGGTGGGACTATCACGCTGCGTGGGTCGCCCGAGCAGCTTACCGGTAAAGCCCAGTTCACGTTTACGCGCGCCACGCTCGACAAGCTTCATATCCCGGACGTTAAGGTGATGTGCAGCTTTGTGCGCGAGACAACGCCGAACGCGCGCGTTTTCCGAGCGACTATCTCGGAAGTGGACGTGCGCGAGGGGGACATGAGGCTCACGGTCGCCGGGGACATCGAGGCTTCTCAAACATCTGCCGAGCCACCATCGCCGCCGGAAGAGGAGCCGGTGCAGATCGCATGGCTGCCAAGTTGGCCTGCCGGCATCATCGGCGCTGCGGAGCCGGACGATGCTGCCGACGCCGAGCCTACCGTCGTAACCGCCGATCTCCGGGCGAGCGCGCGTAACGTGGACCTGAAATGGCTGGCCAGATGGCTGCCCTTTGACCCCGGCTTGCGCGGCTCGATGGATTTCGACGCCACATTCCGGGGCAGCGTTGACGAGCCGAGCATTGCCGTCACGGACTTCCGTATCGACACACCCGGCGTATACGAGTTGACGCTCGATCGCATAAGCATGAAAAGCTTCGAGGTCGCCCCGGGCCGAGCGGAGGTGCGCCGTCTCGCGCTTGCAGTCGGAGGGCAGGAGGTGCAATTCAGCGGCCGCCTGCCGTTCGTCTGGGAGCCGCTTCCCGTGCCCGAGGCCCCACGAGGTCCGCTCCAGCGATCGAAGTGGCTCTCCCAACACGTGCCGGCAGAGCAACCGATCTCTCTGGAGGCCACACTCCAACACATAGACCCGCGCATCTTCCCGCCGCTCATCGATGGGGCACTGGCGGCAGCAGGACGTCTGGCGGCGGAACAGCAGGGCGACGATGAGCCGGCACGGACTTCCGCTGTGCCTGCGACATCGGACAGCCGGGCGCTGGCCGAAAGGCTGGAGCTTGGCGGGGACATCGATGGCTCCCTGGTCATTGAAGGCACGGTTGAGCAGCCTCTCATCAGAGCAGCCGGCTTTCGGCTGAACGAGGTGCGCATTGGGGTGCCCGATGGGCCGTCCATAGCCGAGGGCATGCGTGGGGCCATCGCCTTCCAGGTGGGCGCGGGCGGCAAGCCAAGTCGCATTGCTCTCGATGGCTTCTCCGCCGACCTGCGCGGCGTTCGTGTGCTTGCCGCCGGCCACGTGGAGACGAGCCGGCTGCTGAGCGACGGCATCGCCGTGGTGCCGCAGCAGCTTACTGTACGGCTGCTGGGGCCGTGGGTTATCATTGGCGACCCGTGGGCCGGCGCTCGAGTTCTCACTGCGCTTCCCCGCCGCTGGCATTATCGACGCGATCCCGAGGCTCTCGGGACGGAGCAGAAGTGGTTCGGCGGGGGGCTGGACGACGGGGATTGGGAGCAAGTGCCGGCCGGCGACGGCCGGCCCGAGGTGCAGAATGGCGAGGTCATTTGGTACCGCACGCGATTCACTGCGCCGCGGGCGGCTGCCGGCAAGCTCCTCGCTCTCGCCTTTGAGTCCATGAGGAACCGGGCAGAGCTTTACGTAAATGGCCAATTTGCGGGCCGCTACGTGCCACCCATGCCGGTGGCGGAGCCGAGTGCAACGGGTGAGCTCGAGCAGCCGGGCGTCCAGCCGCCTGATGAGGAGTCGCCCTTGGCGCAGCGATGGGCCGTCGAGGTGACCGACCTCGTCGCACCGGGGCGAGACAATCTCGTTGCGCTGCGCTTGATTGCCCGGAGGGGCCCGCTGCCGCACCCGGGGCCGGCGAGATTGGGCGAGGTGCGCGGCCTCGTCGTGCGCAACATCGCCGGCGTGATCACGGCAGAGCGGACGATCCATGGCGATCCGCTCGACGTCCGCGTGGGCGGGGTGCCGTCCGAGGGAATTGACGCAGGTCACGTGTCGGCGGAGATCGGACGGGGTACAGTGCGGTTGTGGGGGGGTATCGAAGTGGCGACCGACAAGTTCAGTCTGGCTCGACTGGCGGAGAACAAAGTCGATCTGACGCTGGCGATCGATGACATTACCCCGCGCTATCCGCCGTATTTCCTGAATGGGCGCATCGTGCAGGAGCGGCCAATAACGCTGCGCGGCTCCGGCAATGGCGATAGCGCCTGGGTGCGAGGACGCTGGCGGGTTGATTACGCGCGGGTCAGCCTCCCCGTCGGAGGGGGCGGCGGCGGCGAGAGTGGCGGGCCCATGAGCGCTCCGGCGCGGTTCCCACAGCCCGTCTTCGACCTCGCGATAGACATCGGCCGCCACGTCAACTTCGTGACGCCGCCTCTGTACCTCTCGTCCATAAGCGGCAACGGGGGAGGGATACCCCTCGCGATCAACGCCCCGCTGCCGCTGCGCGAGACCCGCGACGCATTTGTCCTGAAGGGAACACCGCACGACCCCTCGCTGAAACTGGACGCCGAAGTAGCACGCAACGTACAGTTCGCGCCGCCCGGAGGCGGCCAGATAAGCATCCGCCGAACAGCAGTCGGGTTCGAGTTGGGGCGCGCGCAGGGAGCGCAGGAGCAAGACCGCCTCCCGCTTGTCGGACGCATCCTCGCGTATATCGAGGGTGTTCGGAAGATAAACGGCGGTTCATTCAGCTTCGTCCTCGTCAGCCCGGATTACGTGCACGCCCACCCCGAGGTGCTGCACGACTATGAGGATGTGCTTCGGCCGCCTGAAGGGAGAGCGACCCCCGGCGGCGAAGAGGAGGCAGGCGAAGACTGGATATTGGCGTGCCGGCCCGCGAGCATTGGCGATCGGGGCACCCGGGAGCTTCTGCTACTCGCCTTCTGGCCATTCGGACGGGTGGCACGCGAGGGCGGCGTGGACACCGGTGAGGTGGCGCTCACCTGGGCCACGGAGCGGGCAGTCGCGCGCCTGGACAAGCAGATACTGCGGCCCATCGAGGATCTGCTCGTGGAGTCTGGTCTGGTCGATCAAGTGACCATCCAGGGGGTGCTCGCCGGGGCGCCATCGTTCCAGGTCGGCAAGGACATCATCGACAACCTCTACATCACATACCAACGACAACTGACTGCTCGGCGGGAAGAGGGGCTGCAGGAGCCGTACACGTTCACAGCAGCGTACCGCGTCAATGATAAGTACGACATCACCTTTACCACCGATGAGCGTCGGACCCAGCGCATCGGGGTAGAGTATCGGGTGCCATTCTAGCGCGTCCGCCGGCGTGGGAGCCGCGCCGACGGGTGTGCCGAAGGGAGGCTGGCGCGTATGTCAAATCGATCGGCATCCCGACCAGGCAGCCCGCCAGCCATTTCGGTACAGGCAACCTCAGCAAGTGACGCGTGTCTAACGCTTGTAGGTGCGGGCCAACACATTGGCGCACTGCGTCAGCGTCTTGCCCGACTTGGCGCCAGGGAGCGGGCCGCCCGGGGGGAGGCGGCGGTGCGCGCCGAGTTCGGCTGCTTCGTGGCTGAGTATGAGGCCAAGATCTACAATGTGATCTATCGGCTCGTGGACGATCACCACGAGGCCGAGGACCTCACTCAGGAGACGTTTATCGCCGCATACCGGGCCTTCGGTCGCTTCCGCGGCGACGCCAGCGTCTACACGTGGCTGTATCGGATCGCCGTCAATCGCGCAAAGAACCGGCTCAAACAGATGGGACGGCAGCGTTCCTCGGAGGTCGTCTCGCTTGATACTCCCGTCGAGTTCGGCGACCAGGGCCTCGACCGGCAGATCGAGGATGACAACGCGACGCCGCACAAGGTCTTCGAAAGCAGAGAGCTCGGCGAGTTCCTCGGCAAGTGCGTCAGTGCGCTGCAGCCCGATTTCAAAGCCGTCGTGGTGCTCCGTGACTATCAGGGACTGTCATATAAAGAGATTGCCGAAATAGAGGACTGTTCGGTGAAGGCCGTGAAATCCCGGTTGTTCCGTGCCCGGAGTATCCTGCGAAACAAGCTGAAGCGCTATCTGCATGCTCCCAGCATCTGAGTCGCTCAGGGCGTTGCACGGTACGGAGATGATTCTGCTCGTGCGTGAGCCCCCGAAGTATCGGCTCGGGAGGTCGGTATTCAGAATGCACCAGTTGCCACGTAACGCAGGCATGCGCATCCCGCTGTCCCGCCTTACGGTCTGTGCCGCCTGCGTGGTCGCCGCCCTCATGGGCAACACTGCGGCGCTTGGACAGGAGAAGCGCATCGCCGACGTCCGCATCGAAGGCACCAAGATCGTCTCCGTTGACGAGGTGAAGGAGAAGATCAGCATCAAGCCCGGCGACGCCTACGATGCGGGCGCCGTTGAGCGCGACCGGCAGAGCATCCTGGCTATCGGGCGCTTCACCGAGGTGAGGGCCGCGGAAGAGGATACTCCCGACGGCGTGGTTGTCACGTTCGCCGTGACTGAGCGGCGTCTCATCGCCGAAATCGAAATAGTCGGCACCAAGACGATCTCGCGGGACGTAGTGGCCGCTGAGATCGAGGATGCCAACGTGAAGGTGGGGGACGAGTACGATGCCCGCGCCATCGAGACGGCTCGCCAGAACATTCGCGCTCAGCCCTGGTACACGGACGTGACGGTGCGTACGGAGGAGACGCCGGCAGGCACTCGGGTGAGATTCATCGTGCAGGAGAAGGAACGCATCCGGCAGATCCGGTTCGTGGGCAACACAGTGGTCACCGACGAAGAGCTGCTGGAGCAGATGGTGCTGCAGCCCGGCATGATCGCCGATACCGCCACTATTCGCGCTGATATGGTTCGTATCAAGAGCTACTATCAGAGGCGGGGCTACGACGCATCCGTGGTGAACACGAACCTGGCGTTCGAGCAGCTCGAGATCTACATTAGCGAACGACGGATAAAGGAGATCCGAGTCAACGGTCTCCGGAAGACGAAGCGAAGCGTTGTGACGCGTGAGATGCGAATCAAGGAGGGCAACCTCTTTAACGAAAACGATGTGACGCACGACCTGCGGCGCATCCTGAATCTGCAGATTTTTGATAACATCGCCTGGGATCTCCGAAACGATCCCGTGGACCCGGACAAGTACGTCATATTGATAATCACTGTGAAGGAAAAGCGAACCGGCACAGTGGGCTTCGGTGGCGGATTTACCTCGGTGGACGGCCTCGTTGGCCGGGTGCACTTCACTGAGAATAATCTCTTTGGCGGAGCCAAGAAGGCGACGCTGCTGGGTGAATTCGGCGGCCGAACCAGCTTCATGGTAAGCTACACCGACCCGTGGCTGGACCGGAAGCGCACGAGCCTATCCGTCAGCGTCTTCGACATAGAGCGGCGGCGTCGGCTTGTTGGCGGCGGTGGCTTCCTCGTGCGGCGAGACGGCACCACCTTCGATGAGCGTCGCGCCGGCGGGAGTGTGTCCGTGGGTCGGCGCATCGCACCTGATCTGAATGTTCTGGTTGGCATACGGGCCGAGGACATCTCTGAGGCGTTCTTCTCCGCCTCACGGCAGTTGGGGGATCTCGGCTTCGACGACTTTCCCGGCGCCGTTCGTCCCGCGAGCGACAGCGGCGCGGCGCGGCAGGTGGGCGGCGGCATCCCCCCTGGGGGTAGTCCCGGTCCCATCGTTATCGGGGCTCCCCTGCACGAGGGCGGCGAACTACGCAGCGTCAGCCTGACGACGATTTATGACCGGCGGGACTTGTACGACAATCCGACGGGCGGCTTCCGCATTGGCGCGAGCGCCGAGTCGGCCGGGTCGTTCATCGGTGGCGGCACTGACTTCAGGAAGTTCTCGGGCGACGTACGCTACTACAAGAAGATCAGCGAAAGCAAGGAACGAGTACTTGCCGCCAGAGTCAAGGCCGGGATCACATCGGGCGACCTTCCCATATTCGAGGCGTTCATCGTTGGCGGCTCCGACTCACTGCGGGGATATCGGGAAGATCGCTTCTGGGGCCGCAGGATGCTGCTGTTTAACGTCGAGCTCAGGGAGCCCATCACCGACTCGTTGACGGCAGTCGCCTTCGTTGACGCGGGTAGCGCCTGGGGCGGCGGCTTCAAGACGGGCTTGCCCGGTTTTACCGTGCAGGCGCCCGATGATGAGCTGAGTATGCGCGCCTCTGTGGGTGCGGGCGTCCGGGTCCAGACGCCCTTTGGGCCGCTGCGCTTCGATTTTGGACAAGGCCAGGAGGGTGGCGAGTTCCACTTCGGCTTTGGCCACATCTTCTGATGCGCATCCCCCCGATGCGTTGTGTCGCCGCGGCGTCGGTGAAGGAACTGCCGGTGCCGCCTTGGCGTCTATCGTACTGAAGGCTGCGTGGTGGGCCAGCCCGGCAATGCGACCCCACGGGTGATGGCCGTCACGACGTGCAACTGCCTGAGGAGGCCGGCGAGAATGACCGTTCGGATTCTTCTGTTATGGGGAGGCACTATTTGCCTGCTTGTTGCCGTACCGGCGATGTGGGCGACATCCTCCGGAGCGACCCAGGCTACTGTGCCCTCCGCCTCTGGAGGGGATGAGGCGCAACAGCACCACGAGCTCAAGTCCGAGACGGCGGGCATCCTCGCTCCGGTCCGCGAAAGGCTGCTGGTGGCCCAGGAGACGCCGGCCGAGACCGCTGAGGCCGCCGACGCGCCGCCAGCGGAAGATGTCGGTGAACCCGGTGCTGAGACCGGCCTCAGGGTTGGTGTTGTTGACTTCGATGTCGTGCGCGAAGGATGGCCGGTACTCGCGGGGCGGCAGCAGGAGCTGCGCCAAATGGAGCTCCTGCGCTCTTTGGAGCTGAAGTACTGCCAGGGGCTGCTGCTGCTAACGGAGGATGAGGCGGAGGAGGCCGTCAGTCTGTGGCGTAAAGTGCAGTTCCGCACGGCTGCGGAGCAGGAGAAGCGGAGTCTCCAAGACTTGGAGGACAAGAACCGCGAGCGGGAGCAAGAGTTCCAAGGGCTCGTGCAGAAGGGTGAGGCACTCACGGACACCGAGAAGGAGCGATTCGGCTTCCTGAAAGCCGTGCGGAATGAACGCCTCAATCAGATCGAGCAGCTCCGCGATGCATATGACCAGGAGCTCGCGGGGATGCAGCGGCAGTTGCAGGCGGACGACCGCATAGCAGGCAGCGAGCTGCGCAAAGCCGCCCAACGCGTTGCCGAGCGCCGCGGCCTCGACCTGGTGCTCACCACAGATGCCACCTTGTTCGGTGGCTTGGATATAAGCGAAGAGATCGTTCAGGATTTGCAGCAGAACGTGCCTGAGCTGCCACGAGAGTAACTTGACGGTGGAGTCATCCGGCGAGTATGGGTCCCGCTTCTCGCGTTGCGCAAATGGGCAGGCCTGTGGGATCGGTGCTGCTCGCGCTGCCGGTTGCCGTAGGCCTATTGATCGGTTGCGCGAAACGGCCGGAGCCTGAGCTGCCGGCCACACCGGTGGTCGCCACCGTGCGCCTTGAGTCGCTCGTCCGGGAACACCCCGCCTATCCTGAATTGGCCCGTCTTCGACAGCTCTCAGCAGCTACATCTCCGCTCGTCACCCGTCGTGATTCCACGGTCGCAGCCCGGAAGTCCCGGGAAAAAGCTGAGACATCGCCCCTGCAGACGGACTCTAACATGAAGACGCCTGGCAGCACTCCCCCGGCATTGTCGGAGGGCGAGCGCACGGCAGCAGAGATCGCGGAAGACGCCCGCGCCATGAAACAGGAGCACGAGCGCTTCCGCGAGGCGCAGGCGCCGTCTGCAGCGCGAGGTGGTCCGCCGGTCCCACATGAGCGACTGTCGCCCTCGCAGGGCGCGACTGATGTGCGTTTGCCTCGGGAGCAGCTCGCGTCGATTCTGCGACGCGAGACAGTTGACGCATGCCGGCTCATAGGGGTAGAACATGGCATCGAGCTGAGGCTGCCCCCAGATGTCCCCGAGGAGGCCACTGATATGACTGGCAGCTTCCGCACGTGGCTCCGCGCGTACTGGAAGACGGCGGAGCCGGGGGCCGAGGCGCGGGAAGGCGTGACGCGACAATGGTGATTCCGCTGCGGAAGATCGCGGAGGCGGTTGACGGGACGCTGGATGGTGACGGGACCACGCTCATCACGGGTGCGGGAGCCCTCGACGGGGCGAAGGAGGGCGACATAGCTTACGTGGACACACTCGAGCTACTGGCGGAGGGGGAACGCACAGCCGCGGCAGCTTTGATCGTGCCCTCGGAGGCGCCGGCCTGCAGCAAGCCGGTCATCAGAACGCCGCAGCCGCGGTTGGCCTTCGCCAAGCTGCTGGCGCTCTTCGCCCCCGAGCCGCGGACGAGCCCGGGCACGCACCCGTCGGCGGTGGTTGGCGACGCATTGCAGATGGGCGACGGAGCATCGGTGGGCGCACTCGCCTACCTGGGGAACAACGTCAGCCTCGGCGACGGCGTAATCGTCGGGCCGCAGGCGTGCATCGGCGACGACGTGTGCATCGGGGCACGCACCGTCGTCAACGCTCGGGCCGTCGTGCACGAACGCACGGTCATCGGCGAGGACTGCATCATACATAGCGGCGCGGTCTTGGGCGCTGATGGCTTTGGCTTTGTGCCAACCGAAGACGGCCTGCACAAAGTGCCCCAGATAGGTCGCGTGGTCGTCGGTAATGACGTCGAGATCGGCGCCAACACCACCATCGATCGCGGCACAGTTGGCGAGACCAGGATCGAGGATGGCGCCAAGATCGACAATCTCGTGCACATCGCGCACAACTGCATTATCGGCCGCCACGTGGTGATCTGCGGCCAGACGGGGCTGAGCGGGAGCGTTCGCATCGAAGATGGCGCGGTGCTCGGCGGCCAGGTGGGCATTCGCGACAATACCGTTATCGGGGCGCGGGCGCGCATTGGTGCGCAGGGAGGCGTGATCTCCGACGTGCCAGCCGGCGCCGTGTACTCCGGATACCCGGCACGGCCGCACAATCAGCAAATGCGGGCCTACGCCGCGCTGCAGCGTTTGCCGGAACTCGTGAAGAGGGTGCGACAGTTAGAGAAGGAGTTGGAGCGCCGCGAGGGAATAGAGAATACGTAAGTGGGCCGAGAGAAGCGGGGACAGGCTCTCGCCCCGGAGGCTCGTCGTCCCATCGTCAGGCAGCCGCGTAGACGCGTGCGCGCCCGATACGTCATCCTGATGCGGATTCGTGCGCCCGAGCCGGCTGCCTGTGTCTGTTGGCCGTAGGGGGTTGGGAATTCGGCACTCGCCTCGGACACATGCGCTGGCCTATTCTCATCGGGATTCTCTGCCATCTTACTGCCGCGGCGGGGTTCGGCTCTCTGTTCATTGATCTGTCGGTGAAGGAGGCCGGCGGCGGAGTTTGGTTCGGGGAAATTGCCGCCGATGGGCAAACGCTGCTCCGTCTGCGAGGGGGCGAAGAGCAGCCCCTACGGCAGCGTGCCGCCGACGTGGCCGCACGCCTCCGCAGGTTCGCGATGGAGGGGATTCGGCCCGCCGATATCGCGGTGGAGCCCAACAGCACCGGGACCGCTGTGACCATCAGTGGGCGGAACCTGGTGGTCATCGACCCCCTGCTCGCCCAGCTTAGCGGCATGTCGGCCCGGAGCTTGGCCGCTGCGTGGGCGCGGCAGCTCCGCGAGGTTTTCTCGAAGGCGTACTTAATGCTCGAGCCGTCCGAACTGCTCGTCCCATATGGCGAGGTCAGGACGATCGGCGTTGGCGGAACCGCCGAAGGGCAGATTAGCTGCGGCCTCTATGCCGATGAGATCGTGGAAGTGATGCCCGCGGCAAATGGCGCGAGTGTGGAGGTGCGCGGTGTCGGCGTGGGGTCAACGGTAGCCTTAGTCGAGCGCGGTGGCGCCGGAGGCGTGGTGACCATAGACGTCCGCAAGTGGGCGGCGGCTATTGCCGAGTCGGCCGAAGCCGTCGTCACGGGAGGGATACCGGGCAATCCGGCGCTGCACAGCGCCGTGACGAACGCGGCGCTCAACGCGGTACGGCCAGAGCCGGGTGCGGTGCTCCGGATGGGACGGCCGTTGCGCGGGGCAAGCGCCAGGACATTCGTCGCGCCGGTGGAAGCTACAGGCGATGGCTACATACCGGCAAAGCGGGCCATGCAAGTGCGGGTGGTCAACACCGCCGCACCCGGGCTGGCCGCCGCGGCGCTGCTGGTGAGCAACCATCCCGAGCTCATCTCCGCTCCCGGTGACCTTATGGTCGGCGAACTGCCGCCGTCACAGGCCGTGCGGTTGCTGTACCATCACAAGAACGCTATGTCGCGGCCGTGTCGCCTCGTCGTTGCGCTTCACAACGCATCTGAGCAGCCCGCGTGCGTGCACATCACTGAGGCGGCTGCCGGGCCACATGGAGACGAGTTGTTCGTGGGACATGCGGCGACGCGGCGATTTGCCGAGCGCCTCCGCTTGGGCCACGGCTACGTTGTGCGGATTCCTGGGGGATATCAGTCGGAGGTGGCGCGACAGACGCTGGCGCCGAATGACGTGGCGAGCGGCCTCGCCCTATTGACAAACCTGGGTACCGGGGAGGTACGGATCACCGTGAGCGCTGAAAGCGGCAGCGCCCACACAGGATACTTCGCTCCGGTGCCCGCGCGCGTCCGGGGCTTGGCCCCCGGGGCCGGCCAGCGCTTCCAGCCCGAGAAGCGTATCACGGCGTCGTACACGGTGGGCGATGCGTGGCTCTTCTTGGACATCGGCAGGGAGGCCGTCGCTGATCAGAGGGGAACCACACTCCAGGGGAATTACGGCGTCTCGTATCAGATCAAGCTCCGACTGCACAACGCACGGGATGAAAGCGCACGAGCCGAGATCGCTGTGCGCGCCGGCGGTGGGACAGCGTGGGGCTCGTTCAGCATCGACGGACACGTGGTCGAGATGCCGTTGCTGATGCCGGGCCAAGAGCGCGTGCTGAGGACGGTGACGCTTTCCCCGCATGCATCACGTACCGTGGCCATCGAGACCATGCCGGAAGCGGCCTCGTCGTATCCGGTGACACTTATCGTCCGGAGCCGCTAGATGCGACGCGCGTCTTGTTCCGTCCTCGGCCTGATGGCGCGCGATCGACTCCCCAGGAGGGAGCCAGTGGTAATGGAGATGGATATTGTCGATATCGAGCGCATTCTGCCACACCGCTATCCGTTCTTGATGGTGGATCGCATTATTGAGCTGGAGCCGGGCAAGCGCGCTGTCGGAATCAAGAACGTGACCCGCAATGAGCCGTTCTTCGATGGCCATTTTCCCGGCGAGCCGGTGATGCCGGGCGTGCTCATCATGGAGGCGATGGCGCAAGTCGGCGGGGTGCTGCTGTTGGTCACCATAAACGAGCCCGGCAAACTGGCCATGTTTGGCGGCGCCGATTCAGTGCGCTTCAAGCGGCGTGTGGTGCCTGGTGATCAACTCATCTCGGAGGTTCGGATCGAGAAGATCAAAGGCAGCATGGGACGTGTGATCGGTGAAACGCGCGTGAACGGCAAGCTGGTGGCCCGCGGGATCTACAGCTTCGCGCTTGTGGACGCGCAAAGCGTCGAGACTGCCAAGAGGCCCGCCCCCGTGGAGATGACCGAGTGATGGCGATACATGAATTGGCAATCGTCCATCCATCCGCACAGATCGGCAGCGACGTGTCGATTGGCCCGTACGCCATTATCGAGGCCAACAGCGTCATCGGGGACGGCTGCCTCATTGATTCCCACGCCGTCGTTCGCGAATGGACCGTTCTGGGCAAGCGTTGCGAAGTGCACCCGCAGGCCGTGCTCGGCGGCGTGCCGCAGGACAAGAAGTTCCAGGGAGAAGTATCCAAGCTCATCATCGGCGATGACAACATCATTCGCGAAAGCGTCTCCATCCACCGGGCGACCGGGGAAGGAGCCGAGTCCGTGGTGGGCGACGACAATACGTTCATGGCGCTTTCACACATCGGCCACAACTGCATCGTCGGCAGCCGGACCATGATCAGCACGTACGTCGGCGTGGCCGGATTCTGTGAGATCGAGGACGACGTGGTCATCGGCGGGCAGGTGGGCGTGCATCAGTACACGCAGATCGGCAAGCTGGCCATGATCGCCGGCCATTCGGCCATCAGACGCGATGTGCCGCCATTCATGATGGCCGCGGGCGAAGCCACGCAGGTCATCGGCATCAACCGAATCGGCCTGCAGCGCCAGGGCGTGCCGGTGGAATCGCGGGAGGCGTTGCGCAAGGCATGCAAGATACTGTTCCGTAGCGAGTTGAACACATCCGAGGCTCTCGAGCGCGTCGTGGCCGATGTGCCCCAGACGCCCGAGGTGCAGTACTTGGTGGACTTCGTGCGTCGCACATCGCGGGGGCGCGCCGGGAGGCAGCGCCAGCAGCGGTAGCGGGGCGCAGGGACCCTTGTGGTGGCATGAATCCCGAGGCTTTGCGGCAAATCCAAGACGAGATGCCCACTCCGCCGGTTGTGGCCGAGGGAGCGGGTCTGTGGCAGCGCTGGCAGGCGTTCACGGTGCGCCGACGAACACTGTTCTCCCTGCTTGTGGCAGTGCCGCTTATCGCCCTGGCACGTGAGAGCTCCGTCTGGTATCTCACCGGGTTAGCACTGGGGCTGCTCGGCGTCTCGATGCGTGTGCTGGCGTCGGGTTATCTCATCAAGGCGGCGCAGCTTACCGTGACCGGGCCCTTCGCCCATATGCGGCATCCGCTGTACGTGGCCAACTTCGTCATCGGGATGGGCTGCTGCGCTATGAGCGGGCGATGGCAGGCCTTCCCTATCGTTGCTGTCCTGTTCGTGGCAATCTACGGTCCCACAATAGCGTTCGAGGAGAGCTTTCTCACCGATAAGTTCGGAGAGACGTATCTGCGGTATCGCGCCCGGGTTCCCGCGTTCCTCCCGCGCTGGCGAGTGGCATCGGGGAGCTGGTCGGGCTTTCGCTGGAGCCTCGTGCTGTTCAACAAAGAGCACGTGAACGTCTCGAGCCTGGTCGCCATTGCGGTGGTCTTTGCAGTGAGGCGGCTGTTATGACTGACGTGGCCGCGCGCATCATCCAGCGAGCAACTGCGCCCTTCCACGGGCGTGCGGCTCTGTCGCCCGCCGCGCACGCTTTCGCATACAATGTGCTGCTGGCCGTGTTCTTCCCGGTGGTCGTGGCCTATATCCTGTGGCGGCTACTGGTGTTGGGGAAGTCGCGCCAGGGGCTGAGAGAGAGACTGGGATTCATCCGGGAGGATGCGCTTGCTCGGCTCAATCATCAGGACCACACCATCTGGGTGCACGCCGTATCCGTCGGCGAGGTGGCTGCCGCCATTCCCATCATCGAGCATCTTCGGCTGCTGGAGCCGCTCGCGCAGGTCGTGCTCTCGACCACGACGCCCACCGGGCGGGAGATGGCCGAGTCCCGCGGCGTAGACGTTGATGCGCTCATATACTACCCTCTCGACTTGCCCTGGATCGTCCACTCGGCCCTCGACAGGGTTCGGCCATCGCTCCTCGTCATGGTGGACACGGAGCTGTGGCCCAATCTCCTCTGGGCTGCGCATGTGCGGGGCATCAAGACGCTATCGGTCAACACCCGCATATCGGATCGCTCGTACCGTCGCTCGCGTCTCGTCAGTCCCGTGTATCGCTGGATTCTGAGATGCGTGGATCGATTCTGCGCCCAGTCGAAGCTCGACGCCGAGCGCATCGTCGAGCTCGGCGCTCGGTCGGAAGCGGTCACGGTGGCGGGGAACACGAAGTTTGATGAGCCGTGCCCGGAGGTGTCGCCGGCGCAGGCGGCACACATGCGCCAGGAGCTTGGCCTCGGGGACACGGGCCCCGTGGTCGTGGCGGGGAGTACGAATCCGGGCGAGGACCTGCCAGTGCTGGAGGCGTTCTGGCGCGTCCGCGTGAAGTATCCGGATGCTCGGCTGGTGATAGCCCCGCGACATCCGGAGCGTGCCGACGAGATCGAGCGCATCATCACCGATCACGGGTGGCAGGCGCTTCGCCGAACCCAATCACTCAAGCAGCGCAGCGAGGGTGCGGAAGCGGCCGAGGACAGCATCGTCATCCTCGACACCATTGGCGAACTGGCGAGAGTGTACGCGATTGCCGATGTGGTATTCGTCGGCGGGAGCCTCATCCCCAAGGGCGGTCATAACATCCTGCAGCCCCTCGCGCAGGGCAAGCCCGTGGTGTTCGGACCGTACATGCACAACCAGCGGGACCTGGCCGCCATTGCTCGCCGCGAGGGGCTGGCCTGGGAAGTTCGGACTGTTGAGGAGTTGGCGGCCAAGTTCGATGAGCTGATCGGATCGGCCGAGGAGCGCAAGCGCATCGCCGAGCGCGGCGTCGCCGTCATCGAGGAAAACAGAGGCGCCGCCAAGAAATGCGCACAGGCAGCCGTGGAGGTGTTGGCGAGGAAGGCCGCATGAGCATAGCGCAGATGTGGCAGGAGGTGATCTCGGGCCATCGCACTGGGCCCTCGGCCAGACTCTTCGCATTGGGCTTACGCCTACTGGCGCCGCTGTACGGCACGGGGGTGGCGCTGAACCGGGGAGTGTACGATTGGGGCGTATGGCCGCGCCGAACGCTGCCGTGCCCGGTGCTCAGCGTGGGCAACATCACCACGGGCGGCACGGGCAAAAGCTCCGCGGTGATGCTCCTGGCCAAGGCCCTTCTGCAGCGGGGCGTCAGGCCGGCCATATTGCTGCGTGGGCACCGGCGACGTGGCCGCGAAGCGGTGATATTCGCCGACGGACGCATCGGAGCGGATGGGGTGGAGCGGGCCGGGGATGAGGCGTGCATGATCGCGCAGATGCTGCCGGAAGCCGTTGTAGCAGTAGGCAGGCGTCGCGAGCTCGTCGGCGCCCAGGTGCTCGCACAGACCAACGCTCGCGCCATAATACTGGACGATGGCTTTCAGTATTATCCGCTCGCGCGTGATCTGGACATTGTGCTGTTGGATTCGCTGTGGCCTCTGAGCAAAGACCGCCTCTTTCCCGCCGGCACCCTTCGCGAGCCCCCGAGCAATCTCCGGCGAGCCGATGCCCTTTGGCTGACGCACGTTGACGTGGCGGGCGGCAGAGCGTCGGAGGTGTTCAGTGCCCTGGGTGCGGGGGCGAAGCAGGCGGCGCGCATCGAGACTTGCCACCAGCCGGTGCTGCTGCGACGCCCGGATCGCACCGAGACGAAGGACCCGACCACGCTGCGAGGCCAGAGGCTCGGGGCGCTATCGAGCATAGGGAATCCGCTTGCCTTTGAGCTCACCCTTGAGCGTCTTGGCGCTGCGGCTGTGCGCCCGCTGCGTTTCCCCGATCACCACCGGTATGTCCCGGCAGACGTACAGCACATCAGGCATCTGGCCGACGCGGTGGACATTATCGTCACAACGGAGAAGGATGCTGTGCGCCTGCCACCAACGACGTGGGAGCTGGAGAAACTGTGGATACTGCGCTGCGAGATGCGGTTCGTCAGGGGCGAAGAGCAAGCGCTGGAGATGGTGGACGAGTGCCTTCGCGACCGGCTCTGAGGCGTCGGCTGCGAAAGGGACTCCAACGGATCTCGGCACGCTGTCTTGCCTTCGGCGGGCTCGCCTTGACGCGCTTTCTCACCGTGCGGCAGATCCAGCGCCTCGGCGAGGTGCTCGGCTCGCCGGCATACGTGCTGATGATAGGTCGCCGCCGGTGCATGGCGGAGCACCTCGATCAGGCCTTCGGCGACAGCATGTCGCCCGAGCGCAAGCGTGAGATCGCCATCGCATCGGTGCGCAGTCTGAGCAAGACGTGCCTCGAGTTCTTGAAGCTGCGTTGGCTCTCCGAGGAGCAGCTCGAGCAGTTGGTACAGCTTGACGGCGCTGAGCATCTGGCGAACGCGCTGCGTCGGGACAAGGGGGCCATTCTTCTGACGGCCCACCTCGGCAACTGGGAGCTAACCGGCGCGCGCATCGCCCAGGCAGGCTTCCCGATCAGCGTTATTGCGCGAGAGAGCGACGATGCGGCAACGGCGGCGCTGGTGAATCGGCTGCGCGAAAACCACGGCGTGCGTGTGCTCCGGCGCGGTGCGGTGCGCGATGCACTCCGCTGTCTGCGGCGCAATGAGGTGCTGGGGATTCTGCCGGACCACAACATCAGCCAGGGCGGCCTGTTGGTTGACTTCTTCGGACGCCCGGCGACGACGGCGCCGGGGCCGGCCGCGTATGCTCTCAGGACTGGGGCAGCCATTGTGCCCGTGTTCAGCGTGCGGCAACCCGATGGTACGCTCAAGGCGATCTTCGAGCCGCCAATGAAGTTGGTGCGCACGGGCGACCGAGCGCACGACACCTGGGTCAATACCCAGCGCATCACCAAGGTCATCGAACGGGCCA
Source organism: Armatimonadota bacterium (assembly GCA_030601885.1). Taxonomy (GTDB): domain Bacteria; phylum Armatimonadota; class Zipacnadia; order JAUWAU01; family JAUWAU01; genus JAUWAU01. Next base: position 72,915 of record JAUWAU010000011.1, read on the forward strand.
TCAGGCGGTATCCGGAGCAGTGGATGTGGATACACCGACGCTGGAAGAGCGCTCCACCAAAGGAAAGTGCTCAGGGCGCGTCGGCCGAGGATCCCGCCTGCCGGCCGTAGAGCGTCGTGCCCGGTACGGCCGCAGATGCCGAGCGCAAAGTGAGTGGACTCGCTGTTGGCCGGAGTTGCCGCTGAACGATCCGGATGCATACTCGATATTATGAGCGCGAAGCGCCTACGCATTCTGCATGTGATAACGCCCGCCAAGCTCGCGGGCGCCGAGCTGTATATGATCACCCTCGCTGAGCAGCTCAACGGCGACGGGCACCGTAACGTCGTGCTGTGCAAGCGGCAGGCCAGTGCTGTCATCGAAGAATGTCGTCACCGGGGGCTGGATGTGCGTCCCATGCGGCTGTACGGAAAGGCGGACGTCACAGCGCCCCTGCGGATAGCGGCGGCCATTCGCCGAGAAGCCGCCGACGTCGTGCACACGCACCTATCCACCGCGAGCCTCTGGGGCGGGATAGGTGCCTGGATAGCGGGCGTCCCGTCAGTGGCCACAGTCCAGGGCCGCAACACGGCCACGTGTTACCGGTTCGTTGATCGGCTTATCGCGAACTCGCGCGCTGTCAAACAGCACATCGTCGAACAGCGCATCCCCGCCGACCGCGTTGATGTGGTGTACAACGCCATCGATATCAGCAGCTTCTCAAGGGCGCTGTCCACCGAGGAAGCGAAGAGCCGTCTCGGCCTGGATCCCGGCTGCTTCGTCGTAGGCACAGCAGCGCATCTCTCGCCCAAGAAGGGGCACATGGACTTGTTGCTGAGCGCTCGGCGCGTGATCGAGCGAGTGCCGGACGCACATTTCGTATTTCTGGGCGACGGGCCAATGCGTGAGCAGCTCACCGCGCGCGCTCGCGAATGGGCAATAGCGTCGCGCGTCACTTTTCTCGGGTTCCGGCGGGATGTGACTGAGGTCATGTCGGCCTACGACATCTTCGTGCTCGCCTCCTGGTGGGAGCCGTTCGGGCTTGTCCTCGTGGAGGCCATGGCACTGGGCGTGCCCGTCATCGCAACTCGCGCCGGCGGCGCTCCTGAGGTCGTGCTGGAGGGACGGACGGGGCTACTCGTCCCGCCCCAGGCCCCGGACAGCCTCACACAGGCCATCGTGCGTCTGGCGACGGCCCCGGATTTGCGCCACGCCATGGGCGCGGCGGGTCCGGCGAGAGCTGAAACGTTCGACATCGCACACAAGGCGCGCGAGGTGGTTGCAGTGTACCGGGCGATGATCGAGGCAAAGCGGCGTGGACGCCGGGAGATCGCCAAAGAGAATGCGTGAAGCTTCTCTGCCTGAGGGAGGCGTCGTTGCCCGGGCATCACGTGCGGCAAACGCCGGGCCGCGCGGAGATTCGTCCGCGGGCGCCTCGCCTCGGGAGCCCCGCGTCTGCGTTGTGGTCATCACGCAGAACGTGCAGGACCGGATCGCCGAGTGTCTGGAAAGCGTCGGCTGGGCCGACGACATCGTCGTGGTGGACTCTCACAGCACTGATGCAACCCGACAGATCTGCCGCCAGTACACCGACAAGATATACCAGCGAACCTACCACTACGCAGCGGACCAGAAGAACTTCGGCATCCAACAAGCCATAGGGGAGTACGTGCTCGTCTTGGACGCCGACGAGCGCGTCACCGAGGGGCTCGCGCGCGAGATCCGCCGTGTTCTCGGCGGCCCCGCGCCGGCGGACGTGTACTGTATTCCGCGGAGGCTGATCATACACGGTCGGTGGATCCGATTTGGGGGCGAATACCCCAAGGCACGCCCTCGCCTGTTCCGCAATGGCGTCGCCAGCTACCGGAACCAACGGGCGCATGCGCCTCTGCAGTACGATTGTCGGGACGAACTCCTCAACGGCGACGTTCTGCATTACAGCTATGGGAGCCTCGCCGACCTATTCAAGCGCGTGAACACGTTCAGCACACGGCGAGCGCAGGACCTCGTCGAAAGCGGGCGCACGATACGATGGTACCATTTCCTCTGGGCCGGTGGCAGCTTCCTGCACAGGTACCTGCTCCGCGGCGGCTTCCGCGACGGTGTGCTCGGTTTCTTCTATTGCGCCGCGATGAGCCTGTACGTTCTCGCGTTGTACGCGAAGGCATGGTACGCGCAGCACCCGTTGACGCCCGTGCCGACGACCCCCCGAGACGCTGTGACGGAGCGTGAGCCAAGATGGCGGTGATATCGGACCCGGCCGACGCGCGGGCGATCTACGACGAGCTGCGGGCGGTCGGCGCAGTCCTGCCGTGCTACTGCACGGAGAACGTCCATACCACTGAAGCGATACTGCGGGCCGTACACGAGGTCGGAGAGGAGTTCGGGATCCCCGAGCCGCCCATCATCGTTGGCTTCACGGCGAACTATCCGTATCGCTCGCAGCTCGTGCGGTACACGGCCGCCGGCGATGCCCTCGAGGGATTGCTCGCCGTGCGGGCGGATCTGCAGCGCCTGGCCCGCCCCGACGGGCTATACGGCAACGTCCGCGTGATGCCGCATCTGGACCACGGGCATGCGCAGCGCGATGCGGAGATCATTGAGGCCGGCAGCGGGTTCTTGGCATCCGTGATGTACGATTGCTCGGAGCTGTCCCTTGAAGAGAATATAAAGCGGACGAAAGCTTTCGTGCGGCGCATGGAGGGCACAGTACTCGTGGAGGGTATTGTTGACGAGATATATGGTCCGGAGGCCGGGACGCAGTTCGAGCTCACGAAGCCGGAAGATGCTGAGCGATACGTCGCCGAGACCGGCGTGCCGCTCATCGTCGTGAACGTGGGCACTGAGCATCGGGCGGCCGCCGGTGGCCAGGGACTGTACGATGGCGGCCGGGCCCGAGAGATCGCCGCACGCGTCGGTCGGATTATGTGCCTGCACGGCGCGTCGAGCCTTGGCGAGGCCGGACTGGGGGCGCTCCCGGGCGATGGCTTCGTCAAGGTGAACATTTGGACCATCCTGGAGCGCACCGGAGCGCAGGCGTTGGCCTTGGATAACTTGGAAAACCTTGGCCACGTGCTATCCGCTGAGCAGATAGATGAGCTTGCCGGCCGCGGCGTCATCACGCAGGAGCATGCACGGCGCCAGAGAGGACGCACACCGACACTGGACTACTTCCCGCACGGGAACCGACGCGATGATGTTTGGCTTCCTGCCGTCGTGAAACTGATCACGGGCAATCTGCACGATCTGGGGTACGAAAAGCTGGGAACGCGATGAACGACTGTGCATGCGACGGCATCGCCGACAGTGGGGCGGAACAGGCGGGTACACTCGATGGCAACCGGCCAAAGCCAATTGCTCCTGCGTGCGCGATCGGCGAGCTCCTCGACGAACTCAACGAAGACAGCACCACGCGAGCGTCACAGCATCGGCGCGATGGTAGGTCGGCGCGGTGGTATCATTTCATTTCCTTCCCGCTCTGCGCAGTGCGTGAGTGTCTGGCTCAGCGGCCGCTTCGGCTTGGATTGGGCGCATTTGTGTTGGCAGCGCTTCGGGCCTTTGGCGCGTTCATGACGTGGGCGAAGGTCTGGGAAGACGAGCATTGTGCCGGCGGCGTCCGTTCGGCGAGTGGCGGATCTGACAGCCACGGGCAGTAGCAGAGCCTTGATTTCTCCCGCCGAACGGTGGCGATGAGGTGCGGAAACGGGTTGACTTTCGTGTCGCCGGCCGATATAGTAAAGGGCAGCGTGGGGCCGTGGCGCAGAGGGAGCGCGTCTCCTTGGCATGGAGAAGGTCGTGGGTTCAATTCCCACCGGCTCCACCACATAGAGCGAAGTCGGCCGGATGCGCTGGCCACCGTGACGCTCGGGCGGAACGGCTATCTACCGCAGACGTTTTACCTTCGTCGGGGCAAGTTAGTGCGGCTCAGATGGCATCAGGCATCTGAGCCGCTTCTGTGATGCCACGCTGGCGGGGCCGCGAGCGGCCCGCACAAAAAGAGAGGTGCATGTCGGTGGTCGATTGGCGAAGTCTCGTGGAAAGGGGCGCTGCCGAGCGTGCGTCTGACCTCTTCTTCAAGGTGGGCTCTGAGCCCCACCTGCGGCTCCACGGCGTGGTACAGGCCCTGGACTTGCCGCCGCTCACGCCGGAAGACACGCGCGAGATCGCCTACGATCTCATGACGGATCGCCAGATCGCGCTCTTCGAGGACTACCACGAGCGCGACCTGGGGATTACGCACGGCGAGGTGTGCCGCTTGCGCATCAACATCTACCAGGAGCGCGGCAACATCGGTGTGGTGATGCGGCTCATTCCTCTGGACATCCTCAACCTCGAAGAGCTGATGATGCCTTCGGTCCTGGGTACCGAAAGCGTCGGGCTGGCGCGCCAGGGACTCGTGCTCGTTACCGGTCCCACCGGGTGCGGCAAGTCTACGACGCTCGCGGCCATGGTCGATCTCATCAACGACACGCGGGCGTGCAACATCGTCACCATCGAGGATCCGATCGAGTACGTGCATCGGGACAAGCTGTCCATTGTCAATCAGCGTGAGGTGGGGGTTGACACAGAGTCCTTCTCCGATGCTCTCAAGTACGTGGTGCGGCAGAGCCCCGATGTGGTCCTGATCGGGGAGATGCGGGATCCGGAGACCATGAACGTAGCAATGCAGGCGTCGGAGACCGGCCACTTGGTCTTCTCCACGGTGCATACGGTAAGCGCGTCAGAGACGATGGAGCGCATCATCAACATGTTCCCGCCCCACGACAAGGCTCAGATCTGCCTGCGCATGTCCAAGTCGCTGAACGCCGTCATCTCGCAGAAGCTGGTGCCGCGCAGCGACATTCCCGGCAGGGCCGCAGCCTGTGAGATCATGATATGCACGCCGACAATCGCCAAGCTCATCGAAGAGGGGCATCCGACTGATGTGTACGGTGCCATTGACGAGGGCGCCTTTTGGGGCATGCAGACGATGAATCAGGCACTGACGAACCTGGTAGGCGAGGGCAAGATCGATGAGGACGAGGCGATGCACAACGCGGGCAATCGGACAGAGCTGAAGCAGATGCTTCGGCGTTCTGCGCAAACAACAGCCGCCGGGGCCGAAGCGGCACCGACACAGGAGGGGGTCGGGGTGTCGGCCGGCGCCGGCGAATTCGCCGCTCCCGCTCAGGGGCAGGCGGCGCAGCCGCCGGCAACCAGCTACCAGCAGCCGCCGGTCGAGTACCAGCAGCAGCCGCCTGCGCAGTATGGGCCGCAGGCCCCGGCGCATGGGCAGCCCGCGCCCACGGATCCTCCGGCGCCGGGGGATCCGCGGCGCCCCGGTGGCACGTAAGCACGAAGGGGGATGGGAGTGATGCCCTATCCCCTGACGCTGAACGAGCTCTTGATAAGGCTCAGAGCGCCGTTGATGGGCGCCGAGGGACGCTTGTTGGCCGTGGTGAAATACCAGCCCAGTCCTCTCCAGACCAAGACGTGCCGGCTGGGGAATCTTGGGCGGCAAAGCCCTGGGAAGGCGAAATCATCACGGAAAGAGCGGTGCCCAGGTCGAAGTCTCAGATTCCGGCAGCATACCATTCTCGGAGGCCCCGCCCGGGCCTCTCAGCGACGAGGTGAGTGCGATGACTGGCGAAGTGGCCCGAAACCCTGCCACGGTGTCGGCTCCGTCGGCGGCGCCTGAGGCGGCCCCGCAGGAGGCCGCACCGCGTCTGAGGCCGCCGATTGAAATATCCACGGACCTATCGGGCAAGCTGGGGCAAACGCTGGACGCAGATGTGTTGGGAGCGTTAATGGACGGGTGTATAGAAATCGACGCGTCCGACCTGCATATGACCGTTGGACAGAATCCAGTTTTCAGAAGGCACGGGCGGTTCCACGAGCTAGTTGGTTATCGGCCTTTTACCCACGACGACATGTTGGCGGCGGTAGGGCTCCTCATAGGCGAGGAGACGGGAGACAATCCGTACTGGGCGCGGTTTCGCGAGCACGGCGGCTGCGATATCGGCCGTGAGTACGAGAAGAAAGCACGCTTCCGAGTCAGCGTCTTCCAGCAGAGGCAGCACCCGGCGGTCGCCTTGCGCCTCATCCCGTACGAGATGCTCAGCTTCGAGCAGTTGGGCCTGTCCCCTGAGCACATCAAGCAGCTCCTGCACCGGCCCAGAGGGGTGGTATTGCTCACCGGCCCAACGGGCTGTGGCAAGACGACAACGATCGCCTCCATGATTAACTACATCAACGAGGAACGGGACTGCCACATTATCACCGTCGAAGACCCGATCGAGTACTACCATGAGAGCAAGAAGAGCATCATAAATCAGCGCGAGGTGGGAGTAGACGTCTCCAGCTTCGCCGAGTGCGTCGTGCGCAACATGCGGTCTGATCCGGACGTGATACTGGTGGGTGAGATGAGGGACTTGGAGACGATGCGAGCCTGCCTGCAGGCGGCCGAAACGGGCCACTTGGTCTTCTCCACCTTGCACACCGTCAGCGCCCCCAAGACCGTTGACCGGCTGGTGACAGCCTTTCCGGCCATCGAGCAGGACGAGATACGGGCAATGACCTCCACCTCCCTGGCTGCTGTCATCTCCGAGGAGCTGATTCCCCGCATAGACAAAGACGGGCGCATAGCCGCCTTCGAGATCATGATGGGCGAGCCCGCGGGATCAGCGGCGGTGGGCAATCTCATCAGGGAGCGGAAGGTCTCGCAAATGCGGACGGCGATCCAGAGCGCGTCAGCGCTGGGGATGCAGCTCCTGGAGAGCCACTTGGCCAAGCTGGTGCGGAACGGGAACATCAGCTTTGACGAAGCATTCAACCGGTCCAACGAGAAGAACGACTTCCTGAACTTCGTCGGCGACGAATATGTGCCGCAGGAGTATCGCAGTCAGCTCCTGGACTAACCCGGGCCGCAGGAGGCTCATAGCCATAGGCGAGCCGTAACTGGGTAGTTTGAACAGAGGCAGCACCCGGAGCTCGCGCTCGTCGCATAGACGAGTGATCCAGAGACGATCGGCGTGGCCAGCACTGCTGCGGATACCGGCCACTTGGCGCCGGCAGGCCTGCGTGCGCTTGATGAATCGCTGGCAAACCTCGTCCGGCAAGGCGTGGTCGATTACCAGGAGGCATACCTCAAGGCCAGCGTACCCACAGAATTCGACGCCATAGTGAAGGAGGGGATGCCTGGCGACGCAGAGCTGCCGCCGCCACCGACGGAGATCTTCACCCCGTATGCCGAGGCCGAAAAAGCGTAGAGTGCCAGATCGTTGGGGGGAGGGCTCGAGCGTCCAAGACCTGGCAAGAGGTGGAGCCAACAGATGCCAGCAACACACATAAGGCGAGGGGCTCGTCGGCCCCGAGGAGGCTCAAGAGAGCCCTCTGAGTGGTTCGTTCGTGCGTCTGAGACAATACTGAAGATTGGCGCTTTCGTCCTCGTCCTGTCCGCCGCCTATATGCTCTACGGCATCTTCGGCGGCCATCTGACCCCGGAATCGACGGTGGCGGGACGCGTCGCCACTGTCTTCCAGACCTGCAGTACCGCCTTCACCATCGGCGCCATTCTCGTATCCACATGCATGTTCATTCGCTTCTATGACGATCCCCTGATCGTCTACCTGGGGGCGCTGCCCGCCCTCCTGGCCTTCTTCGGCGTGCCCTTCCTGGTGGGAACCCAGAATGCCCAAGACAGTCTTATCGCCCGTGACCTTGTCAAGTCAATGCGGCTCTGCGGCGAGATCGTGTTCATTATCGTCGCCCTGCGAGCCAGCATCGCCGTCGCGGACCGCGTCAGACGACCGCCGGAGCCGGAGAAGAAGGCCGATCGAGCTGGAAAACCAGAACCGGAGAAGAAAAAGGGGGTCAAGCCGCCCCTATGGGCCAAGTGCTGGGACCTCTCCTACTGTCATGAGACGCTGCGGGAGGTATGCCCGGCGTACAAGGAGCGGAAGAGCTGCTGGAGGATCAAAAAGGGGTGCAACTGCGACGAGGCCATGATCGATCGCCTCGTACAGGCGCGAACGTCGGGAAAAGGCGTCAGCGCCGAGCAGCAGCGTACCGCCAGAGCGTACGTGCGCGATGAGTTGATGGAACCGAGGCGGCCGAGAAGCACGACGCAGCTCATCCCATGCTCCAAGTGTCCCATCTACGCGGAACACCAGCGGCAGAAATTCCACATTGCCAACCCGGTGCTCATCGTTGCGGCCTTCGCCCTCTTCTATTTCATGGCACCCATATATACAACTGGCTTCAAGAGCGCTCTGGTCGCCCTCGACAAGTTCTGTGCGGAGTTCGCCTTTGTGCCACCGAGCGAGAGGGAGAAGGACGAGAGCAAAGAGAACGAGGCCATGTGGCACGGGCCAGATTGGAAGCCCATAGACACAACCCCATTCGTACAGGGGCGTCCGGTCATTCCCGAGAATGAGTACCGCATGACGAGTTGGCTGGGCGGCGAGCTCAACGCGTATACGGTGCACTGGATCGTGTACGTCGTACTTTGCCTCTTCCTACTTACGCAGATAATCCGCGTCGTGGAGTGGGCGATATTCAAGATGCACTGGTGACCCCCGCGCCACAAATGCCACCAGCGCAGCTCTGACGCTGCGCTGGTGCTCTTGGCGGTCCGTGAAGGCTATAGGCTCTAAGTGGTGGCTGGTTCTGCCGCGAATATGATGTTGACGATCTCTGAGGCCCCCGTTAGTCCCTCGTGAATCTTCTGCAGTCCGTCCGTACGGAGTGAGATCATGCCGCTGTCCAGAGCCGCTTGGCGAACGTCGGTCGCGGGTGCTCGTTGCATGACAAGGTGCCGGATGTCGTTGTTCATCGTCATCAGTTCGAAGCAGGCGACGCGCCCGTAGTAGCCGGTGTTGCGGCACTGCTCGCACCCGCGACCGCGGTAGAAGTTCATATTCGCGGCCTCCTCAGCCGTCAGCCCCAGCCGGTCGATCTCCACGCTCGTCGGCTCAGTCTGCCCCCGGCAGCGCGAGCAGAGGCGACGAACGAGCCTCTGCGCTATCACCCCGATGACCGAAGAGGCGATGAGGTACGGCTCCACGCCCATGTCTACGAGCCGCGTGGCGGCGCTTGGAGCATCGTTGGTGTGGAGGGTGCTGAGGACCAGATGCCCGGTCAGCGCCGCCCGGAAGGCCATATCGGCCGTCTCGTTGTCCCGGATCTCGCCCACCAGGATGATGTCGGGATCCTGCCGGAGTATGGAGCGCAGGCACCGCGCGAAGGACAGATCAATGCGCGGCAGCACCTGCGACTGGTTGATCCCGTCAACCTGATACTCTATAGGATCTTCTACGGTCATGATGTTCTTCGTGTCTGTCTTGAGCCGCTGCAGTGACGCATACAGCGTAGTGCTCTTGCCGCTGCCTGTCGGCCCGGTCACGAGCATCATCCCCTGGGGCGTGTTCAGGAACTCGTCGTACTTCTCGTACACTTGCGTGCTGAATCCCAGTTGCTTCAAGTCGATGAGCACCTGAGCTTTGTCCAGTATGCGCAGGACCACCTTTTCGCCGAAGTACGTGGGCATCGACGATACGCGCAGGTCGATCGGGCGCCCATCGACCGTGACGAAGGTGCGATTGTCCTGCGGCAGCCGGTTCTCGGCGATGTCCATGTTGGCCATGATCTTGATGCGCGAGATGATGAGCTTGAGCATTTCCGAGCTGAGCACAGTGGCTGTGTACAGGTCGCCATCAACCCGGTAGCGCACGTGGAGACCGTCGGCGCGTGGCTCCAGGTGCACGTCGCTGGCACGCGCCCGCACGGCATTGCTCAAGATGGACTGCACGACGCGCACCACGGGCGCCTGATCCAGCATCGTCGCCATCTCCGCGTCCATGTCGGCGGCCGCCTCGACGTCGGCCAGTGGCTGGGCCACGTCTATGGCTCCCTCCGTGCTGAGCATGGCCGTACGAGCGCGGGTGGAGTAATACTGGTCGATAGCCTGCATCAACTCGTGTTCGGGCACCTGAATGGGCTCCACCTTGCGCCCGGTGCGCGCTCGCACCTCGTCGATGGCCAGCACGTCCGTCGCGTCCGCCATCGCGACAACGATGCGGTCCTCGCTCATCTGGATGGGCAGAACCCGCCGGGATTCAGCCACGTGTCGGGGGACATCCCGTAGTGCGTTCGGATCGACCTGATAGTTGGAAAGGCTTACCGCCTCCGCCGCCGGGGGCGCCGCTGCTGCGGGAGCCTGGACGGCTTGCGGTGGGGCCTCGCTTGCCGTCGCCGCGGGTGCCTGGACACTCGTGGGATGGCTCTCGGCCAGTTGCCGCAGGTCCGCCGCCGTCACCGCGCCAAGCTGCAGAAGCGCGTGGTCCAAACGGCCTCCTGTCTGCGTTTGCATCATTTTTGCCTGTTCCAGCGCCTGCTCGGAGATGACTCCCATTTCCATGAGGCGTCGGCCAAGGTCTTCATCCTGTTCGCTCACAGCGATCACCCTTTCGCCCCCGGTCCGTGGCTCGGCTCAGCGAACGGCCCGGTGGCTGTACCATCCTACTTGTCCAATTCGCCGCCGAGATCGCCCTTCCTGCACCAGGGCTGACTCCCACCCCATGGGCTGCCCCGTGTCGGCGCAACTTGACAATGAGCGCCCGGGGCCGGTATGATGCCATCAGATTCAGTACTGCAGGCTCATAACGACCGTCATGGTGACGGGTGGATGTCGCCGTTTCGCGGTAAAGGTCGGCAGCGCGGCGGAGCCGCGGATCTGCTGCGCAGAGGAAGTATTGCATTGCGCAAGCGCCGCCTCGATGAGGCCATTGAGCTTCTCGAGGCGGCTGTGGCGTCGGACGAGCAAAGCGCAGCCGGCCACGTTAATCTGGGCACTGCCTACTACCTCAGCGAACGGCATTCCCAGGCCGTCGGGCAATTCGAGGCTGCGGTGAAACTGAAGCCGAAGGACCCGGCGCCTTTGCTCAACCTTGCCGCGGCACACAATGCATTGGGTCACGTGGACAAGGCCATGGCGGTCCTCGAGCAGCTTCGCGCCCATCAGCCGACGCACCGTAACTTGAACTTCAACCTCGCCGTCGCGTATCATCGCCAGGGACGTGTACAGGATGCGGTGACGGCCCTCCAGAGGGAACTGAAGCTGCATCCGGGAAGCAAGCATGCCGCGAGCATGCTCCAACAGATTGCCGGCGAGATAGCGGAGCGCGCCGTCCGTTCGCGGCGGTGAGTGATTCCGTTCCATCGACCCAGGAGATCGTGTCTGATGCCAAAAGGCGCCGGAGACGTGACCAACGCCGAGATGGCCTTGCTCTGCCGGCAATTCGGCAGCCTCGTGCACGCCGACATCAATATCCTGGAAGTGCTGGATACACTCCGGAGCCAGGTGGATAAGGCGTACCTCAGAGATGTTATCGACCACGTCCGCCGCGATATCGAGATGGGTCGCACGCTGGCCACCGCGTTCAGCCGCTATCCCCAGACCTTCTCGCCCTTCTTCGTCTCAATGATGCGCCAGGGCGAGTTGGAGGGCGAGCTGGACAAGGTCCTCATGACGCTTGCGGAGCACTTCGAATCACGTCTGGGCAGTGAGGTCGATCCCGGACGGACCCGCGACGGCGGCGTCTTCGATCTGGAATCCCTCATGAGCGCCCTGCGCTACATCTTCATATGGGGGTTCGCCTTCCTATCGGCTATCTGCATCTGCGCTGCGGCCGTCTGGTTTGCCGTTAACTTCGGCGTCTTCCAGAGTGCGTGGCTGGCGCCCTACATACTGCTGGTTAGTGGCGTCATATTGCTGCTTGGCGCCGTGCTCTTCTCCAGACGCGCTCGATGATCGCCGCCCGCCATCGCCTCGCGTCGTCTTTCAGCAGAAACCTCGTCGCTCTTCCCGCTTCCAGGCCCTCGGCAGGCCACCACGTTCACGCTCGCATTTAAGCCTCGGAGCCCGCCCGGCAGATTATTCTGGGAGCTTCGGTGGAACCTCGGGGTATTTTCGTGGGAAATAGATGAAAAAAGGGGTTGACAGGTGGGGGATGGTGGGGTAGAATACGGGGCGCTCTGGGAACCAAGGACGAGACGCTGAAGGCTCGGTGGATGTACCGACTCCGCAAATGGGGAAGGACCAGTGCTCGTCGGCCAACACCGATACACGGTCGATGCGAAGGGGCGAGTGCCCCTCAGTCCTCAGCATGTGAAGCACCTCACTAGTGCCTTGGTGCTGACGACCGGGTACAATCGGTGCATTTGGATTCTTAGTGAGAAGGACTTTCAGGCAGCTCGGCCCGCTCTGAAGGAGACCGAGCTGTTGAACCCTAAGTCCCTCCGCCTTCGACGTCAGTTTCTCGGCTGCGTCGAGCACACTACCCCCGACGGTCAGAACCGCATTCGGATCCCCGAGCTCTTGCGTCAGATCGCCGGCATCACGGCGAAGAAGAACCAGGTAGTGATGGTTGGCGTTGGCCAGCACGTCGAGTGCTGGGAGAAGAGCCGGTGGCTCCAGTACTGCAAGCAAGAACTCACCGATGAGAATCTCGTCGAAGACGCTCGTGTAATGGGTCTGTGGAGCGACGGCCCCACTCCGTCACGGCAAAACGGCGGCGAGCTGCGCACTGATGACATCTGATGCGATCCAAGCACAACCCAGTGATGGTGGCCGAGGTGGTGCGCTTCCTGCGCCCCTCGTCGGGGACCTACTGCGACATGACTGTCGGCGGCGGGGGCCACGCGCACGCACTGATGAGCGCGGCCAATCCCGACGCCCGACTGATAGCCGTGGATTGGGACGAAGCAGCTTTGGTGCTGGCGAAGGAGCGGCTCGCCGAGTTCGCTCCTCGAGTGACATTCGTGCGAGACGACTATCGCGAGCTGCCCACGATCCTGGATTCGCTCGGAGTCGATCACGTCGATGGGTGTCTCATCGACACGGGCGTAAGCGCGGACCAGTTGGCAGACCGCTCCCGCGGCTTCTCTTTCGATGGGACGGGTCTTGATATGCGTATGGACACAAGGAGGGAAAAGACGGCAGCAGACGTCGTCGCCGAATTGCCCCCTGATGACCTGGCGGCGGTCATCTGGCAATTCGGCCAGGAGGGCCGGGCTAAGCGCATCGCAGCCGAGATCGCGCGCTATCGTGAACGCGAGGCGATCTCAGACGCAGCAACACTCGCAGGACTGATCAGAGCAGCGATGCCAGCTCGAACATCCGGACGCAGGAAGCGCATACGGCCTGAGACCCGGACGTTCATGGCACTACGATTGCATGTAAATGATGAGCTAGGTTCTCTTTCCCGCGGGATTCGCTCGGCGGCAACAGCGCTCAGGCCTCCCGGAAGGCTCTGCATCTTGACCTACATGAGCCTCGAAGATAGGATTGCCAAACGAGCGCTGCGCGAACTCGCAGGAAGCCGCTTAGCCCCCCTCCCCTCCTTGCCTCTTGACGAGCCCAGCCCGCCAAAGGAGGTCACAATACTGACGCCGCGTCCGCTGCGCCCGAGCGCCACGGAGGTACGCCAAAATCCCTCCTCCCGCAGCGCTCGGCTGCGCGCCGCGGAGCGGTGCTAAGCGGCTGCAACAGATTTGTCTCGCGATCGGCGGCCCACCCGCCGATCCGAGTAGGGGCGGAGCCGTAGCCAAGGAGCTGATGGTTCGCAGCACACACCAAACGTCACAGAATCAACGCAGCACTATGTCGCAGTACAGCTACAGTGCCCAAGGATAGCGTCAGCATTCGCAGCAGGACATGCAGTATTGCCGATGACCCGATCACGGCAATGACCGACGGCCGGCTCCGCCCCGCATTTGCCCGAAGTATAGCACGTTTCCTCGTCATTTGACAAGAGGACATGAGGCGGAGGCCATGCCTCCGCCTAACCGTCTCAAGGGTCGGGGATGTCTGCGCCCTGGCGCGCCAGCCCCACGGCATACGGCTAAAGGGAGGACGCGGGATGGCGGTAGCGGACAGTTGGGAGTACACATGGCGCTCGGGGATGATCGTCAGCAGCACTCGCGATGACACCTCTGAGGCTGAACCGACTCTTGGCTTCGGCATGCGGGTTGGCCTCCTGGCAGTGGTGGGGCTGCTCGCCGCCGGCGCACTCACAGCGCACGTGCGGCTGCATGTGCTCAAAGCAGAGCGGCGTCGGCTCTCGCACGAGATGGACAATATGAAGGCCGCCACTGAGGTGCTGCGCTGCCAAACGGCGAGTGCCAGCTTGCCGGCACTGATCTCAGCTCACGCACGGCGCGAGGGGCTGCGACCGCCCGTCACCATCGCCGAGATCGGCCCGCCCACCGTTACCTCCAGTGATGCCGACCCCGATACCAAGACCGTAGGATCAGAGCTGCAGCAGTTATGCCAGACAGCGGCGCAGAATGCCGCCCGCCGGCTGGGGGCGATCATGCGCGGTCCGATCGACGGCCGCTGAGCCCTCCCGGCCCACCTGCCACGGCGCGGGTGGGCTTTTTGATGGCTTACTGGTGCGTCCCGGGCCTGCACTTGCCACTCGAGATGGAGGTAGTCATTTGCCGTTCGTGAACGGGGACATAGGTGGAAGGCGCGCCAGGGCCGCGTGGCTTCTGCTCTGCGTCGGCTTCGGCTTGATCCTCGCCCGCTCCGCGCAGATAATGGTCTGGAATCGGGATCGCGTCCTCGCCATTCGGCCCCTCGTCGATGGCCGTCCAACGGGGCCCTGTGTGAGACCTGGCGACATATTCGATCGCCGGGGCGAACCGATAGCCACCAGCGTCGCGCTCTCCTGGGTCTGTGCCGCGCCGCCACTCATCTCTGACGAGGACAGGCCGCGCATCGCCCGTGTACTCGCCGGCCAACTAAACGAACCCGAGAGCCGCATCCTCACTCAACTCCGGCGATCACTGTCCTATGTTGTGCTGGCAAAGGACGTCGGCCCGGAGGACGCACGCAGCGTCAATCGTCTGCGTCTGCCCGGGATCATGGTCGAGCGGGGCTACGCCCGGCTTTATCCGTGCGGCCCGATTTTCGGGCCCGTTGTTGGCTTTCGCGAGAAGTCGATCCAACTCACCGGGCTCAGTGGCATGGAAGCACAGCTCGATTCCATCCTCAGCGGGACGCGGGACGACGGCTCTGACGCACCATGGCTCCTAACCCCAGTGGCGCTCAGCGTCGGTGTAGCTGCCGGCTCTGACGAGCCACGCAACATCGTGCTTACGCTCGATGCCCGCATCCAAGCGGCGGCCCACAGGATCATGTCCGAACACATGGCGACTCCCGCCAAGGCCAAAGCGGCGAGCTGTACCATAATGGATCCGGCCACCGGCGAGCTTCTGTGTCTGGTCTCATTGCCCTCATTTGACCCCAACGCATTCGAGAGGGTGCCCAAGAGCGAGTGGAACCGGTTCCAGACGATTCCCGCCAGCTTCGCCTTCGAGCCCGGCTCGATGTGCAAGCCGCTCATCATGGCCGCAGCGCTGGAGAGCGGCAAGGTGGATGTGCGGCAGCGCTTCGTGTGCGGCGGAACCCGTCGCCTGCCAGGCTGGACCATCGGCTGCTGGGGACGCTATCGCAGCGCCGGTCATGGCACGATGACTCCCGTCACCGGGCTCATCAACTCCTGCAATCTCACCTATGCGCAGATCAGCACCACTGTCGGGCCCACCGAGTTGCGTGCCTGGCTGCGGGAGTTCGGTTTGGGCCGATCCACCGGTTCGGGCTGCTACGCGGAGGCCAGCGGCTATCTGCCGTCCGTGGACAGCATCGATAAGGTCAAGCTCGCGACGATGGGCTATGGACAGAGCCTGACCGTTACAGGCCTACAGATTGTCGCCGCGGTCGGGGCTATTGCCAACCGTGGCGTGCTCATGCGGCCGCACATCGTGTCGGCCATCACCGGTGCGGACGGCGAGGTTGTGGAGCGCGTTGAGCCACAGGTCGTTCGACAGGTGCTTTCCGAGCGGACGGCTGGCATCGTTCTCGATACGATGGCGCAGGCAGTTGAGCGTGGTACCGGCAGAGCTGCGCGGATCCCCGGGTGCCGCGTGTGCGGGAAGACAGGAACGGCGCAAAAGGCGGTCGAGGGTGAGGGAGGCGGCCGATACATGGAAAAGCGCTACATCAGTTCCTTTGTCGGCGTCGCCGGCGTGGGGACCAAGCGTCCCGTCGTCATCCTCGTCTGGTTCGACGAGCCCGCGGGTGGCGCAACCGGTGGCCAAATTGCTGCACCAGCCTTCAAGGAGGTGGCAGAGGCGGCTCTTCGGCACCTCGGTATCCTCCCCGACACGGCGGCGCGGGAGAGCAGGCGGGCCGCGGCGTGAAGGCGAACTTTGAGGGGCACCAACGGGTGCCGCCCTGGATAGTGCGGAGCACGCGGCAGCGGAGACGTAGATTGGCATGGCTGTTGTGACTGATTCCACGTGCAGAGCTTTCAGCGAGCTGCTGACAGTTGTCCCGGGCGCCATCAGGCGCGGCGATGTGGACGGCCGTGTGAGGGCTGTCTGCACCGACTCGCGCCATGTAACGCCCGGTGCATTGTTTGTGGCCATTAAGGGCTTCGTCACTGACGGGCACGAGTACATCGACGATGCGCTGCGTCGGGGCGCCGTGGCTGTCGTCTACGAGGACGCGTCGGCAGCGGCACGGGTGCCGGCGGGAGTTGCCGCGGCGCGCGTCACCAATTCGCGCCGGGCGGCGGCGCTCATTGCTACCGAGTTCTACCGATGGCCTTCCGCGGAGCTCACCCTCGTCGGTGTCACCGGCACCAATGGTAAGACGACGGTCACGCGTTTTCTCGAGTCCATCTTCGATGCCGCGCTCAAGAGGGCCGGGGCCATCACCACTGTGGGACGGCGCATCGGGGACGAGAGCATCTCGGCGCCCTGCACGACTCCTCACTCCGTCGAGCTGCAGCAGCTACTTCGGCGCATGGTGGCGGCAGGGGTGACGCACGCCGCCATGGAGGTGTCGTCGCATGCGCTGGCGCTGGACGGCGTGCTCGGCTGCAAGTTCGATGCTGCCGTGTTCACCAATCTGACGCGCGATCACCTTGACTTTCACGGCACTATTGAGCAGTATCTGGCCGCGAAGTGCCGCCTGTTCTCCGAGTATGCGGACGCGGCGGCGCCACAGAAGCGTATGGTCGGGATAGTCAACGCCGACGATCCGGCCGCCGAGCGCGTAATCCGGCGGGCCAAGTGCCCGGTGACCACATACGCCATCGACTGTGACGCCGACGTGCGGGCGCACGGCGCTGCAATGACGGCCGCCGGCTCATCATTCGTCCTGCGCGGCCCCGACTGGGAGCTGCCGGTGAGGCTGCCGGCCCCCGGGCGATTCAACGTCTACAATGCCACGGCGGCGGCCGCGTGTGCTCTGGAGCTGGGCTTGGCGCGCGAAGCGGTGCAGGTGGGGCTTGAGTCGGCGCCCCCGGTCCCGGGTCGCTTCGAGCTCATCCGCGAAGGGCAGGACTTCTGCGTCATAGTTGACTTCGCCCATACGCCCGATGGTCTGCGCAACGTCCTGCAGAGCGCCCGGGCTATCACCCAGGGACGAGTGCTATGCGTGTTCGGGTGTGGCGGAGATCGGGACCGGTCCAAACGGCCCATCATGGGCGAGATCGCCGGTCGCCTCGCCGACTTCGCCATCGTAACCTCCGACAACCCGCGTTCCGAGGCCCCGAGCGCCATCATTGACGAGATCGTGGCCGGGATTCAGGGCACGGGCTACGCCATCGAGGCCGATCGAGAGGCGGCTATCGGGCAGGCAATACGGACGGCTGAGGCCGGCGATACCGTGGTCATTGCCGGAAAGGGCCATGAGACGTATCAAGTATTCCGCGACCGCACCATTCACTTCGACGATCGCGAGGTAGCCCGTCGGATGCTGCGGGCGAGCCGAGAATGACTGAGCTGACAGTGCAGGCGGTGGCGGAGGCGTGCGGTGGGCGTCTTGTTGGTGGGACGGCGGCCGGCCCGGTGCTGGGTGTCTCCACAGACAGCCGGACGCTGCGCCCGGGCGAGATGTTCTTCGCTCTTCCCGGAGAGCGATACGATGGGCACGACTTCGCCGCGGACGCGGCGGCTCGAGGCGCTGCAGGCGTGGTCGCGGCGCGGGACCTCCGCGATCAGCTCCCCAACGGGGTTGCTCTCGTCCTCGTAGACGACACTGTGCAGGCGCTCGGTGCTCTTGCCGCAGAGCGGCGACGGGATTACGATGTCCCGATCGTAGCTGTAACTGGCAGCACAGGCAAGACGACCACCAAGGAGATGGTGCGCCAGATCTTGCAGCGCGTATGCCCGCCGGTGCTTGCCACCAAGGCAACGGAGAACAACGAGATCGGCGTGCCTTTGGCTCTACTTGGCCTCGGCGCCGAGCACGGGGCGGCGGTGCTGGAATTTGCGATGCGCGGTCGCGGCGAGATCGCGTATCTCACACGTATCGCCAGGCCTACCGTTGGCGTGGTGACCAACGTGGGCAGTTCGCACGTGGGGCTGCTCGGCTCTCGGGACGAGATAGCTGCTGCTAAGGCCGAGCTCATCGCCGGCCTCGATGCTGACGGCATGGCCGTGTTGAACGCCGACGATGAGTTGGTCGCCCCAATGCGCGAAACGGCCGCGGGGCGGGTGCTGACATTCGGGCTGGAGGGGCCCGCCGACGTAACGGCGGAGCGGCTGCGCTCGCGCGGGTGGTCAGGGACGGCGTTCGTGCTGCGCACGCCTGACGCGGAGGCACGTATATCGCTGCGCGTGCCGGGACGCCACAACGTCTACAACGCTGTGGCCGCGGCGACGGCCGGCCTCGCCGTGTCGGCTGCGCTGGACGACATCGCCGCCGCGCTAGGGCAGTTCGAGGGCATGCCAGGGCGCGGGCGGGCGATACGCAGCCCCAGCGGCTTTACGGTCATCGACGACACATACAATGCGAGCCCGGCGTCCGTGCGAGCGGCTCTGGAGATGATGCGCGAGTCCGCCGGGAGGGGGCGCCTGATCGTTGCTCTGGGCGATGTCTTGGAGCTGGGCGACAGCGGTCCCGAACTGCATCGTGGCATCGGCGCGGACATGGTTGCCTACAACGTCGATCTCGTGCTCACCGTGGGCGAACACGCGCGAGATGTGGCCGACGGCGTGGCGGCTGCTGCAGGAGACACCAAGGTGCATACCTTCGACGATAAGGCCGCCCTGCTCGCTTGGCTTCTGGCGGAGCTGCGGCCCGGCGACAGGGTGCTCGTCAAGGGGAGTCGAGCCATGGGCATGGAGGACATCGTCAGGAGGCTGGTCGGTGACTAGCCTGGCGGTCGTCCCCTTTATCGTGGCGCTGCTGCTCAGCGCCCTGCTCACCGGTGCCCTCGTGGTGGTGCTGAAGGATCGGGGCGTCGGACAGCATATCCGTGAGGACGGCCCGCAGAGCCATCAGACCAAGGCGGGCACGCCGTTCATGGGCGGCATCGGCATCCTCATGGCCATCCTGCTGACGGTAGTACTGCTGCGCTTGTGGCAGGGGAATGGGCTCGTCGTGTTCGCCCTCTGCGGCCTTCTGTTCGTCTTTGGGGGGGTCGGCCTGGTGGATGACCTCATGAAAGCAAAGGCCCGTCAGAACAAGGGCTGGCGAGCGCGGTACCGTCTTCTGGTCGAGTTCATCGCGGCCGCAGGCTTCGCCTGGTTCGTCAAGGCGCGTATTGGTGATGGGCTCTACCTGCCAGGGATCGAACAGGAGTACAGCCTTGGCTGGCTCTTCTGGCCGGTGTGCGTGCTGGCTATCGTGGGCGCCGGGAACTCGGTCAATCTGACGGACGGCCTGGACGGCCTCGCTGGGGGCACCGTGGCCGTGTGCGCCATTGCGCTGTGCCTCGGGGCCGTGCTGCGCGGGCACAACGTCGTGGCGTGTATGGCCGCCGCCATCGGCGGCGCGGCGGCCGGGTTTCTCTGGTTCAACTGCCATCCGGCGCGCATCTTCATGGGCGACACCGGCAGCCTTATGCTCGGCGCCGGGCTGGCCGCTGTGGCCATGACGTCCGGGCTGATCATCCCGTTCGTGGTCGCCGCCGGCGTTTTCATCGCTGAAGCGGCCTCCGTCATCATTCAGGTCATCTCGTTCCAGCGCACGGGGAAGCGAGTGTTCCGCATGGCGCCAATGCACCATCACTTCGAGCTCGGTGGGTGGTCGGAGCCCACGGTCGTCACAAGATTCTGGCTTGCTGCCGCAGTGCTCGGCATGCTGGCGGTCCTACTTGCCAGTCCGCGCTGGCCGTCGGCATGAGGGCGAACCGAAAGCGCCACGGGGTGGCACGGCGACGTCATGGCTCTAACACAGTGCTGTGTCGGGCCTGATGCGAGCGGGCGGTCGCCCGTCCGAGAGCGTAATGCAGTGGAGCGACCACGCCTTGCCGGTGCGCGCGCGCTCGTCGTCGGCATGGGCAGAACGGGGCTGGCGGCCGCACGCTTTCTCGTCTCCCGTGGGGCCGATGTCCTACTGGCCGACACCCGCGACGCGGCGGAGCTTGGCGATAAATGGACTGAGGCACAGCGACTCGGCGTCGCCACGCGCTGCGGGCTCGGCGATGCGCGCTCCGTGGGCGCCTTCGATCTGGCAGTGATCAGCCCAGGACTGCCGCTCAGCTCCCCTGCCGTCGCCGGGCTGCAGGCGCCCGAGATCGTCAGCGAGATAGAGCTGGCGTCGTGGTTCTGCACGGCGCCCATCATCGCGGTCGCGGGCACGAATGGCAAGGGGACGACGAGTACGCTCCTCGGGGACATGCTGACACAAGCCGGACGACGGACCGTGGTGGCCGGTAACATTGGCTCGCCACTGATCGAGAATATCGAGCGGGTCCGGCAGAGCAGCTATGCGGTGGTCGAGGTGAGTAGCTTCCAACTCGAAGGCATCAAGCGCTTCCGCCCCTGGGTAGCAGTGCTACTGAACATCACACCGGATCATCTCGACTACCACCGATCGCTGGAAAACTACGTGGCCGCCAAGGCGCGTCTCTTCCGGAACCAGACGTCAACGGACTACGCTGTGCTGAACGCCGACGACGAGCGAGTGCTGGCCGCCGCGCGGTGCGGCCGCGCCCGGGGAGCGCTCTTCAGCATGTCGCGGGAGCCTGCCGTGGGCGCCTTCGTTTCGGGGGGGCACATCGTCGTCAAGACGGCCACGGCGGCCGATCCGACCACCGTGTGCGCTGTCGGCGACATACCCATCGCCGGCCGGCACAATGTTGCCAATGTCCTTGCGGCTGCCCTGGCCGCGAGCCTGTGCGGCGCACCCGCGGATGCCATCGGCAATGCCGTGCGGGGGTACCAGCCGCCCGAGCACGCGCTGGAACGAGTTGCGGTGGTGGGTGGCGTTACATTCGTCAACGACACCAAGGCCACCAACGACGCCGCGGCCATGGCCGCCCTCGAGGCCGTTACCGGGCCGGTGATCCTCATAGCCGGAGGAAAGGACAAGGGCGTGGACCTGAGCGCCTTCGCCGCCCTGAGCGCCAAGAAGGCACGGGCGGTATTCTTGATCGGCGAAACGGCCGAGGCCATCGCCCGGGGGCTGCGCACTGCCGGCGGCCCGACGCCGGCGCTGTGCGACACGCTGGAGGAGGCAGTGAAGCAGTCGGCCGAGGTCGCCCGGCCCGGCGACACCGTCCTGCTCGCGCCCGCCTGTTCGAGCCACGACATGTTCGTCGATTACGCCGATCGGGGACGGCGATTCAGGGACGCCGTGCGGGCGTTGGCGGCGGTCGAGAGGCGGAGTTAAAGGATGCCTGTTCTGAGCCGCGATATAGCTCAGCCTGTTGCAGCGCGGGCGGACCGCAGCGCATCCCGTGTCGCGCGGACGGCTCTGGGCCGGGCTCTTCGCCGCCTGGATGACGCGCTGCTGTTCAATGTGCTCATGCTCACGGCGGCCGGGATCATTCTGGTGTACACGGCAAGCTTCTTCACCGCCGGCCGGCTCGCCGGACACGGCGAGATGGGCGATCCGTATAAGTTCCTCAAGACGCAAGGCCTGTATGCGGCAGGTGGCGTCCTCTTGATGTTGCTGCTCAGCCTGCTCCCGCCGCGGTCATTCTACGTCGCGGCTCGGCCTGCACTGCTCATCACCGTCGGCCTGCTGGTGGCCGTGCTCGTCACGCCACTGGGCAGGAGCCTTGGTGGCTCGCAGCGATGGATGCAGCTCGGTCCCGTCACCTTTCAGCCGTCCGAGTTCGCCAAGATCGCCATCGTGCTGTACCTGGCACGCTTCTTGGCAGATCGGTGGCACGAGGTGCGGTCCTTCAGCATCTGCGCCCGATCTGTCATGATCACCGGCGCGCTCTGCCTCCTGGTCGTGCTCGAGCCCGACTTGGGCGGGAGCGTCATGCTTTGGCTCATCGGCCTCTCGGTGCTCTTCCTCGCCGGCGCCCGGCTCTGGCAGCTCGGGCTGTTCGGCAGCGGCGCCGCGGCAATGGCCGTGCTCTACGCCGGCTTTCATCCGTACATGAGGGCTCGCATAGACGGGTGGCTGCATCCGCTGGAGCACGTGCAGGGCGCAGGCTACCATATCATTCGAATGCTGGTTGCCCTCGCCTCCGGTGGCGTGTTCGGCGTGGGGCCGGGGGAAGGGACGCAGAAGTGCTATCTGCCGGCTCGACACACCGACAGCATCTATTGCGTGCTTGGGGAGGAGTTCGGACTCATCGGGTGCGCGGCACTCCTGTTGTTGTTCTGCCTCTTCGCCCGGCGGGCATTGGACATCGCGAAACGCGCTCCGAGCCGCTTCTCGCAACTTGTCGCCGGAGGGCTGACCATCGCCATTTGCGGCCAGGCGCTCATCAATCTCGCGGTCTGCACCGGCTGCCTGCCCGTTACCGGCACCACGCTTCCGTTTATCAGCGGCGGCGGCAGCAGCCTTACCACGGTCCTCATGAGCGCCGGCATCATCCTGAGCGTGTCCCGTGTCCGGCGGACAGGGCCGCCGGGTCGCGAGGCGCTGGAAACGGATCGGGGAGGCGACTGATGTGGGCCGCGGGAGGGCGAGCGGCGACACGGACAAGCGCGGGCTGCGCGTGTGCCTCGCGGGCGGCGGCTCCGGCGGGCATGTGTACCCGTGTATTGCCGTCGCCGAAGCCATTAGGAGGCGTCACCGCGATGCGGAGCTGTTGTTGATCGGCGCGCGCCGGGGCGCCGACACAGGCACATTGGCGAAACAGCAGTGGCCGTACCGACTCGTTTCGACCCGCGCTCTGCCGTACGGTCCCTCGCTGCGGTGGCCGGTCAGTCTGTTTTGGCTTGCATGGGCTCAGCTTGAGACCCTCGCAATTCTGGGCCGGTTCCGACCCCACGTGGTGGTGGCCACCGGCGGCCACGTGTGCGCCGGTGTGGTGCCGGCGGCGCGGCTGTTGCGCATCCCGGTGGTGCTCCACGATTCCGACGCGCTCGGCGGCCGCACTACGCGGCTTCTGGCCCGCTGCGCCGCGGCGATCACCGTCGGGTCCGAGGCGGCAATGGCCGTGTTCCCGAGAGCAAAGACTCACTTCACCGGCCAGCCGCTCCGCTCCGACATCCTCACCCCGAGCCGGGAGGCTGGTCGAGAGCTCTTCGGCCTGTCGGCAACTGCGAAGACCCTTCTTGTCACGGGCGGCAGCTACGGGGCACGGAGGCTGAATGAAGCTACGGTGGGAGCGCTTCGGGAGCTGCTGTCCAACGGCACCGTGCAGATACTGCACATCGCCGGCGAGGCGGATTACCCGTGGACGGCCGACCGTGTTGCGGATCTCGGCATCGACGACACCAGGTATCGCCTGTTGCCGTACGTGGACGAGATGGGCCACGCGCTTGCGGCCGCCGACGTGATCATTTGCCGTGCCGGCGCCAATACGCTGGCGGAAGCTGCCGCACGGCGCGTTCCCGCCATCGTGGTGCCGTATCCGCATGCGGGGGCTCACCAGGAGGCCAACGCACGGCCGTTCGTTGAGGCCGGGGCGGCGGCAATGGTGCGTGACACCGAACTGTCGGCGGAGAAGCTGGGGGAGATTGCGCGCACGCTGCTGGCCGATGAGCCAAGGCGTCGGCGCATGGCAGGGGCCGCCAGTGCTCTCGCCCCACGCGACGCTGCAGACGCTGTGGCAGACATTGTCATCAGCATGGCGCGCGGGGCACAGCCGCCGTCACGGCGCCACTATTTCGGTAGCACTGTTGCCAACAATGGCAAAAGAAGGTAGAATGCGGCGGCAGTTGAGGTACACGCTGGGGTCAGTTGATCGCGTTCGGAACGCCGCCGTGAAAGAGGCACAGAATGCAGCAACGCCAGCGTGATCCCGTGCATTTCATCGGCATCGGAGGCGTCGGCATGAGTGGCATCGCCTCCGTTTTGCTTGACATGGGGTGCACGGTGTCGGGCTCTGACATACGGGCGACACACAGAACGGCACGCTTAGCTCGATCGGGCGCGACCATCAGCATTGGGCACGATCCTGAGAACCTGGATGGTGCCAAGACGGTCGTCTACAATACCGCCATACCCGAATCCAACGCCGAACTGCGGCGAGCCAGGAAGCGGGGCGTGCGTGTACTGCATCGCGCACAGATGCTGGCGGAGCTGATTGCCGACAAGGAGAGCATCGCCGTTGCCGGGACGCACGGCAAGACGACCACGACGGCTATGCTCAGCGTCCTGCTACACGACGCCGGGCTGGCGCCAACGTTCGTCGTCGGCGGCGATGTGAAACAGTTTGACGCCAACGGGCGGCTGGGACTAGGCAGGCATGCCGTCGTGGAGGCGTGCGAGAGTGACGGCTCCTTTACCGAATTGCTGCCGTGCTCCGAAGTCATCACCAACATCGAGGCTGATCATCTCGATGTCCACGGGTCACTCTCGGGCGTAGTTGAGCAGTTCCGCGTCTTCATGGCGGGCGCCAGCCCCGACGGCTTCATCGTGGCCTGCCGGGATTGCCCGACTCTTCGCCGGCTCATAGATGGCATGGGCAGGCCGTGCATCACGTACGGTCTCTATCCCGGGGCCGACTTCTCGGCCACCGACATCGGACTGAGCGGCAGCGGCGCCAGCTTCACTCTCCTGCACCACGGCTGCGATGCCGGTCGCGTGCATCTCCGAGTTCATGGTAAGCACAACGTCCTGAACGCGCTGGCCGCGCTCGCGGCCGCCGAACAAATCGGCATAGCTCTGCAGGACGCAGCAACGACATTGGCCACTTTCACTGGCGCCGTGCGCCGGTTCGACGTCATCAGCGAGGTTGATGGAGTGCTCGTCGTCGATGACTACGGGCACCACCCGACGGAGATCAAGTGCACCTTGGCGGCGGCCAAAGCCGGTTTCAGCCGACGCATCATCGCCGTCTTCCAGGCCCACCTATACAGCCGCACGCAGCTCTTTCTGAACGAGTTTGCCGCGTCCTTCGGCGACGCGGACGAGATCATTATCACGGACATTTACGCCGCACGTGAGGCCCCCCGCACCGACCTGAGTGGAGCGGATGTCTGGGCGGCGGTGAAGCTCAACGAGCCGGACAAGCACGTCCAGTACATCCCCGACAAGGCCGACATCGTGCCCTATCTGCTCGAGAGAGTGCAGCACGGCGATATGGTCATTACCATTGGCGCCGGGGACATTCGTGACGTGGCGCGGGAGCTCGCCGCGGCGTTTGAATCAGCAGCGACATAGGCAAGTACTCCGCGTATTCGGACGTCACCACCCTCGCAACACTGCCACGGCACACACAGCAGTAGACGAAGAACGGCGCGCCAGCGGCGCGCCAGACGCAGCAAATGCGGAGGCCGCATATGAGCAGTTCGAGGGCCGATCCTCGGCCGATGCGGAACGGCGAGCGGTGCGATGCAGCCGCCCGGAAGCGGCGGGGGGCGTGGCGCACATTGGAGTTGCTGGCACTGGCCGGCGTGGCCGGCGTAGCCTACGGCGTGGCATCGTCTCCCTGGCTACGGATTGAGCGGGTCACGGTTCGCAGTGCCGATGTGGACGTGGCGCGTGAAGCGGCGTCAGCGATGCGCATCGCGCCGGACGCCACGCTGCTGACGGCCCGGCTGGGCAAGCTGCGGCAGCAGATCGAGGCCTGTCCACGAGTCAAGGATGTAGTCGTGCGCCGTCGCTGGCGACATGAACTCGACGTACTGGTGATGCCTCGGCGGCCCGTAGTGGGGCTGATGGCTGGCGCGGATTGCCTGTTGGCTGATGAGGAGGGTGTGTGCCTACGCCGGGTGAAGGAGAAGCCGGCAGATTTGCCCCTGGTGCGCGGGCTTGCCCTGGACGGCATCGGACCCGGCGACATCGTTTCGCGCGCGGGGATGGCGACCGCGTGGCAGTGCATACGGTGGGGCGAGAAACTGCCGGCGCTCGGGCGCATCAGCGTTGATGTGTCGATCCCGCAGAGGGTATGTGTGTGGTCCGGGGACGGGACAAAGGGCATCATTGGACGGCCTGCCGATCTGGGCCGGAAGCTCGCATGCTTCGCAGCGACCCTACAGTATCTCCAAGAGCGCGGCTGGCGCGCACGATACGTGGACGTGCAGGACGTCAAGGTTGGCGCTATCTGGCGCCCGGCGCCCAACTCTCACGCTCCTCCGTCGTCGCGAGGAGTGTGAGCTCAGCAGCGGCGCCGCGGGTGGGAGCGGACGACCCCCATGACCCTTCGCATGAACCTCGGCGGGTGCCTGTGCCGTCGAGGTTTGCCTCGGACTCTCCCGTGAACCCCAAGGATGCCGTTGTAGGCCTCGACGTGGGCACCACGAAGATCTGCACTGTCGTTGGCCGCCCGACGTCGGATGGCATGTTGGAGGTGCTGGGCGTTGGGCTGGAGCCGGCAGAGGGGCTCAAGCGAGGCGTTGTCGTGGATGTCGAGAACACGACGCAGGCCATTGGGAGCGCCGTTCGGCGCGCTGAGGGCATGGCAGGCGCGAGCATTCGGTCCGGCTTTGTGGGCATCACCGGCGATCATGTCTCGTCACTTAACGTGACCGGTCGCACGAGCGTTTCCGGTGGGCAGGAAGCAACGCCGGAGGACTGCGATCGCGCGCTGCAGGCGGCTCGTGACAATGTGGGCAACCTCGGCCCCAACCGCGAGATCATCCATATCATCCCCCGGGAGTACGTGCTGGATGGTCAACGGGGGATCAAGTCCCCCGTGGGCATGGCGGGAATGCATCTCGAGGTCAAGACGCATGTTGTGACCGGCATGAGCAGCATCATGACAAACGTCCGCCGGTGCGTTGAAGCCAACGACGTGGAAGTCGCCGAGATGGTGCTGGAGCCTGTCGCCACCGCCGAAGCCACCCTTACCGAGAGCGAGCGGGATCTCGGCGTTGCGTTGATCGACGTGGGCGGCGGCACCACCGACATCGCCATATTCATCGATGGCGCCATCTGCCACACCTCAGCTATCGGCATCGGCGGCATGCATATCACGCGCGACGTTGCCATTGGGCTCCGGGTACCGAGGCAGGAGGCCGAAAAGCTCAAGGTCAGGGCCGGGCATGCGTTGCCAGGGGGCATCAGCGAGAGCGAACGAGTGTCTGCTGAAGTGGCCGGAACTGGCGAGATCGAACATGTGCCGCGGCGGCTCCTGGCTGAGATAATCGAAGCGCGCGTCGAGGAGCTCTTCTCGCTGGTGAGCGCCGATCTGCAGCGCTCGGGTGCATACGGCCTGGTGGGCGGCGTCGTACTTTCCGGGGGCGCATCGCAGCTCCCCGGACTTGCCGAGGCGGCTTCCAAGCTGCTCGGGGGCATCCGAGTACGGCTCGGCACACCGCGCCATCTCACGGGGTTGGCGAGTCACGTTGCCAATCCCATCTACGCCACGGCCGTTGGACTCGCTATGTACGGCGCCGCCGCTGCTCCGCGCATGCATCTGCCCGCTCCCATGGTGGCGTCGGAGGGATGGTATGCCCGACTCCGCGAGTGCCTCCAGGGCATCATCCGCCGTGTGCGACAGGCCGGTGCGTAAGCCGTGGCGTCCATTGACCACCTCGGGCATTGGCCCCTGCCTTATCATCCGCGACTCTTGCGCCATATACTGGAACCTTCACCAAGCTCCGTTGTCTAATCTAAGAACTCGAGCGCATGTGATCTTGGTCACGTCCGTGGGTGAGATCTGCAGCCCCGAAATGGGGGGAAGCCGGTGTCGTGCCCTTTCTCGCCGAAGGAGCTTTCGGCGCATGTTGACGGCGAGCTGGGCGAGAGCATTGATGCGAAGATACAACACCATTTGCAGCACTGCGTGCCATGCGCGCAAGTCGTAGCCTCCTTCGAACTCATCAGCACGACGCTTCGCCAACAGCCGCAAGTACAGATGCGCCGCTCGGTGGTCTCCGATGTGTGCCGCAGCGTGGCAGCTCATCGGCAGCAGCTATTGCGGTGCCGCAAGGCGCTGTGGATGGCCTCGGCGCTGCTTGACGGTGAGCTACCCGCCGCCCAGGCGGACCGGGTGCGGGCACACGTGAGCACCTGCGAGCCGTGTGAGCGCGAATTTCAACTGATGCGCACATGCGTGCGAGTGCTGGGCGAGCGTGAGGCAATAGAACCACCGCCAAGGCTGCGGCCGCGAATCCTGGGGGCTCTCGCCGCGGTGCCTCCCGGCCGTGCCCTTGCTCGGATCATTCCTCGGGTGCCGGTGTGGCGGACAGCCGCGGCTCTGGGTGGCAGTTTGGCGGCCGCGGTCGCACTGGCGGTGTTTAGTGTGCCGTGGGGACAGAATGGGTCGCGCGAGCCCCTGCGGCCCGAGTTGATAGCTCAGCAGGCGCCGGTGCGTGAGAGTGCGCAGACTGTGGCGGTCGTGGAGCCGGAGCCAGCGCCTGTCAGCGCCTCAGCACCGCCCCCCGCAGCAACCCGCGAGGGCGGCGCTGCACCAGCGCAGAAGGCCGACGCGCAGCGACGTACGCGGCCCCGCGTGCGATCGGGTTCACTGGTCGTGAAGCGACCCGCGCCACCTCTGTCATCGCCGCCCCTCGCCGAGGAAAAGGACCTCGAAGCGTTGAGCAGCGAGGTCGCGGACTCCATTCCTGAGAACACAGAAAGCACCTCGCTGGGCAGCTTGATCGTGCTTTCTGGCGACAGCGCATCTGCGGAAGACAGCGACGGGACTGCGGCGCATGAAGTGGACTCAAGCGGCTATGACTACCTATCGATGAGCGTTCCTGACTCTGACACCATCTAGCGTGCAACGCGGTGCGCGGCGCGCAGTGAAGAAGGCGCGAAGCCGTCGGAGGCGAAGAGCACAATGTCGCCGAAGACGGCTCGTTCGCGTTCTTGGGCGCGCAGGAGGCCATCGTGAGGACGTCAATGCGATCCGAACCCATGCGGCGTGGGGCGAACCTGCTTCTGACGTTCGGCGCGTTGATGGCGGTTGCTGCGAGCTGCGGCGGTGGGGGATCGTCACCGGTGCAGCGACCGGCCTTCGATGCGGCGCGAGCCTTCGCTGATCTGGAGGCACAAATGCAGATGGGCCCGCGGGCGCCCGGCATGGCGGGGCATGACGCCGTCGTGACGTTCATCACCGATGTGCTCAGGCAATACGCGGCCGAAGTGACGACGCAGCCGTTCAAGGAGTCAACCGAACTTGGCCCGCCCGGGCGCGAGTATGACTTCACCAACATCATCGGCAAGTTCCCCGGCGCTCGCCAGGGCGAGGTCCTGGCTGTCGGCGCGCACTTCGACACGCGCCCCATCGCCGACCGCGATCCGGACCCTGCCAAGCGCACCGACCCGGTGCCGGGGGCTAACGACGGTGCCTCGGGGGTGGCCGTGCTGCTGGAGATGGCGCGTGCGCTCAAAGCACAGGCGCCTCCGCGGTCGGTGCTGCTGATCTTCTTCGATGCGGAGGATTCGGGCAGTGCGACGGCACCCGGCCCATACCACGGCTTCTGCCTCGGCTCGAGGTATCTGGCAGCCAACATGGGCAGCTTGCGTATCGACAAGCTCATCGTGATAGACATGATCGGGGATGCCGACCTTTCGATCCCCAAGGAGCTCAACTCGCGCGACGCCGCTCCGCAGCTACTCGACACCGTGTTTCAGACGGCTCGTCGCCTCGGGCACGGCGCCTTCGATGATCGCTACGGCCAACGGATAGTGGACGATCACCTGCCGTTCATTTCTCAAGGCATTCCGGCGATCGATCTAATTGACTTCGACTACCCCTATTGGCACACCACGAGCGATGTGGCTGCTCACTGTGGCGCCGACTCGCTGCTGCAGGTGGGGGACACGCTGCTGGAGGTGATATACGCCGACCGTTGGTGAGATCTTGCCGGGGCGTTTCCCGTCAGGGTCAGCTTCCACGCGTCATGAGCTCCGGCCTTGCAGTCTTGCCGCCATGGCAGCGCCGGCGCCAGTTCGTGATGCGAGGTGAGCTGACCCGTTGCGTTGCTACAGCTTGGCCTTGAGCTTGTTCAGGCGGGAGCGGGCCTGCGAGAGGAAGGGGGCTTTCCGAACCGCGGCTTCCAGATGAGCCACGGCGGCGGCAATGTTGCTCTGCCGTTCGTAGACGTCTGCCAGGACCATGTGCGGCGCCGGGTTGGTGGGGTTGACGCTCAGGTCGCGGAACGCTTTCTCGACGGCCCGATGGTCACGGCCCTTGGCGATCTGTCTGTCGGCGCTGCGCCGAAAGAAGTGCAGGAACGATGGCATCAACACCACTATGACCACCAAGACCCAGGACAGGGCACGGAGGAGCGGATCTTCGGCGCCCCACCAGCTAAAGGGCTGCAAATGGACGGCCGCAAACATAATGAAGACAGCCGTCATCATGATGCACACGATCGCGCAGGCGGCGCCGCCGAGCGCGCCATCCAGGTACAGATTCACCACCCGCAGCAGGAAGAAGGCCATGACGAACCCGTATATGCCAAGCAGCAGCGACTTGAGGATAACCGAGTCTGCTGTCTGAAAGAGCGCCGAGTCCATTACTCCTGCCTCTGCACTACCTGCCTGTCAGCTTGCTTTAGGGCTGCGCCCGGCGGACGCGACAGCGCCCGCCGCCGGAGGCAGCCAGCCGCGGACAGCGAATCCGTCTGTCGGTTCGCTCCTCCCGATCACCTCGGTTCGTGTCCGCTGCGTCCCCGAGCGCCACGGGCGGCACTAGACGCGCTCACGCCCTCGCGCGGGCACACGGATAGACACGCGACCCGTGACACGCATCTGCGTCGGGCGCTCTCGGTAGCTTCTTGCCATTGATTGTCACGGTTGTAACGCGGAAGATAACGACACGACAGGGGTGTGCGTCCGCCTGAAGCGCTGCGCCAAGGCGAGGGGATGAACGAGCCGCTCTCATTGCTGGGGCAATTGGCGCGCTTGGCCTGTGCGAATGGATTCGAGCGCCGCCAGCGACACGCGGAGCGCCGCCAGGCCGTCCTCGCCACTGGCCGCGACCGGGCCGTTTTCCCGCACGGCTCTGGCAAAGGCCGCCACTTGCTTCGGGTGCATGTCACGATCCAGTTCGTCAAACACCTGCTGCTCTCCGCCCGGCTTCATCACCGTCAACTTCGTGCTCCCCTCGAACCGGATCACACCGTGCCTGCCCATGAGATCCTCTTGCGACGGCGAACGCGTACCCCGAGGCAGACCCCAGCTCAGCGACAGCAAGCCCATGTCGCCCGACGCGAACTCCACCAGCACGGACGCCGTATCGATCTCCGGATCGATGCCTGGCAGCTCAGGTGCTCCGGTGGAGAAGGTGGTGCCCATCGCCATGACTCTGGCGGGTTCGCTGTCGAAAACAACCCGCCACTGGTCCACGTAGTGGCACGCCACATCTATCAACGGCCCGCCGCCCAAGTGCTTGTCCATTATCCACGGCTTGAAGCGAATCTCCACGCCGCTCACAACGCGGTACATCACCGGGCGGCCAAGAGCGCCGCTCTGCACCAACTCGCGCACGCGTTGCGTCTGTCCCATGAAGCGCTTGCAGAAGCCCAGGGCGAGCTTCACGCCGCACTCGCGCGCCGTGGCGATCATGGCCTCGCCGTCATCCAGCGTCATCGCCAGGGGCTTTTCGCACAGAACGTGTACGCCTCGGCGCATCGCCAGTTCCGCTGCCGTGCGGTGCAAGTGCGTCGGGAGGCACACGGAGGCGATGTCTATCCCCGGCTGATCGAGCGCCTCGGCCAGCTCAGTGAAGCAGCCGCCGACGTTGAACTCGTTCTTGGCCGCCTCCGCCCGCTCCGGGTCGATATCGGCCACGGCCACCAGCTCCGCTCCCGGCACCGTCTGCCAGGCGCCCAGATGCGTGCGGCCCATGTCCCCAGCGCCAAGCACGCAGATTCCGAGCCGACTCATGTCGCATTCCCCTCCTGGGAAAAGTCGATGTGCGCTGCCTCGAAGATTTGGTCGTGTGCCTTTCTGTAGGCGAGCACCTGTCGCCGACGCGCCATAGCCGCTATGGCGACGGAGCGTGGCTCGCTGCCGTCCCTCTGTCGATCCCTGACAGATGGGTCAGCACAGCACTCTTCATCGTTTCCGGGTGGCCCACCGGGCCATGGCGAACTACCCCGAAGATTCGGCCGCAGGCCGAATTGTAGGGCGGGGATGCCCTTCCCCGCCGGCCTTTGCTGTCCTCACAGAATCACCTGGGGCACCGCGGCGGTCTCTCGGTCGGCTACAATGAGGTAGTCTTTGCCCCTGATGTGCGTAACGGGATAGTCATCCCCCGGACGACCGAACAGGGCGAGTCGCAGGACTGTGTTGGCCCAATCGTACGGGCCACCGTTCCGACAATACAGCCGGATGCGGTGCGCGCCGAGTATCTGCCGCATCCCCACGGTAACCGCCTTTCGCGGGAAACACTCCACGTTGCCACCGCAGTGGGCGCGGATCGCGTTCATCGTCACCGTGAAGTCGTTGAGCTCGACTAGGCGCGGGTCTGAATTGGCCACGCCGGGCGCCGGCTCGTTGAAAGCGAGGTGTCCGTGGATGCCGATTCCCGCGTAGCACGTGTCTATGCCGCCCACCTCGTCGATCCGCGCGGCGAGCGTGTCCACGTTATCGTGGTCGGGAAAGACAAGCTGCTCCTCAGGAATACTCAGCTCCGGATCGATATGGCGGAAGAACAGCTCCTGCATCTCGCCCCGGAAGCTCAGTGGGTGGTCGGCTGGCACCGCCACGCCCTGCTCGTCGCAATACTCGTCCATGAAGAAGAACCAGCAGCTCGCGAGGCTAATTCCACGCTCTTCGACGAGCTGCCGCACCAGCGGGTACTGCCCCGTGGGGCCAACGGGCAGAATGAGGCGCGTCGGCCGTCCGGCGTCATTGCTCGCCGTGATCTCGCCTGCTATCGCCGCCGCGCAGTGCTGATGCAGCATCTCCAGGTCCTCGACGACAAGGAGGCGTCCCTCCGCTCGCTGCACCATCTCCTCAGGCGATAGCCTCTGCAGCTCTCGAATCTCCTGCCGTCTGTCCACGCAGTGTGTCCCCCTCGAATGTGAGTTGCTCGGCCAGGCCCCATCGGTCAGCCGTTCGAGGCTGTCGCTTCGCCCCACATTCGCCATGCGGGCCCAACGCCCTGCCAGACGGTGGCCGGCCTCTCAGCCACGACGATCATTCGGGGCAACTCCCGCCTGCAGTCTCCGCACGTCAACGATGAACTCCGCCCTGCTGCTTCGTGCGCTCCTCCCCGCCGCACTGACACGGGCAGGATGGGAGCACCGCCACGAGGAAACGAAACCCGGCCGCAGCGCCTCGGCGTTGGCCGCTTGGTCGCCGCAACGCTCAATTGAGCGCGCTGGTGTTTCTGACCGGCATCGCGCTGTGCCTCAGGCACATGTACTTCTACTTCATCGGCGAGGGCGCCGGTCGCTGTCCGTAGGGATGACGATGCCACTTGGCCACTCAGATCTGCAGATGCGGCTTCCGCACGACCACCCACCATCCAGGGCCGAAATGCCAGAGAATGCCGCGCGCCACGCGCCGCCACCATGAGTCGCTCGGGCTTGGGTGAAGGGCTGCTGAGCAGCCCTCGTCACGGACGATGCAGAGCACGTCAAGCGGGTGCAAGGCGGCCACGGTGTCATAATCCGCGTCGTGCCAGTCGCTGCCAATAAGCGGCCGCAGGTACCGCGGCTGCGGATGGCGGCGGGACAGTTTGGTCAAGGGCATCCACGCACCGCGCACTGCCTCCCAAAGCGTGTGCAGCCATTGTGGCCCTGGCACGCCGCGGCCTTTTGCCAGCCGCGCGCGCATCCGGTTCTTCGTCACGGCGAAGTAGTTGGGAACGTAGGTAACGAGGGCGCCGCCCGGCTGCGTAACGCGTAAGAGCTCCCGGATAGCGCCGGCAACGTCGGGCAGATGTTCGACCACCTGGTAAAAGCCCACCAAGTTGAAGCTGCCGTCGGGGAACGGCAGATGTGCGAGGTCGGCTGCGGCCACGGCAGAGCTGCCCCGGCTGGCAGCGGCGATGAAGCGCTGCGAGATGTCCACACCGATCGGACAGCGGCCGCTTTCGGCCAACAGTTCCAGCACCTGGCCCACGCCGCACCCACCGTCCAACACTAGGTCACCAGGAGCCGAGACGCGACAAAGCATCTCCGCGTAGTCGGCGAAACGCTCTTTAGGCGCGGCGGCCAACCAAGCCTCATAGAGGTCGGACGACTCATAAAAGGCTCGGAGCTTGTTCTGCAAGGGCTGCACGCGTCGCGACATTTGGAGCTCATCCGCTCCTTCCGGACCGCCGAGGCCTCCTGGCCTGAAGACGTAGACGGCGATCAGCTCTCCGAGGGGCCCCATTTGCGTGCTGCTGGTGCGGGCGCGATGAGCATGCCGGGCACGAGCCCGAGCACATCCACGATGAAGTCCGTCTCCTTCTTCGTGTGCTCCTCGGCAATCCCTCCGCCGCCCCCGTGTTCCAGATAGTCGCCCGTGAAGAACGTCTCGTACCACGGCTGTTCCGGCTCCGGGGAAGCCATCGCTTCTCACCTCATTCTTCGGTGTGCGCGCTCCGGTATTACTACCTCTGATGCGTGTGGTCCTTCCGGCCGGAGCCGGGGGTACTGGAAGATACTGAGACTCCGCTCCGACCAAACTGCTCCTGGGAACACGACGGCGATGCGGAGGACGGAGGGACGCCGCCGACGAACTGTCTTCCGGGCCCCGAGAGGGTCGGAAGGTCAGGAGAGGCCTCTACTTCTGGTACTGAGCGACGAGGAGCACATGCGAATTGAACGACGCTGTCAGGACAGAACGACGTGGCGCGAGTGGGCACGCCGCTGGTGGCCCGAGATCGGCCTCATAGCCGCCGCCGCGGCAACACGCCTCATCAACCTCGGGTCTGCGCCCTACTTCTTCTCGGACGAAGCTTACGCCGTGGCTACCACCGTCGGATTGATGCGCACAGGAGCCCTCGTTGCGTATTTCTTTGACCTCCCCATGCTCACAGTCCTCAAGGGGATTCCGCACTACTGGCTCATGGCCATAGCCTTCAAGCTGCTAGGCGTCGGAGTCTGGCAGGGACGGCTGGTTTCGGCGCTGTTCGGCATCGGGACGGCGGTGGTTGTATATCTGCTGGCGCGCCACCTCTTCGGGCGCCACGCGGGGTTGGCTGCGCTTGCACTCTATGTGTTCAGCCGGTACGCATTGTACATCGACCGCTCGATGAAGCTCGATGCTCAAGCAGCATTCTTCGCGCTGTTGGGGCTGTACCTATTCGCGCTGGCCTGGCGCCACTGCCGGCTGGCCTTGATGGCGGGCGCTGGGACGGCCCTTGGGATGGCGACGCTGTCCAAGGCCTCTGCCTACTTCGTCAGCATCGCGGTGCTCGCCTACTTGGTGGGCGTCTGGATGCAGAGCCGTCAGCACAAACGGTGCGTTTCTGCGTTGGCAGTGGTGGGCTTCACCTGTGCTCTCCCTATGGCCGCTTGGGTGGCGTACGTTCTGGGTGCGCGCCATCAGCCGCCATATAACGTCCCTATCATTAGGGAGGAGCGCTTCCTAACTTGGTATGGCGAGGAACTCACCCGCGGCGTGTCCCCATTGTCGAAGCTCCCCGTGGTGCCCGGTCCACGCCCGCCGCCCGGCGGGCTCAAGCCGCTCGTATCTGGCCTGCTGCGGCTGTTCGGCGATCTGCTCCTGCGGGATGAGGTGAGGGTTATCGGTCTGGTGGGTCTGCTGTGGCTCGCCCTGCGACGCTGCGGCGCGTCTGGGATTCTACTGGCGGTAGTAGCGGGAGGCCTCGTCTGTTACACCTTTGGCGGTCAGCAGGCATCCCGTCACCTTCACGTGGCCTATGTCGCCACGATCATCGCCGGGGCAGCCCTCCTGGCCCGGATCGCTGGGGGCGAGAGCGCGAGCCGTCGCGGAGCCGTCGTTGTGATAGCTGTCGGGCTTATGTGCTTCAAAGGCTTCTGCTTCGAGAGCTCGGTCGATGGCATGAACTTCAAGCCCATTTTGGAGCCCGATACGCCGGAGCTGCGGGCTATGGCGTGGATACGCCAGAATGTCCCAACCGGCCGTCGGCTCTACTGCTCCGTAAATATCGGCGTCTTCAGCAATCACGAGTACGTCCCCATCCAGACGTTCCTGGGCAATCCGAAGGCGGCGGAAGCGTTCGACCTTGAATACCTCGCCATCGATCGATACCTCGCCCAGGCAATTCTGAAGGGCTATGTGGAGGACCCGGCCGATCACTTTGAGTTGCAGAAGATCCACGAGGTGGCCGGCAAGAGGCCGCTCGAGCGAGTTGAGATTTACAGAATACTCGGGCCGCGCAAGGGCGCCAAGCCGGTGCAATGGTACATCCACCGCGACCGCAGCTTCAACTTCTACTGAGAGGTGCTATAGCCTCGTTGCCACAGGCTGTCGTGGGCTGGCATGCGACCGTCGTGAGATGGAGCCCGGCACTCATGGGCGCCGGGGGGCCAGCGCGTCACGCCACTGGGGGCCTTGCGTGTGTGGTCGGCAGGTTCCTCAGGCCGACTGGGGTGAAGGGCCCTTGCCCGTCGTCGGCGCAGGGCGTGTCGGTGCGGGACGTTCGGTTTGCGGGTGGCCGGCGAGGGCCGAGGCCCCGGCGACGCACGTCCAGAAGATCAATGCGCCGGGCGCCAGATACAGAGTGGAGCCGGTGAAAAGGGAGACCTCCGTCATCACGATGCAGCCGAGGAAGGACATTCCGAGGGCAAAGCTCGGCTGTCCGCGTATGGCTTCGCAGGAGCGCCACCCATATCGCAGGCACCACCACAGCAGCCAGCCGAATATGAACAGACCCGGGAATCCCAACTCGACCAACGCCCGCGCGTAATCGTTCTCATAGAACAGACCGCTGGTCTTCACTTTATCCTGCAGCACGTCGGGCACCCCAACTCCAGCGTCGATGCCGCGGCCCAGGGGATGTTGAAGGGCCATGTCGAACGCCCATTGCATCGGGCCCCACCCGCGCTCGAAGGTGTACACCCGCCGCGTCCAGATGTCCAGGCCCCGCTCGTAGGCGGATCGGCGCGTCAGGCTCCCCGCGACCAGGATGCCGGGAAGAAGCACCGCAGCCACCAAGAGCGGCAGCCGTGCGCTTCGCCACACGAGCAACATGCTCAGCCAGCCGACGGCCGCGGCTGCCATAGCGGTGCGAGCGCCGCTCAGCAGCAACCCCACGGTCGCGATGGCCGCGCAGCCGGCGCAGAAGAGACGTTGCGACCTCCGTTGCGACGCAAGAAAGCTGCCGAGGCCAAGCAGGATGGCCTGCCCCATGAAGGTTCCCAGGGCCCCCGGGTGCACTGTGGTGCCATGCACGCGCGCCAGCCTCTGGCCGGCCGGCGACAACCATTGAAAGGTTTCGGCTCGGGATAGGGCCTGTGGACTTGCCTCACCGAGAAAGCCGAATCCATAGATTTGCTGCAGCATGGCGTATCCGGCGCACAAGACGGCGAGGAGAAGGATCCACCTGACGAGTAGCTCCGCCATCTTGCGGTTGGTCAGCAGGTCGTGGGCGACGAAAAACACGCCCAACCAAACAAGCCACGCACGTGCGCCTGCCAGGCTGGCGATGTATCTGTTGCCGGAAAGCGGGTTGGCAATCTGGGCGAGCACGCACAGAGCCAGCAGTATCATAGGCAGGCGAATGGAATGGTGCCAACTGCTCTCCCGCGTTCGCCAGGGCGCTCCCGAAAGCCAGCAGATGGCGGCGAGGCCGAGGAAGTAGTCCTTGAGCAGCAAAGACAATGTGCTGCTGCCCAGCCAGCCTTTGATGAACCCGTCGGTGGAGGCCACCAGAAGCAGAATGGCAACTGCTGCGCGAAGGTCGAGGATGGCAGCGAGGCTGCACAGTACGAAAAGCAGCATGACCAGTGGCCTGGCAAAGCCCAGGCTTCTGGTGAGCGAAAGGAATAGCCAGTCCAAAAGCAATACGGCTGCGATCAACAGCAGGATCTGTGCGCGTCTCGGCTTCACTAACCAATGCATCATAGCATGCACGCTATCGCGCCGTTGCCGGGCTTTGGGAGAAGTTGGACTACCTCACAGATTCGCACTACGCGGCTCCCACCCGACACTGTTGCGCAAGCCCGGATAGTGGGCTTCTTCGAGCCCTTCCATTGAGGTAATGCCGCCATATTCCATCCCGCACCGGGCGTATCGATCTCCTGAAGGGTTCCACCAGCGCAAATGCTGACAGGGCATCGGCCACAGGTGCGGCAAAGCAGCAACGTCGCACTGCCTGGCACCCCCTCGCTTCCACGGATCACATGGGTCCTACGATCGTTGCGCAACCGCCATGCGGGGTGTCCTGTGTGATCTTCGTCGCTTGTTCATCGAAAGCCTGCGTGGCTCGTTAGGGGCGGAGCCTCTCATGGTACAATACTAGCGACGGGGTCGGCAAAGCCCTCTGGTGCCCGGTCGAGACTCGGGCGCGGGGTGCCGACGAAGACATGGGCACGGGGGTACACTGACAGGCGCACCCACGACTCGGATGGCGGTGCGGAGGCGATCGCGGTGGCTAGCCCAGAGCGTGACCGAAGTAGGTGTCGTCAGCGCGACATCATACGCGTGCCGCTGAAATCGGACGACAAGCTGCGGGCACTTGGCGTCTGCACGCGTTGCGGCGCTTTTCGCGATGTAACCGGCCTTCCGACATCGGAAGTATACCGGGCGATCCATGAACAGCCCGAGATCGTCGCGGACGAGGAGCCGCTGGTGCGGCACGCCACGAGCTAACAGGTTGCCGTCGTGCAACCCGACTTCCTCGGTCCGCCACAGCGACGCCACGGCGGGCTTTCCTCCTCCTGCAAGTACATCCATTTGGTCGAGCGTTGGGCCCGTGGTATAATTCCACCATCCGTAGCGCAAACCCCTCAGCGACAGCCGAAGGTGCGTGGCACATGATCCGGAGCGTGATGGTAGCCCTGGAGGGGACGCCGGCGTCTGAAGTGGCGTTCCGGTACGCCGTGCACATGGCACGGTGGCACGATGCACGGGTGGTAATGATCGCACCTGTCCCGGGCGAGGATTCGCTTCGGTCCGAGGGCGAGGCAGCCGATCTCGAATCCGACGAGCAAGAGCAGCTCGAGGAAGAGGATCCGACACCGGCGGGGCCGCTGCGGGTGACCGACCAGCCACTCGTCGATGCGGCGGCCGCTATCTGCGGCCAGCAGCGGGTGGCATGGCGAGCTGATGGCTGCTCGGGGGATGCAGCCGCCCACCTCGCCCACTGCGCGCCGCGGGCCGATATCGTCACCGTAAGCAGGCGCGGCGCCCCCGGGGCCCGGCGAAAGCTGCCCGCGCACGTCTTCGCTGTCTTGCGGGCGTCGGCGCGGTCAGTGCTGGTCACGCCTGAGACCTACCAGGAGCCGCAGATAATAGTGGCTGCCTACGATGGGTCGCACCCGGCTGCACGAGCGCTTGCACTGGCTGCAGAGACGTCCAGCCGCAGCGAACTGCCCCTCAGCGTCGTGTCCATCGGGACGGATGTCACCACCGCTGCACATCTCGGCGAGGCCAAAAGATACCTGGCAGCGTATTCTGGCCAGGCCGAGTTCGCTGGTCGGCGGGGTGATCCTGTTGCCGAGCTCACTGCCCTCACATTTGAGCGCACTGGCACGTTGTTGGTGATCGGCGCCTATGGGCGCCGATCACTGGCGCGGCTGCTGGGCGGCAGCCGTACCGAGCGCCTGCTGCGAGGCTGCCATGGCTCCGCTCTGGTGGTGCGCTGAACCACCTGCTCGGCATTGCCGTCGAGCATTCTCGGACTGCCGCTCCGGGCGAGTGCCGGGGGAGTGCCTGCGGCAAACTGCGAAGGTCGGGTGGCTCGCATCGCAGAAGTGGTGGATGAGAATGGGCGGTGCGCCATCAGGGGACGCGTTGCGCCGCTCATCGTCCAGCGAGGCATCTTCGACCGGCCGCCCCGAGACATTTATGCGCAGCGGAACGTGTGGCACTCCGAGCGAATCTGAACCCTATCCGCCGGTGGCGATCGTGTGGCTGCCTCGTCTCGCCATCGCCCGCCTTCGTCGGCTCTACTCATGCCTGCCTGTTGCCATGGCTGCGATGGTATGTCTCAACCCCCAGCAGAGCGGCGCAGATGCGCCACCACGTCAATTGTACCACCTTAGCGAGTTGCCTGTCCTTCGCCAGACCGTCTGCCATCAGCGCTCCAGCTACGATCGCTCCGGCGGCGGCGACGATGGCTACAGCGGCACGTACTCAGCCATCCGCAGCGAGGGCGCCGGCAGCGTTATCTTCGAGGAAGAGGGCCCCGGGTGCATCTACCGAATCTGGTCATCGAGCCCGGATGGCCGGATCAAGGTATACTTCGACGGTGAGACGAGACCCACGATAGACATGCCCTGGCGCGACATGTTCGCGGGCGAGAAGGCGCCGTTCACTGCCCCCTTTGTCGCCAATCTGCTGGGCGGATACGTGAGCTACGTGCCAATGCGGTTCGCCGAGTCCTGCAAGATCGTGATCCACGGTGCGCCGGTGCGATTCTACCAGATCACCTACCACACGGGGGCGCTGGATGATCTCGGCCTGACGGTTCCTCCGGAATCGGAGTCCTGGGAGGAGCCGGAATGGTACGAGCCCGACGACTATTACCCGATGGACGACGAGGGTGCGCCGTTCTCTCCGGAAGCGGAGCCCTGGGAGCAGGAGCCGGCTCGGATCGTGTTGCCGACTGATAGCCCACGGACGTTTTCGCCGGATATGACCCATTGGGAGGAGACAGAATGGGAGCGGGCGGCGGAGGTGTGGCGGGGCGGAGGCCTGGCGATGTCTGTCCCCGCCGCCGAGGCCATCACGCGGGAGAGCAGCGTTGCTCCCGGCGAAACGGTGTGCCTCGTCGATATTGCCGACGGGGGCATGATCCACGCGCTGGACCTGGAGTTGAAGAGCGACAGTGAGCACATCGGCCGAGAGGCCGTGTTGCGGATGTATTGGGATGGCCAAGCGTCGCCCAGCGTGGTGGCGCCGGTGGGCGACTTCTTTCTCTCCGGCTTTGGCCAACGCATGGCCCCGGCGCTGCCCCTCGGGCGGATGGGAGACACGTACTACTGCCGTCTGCCGATGCCCTTTGAGGCGGGAGCCAGGATCGAACTCACGAACGAGTCGCAAACGCCCATCGACCGGCTCTGGTGGCGCGTACAGTGGGAGGTGGAATTGCCGCCGGTCCGACCGATGGGCCGGCTCCACGCCTGCTGGCGGCGCGAGGCGCCCACGCGCGATGGCGAGGACTTCACAATCCTGGCCGTGCGCGGCGCCGGGCATTTCGTGGGCTGCAGCCTGACCATGCAGGGGCTCGAAGGCGGAGGGCTGGGCTTCCTGGAGGGAGACGAGAAGGTCTATGTGGATGGTGCGTCTGAGGCGGTGGACTTGCACGGCACAGGCACAGATCACTACTTCAATGGCGGCGGCTACTTCGGCAGTGCGGCGTCAACGGCTCTATACGGCTGCACGCTGCTGGACGAGGCGGGGAGTCGCTGCGCCGCGTACCGCCTCCACGTCACCGATACGGTGCCGTTCACCTCGGGCATCCGGGTCACCATCGAGCACGGTGATCAGTCGCAGTATCGCGCCGACTACGCCTCTGTGGCATACTGGTACCAGGATGAGGCGTGCGCTGCGGCTTCCCCGCTGCCGTCTGTTGCGGCGCGGCTCCCGGGCGCCAGTGGGGTCCGGAGACCGCCAGATGCCATGCCGGCCGAGGCGCTGCTGCCGCCCGTGGCGCAGTCAGGGATCCGTTGGCAGGTTCGCGACCACGCCGAACTTGGCGCGCCCGTGCAGGGGCGCTGCCTGTTGGTCGAGTGCGGCGGCATCGGTTCGTTCATCACCCAGCAGTTCCGCGTGCCCCTTCGCGGCCGATATCGCTTCGCCGCCGTCCTCGGACGTGGCCCGAGCTTCGGCGTGGCGTCGGTCGCCATCGATGGGACCCTGATCGGGCCGCCCTTCGACGCCTATGCGCCGCATCCGGCGCCACCCACGACAGTGCAGTTCGGCGTGGTTCCGCTCTCGGCCGGCCCACATCAGGTGACGCTTCGCGCCGCGGGCCGCAACGAGCGGGCGCAGGGACTCAGCATCGGCATCGATTCCTTTGTCTTGCGAGAGGCCCACGATTTCGTGGATGAGTATCTCGTCCTGGGCCCGTTCCCCCTCCACGAGCCCAGGGACATGGACCGAGACTTCGGACCGGAGGCGGCGTTGGACATGCCGCGGTGTCTGCCGGGCGCCGGGGGGGACGAGGGCTGGGAGCCGATGGCGACGGACGAGAGGGGCTATCTGGACCTGGCGGCCAACTTGCGGCCCCGCACGAACGTCGTCGCCTATGCGCTGTGCCATGTGCACTCACCAGTGGAGCGGGATGCTCTGCTGCTGCTGGGCAGCGACGATCGCGTCAAGCTCTGGCTCAACGGCCTGCTCGTACACAAGTCCATGGCCTTGAGGAGCGCATCACCCGATAAGGATAAGATCCGCGTACACGTCAGGCAGGGCTGGAACGCGGTGCTCGTGAAGGTGGGACAGACAACAGGCGGGTGGGGGCTGTACGTGCGTATGGACGATCCGGAGGGCGTCTACCAATACTCCGCGCGCTCAGTGGACGAATCTGGATGGCGGTGAGCATTAGAGCCCGCGGCAAGCCCCGCCCCGCGCCTCAGTTCGCCCGCCCCGCGTAGGTCGGGCTTTCCAGCCCGACCGGCCTAAAGCGAACTCACGCAAGCCATCACTCGATGGCACAAAGCTCGTTCACCAACTACCGCCACCCGCCCTGCCAGCACGGCACCATGACCGCTGCCGATGGGGAAGTGTTGCGTTTCTCACAGTCTTCATCGGAACTGCTGACCGGCTGGCAAGGTCGAACAAGGGACCGCGCGCGGAAGTCCTTGCGGCGCGGTCCAATTCATTCTCTCAGGGAGGGAGACGCAAGCCATGAAGCATCCTCGTAAGCATCAGGCCGCTGCTGTACTCGCGTGCGTCGCGCTTGCACTCGTCTGGTGTGCGGCGGTCAGCACGACGCGAGCGGAGGTACCCGTGGGGCCGCCGACCTTCAGCGACCCGCTGGCGATCACCAATCCGCATCATCCGTTCCCGGTGCTGCCCGACGTCGGGTTCAAGGAATTCGAGGTGCAGCAGGGGCACACGGACCTCAATGTGTTGGATCTGTATCCGGTGGACACGCGAGCATTCGCTTGGGATGGCGGCATCGTGAACTGCCGCACGCTGATCGAGTGCGAGGAGGAGGACGGCGAGCTACTGGAGATCTCGTGGAACTTCTTCGCCCAGGCGGACGATGGGACGGTGTACTACTTCGGCGAGGTGGTGGACATCTTCGAGGACGGCACCATCAGCCACGAGGGGAGCTGGCTCGTCGGCGGCCCGACGCTGCCGACGGATCCGCCGGGGACGGCCGTCGCCGCGGACCCGGCCGTGTTCATGCCGGCCAACCCGGAGGTGGGCGACACGTGGAAGCCGGAGGACCTGTTCCCCTTTGTGGATGAGACGGTGGAGGCCGTGAAGGTCGGGACGAATGTCACGGTACCGGCGGGCAAGTTCCCGGACACGATGAAGGTCCAGGAAAGCTCACTATTGTCAGACGATACCGAGAACAAGTGGTACGCTCCGGGGGTCGGGGTGGTGCGGGTGCAGGAAATGGGAGAGAGACTGGTGCTGGTCGAATGGGATTTGGCGGTGCCGTAAGAGCAGAGCGACACGCGGCCAGATTGGGGC
Source organism: Armatimonadota bacterium (assembly GCA_030601885.1). Classification (GTDB taxonomy): domain Bacteria; phylum Armatimonadota; class Zipacnadia; order JAUWAU01; family JAUWAU01; genus JAUWAU01. Next base: position 116,941 of record JAUWAU010000011.1, read on the forward strand.
ACTACTGGGAAGGCGGCGGCCTGTTGCACGGTACGAGGCCGCTCGCCGTCGGGTGGAGAAGGTGCAGCGCTCCGACCTGAAGGGCGCCGACTACTAGAAGCGGACGACGTGGTGCTCCACCTGGGCCGGGGTGACATCCACAAGGACGAAGTGGTGCGCGCTGCCTTGGGGCCGTAGCGGTTGTCGAGGGGCGCTCCGGCCCCGCCAGTGAGCGTGTAGGTGACGCCGCCGACCTCTGCGGTGTCGTAGGCATGGATGTTCCCGGCGAAGACGTGATCCACGCCGTGCTTCGTCATGAGCTGTGTGAGCGCCTCCGAGTCGGAGCGGCCGGCCGCGTGTATCGCCGGTGGGCTATATTCGGAAATCCGAAATCCGGGGACACAATATGCATTTCTTGACGGTGGGCTCTCGCGGTCGCAGACAGGCGCGGAAATGACTACTATGTCGGCGGAATCGATAATTTAGTATGGTGTCCCCGGAATTCACGGGCTTCTTCAACAGGCCCGCTGTTCTTGGTCTCTGATTAGGCACTCGAGGACCGCCTTGCACCTCGCATGCCTGGCGCGCGGGAGGTAGTCCATACATGCCGCGATCCGATCAACGCAGGTCTCGTGCGGGCCCGCACTCACGGGGGCCGGCTCCTTGTCGTCGAGCATCTGCAGCACGGCTTCGTAGTGTTCCCGAGCCTCACCTGCACAACTAGCCATCTCGGACAATCGACCTTGCTCCACTCTCGCCCTTTGACCGATCGTCAGCGGCTGCAGCCATTGCCCGGCGACGAGATGTCGGGTCGGCCCGTCTGCGTCCTGAGGGATGCGCTGCAGCATGGCCTGCGACGCCTCGACATCTCCGGAGACACCGAGGAGCCGAGCGGCCAGATACGTGATCTCCGCTCCGTCTGTCCTTCCGGAAGCGAACTCCAGGAGCTCATGCGCCCAGGTTGTATTCACACCCTCGGGGTAGAAGTATGGGCCGTCGCTGTCCAGCTCCGCCATCAGACAGGCCAGTGCATCGCGCACGAACCAGCTAGCCTCAATCTCCTCCTCCGACAGTCCACCCAGGTCTGTCAGTTGCAGGACGCTGACGTCGTCGTACTCCGCGAGCATCCCGTCGAGGGGGGGCTTGTGCCTGGCCCCAATGACGACGGCTAGGCGACTGCCAGGATACCGCCGCAGCAACACCAGGCATTGCTCGCATATCCGTGTGTCCCGGTGCTCCAGAAGCGCAGCTACATCCTCCGTTTCCGTTGGACTCGCCGGCAACGGCGCCCCCGGCGTGTTCCACGCGTCGAAGGTAGTGGGCGCTGCCTTCCGCCGCACACAGTCGGTCCGCCCGGCCTTGCGCAGCGCCTCCTTTGTGACCGACGCCTCCGTACCTTCGCCAAGGGCGCGGCGACGTCGCTCAGCATCTCGCAGAATCTCATCGTAGTCCTGCCAATCGACCCCATACACCGGCAGGTTCTTCTCGACCGCCCAAGGGATGGCCACGCCCTGACACTCGTAGGTGACCGAAAAGAACAGGTCAGATGCGAACCAGACCGGATTGCTCTCGACGCCAACCATTGTCGGGGCCGATCTGGCCAGAGCGGCCCGTATGTGCGCCGGTGAGAATTCACGAAGACGCAGCAGGCCACTGTGCGCGGCGCCTATTACGATCACTTCGCTCCTGGTCATGCCCGGTCACGATCCCTGCCGCACCCGTCGTCTCAGCCTGGGAAATCCGGGGACACAATACGCATTTCTTGCCAATACGCTCTCGCCGCTGCCGCCAAGCGCGGAAATGAGTACTATGTCCCCGGAATCGATAATTTAGTATGGTGTCCCCGGAATTTCATGATGGAACAAGACGAGCAACCTGAGTCAAGCAGATAGCCCTGTTACGGAATACGAATTAGCGGTGGCCCGTCCCGCCGCACGTCACACATGTCCTTGGCACATTGACCTCGCTCCAACGCGAGAACTCGATGTAGCCGGCCCCGTCGCAGTTGCCGCAGACTACCCTCCCCCGACCTAAGCACCAAGCACATCCTGGCGTCCCGCTGCCCGGTGCGGGCCCGCCTGGTATGCGGCCAGAACCACGGCAGTACTTGCACACGCCTGGCTCAAAACCATCCGTGCAATACTCGCACGCGTAACGCTCCGGGGGAAGTTGGACGCGCTCTGTTCGCGATACGGTGCCGCTTCCTGAGCATGTGGAGCACACGTCCGAGGGACGTTCCTGGTAGCTCGCTGGTGCGGCAGACCTTGCCGGTGGTGAGGGGGACGTCGCGTGGAAAGCCGCCCAACAGATCGTCAATAGGATGATGCCGCCAACGACGAGAGCGACGACTGGCAGCGGGCGAGTTGTCTTGCGAGGGGAAGCCCTCGCGGTGGGAATCCGGAATGGGCTCCGTGACACAGCGGGAGGAGGTGCTTGCGGCGTCTTGGGGGGCAGAGCCACGGGTGTCGCCTGCACGGAGGGCTGGGAACGCACGGGCGGCTGCGGAGCCGCGGGTTGGGAGGGCTGCGGTGTGCTCCGTTGGCTCGAAGCCGAGGGAGTGCCCGGGGGAGGTCGGTCCCCCGACGGGCCTATGAGCGGCGTCATGCAGTTCCAGCAGGCCGCTGCGCCGACGACGTTCCTGGTTCCGCAGTTCGGGCAAGGCGTAGGGTCGTACTCCCAGTCGCTGCCATTCTCCGAAGCCATCCTCGACACCCCCAAGCCTTGCGTACTCTATCGCCGCGTTCGAGCGTCGTCTGGAGATGTCCTGCTGGACATCACCCACCGGCCATGCAGCTGTCGCCTAGACGTCCCGCGTGTGCTGGAACGCCCACCGCAGCCGACGAAGTCGCCTCAGCGTGGCGCTGCCGCGCACAGCAGCTGACCCCAGTTGATGATCGCCAGAAGAGCAAAAAGCCCCGCCCCCACCACTAGCCCCAGGAGGGTCCTTTGCCCCACGTCAAGGAGGTTCCCCTGCTCGCCCAGTTTGTCGCACACGTACTTCCGGGAGGTGCGCCAGCAGCAGCTGACTCTGTCCGCGTAGAACGACTCGACCTGGAAGGTCTTATCCTTCCGCCACGGAACGCGGTCCTGCCCCGCACCGCCCGGCCGCCTCACTGAGCCATGCAGCCCCATGATGTATTCGCACTTGGCGGCCAGCACCAAGTTCTCCAGCCAGCGCTTGTACTGCTTGTGCAAGAGCTTCGACACATTCCACTGCAGCCACAACGCCAACGGGAAGACCGAGGCCAGCCAGGTGCTCGCCGGGTCGGAGTGGTGCTTCACAAAGGCTACAACGGCCCACGCCAGGCCAGCGCCGATGGCGCCTCCGCAGTACGTGACGTACTTGTAGTACTGATCCAGGTTCCACCGTGCGATCTCATGGTAAACGCGGCACATCTCCCGGGCGCTCTCGGGATGCACGTGTCGCCCGGATTCTGATATCCACCCGGCGCAGTCCTCTGCGGGACCATCGCCCACCGCCTCGCCTCGCGGACGGGCCGCCCGGGGGCGCCCGGCGAGGGCCGAGCCGATGAGTGCTCCGACGAAGCTGCCGAGCAGTGTTCTAAGCATGGCTGACTGCCTCCAGATGGCGATTCGCGGGACACAACATCCCTGGGAAATCCGGGGACATAATACGCATTTTCTTGACAATGCGCTCTTGCGGTTGCAGACAGGCGCGGAAATGAGTACTATGTCCCCGGAATCGATAATTTAGTATGGTGTCCCCGGAATTGCCGGAATTCCATCGGGTACAAGCCGGTGCAAAGCATGGTGACAGAGACGATTAGAACTGAGGAGTCATATCCGCGCTCGCCGCAACAGAATCGTGTGGGGATGCCGCAGTAGTCTGTCTACCTTAGCCAACACGATAGAGCAAGCACGATGACGGCACCGACGATCATCCAGGCGAGCCAAGGAAAGAATGGAGGGCCCCATTCGCGACCGCATGTGTGGCAGTGGTATCGGACTCCGCCCTGATCACAAAACGCGAACGGTAGCAGCAGGAGTCCGAGTCCGCAGGTGAAGAGCGCAAGCACAACTATCGCGAGGAACCAGAGAGCCGTCTGACTTTGCCTGTAATACGATGTCACACTCGTTGAGCCACATGATGGACAGACAAGGATGCTCTCTGGACTGCGGGGAGTGGGTTGCTGGGGCGGGGGTGCTTGGGTTGACTGGGCTGGCGGAACTGGTACCTCCGGTGGCGTTGGCGGGACGGACCGAGCCTCTGGGACCTTAGGGAGCGGTTCCTCTTTGGCAGCATCTCGTTTGAAGGGGTTACGCCGACGGACGTGATGACCGTCGAAATGCCAGTGCTGAGGCATGATGGATTCGTCTCCAAGATTCAAGGCGCAGAGCAGAACCTCAAGGACGATAGTGGGTATACGGCCAACCGAAAGGGCGCCAGGTGGAATGGCCCCATGACGGATACGTGGGAGGAACATAAGGACGCGGGGGAACGTAGTCGTACGGACTGCCGGACCAGTCAGCGAAGGGTCGCTCCCCGGGCAAAGGTGCGCGGCCTCCGTACAATGCCCAAGAGCGAAGTGCCATCCTGCGCTCCCGGGCGGTCCGTACTGGACGGACGTGTCCAGACAATACGTCGCCGGTTACGGTATCAGTGTAGCGCCACTCGCGAAGTTCGCCGCGGGAGTCTATGTACTCGCGTCCAGTGTTGCGATGGCCAGAGCGTGGGCAGATGAAATCGACCTCATGCCAGCCCTGCTCGCGAGGTTCGTTGGCGAGGATATGTGGCGACCAGACGGCCAATTGCGGTGGACGGGGACGCCGACGAGGTTCCTTCTCGGCTACGACGGGCGCTGCTGGCGGAGCCGGTTTGGCCCGGACATATTGCGGGTTAGCATCGAGCCAAGCCTGCACACTATCGACGCAAACGAGCCCCGCAGTTACGTCGGCGACGGACACCGAATCGGGCTTTGGCGTGGACACAGTGGAGCAGACAGTGACCAGAGCAAGGAGCACAACCAATACCCCCTCTCTTGACCAAGGCCAGTATACCTCATTTCCGCGTAACCGGGAAGTAAATTGACCGTCCGTAGTATTCGTGGCTACCCGGCTTCAGCGTCCCATCCGCCAGGTCAACGCGACCCTCCATTGCCACGCCAGTCGGCCGCTACCCACCTCACGCCGGGCCTTTGGGCAACGAAGGTCGCCTGTCCCGCATCGCCGAACTACGCGCCAGCCATGGGTCAGGCGCGAGCCCGTCAGCCGGCGCCAGCCGGCATACTCACTGCCACTGCCACCGAATCTATGGTACATTCAAGCACCGATATGTCCGGCAAAACGGCTCGCGTCAACTCTACGTCCCGCACGGCCGAGGAAGCGACGGCCGCAGACACGATCGCGGCGCGCCGCGGCATAGTGTTCGATATAGAGCGCTTCGCCGTCCACGATGGGCCGGGCATCCGCACGACGGTGTTCTTTAAGGGGTGCCCGCTGCGCTGCACATGGTGTCACAACCCGGAGGCTCTGTCGCCGGAGCCCCAACTGGCTCAGTTCAAGCGGAACTGCATCGGCTGCGGCGCGTGCGTGCGGAACTGTCCGCTCGGGGCCATCGCGACATCGCCCGACGGAGTGGTCATTGACCGTGAAGTGTGCGACAACTGCGGCGCGTGCACCGAGGAGTGCTATGCCGAGGCGCTCGTGATGAGCGGGCGCGAGGTGACGGCCGCCGAGGTCATGGCGGAAGTGAAGAAAGACCTGGTGTTCTATCGCAACTCGGGCGGCGGGATGACGCTCTCAGGAGGAGAGCCGCTGCTGCAGCCCGAGCTGACCGAGGCGCTCCTGAGCCTGGCCCGGGACGCCGACATACACACCTGCCTGGACACGTCGGGCTATGCCGACTGGCACGTAATAGAGCCCCTGCTGCCTCTCACGGACCTGGTGCTGTACGATGTGAAGACGCTTTCGCCGGCAGCCCACCGCGAGCACGTGGGAGGAGACGTGGAGCGGATCGTTGACAATCTCAAGCGCATCTGTGCACGCTCGATCCCGGTGCGGCTCAGAGTTCCCATCGTACCTGGCTACACCGATGCTCCCGACAACATGGTCACCATTGCCGAGCTGGCCAAGACGCTGCCGAGCGTCGAGGCCGTGGACCTACTGAGGTATCATGAACTCGGGGAGTCGAAGTATGGCAACCTGGGACTCACTTACCCGCTCGCGGGCCTTCGAACGCCGAGCGATGAGCACATGGCGATGCTTGCAGAGATCGTAGCTGCGCGAGGCCTCGAGTGCAGCATGCCGGGGTAGGCTCGCACCGGCCGTCTGCCGACTGGCAGACACAGCCGGGCCGGAGAAAAGGGGATGCCAACGAGTATGCCCAGGAGGGACGCAGCCGGACGGCTGCCACCCACAGCTCCCATCTCGGATAGGGATCCGCTGCGCCGCCTGTTTCGCGCGCTCGTGACGGATGTCTTCCTTCGGGGCCTGCACCTGAGCGACATCGCGCTGGCGGAATACGTGGCCGACATGCTCACGCGTTTCGTGCACATTGACCGGATTTTCCGCCTGCGCGATGCACGCGGTCGGCGACTCACCGAGGTGGCGGAGATGCTCCTGGCGGCCGACGCGCGGTTTGCCGTGGGGCCCTTTGGCCAGGAGCGCGAGATTCACCGGCATATTGGGGACTTCACCCTGTTCTGGACGGGCGTGTACCCTGAGGCTCTGCGCTACTTCCGGTCGCCGCTGCGGAAGGATCACCTCATCGACTATGCGGAGCAGGGAAAGCGGTCGTACTACATCGCCTCGACCTTCGTTGGCCCCGAGATACGCCGGGAGGCGGAGGTGCTGCGGGAGCTCTCGGAGCTCTTTGACGTGTGCATGTATGGGCTGCACCTCGTTCGTCAGCAGTGGGAGCGTCTCGGCCCGGACAGCTACGAAGCGGCCACCGGCGTGCTGCTGAGCTAAGCTCGGGTGACGCCCCGGCGGGCCGGCGCGGCGGCGCTGCCAAGCGTTGCCGGCCATTGACAGCGCTCGCGCGGCTATGCTATGCTGCATGGTCGGTGCCGCCTAAGGGCCATAGAGGGCGGCGCGTGTGTTTTTCACACCCCCTGCTAAGACGAAAGGAGCCGTATTGGTATGGCGTTGCAGCCGGGCAGGCGCGCGGAGCTGGACCTGGAGGATCGCGTTATACGAGTCGATCGGGTCCGCAAGACCGTTAAGGGCGGACGTATCCCAAGCTCCCGGGTCGTCGTTGTTGTCGGCGATCGTCGGGGACACGTTGGGCTGGGCGTGGCCAAGGCGCGACAGGCCCCCGACGCCATCCGCAAGGCGCTCGACAGGGCCAAAAAGAGCTTGATTCGTGTGCCGCTCGACGGCTACACGATACCCCACTCGATCATTGGGAAGGTTAGCGGCGCCAGGGTGCTGCTCAAGCCGGCATCGCGGGGCACCGGGATCATCGCCGGCGGCGCCGTGCGGCCGGTGGTAGAACTGGCGGGCATCCGAGATATCCTGAGCAAGTCACTGGGCAGCAACAACGCTCTGAACTGCGCCAAGGCCGTCTTCGCGGCGCTCGGCAACCTTGCCGACCCACGAGCGGTCTCACAGGCCCGCGGCAAGAGCATTAGGGATATGCTGGGTCGCGAATACCGCGACGCGTATGCTGAAGAGAGCGAGGACACGGCGACGGAAGAAGCGGCGCCGGCGCTCGCCGAAGCCAAGCAGCCGCGGACGTAGCTGCTGTTGCGGCGCTGAGATGCGTCGGCGTATGCTTCCATCATTTTCCCTCGCGCCCACGCGCCGCTCCGGACGACGGCAGTCCCCCGATGCATCGCTCGCCCCATCGGCATGCGAGGCTGGGTGCTTCGTTTGACAACGCCACAACGGTGCGCATATACTGCACCTGGGAGCCCTGACTGTGGCGGGGACCTGGGCTAGATTTCAGGAGTAGCGGCAATGACGGGCAGCGCTGTTCGTAGGAGGCTTATCTTCCTGGTTGGCCTCACGCTGATCGCCTTTCTCATGGTGTTTCAGCCCATCCGACTGGTGCGGGGCGAGGCAGAGAGCGTCCTTCAAGACAGCTTCACCTATGACCTCCGTAAGCCGGTGGTGGAGCCGGGCGATGACCGGGCCCAGAGGCTGGAGGAGAGGCGTAACGAGCTGCTGCGAAAGCTCAGAGAGGCTAATCCGGCGGATCCCGAGTGGATCGATGCTGTGGTGGTGCTCAGCGCACCCACGCAGCTCCGGGTGGACACCGTCATCCTGCCGGGACTCAAGGCCAAGGAGCAATCGGAGCAGTACGGAGCGCTGATCCTCCAGACGCTCAAGAAGGAGTTCCCCGGTGTCACGGAACTGGAGCCTGAGCACGAGGCGGACGAGGAGTCAGGCGAGGAGCCGGCGGCGACCTTCTGGCTATTCAACGTGTACAGGCCCATTCCGCACATTAACCTGGGCCTGGACCTCCGCGGCGGGCTGCATCTCGTGCTCCAGTGTCTGCCTTCAACGACGTTTCCCTTCGAGACCGACGAGGATCATCTGCTGCTACCCGAGATGTCGGCGGACGAGTTCGAGACGGCGGCAGCGGAGCTGCAGCAGGAGCTGAAGAACGAGCTCCTGACGGCATTCCAACAGCGTGGGGTGGCTGTGCCGCGTCGGCTGGCAGTCAATGTAATGAGTAAGATGGACATGGAGGTCAGCACGGTCACGGAAACGCGTGAGGAGGCGGAAGCGCAGGAGCAGGTGGTGCGGAACTACCTCGAAGAGCGCTTTCCCACCATCAGCATGGGTGATGCCGAGAGGCTGCTCCTGGAGCGGGACACGGCGGAGAAGGTCAAGAACATCATTGAGCGGCGCATCAACGCTTTAGGTGTCGCCGAGTCCACCATCGAGATACAGGGCGGAGATCGGCTGATAGTGGAGATCCCGGGCACCAAGACCGCTGAGCGCGTCGAGCGGATCGTGGACAGCCGGGCGCTGCTGGAATTCAGGCTCGTCCCGGAACACTACAAGCTCGACGAGACGCAGGGGTTTGCCAGGGGCGAACGGCGCATCTGGCGTGACGGCGACGCGACGAGCGGCCCGATCGTGAGCGAGAAGACGGTGATGGGTGAGGCGACGCGTGAAGCGCTGGGCCGCGATCTGAAGCCCAAGACCATCGTGGTGCCGGATTACGAGTCGCCCGGTTCATGGGCGGTGCGCTTCGAGCTCAAGAACGAGAGGAAGCAAGCCTTCCATGCTATGACGCGCAAGGCGGTGGGCCAGCATCTGGCCATCATGCTGGATGGCAAGGTACAGATGGCGCCGGTTATCAAGAGTGCATTGCCGGGCGGGGGCGTCATCACCGGCAAGTTCAGTGACCAGGAAGCCAAGGAGTTGGCTCTGCTGCTGAATGCCGGCGCTCTGCCGGTGCCCATCGAGATAGTAGAGAACCGAACTATCAGCGCAACGCTCGGCGCGGACTCGATCAACAAGAGCGCGCGGGCAGGTATCATAGGATTCGTCGTCGTCCTTGCGTTCATGATACTGTGGTACCGCGTCCCGGGCGCTATTGCCAATGTCGCGCTGGCCATTTACATGTTGCTGGTCCTGGCCGTGTACAGCTTTATCGGCGCCGTGCTCACGCTGCCGGGTATCGCTGGATTCATATTGTCCATCGGTATGGCCGTTGACGCAAACATCATCATTTTCGAGCGCTTGAAGGAGGAGCTTGCCACCGCCAAGACGATGCGCTCGGCGGTGGAGGCGGGCTTCAATCGCGCCTGGACCGCGATCCTGGACGCCAATGTCACCACGTTGATCGTGGCCGCCGTGCTGTACTACTTCGGCACGGGGCCGATCCGGGGCTTCGCCGTGGTGCTGGGCATCGGCGTAAGCTGCAGCTTGTTCACCGCCATAACGGCGACCCGATGGATGATCATCGTCGCCACCACGTCCAAGCTCGGAGGCATTGCGGGCCTATTCCGGACGGGGCTGGGCTCAAGCGGCGAGACATCAGCGTGATGCAGCGCGCCGCCGCCGTCACACGACGCCGTAGCGGCCGGGCGGGAGCGCAATCAAGGAGGACAGACGCGGGTGCGGACGCCTCTGGGGGAAAGAATCGACCTCGTCGGACGGCGGCCCTTGTGGTTCAGCCTCTCGGCAGCTCTCATCATCGTTGGTCTCTTCTTCTGGGGCACGCGCGGGCTGAACAAGGGGATTGATTTCACCGGGGGCACGCTGCTCAAATATGAGACCATCGATCATCCGATAGTGGGCCCGGGAGCTCAAGACAAGGGCGATCTGGCGTCCGCGTACGGGCGCATCAGAACGATCGTCCAGGACGAGGGCATCGGCAAGTACACAGTCCGCGTGGGGCGCGACGGCCGCTTCGTGCACATCCGAACGTCCGCACAGACCGACGAGGAGGCAGAGAAGCAGCTTGACGCCGTCGGGGGCGCGATGGAAGAGGCGTTCGGGACGACGCTCACCAAGACCCGGGACATCGTCGGGCCGGTCATTGGCCGGGAGTTGGGCCTCAACGCCATCAAGGCCCTCATTCTGGGCTTGGTGTTGATACTGATCTTCGTGAGCTGGCGGTACGAGTTTCGCTTCGCCGTCGCTGCCATCATCGCCTTGGCTCACGACGTGCTGATCCTGGTCGGCGTCTTCGCCATTACACAACGCGAGATCGACAGCTCCTTTGTGCCAGTGCTGCTCACGGTCGTGGGCTATTCCATCAACGACACCATTGTTATTCTTGACAGGATCCGGGAGAACGTCCGCCTATACAGGCGCGAGCCTTTTGATGCTGTGGTCAACGCCAGCTTATGGCAGACCATGGCGCGGTCCATCAACACGACTCTGACCACCTTGTTCACTCTCATTATGCTGTACTTCTTTGGCGGCGCCACCATCAACGACTTCGCTTTCGGCCTCATCGTGGGCATCACTTGCGGCGCATACTCCTCCATCTTTGTCGCAAGTCCGGTCGTGGTTGCGTGGCGGGAATTCAGCGACCGGCGGCAGGCGGCGGCGGCGGCCGCTTTCTCGCCTCGGGTATCGCCAGCGCCCGCACGCCAACGACCCCCGCCGGCAGCGCCCGAAGCGGGCGCGGCGGCGGATATGCCCGTGGGATCGCAGGCGAGCGCGGGCACAAGCGCGCAGCCGGCGGGCTCGGGGACGGCCCCCGCCCAGAAGCGCAAGAAGAAGCGGAAGGGTGCGTCACGCACCAGACGCAGGCGCTTCTGACGGCAATAGCACATTCCCGCGCTTCCGGTGCTTCGTAGGGCAGGATGGGTGCCCCACGCTCCGCGGGAAGGACAACGCACGCTGCCCCAGCGCGGGCTGGGGCAGGTTTCGTAACTATGGCCCCGCCCGAAGCGCACACACCCATGAACACGGAAGACAGAAGCCGAGCTACTCTACGGGCTGCGACGACGGCCATTGCCTCCAACTCCGCGCTCATCCTGGCCAAGATCGTCACCGGGCTGGTGTGCGGGTCGGTGGCTGTGCTATCGGAGGCACTCCATTCCGCCAACGATCTGGTAGCCTCACTCATCGCCTTCCTGTCGCTGCGCAAGGCGAGCCAGCCGGCCGACCGGCGCCATCCCTACGGTCACGGCAAGTATGAGAGCCTGTCGGCGTTGATCGAGGCGGCGCTCATCTTTGTGGCTGCCGCGGCCATTGTCTATATGGCCGTCCGACGGGCCATCGTCGGCGGGACCGTTGAGCACAGTTGGGTGGCCGCCGTCGTGATGGGTGGCTCAGCGGTCGTCAACATGGCGGTCTCGACCTATCTGCTTCGCGTCGTCGAGCGGCATGAGTCGATAGCCCTTGAAGCCGACGCCTGGCACTTGCGCACCGACGCATACACGTGCGTCGGCGTATTCCTGGGGATGAGCGCCATAGCGCTGGGGGCGCCGCCCATAGTGGACCCGCTGGTGGCGCTGCCTGTCGGGCTTCTCATCGTCCATCGCGCCTACTTCCTGAGTCGTGACGCGCTCCGCCAACTGCTCGACCGGGCGCTGCCGCGGGATGAGGAGAGGCGAATCCTCGACATCGTGGCCAAGCATGGCGAGCAGTTCGTCGAGTTCCACGATGTTCGCTCTCGGCGTGCCGGCGGCGAGCGGCATCTGGACTTGCACATCGTCATGTGCCGCTCTGTGTCGGTGAGTGAGGCGCACGAGGTCGCTGATCACATGGAGCGGGAGATCGCGGAAACATTTCCCGGGACGCATGTCATGATGCACATCGAGCCGTGTACCGGCAGCGAGACGCTGCAATGCCGCAGGTGGGACAGGAAATGCCCCTACAGGCAGCCGGCGCGCGAAGCTGTCGCGGCAACGGCGGTGGAAAGGCGTGAGCAGAAGTGAAGCGCATCCTCGAAATCCTCGAACAGGACGCTCGGTGCTCTACCGAGGAGATCGCCACCCGGCTGGACATGACGCCGGAGACCGTGGCCGATGGGATCAAGGAGTTGGAGCGAAATCGAACGATACTTGGCTATCGGGCCCTCGTGGATTGGGAGAAGGCCGGCAACGGCAAGCTGTACGCCTTCATCGAGGTGAAGGCGGCGCCCGAGCCCCGAACCGGGTTCGACGAGGTGGCCGACCATATCTCCCGATTCCCCCAGGTGCACTCGCTGTATCTGATGTCGGGCCAGTACGATCTCATCGTGGTGGTCGAGGGCCAGGACCTGCGCGATATTGCGTCCTTCGTGGCCGAAGAGCTGGCCCCCCATCCCCAGATCAGCGGCACGTCAACGCACTTCGTGCTCAGAACGTACAAGCGCGACGGCGTGCTCGTTGCCCCCGAATCCGACGACAAGCGTCTCGCGGTGTCGCCATGAGCGGGCAACCTAAGGGCACCGAACGTACGTCGCGGGTCGCGCGCGAACTGCCACCGTCGGGCATTCGACGGTTTTTCGACCTGGTCATCGGCGTGCCGGACGTCATCACGCTGGGTGTAGGTGAGCCGGACTTCGCCACGCCATGGCACATCTGCGATGCGATGCTGCATGCACTTCGGCGCGGGCACACGTCCTACACGAGCAACCACGGCCTGCTCGAGCTGCGGCAGGAGATCTCGCGCATGCTCGAGCGTGACTATGGCGTGGCGTATAGCCCTGAGCGCGAGATCGTCGTTACGGCCGGCGTGAGCGAAGCCCTGGACGTGCTGCTGCGTGCAATCCTCGATCCCGGGGACGAAGTAATCGTCCCCGAGCCCTGCTACGTGGCCTACAAGGCCTGCGTGTTGCTCGCCGGTGGGCGGCCCGTGGTTGTGGAAACACGCAGCGCGGACGGCTGGACGCTCTGCCCGGAAGCCGTGCAGGCGGCCGTGTCTCCCCGGACGAAGGCCCTGCTCATCGGGTATCCGAACAACCCCACCGGCGCTGTCATGACCTGCGAGCAACTGCAGCGGATCGTCGATGTCGCCGCCCAGGCGGATCTGCTCCTGATCTCTGACGAAATCTATGGCCGTCTGACCTATGAGGGCACCCACACGTGTGTGCCCGGGCTCTCCGGCGCGTGGGAGCGCACCGTGCTGCTTAATGGCTTCTCGAAGGCCTACGCGATGACCGGATGGCGCATCGGCTTCGCCGCCGGGCCTGCCGACATCATCGAGGCGATGGTCAGGATTCACGCCTACACGGCTCTGTGTGCGCCTATCACCGGCCAGATCGCCGCTATCGAGGCGCTCGAAAACGGAGCTGAGGCGATGGCCGGCATGGTGCGAGAGTTCGGCCAGCGGCGCCGACTCTTCGTCAAGGGGCTCAAGGATGCCGGCCTGAGCTGCTTTGAGCCCAAGGGCGCCTTCTACACATTCCCATCCATCGAGCACACCGGCGTCTCGTCCGAGGATTTCTGCGCTCGCCTGCTTCAGGAGGAGAAGGTAGCCGTCGTGCCGGGCACCGCCTTCGGCGACTGCGGCGAGGGCTACGTGCGCTGCACCTACGCCAACAGCTTCGACGCCCTTCGTGAGGCCATCACGCGCATCAAGCGCTTCGTCGGCCGCCTGACCAGGTAGGCCTCCCCAGCGCCAAGACTGCTTCCCGCGCCTCCCCGGGTTACCCCGCCAACTCAGATTCCCCGCGCATGTGGAGGGAAGTGCGAGCCAGAGGGGAACTAGCAGGGAAAGCCGAGCTCTGCGCTGTGGCCCGTCCGCCGGCGGCTGCACTAAGAGCCTATCCTAAAACCAGCCGCTCCAAGAAATGTCATTCTGAGCAACGCGAAGAATCTCGTCCTGGCGGCTATTGCGAGATGCTTCGCCAGGCTCAACATGACAAATCAAGGGGTTTTGGGATAGGCTCTAAGAAGCCGCCGCTCCGGCCCCCAGGCAGGCGCTGCTATTTATTCTACATGATGCAGAGAAAGGGACTTTGTCATGGCTACCGCGACCATACAATACGAAAAGATCACCCCGCCACGGGAGGGGACCAAGATCGGGGCGGAGGAGGGGAAGTTGATCGTCCCCGACGACCCGATTATCCCGTTCATCCAGGGAGACGGCATTGGCCCCGACATCTGGGCCGCCGCCCAGAACGTGTTTGAGGGGGCGATCGAGAGGGCCTACGGTGACCGGCGAAAGATTGTCTGGTTCAAGGTGTACGCCGGCCGCGAGGCCCTCGAGCTGTATGGGGACGATACGGTGTTGCCTGACGACACGCTGAACGCAATTCGCGACTTCTACGTCGCCATCAAGGGACCGCTGACCACGCCCGTCGGCGCGTTCGACTACGTATGTCTCGCCTGCGCCCTGGAGCAGGATGGCCCCAATGGGCAGCGGCCCAGCAAGTGCGCCAAGTGCGGCTCGGAGTTCGTCACGCCCCGCTTCCGGTCGCTGAACGTCGGGCTGCGGCAGATCCTCGATCTGTACGCCTGCGTGCGACCGGTCCGGTGGATTCGCGGCGTTCCGAGTCCGGTGAAGCGCCCCGAGAAGCTCGATGTCATCATCTTCCGCGAGAATACGGAGGACGTATATGCAGGCGTCGAGTTCGAGGAGGGCAGCGACGAGGCCAGGCGCTTCATCGATCTGGTGCGCGAGTGCACTCAGCGCGACCTACGGCCCGACAGCGGCATCGGCATCAAGCCCATAAGCATCTCCGGCACCAAACGACTGGTGCGCAAAGCCATCCGCTACGCCCTCGACCGGGGCCGCAGCAGCGTAACGCTGGTGCACAAGGGCAACATCATGAAGTTCACCGAGGGGGCCTTCCGCGACTGGGGCTACGAGTTGGCCAAGGAGGAGTTCCGCGATGAGGTGGTCACTGAGGCGGAGCTATGGGAGGACCACGACGGCGAGATGCCGGAGGGGAAGCTGCTCATCAAGGATCGGATCGCCGACAGCATGTTCCAGCAAGTCCTGTTGCGGCCGGACGAGTACGACATCCTGGCCACGCCGAATCTGAACGGCGACTATCTCTCAGACGCCTGCGCGGCGCAGGTGGGCGGTCTCGGCATGGCGCCGGGCTCCAACATGGGCGACTACATCGGGCTCTTCGAGGCCACGCACGGCACGGCGCCCAAGTACACCGGTCAGGACAAGGTGAACCCCGGCTCGCTGATCCTCTCCGGCGTGCTGATGCTGGAGTACCTTGGCTGGCAGGAGGCTGCCGACCTGATCGTCCAGGCCATGGAACGC
The DNA here is from genome assembly GCA_030601885.1 of Armatimonadota bacterium. GTDB lineage: Bacteria > Armatimonadota > Zipacnadia > JAUWAU01 > JAUWAU01 > JAUWAU01. The sequence continues at coordinate 132,502 of JAUWAU010000011.1, forward strand.
ACCATTGACCAGAAGCGCGTCACCTACGACCTGGAGCGCCAGATGGAGGGCGCCACCACCGTCAAGACCTCCGAGTTCGCCCAGGCGATCGTGGAGAATATGGGCTGATGCTGCCCTAACCGGGAGCGCAGGCATCCCTGCCTGCATTCTTGTCAGTCCGTCCGTCACTTGCGTCCAAGCTGAACCGCATAGCCGGCGCCGATGCTCCAGTTGGCGCCGGATTCCTTTTGCAGCACGAGCACGCCCGCTGCCCCGCCTGCTATTTGTTTGTAAGCCGCTATCGAGAACACCGACGGGAAGTCCTGTCGCTTCGCCTGCTCGACGAAGAGATCGACCCCGGCCCTCTGGTACAGCTTCGGGAAGTACAGCCCGATGGTGTGCAGGTCCCGGCCGGTTGGGTCTTCCCCGACCTCGGCGTAGACGTCCAGCCGCCGGGGCAGCGCCGAGATGGCGACGTCCACTGACTGCCCGGTGCCCTCGTCGAACATCTCGAGCACGTTTACGCCGACGACGGCCGGCCCGATGCTGTCGGCGATACGCGCGTATATTGCCTCGCCCGCGGCTCCCGGGTACGTCTCTGCGCGCTCGATGTAGGCGATGTCGAGCTCGGGGCCCTTACGGATCTTGCCCCGCCATCGGATGCTGGTGACCCGACGAAAATCGTGGAGCGTTCCCAGCTCGTTGTTGTTCACCGGGCCGTTGAGGAAGCGCTGCCGCCCAAGCGTCCACTCCTGGCGTCTCGTGCGATGCGAAACGAAGGCTTCGTCGAGGCTGATGTCGGGCGAGGACTCGAAATCGTGGGTGAGGTTCGTCGCCAGCAAGAAGTAGTAGTCCTTGTACACGCTGCTACTGGTGACTCGTGCGCCGTACACGCTCTGCCCGCCGCCGATGAAGGCAAACGGCCTGGCGCCCGTGGTAGGACCGAAGAAGCGCCTCTCGAAGACTCGCTCGCCGGCCGGCACCTGGCTCACCAGCGCCTGTGCGGGCGCCGAGACGGCGATGGTCGGCAAGGCAGCCACTCGTGTGCGGTCGGAATGACCGGGGGTGGCAAAGACGACCGGTATGGGCGCGCTCGACCGGGGGCTTCGGCCGCGCTGCCTGCTCGAGATGGTCACCTCGATCAGGCCCGCTCCTTGTCTCGCCTCCTGTCGTTGTTCATCGCGCGTCGGGGCTGTCAGCACCTGCTGCTCGGTGACAAGCTGCATCTTCTGCTCCGTGCCGGCTGAGCTATTCGGTGTCGTGGTGATTGTCTGCCCGGACCACTCGCCTCTGAACCAGTTCTCGTAGCTGCCGCCCGGGTAGTTCTGCGACGGGGTGCTGCGCTGGCTGATAGTCCCATCGGGTTGACCGACCGCTTCAGCGCCAGCGCCTACCGTCCTGGTGCGTCCGGCACAGGTGAACTCAACGAAGCCGTCCCACACGCGGACGGTCTCGATGGGGCGTTCGCCCGGGGCGGGCACCTCGTCGGGCCCGATGAACTCGAACGTACTGCCTTTCACCGCTGCCACGGCGGTGTTGCCCTCGACGGTGGCTGTGCCGCTGACGATCTTCACGTACAGTCTGCCGCATCGCAGGCGAACGCGCTTGCCGGTGAGGTCGGTGATGACGAGGTCGGTGCGCTCGCCCATGCGGACGAAGCTGCCGTCGGGGAACGTGATTTGGCACTTGGAGCGTCGTCCCGTGCGCACCGCGCTATCGGCAGGCAGCAGCGTACCCACCTTACTCGGCTTCCACGGCGCCGCCTGCCTCAGCCTATGCATCACGGTAAGCAGGACGGCGGTGATCTTTGCGGACCTGGCTTGCTGCGCGGGCGCGATGGATTGGCCGACGGTCAAGGCCGTCATCACGGCCAGCGTGGCTGCTGCTGTCAGACGATGCCGAGCCAAACTACTCACGCTCCTTCGTGGGAGGGGCAACTCGTTGGTCCCGTTCAAGATCCGCTCTCGGCTCCCCGGGCGCCAGTGCGAAGATCTCCACCGGCTCCGGGATGCCGCGAACCTCTGCGAGGCCGAGGCGCCGCGTTGGCACGCTCTGCTGCATGTGTGCCACTGTGGCGCGACTCAGGATGGTCGCCGTCTCGTACTGCTTGTTCATCTCCTCGAGCCGGGCCGCGGTGTTTACCGCGCGCCCGATCGCCGTGTACTCGAGCATCTCCGCGGAGCCCACATCGCCCACAACCACCTCGCCGGTGTCGATGCCTATCCCCATTCCTGGCTGGCCGTCGGTCTTCGGCGGTGCCAGTTGCGCTATCTTTGCCATCTCCCCGTGCATTTCCAAGGCCGCCGCCACCGCCCGGTCGGCGTGGTCCTCGTGCCGCACCGGGTCGCCAAAGACCGCCATGAGGCCGTCACCCATGAACTTGTGCACCGTTCCCCCATGTCGTCGGATCACGGACGTCATCGCTGTCAGATAGGTGTTGAGAAGCTCGATCACCTGCTCGGGCTCCATGGCGTGGCACATACTGGTGAATCCGCGCAGGTCCGAGAATAACACGGTTGCGGTAACGCGCTGCCCCTGGACGTGTGCCATCTCCGGATTGCCGAGGATGACGTCCAGCACCTCCGGTGACACGCGCCGCGCCCAGGCGCTCCGAATCTGCGTCCGCAGTCGCTCCTCCACGAGCCACAGAAACGTCGTCGTGCTCAAGTAAGACAGCAAGCACACTGCCATCGGGGCGATCACGGGCAGCCAGACGCGGGCGTAGGCGAAAAGGAGCCCGCCGGCGACGGCCGTGCCGAGGAGCAGCGGCGCCACGCACGCCGGCATGGCCACCAGGGGCCGTTGGTTTACTGTGAGGACGACCGTGAGCAAGGCTATGAGCAGCACCAGGGAATCCGTCATCCACGGCGGGACGCGCCGGATGAATCGGCCCTGCAGCAGCGCCGCCGCGACGTGGGCGTGGATTTCCACCCCGGCCATCTGTTCGATTTGGGTCTGAAACGTGCGCCAGAGCGTCCCTCTCTCCCGCGCCAGTGGGGTATAATGCATGTCCTGCAACACAGATGCCGTGGCCCCGACCAGGACGATTTTGTCCCGGAACGCGCCCGACCGCAGCTCGCCGCGGGCCACTTGGTAGTAGGGCACCGTGGCGAAGCCTTCGGCTCCCGTGCGGGAGTAATCAATCAAGAAGCTGGCGGCGGCGCCAGCGCGCGACACGGCGCCTTTGGCCCGCCGCTCGCTCGCCAACGCAAATGCGCGTGGGTCCTCGCCCTGGGCCAGCGCCGCCACCGCCGCCCCGAACCCCGCGTACGGCTCGTCCTGATGCGAAATGACCAGCCAGGCCCGCCGCACCGTGTGATCTGCGTCCTCCGGCACATTCACCGGTGCCACCGCCGTGGCAGCATCCTCGAGGACGTACAGGGGGAAGTCCGCACTCACCATCTCCGCCCCAAGCTCCGTCCCGTGCGCTTCCTCGATGACGAGCCGCGAGGCGAGCACCACACATCCGGCCTCGCGGATCGCCTCAGCCAACTGCTCGTCCTGAGCGGACGGCTCGGGAAGGCTGAAAAAGTCGTCCTCGTCGCCGCCCATGAGGTCCTCTGCCGACTTGCCGAAGCCGGAGACGCCGCTGAGGACCATATCCACGCCGATGACGCGGGCGCCGGCTGCAGCTAACTTGCGCACCACCTCGGCGTGCAAGTCCCGCGGCCATGGCCAGACGCCGAATTCGCGCAGCGATTCGTCGTCAATGGCCACGATCACGATACGGGGATCAGGATCGGGCCGCGGCAGCAGGCGCATGCGCCAGTCGTAGGTCATCTGCTCCAGGCGCGCGAAAGCCTCCGCGCCCGGCAAGATCTCCTCGAGCGTCAACACCACAACCAGCGCGCAGCATCCGGCTATCGCCAGCCCTATCGCCCGGCGTTGTCTCATGCGGCAGCCCGCCCCCAGCCAGGATGGGCCTAGCACCTGGTTGCGTAACTTGGTCTACGAAACCCAGCGGGGCAGGAATGCCCCCTCTACGCGGGTGGAGGCCCCAGCGCGCGCCTGGCGCTACCCAGCTCCGCGTAGGTCGGGCTTCCGCCTTCGCGGAGGACGTAGCTTCAGCGGAGTCCTCGGCGGAGTCCCTTCTAGCCCGACAGTTCTACTGCGGACCTATGCAAGTACTAGTCAACTATCACATCGATGTCTCCGGTCCCGCCGGCCGCCACCGCCAGCCGGTACGCCGTGCGGACATCATACAAGACCCAAAGGGAGACAAAGTAATCCCCATCGCTCGGCGCACTCCAGACCACCGCCCCTGGCTGCATGGCATCGAACGCGTTAGATGCCAACACTGTGCTCCCGTCCGTGTCGAACACCATCAGCGCGTACTGCCCGGTGCCGGTGCCGACCAGGTCCTGGGTGGCGAAGGTGTACCCCTCGCCGGCGACGGCGGTGAACTTGAAGTAGTCGTACCAGTCCGTTGCCACGTCATCGATGACGTGCCAGCCGGAGGGCGTGCCATCGGTGGGGATCGTTGTGGCCCCGGTGTGCGTGTCATCAGCGGGGTCCCACAAGTCCGTCAGGTACAGCGTCACGTTGTAGGTCTGTCCGTCGGCCACTTCGGGGACCGGGGCGGCCTGATAGGCCTTCTGGATCTGCGTTCCGCCGGCGTCAGGCGCGTCGAAGCCCTGGGCGTCCACCCGGCGGTCGCTGCCTACCGGCACCGTGAGAGTGGCCGTCGTCTGCGGCGCATTGATTACTGTAGTGATCGGCGTCGGAATCCCAGGCCCGGTAACGATCACCTTGATGGACTGAGTCGCCGTCATGATGAGCCTGGACGAGCTGTCCGCGGCGGGCCACTTTACCTTGATTGTGAGCCGCCCGTGACCGTCGGGGATCGGCCCAAGCCCCGGAACACCCCCGCCTCCTCCGCACCCGGCCAAGGTCAGTACTGCAGCAACAAACGCCGGACCAACAGCCTTCGCAAGCCGTCTCATCGTCCTACTTCCTCCTTAAACTGACTGAGAATTGGGCCAAACATCGCCGCACTCGAGTGCCGACAGTGCTCCAACGCTCTCCGCTACGAGATCGACGCTGGCGAGCCCGCCCGTGTCCCTTGCATCAACCCGGCGGTGCATCCCCGCATGCGCCGACCTCGCGGCCGCACAACACACACCCGGCAGCATCTCCATACACCGCCGGGTGTGCTCTTGTAACAATCGCTCTCGTATCCCTCCTTCTCGGGGCACTTGTGTCATGGAGCATGCTTGCGCGCATGCCCCTCCCAAAAAGCCTGCGGTGCCTTCGGCCGCTGGCTCCGTCACCTGTCACGTTGCCTCTCCGGCGGTTGGCTCGCGAGATCGAGTCCGGAGCCTTATCTGTCACATACATTACATTCGCCGCCAAGCCCACGAGCCCTGCTGCGGGAGAAAGCGAAGTACCTTGCGAGTCCCGCCCAAAGCGGCGTGTAGGGCCGCGCCGAAGGGCCAGAACTCGGGTCGGGCGGGCCCTACTCGGCCCGCCCTGCCATGACACAAAGAGGGCCCAGCCTACTTGACCGGGCCCTTCTGTCCACGCCAATGCGCAGCACGTCCTCTACCGATTGATCCGCAGTCTTGTCACCGCCGACGCCTGTTGGCCCTCTGCGGTCCGGGCGGTCACGCGGAGGAGGTACGTCCCTCCGGGGACGGCTGTGCCGATGGCGCTGCGGCCGTTCCAGTTCAAGGAACCCCTCCCACGAGCCAGTTGCTGGGCTTGGGCGATGGTAGCCACAAGCCGGCCTGCGACGTTGTAGATGCGAGCCGTCAGCGCGGCATCCCCTGACAGATTGAAGCCGATGTCCCAGGCGCCGCCGCGCGTTGGGGATGCAGTCAGGCCGCTGATGAGCAGGGCGCCGTCCTCTGCGGGCTTGACTGTGACCGCGAGGTGGCGGGCGCTGTCTTCGCCCGGCGCGGCGAACTCATACTGCCCCCGGCTGCGCATGAAGGTGCGCTTGCCGCTGTCGAGGTCGGTGAGGATGGCTACCCGATCCTTGGGCAGTTGGCTCAGGCCCGGCCAGGTGACGGCGACCGTCTCGCCTTGCACGCCGCCAGTGACGGTGAAGTGCCATTCGGCTGGCTCTTGTGCGGTGCTCTTGGTCTCCATGGCCAACTGTGAGGCCCATGGGACCCGTCCTCTGGCAGCGTCATCTTGCTTCAGTGCCATCCGCAGCCTGCTCTCGCCAGGTGGCACCGGAGGCTTAGGCTTGTCCAACGCAAAGCCGTCGAAATCGTCCGAAGCCCCGTCGGCCGTGGCGATGGTGATGCTGTCTGTCGAGCTTCCGTCACTCGCCCGAATGTCGAGGGACCACCCGGGCTGCTGAAGAGCGGCTTCGGCTGCTCTGATGGCCGTCCCGCCCGCGCCGCCGGAGGGCTCCGGCACGATCAACGAACAGTCAATACCGGCCAGTACCCAGTACCCGTACCACACCGACAGCTCGTCCGCCGGGGATTGGCTGATGGTGACCGTGCTGTAGCTGCCCGTGCCGTTGTGCGAGTAGTAGAACGTGGCAAGCACCCAGCCGGCCGCCTGCGCCTCCGCCAAGCTCTTCACTTCGGCGCCGTTGTCCACCTGGAGGCTGTCGATCGCGGTGTTGTAGGCAGCCCCCACCATGTTCCAGCCGGCCTGCAGAGGGATCGCCTGATCGCCATGAGGCAGTGTCCCGCCGACATCGATGTCCAGTGTACCCACCGGCGCCAGCAGCCAATAGCCCTGCTCCACGTTTAGCGTCGTGCCTTCGCAGCCAGGCGGGCTGGTCGGTATCGTCTCGTAGCCGGAGCCATTCCAGCCCCACATGTAGTAGTTGCCGTGCCCCAGATCATCGCAGAGCAGCCTGTGCACGGTCGGCGAGTCGGGTGTAAACGGCAAGGAGATCATGTAGTAACCGATTGCGCCGAGGGTGTGCGAGGCTTGCGTCGGCGGGCGCTCGGTCGCGTACTTGAGGTCGCCGTTGGTCTGATCGTAGTAGCTTATGTGCGGATACCCGCTGGCGTCCAGGTCCAGCGAGGGGTAGGACCCCACGTCGCCCGCACTGTCCACCGTTTCCCGATACCACGACGCTGAACCGGTGCGAAAGGCGTACTTGAGGTCGCCGTTCGACTGGTCGCGGTAGGCGACGCGCCCGTACCCACTGGCATCCAGAGCGAGCGAGGTGTCGTAGTAAAGCCTGCTGCTGTCCAAGATCGTGTGCTCCCAGCTTGTCCCGTTCCAGGCGGCGTACCTGAGCCACCCCCCCTGCGTGATGTGCGGATGGTCGGCGCTGTCCAACGCCAGCGAACAGAAGCTCCCGCCGGCATATACCGACTGAATGTTCCAAGTGCTGCCGTTCCAGGCGGCATACTTGAGGTCGCCATCGCTGAAGTCGCGGTAGCTTATGCGGGGATAGTCGTTGCTGCCCAGTGCGAGCGAACTATACTCCCCTACATCGCCGGTGGAGTCCACCGTCTGAACGTCCCAGCCCGTGCCCGTCCAGGCGGCGTACTTGAGGTTGCCGCTCACCTGAGCGTAGTAGCTTATGTGCGGATAGTCGTTGCTGTCCAGCGCCAGGGAGGTGTACCAGCCCACCCAGAAGCTGTCATCCGCCGTCTGAATGTCCCAGCCGGTCCCGTTCCAGGCGGCGTACTTGAGATCGCCACCGCCCTGGTAGCTTATGTGGGGATGGCCGTTGGCGTCCAGCGCGAGGGACGTGTGGGAGCCGACGCTTCCCGAGCTGTCCACCGTCTGAATGTCCCAACAGGTGCCGTTCCAGGCCGCGTATTGGAGGTCGCTATTGGCGCGGTCATGGTAGCTTATGTGAGGATAGCCGCTGGGGTCTATGGCCAGCGAACTGGAGCTACCGGTGTTGCCGCTGCTGTCCACCGTCTGGATGTACCAGGGGCGCCCCACACATACTCCGCCAACGAGCAAGACCACCGACCCGCACAACGCTGTGACTACACTGCGATTCATCGTCCTTCCCTCTTTCAAGCGACTGCAGGCCACGCACCACACATCAGCTATGCTGCAGGTGCGACTTCACTGCATGCGGAGATCCAGTCCTTCGCGGACTGAGACCGCCTGGGCGATGCTCTACGGCGCACGCCGCCGCTAGTCAGTGCCTCCCTCGAAACGTAAAGGCAAGCCGCCCAAGCGACGCCACTACTTGTGTCCCGTGTCCAGGTGCATCAACCACCTCACGCCGTCCGTCGTAGCTTTTCCTGCAGACCCGCAATGGCCAAGCTCAGAGTGCCTTCGGCCGCCGGCTCCGTCACCTGTCACGTTGCCTCTCCGGCGGTTGGCTCGCGAGATCGAGTCCGGAGCCTTACCTGTCACATACATTACATTCGCCGCCAAGCCCACGAGCCCTGCTGTGGCTGGAAGAGAAGCACCGCGGGAGTCTTGCTGCACAGCGCGCAGCAAGACCGGCACGGAAGAGCTCCAGGCCAAGAGGTGGCCGTGACAGAGGCGGCCCTCGAACGCATCGTCGACAAGAGGTGGCTCAACGAGGACACTAAGAGCCTATCCTAAAACCAGCCGCTCCAAGAAATGTCATTCTGAGCGCAGTGAAACGGAGCGAAGAATCTCGCTTTTGACACGAAAAGGGGCCCCGGGGGCCCAGATTCTTCGTCGCTTCGCTCGTCAGAATGACAAGCACGGTTGTAGTACTAAGGTGCGCGGCTCCACGGCGCTGAGAGGCTACGGCACATCCGGCAACTCCGCCAGCGTCTTGATGACGTGATCCGGGCGCTGGTCCGCTGGCGCAGCGCGGGCATCCTCGGCGCTGTTGATGCCCGTCGTCACCATGATGGTGGTGAGCCCGGCGCGGTTGCCGGCGAGGATGTCCGTGGCCAGTTGGTCGCCGATCAAGGCACAGTCCGGAGCGGGCAGTCCCCACTGCTCCAGGATCATCTCGATCCCGAACGTCTGCGGCTTGCCAACGACGATGTCGGGTGGCCGCTGCGCAGCGGTCTGCACGGCGGCAACGATCGTCCCGCCGCCCGGCCGCGGACCGTCCTCGGTGGGGAAGATGGGGTCGGCATTCGTGGCGATGAACTCGGCCCCATTGAGAATGGCGTGCTGCGCAATGGTGAGCTTCTCGTAGGTGAAGTCAACGTCCATGCCCACCACAACGAAGTCAATCGGCGGGCTCCCGTCACTCAGGTGCAATCCGGCCTCCTGGATCTCCTCGGCCAACCCGCTCCCGCCAATGACGTAGACGCGCTTGGTCTCGGCGTTTGGCTTCCGCCGAAGGTGCTGGGCCGTGACGGATGCCGAGCTGACGATCTCGCTCTCGTCGGCCCCGAAGCCCAGGCGCCGCAGCTTGGCGCAGTGCTCGCGCCGGTGCCGGCCGGAGTTGTTGGTGAGAAAGGCGACCCGCATGCCCTGCCGGCGCAGGCCGGCCACACAGGCGGGCGCCCCGGGGAAGACACGCTCCCCGGCGAATAGCACACCATCCATATCGAAGATGAGCCCGCAAAACCGGGTCACGTGCCAGTATGACTCCTCATGCTCTGCGAGGCGGTCGGAGGCAGGATCACTTCTGGGCGACGGTGATGCCGTCGGCGTTCGCTCGAATCACAAGGTGATATTCCCGGCCTGCCCGGATCATCGGCCCTCGGCTGGTCACGCCCGTTGGCAGCAGGAGGGCACCGCCGACGCCGGTCGCGACGATGCCGCTGGAGGTGAACTCGCACGTCCGGACGCCGCCATCGAGCGTGACATCGCACTCCTGCTCGCCGCCTCCGCGCGCTGCCGTCAGGAGAACTCGCCACAGGATCTCCGGAGAGGTGTCCGGGCGCTCCGCGGGCCTCCAGCCGCCGAGTGGCCGCGGCTCTTTCCCCGCGAGCACGTCAATGAAGTCCGCGTACATCCCCACCACACACTCATACGCAGTCGTGCCCCGACCATGTGGATACACCGGCCAACACTCGGCGCCATGCTTCGCCTCCAGCGCGTACGCCTGCGCCAGGAGCTCGTTGCACACCGTGGCCAGGCGTGCCACCGCCTTGGAATCGAGCTTGCCTGCCGTCTCTGTGGACTGCTCGCCTGCGCGCCTGAGCTGCAGGCCCCGGAAGAACGCCTCGCCGATCTGCCGCCACAGGGCGGCGCAATCGGCGCCCAGCGCCAGGTAGCCCTTCAGCTCCTCGTAGTCCGCCGGCGCGAGGTCGGGCTTCGCCCGCTCGAGGTCGCCCATGGACACCTCGGCCAGCCGAATGGCCTCCTCCTTGTCCGCGATGACCTTCGCCATCAGCTCGTCGTCCGGCTGCAGGAGTTGCTGCCCGAGGGAAGCACGTGAGGGATCTGTCGCGCTGATGAGCGCCACGCTCGACCGGAGGTTGTCCCACGCGTTGTACGGCCCGCGGAACATGGGCGGGATCTGTCCGTGAGCCGAGGTCGAGTAGAATCCCAACGAATTAGAGAACTTCTCGAATGTCGCCTCCGTCCGCTGCAGAGCCTGCGCGACGCGGCGGGCCGCTCGCTGACCGTAGTGCCGCTCGCACCACGCCCGCCACAGCGCCGACGGCTTCTGCTTCGGGTCCCAGAGCAGTTGTGAGACGAAGTACACGTTGAACTCGTTCGGCGTCTCGAACACCGAACGCGGGTACCGCTGGTGATCGATGCGCCCGGCGGCGCCGAGCGACCCTGACCGAAGGGTCAGAGGTCGCCCCGCCCTGCCAGGGGTCAGGGGCGATCCCTGCGCCGCGGCGTACGCGATGTGCTTGCGGTAATATTGAGCCGGCAGGCAGATGATGTGCGTCTTTCCGCGAAACTCCCCGGCGAGGGTGAACTCCGTGATCTTCGGCCGATCGCCAACGGCGGCGATGGCGGGATTGTGGGGCAGAAGCAGGCCGTAGAAGTCCGCGGGCACGGCTTTCGACATCACCGTAATCGCATCCCGCGGCACTTCGGCAATGGCATCAACGATGGTCTGAATGTCCTCGTGGCTATGCGCAAACGTGCGTACCACGAGCCGCTTCCCGTGCCGCCTGCAGGCATTGAGCGCATGCGTGATGATGTCGCGGATGTTCTCGTAGGGCTTCCGTTCCTTGCACGTGCCGCACTCGCAGGCCGGGGCTGAGAGCAGGCTAATCTGCGTTTCGGCGAACACGAGCACGATGCCGGCGATATCGGGCACGATGCGGAAGAACTCGTCGTACTGCCCCTCGAGCAGCTCCCACAGCTTCGGCTGTGACGGACAGAGCGTGGCGCCATTGCCCGCCAGCTCCGGATACACCCGCGTCACCTCCGGCGGCACGTGCAGTTGGTGATCCCAGAGGTAGATATCGACGCCGTACTTCCGTGCTTCGGCGACGAGCCGATTGGTGGCCTCCGCCTGCGCTTTGCGCTCCGCGGCGCGCCGGTCGCGGTAGATGGCGTGCAGCTCGGGGAATCGCTCGTAGCTGAGGTAGGTATGCACCTCGCCCGCGTCGTGCCTGCCCATAAGGACGAGCCCATTGACCCGATACCCGGGCGCCCGGCGCAGCACGTCCTCGAGATACGCGAGGTAGTGCTCGTTGGCGTACCAATAGGGCGACCCGCCCTCGTGCTTGTTCCAGAAGTCCTCGAGCTGCGTCTCCCACCAGCGGATGGGAAAGGCGGGCTTCGTGGCCACGTTGAGCTTCTCAGGGAGCCCGTTGAGGGTGCGCACCCGCGACGCGAACTCGTAGGCGCCGTACAGCGTCCCACGCGCATCCACGCCGGCGATGATCCATATCTTCGCCTGCCGATGCCACGGATTCGGGAGGAGCTTGAGCACGAATCCTTCCGGCCCGGGGTTCTGAGGCCCGAGTTTGACGAGCCCTCGTCGCGCCAACTCGGCGATGAGCGCATTCGACTCCCGCTCGCCAATGACAACCAGATCTCCGCGCCGCTGCTCGGGCGTAAGCTCCCCAGCGGAGACCTCGGTGACACGCCCCTCCAACGTGCTCTGCAGCGCCCCGCGGACGTGCGCCACGTACGTCGTCTGCACGGGCTCGGACTGCTCACCGACGACCAGGCACACGTCGCTGGCGCCATCTTGGAGCGGCAGCAATGCTGCTAAGGGAATGAGGAGGCACATGGGGCTCATAGCGACCTCTCTGTCCCACGTCCCGTAGGGGCGACCCGTCGGGTCGCCCCTACCCAACGGACAACGTGTCGGTTGCCTACAACCCGATCTTCCGGAGATACTCCATACTCTCCGTGACCGACACCTTGGGATCCTTCTCGGAGCGATCCTGCTCGCACACGATCCACTCGGGGTTCTGCTTCAGCGCCGCATCGCGCGCCGACTCCAGATCCACCTCGCCCTGACCGAGTTCGATGAAGTACGGTCGCCCTGACGGATCCTCTTTGTTGGGCCCGCCGTCTTTGAAGTGGAAGTACTCCGCCCGATCGGCGTGGCGGGCGATGAACTCGGCCGGATCCTCGCCGCCGATGTGCACCCAATACACGTCCAGGCACAGCTTCACCAGCTCCGGATCGGTCAACTCGCACAGCCGGTGCATGCCCTTGACGCCGCCGAGGTCCTCGAACTCCCACGCGTGGTTGTGGTAGCAGAACACCAGCCCCTCGTCTTTGCACCTCCGCCCGAGCTCGTTGAACGTCTCCGCCGAGTCCTCGTATCCCTTGATGCTTGACCGGTCCGACACGCCGGAGCAAATGAGGTACCGCGAATTGACGGCCTTCAGATACGCCATGTTCTGCTCGACGTTGTCCGGCTGTGTCAGATCGCCATAGCCGCCGTGGACGCCGGTGACGAGCAGTCCCGTGTCGGCGAGCGCCTTCTTCGCCGCCTCCTCGCCACATCCCTGGAAGAGATTCCCCGCCTCGATGCCCTCGTATCCCGCCTCTTTCACCTCGGCCAGCACGCCGGCGAGATCCTCATTCTGGCGACCTCCAAACACAATAAGCTGCACGCCGATCTTCGGCTTCGCCATAGCAGTTCGCCTCCGATTCTTCTGCGCGGTAATGTCCCGCAAGGTTCGCGTCGGTTGGGGGATTCCCTGCCCGGGGCCCGCGCGCCCCAGGAGAAGCTTGCGCCGCGCAGACGCGCCGGCCGCGCCTGGCGTGGCATCGCGCACGTGTTGAACAGGGACTGTAACAAAGAATTCACAGGGCTCGAGGAAGGAGCCGATGTCAGAGGAGCGAAATAGGACGCAGCATAGCCTCAATTACGGGCTGTAGCTATCGGCCGGTGTAGCACTGGTGCACGGTATTACGTGGCTATGTGTTCGACGCATATGAATGTGCCCATGCGTTCGGTAGGCGAGTTCATCTGCAATGAGGCACCAGGCGAGCCAGGGATGTGGGTCCCTTGTGCGCTGAGAGGCCGACCGCAAGCTGGCATTGCGCCTGATGGTCGGCCTTTTTTGGGTTTGGGTACTCAACCGCAAGAGCAAGCGGAAAGTGGGCGCGACCATATCGCCGGTCGCAGCAGCGACCGAGGGGAGTGGGACACATGCGGTACTGGCGTAGTCCGACTTTGGCCTGGCTGGTAGTGTGGTGCCTGCTGTCTCCTGCTGTGGCGGGTGCGCAGGCTCCGGAAGAGCCGGCGACGCCGGCGAAGTATAGAGTTGCCATCGTGCCCTTCGAGGTACAGGGCGGGCGCCGCGGCACGCAGAACGCTGTCGATCCGACGTTGCGGCAGGTCTTCCAGGACGAGGGGTTCGAGTGCGTCCCCGGCCAACTCGTGTCCGACTCCTGCAACGAGCTCAATATACCTCAGCAAGGCCTCGTGCCCGACACAGCTTTGCTGGCTCTGGGTGAGAGACTGCAGGCGCGCTACGTGGTCGCTGGCAGCATGACCATCCGGTCCAAGCGCACGTGGCACATTCTTGGACCAAGGGCCAAGGCGCGGGTGCTGATTGACACCAAGATAGTCGATACGGAAAAGCGTGCCGTGGTGTTTCATCCGACCGATGCGGGCAAGACCGCCAGGCATCGGCAAGGCGCACAGACCGCCGTCGGAGTGCTGGTCAGCCTTCCGCTTGTGCTCTTCATGGGCGGCAGCCGGGGCAAGATGGAGAGGCGGGCCTTGCCGAAGTCCCTGCGGGCGGTCTACGCGGAGTTCTTCGATTCGTTGGAGAAGGCGGTGGGGCCTATCGAGGAGGGTGCTCCGCCTGAGGAGGAGCCCAGCCGGCAGGCGGCGCCGAGCGGCGTGGTACTGCTGACGAACGGTGACAAGCTCACCGGCACGATTCTGAGCCCGGAGGAACTCAGCATCGAAACGGCTTACGGCACCGTCACGGTGAAGCTGCGCGAAATCTCCAAGATCACGCTGGCCACTGGCGACCCACCGTCGGATGTGCTGCTGCTCGCTAACGACGATCAACTCTCTGGCAAGCTGCAGCTATCGGGCCTTTCCGTGGCGCTGAAGAGCGGCCAGAAGGTCGAGCTGGAGAGGGAGCAGATCAAGAGCCTGGAAGTCATCGGGCCGCAAGAGCTGGATGAGCAGGAAAAGGAGTAGCTCTGCAGGTGTCTCCCCGGGGCCCGGCACGGGGAGAAGCAGGTCGAAAGCATCCGCCGGGCCTTCGCGCCACTCAATGGATAGGAGGCTGTGACATGCGGAACAGGGCGGCTATTGGGGGCATTCTTCTCGGCATGCTGATATTGAGTGGCTGTGGCGGAGGAGGGGGGCACCACCTCGACAGTTGACTGAGGAAGAGGCTCAGGGCATGCTCGCTACAAGTGGCCGGGTCGCTCAGGCAGTTCTCGGCACGTTCGACCCGGATGACCCTGAGGGAAGTCTTAGACAAATCGCTAGGAATGTTGGGAGCATGCCGAACGTCGTCCGCTCCGCCCCAAAAGACTTCCCTGAGCATTGTGTTGCCTCCGGGTGAGCACTGCGGCAACACAAGTTGCTCGCCTATTTCGCCTGTCCTGCCCGTGCCTGCACCAGATGCCAAATGCGTCGCCGACGGTGCGGCGTGGACCCGGGGACAGGCCCCCCCCGACGCCTTCGCTTTTGGAACCGCATGTGGTATCATAGTCTCGGGGGCAGCGGGGCAATGCAAAGGCGGGACAAACGCCGAGAGGCGATCGAGCGGAACCCTCGGCGGGTACGCTTCCAGGACCTGGATGCCCTGCTTCGCTCCTATGGCTTTGAGCGGCGGCAGCGCCGGCGCGGCTCCAGCCACTACGTGTATCGGCGCGGACGCTGGCATCTCACCGTGCCCGCCCGACGGCCCCATCTGCGGCTCTATGTGGTGCGGGAGGCTCTCGGCGTTCTGCGAGAGATCGACGCGGAAGAGGAGGAGGAATGATGGCACGAACAGCGCTCCAACGAAACAACCTCGACCACTATCTGAAGCTCCCGTATGCCATTGAGCTGCGACAGTACGAGGACGGAACCTGGTTCGCCCGGATGCCCGAACTGCGCGGCTGCATGACCGAGGCGGACACCATGGAAAAGGCTGTAGCCATGATCCGCGACGCGCAGCGCGAGTGGATCGCGGCCGGCCTCGAGGACGGCACACCGATCCCTGAACCCGAGCAGGCCCGCGCCTACAGCGGGCAGTTTCGCGCCCGGCTGCCGCGCAGCCTACACCAACAACTGGCCGAACTCGCCGAGCAGGAAGGAACGAGTCTGAATCAGATGCTTGTCTCGCTGCTCAGCCGCGCTTTGGGTGCGCCGGCAACAGCGGCCCTGGCGCGAGAGAAGTCCGGCCGGCCCAAATAGACCTCCCGGTCCGGGCCATGTAGCGGCGGATCAGTCTAGCCTCTACTACACCCGATCCGGACCACCTTGTAGATCCGCAGCCCCTCGACTGCCAGCCGGACTCGCCCTGCTTGCGTCCCAAATTGCAAGGTCTCGCCCCCCTCGCGCGCCGGGTCGAACAGCTCAACGCGCTCAGCTCGAAGGCCCGGCGGCAACGGCACGCTGAGTTGCAGCCGTGGCACGACATCCGGATCGGGAGCGTCCACGCCAAGGGGCACATCGTAGTTCAGCAGGTGCACGATCACTTGCGGCCTTGGCACCTCGCGACGCACAAAGGCATTTGCGCGCACCGCCGGATGCTCGCCCTCGTCGTCCACGATGACTGGCAGGTCCGTGGCTCCCGCGCTCGCCGCCCAGAGCACCACGCCCGTGCGAACGGGCAGCCGCTCGGACGCAATGCAGATGCCATCCCCGACGCGCCTGACGCGCACGCCCAGCTCGGCGTCCTGAGCGCCCTCAGTGGCCGGCTGCAGCCGCGGGCGTTCAAAGGCCTCCATGCGCAAGTCGGCCGTCGGATGATCTCCGACGAGTATCCCAATGCTTCCGTCTCGCACGAAGCCCTCGAAGGCGCGCA
The DNA here is from genome assembly GCA_030601885.1 of Armatimonadota bacterium. Taxonomy (GTDB): domain Bacteria; phylum Armatimonadota; class Zipacnadia; order JAUWAU01; family JAUWAU01; genus JAUWAU01. The sequence goes on from JAUWAU010000011.1 coordinate 148,716, forward strand.
GTTGGCGCATGTCGGCATACTGCACATACGGCAGAACGACGACGCTGTAGCGCGCCAGATGCTCAGGCGTGAACTGCTCCTCGGTCACGTAGTCAAACAGCACGTGCTCCTCGAGGAGCTGCTGCGTGAGCTGCTTGACGCGCTGGAAATGGACGTTGTTGCCGTACAGCGCCTGCTCGGAGAACATCGCCACGCCCACCTGCGCCCACGAGTCCATGCCCGCGTACAGGTCGGGATGGGCCTCAAAGAAACTGCGGTACTCGTTGAGCGCATCGCCGAAGCGGTCGTAGGCGGGGCGAAGGAGGAAGCCTCCGCCGCCGCTGAACGCCGCCGCCTCGGCCATCCCCAGCCGCGCGATGTTGGCATTCATGTCCCACTCGGGCCGCGTACGTGGATAGCCGCCGCGCGTCAGGATCAGTGGCCGCACGCGGGCGCGGAGGCATTGCGTGTACTTGTGCTGGAAGATGTTGTCGTTGTAGTGGCGCATGAAGATGTCTTCGACAAGGTTCACCCTCGCCAGCCCCGGGTGCGTGCCGTAATCGCCGATAGACCGCTCGAACATGATGTAGTCGCTGTCGCGATACACGAGCTTCACGTGCTGCGGCCGCCCGTGGCCGCCGTTTGGGAAGATGATGAACGGCTTCCGCACGCGCTCGGCTCCCTCGCGCACGTCCCGTTGATGGTCGTAGAGGCTGCGGATCCAAAAGCGCTGCGTCTCCACCCACAGGAGACCATCCTCCTTACCCCGCGCGAGCGACACATCGGCGACATCCCGCGACCCGAAGTGCTTCTCTCGCTCCGCCGGGCTGTACCGCGCCGCGATGTAGTCCTTGAACTTCGTTTGGCAGTACTTGCAGTGGCAGCGTTGCGAGCCACTGTTGTCCACGAAGCTGCCATCGTACCCGCACCGAGCCACCAGCTCGGCCACCTTCTGCAGGTAAGTGCGCCAGTTCGGGTTGTTCACGCAGGCGGCGTATCGGTGGTTCGGCTCGTACGGCGGATAGAAGGGCGTGTCGTACCTGTAGAATCGCACCAGCCCGCCGTCGGCATCCCGCTGCATCCACTCGATCGGGTCATCCGGCGGTCGTGGGCCGAGGTCGAAGCGGGCGTACTCGCCCCAGTGATCCCAGAAGTCCCACAGCCCGGCGCGCGTCTCGTGATGGCCCGCGATGGTCATGGAACAGATGTAGGGCGTCACCATCTCGACGCCGGCTTTGTGCAGCTCGGCGACCATGGCAGTGAGCCCCTCGATGCGCTCGCGGAGCTCCTCGGGCGTCAGCCGCCGGGTGTAGTCGCCCTTGCCATAGGCCTGATTCTCGCCGCCCAGCGCCTGTATCGGCCCCCAGTTGTGCGTGACGGGGACGTCCTTGCCGAGATGCAGCAGCATCGGCGGCGACTTCGACACCGCCTCCAGCCACTCCGGATATCCGAGGTGCTTGTTGCCGTAATCGAGCACGTACGTCACCGGCACGCGCGTCTGCCACCGCTCGTCGGCGCCGCTTGCCTGTGCGCTCAGCGCGACGAGGGTCAAGATCGAAAGGGCCACGAAGCCAAGCTGATTCACCGTGCAGCCTCCTCTGCGGGCATGCAAGGTCGTCATCACGGATGCCTCCGCTTACCGAAGGTGACCGCCCAATCCGGCCTCTTCGCCAGGTACGGCGGCAGCTTCTCGTCGAGCCGCAGCATCACATCATCGAGCCCCATCCCCGGCGTCCGCGGCTCCAGGATCGCCAGCGACCACGCCCGCCCATCTGCGCCCGTCGGCACCGTCACCGCGAGCTTCCGCTCGGCATCGAAATCCCCGTCCTCGTCGATCACGACTTTGTCGTCCGAATCAAACACCTGAAACCGCAGCCCCTCGCCGGTCACGGAGGCCGACACAAACAGGTTGAACCCCCGCATCCCCTTCGGCACGTAGAAGTACAGCCGCTCGCACCGCCGCACCGTCTGCAGAGGGACGTCGCGCTTCACGACGACGGCATGGGGCAGCTCGCCGAGCTCGACGGTCGCCACGTTCCAGCCGGAGCTGAGGACGAGAACGTGCAGCCCTGGCGTCACCGGCCGCAGCTCGACCCGCCGCGTCTCTTCGGGAAGCACCTCGCCCGCAAGCAATTCCTCACTGGCGCTGTTTATGAGCCGATACACGAGCGTGTCCTCGTACGTGCCGTGGTGCGTGCATCCAAGAGTCGCCCGAATCGGCGCACCCCCCTCCGCCAGAAGAGCCACGTAGTTCGTGTGCCGAAACTGCGGCCAGGGAGCGTCCTCCCTCGTCTCAGCTCCTGCGATACGCACGCTCGCACCGCCGAGGAGGCCCACTATACCTATTGCCAGGCAGGTCCGAATCCCATGACGCGACATGACGATCGCACCTCCGTTCGCGAGGCCGAGGGCCGGGGATAGACTGCGCGAACGAGCTCTTGGTCAGCGGGCCCATCCATTCCTCTATCCCTCGCCCCTCCGGGGCGCTATAGAGGTCACGGCCCGCCGGTCTCGAAACATTCAGCCACGATCCGCCGTGTTCGCGATGGAGATCCGCGTTGCCATGTCTAAGGCCGCCCTCGCCTTCCCCGTGATGCTGCTGGCCCTCGAGCTCCTGTTGGCCGCTCCGGCCCTCTGCGATGTCGCCTCCCCCAGAATGACGTACCCCGGCGCCTTCATGGGCCGGTTCGCGCCGCGGCAGGACCTGCCGGACTGGATGCGCGTGCCTCGCTGGTACACCAAGGACTCACCGCGATGGGGGAAAGGCGAGACGGCGGCGCTGGTGCACGAGTTGGCCGATCACAACGCCAACGCCTTCCGCCTCGGCATGATGTGGGGCGGGCGGGCGCACTACCCCAGCCAGGTGGCTCCCTGGCGGCCATCGCTCGAAGAGGGCGTCGATCCGCTGGCAGAGGCAATGGCAACGGCGAAAGAGCGCGGCGTGCATATCCTGACCTACATCAATCCGAACGCCATCTACAAGGGGCACCCGCTGTACGATGAGATTTGCGTGCGCGCGGCCGATGGCACGCCAGAGGACCGCCTCGCATATGGCCGCGAGGGCACTCGCTATGTGTGCTTCAACAACCCGGCGTTCGAGCGCTTTTACACGGCGGCGCTGAGGGAGATCTTCACGCGGTACAGCCCCGACGGGCTTTACGTCGATGGCCTGACGCCGCACGTCTGCCTCTGTCACTACTGCCGCGAGACGTTCCGCCGCGACACGGGCCGTGACTTGCCGGCGGCATTGCCGAGCGTTCGCCGACGGGGCGTGCACTGGGAGATGACGAGCGACTGGGACGTGGTGGGCGATCCTGCGGACCCGGAGATAGAGCTGTACTCGCGCTGGATGATGAGCCGTCTGACCGATATGACGCGGATCTTCACAGAGACGGTCAAGGGCATCAAGCCAGGCGCCGTGACCGTGTATCACACGTGGCCGAAGCCCGACAGCATGAAGTACTACGACGGCACGTTGAACGAGATCTATCTCACCCGCCCGTGGCACTTCACGCTGTGGAAGCGGGCCGAGTTCGCCAACTGGGGCGACGTGTTCGAAGTGCCGTCACTGGTGAACATCTACTTGCGGCAGCAGCCCTGGAAGCAGCCCGAGCGCCGGGCCGTCACCAGCGAGACAGAAGCGCGCCACATGTACTGGCAAACGCTCGCCCAAGGGGCATTCCCCAACTCGTGGGCCGTCCCTGGGATGACGCAGCCGTTCGCCGTGATGCGGGACCACGCCGACTGTTTCGACTTCCCGACGACCTTCCCGGTGCGGTTCCTGGTGTTTCCGCGCGCGATGTTCCTCGACGCCCGCATGCGCAAGCTCAGTGAGGCCGCATCGCTGCCGCTGATACGGGGCTCTGGGGCGCGCCTGCGAGTTCTCGAGCGGGAGCCGGCCGGGAGGATCGATCTGCTCTGCCTCCGCGCCGACGGCGGGCCGCCGAGCGATGCCGAGTACCAGGGCGGGGACTGGCCCGACGACGTCATCTACGTGGCCGCGCCCGAGTATCATGCGGCGGCGAGCCAGCCGCGGGCCGACGGTGCGCGATGGGAGCGCCACGACGACCCGGGGGCTCTCAGCGGCGGCTACGTCACCTCGCAAGGGCATGGGCGCGGAGTGCCGCAGACACACCTTGACTACGTTTTGCCTGAGATCAAGCGGGCGGGGCGATGGGTGCTCTGGGCGCGGGTGATCTTCCCCAACCCGGGGTCGGACTCGTTCCACTGGCAGATCAGCAATGACGGCGGGAACACGTGGCTGCCGGCGACGGCGAACGATGACTGCGCCGTCGGCTGGGAGCAGCCGCAAGAGTATGGCTGGATCCGGGCGAGGGCGCAATCGTCGGGAGGCGACGGCAACACGGATCGGTTCCTGAGCCCGCACGCCGGTATGTATGCGGGGCTGCTCCACGCGCGGCTGCCCATCAAGCAGATACACCCCAACCATCTGACAGCGGAGAGCCTCGAGGGCTTCCGGGTGCTGGTGCTGGCCAACGAAGCCTGCCTCAGCGACGAGCAGTGCGCCCTGATCCGTCGCTTTGTCGCCCGGGGCGGCGGTCTGGTCGCCACCCATGAGACGTCGCTCTATGACATGCGGGCAGAGCAACGTCGCGACTTCGGCCTTGCCGCCGTGCTCGGGGTGTCGTTTGACGGCGAAGCAATGATCCCGGCGAAAGGACAGCGCATCGTCCCGACAGCAGATAGCCCCGTCGCGGCGGCGCTGCCCCCCGAGGGCTTAGAGAATCACGAGGAGCACCTCATCGTGAAGCCCACGCGCGCCCGAGTGATAGCCAGGCTCGTGGGGCCCGGGGTGCCGGGCGATGGCATCCCGGCGATGTTGGCGCATGAGTACCGGCGCGGTCGCGTGGTGTACCTGCCCGGTCGCAGCGATTCCAGCTACTCGTATTGGGCCGACGAGAGTTTCCCGCGCCTCATTGCTGCGGCCGTGGCGTGGGCGTGCCGCGGGGAGCTGCCCGTGCGCGTCGAAGGCAACGGGCTCGTTGGTGTGACGCTCTTCGAGCAGCCATCTCGCCAACGATGGCTCATCCACCTGCTCAACTTCAACGCTCCGTGGTCGGAGTCGTTCGACCATGTGGAGCCCATCGCGAATCTCCGCGTGACGGTGCGGCCTCCGGGCGACGCGTCGGCGGGCGACGTACGGGCCGTGTTGTCGGATGCCCAGCTCCGAGCACGGTGGGATAGGGGAGAGGTGACGTTCACGCTGCCCCGGCTCGACGAATACGAGATTGTGGCGGTGCGCTGGGCTCGATAGTGCGCCCATGGCGCGAGCCCGGGACCCAGAACGCGAAAGGGATCCGCGAGCATGAAGAAAGCGAAGGCCGAGATTCTCAACCAGTGCCGGCGACTCCGGCGTGAGGCGGACGATGTGGCCATGCGCATCGGCAAGTTCGCCGAGCTGTCCATGCGCGAGGAGCGCTCCTCGACGCTCGCCAAGGAGATATTGACACGGCACGGCTTTGCCATCGAGCGCGAGTTTCCGCTGGTGCCGAATGCCTTCATCGCGTCGCGCGGCACGGGGAGGCCGGTGATCGGGCTGCTGGCGGAGTACGACGCGCTGCCTGACTGCGGCCCCAAGGCCAAAGGCCCCGGGCACGGCTGCGGCCACAACCTCCTGGGCACGGCCAGCATTTTCGCGGCCATCGCGGCGGCCGAAACGGCGGAAGCGCAGAAGCTGCGCGGCACCGTGAGGCTCTTCGGCTGCCCGGCCGAGGAGACCCTGGTGGGCAAGGTATACATGGCCCGCGACGGCGCCTTCGAGGGACTCGACGCGGTCCTGGCATGGCACCCTAGCGGCGTGACGCGGGTGAATAACGGCAGCGGCACGGCCCTGGACTCGTATGCCTTCGAGTTCTTCGGCAAGACGGCGCATGCCGCCGGCGATCCGCACAGTGGTCGAAGCGCCCTCGACGCGGTCGAGATCATGAACGTGGCCGTGAACTTCCTCCGCGAGCACATGCCGCCGAGCTGCCGCGTGCACTACATCATCTCCGACGGGGCCAATGCGCCCAACGTCGTCCCTGCCTACGCGCGCTCGTGGTACTTCGTCCGCGGCGAGGATCGCAAGGCAGTGGACGACCTCGCCAAGCGCGTGAAGAACTGCGCGAGGGCAGCGGCACTGGCCTCAGAGACGCGGCTCAAGATGCGGCACCTGACTGCATGCTACGATCGTCCGGCGAACGATGCGCTGGCTGAAGCGATGAACGAGAACCTCAAGGCTGTCGGTCCGCCCCGGTTCTCGAAGGCCGACCGTGAGTTCGTCCAGCGATTGGGCCTGGAGGGCAAGTTCAAGTCGAAGCTCCAGGACATCAGCACCGAGCGCGGCGCCGGCTCCAGCGACGAGGGCAACGTCAGTTGGTTCGCGCCGCTGATCGGCCTCAATACCACCTGCGCGGCCGACGGCACCCGCGGCCACAGTTACATCAAGGCCGCGCAATCCCGCTCGCCCATCGGCCTCAAGGGCATGCGCGTCGCCGCCAAAGTCCTTGCCCTCACGGCGTACGATCTGCTCACCGACCGCAAGCTGCGCGCGAAAGCCAAGCGCGAGTTCCGCCGTCGCACGAAGGATACCGAGTATGATCCGGTGATCCCGGCGGGCCAGCCGGCGCCTATCGGCGATCTGATCCCGAAGCCGTAGCCCGCGCCAACCCTCGGCAAGCGCACTATCTGATCCTCGGATTCTGAGAGCAAAAAGGAGGCCCAAATGAATCTGAATCGCCAGACGTTCGGGCCCCATTCGCCGGGCCGCCGGGCGAGTGGCCGAGCGTCGGTGGGCTCGTTCCTGGGCGGTGGCATGGTCATTGTGGTTGCCCTCTGCTTGTGCTCGGTGTCCGCGGCGCGGGGCGAGAATACGACAACGCAGTGGACCCACCTGTCGAGCAAGACGGGCGATCTGCCGGCGCCCGGCGTTTCCACTCAGCAGACGGCGTGCTTGGTGCTGGACGTCGATAAGGACGGCGTGAATGACTTCGTTATTGCCGCCAGGCGAAAAGCTCCGTCCATGGTGTGGTTCCGGCGCGGGACGAAGGGCTGGACGAGGTATACCATGGACGAGGCCCTGCTTCCCATCGAGGCAGGCGGCGCTTTCCACGACATCGATGCCGATGGGGATCTCGATGTCGTAATGGGGGACGACTCCTCGGGCAACAACGTGTACTGGTGGGAGAATCCCTACCCGAACTACGCTCCGGACATCCCCTGGATGCGGCGCGAGATCAAGAGCTCCGGCGCCAACAAGCACCACGACCAGATCTTTGGCGACTTCGACGGTGACGCGAAGGCCGAATTGGTCTTCTGGAACCAGCGCGCCAACAAGCTGTTCATTGCCGACATTCCCGCGAATCCCCAGGCAACTCAGCCGTGGCCCTACACCGAAGTATTCACCAGCGCCTCGCAGTCTGAGGGGCTGGCCAAGGCGGACGTCGATGGGGACGGGAAGATCGACATCGTTGGTGGCGGCCGATGGTTCAAGCACGAGGGCGGGACGAAGTATAGAGCAAACGTCATCGACGATCGCCAGCGCTTCACGCGAGCGGCCGCCGGCCAGTTGAAGAAGGGTGGCTGGGCTGAGGTGGTCTTTGTGGTCGGCGATGGCGTCGGTCGGTTGAAGTGGTACGAGTGGACGGGGAGCGAGTGGGTGGGGCACGATCTGCTGGGCTTCGATGTGGACCACGGGCACAGCCTCGCCGTGGCCGACATGAACGGTGACGGCAACCTCGACATCTTCTGCGCCGAGATGCGGCTGAACCAAGGGAATCCGGAGGCGAGGATCTGGGTCCTACTGGGCGACGGCAACGGGCACTTCACGACGACCGTGGTCGCCACGGGATACGGTAACCACGACTCGAAAGTGGCCGACCTCGACGGCGATGGCGACATGGACATCCTGGGCAAGCCCTACAACTGGGACACGCCGCGGGTGGACGTCTGGCTCAATCCGGGATAGACGCGCTCAAGGAGGCCGACAGATGAGCCGGCGATGTAGGCTCAGACTTCATGCGGCGCTCATGCTTGTCGCGTTATTGGTCGTGTGCTGGCTCGGCAATGCTGCGCCAGGGACGAAGCTGGCGCTCGACCGATGGCAGCGGCACGTGATCGACCCGGAGAAGCCTTGGCGTGCGGTGTTCATCACATCGGGCGATATCAACGGCGATGGGCTTCCGGACATCATCACCGGGGGATGGTGGTACTGCAATCCCGGCGACGCCGATGGCACGTGGACGCGGCACGACATCGGGGAGCCGCTCAAGAACATGGCAGCGCTGCACGACTTCGACGGCGATGGTGATCTCGACGTGCTGGGCACGGAGGGGGAGGGTTCCGAGGCGAACGCGTCCTTCGTATGGGGGAACAACGACGGCATGGGGCGGTTCGTCATTCTGCCGTACGTCTCAGACGGAGATGGCGACTTCCTGCAGGGGGCGGCGCTGGCACGCTTTCAGAGGGGAGGGCCGTTAGAGGTGGCGCTCTCCTGGCATCGCGGCGGCAAGGGAGTACAGATGCTCACGGTCCCGGTGGAGCCGACCAAGGCTGTCTGGGAATGGCGCAAGATCCACGACACCTCCCAGGACGAGGCGCTGAGCGCCGGGGACATTGACCGAGATGGGGACGCGGATCTGTTGCTCGGCACCATCTGGCTGCGGAACGATGGCGACACGTGGAGCCGGCACACCGTCAGTCCGACTCCTGGCAACCCGGACCGCAATCGGCTGGCCGACGTCAACGGCGACGGGCGGCTCGATGCCGTGGTGGGCTTCGAGGCTATCAGCAAGCCCGGGAAGCTGGCGTGGTACGAGCAGGCGGGCACGGCGACGGAGACGTGGACGGAGCACGTGATCGCGGACGTCGTCGGGCCGATGAGCCTGGACGTCGGTGACCTGGACAACGACGGTGATCCGGATGTTGTGGTCGGTGAGCACAACCTGAAGGACCAGGCCAGCGCCAAGACCCACGTCTTCGAGAACACTGACGGCAAGGGCGGCTCATGGCGCCAGCACCTCGTCTCGACGGGCGACGAGCACCACGACGGCGCCCGGCTGGTGGACATCGACAACGACGGCGATCTGGACATCATCTCCATCGGCTGGGGGCACGCGAGGGTGCTGCTGTACGAGAACGAGGCGCTGTAGCCGCTGTCACAGCAGAACGACAAACGCAGGTGAGGATCGCCGATGCATGCGAATGTAGTGCACTCGATGGGTGTACTCGCGTGGCTCTTGCTCGCCACGGCTTTGACGGCCGGCAGCGCTGCAGCGCTCGGGCCGCAGCCGGGGGATAGCTACCGGGAGTACGTCGTCAAGCTGAAGGTGGGGGACAACTGGCGGGTGACCGACCCAAATGCCAGCCATGAGGGCGCGAAGGCCTTTCTGCCCAATCCTGTTCTGACCATCAGCATCGACGATCTCTCCGATGCCGTGCGCGCCGAGGCCCTCATCGACCGCTGGGGCGGGCACCCGGGGACGTCGGAGAAGAAGATACGCTTCAATGGTAACGAGTGGATCGAACTCCCGGAGCTCGCCACCACGCCTCCCGACCACGAGCCACTTGTCTACATGTCGCAGGACAACCCGATCATCGGGGTGCCGCTGAGCCATCTCCGGGAGGGCGAGAACACGTTCGAGGGCACGTGCGGCGACCAGGTGGCCTACTCGATGGGCTGGGGCCAGTGGGGCTGGTACGGGATGATGGTGCGCGTGTACTACCGGCCGGACAAACCCCATCCCACCGGGAGGATCGACTCGCCCCGGGACGGCGAGACGCTGGGTGAAAACCCGACGATCGCCGCCGCTGCCACGGGGGAGGCAGGCATATCCCGCGTCGATTTCCTGGCGCATTACGAGGGGTACGACGAGAACGGCGACGGCATCTACCGAGATTGGCATCACAACTACCACAACGTGGACATCGGTCAGCATGCCGGGACGGCGACGACGGCCCCGTATCAGGTGCTGTGGGACACGAAATGGGTGCCCGACCAGCAGCCCGGCTCCGTCAAGCTGCTGGCGCGCATCCAGGACGAGACGGGCATGTGGTATGTCACGGACCCCGTTGAGAATCTCAGCCTCGCCCGGGACGGAAGCTCAGTGAAGCTCTACAAGCCATCCGAGGTGCCCGAGAGATTCTGGGTGCGGGCAGGGAGGAAGGCGTCCTGCAATGTCAACATCCCCGCCGGGGACGATCCTTCGCGGGCCGTTGGGGCCGCCATCCATCTCCGCACCTGGAATGGCCACAACCACGGCACGGGCACCATCACGCGAATCAACGACTGGTCGGGCGCCATCCCCGGCGTCGGCCACAACTACGGGTACGCCATTCACGAGATCCCGGTCGCAGCCTTGAGGAACGGTGAGAACATCATCGAGTTCACCTCGGACACGGAGCACCACGGTGTCGAGATCCTGTGGCCGGGGCCGGCGCTGACGGTGCGGTATTTGCGGTAGTGGGGTAGAGGGTTCAGAGGCAAGGTGGCTGCGGCACAGGGTTCACAGGCAGGCTGCCTGTGCCACACGGTTGACAGGCAAGGTGGGTGTGGCAGAGGGTTCGCACGCAAGGCTGCCTGTGGGACAGGGCTCAGAGGCAATGTGCCTGCGGCACAGGGATCACAGGCAGGCTGCCTGTGCCACAGGGTTGACAGGCAAGGTGCGTGTGGCAGAGGGTTCGCAGGCAAGGTGGGTGTGGCACACTGTTTGCAGGCTTGCGGTCTGGAGGCGGAGCTATGAGACGGCATGGAACGATGACGGTCGGCTGTGGGCTTGCTGTCGTGGCCCTCCATTTCGTGGGCGCGTTGCCCGGTTGGGCCCAGCGGTCGGAGGCGGGCGCCGAGATCGAAGCGCGTCTGTCGGCGATCATGGCGGAGATCAACAGGAAGTGGAACGACCACGGGCAGAAGCTGGTCACACGGGTGGAAGTACTCCCGGTCGATCTCGATCCCCTCGAGCCTCCGCCAGGTTTCAATGTTCCTCCGAGCGCGCGCAACGTCGTCATCCGCGACGGCATCTACTACCGCGACGGCCTACCCACGTTTCTGTTCGGCGTGGAGGGGCGCATGTATGACGGGGCATGGATCAACCGCATGCTGGGCCTGGACCTGTTCTGCCAGCACGCGGGGATGGTCTGGTGGCGCTCCGCCATGGAGGTGCGGGAGTCGCCCGGGCCGCGCGGCGGCGTCAAGCTCACCGTGTCCTTCCGCCCGTACCCGTGGGCCGGCATCCTCGTCCGCGAGGCCCTGCGCGGGGGCACGCTATGGGCCTGCGACTACTACCTGGTGAAGCGCGGCGACTTCAACCTCTTCTTCAAGCAATACCATTTCGATCCACCCTTCTGGAGAGGCGTCAAGGACCACGACCGAGGGACGGGGCACTTCCTCGATCTGCACCTGGAGAATCCCGACGCTCTGGCATACTACACCTCGATGTATCGCCTCGTCGGGCAACTGCTGAGGCCGTATCCCGTCTTCCACCACGAGCTGGTGAACGAGGTGCGCTACAACAGCTACTGGGTGGACAACATCGTGCGCTTCCAGGAGCTCATGCGGCGCAAGTACGGCACCATCGAGGCGGCCAACGAGGCCTGGGGGCGGGAGTACGGGGACTTCTCGGAGGTGATCCCGCCGCTGTCGGTCGATCCGGGGAGCTTCGCGTGGACGGGCCCTGAGGGGGAGCGCTTCCCGAAGAATCTTTGGGCCGACTGGAGCGCCTTCATGGCCGAGCATGCGGGCGAGATCTTCCGGCAGCTACGCCAGGAGGGGGAGAGGGCGTTTCGCGGCGGCTACTTCACCATCCAGAGCCCTTACGTATGGGGTGATCGTCAGATGCTGCCGTACGTCAAAGTGGAGGCCGAGGACGCGTACGGCCACGAGGCCTTCTTCCATCCGCATCCGCAAGATGCGCCCGGGAGAGAAAGCTGGCCCGTCGTCTGGGCCCTCATGGACCAGCAGTTCTCCAACGATCTGGCGCGGAACGCCTCGCCCGACAAGCCTATCATCAACCTCGAGGCGCCCTTCTTTGTCCGGCCGCGCTACGCCGGCAGCTTGTATGGCGTGAAGGAGTACAAGGGCCCCGCCGGCCCCAACGCCGTGCGCACGTTCTTCTGGCATCAGCTCGTGCACGGCGTCTCGGGCAGCGTGATCTCCTACTTCTACACCAACGAGCGCAGCGACGGTGGGGAGAGCGTCTGGGATCCGAGGCTCATGACGCGTGAGGCCGTCCGCGAGATCGCCCGCGTGCGGGCCGAGATACGGGACCTGGCTCCCATCGTCATGCCCCGGCCGCGAATCCGGGGCAAGCTCGGCATCGTGTACTCGTACGAGACCGCCCGTGAGGAGCGAGGGCGGCCGGACTTCCGCAAGGAGACGATGCAGGCCTACGCCGCCGCGGTCCTGACGCGCGTTCCCGTGGACATGGTCACGGCGAGAGACATCGTGGCAGGCAAGGCGGCGCGCTATCCCATCGTGTTCCTCAACCACTGCATCCGCTTCCCCCGCGAGGGGCTGGAGAAGCTCGTCGAGTACGTCCGGGCGGGCGGGACGCTCATCGTGAGCTTCAACTCGCTCCAGTACGACGACACGGTGAGGCCGCTGGACACCGAGGGGCTCCTCGGGGTTGCGCGGGAGCAGTCGCTGAGCGGCCGGCCGCCGACCGGCGAGCTGCGCGCGCTCGGCCTGGGCGAGATAGATCCCGCCTACAGCCGAATGTGCAGCCCGCATACCGGATACAAGGCGGAGCTCAAGGGCGCCGAGGGCATCGGCAGCTCGCCTCAGGGGCCGCCGATGAGCGTCTTCCGGCTGGGCGAAGGTCGCGTGTACTACCTGGCGTGGAACCTGCCGCACGAGGTCCTTCGGCAGGCACTGTCCTGGATCTGCCGCCAGGTCAACGTGGAGCCGATGGTGGATGTCCAGCTCGAGGATGGGGTCGAGGCGGACTACGTGGAGGCCCATCTGCTGGGCCGCGAGACAGAGGGGAGATACGTCGTTTATGCGCTGAACTTTGGCGGCGGGCCGCGCACGGCACGGCTGATACCGCTGCCACTGGCGCGTGCGAACCAGGACCGATACCTCGTCCGAGAGGTGCGTTCGGGTCAGTATCTGTCCGCAGACGGCGGACACGCGCGTGAGCCCTGGACGGCCGAGGACATGGGCAGGGGGATTCCGGCGTCGCTGCCGTCCGAGGATCCGGAGATATTCCTCGTGGAGCGGGCCGACTTGAGCCCACTGGAACTGGGCGGCTTGACGGCTGAGCAGGAGGAGGTGCTCTCGTGGGCCTGGCGCGACAGCCCGCCATCGAAGTGGCGTATGCTCGTGGACGGGTACCACGTCGCCGAGTTCCGCGTCTCGAAGCCGAAGATGCCCACGGCGGTGAAGGCTCTCGAAGACGCCGGCTGGGAGGTGAACTCTCTCATCTCGCGGCTCGGCGAGGAGGTCGAGACCTTCTCGGGCAACGGGATAACCACCGAGAAGCTCTCGGGCTACCAGGTGCTGATGCTCTGCGGGCTGCGACACGGCGGAAGCGTCTGGCGCAATGAGGAGCTTGCGGCACTCCGCGAGTTCGTCCGCACCGGTGGCGGACTGTTCGTGTGCCTCAAGCGCGACTGGCATTTCGATTATCCCGCCTACGAGGACATTCAGCAGTTCAACATCCAGGACGCGGGCGGAAGCATCTGCGATCCGTCCAGTTGCATCCTCGGTGAGCCGATTTACGTGGGATTCCGCGATCCCAATTCCCATCCGACCACGGAGGGAGTGCGCCTGCTGCAGAGCACCGGAATGCGCCCGTTGACCGTGGAACACCCGGCGGCAAAGACGCTTTTCGCCTCGGAGGAGAACGCCAAGGCCATGGACCTCTGGGGCGAGATGCGAGATGCGCAGCGGGCTCCGGTCGCCGTTGCGCTGGAGGAGGGGAGAGGGCGCGTCGTGGTCGTGGGCGCCGACACGTGGCTGAGACCCGATGAGCTGGCGATGGGCGACAACGAGCGCTTCTTGCTGAACGTCGTCGAGTGGCTTGGACGCAGGCGTGGCCACTGAAGCCAGGTCTCCGTGGGCCCAACGTCTGACAGGGGGAGAGCATGATGGTCATCAACTTCCATGAACATCCGCGCGACGGCGTGGGGGAGCAGAATGCACGTCTCGGCATCGATCGCATGGTGTTGCTGGGCGCGCGTGACACGAATGATCTCGTCTGCGATATGGCCGAGCAGGAGCCGGCACGTTACATTCCCTTCTACCGGGCCGATGTCAACGACATTCCAAAGTCCTGCGACGAGCTTCGTCGGTACGCAACCGAACGCGGTGCGCGCGGGGTCAAGTTCCAGCCGTTGAGTCAGTATTGCTTCCCCAACGATCGGAAGCTATATCCCTTCTACGAGATGTGCCAGAAGCTGGGCCTCATCATGTTGTTCCACGCGGGCGTGGTCGCCTTTCCGGACCACCGGGTCCGATTCGGCAACCCCGTGTTTGTAGACGACGTTGCGTGGGACTTCCCCGATCTCAAGATCGTCATCGCGCATTTGGGCGGCAATTATTCCTTCGAGGCGTTGGTCATCTGCAGCAACCATCCCAACGTCTTCATGGACACGGCCTACCTGCACTTCTTCTGCGATCGCTCGCTGCCACGCGTGGAGCCCATTGACGTTATCAAGCGCGCGGTCGAGTTCTCCGGCGCGGAGAAAGTGCTGTTTGGGAGCGAGAGAGTGGAACCGCGGCTGATCATCGAGTCGGATCTGCCCCCCGAGGCGAAAGAGCTGATCCTTTGCGGTAATGCGCGACGGCTGCTGGATGAGCTGTGATATCCTGCGATCCGCTGCCAGACAACCAGCATAGGAGGTCACCGTGCCACCCACGAAGATCATCAACGTCCATACCCACATCCATCCGCATCAGGACATCGACGCTCGCGTGAAGCTGTGGCGCGAATGCGGCGTGGTGAAAGTGTGCGTGCAGGTGAGCCGGCGCTCGCACGGCAACGATGCCCTGCGCCAGTGGATGCGGAAGTACCCCGACATCATCCTGGGTTTTGGCCGCATCAGCCTCGAGCCGCCCATCGATCCACCGGAGCAAGTGGATCGTCTGAAAGAGCAGGGATTCACCGGGCTGAAGTTCATCGGGCCATCGTATCCGTACGATGACGAGCGCTACTATCCCCTGTACGAGCGCGCCCAGGGGCTCTCGATGCCCATCCTGTTCCACACGGGCTTCCTGTCCATTGCTCCGGACGACGGCCCGCGGGGCATATCGCAGGACAAGATGCGCCCCATGCGGCTCGACACTATCGGGCGCGCCTTCCCGGATCTCCGGATCATCATGGCCCACCTGGGCAATCCGGAGTACAACGTTGGATTGTCCGTGATCAGGGCGTTCAAGAACATCTACGGGGAGTTCTCCGGCGGAGGTGGCTCCAAATGGCGCGAGACGACGCTGCGGAAGGTCTTCGCGTCGCTGCCGGGCGCCGACATGCAGGATCCGGAGCAGAACCAGGCGCTGGAGTGGTTCACCAAGCTGTGCTTCGCCACCGATAATCCGGAGCCGCCCGTTTGGATAGAGCTGAGCCAACGGCTCATGGACGAACTCGAGCTGCCGGAGGACCTGCAGGAGCGCTTCTGGTGGAAGAACGCGGCGGAACACCTGGGACTGGCGGATGCGCCCGCGGCCGATGTGCTATAATGGTCCTGGATGTTGGAGGAGGCCCCAACCATGGCAGCCACCAGGTTCGAGCGCATTACGGTTGATCCCGAGGTCATGGCCGGGAAGCCGTGCATTCGCGGGCTGCGCTTTCCCGTCTCGCGGCTCCTGGGGCTTCTGGCGGCAGGACAGGACGCCGAGTCGATCCTGGCCGAGTACTCCTACCTGGAGCCCGAGGACATCCAGGCGGCACTTGCCTACGCGGCTGCCCTGGCGGAAGAGGAGGTCATCGACTTCGCCCGATGAGGTTCCTCCGCGATACGTCTATGTCGGCCGGTGTGCCCCGCCGGTGCGTCATCTAGTGCCACCCCCGCGAAAGTGCCTCTCGAGAAACTCCGCCATCCGCTTCAGGGTCGGCTCGTACCACGGCGGCCGATTGAAGAAGCCGTGCCCGGCGCCGTCTGCCTCGAACAGCTCCGCCTCCACGCCGACCTCCTGCAGACGCTTCTGCATCCGGACGCTCTGCTCGAAGGGCACTGTTTGATCCGCGCTGCCGTGCAGCAGCAGAAACGGCGGGTCGGACTTGTCCGCGTACGTGATGGGGGAGGCCTTGGCGTACGCGTGCGGCATCTCCTCGGACGTGCCGCCAATGAATGCCCCGATCTGCGGCACGGCCCTTTTCGCCTTTGCCATGGCGGCGAAGTCGAATACGCCGTTGAAGGGGATTACAAGATTCACGCGGCTGGAGAATTCGGCGTGGCCGCCTGTGCCCTCCAACCCCGCGCCGGCGTCGGCCGTTGCGACGAGGGCAGACAGATGCCCTCCGGCGGAGCCACCGGCGGCCGCGATCCGATCCGGATCAACCCGCAGCTCCTCGGCCTTGGCGCGCATGAAGCGCACGGCGCACTTGGCGTCCTCGATGGCCGCCGGGAACTTCGCCTCGCCAGAGAGCCGGTACTCGATGCACGCGCAGACGTAGCCGTTTGAGGCGAGATGCAGCGACTGCGGGCGGAACTGTCCTCTGTTGCCGCCCTTCCAGCCGCCTCCGTGGATGAATACGACGGCCGGGCGCTCCGCCGCGTCGTTCTTGGGCAGGTACAGGTCCAGCTTCAGCTCGCGTTCGCCGCCCCTGCCGTAGACGACATCCTCACGGAGCTCGACGTTCTCGGGGATTTTGACCTGCGCCATTCGCCCCTGTCTCCTTTGTTCCGCTTGTGCAGCGGCCAGATGCGCTCCGAGTAGTGTCGCTGATACCAGCCCGGCAACGCTGCAGCTCCAACATAGCCACTTCAAGAGCGTCGCCCTCCCTGTGTGGGGCAGGCTGCCAGCCTGCTACCTCCGTAACGTCGCAGGCTGTCCCACAGGCTATTGCTCCACATCCTCGGCCGTCGGCCGGAGTTTGCCGCGAACGATCAGCACGCCCTTGTGCAGCTCGAGGTCCTGCAACTCGAAGCCGGCGGCATCGAGGCGCTCCTGAATCACCCGGCCGGCCGTCCTTGCCACCTTCTTGCGCACGCTGCCCGGTAGGCCCAGCTTGCCGGCTCGCCCGCCGATCGCGTGTACGGCGAGCCGCCCATCGCGGATCTCCGGGCGCACTTTGATACGCACCCGCACCGGCACGACGAACCCCATCTTCGTCCGCACGCTTGCTTCCGCGAAGCCCTCGCCGAAGGCCACTCGCGGATGCTTCAGGCCCCTGGGCAGCGCCAGCTCCTTTTCGTGCTCGACGATGTAGGCGTTTACGTCGGCGTCGGTGAGTCTGAGCGCCACGACCGGCCTGACACCGCGGAGCACGCGCGCCTGTGCGGCCTCGGTAGTGGTGATGGCCTGCTCGACGCTGCTCGGGCCGCTGAGCGTGCGCTGCCCGTATGCCACCAGCTCCTCGGGCGAGGAGAAGAGCATGCTCAGTACGATGATTGCGGCAACGACACCTATGAAGACGGCCACAAGACAGCCGAGGCAAAAACCGCGTCGCCCCGCCCGCTTCGCCAGGCCTGCCGTCTCACGGTCGGCTTCTTCGTCGGCCATGGTGATCTCCCCGTCCACTCGTCATTCATTGTCTGTGTTCGCTGTCCGTGTGGCTCGCGCCTGCTGCCGGGTCCTGGAGGCCGGTCCTGCAATTGGCTTGACAGCCTGGCGGAAGCGACAGTTGCGTGTCCCTCGTTGGCTGGAGACAAGAGGGGGCACTGCGCGGTGGCACGTACGCGAACCCGCAGGCTCACGATCGCCGGGCCGCCTGCCCCCATGGCGCAGTCACACTGAGAGACTGCAGTGCGTTTCAGCAAACATGGTCCGGTGTGGGAGGGGATAGAGCCTGATGCACTCAGGCGGTGCGTGAGGAGCAGAGCAGGCCAGTGTGCGCGGCCTCTTCCTACCGCCCCGCACCGAAGGAATGCCTGCGTTGCTCGAGCCTTTTCTCGATCTGTATCTCCGCCGCTACGACACGTCGCACTTGCCTGCCTTCGAGCGCCTCGCGACTGGCCGTGTAGGCGTCCACGTCTCCGGGGTTGCCCATTGCCACCAGCACGACATCCCCAGATGCCTTGATGGGCAGTATGCAGTGCTTCTCGCACAGCTCCGTCGGCAGCAGTACTGCCGCCGCGGGATCCACGGGGTACCGCTCCAGGTCAACCGCAAGCAAGCCCGTCTGGGCGGCCACGGCCTGCGCCAGTTTGTGCGGATCGACCGTTCCGGTTGCCACCAGGATACTGCCCAGCCGATGACCCGTGCGGAGCTGCTGCTGGAGCGCTCTCTCGAGCTGCCCTTCGGTGATAGCCCCGCGCTCGAGCAAAATCTGCCCAAGCTGCTTGGACCAGTCCTCTGGCGGGCGCCTGGCCGCCGTACGCTGCGCAGGCGCCCGAGCCCTCTTCTGCGGCGCTGAGTGCGACGGCTTCGCTCCCGTACCGTCTTTGCCTTCCGGAGCGCGCGGGAGCGTTAGAACCGGCTTGCCACGCTCCCTGGGAGTGGGGGACGCAATTGGATGGAGGGCGCTGAGCCGGCCCGAGATCTCCCGCCAATGCTCCTCTTTGCCACCGGCGTTGAGGAACGATTTCTTGATGGCAAAGACGTTCAGAGGCTCTGTGATCTTCCTGCCCAGAGCACCTGCCTCGCTGTGCAGCAGATCCAGGTATCCGTGTCGGCTCAGATGTCCCAGCTTCTCACCGTACCAGCGCTCTGGCGTTAGCTGCCCGTTTCCCGGAAACTCCTTGTTCATGTGTTGTTCGTGCCTCGGTCGGCGGCGCCCCCGCGATGCGAGAGGTATGAGATGCCGAGGCTTCCCGCTAGTATTCTGCCCCGCTCCTGAGACGACTGTCTCTCACCGGGGTAAAGTTTGTGCTAAACCTGGGTGACAACTGGACGACGGGGACGGCGATGGTCGATAGATGATGCGAAGAGATACCGCCGTGGGGAAGCGACGCTGTGCCCGGGCCTTTCAGTCTGTCGCTGTCAGCACCTTGAGGCCGGGGACCTGCTTGTATTGGCGCGGATCGGTGGTGAGCAGGGCGAGGCCGTGCCTGAGGCACGTTGCCGCGATGACCAGATCGGTCGCCGGCATTGCGACGCCGCCTGCTGCCAGCCGCGCCGCCTCCGCGCCGAAGACGCGGCACGTCTCCTCGTCGAGCGGCAAGACGGTGAGTCGCCGCCGGAGCCCCTCGACGGCCTCTCGGCCTCGCTCGGCGTCCGATGAGATCAGCGCACCGAAGTACAGCTCCGCCAGCGACACGAATGCTGCGGCCAGGCCTCGGCGCTCCCGCCGGCGGACGGAGGCCACTGCAGCCGGGTCGCCCTTGAGCAGGCTGACGAGGAAGCTCGTCTCCAGCAGATAGCGCATGGTTCCTCAGTGCGCCGCGTGGGCATGCTCCCGCAGGCGATAGATGGCCACCAAGATGCCGTCGCAATCCTCATCGGCCCAGGCGCCGGCAACGTCCCGTAAACTGCCGTCGCGCTGCCTCGTCCGCCTCGTGGTGCGCCGTTTCCCGCTGTGGCGCTGCACGGCCTTGGTCGCCGCCCGCCAGCAGATGAGCTCGGTCGCCCGGTCGGCCACGTCCTGCGGCACCTGGCGCTCGCGGATGAGCGCCAGCTTGACCTGGTCGGCGTATTCTGCCGCCCGGTTGAGCGCCCGAAGCACTGTACTGTGTGAGACGCCGACGGCCTGGGCGATGCGGCGAGACGAGTACCCGCCGTAGTGGAGCATGGCCGCCTCGAGAAACGCGTCCTCGCTAATGCGCAGACGATACATGAAGGTGCCCGTCGTGGGGACAAATGTGGTGCCGCACGTCCTGCACCGCAGCCGCTGTCTCCCGCGGACGGGCCGTCCCGCGGGCGCCACGTTCCCCGCGCCGCGCTTGGCGTAGTCCGCACACGACCTGTTTAGGCACGCGGCTCGCTCAACGTCCATGCTTCGCGTCGTCGCCTCCGGCTGGCGAGACATTCACGGCTCGTGCGCACCCCGGTGTTCCCGGCGCGGTGGTCGTGCACCTTCGTGGAAGGTCGCCGCGGATGCGCCGCCACGAGCGCTGCACGCTGCGGGCACCGGGATTCAGCAGGAAATCGAAGTATCAGCAAATGGCTGTGTTGCCCGTCACTAACTACTGACGACCGGTGGCCCTGCTTAACGGCCGAGGCTGATGGGCCGTACGGCCCGGGCACGCTGGCCGTCAGGAGTGTTGACGCTCAAGACGCACAGGTACGCGCCGCTCGGTAGGGACGTTCCGCCCGGGGAGCGACCGTCCCACGTGACCGTGTGTCTGCCGGCCTCGGCGACGAGGCCGTTGCGCACCTGCTGCACCAGCCGGCCGGCGGCGTTGAGCACGGTGATATCGACGGTCGCGTCTTCCGCCAGAGTCCACGTCAGCTCTGCTCCCCGCGCACTCCTCATCGGTGTGACCCAGAAGCTCCGAACGAGCGTGGCGATCCGCCTCGCGCGCCGTACCGTGATGGCAAATCGCCGCATCCCGCCCGCACCGGGGGCCGTGAATCCGTACTGACCTTGGGTCCGCATGAAGATGCGCCTGTGCGCGTCACGGTCCGTGAGGATCGCAACCCGATCCTTCGGCAGCCGGCCTAACGCCGGCCAGCTCAGCGTGACTCGCCCCCCTTCGACGCCCCCGCCGACGCTGAACGCCCATTCCGCTGTTTCCTGCGCGGCGCCCTTCGTTTCCGTCTGCAGCTCACGGAGGGCGCTCATGGGAGCAGCCTTATCAAGCTGCCGTGGCTGCAGCGCCATCCGCAGCCTGTCTTCATTGGGCGCCGCCGGGGGCTTTGGCTTGTCCAAGGCAAAGCCGTCGAAGCCCTCAGAGGCGCGGTCAGCCGCAGCGATGGTTACGCTGTCCACCGAGCCCGCAGTGCTTGCCAGAATGTCGAAAGCCCAGATCGGTCGCGGAGCTGCAGCCGCGCCCGAGGCGGCTATTCTCGAGATTCGCCCCCCCGGCAGCGGCACGATCAGGGAGCAGTCGCTTCCAGCCAACACCCAGTATCCAAACCAGAGCGACAGTTGTTGCTGAGGCATCTCACCGATGGTCAGTGTGCTGTAGCTGCCGGTACCATCGTGCGAGTAATAAAACGTCGCCATCACCCAACCCGCCGTCTGGGCCTCCGCCAGGGACCGCACATCGCCGTCTTTGTCCACCTGGAGGCTGTCCATGGTGGCTTCGAATGGCGCCGCCACCATGTTCCATCCGGTGCGCAGCGGGAGGACCTGATCGCCGGTCCGCGGCGTGCCCGTCACGTCCAGCGTCGCCGCCGCCGCCAGGAGCCAATATCCCTGCTCCGTGCTGAGGGTCGTGGTCTGGCACCCGGGGGGGCTCGTCGGTACGAGTTGGTAGCCTCCGGCTTCCCAGCGCCACATGTAGTAGTTGCCGTCGCCGAGATCGTCGCAGAACAAGGCGTGCGGAGTGGCCGAGACAGGCACGAGCGGAAGGGAGATCATGTAATAGCCGGAGGCGAAGAGCTCGTGTGTGACCTCCGTCGGCTGCCGCCCGACAGCGTACTCGCCGATAGTACCGAGGCGTTTGACCGACTGCGTCTCCGAGGTGCCGGCCGCACACACTCCGACGGCCAGGCAGGAGAGCAACCCGGACAGCAACATTCCTCTGCCTGCAACGGGCTGCATATCGCGTCCGTTCTGCGCAGTGCTTCCGAGCGCCTTGTGGGAGGCAAACGCCCGCGGCCCCCACCAGCCCGCCGGCGCGGGAGATCGTGTTGCTCTTGGATCGGCTTGTCAGTGTGTCTCGCGCGACAACGCTGTGCAGCCGTGGCTACCGCCTGATGGCAACCGGGCACACAGAGCGGGCCTGCTGACCGTCGGCACTCTTGGCTTTCAGCACGCACAGGTACAAGCCGTTGGGCAGCGCGGTGTCGGCGATGGAGCGCCCGCCCCAGGTGACCGTGTGCGTTCCGGCCTCGGCAGCGAGGCCCTCCTGCACGCATCGCACCAGCCGACCGGCCACGTTCAGCACGCTGAGCTCCACGGTCGCATCGGCCGAGAGGCTGAACGTCAGCTCCGCTCCGCGACCGCCCCGCAGTGGCGCTGCCGAGAAGCTGCTGATGAGCAGCCCACATTGGGCTGCTGGCTTCACCGCCACGTTGAACCGGCGCTTGGCGCCGTCCCCCGGGGCAGCGAATTCGTACTGGGCTCGCGTGCGCATGAAGGTCCGCTGGCTCGTGTCACAATCCGTCAGGATGGCCACTCGATCCTTCGGGAGTCGCTGCAGCTCTGGCCAGCTCAACGTCACCGCCTCGCCCTTGGCTCCGCCGGCCACGGTGAACTGCCAGTCGATGACCTGTTGGCCGGTCCCCTTGGTCTCCATCGCCAGCTCGCGGAGCCACGCGGCTGGAGCCGTGGCGTCCGGCTCCCGTGGCCCGAGCACCATCCGCAGCCCGCTCTTAGCCGGCGCCGCCGGAGGCTTCGGCGTGTCGAGCGCGATCCCGTCGAAGTCATCCGAAGCGCCGTCGGCTGCGGCGATGGTGATGCTGTCTACGCTGCCACGGGTGCTGGCTCGAACATCGAAGGTCCATGCAGGCGCCGAAGCGAGGGCATCGCGGGAAGCTGCTCCAGTGCCTGTCCCCGCGCTGGACGCGGGGCACGGGACGATCAGTGAACAGTCAACACCAGCCAGCACCCAGTAAGCGTGCCAGAATGCGAGTCGATCCGCCGGGGTCGTATTGATCGTGAGCGTATCGTAGCCGCCCGTGCCATCGTGCGAGTAATAGAACGTCGCCAGCACCCAGCCGGCCTGCTGCGCGTCCTCCAGGCTGCGCACGTCCCCCAGGCGGTCTACGAGCAGGCTGTCCATGGTGGCCTCAAAGGGCGCCATCACCATGTTCCAGCCCGCCTGCACCGGTATGGCCCGATCGCCGCCGGGCACTGTCCCTTGGGCGTCCAGCAGCGCGGCCGGAGCCAGAATCCAGTACCCCTCCTGCATGTTGAGCGTGGTGGTCTGGCATCCCGGCGGAGTCGTCGGTATGCTCTGGTATCCGCCTCCCTGCCAGCCCCACAAGTAGTAATTGCCATCGCCGAGATCGTCGCAGAGCAGGTCGTGCACCGTCGTTGAGGCAGGTATGCGAGGGAAGGAGATCATGTAATACCCCGGCGTGGGGAGGGCATGCGACGGCGCAGGCGCGTTGGTGGCGTACTTCAGGGCCCCATCCCAATCCGAGATCCAGTCGTAGTAGGCTATGTGAGCGAATCCGGCGGCGTCCAGAGCAAGTGAGCTGTAGTACCCCACATCGCCTGGGCTGTCCACCGTCTCAATGTCCCAACTCGTCCCGTTCCATGCCGCGTACTTGAGGTCGGTGTTGAGAGTGTCGGCATAGCTTATACGCGGATGGCCGTTCGGAGTCAGCGCCAGGGAGGTGTCCCAGCCCACGTCCCCACTGCTGTCCACGGTTTGGGTCGAGAAGCCGCTCCCGACGCGCTTCGCGTACTTGAGAGCGCCGTTGGTATAGTCGTAGTAGCTGATACACGCATACCCACTGGAGTTGAGGGCCAGAGAAGTGCACAAGCCCACATCGTTCGCACTGTCTGCCGTCTGAGGCAGCCAGGTGAAGCCGGCCCATCGCGTATACCGCAGGTCGCCGTTCAAGTAGTCGTAGTAGCTGATGTGCGGATAGCCCGATGCGTCCAGAGCAATGGATGTGAAGTACCCGACCAGGCCAGAACTGTCCACCGTCTTGACTGTCCAACTGCTGCCAGTCCAGGCAGCGTACTTGAGCAGAGCAAAACTTCACCCAAGGCAGGCGTAGCTGATGTGCGGATAATCGCTGGCGTCCAGGGCCAGGGAGCTGTACCACCCGACGTCGCCGCTGGTGTCCACGAGCTGAATAGCCCAAGTGCTCCCGGTCCAAGCGGCGTACTTGAGATAGCCGTTCAAGTAGTCGTAGTAGCTTATGCAGGGACGGCCACTCGAATCTAAAGCCAGAGACGAGTACTCGCCGACGTCGAAGTCGTTGTCTACCGTCTGAATGGCCCAGGTGCTGCCGTTCCAGGACGCATACTTGAGGTTCCCGTTGGTGTAGTCGTAGTAAGTTATGTGGGGATGCCCGCTCGCGTCCACGGCAATAGAGGTGTCCCACCCGACGTCACCTACGTCGTCCACGGTCTGGCTGTACCAGGCACAGGCTGGTTGCACTCCTGGCCCAATCAACCAGAACAAGCCACACAGCGCTACGGTCAAGACCACAACGATACGCATTACCATTCCTCCTCTGGAACACGCGCTTTGACTGCCCTCGATCAGGCGCATTCTGGACCCCCTCCTGACCGCCATGCCGCACTCGCCTGCTTGTCGTCGCCCTGCAGGCGCCAACTTGCCTCATTTGTCTATTTAGACGTCGGGGCCGCCAGTACCTACCTGGAATGTGAAAAAAAGCGGCGGAAACTTCGGGTGATCGACGACGGGAGGGCCAAGTGGTAGTGGGGCCTTGCCCACGGCCTTCGCACATCAAGTCACAGGAGCACGGCTCGTGCGTGCCGGACTTGGCCTTCAAGGGGCGTGAGGCACGTCAAGGGGAGTCACGTCCGTGCACAGTCCTGCGGGTGAGTCCAATGGGTGACGGCCGCTCACCGCGTTATGCTGAATGGCCGCACAGCGCGGGCTCGCTCGCCATCAAGACCCTTTGCGCTGAGGACGCACAGGTACAGACCATTCGGGGGGACGGTTGCGCTGAGCGAGCGCCCGGCCCAGGTGACCGTGTGCGTTCCGGCCTCGGCAGCGAGGCCCTCGCGCACTCGCTGCACCAGCCGACCGGCCACGTTCAGCACGCTGAGCTCCACAGTCGCATCGGCCGAGAGGCTGAACGTCAGCTCCGCTCCGCGACCGCCCCGCAGTGGCGCTGCCGAGAAGCTGCTGATGAGCAGCCCACATTGGTCTGCTGGCTTCACCGCCACGTTGAACCGGCGCTTGGCGCCGTCCCCCGGGGCAGCGAATTCGTACTGCGCTCGCGTGCGCATGAAGGTCCGCTGGCTCGTGTCACAATCCGTCAGGATGGCCACTCGATCCTTCGGGAGCCGCTGCAGCTCCGGCCAGCTCAACGTCACCGCCTCGCCCTTGGCTCCGCCGGCCACCGTGAACTGCCAGTCGATGACCTGTTGGCCGGTTCCCTTGGTCTCCATCGCCAGCTCGCGGAGCCACGCGGCTGGAGCCGTGGCGTCCGGCTCCCGTGGCCCGAGCACCATCCGCAGCCCGCTCTTAGCCGGCGCCGCGGGAGGCTTCGGCGTGTCGAGCGCGATCCCGTCGAAGTCCTCCGAAGCGCCGTCGGCTGCGGCGATGGTCATGCTGTCTGTGCTGCCACAGGTGCTGGCTTGAACATCGAAGGTCCATGCAGGCGCCAAAGCGAGGGCATCGCGGGAAGCCGCTCCAGTGCCTGTCGGCGCGCTGGACGCGGGGCACGGGACGATCAGGGAACAGTCAACACCGGCCAGCACCCAGTAGGCGTGCCAGAACGCGAGTCGATCCGCGGGCGTCTTGTGGATGGTGACCGTATGGTAGCTACCCGTGCCATCGTGCGAGTAATAGAACGTTGCGAGAACCCAGCCGGCTTCCTGCGCGTCCGCCAGGCTGCACACGTCTCCCAGGCGGTCTACAAGCAGGCTGTCGATGGTAGCCTCAAAGGGCGCCGCCACCATGTTCCAGCCCGTCTGCAGCGGTAGAACGCCATCCGCGCCCGACGCCGCGCCCCAGACATCCAGTGTCGTCGCCGGAGCCAGGATCCAGTACCCCTCTCGAGTGTCGAGCGTGGTGCTTTGGCATCCGGGCAGAGCCGTCGGTATGCTCTGGTACCCGCCCCCCTCCCAGGCCCACAGGTAGTAATTGCCGCAGCCGAGATCGTCGCAGAGCAGACTGTGCACTGTCGTTGATGCAGGCGTGCGCGGGAAGGAGATCATGTAATACCCCGGCGTGGGGAGGGCATGCGATGGCGCGGGCGCGTTGGTGGCGTACTTCAGGTCCCCGTCCACATCTGAGATCCAGTCGCAGTAAGCTATGTGCACGAACCCCGCAGCATCCAGGGCGAGCGATGTGGCCCAGCCGACGTCGCCGGCGCTGTCCACGGTCTCGATATCCCACTCGCTGCCGTTCCACGAGGCGTATTTGAGGTCCTCGTTGCTCCAATCCAAGTAACCGATGCGCGGGTAGCCGTTCGGATCCAACGCCAGCGAAGTGTAGCAGCCCAAATGGCCGCCAGTGTCCACTGTCTGAATGGTCCACGTGCTGCCGTTCCGGGCAGCGTATTTGAGGCGCCCGTAAAAACCGTCGTGGTAGCTTATCCTCGCCCCATCACTCGCGTCCAGTGCCAGGGAGCTGTATTCGCCGACATACGGCGAGCTATCCGCTGTCTCTATTATCCAGGTGCTCCCGGTCCACCTCGCATACCTGAGCCGACCGGTGTCGCTGTCGTAGTAGCTTATATGGGGATTCCGCGATGTGTCCAGAGCAATGGAAGTGTAGTCGCCCACATCAACGCTCGGGTCCACGGTCTCGATTCTCCACGTGCTGCCGGCCCAGGCAGCGTAGTTCAGCACGGAGGGGGGTGAAGAGCCGGGAGCGTATCCGTAGCTTATGTGCGGATCGCCAGACTCGTCCAAGGCCAGAGACGTGCCCCATCCGCTGTCGTGAGTGGTGTCCACCGTCTGGATGGCCCACCCACTGCCGGTCCAGGCGGCGTATTTGAGATAGCCGTTGCGAGAGTCATAGTAGCTTATCCGAGGATAGTCGCTGGAGTCCAGAGCGAGAGACGGATACTCACCCACATCCCGACCGTTGTCTACTGTCTGGATATCCCAACTGC
Organism: Armatimonadota bacterium; assembly: GCA_030601885.1. Classification (GTDB taxonomy): domain Bacteria; phylum Armatimonadota; class Zipacnadia; order JAUWAU01; family JAUWAU01; genus JAUWAU01. The sequence goes on from JAUWAU010000011.1 coordinate 175,612, forward strand.
TCCCGTTCCACGCGGCGTACTTGAGGTGCCCGTTGCCGTAGTCGTAATAGGCAATCCGCGGGTAGCCGCTGGTGTCCACCGCAACTGATGTACCCCATCCCACATCGCCGGCCGCGTCAGCCGTCTGGATGTACCACGCATACGCCGGGCGCGCCTCCAGGGCCATGAAGCACGCCAAGCTACACAACACTACGGTCAAGCCCACAACGCTACGCACAATCATTCCTCCGCACGAGACCGGCTGCCGAGGCCCGCTATCAGGCGCGCCTCTCAGGTATAGATCGAACTCCCGCCGCAACGAGCGTGCGGCGTCTTGCGTCCGCTGCTGGCTGCGCTCTCGCATTCCCCTGTTCGTCCTCAGCTCTGCGAGCGCCAACCTACCGTATTTGGTCACTTAGACGTCGGGGCCGCCAGTACCTGCCTGGAATGTGAAAGAAAATGCCCGCAGCTTCTCGTGATGCGATGAGGTCGGCATGTCCGTGGCCTGCGTCCGGACGTGTCCATGGTACCGGCGCGGCGCGTGCTGCTCCCCGAGGGGGCCCGGAGACGACTCCAATGAGTACGCCGAAAGGCGCACCACATCACTGCAGCCGCGCGCCGTCATCGGGGCAATAGTTGACGTGCGCCGGATATGCCCGTTTGCAGCGCGGGCAGAACTTGGCCCGCCCGGCCTCTCGGTCCGCCCGGGATAGCTCGGTCTCCCCAGGCGCGAGCTGCTGTTCGGCCAGCTTGCCTCGAGCGCGTACTCCGGCCAGTACCAGCAGGCCGATGGCGCTCAGTGCGATGGCCGCTCCCACGGCGATCTGCCACGGAAAACGCTTGGCCACGACCGTGACCGTCGCCTGCGCCAGCGGCTCGCCCAGGCGGGAGTCGAAGTTCTCAGCCACCAGCTCCACCCCGAGCGTATAGTCGCCGGCCTCCGGGGACCATTCGAGGGCCTCCGCGACGCTCTCGCCCGGCTCGACGCTCCCGAGGGGGAGCAGGGCCGGCGGCAGTGGCTCTGTGTTGGCCCGAACCGTGGCGCGTACGCTATCGGCCACGACGTCGCCCACGTTCTTGACGCTCACCCGAATCAGCAGAGCATCTCCCACCGTGACTCGTGTGACCGCCTTCTCGCTCTCGGCCTCCAGGACCGCAAGCTGGGCCAGAAGCTGCGGCCGGCCGGCAGCGGCAACCGCGACGGTCACCGAGGCCTTCGCGGCGCTCGCATCGATGCCCTCAGCGGCTGCGGCCGGCTCGACGGCGAGCGCCAGGGCGTGCTTGCCCTTGCGCGCCCGCCACTGGATCTGCGCCTCGGTCTCGGCGCCTGGCTGAACTACGTCGATCCACGTGCGGCCGATCTCCTCCCCGCCCACCGAGCACGCTAAATGGCTCTGTGGCAGCACGGCGGCGCAGTTGTTCCGGATGAGCGCAGAGATGGTGAGCAGATCGCCGCTCAGCGGCAGAGCGGGCGTGGCGCCCGTGTGGTCCGTCACCGACACGCCCGCGATGACGACCTTCCCCAATGCGGCACTCACGGGCCGCAGGTGCAGATAGTCCAGGAAGGCCAGCGGCTCTCCCGCGCCGCCGGCGTCCGGCGCTCTTCCGACGTGCTCCAGCTCCACCGGCACGGGACCGGCATCCAGGTCCTGCACGCCGAGTGGCAGGTATATCCACTCTCGAGGTGCGTTCGGGCCTTCGTACGTGCCCCCGGCCAACACGATGTACGTGGCCACCCCGACGCGCACCCGCTCCTCCGAGCCCTGCTGCGCCACGTGTGCGTTCACCTCGTACGTGCCCGCGAATGGTATGTGCACGGTCGCCTGGATGCGCGCGCCGCGCTTGCGCGTCACCACCGCGTCCTTCCAGGTCGCCCCGTCCTCAGGAAACGCTCGCTTCCACCCCGCGTCGTACGAGCCCGTTGTCAGCCCCTGGGATGTGTCGAACTCCAGGATAATGCCCTCCTGGTAGTCGCACCGCGCCTGCGGCGGCATGAGGCTCAATCCCGCGACTATCGCCAACACACACGTCGCTCCTCGCCACATTGGTCGCTTCACCTCGACGGCATATGTAAGCTTCATCTGCTCTCGGCGTAATCCTGAGCGCCGGCGGAGGACCTCTGAAGTAGGGGCAACCTGCCGGGTCGCCCCTACGAGTGCGGTCGCGATGCCTCGTCGGATACGATCACCCGCCTCGCCTTGCGTATCACGGCCACGCTCGCGTCGTTGCCCGCGATAGCATGCGCCTCGTCCAGGGCCTCGTCGATGCTGCTCGTCGCGTTCAGGAAGCTGTCGCCTGCCGCCTCGCGCATCTGGTCCGAGGTGACGAGAAGAACGCTGGCGCCCTTCTCGACCATTGGCTGAGCCAGAATGCGCGCACCGTGCGCTCCGAGGCTGAAGAGCTCTCGCTGCTTTGCCCGCGAAACAGCCTCGGCGGGCTGGAGCTGCGTCATCCATTCCTCGAACGCGGCCTCGTCGCCCCAGCACTCCGGGTTCTCACCCACGAGGATGATGACCCCGCCGGGCTCCACGATATCAGTCGCCGGCACGACGGCCTTCTTCGTCTGCACCATGCACACATCGTACGGCGCGCCGCCGGGCGAGGCCATGACGATCTTCGCGCTGGCCCCGTGGCAGGTGTAAATGCCCGCCGAGCGCTGGCACGCCCGCCGATGTGCCGCGCGCGGATCGCCCGAGAACACGGCCACGACCTCGTCGTCGGGCCCGACGACGGCGTTGGTTATCCACGCCAGGGGCACCCGCTCGAGCATCTCCATCATGTCCTCGTGCATGGGGTTGCCGTCGAGGACACCGATCTTGGTGCGCGGATCGACGATGAGATAGTGATTCGCGTCGATGGTCGAGTGGTGCGCGATGCCGGGCATCACGATCTTGCGGCCGCCGGTGAAGCCCGACAGATAGGTGGGCTCCACGATCCCCACACCGAGCACGAGGTCGTGCGCCAAGGCCATCTTGTTGATCCGGATCGGCGTGCCTCGGCTCGTCTCGCCGAGGTCCTCGTGAGCCGCGTCGTCGAAGGGATCGTGCTGCAGCACCGGGCGCTGCGCCGCGATCTCAGCCCCAAGGTGCTCGGCTATCTCATCGCCGGTCATCTGCCGATGCCGCCCGATGGCGATGCCGATCGTGACCTCCGCGCCCGCCTCGTCGCAGGCGGCAAGGATGGGTTCCAGCAGGGGCGTCGGCGATGGCCGCGTGTTGTCCACCGTAAGGACTAATACGGATTGCTTGCCGGAAAGTAGCTGCCGCAACGGCGGGGTGCCGACCGGTTGGCGCAGCGACTCGTCAACGGCGGCACGCACGTCGCCGACTTGGCGAGCGCTCTTGGGTTCGATGATCCCTGCCAGATGGCCGTCAGGCACATGAAAGCCAACGGTGCCACGGCCGTAGCCCAATGAAATGCGCATGAGAAGGGGCCCTCCGAGTAATATCACCTTTGAGCCCATCCTTCGCACATGGGGGCAATTCTCCTGCGCGCTCGGGCGGATCGCCGTCTGGCACGCTGCCCGGTCGCCGGTTGTAAACTTTTTCACGGTCCGAGGAAGCAGAACGGGTAGAGGTACGGCAGCAAGGGGAAGGCCGTGCCCATGCGTAATCATTAAACGACAAGCTGTCTGCCTCGTAGGACTTGCAGACTGTCACACTCGTGAGGTGGTCGTATGGAAACACCGCGTCGCCCGATAGGCGTCGGGCTCGGAATGACGGTCGGGATGATGGTTGTGGCCCTAGCCGCCTTGATGTTCGTCTTTCAGGCGCCCACGGCAGCACCACCGGAGCACCTCGTCATCCCGCGGGCGTCCACCGCGGCCGTATGGTTCGACATCAAGCCGCTCGATCGCCTGTCTAAGCGGTATGTGGACGAGGTGGGGATGGTGGACTACGAGGGGCTGAAGAAGGACCACAAAGACTTGGACGCGTTCCTGAGGCAGGTCGCGGAGATCAGCCCCAACAACAACATCGCAACTTTCAGCAGCGAAGAAGAAGCCCTGGCCTACTGGATCAACGCCTACAACGCGTGGATGATGAAAGCCGTCATTGACGCGTACCCGACGGAAAGCGTCAACGACATCGGCGAGGATCCTGGCGTGTTCGACATCGAGGACAAGACGTGCGGTGGCGATGACCTCTCGCTCAACAACATTGAGAATGACATAGTGCGGACGGCGTTTCTTGAGCCTCGGGTGCACTTCGCCCTGAACTGCGCCTCCATGAGCTGCCCGTGGCTGCCGCAGGAGGCCTTTGATCCGGAGCGCCTGGACGAGCAGCTCGAGAGAGAAGCCCGCAGGTTTTTCGCCGATCCGTCGCACCTCGTCGTCGATGTGGAGACCAAGACGGTGAGCCTGACCTCCATTCTCGACTGGTATCAGGAGGATTTCCTGAGGTGGCTGACGGAGGTCAAGGGAATCGAGGATCCGAGCGTGCTCGATTATGTGAGGCTCTACGCCCCTGAGGACGTGGCGAATCAGATCGGCGATGACTTCAGCGTCGAGTATCTCGAATACGACTGGCGCCTCAACGACCGGAACGCGGAGTGGGCGGAGCTGCGGAAGCCGTTGGCCGGCACGACCGTGGCGTCTGAGCAGTAAAGCCGATGGTTGGTGGTCAATGATATTGGCGCCAGGGAGAGCCATCTTGAGCGACCCGCGTTGTGGGGCGGGGGCTCGGTACTACGTCGCCAGCGCCGCACGCACGTGCGGAAGTGCATCGGGCGGCAGTGTGTCCAGATCCGCTGCCAGTCGGTGCAGAGATTCGACGTCGTCGATATCGTACCACTCCGGCAGCGTTGCGCAGCCGAGGCCGGCCTTCTCAAACGCGGCCCGTGTGTCGTCAAGGGCATGCTCCGTGCTCCAGCGGACGCCGGCGAGAATCCCGCGCGGCCAGATGCCCCTGACGCCCACGAGGTAGTATCCGCCATCCTCGCACGGCCCAAGCACGGTGTCGAAGTCGCGAAGGGCATCGAAGGCCCGCCGCAAGAACTCCTGCGGCAAATGCGGCGCGTCCATTCCAACGAATACGGTCGCATCGTCCGATGAGGGCCGAAGGGCAGCCAGCGCGTTCTCGAGGCGCTCGCCGAGGTGCGCCCCTTCCTGACGAAGCAGGGGCCACCGCTGAGAGACGACCCCGGCGAAGTACGATCGGTCATCGGTGAATGCCAGGACCAGTTCCGGCCGAGGAGAGCCGATGCTCTCGCATAGCGTCAGCGTATCCGCCAGAAGCGCTTCAGCAACGAGAGCTGCGGCGCCAGCGCCGATGGCGGTGGCCAGGCGAGTCTTCGCCACCCCGCGCACGGGCGGCTTGGCAAATAGGACCAGCGTGCATTTCACCACAGAGCGTACCTGAGAATAGTAAGGATGATCTTGAAGCCCGCCTTGATTGTGCCGGACACGGTGCCCGATATCTTGGACCGGCCAATCCTGCGGCGATAGCGGACCGGCACTTCGACGACGCGCAGACCTCTTCGCACGACCTTGATCTGCATCTCTACCGTCCATCCGTAGTTCGTGTCCATCATGTCGAGTCTCTGTAGGGCATCCCAGCGTATTGCGCGAAAGGGTCCCAGGTCGGTATATCGGTGGCCCAGAAACAGCCGCATGAGCAGGCAGGCGAGCCGGTTGCCGTATACCTGCTGAGGCGTGAGGGAGCCGGGCTCTTTTTCGCCGAGAGCGCGAGAGCCAATCACGAGATCCGCTTCCCCCGCGATAATGGGGCCGATGAGGCTGGGAAGCTCCTCGGGGTAATCGCTGTGATCGCCGTCCAGGAACACGAGGATGTCGGTGTCGCCGATCTCGGCAAGGCCCCGCAGACACGCGCTGCCATAGCCGCGGCGCTCCTCGCGGACGACACGAGCGCCATGCGCCCTGGCCACCTCGACGGTCCGGTCCGACGAACCGTTGTCCACCACTAGGATGTCGGTGACCGGTGGACGAGGTATCTCATCGATGACCGCGCCAATGGCGTCTTCCTCGTCGAGAGCCGGGATGAGGACGGACACCCGGGTCGTGCTACTGGGTGTGGCCATCGCGGTGTGCCTCTTCGCCGTGCGATCCTTCGAGGACTCTGCGGCTCAGATCCCCGGTTTTCTCGTGGTGATGGCGGCGGCGTTTCTGTGCTACTTCGCCGCGCTGCTTCTCGTGCGCAACCCCGCCTGCGTGGTGTCGGCTCGCCTGATCATCGCCATCGCCGTGTTGATACAGATCGCTCCCTACAGCCGGAGGCCGCGGTGGGATCACGACGCCTACCGGTATCATTGGGACGGGCTCGTTCTCGCTCACGGCGTGAATCCGTATCGATACGCACCGGGGGATCACGAGCTCGCCCGGCTCCGCGACGGCTACTGGGAGCTTATCGACTACAAGCACATCAAGACGATTTACCCGCCGGTCACGCAATTCCTCGTTGGCGCCGGCTACTTCCTCGACCGCACGCCGCGGCGCATTCTGCTGCTCGCCATGGGGTTCAACCTGCTGTGCCTCTGGCCGCTTCTTCTCCTGCTCCGCGCTCGAGGCCTCGACCAGAAGTGGCTGACAATCTACGCCTGGAACCCGCTGCTGGCCAACGAATTCGCTATCGGCGGGCACCTTGATCCGATATCAGTCTTCCTGCTGTTGGCAGCTCTGTACGCGCTTGAGCGGAAGTGCATGTGGCGGAGCGGCGCGCTGATTGGCCTCAGCGTCATGGCAAAAACGCAGATGATCCTGGCGGCTCCGCTCCTCCTGCGGCGCACGGGAGTGAAGGGCATCGTCGCTTTCGCTGCGCTGTGCGTGGGGGTGCTGGCGCCGTTCGTCGGCGCGGGCGTGAGCGACCTGCTCTCCGGCAGCCTGGCCTACCTGCGCCAGTGGGAGAATAACAGCAGCGTTTTCGCCGTTCTGCGATACCTCCTCGGCGACGGGACGGCTCGGGCCATCACGGCGTGCGTCATGATAGCGCTCACTGGGTGGCTGAGTGTGCGTCGGGGCGACGTCATCTTGCACGTCGGCTGCGTGTTGGGGGCCCTGCTTCTGCTCAGCCCGACCTTCTTCCCCTGGTACGTGTCCTGGGTGCTGCCCTTCGTGTGCTTGTACCCGGCGGTAACGGGGGTGGTCGTCACCTTCCTGCTATTGGCGCCCTATGTCTACTACTACGACAAGCCACTGGGCTTCTTGGTGCGGATTCCGGAGTTCATACTGCTCTACGCAATGGCCGGCGTGGAGTATGCGCTGTGGCGCCGCCGTCGGGGTACAGCGTCACGATAGGCGGGCTCTACTGCATCGTGCGCAGGTAGCCCTTCAGCACGGTGATGCCCTGGGAGAAGCCTGCCCGGCGATCGTTCGGGTGGTATTTCACCACCACCACGTCCCTGCCGACGGGGCACCAGGGCAAGCCGCCGACGAAGCTGATCATGCCCTGGCGATCGGCGCGCAGCTTGTGCCACCTTGAGGTCATCTCGTGGGTGCGCCTCACCTTGCTCCCCTCCATGTCCACCAGCCACAGGGTGTACAGCGCGTCAGGACGCACCCCCTTGACATGCAGGTAGCACCGGTGAAACGTCTCCGCCATGTTGCAGGCGAAGACGACGGCTCCGGCGGCATCGTGGAAGGGGCCGGTTGGCTTGAGGTACAAAGTCGCCTTCTGCCACGCTCCGCCCTCCGGGGGCTTGTAGCTCTCGGAGGCCCACGCCGACGCACCAGGGGTTACGGCCAGCAGTAGCAGCAAAGGATAGCGCAGCATGGCGGGCCTCCTATGGTATCTTGCCGATTAGGGCGGCTCGCGCCTTCGTTGTGTCGCGCGAGTTGCCGTCGGCGTGGTATCGCACCTGCACCTGGTTGTACCTGCCCTGCGGACAGGAGCTGAGGTTGGAGGCCAAGGCCAGCTTGCCGAACAGATCGGCCTTCAGCGAGCGGGCCGGGTCATCCACGCGCGTCTGCCTGATCGTCTTCCTCTTCTTCACGTCGAACTTCACCAGCCAGACCGAATATGTGCCCTCTTTGACGAGGTTCTCGGCGGCGAGCTGGATCCGGTGCTGTGTCTCCGCGATGTTACACGCCAGGATCGCCTTCCCCTTGGCGTCCTTGTCAACTTCCGTTCCCTTGAGGACCACGGTGCTGTACTGCCAGCGGTCTCCGCCCTCCGGGGGCCTGTAGGGCGTCGAGTCGGCCCCTGCCCACGCACCCACGAGCCATACCACGACCATGCATGCACCCGCTGCTCTCCACATCATTCCCACCTGCCTCTATCACTGAATACCCACGCCGATGGCAGCCGCCGGTGAGGGCTGTTTCACTCGACTGCGAACGACAGCACGCGCCGTGGGCACTTCTGGATACACATCCCGCATCCCACGCACGACGTGGTCTTGACCGGCTCGCCGCGCATGGCGTGCCCCCGGATGTCGATGCCCATCTCGCAGTATGTGTTGCACATGCCGCACGCCATGCACAGCTCCCCCCGCGTGCGGATGGCGTAGCGGCCGTAGTAAGCCAGGAGGCCGAACAGTCCGGCCCACGGGCAGAAGTAGCGGCACCAGATTCGCGCGCCCATCAGGCTATACAAGCCAACGCCCGCGAGGCTGGAGAACACGAATTTGACCACCAAGTCGTAATGCTCGCCGACATCGAGGATCGCTGCCAGCTTCTCCTTGGGTGCGAGCAGCGCGTAAACGGTGAAAACCATGGCGGCCACCACGAAGACCCAGATGACCGGCTCCACCTTCCGCGCCCACCTACTCCGGGGGGTGAGTCGGCGGAATGGGTCGCCGAAGGTCTCGGCCAGACAACCGCACCCGCACAGCCACGAACAGTAGAGCTTCCTGCCGTGGAAATACACCAGCACCGGCATTATGACGAGGGCTGCGATGAGGTTGTAGGCCAGAAATATCTTCACGATCTTCGAGAGTGCGTAGTACTTGCCGATGAGCAGGGCATTGACCTCAAGAGGCCAGACGTACATGAAGAAGACGCCGGAACCGGAGCTGTCCCTGCTGCCGCCCATCCATTCATAGGGGAGCAGATATGCGGCCATGAATCCAATGAAGAGCTGGGCTCCCATATTGAAGCAGGTGCGGCAGATCATGTACCGGTCCTTGCCCCAGTACAGCACAATGAATCGCACGCCCATGGTCAGGATCGCGACCGTGTAGAGCACGGCGTACCAGAAGCTGGCGCCGTAGCTGTAGCCCCCGACGCGGATCTTCCACTCGCCGAAACGCATTGAGAAGTAGAAGCCGAGGATCAACAGCGCCAAGGCCACCAAAGGCGCAGCCGTCCACTTGCGCGTCAGGATCAGCAGAACAACGAGCACTACCACTGGGACCCAGAAGTATGCTGGCCACATCTGGGCCAGATAGATGGCCGTTATGATGAGGAGTAAGCCGATAATGGGATGTTTAGGCCATTGTGTTAGCGGCATGGTGGCAGCACCCTACAGGCAGTCTTCGCGCCAGGTTCTCCGTGTGCCGAACGGCCAGAAGGGCGGCCGCCGCGAAAGCCTACGCCGCTCCCCGATTCGCGCGCGAGGCGCCCTGTCCGATACCTTGTCGCCGAACACCCGCTGCACGCTGGCGATGGCCGCCGATAGAGTCATCGAGGTGGAGACCATGTGCTCGAGGTCTTCTTTTGTGAGGGCCGTCCCGAGGAAGGTGGCTCCCACGAGCCGCTCGTCCTCGTGCACGAGCCTCAGGCAATCCAGGCCGTTGGGAGCCTCGATGTTGTGTTCCTCATAATCGTTCCAGGGGGCGGGCACCTCGCCGTGGCTGCAGAAGTCCAGGTCCATGAACATGGCGGACGTGTACGGGGTCGTCTGCTCGTAGTGGCACTCGCCGCCGGTCATCATCTCGCCCGCCACCCACCCCATCGGTTGGGCCGTGTACCAGAGCTTCTGGATGACGGTGCGCTCCTGGCCGGGGAATTTGATTTCGGCGCAATCTCCCGCCGCGAAGACGTCGGCGTCACTCGTCCTCATGCACTCGTCTACCAGGATGCCCCTATCGGATTCGATGCCGCTTCCGTCGAGAAACTCCATGGCGGCAGACACACCAATGGACCGTACCACCAGGTCTACCTCATACCGATCTCCCGCGTCGTCGATGACGGCACTCACGTGCCCGGCTTCGTTTACCTCAAAGCGATCGACCAATCGTTGGAGGTGCATAGACACGTTGTGGTGCGCAAACCGTTCCTCGACGCACCGCCCCTGTAGTTCGCTGCACAGTATGGGGAAGAAGTAGTCCTCGCGGATGAGAAAGCTTGTGGGGACCTTCAGCGCGTGCAACACCTCAGCGGCCTCCGCACCAATAAGACCGCCGCCGATGACCATCGCCCGCCGAGCAGTGCGAGTCTCGGCCAGGATCTTGTCGGCATCCGCCAGGGTGACGAAGTCGTGAATCCCGTCAGCGTCCTCATTTTCGACGCCCAGCCTGTTCCCTCGTGTGCCGGACGCTATCAGCAGCTTGTCGTAGGGCATCGTGTCGCCGCTCTCGAGCTGCAGCTCGTGGGCGCCCGCGTTCACACCGGTCACCTTGTCGTGCACCAGCGTGGCGTTCATGCGGCGGTAGTGCTCCTGGTCGGCAATGTACAGGTCCCGCCGCCAGCAGTGGTCCATGACGTAGTACATCAGGCCGCAGCGGGAGTAGTAGGGCTCGGGCTCATCGCTCACCATCGTGATGGGGCTCTCCGGATCCAGGTCGTGAATGCGGCGTGCCGCCGCGTTCGCCGCGACGGAATTTCCGATGATGACGTAGTTGGTCATGGGGCGGGCTCCTCGAGGATCCAGTCGTGAACCAGCGCGCCAATGGCCGCCAGTTTCTCCTGCTCCACGTTGGCGATGTCGTCTTCGGGCTGATGTAGTTGGGGTGCGGGGCCGTACTCGATCCACGCGGTGGGGATGCCGCGGTCCTCGAACGCCATTTCTTCGCTCCAGCGCTTCGCCGCGATGAGCTTGGGCTGCATGCCGCGCCGGCGGGCCAGCGTCTGCAGGTGCTTGGCGAGGCCGGCGGGCGTGTCCTCGATGTGCATGACCTTCAGAGTCGGTCCGGCGCCGATCTTATCGAGCCAGCAGGCGGCACGGATCTTCTCGATCGCCTCGGGCTCGAGGGCTTCGATGAATTGGAGGGAGCCGAAGCCGTGTACGTCGTAGTCCTCCAGCGTCTCCTCGGACTTGAAGACGGCGAAACGCACCGATCGAGGCGGCTCGGCGTCGGCCAGGATCTCTGCCAGCTCAAGTATGGCCGCAACGCCGGAAGCGTCGTCATTGGCCCCGGGGCTGTTGGGGACAGTGTCCAGGTGTGCCGCCAGGACGATCTCCTCGTCGCTCCTGCCGGCCCTTGTCGCCGTGATGTTGGCCAGGATCTTGCCGTTGGGCAACTCGTACCGTATCTTCCGGGCATTATCGTAGCCGGCTGCCTGGAGAGCTTCCAGCACGTAGTCGCATCCCTGCTCGAGCACGTCGCTTCCTGCAGGGCGCGGTCCCAGCTCCTCGGAGAGGAACCGGATGTGCCGCATGGCGACGTCACCGGTGAAGGCCGATGGGGTGTGAGGGGAAGGCTCGGTTGGTTGCCCCGTGCCCTCAGTGGCCTCTGCGACGGTGGTCTGCGGGGTTCCCTCAAGGGTATTGACCGGCCTACACGCGGCCAGGAGGAGCGTCAAAATCAGAGCCAGCGCAGCAAGAGCCTCCCGAAGTCGTCTCATCACATGCCTCCGTGTCCCCCGCCGACGGCGCACACTCAGGCGGAGCACAGCACACCGTTCCGCCGGCCGAAGGGACCTCAGTGCTCGGCCCGCACTCGCACGCGTTTGCCCCCGCTCGCCGGATTCCGACATAGGGGAGGGGTCTGTGGCCCGGCCGTGGCTTGGTCGCCACCACCGTGTCGGCGAAAAACTCCACGCCGTCAACCTCGCGCCACGGTAGCTCGCTGATTGTCCGGACATCAGCAAAGCCCAGCTTCGTCAGCATGTGCAGCAACTCGTCGCGCCGCAGGGCTCCTCCCACGCATTCGCCCTTCAGGCGCGGATTGAACTTGATGTGGTCCGGAACGTCGGCGCCCGCGGTGATGTCGGAGATGACCATGCGACCGCCAGGCTTCAAGACTCGTAGTACCTCGCCGAACACCTTGAGCTTCTGGGGCGAGAGGTTGATGACGCAGTTCGAGATCACGACGTCGGCGAGATCGTCTCGCAGTGGCAGGCTCTCCAGATACCCATCCACGAACCGCACGTTGTCGTAGCCGAGGTTGGCCGCTACCTGGGGGCGCGCATCGTTGGCGAGCGCCAGCATCTCCGGCGTCATATCGATGCCGATGACGCGCCCGCTTGCAGCCACCATCTTCGCGGCTGCGAAGCACTCGATCCCGCCGCCCGAACCCAGGTCAACCACGGTCTCACCCTCGGTCACGTCTGCCGCGAACACCGGGCTCCCGCACCCGTAGGAACGCTCGAGGTTGACGTCAGGAATGTGGTCCAAGGCCCCCTCATCCGCGGGCACCGGGCAGCACACGTCGCACTTGGTATTCACGGCGGCTTCCCCGTAGAAGTCTCGCACGATCTGGCGTGTGTGGCCAACCACGTCCTGCATGAGAACGCAGTTGGAGTGGATGAAGTCAATTCTGTGGCGTCCGGTGTTCTCCACACCCGCGTCAACGGGACACCCCAGGCCGTCCTGTCCCATGACGTGATACACCACGGGTACGTCCTCGCGTGCACCCATCAGCGCTATTCGCTCGGCGACCACCTCGTCGGCCGCGTCCAGCATCATGGCGCGATACAGCGGCAGATAGGGGTCTTGCGCGGCGGCATCGCGGTCGCCGAAGAAATACGCGTGCTCCGGGTCGCCGCCTCCATGGAGCAGCAAGAAGGGATCCTCGTCCGCGCGGCGCGACGAAACGGCCGTCCGGCGCCTACACTCCTCGAGGACTGGCGATTCGAGCCAGATCTCTCTGAGCGGCTGCTCGAGCACGCTGCCGGCGCGCAGATCGTCTATCCCGACGAAAGCAGCGGATGGGTACACGCCGCCATCGGCGTAGATCGCGAGGCTGTCCCAGCACGCATTCGTGCCGTCGCGCTTGGTGGCGGGCTCACCGTTGATGATGGCTTTGAAGGTCTCAAAGTTGTCAATGCGAACGCCGGACTCCGCCGCAATCTGTTTCAGCTCAAGAACAGCCCGGGTGAGCTGCTCAAGGGGCGCGACGGCCTCGGAGGCTCCCCGTTCACGGACGTGCTGCCACATGAGGTGCCAGGAGCATACGCCGAGCTGTGGCAGCAGGCGGGCCATGGCCGGCAGGTCGTGTAGGTTTGCGTTGACCGCCACAGTCGCTACCGTCGTATCGATTCCCGCGTCCGCCGCCTGGCGGATCCCTGCGGTCGTGTGCTCGAATGCCCGTGGCGCACGCAGCGCGTCATTTAGCCGCGGCGTGCTGCCGTCGAGGCTGACCTGAAGGTGCAGCCGCTCGCGATCGAGATCGGCCACGGCCTCAAGGAAGTGCGCGTTGATGAGGCTGCCGTTGGTCAATACTACGGCGTGGGCGTCCCGGTCCTCGAGGACCAGCCGCAGGAGGTCCGGCAGGTCAGGGCGGAGCATTGGCTCGCCGCCGGTGAAGAAGAACGTGACGACGCCCAGGTCACGCGCGTCCTCGATGAGGCCGGTGACGGTGTCGGTCGGCAGACCATCATCGCGGTCCGGCCCGGAGGACACGAGGCAATGACGGCAGGCGCAATTGCAGCGGTTGTTGATGTGAAGCCACAGCTCGCGCAGGTGAGTGGGGCGGAGGTAGAAGCCGCGTCCCTCGTAGGCCCCGTCTTGGGCGGCATCCCAGACAGGTGCGGTCTCGGCGGCGTAGCCCTTGACGATTTGCCCGGCTTCGGCGCGACTAAGCCCGTTCCGCCACGCGAGATCACGCGCCCAGGCGTTCGACGCCGCCTCCCCTCGCTCAGCCAGGTCTGCCAGAAGCTCGGCGCCCTTGCGGTTGACAGCAACCCAGCAGGGCTTATCCGGAGCGAGGACGAGCTGATAGCCCCGCCGGTCAGATCGGTACAGGCCCGCCGCGCGCTCGCGGTCACAGTCGCAAGGCTCCGGCACTCCCGTGACGGATGCTGCGTCCACGGTCCTGTGCTCCGACATCGGCAACCACTCCTTGCGTGTCACGACGAGATGACTGCTGGCACTTTCGGCGAGCAGTTGATCTGGGCCGAGGTAACTCCGACCCTTTGTGCGCCGTGCTCTGTAGGGTATGCGCCTTCGTCTTGCATGCGCTCCGTACCTCCCCGGTTGTCGTTCTCCCCGCCGCAGTTCCGCTTCGGCAACCGAAGTGGCGGCATAGCGCGTTGGAAACTGCTGCATAGGTGGCGTGAAGTACCTCCGCTTACCCAAAATCAGTCATGTGCGTCAGTGAATTAAATAACATGACGCAAGAAGCGAAGCATACGTAAATCGACGTGGGTTGCCGTGGGAGGGAATAGGACGGGGCGAAGAGGAAACGAGGAGCTACCGTGTCTCGATTCGCCATCTCGTCCCCAACCGCCGGACGCCCTGCTCGGAAGCGGCGCGGACCGAGCTGGTGGCTCGCGCTCGTCCTGCTCGCCCTTGCAGCGCTCTACGCATGGCTGTACGCAGTCTTCGGCCCTCGAGAGGCCCCCACCGTCGAGCGCCGCTTCCTGACGTATCCCGTTATTTTCACGCTGTATTTCCTGACAGTATGGGCGGTGTATCGGAGAGGTGCCGTCTCTCGGCCGGCGGCTCGGGCCGACCTGGTGCTCATCGTAGTCGGCGCAGCACTGCTGCGCCTGATCATCCTGACCGGCGTCCCGCCCTGGAATCCGGACCTCGGGCGACACCTGTGGGAGGGAAGGGTGCTGCTCGAGGGCTTGAACCCATACGCTGCTCCCCCGGAGGCCGAGGTGTACGATCCCATCCGGGAGCAGCTCAAAGCCGAGGGCGATGATCTGTATTCCGGATACTGGCTGAAGTACAATGATGTACGTTCGGTATACGGGCCTATCGCAACGCTGCTGTTTGCCATTCCCCACTTGCTGCCCGTTGACCCCTATGTGAGCCTTCGCGTCATCATGACGTGCTTCGACCTCGGCGCCGTTTTCCTGTTGATGGGGATGGCCGGCGCTCTGGGACGCCCCAAGACTCTCGTTGTCGTCTATGCCTGGAGTCCCATCTGTCTTAACGGCTTCGCCGACCGTGGACAGATGGACGCTCCAATGGTCTTCCTGGTGGTCCTCGCGGCGTGGCTCGTCCTGCTGCGCCGGCCCGTTCTCGCCGGCGTGGCCTTCGGCGGGGCGATCTTGACGAAGCTCTCGCCGCTGCTGCTGCTCGTTCCGCTGCTGCGAGTTGCCGGCCCACGACTCGGAGTGGCATTCGTTGTGACCGCTATCGCCGGCATTTTGCCGTTCGCCGGCGCGGGCCTTGAGGGCCTGCAGGGATTCGCCGAATTCGCCGGCCGGTGGCACGAGAACGATTCGCTATTCTCACTCATCGCCTTGGCGGCCAGGCCGCTCGGTGAGATGGGCAACGCAGTCGCCCGTGCCGCTGTGTCTCTTGCTGCCCTCGCGTACGCCGCCTGGCGCGCTCTGCGCCTGGATCGGTCCGATCACCTGGGGCTGGTGCACTGCCTGGCGTCCGTCTCGGCGGCGGTCATCCTGCTGAGCCCGGTCACCTTCCCCTGGTACGGCACGGTCATGCTTGCCTTCTTGTGCTTCCGCCCGCGGGCCTCTCTGCTCGCATTGGCCGTCGTCCCGATGTTCTGGTATTTGAAATTCCTTCAGCCCGATGGGGGCTTCCCGTGGCGGCTGCTTCTTGAGGCGCAAAAGCGCCATCAGGTGTGGCGCATTCCCGCGTATGCGACGGTGGCTGTCCTGTTTCTTCGGGATGCGCTGCTTGCGAGACGCCGCCGCTTCAAGGACGACGGCGAACCGGCCGCGCCCAACTAGTATTACAACGAGACTTTGCCGGTCGATGTCATTCTGAGGGACCAACTGAGTTTCGGGGACTGACACCTCGGTGTCTGTCCCCAAAATCACGGGTCGCCCGTAGCATGCCCCCCAGCTACTATTGCTCGCAGCTTCTCGGCAAGCTCCTGCCGCAGTTCACCGTGCTCGTTGGCAACGTTGCTCGTTTGGCCCGGGTCGCTGCTCAGGTCGTAGAGCTCCTCGACGCCCTCTTCCGTCTTGTTTACGTAGAGCCACGAGTCTTGCCAGACGCACTCGACGGTGTTGTATGCGCAGACGAGGTGATCGCGGGGCGCCGGGGCGCCGTCGGTGACAAGCGGCCAGAGGTCGATCCCCTCCGCCTGCGGTAGCGGCGGCACGCCGAGTAGATTCACCACCGTGGCCATAGCGTCTATGTTGTACGCCCAGGCGTCTATCCTCCCACCGGCGCCTTCGGCCGAGGGATGACGGATCATGCACGGTACGGCGTACAATGCCGGCGACGTCTGCTTCTCGCTCATGCCGAAGGCGTCGAACTCGCCGATGATCTTGCCGTGATCGGCGAGCAGGAGGACGATGGTGTCCTCGCGGCGATCCACTTCGTCGAGCTTGTCCAGAAACTGCCCGACCCAATGATCCACCATGGTGACTTCGGCTGCGTAGAGCGCCCGCACGTGCCTGAACTCCTCGTCGCTCAGCTCGCTGCGACGAATCCCGCGCGGATCGATATACTGCTTGCCCCGGTAGCCGATGTCGTACAAGTCCACGTATCTTCGCGGCGCCTCCCAGGGCTCGTGCGGGTCGAACGACTCCACCCACAGCAGGAACTTCTCGTGCTCCGCGTTGTCCTCGAGCCATTCCATGGCCGCCTGGAATACCCGCGGCGACTGATAATCCTCCTCGGTTATGCGTTTCGACTGGTTCTGAAGGTACTGCCTGAGCGAGCGACTGGGCGGACGCTTCGGGTGGGCATGGCGTTGCAGGTGAGCGTCACTGATCGGGCCGCTGCGCCACTGGTCGAACTCCTGTCCGCGAATCCACTCGAAGCAGTTGAACGAGCGATGGAAGTTCATGCCGGGTTTGAAGATGTGATACGTGTCGGCGATGAGCGCCGTGATGTACCCCATGGGCTGCAGGTGCTCTGCCAGCGTCACCTGCTCCTCGGGAAGCGGGAGCCAGCCTTTGTGGCGATTGTAAACGCCCTTGGGCCGAGGCCTCTCGTCGAAGGGGAACGTTCGGGCACCGGTGTGCATCGCCCGGCGTGCCGGGATCGTGGGCAGCGACTCCGACCAGCACCGCGTGAAAACTGCGCTCTCCGCGGCGAGGCGATCGATGTTCGGCGTATGGATCTGGTCGTTGCCGTAGCAGCCGACGTGATCCTGGCGGAGGCTGTCGAGAACGATAATGACGAGATTCACGTTTGCGACTCCCTTCCGGTGCCGATGTCGGCCTGGAAGGGACTCCGCCGAAGCTTCGTCCCTCTCGCGAAGGCGGAAGGCCGACCTACGCGGTGGGCGGACGGCGGCCAGACGACGAGCCGCCGGCGCCGGGGTTTTTCAACAGCCCCACTGAGCCCTGTTCCCACACGTCCGGCACTCTACCTGCACAGCCTCAGCACGCGCAGGCGCGGGACAGGGGCGGAAGGCGTCAGGGTTATTCGGATCGACGAAGGATGTCGGTCGCCGACGGATAACTACCCGAAGCAGTGGGGTCCGGGCGACGGCTCCGCATTGCCCTGTTGGAACTTCGACACTGCCGGAGGCATACCGTGCTCAGAATAACCGATCCCATCGACGGCGCCATACTGAACCACAACATGGGCACGCCGCGCGACGAGGGGCTGGAGATCGTGGTGACGGGCGACGCCCCAGCCGGCGCTCGCGTGCGCGTGGTCACTGTGGGCGTCGATGTCGCCGGGCGTGCCATTGCGCCGCTGGTGCGCACGGGATCGTCCGCGCGCGGCCCGGACTTCTCGTGCCGAGTGGTTCTGCGCCAGCACCGCACGATGATAACGGCCACGTCCGGCGGCGAGAGCTACGACATCACCGTGCTCTGGGACCATGACTCCTTCAAGCGCTATCGCTTCTCCACCGACGACAACTGCCGCTTCCTCGCCGAGATCGCCGGTGACAGGCCCGATTCGCTCTTCGACCAGCCATACATGGCCCTCTGGCGCGACATGCACGAGCAGTATGGTACGCGCGTGCACCACAATCTGTTCTTCGAGCACGAGGACTTCGACCTGACGAAGATGCCGGACACGTACCGTGACGAGTGGCAGGCCAATGCGGACTGGATCCGACTGACCTTTCACTCTCGTGCCAGCCAGCCGCGCAACCCGTACATCAGCGCCACGGCGGAGGAGATCGGGCACGACTTCGACGTGGTGACCCGGGAGATCGAGCGCTTCGCCGGGCCGGAGCTGCTCAGCCCGTTCACCACGATACACTGGGGCGAAGCGACGCTGGAGGGCTGCCGCGCCTTGCGAGAGCGGGGCGTCATCGGTCTTGTCTCCTACTTCATCTTCCGCGACGGCCGGCCGGTCGTGAGCCTGTACCTCGACGAGACCATGACGCGGTACATGAACACGCACGATTACTGGTGGGACAGCCGCGAGGACATCTTCCTCATCAAGCACGACATGGTGGTCAACAACGTGGCGCCGCCGGACATCGTCCCGCAGCTCGACGCCCTCGCTGCCGATCCCAACCAGACGGAGCTCTTCGAGCTCATGATCCACGAGCCGCAGTTCTATCCCGACTACTCGGGGCATCGACCTGATTATCGCGAGCGGGTAGAGACGGCCATCCGCTGGGCCACCGAGAACGGCTACAAGTCCGTGTTCTACGAGGAGGGATTCCTCGGCGCCTGATGCGCAGTCGATGCGTCGTCAACCATAACCATTAACCATAAACCATTTGCGACGGAGGTCGCAGGAGCATGAAGATCAGCGTGATGAGTCTGTGCTTTCAGTCGGCGATGGACTCCGGCGAGATGACGCTGCAGGACGTCATCGGATGCTGCGCGGACGCAGGAGCGGACGGCATCGAGTTGATGGACAAGCACACACAGCTCGGGCCGGTGGACGAGCTCGCGGCCCAGATCGCGGACGCAGGGATGACGATGACGTCCCTGTGTCTACCGTGCGATTTCGTTCAGTCAGAGGATGCCGTCATGCGCGACGCGGTTGACGCCGCCGTCGAGCGCATGGAGGTGGCGCTGTCGCTGGGCTGCAAGCTTCTCATGCTCTCGCCGGGCGGGCGCAGGGAAGGCTGGTCGTATGAAGACATCCGCGCCAGCATGGCCGACGGGATGGCTCTGCTATGCGAGCGCGCCGCACCCCACGGCGTCACGGTGACGACCGAGAATCACGGCGGCATGGCGGCGCTGCGGGGAAAGGTGGAGCACTTGCGCGAGTTCAAGGAGAAAGTGCCGGACTTGATGCTCACCTACGACTCCGGCAACTTCCTCTTGGCCGACGAGGACCCTCTCGGTGCCCTCCACGCGCTGCTCCCGTGGATCGTGCACGTGCATCTGAAGGACTGGAGGGACGCCTCGCCGCGGGCCTCGAAGACGTCCCGCTCCATGTCCGGCCGGCGCTACGAGGCTATAGTCATCGGCGATGGCCTGGTGCCGACCAGAGAGATCGTTGCCACTCTGGCCGACTCCGGCTTCGAGGGATACCTCTCCATCGAGTACACGGGCGCCGACGCTCCGGCTCGCATGCCGCAGATCGTTAGCTATCTGCGGCGCCTGACGGACTGACGCCCGGAAGCGCCCCCGAGTCGAGGAGGCTCCATCCATGACCGTCAAGCAAGTCACATACTTTGACAAACCCGGACCCCAGAACACCGAGGCCCTGGCCAAAGCCGTCAGCGAGCGGTGCCGTGAGCTCGACATCCGGCACATCGTCGCGGCCTCCAGCACCGGCACGACTGCCCTCACGCTCTGGGAGGCCGTCAAAGACCTGGACGTCACGCTCGTCGCCGTCCCCTCGCATGCCGGATTCCGAAGCGGCGATGCGTGCTCGCTCAGCGACGAGAACCGGAAGGCGCTCGAAGAGAAGGGCATCCACATCCTCGTCTGCGCCCACGCGCTCAGCGGCGTCGCGCGCTCCATCACCCGTAAGTTCGGGACGATCAGTCACGTGGAGATCATCGCCCAAACGCTCAAGCTGTTCGGGTGCGAGGGCATCAAGGTGGGCGTGGAGGTGGGGGTGATGGCCGCCGATGCCGGCCTCGTGCCGACGGACCGGGAGATCATTGCTGTCGGCGGCACCGGCCGCGGGGGCGACACCGCCATCGTGCTCAAGGCCGCCCACATGAACAACTTCTTCGACCTCGAGGTACGCGAGACCATCGCCAAACCCCGCCAGCGCCCCCGCAAGGCAGCCGATGCGTAGAGGGCCCACCTCCGGGGTCATAGCTTCAAAGTTCAATCTTCCCGACGCGACCCTCGGTCCGACCTCCTGAGTGCAAGGAAGATTGAAGTTTGGCGCTGTGACCCCTGCCGCTGACCCACCACCTTCACGGCCTCCCCGAGCGCCCACTCGTGGGCCGCCGCCTTTGCCTTGCCTCTGCTGACCCCGGTCTGCCCCCTACCACCTCGCCGCCCCCTCCGACGCCAGCCTCTCCACCGTCCGCCGGATGGCGTCGGCGGCCATGTCCATATGGTTGCGCGTCAGCCCCAGATGCATCGGCAGCCGCAGCGTGTGGTACACGTACTCCTCCTCCGCGATGGGGCACAGCCCCGGCTCGTAGCCCCGCATCTCGTACATCTTCTCCAGGTAGCTCGGCCTGTTACCCGCGCTGCACGCGATGCCCTCTTCTTCCTTGAGGATCCGGATGAACTCGTCCCGCTCGATCCCCAGCGCCCGGCTGTCCACCTTGGCCATATACCAGTGGAACACATGCTTGCGATCAGGGTACTCGAATGCCGTCGTGATGTGCGGCACGCCGCCGAGCGCTTCCGTGAGGTGATGCGCCAGCTCGCGGCGTTCGTCGTTGAATGAATCCAGCTTCTTGAGCTGCTCGCGCCCGATGGCCGCGCGCATCTCGTCCATGCGGTAGTTCTCCGCGATGCGCTCGGCGGTGCCCCAGACGTTGCGCATTGCCTGCGCCGTCGGCGCCCATTCGTCGGCCCGGGGACCGTCGAGCGTCAGCATGCCCCCCTCGCCGGTGGTCATGTTCTTTTGTGAATGGAAGCTGAAGCACGTCATGTCTGCCATCGAGCCGACCTTATGGCCGTTGAACTCGGCGCCGGGCGAGCGGGCGGCGTCGATAACGACGACGAGGTCGTGCTTCCGAGCGATCTCCATCACCCGATCCATGTCGTTGAGCTGCCCGTCGTAGCTGGAGAGGTAGATGGCTTTGGTCTTCTCGTTGACGAGGGCCTCGATGTTGTCCTCATCCGCCAGCAGCGACCGCGGATCGACATCGGCGAAGCGAATGGTGGCGCCGGTCCTGAGCGCGTAAGCCGACGTGCCGATGTATGTGATGGGGTTGGTGATCACCTCGTCCCCCGGGCCGAGGCCGATCAGATCTGCTGTCAGGGCGAGGGCATTACAGGCGGTGCTTACGGGGAAGGCGTGGCGCACGCCGCAGTACGCGGCGAACTCCTCGGCGAAATGGTCGAGCTCGCCGTCGCGCACGAGGCTCAAGCCCTCGCTGCGCATGGCGCGAACGACGGCGTCTATCTCCTCCAGCCCATATCGGCTTCCGAATTTGCTCTCCGGCACTTGCCATTCTCGTTCCTGTTCCGGCATCGGAGGACACCTCCGAATGAGATTCGGCCCACGTGACCATTGCCGGTGGCCGTGCAGGCCAGGCACAGCGCACCATCGGGCAAGTTCTCCGTCGCCCTTGCCGCGCACCTCCTCGGACCGTTACTGTAGGCGGGGACCTGTGCCCCGCCGCCTTTGCTAACCGCCAACCACTGCCTCCTGCGGAGGGAACAACGCCGCCGCGTCGAAGGCTCGTCCACTGCAGCACAAGCACGACCACAGGGAGAGCATGGAACCATGCCTAAGATCACCATGATCGGCGCCGGAAGCGCCGTCTTCGCCAAGAACTTGCTGGGGGACATCCTGCAGTTTCCCGAGCTGACCGAGTGCCATGTCAGCCTCATGGACATCGACGACGCCCGGTTGCAGACCTCGGAGCGCATGGCCCACAAGCTGGCCGAGGCGCTCGACGTCAACCCCACCATCGAGGCCACCGACGACGCCGAGCGCGGCCGCGGGGACATGCGTGAAGCGCCACTGTGCGGTGACCATAGTTCTCTTGCTTGCTACAAGGCTCCGAATACTCCATTCCAGGCGAACAGGCGCACCTTGGGCTTGACTACCTGCCGTCCACGCGCCTACATTTGAACTGATAAGCACCATGCCCGTTGGCACGCTGCCATATGGGCAATGTCGATTGGGGGGTCAAACGGGAAATGTCGGCTAGATCTAAAGGTACGCAGGAGCGCAAGATCGCGGGCATCACGCGCGGCGATTTCCTAAAGGCTATGGTGATTGCCGGCACGGCGGTGTCTTGCGCCGGGATCGACGACCACTCAAGAAAGGGGGCCGCGCCAATGGATGAGTCCAGGGCGCCTGATCGCGACCGCTTCGGCGGATGGACGGGCAAGCGGTTCGAGGCGACGGGGTTCTTCCGCACGGAGCACGACGGCGAGCGGTGGTGGCTGGTCACGCCGGAGGGCAACGCCTTCCTCTCCTTCGGCATCAACCATTACCACCCGGGCTGGTGGGCGCAGCCCTACAACCGCGACCATTGGCTGCGGGAGTTCGGAGCGGAGAGGCCCTATGACGCAGCCTGGCAGAGGGGGTACCGTGACGCGGCCCTTTCCGACTGCAGGCGTCTGGGCCTGAATACGCTGGGGTACCACTCAGAAGCGCCCATGCTGATCAATCCCCCCCTCGGCCCTGTCATGCCCTACGTCCGGCACTATGAACCGGTCTTGATCTCGCGCCACAGGAAGCCCACGCCGGAGGCGTATGCCGACATCTTCGCCCCTGGCTTCAGGGAGCAGTGCGAGGCGGCGGCTCGCCAGATGGCGGACCCCTATGCGGACGACCCCATGCTCCTGGGCTACAGCATGGCCGACGTCCCGATCCTGACTGATAACGACACGCAATGGGCCGGGGGAACGACCTGGCCCCGTATCCTGCGCAATCTGGGCGCCGACGCGCCAGGCAAGCGGGCCTATGTGTCCACCATGCGCGAGCGCTATCCCGGCATCGAGGCGTTCAACACCGCCTACGCGACGGGCTTCCCGTCGTGGAACGACCTGCCCGCCGCTGAGGACTGGCGGCCCGACACGGACTTCGCCAACGAGGCCGAGCTGCGCGACAACATGGAGTTCCTGCGCCGCT
>JAUWAU010000087.1 GCA_030601885.1 Armatimonadota bacterium
CATCCCGCTGCAGACGGGCTGGAACATGGTGGCCGCGCCGTACGAAGCCACCATGGACAGCCTGCTCGTGGACAACGCCGGCGACGTGCGGAGCCTGGAGGAGGCGGCATTAGCCAACTGGGTCCTGGCCACGTTCTATTATTCCCACGACGGCACGGGCAGCTACAGCACGCTCACCATCGGTGAGACGCCGCCAGACGCGCTCTCGCTGTGGTACGGCTACTGGGTGCTGGCCGGGATTGACTGTTCGCTCATCGTCCCGGAGCCGCTGGGCGGGACCGCGACCAGTGCATCACGAACTCCTGCCAGGGCTCCCGCCTGGGCGTTCGACGTCATCGCCACCAGCACCGGCTCGACGGACAGCGTCACGATAGCGGGAGCCGATGCGGCGACGGACGAGTTCGACGGCTTTGGCCTCGACAGGCCCAAGCCGCCAGCGGCGCCGGGGGAACATACGTTGCGGATGGTGCTGACGTCAGACGCGGCGTTTGTAGGGCGGGGATGCCCTTCCCCGCCTGCCTTCGCCACCAGCTCCCCCCTGCCGACCTCCGAGCTGGCGATGGAGACGAAAGGTGCAGCACAAGGGGACGCCGACTGGCAGTTGACTGTTAGCGGTGGCGTCGAGGGCGAGCCAGTGACGCTGACTTGGCCGGACCTCAGGCGATTGCCAAAAGATCGCGTGGCCATCCTGACGGATGAGGACACTGGCAAGCGCACCTTCATGCGCAGCCGAGCGCGGTACGAATTCGCCGCCCCGGGCGAGGGTACCACCCGCAGCTTTGCCGTCACAGTCAGACCGGCGGGAGACGGCGCGCTGCTCATCAGCGGGCTAACCGCAGCGCCGACGCGCGCCGGCGCCTGGGACATCGGCTTCAGCCTGTCGGGAGACGCCGCCGTTGACGCTCGTGTCTACAACGCTGCGGGTCGGTTGGTAGCCGATATTGCCGGCGCGCGGCAACTGTCCCGCGGCCGGGCAGCTCTCGCCTGGAACAGCCGCAGCCTCACTGACACCCACGTCCCCAGCGGCACGTACGTGCTCCGTGTGACCGCCCGCACCCAAGACGGCGACCAGGCGTCGGCGGTGACGATGCTGCAGGTGCAGCGGTAGCGCCTTTGGGGACGGCGTCGTCCGACACTGAACCCTCACCGTAGAGCACCGCCCGCGGCGGCGTCAGGCTCGTCCTGCGCGGACCTCGTCCCCCGGTACTCACCGCCCCTCCTGAATATAGCTCGAGTGATAAACGGCGAGCGGAGGCTTGACGGGTAGCCGGCGGATCCGCTCGGAGCACACCGGGCGTGCGCCGATCTTCGACGTGACATTCGCGTGCCCTGCCCCGCGAGTGTAGCGAGAAGTTTACATGCACCGAGCAGGACCGTGAACCAGACACGCGGAAGTATTCATCACTGGGGGTTTGAGAAGGATAATCTCCAGAAGTCGGCCTGCCCACGCGGGCGCCATTGGCGCGCTATCCGAACGGGCCCGAGCGGGTACCCCCGATGTGTCGGTACGTCGCCCGGGCATTGGGCGGGCAGTTGACTGCGAGGAGGAGTGGCTATGCGACGGGTTATTCTCACGACAGGAATCTTGTGTGGTGTAGTCTGTCTGGTCGCTGCCGGAGTATGCGCAGCGGACGCCTGGTACATCCAGACGCTGGATAGTGCCGGCCAGGTGGGCTCGTACTGCTCTCTGGCGCTGGACGCCAGCGGCTATCCGCACATAAGCTACTACGACCATACGAACTTTGACCTCAAGTACGCCGCGTGGCACGGCAGCGGGTGGCACATCCAGACGGTGGACACCGCCGGCTACGTGGGCTACTACACCTCGCTGGCGCTGGGCGCCAGCGGCTATCCGCACGTAAGCTACTTGGACTTCGGCAACGATGACCTGAAGTACGCCGCCTGGAACGGCAGCAGTTGGGACATCGAGACGGTGGACAGGGCGGGGGCCCTTGGCGGGCACTCCTCCCTGGCGCTGGACGCCAGCGGCCATCCGCACATAGGCTACTCTCACCTCACCAACGGCGAGCTGAAGTACGCCGCCTGGAACGGCACCAGTTGGGACATCGAGACGGTGGACAGCACCGCCGAGCTCGGCGGGGATACCTCCTTGGCTCTGGACCCCAGGGGCTATCCGCGCATGAGCTACTATGAGTGGGCCAACGACGACCTCAAGTACGCTGCCTGGAACGGCACCAGTTGGGACATTGAGACGGTGGACAGCGCCGGCTGGGTCGGCGAGTTCAGCTCTCTGGCCTTGGAGGCCAGCAGCGGCTATCCGCGCATAAGCTACTACGACGTGATCAACGCCAACCTCAAGTACGCCGCCTGGAATGGCACCAGTTGGAACGTTCAGAGGGTGGACAGCGGCGGCTGGGTCGGCGCGGTCGGCGAGTACAGCTCCCTCGCGCTGGACGCCAACGGCTATCCGCACATAAGCTACTACAACTACACCAATGCCGCCCTCAAGTACGCCGCCTGGAACGGCAGCAGTTGGGATATCCAGACCGCGGACACCGTGGGTAATGTGGGCTACTACACCTCCCTGGCCCTGGACCCCAGCGGCTATGCGCACATAAGCTACCGGGACTCGACCAACTACGACCTTAAGTACGCCACCACGCGGGCGCCAGCGGAGGCGTCGCACGAGCTGCCGGCGACGGGGTATTACATGATCTCGTTCCCGCTGACGCCCACGTTGGCCACGCCACACGACCTGCTCTCCGACGACCTGGGCGATGGCGCTTACTACATGTGGCGCTGGCAAGCGGGCGGCTACCAGACCATACCGACTAGCCTGCCGGAATCTCGATTCACCAGCCTCAGTGCGCAGCAGGGCTACTGGCTGCTGGCGCAAGCGGCCACGCTCGACATGGACGTGGGTGGCACGCTGCCGCACGGCGATCAGGCCATCCCGCTGCAGACGGGCTGGAACATGGTGGCCGCGCCGTACGAAGCCACCATGGACAGCCTGCTCGTGGACAACGCCGGCGACGTGCGGAGCCTGGAGGAGGCGGCATTAGCCAACTGGGTCCTGGCCACGTTCTATT
>JAUWAU010000046.1 GCA_030601885.1 Armatimonadota bacterium
CATCCCGATGGACTACTCGATGCAGACGCTCGCCGTGCACTCCCACGAGAAGACGTTCCTGGAAGCGCTCGATGACGACGAGCAGCTTGTGACCGGCCTGTCGCTATACATGCGCAGCGGCGAGGCGATCCTGCCTCGGCCGCCGGAGCTGGTCAAGGAGCAGATAGAGCTCGTGCGCAGCCTGGGCATTCACGGCTACGCCCTGTTTCGCTTGGGCATCCTCAGCGACGCGCAGGCAGAGATGCTCAAGACCGAGATCAACCACGAGCCGGCCGTGCCGTACTTCAGGAAGTGACACAGCGTCGGGCAGAGGACTGGGAACAGTACAGTGTGCTGCTGTATGCGGAGCATGACACCAAGAAGGCGGCACTCAGGTTTGCGCTGCAGGGGTACCGGGACAACGGTGTGCGGTTGGGCAAGGTGTGGGTGGACGACGTGGCTGTCGAGCGGCAGTGATGGTTGTGGCTGACTGATCGGTTAGCTCCAGTTGGTTCATCGGGAGGGACTTGCAGATGGGCGCACAGCCCCGGTGCGGTGCCGTCGGACGCTGAGCACTGCGGGGTACGCCCCGACATCCTCGGTGGGCAGCGTGGCCATCCCGAAGGCTGAGTTCACTTAGCCTGCAGCGTTACATCCAGCCGCTTGGCGGCGCCGGCCGTTATCTGCTGCCTGGGGTACGCCTTGGACTTGTAGCCCGGAGCCTCCACGATTACTTTGTAGCTGCCCGGCGGGTACCACTCCAGCTCGTAGACGCCGGTGGCGTTTCCAGGCCGAGCCGCTCCAACCGGGCTCCTGTCCTTCACGAGCACCAGCGTAGCGTTGGCGATGGGCTTGCCATTGGCGCCTTTGACGAACCCGACGATACGCCCGCGCGTCTTGTAGTCGTCCCCGGTGAGCTTGCGCAACTCCACACCAACTTCCGTCTCGCCGCCATCTGGTACCGTAACAGTGCGAATCACCGAGACGCGGGCTGATGCCGAGACCACCAAGGTGTACTTGCCCGCAGCGATGTTCTCCAGCAGACACCCGCGCTGGCCCTCCGCGACGGCACCGACAGCCTTGATCTGTCCACCGGCCATCAGCACGGCGACGGCAGGACCGGACGGCGACACATGGACCTCGATACGTCCCGGTGCGGCCTGAGCGAGCACACACACCGTCAACAGCATCAACGCGGCGCTTGCGGTTAGGGCCGTCCTTCTCATTCTCACTTCCTCCTTTGCATTTATGCGCTGATCGGATGAACTGGGAGGTTCCCGGCATTGCCATCCGATTCAGAGCGCCAGTGCCTCACCTGCAACGTGTCCTTCCCAATAATCCGTTCACCCAGGCGGAGTTCGCACAATGCACGGCTGGCGTCCCACCCGCTGAACACAGCCTTCTCGCTACAGCCTGCTGTGCCCTCCGCGTGCTCAGATCTCGAAGTATTTCCGGTCTGGGCCGACAGGCTGAACCAGCACGCGCAAGAAGAGCCGCAGGCCGAAGACGGGCGCCCGTTCGGCCTCCAGGCCGCCGTCTTCGCTACGCGGCACGGACTGACCGACAGGTCCGAGACTCAGCCCGAGAGTGTGCGTTCTCCAGCTTTGAGACACGCATACGGGAAACCTACACGGTGTCACCATGGGCAGCGCAGAGCGAGTGGGCCCTCTGCTCCAGCCGCATCTCGTGCGAAGTGGGTGTCCACTTCGTCGACGTTCATAATGCGCCGCCTCGCCACAGATGCTCGTTGGTGCCCCACGTGTCCCCCTCCGACCCCGGCCAAGTAGCGTCACGGCGTCACGGATGACGGGCTAGCTCGGGCGGAGGATCAGGGGCAGGGAACTACCCCAAACATGCGAGGGGGCGATTCGATGTGTCCATAGAGGGGCAGCGCTCTCTTCCCCGATATGTCTTCTCTGCATTCCGTGGGGTATCTCTTGCTCTTCTGTAGCGCCAGGGCATACCGAGGGGGGGATTCGAACCCACGCCCTCAAAGTCATGAGACTCACGATGGTCTCAAACCGAGAACGCGCTTCCCGGGGCCGCCACGGGCCTCTTGGGCTGTGTTATAGGGTGACTTGTCGCCGGCCCTACGAACCTAACGGCGGGCCATGTTGGTGTCGCAAGGGTCGGTTGGGACGCTCGTCTGCATCGGCCTGAAATCATCCATCCAGATCTGGCGCCGTTCCGGTGCGTCAGGGTCCCGCCTGCACACGAGGCGTCCGCCGCCCCAGACACTGCCAACCAGCAGGAGGTTGTTTGACTCCACGATCTCGTCCGCGACGAAGGCGTCGAAGATGTCGAGGGATGGGATCTTCAGCACTCGACGGCCTCGCTGCAGATCAACTTCGACACTGTACGCATCAAGGATCGTCACCTGCTCACCCTCAAGCAAACGGTTTCGGAGAAGGTTCACTTGCTGCTTGTCTGGCAGGTGGTTTGCCAAGAAGTCCTGGATACGTTCCTTGTCCAGCACGCCCGTCTGGCTGTATCGACTCACCAACCAGTCCGCCACGAAAGCTGGGATGGCCCGCTCTCCTATCCCCACCTCTCGCGCAGCTTGCTTGTCCACGCATACGTCGGGAAAGCGCTCAGAGATGAGCGCGTCCAAACTCTCGTTGACCACGCTTACTCCTCCCCAAGATCATTCGAACAGCCTCTCAAACTCCTGCTCGGTGGCTGCTGCGCCCTGCGTGGACACTCGCGCCTCTACATGTGTCGTCTGCTCTCGTCCAGCGGCCTTCCAGTGCATCGCGCCGCTCAGGACTATCTCGGAGCTCGTCACTGATGATCCATCGACTACGGCAGTGATGGTATGCATCCCTTCCGCAGGGATTTCAGCTGGTATGGTCGATACGATGCGAGTGAGCCGAAGACGCAATGATTGCAGGAGTGCGCCCTGCCGATTGGAGTTAGTGACCTTTATCTCGATCTCGTTCTCTCGCCGCCCGCGAATGACCGAGCCAGAGACGATGATCTCGAGGTCGCGCAGAGACTCCGGCTGAACAGTCGACACTACGATAAGGGGCACGGCCAGCTCCTGAGGAGTCATCCCTCCGTGCACTGCCCCCCGCGGACGCGGCTCGAAGTAGTGATAGCTACGTGCGACGGCGACCTCTTCCCGCAGCATGAAGTCCTCCGCTTGGAGGACTGCAACTGAGTCAGCAGGATGTCCGACGGGAGGATATGCCGCGCGTCCGTGCGTAGCCTTGACCCCGTCGGCGATGAGGATGCCTCGTCCGACATCACGCCCGAGGCAGGTGTACCCATGATCGCCTACGATGGCAACGGTTGGCGCTTCCGGACACCGACGCTCAATGAGCTCCGCCGCCGAGCCAAGTGCGTCCGCTATATCGCGAAGATACTGCCTTATCTTCTCACGCCTGATGTGCTCCGGCAGTGGCCTATGCACGAGCTTATCGTCCATCTCCATCATGGAGAAGAACGTGAGGCGGCGCCCTTCATAGGCAATGCTCTCGATCTCGCTGTCCCTATCTGTGCCCGCGGCGATCTCCTCCGTTGGTATTCCAGTGCTGGCCGCGAGAGCGCGCACATATCCGTCGGTCGTATCGAGGGCCGCCCCGAGCTGGGACGGCAGCCTTCCTCGAAGCATGCAGGGCTTCGACACCCTCGTCAGGCTCGGCACGAGCGATAGGAGCAATCGAGGATCGTCTGAGGGGTACAACCCATGGTCGGCGAGCGCATCCAATAGTGTCCGGCACCACGGCCATCCCAGAGCGTCAATCAGAACGAGTAGAGCTGGCCTGCACTGCACCCCAAGTACCAGACCACTCGGAGGAGGAGAATTAGTGGGTTTCGGCTCATCATGACGGAGGGCCCAGTGGGCCTTCTGGGAAGGAGCCGAGGCGATGGCGTACCGGAAGTTCAAGCCGGCGTTCAAACGTCGAGTGGTCGAGGAGTGGCACAGCGGAGCGAAGCGGATGGCGCAGGTTTGTCGGCAATACCAGCTGAGCGATTCGCTGCTGCGGCGTTGGCGTAAGGAGTATGAGGAGCACGGGCCGAATGCGTGGGACTGCGGGAGCCGTGACGATGCAGAGCTGACGGCGGCGCGGCAACGGATCGCGGAGTTGGAGGCGGCGCTGGGCCGATCCAGCATGGAGGTAGACTTCCTGCGCCGAGCGCTGAAGCGAGGTGGTATCCCTTTTCCGCCCGAGCTGAAATGGTGAGCGAGCACCGCGGAGCGCTGTCGATTCGGCGGGCGTGCGAACTGGTGGGGATCAAGCGAAGCTGGTACTACGCCAAGCCGCAGCGGCTGGCAGGCAACGACACGAAACTCCAAGACGAGATCGAGAAGGTCGTGGTGGAGTCTGAGGGGTACGGGTATCGTCGAGTTACCCATGAACTGCGGCGCCGAGGCTATCACGTCAATCACAAGCGTGTGCTGCGGATCATGCGAGAGGGCGCGTTACTGTGTCGACTCCGGCACCGCGGTCGGCGGACAACGGACTCGGATCACGGGCTGCCGATTCACCCGAACCTGCTTCAGGGACGGGCGATAACGGGCCTGAACGAAGTGTGGGTGGCCGACATAACCTACATTCGGCTGCCGACGGAGTTCGTGTTCCTGGCGGTGATTCTGGATGCCCACTCGCGCAAAGTGGTGGGCTGGGAGCTGTCGCGGTCGTTGGAGACGGAGCCGTTGACGCTGACGGCACTGGAGCGGGCGTTGGCGTCGCGGCGGGTTCCTGAGGGCCTGATCCACCACTCCGATCAGGGAGTGCAGTACGCGGCGGAGGCATACGTGTCGCGTGCCCAGGAGGCCGGGTTGCAATTGAGCATGGGTCGGCGGGGCCATCCTCGGGACAACGCCCGGGCGGAGGCCTTCTTTCGCACGCTGAAGATGGAGCAAGTGTATCTGACCGAGTACCTGGACTTCGACGATGCGCAGCGTCAGATCGAAACGTTCATCGAAGACGTCTACAACCGCAAGCGGTTGCACTCGTCCTTAGGGTACGTGCCACCAATGGAGTTCGAGGAGAAGCTGCAGGCGAAGCAGAAGAACAAGAGCGCCCCGGTCGATCGACCGTCGGCGCCCCTGACCTGGAGCCCCACGGCTCCAGCACTGCCATGATAACCAGAGCGCGAGCCGCCGTCAAACCCAAGCCGTCACCCATCAGCGCCCTGGGAGGGAGACCGGAGGTGCCCCTGACCGTGGTGGCACCGAAGCCTTGGTGCTGTCACGCACCCAGAGCCGAGCCCCACTAAAACCACCCCACCCCGTGGTCTGGAAAATGGGGTGCATACCCCTAAGGCCATTCAAGAGGGCGTCAGTAAGGGCGTAGAGGGCGGGCACTTCGGATACTCGATCTGCACGGCGAAGCCCAGCGAGGATGCTGAGCCGATCGAGGATGAGAGTCGGCTGTGGTTCGAGCGGCGCGTCGATTCGAGCGAGATCGATCTTTCTGACCAAGCGTACCTCATCGCACCCTCAATTGCCACGAAGCATGTGAAAGCGCCTCTTCTACCGCCTGCCGGTCCTTGGGTGGAGAACTTGGCGGCGACCGTGACCACCGACGGGGAGGGACGAGAGGTGCAAGACGCACGCCACGAAGGTGATCCCGGTGGCCCTCCGCCCCCGTGCCCATGCAGTTGGCCGCCGCGCGATCTTCCCACAGTCTCAAGCCCAATCGTAGTAATAAGTTTACATCGCTCGAAAAGGAGTGTGCCGGCAACACTCCGAACCATTGAATAGACGGCGCTTTGCCGGCATTGTTGGCTCCATCGTGCACGAAGGTGAGGCACCGGCAAGTTTGGTTTGGCGGGGGATATGCGTGCTATCAGGTTCGCCGCTTGCCTGAACTCCTGACGTGTGGCCGACTGATTGCTGGGATGTGGATGGGAGTGAGTGTCTTATGAGAGGTACGACCGCTGGCACGAAGCGTATTGCCGGTCCAGCTTTGAAACTATGCTTTCTTGCCGGGCTGGGGCTTCTGTGCGCCGCGGGGCCGTTGGCCCGACAGGCCGAGAGGCGGCTATCGTCAAATAGGGCGACGTATGTGGCAAAGAGCGCCGACCAGGTAGCCACGGGGCGAACGGCCCAGGCGGCATCACGGGACGATCCGTCCGGCAAGAGCGGCATCGGCGCCATCGCGCAGCTACCCGGCACACTACCACCGCCAACTCGGCCGGCTGGTGGCGCCAAGAAAGCTGGCCCTATTGGCCCCGTTGTGGATCCGAACGCATCCGTCGCGGAAGCGGACCTGAAACGGGTGCGGGCGGGTCTGGCGGCAACCTTCCAGGGCCGGCGAGTGCACAAGCTGGGGCTGCTTCCTAGCTCCAGCAAACCCGGCATTTACCGGGGCAAGCCGGCGCGGCCGCTGCTCAGACCCCTGGACGCGCTGCCAACCGCAGTTGACCATAGTGCCGCTCTGCCGCCGGTGGGGGATCAGGGGATCCAGGGATCGTGCGGGCCCTGGTCGGTTGGATACTACTACAAGAGCTTCCAGGAGCAGAACGAACACGGCTGGGACGTGCGCACGCCGGACCACCAGTTCAGCCCCAGCTTTCTCTACAACCAGGTGGCGCCGTTCGATGAGGGCACGACGTTTGACGAGCTCTTCAATCTGCTCCTCGACCAGGGATGTGGCACACTGTCCGACTGGCCATACAATGAGACGGACTACACCACGTGGCCACCATATAACGCGTTCTTGAATGGGCTTCCGTACCGTATTCAGACCTACACGCGCCTGGGCGATCGGGTGACCCCGGGGATCATTAACGCCATGAAGTCGCGGCTCGCCGCTGGCGATCTGTGCGTTATTGGCTTTCCGGTGTATCGTCCGACTCCGAGCACACCGGGGCTGTTTGACATTCTCGATGCCGAGAACTACTTCTACGAGATGCCGGGCGATGACGACGTCTACAACGCCGGCGGCCACGCTGTGACGGTGGTGGGCTATGACGATGCGGTATTTGATGGCAGAGGTGGCTTCAAGATCGTCAACTCGTGGGATTCTACCTGGGGCAGTCGCGGATTCGCCTACATGTCGTACCAGTTTATCAGCGCCCTGGTGTTCGACGTGTACGCGATGGCAGATCGCATCGGCTATCAGCCGACGGCTGTCGCGAGCTTCGCGCTGCAGCATACCTGGTGGCAATGGAATTACGACAACGTCACGGTCTCCATAGGTGTTGGGCCCACGGACGCCCCACTGTGGAGCAAGGTGTTCATCACGGGGCTCGAGCGCAGCAGCTTGGCGGTGGATATGGCCGTGGACATCACCGAGGGGGATATGTGGCTTCCGCCGGGGTGGGAGGAAGATGGCGATTACCGCTGGTGGATCGAGGTCCAAGATCACGCGGCAGAAGATGTGGGAAATCTAACCGTATTTGAGATCGGGTTTGATGGAGGCACATATTCTTGCGCTGTCGTCTTGCCGATTGTCGGTCCATTCCCACGCGGCACGGTCTACGCGTACATCCCCCCAGGCGACGCTGCTTCACCCAATTACTACGTGAATGACGACAGCACTGCGGGCGACCGGTACTGCACCGCGCCGGGCAACGATGCCAACGACGGCCTCAGTCCCGCCACCCCGAAGCGGAATGTGCAACCTATTATTGATTGCTACACCCTGAAGGCAGGCGACACGGTCTGGATGGATACGGGCACCTACAACCTGTCCGCCGACATCACTCTCAACTACCTGGACAAGGGTGTGAGCGGCAATCCCATCCGTTTCGTCGGTGCGATAGGCCTCAACGGCGAGCCCTCAACGGTGCTCGACCGTGGCGCCGGAGGCGGTGTCAGCTTCAATATCACCGACGGCACTCGATCCGTTCAACTCGAGAATCTCCAGATCAGAGGGGGAGACAGTGGCGTCCGCTGCAACGGGGCGTGGGATTACCAAGACAAGGGCCTGACCTTTCAGAACGTGGACATTTCGAATACCTCGGGCTATGTCTTCGACTTGTACCGGGCGCAAGGTGTTGTTCTGAAGAAGTGTCGCATGCACGGATTCGGCGGCTCCTCCGGGGTGTATCTTTACCAGGGCACCGTGACCCTACATCAGTCTGTCGTCGCGGCGCCCGGGGGCAAGAGATGTGTGTTGGTAAAAGGCTCCGGCAGCTATTACGGCACGTCTGCGCACTTGACGCTCACCAACTCAATCCTCACGGCCTCAGGCAGCGGGGGGGAGTGTGTACGCCTAGTCCTAGCCAACTATGGTTACTTATCCGCTGGGAGATTCAACGATCTCTTCGCAACCGATGGCGCCGTCATTGGGTTCACTCCCGATGGCACAAACATCTCCGTTGATCCACTGTTCTTCGATCCCGACAACGGAGACTTCCACCTGAAGTCGTCCGCCGGGCGCTGGGATCCGTCGGCCGGCGGCGGGGCTGGGGATTGGGTCACCACCGACGCCGAAAACAGCCCGTGCATTGACGCTGGGGACATCTCGGCCCATGTAGGAGACGAGTCATCTCCTAATGGCGGCCGAATCAATATGGGCACGTACGGCGGCACGCAGTGGGCGTCCAAATCGCCTCCGGCGAGGCATATCGCCGTTGTGCGTCCCAATGGCGGCGAGACGTGGACGGGCGTTCACGAAGTCGCATGGGAGACATGGGGGGCAGGATGGGTAGATGCGGACATGGTGACTCTCGAGTACTGGGACGGGACGGACTGGCACCTGTTGAACGCAGGCAGCGACAGCCTGCCCTGTAACGTCGGCAGTCGAGAGTGGAATGTTAATGGCCCGGGGATCACTCCCGGGCCCGGCTTCAAGGTGCGCGTGACCGCCAATGCGGACGCGGCGGTTTTCGACGAAAGCGATGGCGAGTTCACTATCGAGGCTGGGGGGACCAGCCACTACGTCAACGACGGCAGTACCGTGAATGACGTCTATTGCACCGCCCCTGGCAACGACGCAAACGACGGACTGACCCCGTCAACGCCAAAGGCCTCGATTCAGGCGATCATAGACACCTACGATCTGGAGCCCGGGGACACGGTGTACGTTGACACGGGGTACTACACATTGACCGCCGACGTCGAGGTGGGCATCCAGGATAGCGGCACTGCCTCTGGCTGGGTGCGTTTCGTCGGCTCGCCGCATCCTGACGGAACGACTCTGGACCGCAGTAGCACATCGTCCAACGTCAGATGCTGGTATCTGAATGGGTGCAACTATGTGACCGTGGAGGGCTTCGCCTGTACCGGTGCGACATGGGGCTACGGGATCGAGAGCTACGGTTCGGCCTGGTGCATTTTGGACGGGAACGAGTGTTACGGGAACAAGGACGGCATATACGTCCACGCGGGTAGAGAGAACAGTGTGGTGCACTGCATCCTGCACGATAACGACTACTATGGCATCAACTCGCACATGCGTGGCGTGGTCCGCAACAACACCTGTTATGGCAATGGGATCGCCGGCCTGTACGCAGGCTCAGGCACGTACCGCAACAACATCCTGGTGGCCGACGGCACCGGCAAGTTCTGCCTGGCAGTTCCGTCCGGAAGCTCTCACCACTTGGACTACAACGATTATTGGACCGAAAACGGCGCGAGTGTGTGCAACCACGGCGGCAGGTCCAGGACATTGGGGGCGTGGCAGAGCACTACGGGACGAGACACCCACAGCCTTCTGCGGGACCCCGAATTTGTGGACCCCGGCGCGGGCGACTTCCACCTCGGGCCGAATAGCCCATCCATTGACGCCGGTGATGGGGCTGATTCCGTTGGAGAGGAGCCGGCACCCAACGGCGGACGGATCAACATGGGCGCATACGGCGGCACGAGCGACGCGACGATCAGCTTCTCCGGGCGGTTGCTGTCGCTGCTGAGTCTGACGGGCGGCGGCATATACAGCGGCACCCAGGAGGTCCGCTGGCTGGCCGCTGGGCAGGTATGGAGCGCTGGGGACACGGTCGCGATTGAGTATTCCGATGACAGCGGCCAGGACTGGCGCGACATCAGCGGCGCGCTCGACTTGCCGTATACAGCGGGCACATTCTCCTGGGACACGGCGACGTTACCGTGGGGAACGCAGTACCGCATTTCGGTGACGTGCAACGAGGACGGAACGGTGCGAGACGAAAGCAGGTGGGACTTCACCATCCGCCACGAGCCGGTGGACTACTACGTCAACGACGACAGCACGGTGAATGACGTCTATTGCATGGACGTTGGCGACGATGCGAACGACGGGGCCACGCCGGCGACGCCAAAGGCTTCGATTCAGGCGATCCTGGATGCCTACGATCTGGAGCCGGGGGACACCGTGTACGTTGACACGGGGTACTACACATTGGCCACAGACATCGAGGTGGGCAGTCAGGACAGCGGCAGTGCCTCTGCCCCGTTGCGCTTTGTCGGCTCGACGCACCCTGACGGGACCACTGTGGACCGGAACAGCGCGTCCACTATCGCCAGATGCTGGTATCTGAATGGGTGCAGCTATGTGACCGTGGAGAGCTTCCGCTGCACGGGGGCGACAAACGGCTCTGGGATCGCCAGTTTGAGTGCTACCTCGTGCACATTTGAGCGGAACGAGTGCTACGGAAACAGGGATGGCATGTATATCCACGGCACCGACGTTATAGCGCAGCACTGCGTCGTGCGCGGCAACTCCCGTTATGGCATCTACTCGCCGGGAAGCTTTGTCTATCCGTTAGTTCGCAACAACACCTTTTATGACAATGGCATGGGCGGTGTGTACGCGAACACAGGCACGTACCGCAACAACATCCTGATGGCGGACGGCAGCGGCAAGCACTGCTTAGAGATAGGATCTGCCGGCTCTCTCAACTCCGACTACAATGTCTTTCGGGCGGTGACTGGCGCGAGTGTGTTCAAACAGGGCGGTACGTCGAAGACGTTGTGGGAGTGGCAGAGCGCCACGCGACAGGACCTGCACAGTGTGTTGGCCGATCCGCTATTCGCCGACGCGGACAATGGCGACTTCCATCTGAAGTCGGAGACGGGACGGTTCGTACCGGGCAGCGGCTGGGTCACGGATTCGGAGACTAGCCCGTGCATTGATCTGGGCCATCCTGCGGACAGCGTGGGTTACGAGGAAGCTCCGAATGGCGGCCGGGTCAATCTGGGGGCCTATGGCGGGACGGCCGAGGCGTCGGGGAGCGCGCCGGGGCGGATACTCGTGCTCGCAACTCCGTACGGGGGTGAGACGTGGTCGGGGGTGTGTCCTGTCCGCTGGTTCACAGCAGGACAGGGATGGAGCGCCGGGGACAAAGTGACGCTTGAGTATTCCGCTGACAGCGGGGACACGTGGGTCGGAATCGAAATGAACGGCGTGCCGTACCAGCTTGGCGAGTTCGCCTGGGACACCACCGCTGTGCCCAACTGCGTCCATCACCGCATACGCGTGGCCTACAAAGACGATCCAGCCGTGCACGGGGAAAGCGAGAGCGACTTCGCCATTAGCAACCGTGGCCACGATTATTACGTCAACGACGACAGCACAGTCAACGATGTCTATTGCACGGACGTTGGCGACGATGCCAACGACGGGGCCACGCCGGCGACGCCGAAGGCTTCCATACAGGCGATCCTGGATGCCTACGATCTGGAGCCGGGGGACACCGTGTATGTTGACACGGGGTACTACACATTGGCCACAGATATCGTGGTGGGCAGTCAGGACAGCGGCAGCGCTTCTGCCCCGTTGCGCTTTGTCGGCTCGACGCACCCTGACGGGACCACTGTGGACCGGAACAGCGCGTCCAGTATCGCCACATGCTGGTATCTGTATGGATGCAGCTATGTGACCGTGGAGGGCTTCCGCTGCACGGGGGCGACGAAGGGCCGTGGGATCTACGGTTCTGGTGTGACCTCGTGCACTTTGGACCGGAACGAATGCTATGGAAACACGTACGGCATGTACATCGGTAGCGGCGTTACTGTGCAGCACTGCATCCTGCGCGGCAACTCCGCTCATGGCATCTACTCGCCGGGAAGCTTTGCCTATCCGTTAGTTCGCAACAACACGTGTTATGGCAATGGATCGGCCGGCGTATACGCAGTTACAGGCACGTACCGCAACAACATCCTGGTGGCTGACGGCAGCGGCAAGCACTGCTTAGAGATAGGATCTGCCGGCTCTCTCAACTCCGACTACAATGTCTTTCGGGCGGTGAATGGCGCGAGTGTGTTCAAACAGGGCACTACGTCGAAGACGTTGTGGGAGTGGCAGAGCGCCACGGGACAGGACCTGCACAGTGTGTTGGCCGATCCGCTGTTCGCCGACGCGGACAATGGCGACTTTCACCTGAAATCCGAGACGGGACGGTTCGTACCGGGCAGCGGCTGGGTCACGGATTCGGAGACTAGCCCGTGCATTGATCTGGGCCATCCGGCCGACAGCGTAGCCGACGAGCAATCCCCCAATGGCGGCCGGGTCAATCTGGGGGCCTATGGCGGGACGGCGGAAGCGTCGCAGAGCCGCACCACGAAAGCTCTGCGCCTGGTCGCGCCGAAGGGCGGAGAGGTCTGGGCAGAGGAACGGCCTGTGCGCTGGCTGGCCGAGGGCGTGGGTTGGGATCCCAATTCGGACGGCGTGACCATCGCGCTTTCCGACGACGGAGGCATGACATGGGAGGACCTGGTTGGCCGCCCGGGCGTGGGCGCGGGCGCGCCTGAATGGTGGTGGGACACGACCACCGTGCCCAATGGGACAAGCTACCGTGTGCGGGCGACCTCCGGGTCGTACTCCGACAGTTCCGACGCCGACTTCACCATTGACAACGCTCCCGCCGCCGCCTACTACGTCAACGACGACAGCACGCTGAATGACGTCTATTGCACAGGCGTTGGCAACGATGCGAACGACGGCCTCTCGCCGGCCACCCCTAAGGCAACCATACAGGCGGTCCTCGACGCCTATGACCTCGGACAGGATTCAATCGTCTTCGTGGATACCGGAACATATCTGTTGGATACGGCGATCACGATCACAAGCAATGACACCGGCGTGGGATTGGTCGGCGCCGGAACGTGTCCGCCAACTCTGACGGTACTGGATCGGCAAGTGCCGGACCGGTCATCCGGAAGCTGCATCTTGATGTCCCCTGACTGCAAGACGGCGATCAAGCAGTTCGTCTTCCGCAACGCCAACAATGGTGTTGCCTTCGCTGGATACGGCGATCGCGCAGCGCAGATCCTGAACAACAGGATGGAGGGATGCGGAATCGAGTTGCAGTCCTACAGCGTGTCGAGCGCGTGGCCAATCACCATCCACGGGAACACGTGTTCATCCATCGACCTAACCGGCGGTACGTGCACCATCACGAACAACTCGGTGTATCCGGGAAGCCTGGTGCTCCGTAACATCCATTCCTCCTCGAAGCTGCGGCACAACATCGTGTGGACCCACGGCGCTGGCCAGGCGTGCATCTATTGGAGACTGGCGGGCAGCCTGGCAGCCTTCGAGGGCTTCAGCGACTACAATCTGCTCCGAGCAACCGCGGGAGCAATCACTGCCCGCGTTACAGCCTCGGGCGGCTTTGATGCCGCCTTTGCGACACTACCCGAGTGGCGGAGCTTCATTGGCGCGGACGCCCACAGTATTAGCGCGAGTCCTGGCTTCGCCAACCCGTTGGCGTGGGACTTCCATCTGGAGAGTGCCGCTGGCCGGTACGATCCCACGACAGGACTGCCACCCACGGATCCCTCGGCGTGGGTCACTGACTCCAACACCAGTCTGGCTATTGACGCCGGGCGCCCCACGGATTCGGTGGGCACAGAGACCCCGCCTACGGGTGGCCGCTTGAACCTCGGGGCCTTCGGGGGAACTGGCGAGGCTTCACGCAGCGTCACGGCGCCGCGCATCGTGGAGATCCTCACGCCAGATGGCGCTGAGGTCTGGACGAACACGCAGGCGATAGAGCTGCGGACCTCCGGAAGCGCCTGGCAGGCAGGCGACACCTTGCGGCTGGAGTACTCGCCGGACGCTGGAGCGACGTGGCAGGATATCGAGAGCGCGGACGCCGTGGCATGTAATCAGTCCCGGTTCTGGTGGGACACCCGCGACGTGCCTAACGGCTACGGCTACCTGGTGCGGGTGACGTGTGTGCAGGATGAGGCAGTGCAGGATGTCTCGGATGGGTACTTCGCGGTCGGCAACGACACCGGTGGCGCATGGAGTTTGTACGTGGCCACGACCGGGGTGGATGACGAGCTTTATGGCATCGCTGCGCAGCCTTTCCGCACGGTCGGCCACGCGCTGGGTGTGGCCGAGGGCACTGAGGGCGCACCGGTCGATATTCACGTCGCTGCCGGGACGTATGTCGAACGAGTCGCCATGGACCCGTGGGTCAACCTTCTTGGTGGGTACAGCGCGGCTCACTGGAGCCGGGATATCGCAGTCAACGAGACCATTCTGGATGGCAGCGCCGGCGGGAGCGTGGTCACAGGAGCCGACAACGCCCTCATCGAGGGATTCACCATCACCAATGGCAGCGCCACCTCTGGCGGCGGCATCTTCTGTGATCGCACATCCCCAACCATTCGGCACAATCGCATCCGCGACAATGTGGCAACGGGCGCTGGCGGCGGTATCAGTTGCTACAGTTCTTGGCCGACGATCAGCAATAACGTGATCGGCCACAACTCGGCGAAGGATGGCGGTGGCATCAGGTGCTACTTATCCCCAGCCATCATCGACGGTAACACGATTGCGAACAACTTAGCCAGTGCGTGTGGCGGAGGTCTTTACTTAGCGTATGGGGCTCCCATCATCAGTAACACCGTCATCGCCTTCAACTCAGCCAGTGCCAACGGCGGGGGCGTACGTTGCTCCTCGAGTTCGCCGAGCATCACCTACTGCGACGTATACGGCAATACGCCCGACAAGTACTATGGAATACCCGACCCGACGGGAACCAATGGCAACGTGTCCGTTGATCCGCTGTTTGCCGAGGCTGACAATGCCGACTATCATCTCAAGTCTACCATCGGACGCTGGGATCCGGGCGCCGGCGCCTGGGTCACTGACACGGAATACAGCCCCTCCATAGATGCAGGCGATGAGTCCTCGGACTACTCCAACGAGCTCGAGCCCAACGGCGACCGGATCAATATGGGCGCGTACGGCAACACTGCGCAGGCGTCAAAGAGCGATGAGGTGGCGCCGGAGGTGCTGAGCGCCACGTACGTGGATGACATTCACGTGGACGTGGAGTTCGGCGAGCAGGTCGATAGGACAACGACGCAGGAGGTCGGCAATTACAGTATCGAGCAGCCCCATCTGGATGTGACGGCGGCCGTCCTGGATGTAGACAACAAGACGGCGCATCTGACCGTCGGCCAGCAGGCGGAGGACACGACGTACACGGTGACGGTGAGCAGCGTGGAGGATCTGGCGGGCAATCGCATCGTGTCCGGCAGCGGCGACACTGCCCAGTGGAGAATGCCCCAGGCGACGCACGAACTGGCCGCGACGGGCTATTACATGATTTCGTTTCCACTGACGCCCATCTCCGCGACGGTGCACGACCTGCTCTGCGACGATCTGGGCGATGGCAATTACTACATGTGGTGGTGGTGGGCCGGCGGCTACCAGACGGTACCGACGGCACAGCCGGAATGCGAGTACACCACTCTAGGCCTGCAGCGGGGCTATTGGCTGCTGGCTGCGGCAGCGACGCTGGACATCTGGGGCACTCCGCCGAGCTGGGATCAGACGATCCCGCTGAAGACAGGCTGGAACATGATCGCGGCGCCGTTCGAGGCTACCATGGACAGCCTGCAGGTGGACAAGGACGGCGATGTGCGTGGGCTCGCCGATGCGCAGGCAGCCGGATGGGTGCTGGCGACGTTCTACTACTCGCACGACGGCACTGGCAGCTACAGTAGGATCACCATCGGGCAGGACCCGCCGGACACGCTGTCGCTGTGGTATGGCTACTGGGTGCTAGCGGGCCTGGAGTGTTCGCTCATCGTCCCTGCTCCAGCGGGCGGATCGGTCGCCACAGCATTGCAACACGACTCTGTGCCACCTGTTTGGGCCTTCGACATTGAGGTCATTGGCGGAGAGTCTGCCGACAGAATCACCGTAGCGGCGGCCGATTCCGCTTCCGACGACTTCGACGGTTTTGGGCTGGATCAGCCCAAGCCTCCCGCGCCGCCCGGCGAAGGGAGATTGCGGATGGTGCTCAGAGCCGAAGGCTGGCGGGGGACGGAGCCCCCGCCCTACAACAAGGCACCCGGCCGACAGATGCCGTGGGCGTCTCAGCTGGCGACTGAAACGAAGAGCTCCGCGCAAGATGTACTGGAGTGGAACTTCACGATCACGGGTGGCCGGGAGGGTGAGCCGGTCAGGCTCACCTGGCCGGACCTGAGCCGACTGCCCAAGGATCGGGTTGCGATCCTCACGGATCGCGACAGTGGAGCGCGCACGTCCATGCGGAGCCGGGCCCAGTACGAATTTGAGGCGCCGAGCTCGGGCGCGAGCCGCAGCTTCACGGTGAGCGTCAAGCCCGCTCAGCAAGGGGCGCTGCTGATCAGCGGCCTCAGCGCGGTGCCTACTCGCGGCGGCACGTGGGACATCGGCTTCAGCCTCTCGGCGGACGCCACCGTGACGGCTCGCGTGTACAACGTCGCCGGACGCCTCGTGGGCGACATCGCAAACGGCAGCGCGCTGGCCCGCGGCCGGGCGTCGCTGCCTTGGAACGGACGCGGTGTCACCGACACCCACGTGCCCAGCGGCACCTACCTGCTCCGCGTCACCGCCCGCACCGAAGATGGCGAGCAGGCGTCGGCGGTGACATTGATGCAGGTTAGACGATAGCATGTCCTGAGACGGCGAAGCTTGGGAGCAACCGTTGCGGCGTGCCTGCCGGTCCGTCAGGCTATCTGCGTGACACGTCCCAAGGGAAGCCTTTTGTGAGCCATATGCCCGTGACGGGGCCCACGGCACTACGCGGTGGGGGGGGGAGGGCGGATAGGCAGTTTGGGGAGGGGTGGATCGGTCATCCTTGCTCTGCAACATGCACCAGAGGCCACTCCCTGCAGCCAGAAGGCGCTGTCAGGAGGCGAGACGGCTTGTCGGACATGGCGAGCCCGTCGCTCGCTCCTTTGGCACAAACATGTAGTAGCAGCCACTTCGTGCAGCCACACTCAGCTATGCGGCTCGTTCACGACGACTGAGCCGCGTCCGCCTGGCCGCATGGTACGCACGCACACGCTCCGCCGCGGCATGCCTCTGCTTCTCCGAGCCCGTAGGCCTTCGCGTCACCTTGAGCAGATCAGCCACGGCTAGAGCTCTGACGGAAAGCGGAGCAGGTGCTCATCCCCGGAGCGGCACGCTTTACTGTCTCGGGCAGCTTGATTCCGCTTGGGGGTTGCACGGTTGCAGTACTGCCGAGGGGGATACCACCCCCTCCCCCCGGACACGCACTCACTATGTCTCCGGGCGGCGCTTCTCGCGAAGTGCGGAAGAGAAGATCTCGCGCTGCGCTCTCCGTGGCTTTCCTTTCGCTTTCTCTGCTCGATAGCCCCCGAGCATACCCCGGGCGTGGATGAGACGTTGGCCCGGCTGATACCCCCCCTGCGCGCCTACGGGTTCCGGTGTGTGGTCGAGCTGGAAAAGCAGTCTTGACCCTCCGGTCTAGGCGGACGATGGCGCACTCTCCGCCAGAGACATCTCGGTGCGCTGTTGCCTGCAGGTGCGAATTCCCGTGATGCCGAAGACAGGAGATGCCTGTGGAGGCCCGACACTTGGGGGCTGTACAGGACAGAAGCGGCAACGGGCGGGGCTCTAACGCAAGCGAGGTGAACACCACTGCGACGCCCATGGATTCCGGCTCTAACCGGAATTGCCGCGGTGCTGCTCGCGTTGTCTGTCTACAACTACGTTTCCTACAGAGCGGACAACCGGGCGTTCGCGAAGATCGCCCGCCGGGTTTGCGTAGGGCGCTCCGGGGATCGAGAGCGGCTCGAGGCCCTCGCGTCGTGGGCGCATACGGAGATCGCTCCCAGGCGCTCCATCCCCCTGGTCACGCCGCCGCTGCACGTGCGCGTCGCGGAGAAGCTGTTCACCTCGTTTCCGCGCCGCGCGCTCGAGGGCCGCGTCCACTGCGGCAGCGCCTCCAACCTCTTCCTCGCAGTGGCAGGTCAAGCCGGCCTCGACTGCC
Organism: Armatimonadota bacterium; assembly: GCA_030601885.1. GTDB lineage: Bacteria > Armatimonadota > Zipacnadia > JAUWAU01 > JAUWAU01 > JAUWAU01. The sequence continues at coordinate 18,100 of JAUWAU010000046.1, forward strand.
GCATCGCCTGTCTTCATCACACTGAGAACGTGGCCGGGGAGCCGCCGAGTCACGTGGTTGTGGAGTGCCGGGTGGACGGGCGTTGGGTCGTTGCCGATCCTGTCTACGGCGTCCTGTATCGACTTCCAGACGGGCAGTTGGCGCAGGTCAAGAGCCTCGAGTCGAATCCTCAGCTCGTCGCCGCCCAGACGCCGGACGACTACTCGCTGGAGTACTACAACTTCCGCCACGTGACCCGGATGAACTGGAAGGCAGTCCCTGTCGTGCTGCCGCTGACCTATCGTGTACTCAAGGCGGTAAAGGGAGAGTCAGTGAGCGAAGTGCGCCTCCCCGCCATGCGTCGCCGACCGCGGCTGCAGTTGACGTGGTTGTGCCTGTTCCTTGCGGTGGGGCTGCTTGCCATTCCTCCGGTCGTGGCACGGCGGCGGGCACGGGCCAGCGAGCAGTGGGAGCGGGACGAAAGTGCCGCGGAAGAGGATGCATGAGAAGTCTGGCTCTGGCTTCGTGACTGACGCTGGCGCCGTACCCACGGGCAAGCCTCATGACCGGCCGCCTCCCGCACCAGTGCAACCCGGACCCCACCGGCTGGGCCGACAGCCTGGGCCGGGTGATGACGGGGGCCGGTTACGAAACAGCTTACTTCGGAAAGTGGCATGTGGGCAATACCAAGCTGGACAAGGTACGCGAGTGGCACGGGTTCGAAACCGCGTTTGACTGCGGGGGCATGGATGCCGACGCGGCGGAGAAGACCCTCGAGTTCGTGAAGAAGAAACACGACAAGCCGTTCTTCGCGGTCGCCTCGTTCCTCAACCCCCACGACTGCTGCCAATACGCCCGCGCTCAAACGATGGACCTATACCTGCGAAAGCAGAAGAGGGACGGTACGCCCCTCCCGGAACACCTTTCAGCCATCAAAGACAGAACGCACATGCGCAACGGCTACATGGTTGATGGTTGATGGTGGATGGTTAGTTGACGGCAGCGGCGTGAGGAGAAGGGTGTGGGATGACGGGGTTGGTGAAGCAAGGACTTCGTGTGGTCTGGCCGGAATTCCATGGCAGCACCGGCGCGATAATTTAGAGCCTATCCTAAAACCAGCCGCTCCAAGAAATGTCATTCTGAGCAACGCGAAGAATCTCGTCCTGGATGCTATTGCGAGATGCTTCGCCAGGCTCAGCATGACAAATCAAGGGGTTTTGGGATAGGCTCTTAGCAAGGTGTCCCCAGAATTGGAATTGGGACAGTTACGGCGGTTCCGCAGCGGCCCGCCGGAGCTGTCGCGAAGGCTTGTCGCCTCCGACGACCGGCTGTTCGTGACACTCGGCTACGGCGAGCCGGTCACCGCGCTGGACAAGTTGAGCTTTCCTCTGAAGTAGAGACAGCCGCAGGGACGAATTGTCGCCGGTGTGAACCGACAAGGGATCATGGAGCCATCAAGCACTGATCTCGCGACCCCGACGCCTTTGGCCAGGATCCGCGACTTCTTGGGCCTGGAACGCAACGTGGTTGTCATGATGAGCGCCGGGATCGTCCAGAGCTTCGGCATGTTACTGTGGAGCGGCTATCTGCCGAAGGTGCTGGAAGAACTTGGGGCCCGCGGCGTGATGATCGGCGCGTTCGGCACCATCGCTGCGCTTTTGTGGGTGATCTTTCCGTATCTGGGTGGCCTGCTGAGCGATCGGCTGGGCCGGGGGCGCGCCATGATCGTCGCCAGCGCTTTGGCAGCCACAGGCTGCCTGTGCCACATGGTGGCGCCCATCTGGTGGATGTTCCTGCCCTGTTTGGTGCTCCTCACGGCCAGTGGCAGCTTCGGGTTCATGGGCTCTCTGGCACTGATTGGGGACGCGCTGCCAGCACGACGACGATCCATCGGCATGGCCGTACAAGGGGTGTTCGGGTCGCTCCCAGGTATGCTGGCACCTCCCGTCGGTGGGGCTCTAATCGTGTGGCTCGGTCTGATCCGTGGCGTCCGCGCGAGCCTGTTCGTGACTCTGATCCTAACGGCAATCGCCATATGGCTCCAGCGCCGATACTATCGAATGCCGTCGGGGACGGCTGGCGACCAGGCATGGGATGTCCGCTCGGCATGGCGTGCGATCCGCCCTGACCTGAAGCATCTCCTGGTGGCGGACTGCCTGGTCCGCTTTGGTATAGGGATGTCAAGCATCTTCGTCGTGTTATACGTGTTCAACGTGCTGCGAGCCTCAGCGCTGGGATTCGGCTTCCTGCAGTCGCTCGAGACCGTGACGTCCGCCGTCCTGCTCGTCCCGATAGCCAAACTGGCCGATCGCGCCGCGCAGGCGACTCGGCGGCCCTTTATCGCCGCGACCTACTTCTTCTTTGCAGCGTTCCCCCTGGCGCTGGCCCTCATCCCCTCCGCGAAATGGCTGCCGGCGGTGTTCGTCACCGCCGGCCTGCGACACTTGGGCGAGCCAGCGCGAAAGGCTCTCATTGTGGACCTTGCCGAGGGCCACCGTCGCGGGAGCGTAATCGGAGTCTACTATTCGTTCCTGGGAGCCATGGTGTTCCCGGCTTCTTTCATTGGCGGGTGGCTCTGGGAATGGCTGCACGTGGCACCGTTCATGGTAGGCGCCGGCGTGACTGGACTTGGGCTCGTGTGGTTTCTCTTGCTGGGACCCAAACAGATGGAGGAGAAGACCGATGAAATGCCGTCTTGAAAAGCACCTACGGCCTTCGCTTAGGCTCTTAGCTCATGCATCCGTGCTGGTCGGCGCTGCGGCAGGCTGTGCCAGATCCCAGCCCGGCGATGTGACGGTGACGATCAATCCGGACGTTCGCCACCAGACCATCTTGGGCTGGGGCAAGAGCACACCGCAGATGGACGTGCCGGATAGACTCCGGGATTTGGTCATCGAGCGAGCCGTGGATGACCTCGGCCTAACCCGATTGAGGTTGGAGCCGCCGAGCGGGAACCGCAGCGTTCACAGGAACTGGGAGTGGCTCAACGACAACGGCGACCCCGACGACATCGACTACACCGCATTCGCCACGCAAGAGTTGGATCTTCGGGCTTCTCGATGGGTGGTGCCCTTCAAGGACCGCGTCGAAGCCAACGGCGAGCCGTTCAACATCTACGTCAGCCCCTCCTTCTTCAATGGCGGCAGCTCCGGAATGGTGCCGGAGTGGCTGTTGCGGAGCCCGGGCGAGTACGCCGAGTGGGCGACGTCGATTCTGTTGCGCCTCAGGCAAAAACACGGGGTCGTCGCGGACTACTACTGCATCTGCAACGAAGCCGGCAACAACAACAAGTTCACGCCCGAAGTCGTTGGCCGGATGATCAGGACCCTCGGACCGAAGCTCAGGGAGCTGGGCCTGTCCACCACCATCGAGTTCCCCGAGTCCATTAACGCCCACGTGGCCTGGCGCTACATTGAGGCCCTGCGGGACGACGCTGATGTGTGGCAGCACGTAGGCGTCGTGGCCTACCACTGGTACGGCCGAGATAACCAGAGTTCGATGCCGAAAGTCCGTGACTTCGCCCGCGCAAAGGGCCTGCCAACGGCTCAGACCGAATACATGAGGCTGAACATCGACCACCTTTATGATGACATGGTCCTCGGCGGCGTCTCGTACTGGGAGATCTATGGCCTGGGCGGTCCGGACTTCGAGACCAGCACCACTCACGCCAGTAGCACCTCGTTCCGTGGTGGCCCGCAGTATTGGAACTTCCGGCAAGTCCTGCACTACGTGCGGCCCGGCGCAGTTCGGGTGGAGGCTTCGTCTGACGATGCGGCCCTCCGCTCGCTGGCTTTCGTCCGCGACGGTCAAGCTACTGTCGTAATCCTCAACAACACGCCTCCACACGAAGCACGCACCGCGACCGTCAATGGCCTGCCGGCTGGCAGGTATGGTCTCTGTCAGTCGGTCCGGGCGGCCGTGTACGAGGAGATAGGCGTGCGAACCGTGGAGGGCGATGGGCGGCTCACTGTTGAGGTGCCTGCGAATGCTGTGCTGACCGTCTATCCGCACCCCGGAGAGAACCAGCCGCCTACCGTCACGGAGTGGCGCGCGAATCCCGACTTCCTGACGCTGCCGACCAGCGCCACAACTCTGTCGGCATCCGCCCAGGACCCCGAGCTCGACGCGATCAGCTACCGGTGGTCCGTCGCGAGCCAACCGGACGGTGCCAACGCGGCCGTTACCACCCCGCTGGCGGCGCGGACCAAGGCCACGGGGCTTTCCGTTCCGGGCGTGTATGTCTTCACCGTCGCCGTCAGGGACCCCACCCACACCGTCACCCGGGAAGTCATGCTCCGCGTCTTTCCCGACAACCAGCCGCCGGTGCCGATCGACGTACACAACCGCATTCCGGTGATGGTCACGCTCCCACAAAGCAGCACAGAGCTGAGAGCAGGGGCGTGGGACATCGAGGGCGACGCGCTGACGTACCGATGGCGCATTGTGAGCCAACCGCCGGGGGCAGCCGCGATGCTGGAGGCGCCGACGGACCAGAAGTGCAAGGTGTCAAACATGACCGTTGCCGGCGATTACGTATTCCGGTTCGAGGTGAGTGACCCAACACACACAGTCACCGAGGAGCTGAAGGTTCCCGTCTATCCGGAGAACACGGCTCCAGTGATTCAGTCTGCGAGGGCAACTCCGGCTAGGCTGACGCTTCCGGCCACTAGCACCACGCTGTCGGCGGCCACACACGACCCGGACGGCGATGTCATCAGCCACTGGTGGTCGGTCAAGAGCAGCCCACCCGGAGCAAAACCGGCGTTCGCCAAGCAAGCCTCCCCCAAAACGACCGTTCGAGGCCTCACGGTCGTAGGCACGTACGCATTCACATTGACTGTCGTTGATCGTACCAGATTCGCGAGCCGCGACGTTACGGTGACGGTGGCACGCGCTGCGCGGCCTTGAGCGACAACCGGCGTGCGATCCGGCGAATCAGAGCAACCACCTTTTCCTGTTGGACATCGCCGACCTCGAGGACACTGAGGTGGAGTCGTCTGCGCCGTGGGACGGCCTGACGCGGACTTCTGTGAGCCGTGCTTTCCGAGCGTCTCCATCTGCGAGGAATTGGGGGGTGCGTCGAGAATGAGCGGGTTGTCTGGCCTCTTGTGCGTACCTCCGGCTTGTCGTGTGCCAGCTTGCGGCGGCGGGAGGGCTCAACGGCTACATGGTTGATGGTGGACGGTTAGTCGACGGCGGCGGCGTGGGGAGAAGGGTGTGGGATGACGGGATTGGTGAAGCAATGACTTCGTGTGGTCTGGCCGGAATTCCATGGTAGCACCGGCGCGATAATTTAGTAAGGTGTCCGCAGAATTGTACCGGTTCGCTCCCAGCACAGCCACAAGATGACGATGGTGCAGGGAACAGTGGATAAGCCGTGGAGGAATGAGCGGGCCGACGGCTCGGAATACTGCGTACTGTCCATTGACCGCCAGCGCTACACCACATTCAGCCGCCAGCTCGTGAAGGACATCCGCGAGGGCGACCGGGTGGAGTTCGTTACAGCCGACAGGCTCGCAGTTGCGCCCGACTGGCTGCGCATAGTCCGCATGAACTGCCGGTGGGCCAGATACCTGGGGGCGGAAGACTCGCCCCGCTGGCCGGCGCGGCAGGATAAAAGGTGACCCCAACGCCCTTGAGCACAGGTGGCTTGCGCGAGTATCCGACTCAGTCCTCCGAGTGTGGCTCAACAGACATCGTGGTGGAGGGCTAGTTCTGCGCCACTGCGCCAGTCGCCACGTCGGCTCAGGTGGGCCAGGCTGAGATCGACGGGGATGCCCGGCGTCACGCATCCGCAGTCAGGGACCCTGAACAGTATAACCCCACCCCTACCGGGCCATCCCGGATCTGCACGAGGGAGTCGCCGTCCCAGACGGCGGGGTCATGGATTTGAGACCTGACCACTTCGCCGGCCAGACCTCGCCTTACGTTGAGCGCTCGCGACCACGGGTGGGGGCATCAGTTGCGTTGCCCTCTTGGGTCGCCAGGATGAACACGGTACGCAGTCGATCACGAGATTGAGTGGTCCCGGTCTCTGGGTCTGTGAAGGGGGGAGGTACTGGCACGAGCCAGTCTCCGTGCACCCATTGAAACACATCCAACCCCTCATCGATCAGCAATGCATCGTACGCGCCCGCCTGTGTGCGAAGTTTGTCGATCGCCGTCCTCAGCGTCAAGCCTTGACGCCCCGAAGCGCCCGACGCTGCAAGAACGACTAGGCGGTCACTGCGTCCCTCGCCATCGCGAGTGTCCGGACCGCCCAGCCCAATGAACGAGTACGAGTACACATTTGGTATCAGCCACACATCAACCAAATCGTTGCTGGCGGGATCGAACCTGAACTCCCCCGGGCGCCTCGGCGGACCTTCTGGGACGTGAACGTATCCGGCGGCCTGGAAAGCGTCAGCGACCACATCTCTCTCTTTCTCACTGACGACGCCTGGGACGTAGGGTCCTCCCTTGTGGAACATCTTGAGCAGCGCAGGCCTAGAAAGGGCTCCCCGCCGTGTGTCTGCGTCCTCCAGGAGTTCAGCTTCGCCGAACCAGATGTCGGCGTCGGGGTCCCTCAAGCCGTACTTGGGGAAGGATGGCCGCAGGTTAGGTAGCCGGAACAAGTGCCGGACGTCGGAGAACTGGTGAGTTATAGTACCCAGGTCAACGGCGCGCCCGTCTCTGATGACCTGCTGGCCGAAGACGGCGAACTCGACATCCTCCGTGATGTTCCGGGGTGGTCCATCACGCTCGTGGTCGATATGAACGGCGGATGCTCTGTCAAAGGCATTGAACCGCAAGTCCCGTATGCTCATCCGCGGAAAGCCTTGCCTGCATCTTCGCCACTTCACCAGACAGGAGTACTTCCGACTTGGGTCGCTGAACCGACGCCCCTCGTCCAGGAGATAGATGAGCGCCGTCTGACGCACATCAGTCCGTTCCCCGTCCAGCTCCATTGGTCGGCGGTACGCCACGAACCACATGTTCATGCTGAGGTTCCCGCATCCCTCCACGGCTTCTACGGTCCACTTGCCATTTGCCAAGTAGCGGAAGTACGCGCAGTGATCGCCAGGGCAAAGATCCGACTTCCAGACTTCCTCACTGTCCCCGCTCAACCGGTGCACCCGGTCGACTGCTGGGGTGGTCAGGTATTTGCACTGTTGACTGGTGCATACACTCCCGTCCCACTCGTTTGTGGCCTCTGGATCACCTACCGCCCAGGAGCATCGCCGGAGGTTCTCCGGATGCTTCCATGCAGCATCCCATGGCGCTTCGGCGTTGATCATACGTGGTGAATCAACGCCGTCTCGGTCGATGCCAGGACCATGTTCCTTGCGAGGTGTGCAACTGAGGAACAGCTGCCGCGCCTCGCTCAGCCTAGCTGAGTGCCAGGAAACCTGAAAAGAGAAATGAGAGCTGACTGCGCTATCCACATTGCTCATTGCCCTTGCTCTCCGCTCCCCTCGGATTCATGTCTCTTCTCGGCCACAATCAGCACTGCTTTGCTCCGATCACGTCCGATAGTATCGGGTTCAGGGTCCTCTGTCGGCAGTGCGCTCCCTCCAACTGGCACTTTGAATTCCAGCTTCCCGTCCTTGTCCCTGGCAAATTGGAACACGTCGTATCCCTCGTCCACTAGGAGCGCATCGTATACCTCGTACGCCACGTCCTGGTCGCCCGAGCGTAGTGGGATAGTCTGGATTTGGGTACGGAGAACTTCGACCGCCTCGCGCAGGGTCAGCCCACAGCGACCAGGTTTGCCACCAGCGGCAAACAGCACGAGAGCCTCGCTCGGATACACAAGTGCGGGCTCGCCCAGCTGCTCTTCGCGTGGTTTGGCAAGTCCGACGAAGCTATAGGGGTAAACGTTTGGGATAAGCCACACGTCTACCTGATGCGGTGCCGACACCGGCACCAAGCGAAACTGCCCCGGTCTTTCTGGGGGCCCTGTCACTGCCTCGTAGCCGGAGTCCAAGAAAGCCTGTCGAATGGTAGGCGCGTCCGCGCCTGGGGCATAGTCCATACATTCGAGGAGCACTGGGCCGCCCAAGGCTCTTCGGCGTTGCTCTGGCCTCCGGAGCAATTCTGCTTCGCCGAACCACGGCTGAAACGGCTGCGGATGCTCGAAGTACGCGCTCTCTGGAAGAAGGGGCAATCGGAAGAGATGACGAACATCAAAAAATTGGTCGGCTATCTGCTCGAGCGCGACCGGTTCACCCTTGCTGATCACCTGTTGCCCGAAAAAGGCGAACTCCACTGCGTCCGTGATGTTGAGCAGTCTCCCATCTGGGGGAATCCCGCTAACGCCTGTCCTCTTGGACAGCGACGTCGGCAAGCTGCTCGCTTCGGCGAGGGCGAAGTACCCAGGAAACGCGACGCGGACTTGCAGTTCCTGGATACTGAGCACCGGGGGATGTTCACGGTCCCCTTTCCATTTCACCAGGCATGTGTACTGACGGTCCGACGTCTTGGGGGCCTCTCTGGCGAGATAGATGAGGCCCTGAGTTCGATGGGGGTCGCCCCACTCTGGCGGCGGGTTGTAGTACCCGACGAACCACTCGTTCATCGACAAGTTCCCGCAGCCTTGCATCGCGACAATGCGCCATTCGCCCTTAGTCAATGCTCTGAAGTAGCTGCAATGATCGCAATTCTGCGGACTTGGCTGCTGGTGCAACGGGAACGCATTGGCTGCGCTGGGGTCTCCCACTCGCCAAGTGCTGAGTTCTCTCATCTGGATCCTATCGTACACTCTCTGACCCAGCCATTCCATGTATTCCGCGGATCTACCAGTCCTCTCGATGCCGGGACCGAGTTCTCTCCCGGCCGTGTAGCTAAGAAACACCTGTCGCTCGGCCGACAGTCGCACCAATGTGGCACTGAAGCGAACGACTGCCGTCTCACTGCCCTGCAACTGGACGGGAATGGTTCCTTCAGTACTGAGACCGGCCTCGGTGTCTCCTGCTTCTTCGGTCTGCGCCCTGCCTTTCATGTCTCTGCCTCATTGACGCCCGGAAATGGGCCCGAGGGCACTGCGATCTCGTTTCCACTCCCGTGGCGACCATCGTTACCCCTGCAACAGATCCCTTACAGAGGATGTTTCGCCTCCCGCATCACATTCCCCTGCCACGCATGTCCAACGTCAACTACTTTTTCCCCCTGACGACAATTATTCTTCCCTCTTGGCGGACGGTGTTGAGTTTGTCGTGGTGCCGTTTGATGTTGTCCGTTTCCCTATAGGGATGTCGTTGCCGTAGGGCGTTGCCTCCTGTCAGGGCGCCGCCGACCTTCGACGGCATGGCTGCCGCGAACGGCCGCCTCTACCTCTCCACCGCCGACGGCAAAGTGCTCTGCATGGGTGGATAGGAGCTCCGACACTGGCGCCACTCCGGGAGTTGGCACAGAGCACGCGAGTCGAACGCTGCAAGCCGAAGACAACGGATAAGCCGGGTTTTGACTATCGCCCTTCGCCCTTCGCCCCGGTCCGGCCATGCCTGACGTGGTTCACCATGCTGAGAAGCGCACCGCAGCTTGCTGCGTTTGGAGGAATCGCTCTCATGTTGGCCTCTTCTCCTTCTGCGTCGGCACAGCCCCTGATCGCCCTCTCGGTGGATGGCGTCACCCATCAGCTTCAAAGGCGACTACAAGTACGCCTATCGCGATCCGGCGGCGATGCATCACGAGGACGTCTTTTACCTGTACTTCGCCCTGTGCGAGCGCGCAGCACGGCCTCAATGCTGGCAACGGTGTGCGTTGCGGGAAGCACCGGTGCAAGTGCTCTCTGGGGAAGGCCCACGTGGCCCCTCTCTATGCCGTCTCGTCGCAAGACGGCACGCGGCGGGCCAAGTGCATCTCCAAAAGGGAAGCGCGCGCCGCTGCGACGGCCCCGCGAGGCCAGGCAGGCGCTGACGCGCCGCCCCCCTCGACAGCCGCTCGGCGCGGCTCGTGGCCGCGCTGGCCACAGCAGCAGAGAGTCCACATTCATCCCATTCCCGTCCGCGTTCGTCATCCGCACCGTGTGGTTGCCGGCGGAGAGGGACAGCGTGAGGGGTTTCCCTGTCGAGTCGCGCGGCACGCCGGAGAGCGAATAGAGCTTACGGTGCCGAAGCTCGAGCTGTGGGGTGTGGTGGAACCGAAATAGCATCAGTCCGGTGCCCGCCATTTGCCGGTTGGCGTGCGCTTCCCGGCCATCGAGTTTAGCCGTTTGACGGGGCTGGCTATGCCTTGCCTCGCTTCCGTCTGGTGCGGATGTACATCATGTCTTGCCTGGGGACCGAGGCGCATTCCACTTGCAGCACGGTGACCAGCTTCTCCGGCGCCTTCTCCGGCAGGCCGGTGAAGCGCACGCGGAACCGATCCTGCTCGAAGGAGACGGCTTTGCCGCTCGGCAGGAGTTTAGCTCCCTTCACTTTCGTCCTCAGCCCACCGATCGTCACTGTATCCCCCGGCCAGAAGTGCACGTGAACGTACAGCGTCTTGCCCTTGCGGGTGAAGTTGGCGAAGCGCGACCGCGTGACCTGGCAGCGATCGGCCCCGTAGATGGCGTGGCCGTACTTGTCCGTCCACTCGCCCACGGCGTTGAGGGTGCGTACCGACGGCGCCGGGACTGAGCCATCGGCGCGCGGCCCGATGTTGAGCAGGTAGTTGCCGCCATCGTGGGCGCACGTGACGAGGTTCCTCACGATCTGCTTCGGCGTCTTCCACGCGTCGTCCGTCGCGTGATAGCCCCAGCTCTCGTTCATCGTCATGCACGCCTCCCACGCTCGCCCTCCGGGCTCAGCCGTGATGTGCTGCTCGGGCGTGCTGAAATCGCCGGGAAGCTTGTTCCGGTTATTGACTATGATATCCGGTTGAAGCTTGCGTACCATGCGGTTCATTTTCGCCGATTCCCAGCCGTCGGGCGCCAGCGGCCAGGCGACGTCGTACCAAAGGATGTCCAGCTTGCCGTAGTTGGTGCACAGCTCGCGCACCTGTCCGTGAACGTACGCCACGAAGCGCTTGCGGGCTGCCTCGTCCTCCGCGCACCGCGCGCCATCGGGATGATGCCAGTCCATTAGCGAATGATAGAAGCCGACGCGCAGGCCTTCGGACCGCGCCGCCTCCACGTACTCCGCCACCAGATCGCGACCGCAAGCCCGCTTTGGCGCGCAGTAGTCGGTCAGCTCTGTGTTGAACAGGCAGAAGCCGTCGTGGTGCTTCGTGGTCAGAACCATGTACTTCATCCCGGCGCGCTTCGCCAGCTTGGCCCACTGCCGGGCGCAGTCTCGCTTCGGCTTGAACTGATCGGCGAGCCGCTCGTACTCGGGCACGGGAATGCCCTCGATCTCCATCGCCCATTCGTGCCGACCGAGGACGCTGTACAGCCCCCAATGAATGAACATCCCGAACTTCGCCTCGTGCCACCATTGCATCCGGCGTCTGCGATCTCGCTCCCCAGCACTCATGCGCTTCCTGGGCGCCATCGGTCAACACTCCTTCGTGTGGGTTTGAGTGTGTATGCGCACAGGGAGGCGAGAATCCTTCTTCGGCACGATATGCGCGGCGTGAGGGAGCCCTTACGCCGGATGAGGAGATTGTCGCGAAATGGGGCTCTTGAAGCTATCTTGAGGCCGACGAGGGCGGTTGGGCCTTGACGGCGAAGACGAGCGGCGAGCCGATTCTGCGAACGGACGAGACGCACGAGACATCCGCTCAAAGTGGCCTCCTCCGCACAAGAGGAAAATGATGCCACCGCCTGAGGCTCCCGATAGCGCGGCGAAGCTGAGGCCTCGCAGCTTCGTCCTCGGCGCGCTCCTCGTACCGATGGTCAGCCTGTGGGTTGCGGGGATGGAGAACGTCTACGGCGGCCGACCCACGTACCTCTCCGTGTTCTTCCACGCCGTAATACTTCTTGGTGCTTTACTTGGCTGTAATGCGTTGCTCCGTCTGATCGCGCCACGCCATACGTTCACCCGGGCGGAGATGCTGCTGATCTACATTATGATCGGCGTCAGCAGTGGCATTGTGGGCGACCAATTCCTGGCGATCCTGGTCCCGTCTTTGGCTCACCCGTTCCGGTACGCGACCGACGCCAACCAGTGGGCCCAACAGTTGCTGCCGTACTTGCCGATGCACGCGGTGGTGCCTGACCCGGCGGCCGGTCGCTCTTTCTACGAGGGCGGTTCCACCCTCTACACGATGGGCAATCTGAAGCCGTGGCTCGGCCCGGGACTGCTTTGGGCCAGCTTCATCGCGGTGACGCAACTGATGTGCCTGGGGATCAACGTGCTGATCCGCCGGCAATGGACGCAGTACGAAAAGCTCAGCTTTCCACTGGTCATTCTGCCACTGGAAATGACGGAGCCGGGGCCACGGTCCATGTGGCGAGACAAACTCACGTGGATCGGCTTCGGCATCTCGGCCCTCATTAACGTCATCAACGGCCTCAGCGTTCACGTGCCGGCCATACCGCAGATTCGCGTCAAGTACCGCTGGATTCGATTCTCGCCGCGGTGGCGGGCCGCTTTGACCAGCACGGGCATAGCCTTCTATCCCTTCGTCATCGGCATCAGCTTCTTGCTGCCCACTGATCTCACCTTTTCCACTTGGTTTTTCCTGCTGTTCTTTCGGCTGCAACGGTTCGTTTGCTCCGCCCTCGGGTATCCGTCGCCGTATCCGTGGACTTCCACCGGGCGCAGCGCCATCCCGGCAATGCTCGAGCAGGGGATCGGAAGCTACATAGCAGTCGTCGTCTTTGGGCTGTGGGCGGCGCGCCGGCATTTGGCCTCGGTATCGAGGGCGATTTGGCGGGGGTGTGGGGGAGAGAAAAACGATGGGGCGACGGCCATCCCCCCGGACGAGGTGAGGGAATACCGGGTGGCGATGGGGGCCATTGTGGCCGGCTTGGTGCTGACCACCTTTTTCGGCGTGCGTCTGGGGATGCCCATGTTCACCGCCTTCTTCTATATGGTGTTGTACTTGGTGATCAACACGGCCATTGCGAAGATACGGGCCGAAGCCGGCGCGCCCACGCACGGCTTTCACTTTGCCGGCCCCGACCACGTCCTGCTCACCGTTGTCGGTCCAAACAGAATGAAGGTGCGGGAGATGGCCGCCTGGGGGCTGTTCTTCGGGTTCAATCGCGGCTACACCGGTGTGCCGATGCCGCACCAACTCGAGGGTATGAAGATAGGGGAGATGCTGGGAGCGAAGCGCCAGAGCATAACGGCGGCGGTGGCTATGGCCACCGTGATCGGATGCTACGCTGCGGTCTGGGCCCTGCTGCATTTCTGCTTCCGCGAGGGCGTCGAACAGATGGGGCAGCCCGTCAGCCGGCTGTCGCGACAAGGCTGGCGGCTGGTGGATATGTGGCTCAACAACCCTCCGGGGCCGAACTGGGTGGGCTTGGGCGGCATCAGCTTCGGCTTTCTATTCGCGTCGTTCCTCATGATGATGCGCTTCCGCTTTGTCTGGTGGCAGTTCCACCCCATTGGCTACGCCATCGCCGCCGACTGGACCACCGGGCTGATCTGGCTTCCGCTGCTCATCGGCTGGGGTGCCAAAACGCTGCTGATTCGGTACCTTGGCCCTCGGATCTACCGTGCGGCGCTGCCGGGGGCGCTCGGTCTGATACTGGGAGAGTTCGCCGTGGGCGGATTCTGGTCGCTGCTCGCGATGATAACGCGAAAGCCGCAGTATCACTTCTGGACCTAAGCTCTGCCCGGCAGCGGCGCGACGTGGACACGTGCCTGCATGACGCCCTCGACGAAGTCACTGGTCTCCGCCAGCTTCCATTGCTTTCCGCCGTCCTTGGACACAAGCACCGCCCGGTGGTGATAGCGATCGGGGAACTCGTTCTGGTAGGTCGTGTCGCTGGTCCAATGGTTGTAGGATAAGAACAGCCGGCCGAGGCGATCGATGGTGAGCTTGTGATAGTAAATGGAGTAGCCGGGAACCGGGGGAATCACGAGCGGCCGGGCGGGCGCCCAGGGCTCGCCCTTCGGCTTGCTTTGGATCGAAAGGGCGGCGTAGTTCTGGTCGGCGTGATGCCTGTCAACGCTGCGGCGCCACTGCCGAAAGGCGATGTGCAGAGCGTCCTGCTTGTCGCACACCAGCGAGATGTACGTCTGCCGACCCCGGCCGTCTTCATCGGTAGTGTCGTCGATGTAGCCGGCACTCAGCACCTCAACGGGTTCGGTCCAGCCGCTGTAAGCGTCGTTCGGCTTCACCGATCGCGTGTACTTGAACGGCTGCCCGTGCGCTCCGGTGACGACATGGATGTAGCCCTCGCTGTCCAGACAGATCGCCGGCACATTGTGTACGTCGTTCACCGGCGGGGCATAGGCTAAGAAGACCTTGTCGCCGCGTTGGCCAGTCCTATGATCGTACGTGGCAACATACGTCGGCACGCCGGGGACGACCTCGTCGGTCACTTCACCCCAGACGATGTGGGTCTTGCCATCCCGCGTAGCCGTCGAGGCCGGTCCGCCGGAATGCTGGCACGAGCCGAGGCAGCGCTGGGAAACCATTACCGGCTCGCCCAGGACGAGCTCACCGCGATCCTTCTGCGGCCGGAATAGCAGCAGGTCATGCACACCGGCCCAGCGGGCCGGGTGATCAGCCGTCTTGCGGTACGCCAGCACCGGCGGAGGGATGGGCAGAGTGTTGTGACCGGTGAACTGCTCGATGTCGAAGCTCGATCCGGGTAGCTGGTGAACCGAGTAACTCCGGCCGTCGTCGCGCGTGTACAGGAGCACGATCCGCGAAGTGGGCTTCTCCAGCAGTATGCGCAGCAAGGTATAGGCGCCAGTGTCCCCATCGAAGGCGATCTTGGCGCCCAGGAATCCTCCGCCGTTGTACGTGCCTCGATAGTCAGGAAATGCGCTCTTCAGCGCTGGCACGAACGGTCTCTCGACCCAGCGTCCGTCCTGCAGCAGTGTGATCGCGGCCGTCCGGTCCTTGCTCTCGGTCCGCTCACGAATGAATGGCCGATTGCGCCGATCGAAGTAGACTTCGTTGGTTACGTAGTCGGGCGCATAGCCGAAGAGCGCGTTCTCGTGCCGGTAGCGTTGATGCACGATGGGGAGCGTGAGCCGACGTGAGACGGGAGACGGCCCGACCCGGATCTCGATCCCGGCGCTCTGCGTCACCTCGGCATCGTCGGTCGCGGCGGCAGTCAGATGGGCCGCGAGTATGTCTCCGACCTTGGTGTTCTCACTAAGTCGCACCGCCACGCGAACGATCCGCTGCTCGCCCTTGCCCAGCTTGATGGGCGACTCGGGCTCTATCACACGGCAGTCGAGCCCCCGATCCCCTCGTACGGCAAGCCGGAATGCGGAAGCCCGACCGGCGCGGTTGTGCAGCGTGTAGTCGATCTCGGCCGAGCTCCCGGGCTCGAGAAACCGCGTTGCGCAATAGGGGAGCAGCATCCAGCGGGTCTTGCCAGGGTCGAAATAGTACCCGTGGTCCATCGTCCAGTAGCTGACGCCCTGCAGTTGGAGCTTCACGTCCATCTTGTCGATATCGAAGCGCCAGAGCCCACTGCGATCCCCCGCGTCGGCGGCGACATCGTGTGTCTCATCCTCGCCCGGCGTTGTCAGGACGAAGGTGTGCATCACCTCGCCTTTGGCATCGAGCAGGGGAAGCTCCTGCCGACCAGGGCCGTGCAGTGCCTGTGCAGTCACGCTGAACTCACCCGCGGGCGGCTGGAAAAAGACGCTTCCGGAGATGGCGCCGTCGTTGAGCATTACGTCGCCCTCGATTACGCAGCGCCGGCAGGAGGCTTCAAGTCCGAACATGAGGTCCGATCCGGCGACCGCGAGGCGATACACCCCCGGCATCTCGCAGGTGACCTTGATATCGCCAGACTGCAGGTCCTCGGCGCGGCCCCCCTTGCCGGCATTGCCGTCGTCGGGCAGCTTGAGGGTCGCCACCCGGTGTCGCTGAGGATCGAAAAGGTGCGCCGTCAACTCGTCCGCGCCCTCGTAGATGTTGAGGTCGCGCTTGTAAAGGCGAAGCGTCAGCGGGCCGGGCTCGACCTGAAGAAGAATGGCTCGTGATCCCCGGACGACTGGCGGGATGGTGATCGCCTCGGCCACGGGCGCAGGGAACGCGACCATCGCTCCAAGCAATGCGACGAATCCCGTATGGGCCAGCGGTCTCATAGCACGTGTCCCCATTCGATGTTCCGTGCGGGTAACTCCCGTGCCCGCCTCCCGGGACGCCGGCGGACGCCACGTTCCTTTCCCTCTTTCTCTCACGGCCTCGACAACCCTCGTCCGAGGCGCGGAAGCCGCCATCGAATGTCGAGGCGGTGCGTCCGTGCCTTCCACCCGCCTGCCCTTGCAGCGGCAAAACAAAGGCAGTACACTGGCGACCGCTGGCGTATCCTTGGCGACTTGGGGGAGAGCAGCCGTGAAACTGACACGTACGTGTGTCGTCCTATTGTCGGCGATGCTTGCCGGCGGTTCCGGCCGGCTGAGCGCACAGGCACCCGACGACATAACGACCATCACTATCACCGACCGGGTTCTCGTTGAGGACTGTATCCGGCTAGGCATCAACCTGGGCGGCGATACCTACTACTCTGGTGCCGCACTGGTGAAGAAGCGAACGCGGCAGAACTTCGAGGGGGCCAGCTACCGACAGTGCCACTTCGGTCCGCTTCAGGATGAGAGCGGAGCCGCAACGTGGTTCCGGGTCTCGGATGTCTGGAAAGAGATCCTCGTGGGCGGGAAGTACACTATCCTGTCCGGACCATCGAAAGGGACCACGGGCACTATCGTGGACATCACCACCAAGAAGCTCAAGCATGAGGGACAGCTCAAGGACTTCTCGTACTTCGTCTTCGACAAGCCGGTGGCACCCGGCCCGCCGAACGGCGGCCTGCTGGTGGAGCGGATGCGTCTCGATGAGGGTGAGTTACGAAGGCTGGACGGGCACTGGAGCTCGAAAGACAACGGGATCGCCATCGGCGACGTCCCACCCGGTTCGTTTGGCTGTGCAGCGGCGCTTCTGAGCGGCACGCGCGAGAAGGCGCACCTGCGGTTCTCGACTCATTATCAGCGCTATGGGCAGACGAATGGCCGCTGGAACGTGCACTTCTGGGCGAAGGCAAAGTCCGGCTCACCGCAACTGGACGTCCGCTCCGATCGCAGATATGGCGAGTCGGAATCGCTCCAGCCGCCGACGAAATGGACGAAGTTCGAACTGACGCTCAATGTGGACAAAGTGCCCGAGCCGCAAGGTGCCGAAGACAATGCGCACCTCGTCTTCGTCTTCGAGGTGAGCGGCGGCCAAGTGCTGCTGGACGACGTCGAGATCTGGATGGATGACGATGCGAACCCCACCGTCTTTCGCGACGACTGCGTTGAGATGCTGAAGGCCCTCCGCCCCGGCGTGCTGCGGTACCTGCAGATGGGGGGCAACACGCTGGAGAACTGCCTGCGGCCACCGCTGCGGGCGCATTCCTTCACCAGCAGACGCTCCCATGGTCGCGGGCCGTTCGAGAGGCACAATAGGACGCCGTACAGCCTGCCCGAGATGTACGAGCTGTGCGAGCATATCGGCTGCGAGCCCTGGTACTGCCTCCCTGGAACGCTGAACGTGCAGGAGATCCGGGACTTCATGGAATACCTCGGCGGGCCCGCCGACACGCGGCTTGGGAAGATGCGTGCGGACCTGGGCCATCCGAAGCCGTGGACCGACGTGTTCTCCCACATTCACGTGGAGTTCGGCAACGAGGCGTGGAACAACGCCGGGCCCTATCAAGTGGGGGGCTTCAACGGCTCCGACTACTGGAAAGATCTCATTGCAGCGGCCAAACAGTCGCCGCACTACAGGCCCAACGTCGTCTTTCATACGGCCGGCCAGGCGGCCTATTCGGGGCGGAACGCCAACATCGTGAAGAACGCTCCCAACGCCGACCGATTCGGCGTCGCTCCCTACATCATCCAGTCGCTCTCGAACGAGGAGCTCGCGGCACTCGACACCGACGAAAAGCTGTTCCGGTGGGTGTTCGCCTGGCCGATATGGCGAGCGACTGACCCGGACGGCGCCATGTTCCAGAACCATGAGATCATGCAGGCTGGGCGGATCGAGCTCTCAGTCTACGAGGTGAACCATCACATCACGAAGGGCGATGCCCCTCCCAAACGGCGCAACGACATCGTGACCTCGATCGGCGGAGGACTCAACGTTGCCAATACCATGCTGCAAATGCTGAAGGACTACGGCGCGCGAACGCAGTGCCTGTTCTCCCTGATCCAGCACAGCTACAATGCTCAGGGAGTCGGCCCGGTCCGTCTATGGGGCACGGCGCTGAATATGCGAAAAGACGGTACACGCTATCGGCCGACGTTTCTGGCGTGCGCGCTGGCGAACAAAGTGATCCGCGGCGAGCTCGTTGAAACCGTGCACGAAGGTGCGAATCCAACGTTCTCGGCGACCGGGATCTTCAGCAAACGCCGCGGCGTGGAGACACTGGAGAACGTGCCGGCACTGCACAGCTATGCGTTCTCGAGCGGGAGTATGCGGGGCCTCATCGTGGTGAATCTCGATGTCACCACGAGCCACGACATCCTCGTTCGATTCCCCGGCCAAGCTGCCGAAGGGACAGCGCAGTCGTGGCTGCTCACCGCAGATCGCATTACGGCCAATAACGAGTTCGAAACACCGGAGCCGGAGGTCACCCTCACGGAGGGCGAAGTGACTGACTTCAATTCCGGCCATCGCCTCACGATCCGTCCGTTCTCGATGCTTGCTCTGGTGTGGCAAGTGCGGCCGTGACGTCTGATCGGAAGTGCCCGCGGTGCAGCTCGGCGCAATGACTCCTGTCCCCTCGCGCGCGACCGTTCCCCCCATGCTGCGTGCCGATGGGGCTGCAGGCAGATCGCTGGGGGCAGCCACGGGGAGGGTTAGTTCCGCCAACGGGTGAATAGTTGGTCCGACCCCCGCGCACGAAAGCGAGGAGGACACCATGAAATACCGCACACTTACGGGAACGGGAGCCAAGGTCTCGCGAATCTGCCTGGGGACGATGACGTTCGGAGGGCAGACGAACGAGGAAGACTCGATCGCGATGATCAACCGGGCGCTCGACGCCGGCGTCAACTTCATCGACACGGCGGACATCTATAACCAAGGCGGCTCGGAGACCATCCTGGGGAAGGCCCTCAAGGGCAAACGAGACGGCCTCATCCTTGCAAGCAAGGTCCGGTGGCAGGTCGGGGCACACAAGGACAAGGACGTCGGGCTTACGCGCTGGCACATCTCACGCGGCGTCGAGGCCAGCCTCAAGCGTCTGAACACGGACTGCCTGGACATCTGCTATCTCCACACTCCCGATCACGACACGCCACTCGAGGAGAGCCTCGCGGCAGCCGACCAGCTCGTGCGCGATGGCAAGGCGATCTACATCGGCATGTCCAACTACGCCGCCTGGCAGGTCTGCCAGGCGCTCTGGATATGCGACAGAAACAACCTGCACGCGCCGGTGGTCACGCAGTGCGTCTACAATCTGGTGACGCGCGGCATCGAACAGGAATTCCTCCCGTTCTGCCGGACCCTCGGAGTGGGCGTCACGGTCTACAACCCCGTGGGGAGTGGGATCCTGACCGGAAAGCACGATTTCTCGAAAGCGCCGGCCGAAGGCACGCGGTTCGCGATAAACAAGGAGTACTATGGGAGGTACTGGCACGAGTCCAACTTCGAGGCGGTCGCAGAGCTGACCGAGATCGCCAAGCAGGCCGGCATAAGCCTCACGGCTCTCGCCCTGCAATGGCTCGCCGCCCAGGACGCTGTGGATTCGATCATCATCGGCGTGAGCAAGATGGAGCAGCTCGAGGAGGACCTGTCTGTCTGGGACGGCGAACTGGACGACGAAACGCTCAAGGCCTGCGATCGCGTGTGGCAGAAGCTCCGGGGCGACGTCTTCCAGTACAATCGATGAGCATTCGTCGGGCGGGGCCAGTGCGTCGCGTTGGCTATTGTCCTGCAAGTGTCTCTGAACGAAAGGAGCTGTGCCATGCGTTTCAAGCGTCTCATAGATCTGTCGCACACCATTACCCCCGGCACAGGGTCTCGCCCCATGACCACGGAGATGGTTCCGCCACCTGAGTGCGATGGGTTCCCCGAGGATCAATGGTATGTCATGCACAACGTCTCCTTCCTGAATCACGTGGGCACGCACATCGAGGCGCCCTACCACGTGCTCGAAGACGGGGACGATCTGGCCGCAGTCAGCCTGGAGCGGCTCTGTGGTGAGGCTGTGATCCTCGACCTCACCGGCGCCGAGCCCGGCGCATATATGCCGTTGTCAATGATCCAGGAGGCCGCCGAGAAGGCCGGCGGAATTAAAGATGGTGACCTCGTGTTCTGCCGGTTCGACTACGACCGCTACTACGACGATGACGACGGGCCGAGGTGGCCTCGCTTCACCGCCGAATCGATCGAGTGGTTGGTGGATCAGGGAATGAAGTTGATGGGGACGGACCTCGGCGGCATTGAGCTTGGCGGCGACGATCCCCGATCGGACCAGCAGCACAACCATCATCTGCTGATGGACAATGGCATCCCGCTCATTGAGAACCTGGCGCACCTGGATCAGCTCAGCCGCTCGCGGGTGACCGTGTTTGCGTTTCCGGCGGCCATTGAGAAGGTCGATTCCTTTCCGCTGAGAGTCGTGGCCCTGGAAGATTGACAGCGGGCGGTCGAGGCGAGCGCATGATTCGCGTCCTGATCACGGCGGCGGAACGCCCGATCCTGTGCCATTGTCCGCTATCAGTAGCTGCCCTGCCGTCTGGCAAGCCCCAACGGAGCACCCCACATGAACGTCCGACGCTGGGACACCCACGAGATCGTTCTCAGCGCGTCGAGAACGTATGCGAATCCCTTCCGCGACGTGGCCCTCACGGCAACGTTCACCCACGTGGCCAGCGGGACATCGATTGGCGTGAATGGATTCTATGACGGGGGATCGACGTGGCGCATTCGATTCATGCCAACTGAGTTGGGAACGTGGAGCTACGTAACCGAGTCTGCCGATTTGGGCTTGGATCAGAAGAGCGGACAGGTCCAGTGCACCGAGCCCAGCCAACCGTACCTGCACGGCCCTCTTCGCCCTGAGGGCTGCCACTTCCGTCACGCCGACGGGACGCGTCGGCTGCTGCTGAGCACGAGGTTCTCGTGCCACTTCGCCTCCCCAAGCGTGTGGGCGAAAGTAATCGATCACCTGAAGGCGCACCGCGTCAACCGGATCCTCTTCGTCATGGGCGGCGTGCACGGCACGGTCAAAGAGCTCTACGGAGAAGGGCCCGACTTCTCGCACTACAACGTGGAGAAATTCCAGGCCATCGATGCGTTTATAGACGCCCTCCGTCGCGCAGACATCCTCGCTTCGCCGTATTTCTACTATTTCAACGACAAGGTCCAGCGCGACATGAGGCCCGAGCAGGACCGGGCCTACATCCGCTACGGGATGGCGCGCTTCGGGGCGTACTGCAATGTGATGCCCGTGCTGTCTAACGAGGTGGAGCAGAAGTGCACGGACCGCCGCTCCCAATACGACCTGGCCAGCCACACGTGGGCCAACGAGATGGGCGCGTACCTGCGAGAGCTGGCGGTGTTCGGCGTTCCGGTGGCCGTGCACAATCCGATGGAAACGGACGAAGCCGTCGAGCCGGGCTTCTACACACTCCTCCGGGACTGGCCTTTCCCGTGGGCAGAATTCATGCTGCGGCAGGCTCAGGTGGGATCGCTGGGGGCGGCGCCTGAGCTACGAGACGATCTGCCAGAGCAGAAGAACCCAGTGTACGATGTGCGAGCCTATGCGAGACACAACCAGCTCCTCATCGACCTGCGCCGGTTCGGAGTGCCGGTGATCAATGAGGAGCCGGGGTACGAGATGGGTGGCCTGAACTGGGACTCGAAGGGACTCAATCCGAGGCCTTGGAACACCCAGACATCGGAAACGCTCATCCCCACCTTCTGGACGGCAGTTACGGCCGGCGCTTACTGCATGTGGGGCCACGCTGCGACGTACGAGATGGGCGATCCGTTCGCGGGGATGACGAAGAGCGTGACCCCGCAATACCTCAAGATCCTGCACGACTTCGTCACTGCTCTCCCTTATTGGGAAATGGAACCCGTGAATGATGCCGTCTCTCCGGACGAGATGACGGTGGAGGGAGAAGCCTATCGCACGAACTTCTGCCTGGCAAAGCCCGGCGAGATCTACCTGATCTTCTCGCTGAACGGCGGCGCGTTCACAGTGTCCCTCGCACCTGGCGGAACCTATGAGGCGACGCAGATGGACCCCAGGACGGGCAGCACGACCTGCCTCGGCTCGGTTAGCGGAGGGAAGCGGACACTTTCGATCGCCGGCACAGAGCAAGTCATCCTCTTCCAACGAGCGGAGAGTCAGACGTGATGCGCGCGAAGCCCGCTCCGTGTTCCCACCCAACGTGAGAAGGAAGTGGAGAATGGGCAGTGAGACACTGTTCCCCGACGGCGTCTGGTCGGTGCGCTCCCCCGCGGAGGCGGGATTCGACGAAGAGAAACTCCACACGGCGGCCGACTGGCTTGATCGGAATGCCGTGACGCCATATCGCGTGGCCATCATACGCGGCGGGCGCCAGGTTGCGGTATGGCATCGCGGCGTTTCACCGGAGGCGAAGCGGGGCATTGGGTCGGGGCAAAAGACCCTCTACGGGTGTATGCTGGCCATTGCAGTCGAGGAGGGCAAGATCGGATCCGCAGACGATCCGGTGGTTGACTATTTCCCCCAGATGATGGATGTGCCGGACGGACATGGGCCCAAGCCTGGTCGATATGTCATCCCGGAGGATCGCGAGATCACGTTCCGGCAGTTGATCACCAACACCTCCGGCTACCTCAAACCGGACGAGCGACCCGGCGGCAAGTTCCACTACCAGACCTTTGGCATGAACCTGCTCACGCACGCCCTCGAGCAGGTCTATGAGTGCTACGACCCCACCGGGACTGCCGAGCCTCCGGGGTTCGGCTCGTTGGTGCGGGAGAAGATCGCCGAGCCGATCGGGATCGAGATGGCCTATGGAACGTGGAACTTCGACCTTGCTCCGCAGGCTCGCACCGACGTCTTCGGCAACGGCTGCGGTATCTCCGGCAGCCTGCAGGCCTGGACTCGGATCGCCTATCTCTGGCTGAATATGGGGAAGTGGCGGGGCGTTGAGGTCGTCCCAAGAGAGTGGCTTGAAGAGGGGACGCACACGGCAGAGCTGGTCAAAGCCTGTAGCCCGGAAGACGACTGGTACTACGGGTATGCCTTCTGGACGAACGACTACGGGAAGCGCTGGCCGGGGCTGCCGACGGACGCGTACTGCGCCTCCGGCGCCGGGTACAACTTCGTCTGGGTATGCCCGAGCCTTGACCTGATCGTGGCGCAGAACCCTGGCGGAGGGCCATACTTGAAGGTGGCGCCCGATCTGAAGCTGCGGAAACAGCGGACACAGGATCAGTATCAACGCGAGCTCACACTGCTGAAGCAGATTGTGGATGCCTGTGCCTGATCTGCCATCGGGCGGCGGCCTGAAGGCTCGCGAATTGCCCGGTCTGTCAGCGCTGATGGTGGAGTTTCCGGCCGCTGCTTCCAGCTAAGCCTGCGCGAGGTGAGCAAACGCTTTGCGTACGATCCCTGCTCGCAGGAGGCGCATTGTGGTGAAAAGGCTTCATCGACCGTCGTTTTTGGCCCGTTGCTTTTGCTTTCCATGATAATTGGCTTAGCAAGCGCCGCAGCGCCACACATCATCTGGCGGCGGAGATGAACTTGCACAAAGTCCTCACGTTCTCCGCAAAAGCGCGGCACTCGATAACGCCTGACGCCGGCTTCAGGTCGTGTGCGTCGAGTACCCCCTGTTCGACCCAGGCGCCCCGTGCGTCCATGCCGGCGATGATGGACCTCACCTCTGCCGCCAGTTCAGGCGTCACGCGCTGCACGCCCTGCTTTTTCGCCAACTCCGCGGGATCGGTGCCCAGCAGTTGGCGATATTCGGCGTCAAGCTCGGCCAGCCTCGAGTCCACTACGAAACTGTAGTGCTTCGGCATCTCGTCCCTGCTGTACGTGAGCTTGTAGTCCTTGGTGAAGTACAGCGGCCTGTTGGTCTCGAGCTCGTAAAAGCGCGCCAGGCGGCCATCGCGGAGCTGAGACTTGCGCAAGTAGGTGATAGCACGGGGGATCGGCTCAAGGTACTTCTTGTCGCCGGTCCTCCTGTAGAGCTGCAGTAGAGCCTCAATGACCCCCTGCGACTCCAGCGCCGTGATGGCGGGCGGCTCGAACTTGCGAGACCACGCCGGGTGCATATCGCGGTCGTACTGCTGCGCCCACGCCGGCTGCGGCTCGGGCATCTGCGCCAGGACGAGGAAGCCTCCAGCTTTCTTGGCAGATGCCAGGTATCGTTCATCGCCGTAGATGTCGTAAGCGTCGAACATCACCGCTATCATGTCGGCCATGAGGTCGTCGTTGATCACGTAGCAGCCGCTGAAGTCCTTCGTCCAGGTTCGCGACCACGACGCGGGATAGGAGGCCCGCAGCACCGGATGGTCCGCCAGATTCCCGCCAAACCTTTCCACTGGTAGGGTGTGGCCGTCCGGGTAGCGATCCCACCATGCGTACCAGCCGCCGTTGGGAAACTGGGCCCGGACCATGCTGTTGAGCGCGTACGTCACCGCTTCGTGTATCTTCTGATCCTTGAGCCCGAGAATGTTGTCAAGGCGCATCAGGAAGCGCGTGGCCGACTGCGTCGTGTCGTCGTCGAGCTGCGTCGCCTTCTTCCAGCGCGTTGTCTTTCTCTGTGGAACGTCGCGGTATGCGTATTCCTGCCGCTTCTCTGGGTCGAACTCGATGTGGTAGGCCCAGCCCCCCGTTCGAAGCTGACCTTTGACCAGCGCGTGCGCAGCGTCAAGGGCCGCGTCGAGGTGGAGTTGGTGGCCCGTAGCCTCGTACGCGTCCAGGAATGCCTGGCCAACCGTCGGAGTGCCCGGCGGCTGCACCCAGATCATCGTCTTGGTCGTCTTTGCCTCCCCTTCCCGTAGGGCGAGGTCCCCGCTGTAGCGCCACACGTATCCGCCATTGCTGGACACTTCTGAGTGGAAGAACGTAGCCGCCTTCACCAGTGCCCGCCTCGCGTCTTCCCGGGTGGGCGGCTCTGAGGCGCACGAACAGCACGCGATGCCAAAGATGGTTACTGCGATGACACGAACGGAAAGAGAACGCATTGCCCCCCCCCTGACCCCGGTCTGAGCCCGAGGCGAAGTCGCGAAAAGCGGCGTGAGCTCGCTGCTCGCCAGGTTCGCGTCGGCATGTGTGCAGACGCCGCGGCTTTTAGCGCAGGAAGTAACCTCGCGACGTCGGGTTGGCGTCCGTGGTCATGGAGATGCCGAGCTTGCGCAGGCCGTTCTCGTCCCCGGAGCCGGGCTCGTGGGTGAGATGCATCTGGGTGCCGCGGAGTTGAGGCAGCATATCGACACCGGCCTTGGCCGCCGGATTGTTCGCCGCGCTGATCCCCAGGGCCACGAGCACCTCCTGCACGTTCAGACTCGGCGAGTTGGAGTCCAAGTAATTGGTCTTCAAATCGGTGAGGCTCTGAATGACGTTCTCAGGCAGCACGTGGATGTTGTCAGGAATGCCAGCCAGGTGCTTGATCCCGTTTATGATTGCCGCGGATGCCGAATGAAATAGGGGCGAGTTCTTGCCGGTGACTACTATGCCGTCCGCGAGCCGCAGCGCGGCGCCGCAGTAGAAACCGTCCTTGCCGCGCTTGCTCCTTTCAGCTTCGGCGGCAGCCTCGCGCGCCGGCTCGACCACGAGCCGATCAGTTGGCGACACTCCCAGCCGCAGCATCAACTTCTCGGTGCGCTCCAGCACCTGCCGGGAACACAGGCTGCGGCCGAACTCCCAGTAATGGCGGAAGTAGCGGCGGATGACCTCCTGCGTGGCGGCCTCTCGCACCACATCATCGTCTATGATGCCCGCACTCGCCCTATTGACCCCCATGTCGGTGGGCGACTGGCAACGGGGCGTGCGGCCGCTCTCGCCGGCGATGCGATCAATGATTGTCTTGAGAATGGGAAAGCTCTCCACGTCGCGGTTGTAATTGGTCGCCATCTCACCATAGGCTTTGAGATGGAACGGGTCGATCATCACTATGTCGCCCAGGTCTGCAGTGGCCGCCTCGTAGGCGAGATTCACCGGATGATCGACAGGCAGATTCCAAATCGGGAAGGTCTCGAACTTTGAGTAGCCCGAGGCGATGCCGCGGCGGTGGTCATGGTAAAGCTGCGAAAGGCACGTGGACATCTTCCCGCTGCCGGGACCGGTGCCGGTGACTACAACCAGCGGGGCCTCGGTCTCAACGTATGGGTTGCGTCCGTAGCCGTCCTCGGAGACGATCAGATCCAGGTCGTTGGGGTAGTCTGGGATCTGGGGCTGAGTATACGCGGCGATCCCCTTGCGCGCCAGTTGCTGCATGAGCCGCTCGGACGCTGCGCCTTTGCGGAAACGTGTCAGCACCACGGCGGAGGTGGCAATGCCCCAGTCGCGGAGGTCGTCCATGGCCTTGAGTGTGGCCAGATCGTAAGTGATCCCGAAATCGCCGCGGATACGGCCGCGCTCCAAGTCGCCAGAATACACGCAAAAAATGACCTCGATCTGATCCTTCAATCCCTGCAGCAAGCGCATTTTGACATTCGGGTCGTAACCGGGCAAAACACGCGCTGCATGCAGGTCGAACGTGAGCTTGCCCCCGAATTCCAGGTAGAGCTTGCCCTCGGAGCGCTCCACTCGCTCCAGGATGGCTGCCGTCTGTTCTCTGAGATACTTCTCGTTGTCGAAACCTCTGTCAGACATCGAGCCTTCCCACTCAGACTCAGATAGCTTCAGATGATCCCACGCGACTTCCCGACCATAGCTTCCCGCTGGCCATGGTCGTACCTCGTAGCGACACGACCGCCCACTAGTGCTTCGTTCGGTAAGTTCGCGTGTCAAAGGCAGCGGGCCAAGAATGGCCCGCCTACGCGGCTGCGGCCTTCAGTGCGCCGCTCGCGGCCCGCATCCCCGCGTAGGTCGGGCTTCCGCCTTCGCGAGAGGGACGAA
>JAUWAU010000060.1 GCA_030601885.1 Armatimonadota bacterium
CATCCCGATGGACTACTCGATGCAGACGCTCGCCGTGCACTCCCACGAGAAGACGTTCCTGGAAGCGCTCGATGACGACGAGCAGCTTGTGACCGGCCTGTCGCTATACATGCGCAGCGGCGAGGCGATCCTGCCTCGGCCACCGGAGCTGGTCAAGGAGCAGATAGAGCTCGTGCGCAGCCTGGGCATTCACGGCTACGCCCTGTTTCGCTTGGGCATCCTCAGCGACGCGCAGGCAGAGATGCTCAAGACTGAGATCAACCACGAGCCGGCCGTGCCGTACTTCAGGCAATAGAACAGCCACCGACATCAAACGCGATGCATTGCGGCGCAGAACGCACCATGAAGTCGAAGCGTAATTCCGGGGACACCAGGCTCGACGGCGCGAGCCACGCCGCGCGAAGTAAGGCTACGGAGGAAAAAACATGAGCACAGTTGCGAACACTCGCCGTAGTCTTCTGAAGCACCTCGCCCTTGGCGCGGCGGCGACGACGCTGCCGAAAGCGCTTCGGACGGCGCAAGCGGGAGAAGAGAAACCCAATATCATCCTCATTCTGGCCGATGACATGGGATATGGTGACGTGGGCTGCTACGGCCAAGAGCTCATCAAGACGCCGAACATCGACCGCATGGCCGCCGAGGGGATGCGCTTCACCCAGGCCTACGCCGGCAGCGCCGTGTGCGCGCCCACCCGCTGCGTGCTCATGACCGGCCTCCACACGGGCCACTGCACCCGACGCGACAACACGGCAAAGGCCGGTGGGCCTTTTACGGGACGGCCACTCATCCCTCTTGATGCCGACGACTTCACCGTCGCCGCCATGCTCGAGAAGGCCGGCTACGTGACTGGTGGCATCGGCAAATGGGGCCTCGGCAACCCGGGCACTACGGGCGTCCCCGAGAAGCACGGCTTCCACCACTTCTTCGGCTACTACGACCAGGTGCACGCTCACGACTACTACACCACTTATCTGCTCCGAAGCGGCGAGCGCGTGGAGCTCGAGGGGAATCAGGGCGGGAAGCAGCAGCAGTACACCCACGACCTCTTCGAGCAGGAGACGCTGGAGTTCATCCGCGACTGCCGCGACCGCCCGTTCTTCCTGTACCTGCCTTACACGCTCCCGCACGGCAAGTACGTCATCCCGAGCGACGAGCCATACTCCGACCAGCCCTGGTCCGAACAGCACAGGAACTACGCGGCGATGATCACTCGGCTCGACACGACTGTCGGCAAGATCCTCGACTTACTCCAGGGGCTGATCCTCGACGAGAAGACACTCGTGATCTTCACCAGCGATAACGGTCCGAACCGGCCGTTCCTGGAGCCATTCAATAGCGCCGCCGGCCTCCGCGGCATCAAGCGCCAACTCTACGAGGGCGGCATCCGCATGCCCACCATCGTCCGATGGCCGGGCACGACGCCGGCCGGCGTTGTCAGCGACTTCGTGTGGTCACAGGTGGACTTCATGCCCACGGCCGCCGAGCTCGCCGACATCGAGCCACCGGACAACCTCGACGGCATGTCAGTGCTGCCCACCTTCCTCGGGAAGAAGCAGCAGCCGCATGATTTCCTGTACTGGGAGATCCACGGCACCTTTCACCAGGCCGTGCGCATGAGCAAGTGGAAGGGCGTACGTTTCGGCACGGAGGAGCCGCTGGAGCTGTACGACCTGGAGAGGGACCGGGCCGAGCAAAACGACGTCGCAGCGGAGCATCCCGACGTGGTCAAGAAGATCGAAGCCTACCTCGCCACTGCCCGCACGCCGACGAAGTATTGGCCGGCGGTCCCGCGTCGTCAGAAGAAAGGCGGGAAGAAGCCGAACTGAGCATCGCAGCGCGGCGGGGATCCGGTTACACCGCCGGTCCGCTTTTCCCCTTAGAGCGCCGTCACCCTCAGCCACTGGGAATTGATGACGACGAGTGTGTCGCGCTGCAGCTTGATATCGAGTTGGTGCCGGTCCCGCTCGCCCGGCGTGCCGCACAACTCAGCCATCGCCGCAAGCGTCCCACGGCTCGTTTCGCTGAACGTTATGGGCTCGTCGTTGATGAGGTAATGCACGCGATCGTCGAGGTCGTCGCAGTTTGCGATCAGGTACATCTCCAGAGTATACGAAAGGCGGTCTGCCTCTGTCCTTTCTTGGACTGCCTCGGGCCAGGTTCCTTCTCGGGCTGCGAAGTTGTCACACACTCGCCCGGTGGTCGATCGTATGGGTCAGGTAGGGGATGGACGAAGCCAGCGCGAACACAGGAGATGGCTCGCAACGAATCAACG
Organism: Armatimonadota bacterium; assembly: GCA_030601885.1. Lineage (GTDB taxonomy): Bacteria > Armatimonadota > Zipacnadia > JAUWAU01 > JAUWAU01 > JAUWAU01. The sequence continues at coordinate 2,273 of JAUWAU010000060.1, forward strand.
AAAGGCACGCCGATCACCCGTGTGGACAACGGAGCAGCTTCTCGCCGAGGCAGTCGAGGGCCGTGTTGCCGAGCGTTTTGGAGGATCGGACGAACTGGAGCAATTCAGCCGGGACGAACTGTTAGAGGGCGCACAGCAGGTCCTCGCCAGACCCCAGGCGGCCGAGCGTACGCCTGCTGCGCGGCCACTCGGCCGGCGCCTCCTGGCTGCCCAGTGGACGCTCCTGCTCGAGCACGTGGAGCTGCCCGACAACCCGGCGGTGTTGGAGCCGTGCGCGGGCGGCAGCGACCCGGTCGTCGTGGCGCTGGATGTCCTGTTCGGCGACAGGGCCACCTATGCCACGATTAACCTGAACCGGAAGCTTGCCGGCGAGCTGATGCAGCGCGCCAAGAGTCTTGCCCTCGAGATTCACCTCATCGAGGACGACGCGCAGAGTCTGAGCACCTACTTCGACGATGCTACCTTCGACTGCGTCTGCCTCCACCACGCGGTGAACGACATCCTCCAGACCGCCGTCGCTGGGCTCCGGGGGATGGACACTCGCGACATTGATTGGTGGCCCACGGAGCGGCGGATGATCGAATGGCTCGGCGAGCAACACCAGGAGGACGGCCTGGCATCGGTTGGCTTGCCCGAGCTCAAGACCATTCTCGACGGGGCCGCACGCGCACTGAGGCCCGGCGGCGCCATGTGCTTCGACCACTGGACCTGGGAGTATCACCTCGGCCTCGACTGGTTCCCCGGCGAGTTGTTCAACGGCCTCATCCCACTGGCTCGCGAGGTCGCCCGGTCACTTTCCGTGCCCCTCGAGGAGATCACTCCGGAGGGGCTTGACCGGCAATGGTGGATGGTGCTACGGCGGAGGTAGAACCGAATTCGGATACTCACGGACTCAGCTCCTTGCCTGGCGTAAGGCGAACATGCACCTGTGCCAGGCAAGACGGACTAACCGAAGGAGGCCATGAGGAGAATGACTGGCCACAAGTGGCCCAACGCAGCCAAGCTGGCGACCGCACTCGCGTTTTGTCTTGCTGCCGTCGCGTGCGACGCGGCCGAAGACCCCCGGGCCGTCTCCACGTTCCATTGTATCGGCTTGTATTGGAGTCCCCAAGAGGGCGGAGAAGACATCGTTTGCCGCGTCCGCTATCGGCCGGTGAATTCGGACGAATGGAAAGAGGCCCTGCCTCTGTGGTTCGACGCCCGAGGGCCCGAACGGCACTCTCAGACCCTGTCCAACAGCAGCCTTGGCGACAGGACGCCCAGGCCGCAGCACGAGTTCGCTCGCCAGTACCGAGGCAGCATCGTGAATCTGACACCGGGTACCGAGTACGACATCGAACTGAGCCTCGAGGGCACTGAAGCGCGCCGACGGATCAAGGCCAAAACCTGGGGCGAGCATTTCCCCATCGGCAAGGAGGTTGTTCTCCCGGAGACGTCGCACGAGACGCTCGTCATCGAGCAATCCGGCTCGCCGGAGAGCTACATTCTCTACGCCCCGGCACCGGGGAAGACGGCAACGATTGACGCACGCAACAGAATCGACCACTGCGTCGAGATCAACGCCTCGTACGTGATCGTTCGCGGGTTGGCCCTGAAGGACGCGCGATCGCACGCCATCCGGATCATCGATGGTCACGACATCGTCGTCGAGGAGTGTGACATCAGCGGCTGGGGACTCCCCAACGCGGTGCAGCCGGAAGTGTGGGGGAAGAACATGGAGGCGGCCGTCTACGCCCGGGAGGCCGACCCGCAGAATCCCACCATCGAACGCGTCATCGTCCAGCGGTGCCGTGTCCATCATCCGCGCAACGACACGAATAGCTGGGACGAGTATCGGGCGGAGAAGGACCCGGAGAAGAAGGGCTACCGGTGGCACCCCGGCGGGCCGCAGTTCATCACGATGTACAACACGGGGGGGAACCACGTCTTCCGGTACAACCACGTGTGGTCGGACGCGGAGCACTACTACAATGACATCCTCGGCGGGGGCAGCAACTACAGCGCCGCCGGCTTCCCCAATCGCGACTCTGACATCTATGGCAACCGCCTGGCGAACTGCTGGGACGACGCCATCGAGTCGGAGGGCGCGAACTGCAACGTGCGGATCTGGGGCAACCACATCGACCAGACGATGGTCGCGATTGCCACGGCGACAGCACACGTCGGTCCGCTCTACATGTGGCGCAACGTGGCCGCCCGGAGCCGGTGGGCGCCCATGAAGACTTATGACGAGGACAAGCGCGGGCCCTTCCTCAAGGCCGGTAGCAGTGAGGACTTCGGGGGAGGGCGGACGTACGTGTTCCACAACACGCTGCTGCAGCCGGCGCCCGAGAGGGGGATGACGTTGCCTCGAGGCTGGCGCGGGGGCCTGTCGAGCAGTGGCGGGCCGATTCTCAATCACGTTTCGCGGAATAACATCCTGCAGGTCTACGACGCCCAGAGGCCGAGTTTCGAGGAGAGAGAGGGGCAGTCATGGGGGAACGATTTCGACTACGACCTGTATAACGGGCGGATCAAGGCGTTTGGACGCACGCATGAGGCGCATGGGATCATGGGACAGCCGGTTTACGATGCAAAGAACGGGCCGGATGAGTTTGCGCTGGCGTCCAACAGCCCCGGGTACGACGCCGGCGTGCGGATTCCTAACTTCAATGACGGCTTCACCGGCAAGGCGCCGGACATGGGAGCGCACGAGGCCGACACGCCGCCCATGGAGTTTGGCGTCAACGCGTACCGCGGGACGAGGCGTTAAGGACCCAGACTACAGCCCCCGGGGAGGAGACAGATGATGGACCAGGCAAGCACGGCGACCAGGCGTTTCGAGGTCCCGTGCCGGATTCGTGATAGAGTGCGAGTCTGCGCCGAAGTGCGAGGATCTCCAATCGCATGGACAGTCTCGGACCCGGGGCTTCGAGACGCACAGGCACGAGCGGAGGGACGGTAGAGCGTGAGACGATCCCGACTGATCGACCGAACATCGATCACTGCCGACGGGAGGGTGCTTCCATCGCCACTCGAAAGCCGAACGACACCGTCGGATCATAATTGTAGCGGGAGGCGGCGCGGATGAATCTGGGATGACTGCCATACGCTCCCCCTCGGATCACGCGCCGTCCACCCTCTGTGGGGCCCGTGGGATCTGTGACCTTCCCCTCGAGATAAGCGCCGTACCAATCACTGCACCATTCGAACACATTGCCGTGCATGTCGAAGAGCCCCCATGCATTCGGAGGGAACACGCCGCCGGGCGTCACGCCACGACGGTAGATGCCCTTCTTCCCGCTCCCGTATACGTATTCGCCGTTGAAGTTTGCCTGGTCTGCGCTAATGGTCGCCCCCGTGTGAAACGGCGTTTGCGTTCCCGCACGGCAGGCATATTCCCATTCCGCTTCCGTGGGTAGCCGGAATCTATACCTGGTCTTCCAGGATAGAATCTTGCAGAGCTCTACAGCCTGAAACCACGTTGCTTTGGCCACCGGTAGCGATCCCTTGTCACCGCCATCGATGGGCCGGCCGAACACCGCCGCGAATTGATCCTTGGTGACCGACGTCGCACTGAGATAGAACGGCCGACTGATGGTGACTTGGTGCTGCGTCTCGTCCGCATCGCGTCCTTCCTCGCCCTCTGGCGAGCCCATTATGAACGTGCCCGCGGAGATCAACTTCATTTGCATCTTCACGCGCTCGCCCATTGTGACCGTGATCGATTTCGGCAAGCCACCGGGATCAGGTTGGACCGTTACTTCCAGGTCCGGAGGCGCTAACGTGGATGGATCCGCACGATGCTTGGAGGCGTCTTGCTTCTCCTTCTCGATCTCTCTTCGCGCATCAGCGTTCAGCGCCTCGATTTCCGCCAATATGTCGGCAAATCTGAACGTCAGCTCGACATGTTCCGCCACATTTGGGTCCGTGCCGTTCAGGTATTCTTCGATGTTGGAATAACCATCGCCGTCGGCATCCGCGGCGTTATCCATGGCGTCTTGAGGGTCCAGGTTGTGCTCTCGCTCCCACTGATCCGGCATGCCATCGAGGTCGGCGTCCTCAGGGGGCGGCGCCGACTCCAATGCGGGCCACCCGCCCACATCGTCCTGAGAGTCGATAATCCGTCCGGTGCCCGTCTTGATCTCCTCGATCAGCCGCAGATCGGCGGCATCCCTGGCGGGGAGCGTGGCGCCGACGCCGCGCAGGATGCTGCGGTATGCCTCCCGGGCATTCTCAAGCACTATTGGAGGCGCCGGAAAGGGCCGCTGTGCGCCGACGGCTTCTTTGAGATCATCGCCCCAGTCTGCCGACTCTTTCATACTGCTGGAGGGTCTGATCATCTGCCAGTTGTCTTCGGCTGTCTCCGGATATCCCTCCAGGTGATTGCCCGCGAGGAAAATCGATGTCCTGCGCCCGCCTGCGCTGAAAGCATAGCGTCTTTGGGACTCACTGGTTGAAGGACCGGGTTTGAGATAGTTGTTCACATAGTTCATTCGCAGTCGATGCTCTCCGCTGTAGCCAGCGTTCTTCCCCCAGTTGTATACGAGGTTGTTGCGAAAATCGAAGAGCAGACCAGGTGCATCCACATAACTTCCCGGTCGCGGGTTGCGGCTGTTGTTATGCGCGTAGACGTTGTGGTGAAACGTCATCGTGCCTTCGCGGCTGCGAAGCAGAGAGCCATGCCCATGTTCGCCCTTGGGATGAAAGGAACGATTCAGTCCCTCGGCGATGATGCACCACTGTACCGTGACGTTCTTCGTCTCCGATCCGGTCACGGAGAACACCTCATCGATCGACCAGCTCACCGAGCAATGATCCACTATCACGTTCTGACCGTCGTGGATCTCCAACGTGCCCAATTCCGCGCCCACCTCATCGCCCAGACGAACTCGCAAGTGCCGCACGACAACGTCATGCGTGGCGATGACAAAGGGGTGCGTCGTCAAGCAAATGCCGTCGCCGGGAGCGCTCTGACCGGCGATGGTGAGGTACGGATTCGACACCACCAGGTTTGCCTTCAGTTTGATATTGCCGGCGACGCGAAAGACAACGATACGCGGCCCACGGGTGGCGACGGCCTGGCGCAAGCTCCCCGGTATGGCCGGCTCGTCCTTCGGGCGGTAGTCCGCCAGAGTGGTGACCAGACACACCTCTCCGCCCCGTCCACCGGGTGTGTAAGCGCCGAACCCCTCGGCACCGGGAAAGGCCGGGAGTGCACGCTCCCCACCATGGGACGCTGGGAGCATCATAAGCTCAACAGATACGAAGAGCAAAAGACCGACGGTCGTGCACATCAGGTTCTTCATAGTTCTGTGTTCTCTCATGCGAAGCCGGAGCGGCCCCGGCGGCGCATCGCAATTGAGCGGCCGGGCCAGGTCAGCACACCATAGGTAATGATGAGCACCTGGTCAAGGGACTGAGATTATGTCACGTAGGAGAAACGCGAGCGAGATCGCGGCCGGGCCCACGCGCAGCGGGCCACCATGCGACGCGGACACGGCCCCCGACAAGGCCCTATGCACCCACTTCCACCATGGGCGTCCGTTCGGAAAAAAGGGGGGGGCGCGGGAAGCGGGGAAAGGGCCGTCCAGTCAACGCGACATCGCGACGGTCTCACCAGGCGGTGAACGCGGCCCTCCGCGAAAGCCCGTGGTCGCTGCCGCGTCCGGATATGTGAGCGATTGTCCGCCGAGGTGCACCTGGCCCCATCTCTTTCCGCGAGTGGTAGGCGCGGGGGCCACTACAGCTCTATGCGCAGCGTTCTCTCCTCTTTGCCGACCGTCGCCCGAACCGTCCTCGATCTCCGGCCCTTGGTCACGGTGATCTCGTACTCCCCGTGAAAGCCACGGGCCTCGAACGTGCCCCGGCTGTTCGTCGTCATTTTGCCACTCCTGTTCAGGAAGATGCTGCAACGGTGAATCTTCCCATGACAGGCTCTCAAAGACCTATGCTGACATTCCTCCGTGTCAGACCCTCGGCGAGCCGCGTTGGCCGGCGGCAAGTCTACATCCCACGCGCCTTGATAAGATCGTCCGGCCGGTCGCGCAGCCTCGGGTTGGCCTTCTCCCAGGGCGCCACGTCGCAGCGCTCGGCCCAGCCCTGCCACATGTCCGCGAGCTCCCCCACCCGATCCGGCTCGTTAGCGGCGAGGTCGTGCATCTCCGTCCGATCGGCCTCCATGTCGTAGAGCTCCCAGTTCCCGGGGTAGCGCTTCACCAGCTTCCACTGCCCCATCCGAAGGGCGCAGTTGCCCTCGTGCTCCCAGTAGAGAGCCTCGCGAGAGGTCGGCTTATCCTCGAAAATGGGCGCCATCGAGTATCCCTCGAGCGGGAGGATCGGTTTGCCGTTCCGCTCGTCCGGATACGTGGCGCCGGCAACCTCGATGAATGTGGCCATGATGTCCGGGAGCTGGGCCGGTTGATGACGCAGCTCGCCCCTCGCCTGCACCTCGTCCGGCCAGTGGGCGATGAGCGGCGTGGCGATGCCGCCCTCGTGGACCCAGTGCTTGTACAGGCGGAAGGGGGTGTTCGATACGTTGGCCCACGGGATGCCGTAGCTTTGGTACGTCGCCTCGCCGCCGGGCATGAGCTCCGGTAGGTTACCAAAGGTGACTGGTTGGCCATCGCGGGTCTGGTCCTGGCGGATGGCGCTGGACTGCCGGCTCTGGCCGAAGCGGGGCTGGAGCTCCTCGGCGCAGCCGCCATTGTCGGCCAGGAAGATGATCAGCGTGTTGTGCAGTTGGCCGGTTTGCTCGAGGGCTTGCACGATCCTCCCGATTCCCTGGTCCATACTGTCGATCTGGGCCGCATACACCTCCATCCGCCGGCGCTGCCACTCCTTGTCCCCCGCCTCTTCCCACGGGAGCTGCGTCGGGTCGCGGTCGGTGAGCCGCCATCGGGGGTCGATCAGCCCCATGTCCACCATGCGCTCGAGGCGCTCCTGGCGCAGGACGTCCCAGCCGGCATCGAAGCGGCCTCGGCAGCGCTCCATGTCCTCCGGCAGAGCGTGAAGCGGCCAGTGGGGCGCGGTGTAGGCGACGTAGGCGAAGAAGGGAGTGTCGGGCTCCGATGCGCGGTGCTGCGCGATGTACCGGGAGGCCTGGTCGCTGATGGCATCCGTGAGGTAATAGTCGCCAGCGGGCAACTCGACCGGGTTGTTCTCGCGCGTGAGCGTCTTCGGGGCGAAGTAGTTCGCGGCGCCGGCGATGATGCCGTAGTAGCGGCCGAAGCCACGCTGCCGCGGCCAACTGTGCTTTGCGTCGTCAGGGCCGCTGTGGCGGCTGACGTGCCACTTGCCGCTCATGTAGGTGGCATAGCCGGCGTCTCCGAGCACCTCCGCGATGGTGACGCAGCGGTCGTTGAGGTCGCCTCGGTAGCCGTCGAGGTCCCAATCGCTCATCATGTGCCCGACGCCCGTCTGGTGCGGGTGCAGGCCCGTCAGGATCGATGCCCGGGTCGGACAACAGCGGGCGGTGTTGTAGAACTGGGTGAGGCGCAGACCGCCGGCCGCGAGCCGGTCGAGATTCGGCGTATGGACTTCACCCCCATAGCAGCCGATATCAGAGAATCCCATATCGTCGTTCATGATGAGAACGATGTTTGGCCGTTTGGCAGTGCTCATATGTGGCGTCTCCTTACTACGCTCAATGTCCTACCTCGAAGATTTCGCCCGTCGGCCCACCCGTTGTAGCCGGAGCAGCTTGCTCCGGCGGCCCTCGGGCGCTCCCTGCAACATCTTCATCGTTTCCGAGCGTCCTACCAGGGACATGCCGACTGACCCAAGAGAATGATGACACCTCGCCCGACTGAAGCCCCGAGCTGCCACTGGCGGCGCATGACCACCGTCCCGCCGGCCAACATGCAGGCCACGCGACAGCGCGAGCCGCTTCCCGCCCGCTGTCATCGGCGTCCCGTTCCTTGCAGACGGGCTCCTCCCCTTTGTGCAGACAGGTGATAGGGACAAGAGAAAGGAACCTCGAAGCCTCAGCTACTGGCCGGCCGGCTCAGTGCTCAGACAGAGCAGCGTGCACGGCGGAGGGTCCCCGGCGATGCACGAGCGCATCAAGGCATCCCAACTCGCCGTCCACGCCCAGGATGGCGGCTGCCAGACGCTGGAGAACAGAATGATGGGCAACACCAGGAGAAAGGAAACCACGATGGAGAGCCGTAGATCGTTCATCTCGAAAGTCGCCGGCGGCGCAGCCGCGATGGCGACTGCAGCGGCTCCGGGAACGGCCGCCACGCCGCCTCGGCGACCCAACATCCTGTGGATCTGCACGGACCAGCAACGCTGGGACACGATCCATGCGCTGGGCAATGAGCACATTCGCACGCCGAATCTGGACGCACTCGTCGAGACGGGCGTAACGTTCACGCATGCCTACTGTCAAAGTCCCATCTGCACGCCGAGCCGGGCGTCCTTTCTGACCGGCATGTATCCCAGCACCGTCCACGCCTGCATGAACGGCAATGAGCGCTGGGACGAGGCGGCGCCGCTGATCACCAAAACGCTTGCCGACGCCGGCTACGACTGCGGGTTGTCCGGCAAGCTCCACCTCTCAACCGCCCAAGCCCACGAACCCGAGATCCGACCCAAGGCCGATGGCTACCGACGGTTCTGGTTCAGCCATAGTCCCGGGCAGGGGATTGGCCAAGGCAATCAGTACACGGATTGGCTGGAGAGCGAGGGCCATGACTACAAGGCGCTGAAGCAGAAGTACGGCTACCTCCCCGCGCCGCTGCACCAGAGCACGTGGTGCGCCGACAGGGCCATTGACTTCATCAGAGAAGAGCGCAGTGGCTCGTGGCTCTTCAGCCTGAACTGCTTCGATCCGCACCCGCCGTTCGACCCACCGCAGGAATACGTCGATCGATTCGACGTGGCCGCGCTGCCTGGCCCGTTGTTTCGCGAAGCGGACCTCGAGGCTCAGCATCGTCTGAGAGAGATCAACTTCCAGACGAAGCCGACCCACCCCAAGCAGTTCAACGGCAGGCTCCATCAGGCCAAGTACTGGGCCCAGATCGAGTTGATCGACGAGAACGTGGGGCGAATCCTGCGCGCTCTGGAGGAGACCGGCCAGCGCGACGACACCCTCATCATCTTCACCAGCGACCACGGTGACATGGTGGGCGACCACGGCCTGCGCGCCAAGGGGTGCCGGTTCTATGACGGGCTCGTGCGTGTGCCGCTGATCATTTCGTGGCCGGAGCGCTTCAGACAGGGGCTGCGCAGCGAGGCGCTGGTGGAACTGACTGACATCACCCCGACACTGCTCGATGTGGCGGGCCTGCCGATTCCCGAGACGATCCTTGGCAAGTCGCTACTGCCGATCCTCACCGGCGCCGCCGATCCGCGGAGTCACCGTGAGTTCGTCCGGTCCGCGTTCTACAGGACGCTGTCGAGAGGGCCCCAGTCCTACGCCACCATGATCCGCACTCGCCGTCACAAGCTCGTGAATTACCACGGCCACGGACTGGGCGAACTGTTCGATATGGAGAACGATCCCGGAGAGTTCGACAATCTGTGGGATGACCCGCAGCACGCTGAGGTACGCTTCGAGCTAATGACGCGGAATTTCGACGCACTGACGTTCGCGGTGGACATCGGTCCGCGGCGAATCGGTCGATACTGAAGAGGCGATGAGGGTCGCCATGGGGAACACACACGCTCCCGTGCGTGCTTCCTGCCGGCTCTCCCTATGGCCGACACGCCACCGTTGTTTCCGCTTCCCGCAAGCCCTCCGAGACGGCTTTGATGCGCACCTCGCCCTCGGCTTCCTGTCTAGATCGAAGGATGACCATGCAGAGCCCGTGGAAGGCCTTTCGGCAATTGGCGACAAAGGGCTCCGTGCTGGCGGGATTGCCGTTCCCTACGGCCACGATGTCTCCCGGGCCTGTCACGCTAAAACGGACCAGGTTATCGGCGAGGGGGCAAAGATTCTCATCCGAGTCCATTATGCGGACCGTGATGAACGACAGGTCCGTGCCGTCGGCTCGGATCTCTGCCCGGTCGGGGGACAGCTCGATCCGCTCCGGAGCGCCGGCGGTCCGGATCTCCCTTTCCACCGCGGGGCGACCCGCCCGGTCAAAGGCGATGACTTTGAGGGTGCCAGGCTCGTACTTCACCTCGTCCCATATCAGCCGATACCGGTTGAAAAGCGATTGCGGGTCTTTCTCTCTGATGCCCAATGACCGGCCGTTCAGGAACAGCTCGGCGGACTCAAAACTCGTATAGCAGTAGACCGGCGTGATCTCGCCTTCGCGGCCCTCCCAGTTCCAGTGGGGCAGCAGGTGCAGGACTTCCTTGTCGGACCAGTGGCTCTGGTACAGATAGTAGCGGTCCTTTGGAATGCCGCAGAGGTCGATGATGCCGAAGTAGGAGCTGCGGCTCGGCCACTCCTCCTTATACGGCGTCGGCTCGCCCAGGTAGTCAAAGCCCGTCCACACAAACTCGCCCAGCATCGACGGGCACTCCTCCAGCGCCTTGAACTCATAGTCCGGCGGGTAGCCCCAGCCCGGATCGGCAACGTCGTACGAGGTCACCTGCAGCGTCTCGCGCCTCACGTCCTTCTCTTCCTCCACCGGGAAGTAGTACTCCCCCCGGCTGCTCACGCACGACTCCGTCTCGCTGCCATACTGGATCCATTCGGGATGCTCCTCCCGATACTGCCGATACATACGGCACTTGTAGTTCCAGCCCGGGATGTCCACCACGTCGGCGAGGCCATTCTCTATGGCCTGGTCCGACTGGTTGAACGCGGCCGTCACGGGACGAGTGGGATCTTCGCGGTGGCAGATGTCGGTGAGGAACCGGGCCACCTCCGCGCCGTCGTCCAGCCGCTGTTCCCCGATCTCGTTGCCAATGCTCCACATGATGACGCAGGGGTGATTCCTGTCCCGGCGGATCATCGCCGTCAAGTCCTTCTCCGCCCACTCGTCAAAGAGCGTGTGATACCCGTTCTTGCATTTGCCCGATTTCCATTCGTCGAACGCCTCGTCGATGACCAGGAATCCCATAGTGTCGCAGAGCTCCAGCAGCTCCGGCGCCGGCGGATTGTGACTGGTGCGGATGGCGTTGCAGCCCATCTCCTTCAGCATCTCGAGCTGGCGTTCGATGCCGCGGCGCGAGACCGCCGCGCCAAGCGGCCCCAGATCGTGGTGCAGGCACACTCCGTTGAGCTTCAGGTTGCGGCCGTTCAGGAAGAAGCCATCGTCGGCGTCGAACCTGATCTCTCGTATTCCGAAGGTGGTCTCATATTGATCGACGAGCTCCCCGTCTATGGCCACCTTCGAGACGGCCCGATAGAGCTGCGGATCGTCCACATCCCATCGCCGGACATCCTCGACTCGGAGAGTCTGCTCCATGCACACGGACGGGTCCACGGTGTCCGCCGACATGACCACAGACACGTATTCCCCCGCAGGATCCCATATCTGCGTCGTCAGCTCCACGTCGGGGGCCGTATCGGTGTGATCGACGATCTCGGTCCGCACGGTCACCGTCGCCTCGTCGCCGGAGATCTCCGGAGTCGTGATGTAGGTCCCCCAGTGAGCGACGTGGACGGGGTTCACGACAGTCAGCCGAACGTGCCGGTAAATCCCGGCCCCGGGATACCAGCGGGAGGCGGAGGGCGGGTTGTCCACTCTGACGGCAAGCACGTTCTCCTCGTCAAGCCGCACGTGGTCGGTGATTTCGAAGCAGAACGAGGCGTACCCATAGGGCCACGATCCGATCTCCTGCCCGTTGAGATACACCGTGCTGTGACTCATGACCCCATCGAACTCGACGAAGAACCGCTTGCCGTGCGAGCCATCGGGCACGGTGAACCTCTTCCGGTACCATCCGAGCCCAACATGGGGGAGGCCGCCGGTTCTGCCGGTGTGCTCGGCAGGCTTCTTCTCGCCGTCCTCGATGATCGTGGTGACCTGCACGTCGTTGTTGCGGTGAAACGGACCCTTGATGGCCCAGTCGTGAGGCACCCGAACACTCTCCCAGTCCGAGTCGTCCAGGGAAGGGTCGGCGGCTCCCTCGGGGTCCGACCGGGTGAATCTCCAGTCTGAGGTGAAGAGCAGGACTTGACGCGCATCGTGATATCGGCTCATGTCTCTACCTCTCGCGCGGGTGTCGGCGATGACCGGCAGCGGTTGTACTCAGCGTCGGAGCCTGTCCTTTCTCTCACGCCAATGCCGTATCCTTTGATCCTGCACGTGTGGGTCCGCAGCCAGCCATTGCAGGCGAAAAGAGTCACGCAGCGAACATGCAATTGAGTGGCAGCGCGGGAAGCTTCCCGAGGGGGCCGATTGTGACCGGAGTGAGACAACGCGTAAGCTGGCTCGCCTCATTTGGGGCCCTGTCGAGCCGACGGGCATATCTGCCACGGACTGGCGAAAAGAGCATGGCCGGTGGTGATTCACGAGCACCGAACGTGTGAACAAGGAGCAGAGGCACGATGTCAGGACGAGCCAAGCCGAACGCTGGCGTCCCACGCCGCCGACTCGGGCGTACCGAACTGATGGTCCCGGTCATACCCGTGGGCACGCAGGCTTTCTCGAATGTGTTCAGGGAGATCACCGACGAGGAGGCCATGCGGCTGATAGCGCACGCGGTCGATATCGGGCTCAATCATTTCGACTGCTCGATGTGCTACGGCGACAGCATGCGCCGCCTTGCCATGGCGCTGCGCGAGGGGGTGATTCGGCGCGAGGACGTCATCATCACCGGCCGGGTGTGCTGTCATGGCAAAGACCGGTGGCTCTACACCGCCGCCCGGACTGAAGCCACGGTCGAAGCGCAGCTCGAGTTTCTCGGGATGGAACGATTCGACGCGGTGCTTGTCCACGATCCGCAGGACTTCGCTGCGGTAACGGCCTCGGGCGGCGTCCTCGACGGCTTGCACGGGCTGAAGGAACGGGGGATGTTGGGAGGAGTGGGCCTGGGGATGCGCCCCATCGAACAGCACCTGCGTGCTATCCAGGAAGATCGAGTCGATCTCTTGCTCTTCTTTGGCAACTACAGCCTGCTCGGATGGCAGTCGGCTGAACCTCTGTTGGCCGCGGCTGCCGAGAAGGACGTGGGCGTGATGAACGGATGGTCGATTATGCGGGGGCTGCTGACGGGCGTCGAGGTGGGCAGGGCGGCGGAGCGGGGCCACGTCGGTCGCTGGGACGATCAGATCGAGCAGGCACGCGAGATGCTCGCCTGGTGCCGGCACAGGGGGGTACATCTCCTCGCCCTCGCGCTCCAGTTCTGCCTTCGGGAGCAGCGCATCGCCGCCCACCCCATCGCCCCGCAGACGATTGACGAAATGGACATGAATGTCTGGGCCGTCAACCAGAAGCTGCCGGATGGGATCTTTGAGGAGTTCGAGCGGCACTTCTGTGGTGAGGCCTAATACTACAACCGTGCTTGTCCAGCCATGTCATTCTGAGCGCAGTGAAACGGAGCGAAGAATCTCGCTTTTGACACGAAAAGGGCCGCCGGGAGCCGAGATTCTTCGTCGCTTCCCTCGCGCCGTCGCCATAGCGGCTTTGGCGCGTGGGCGACCTCAGAATGACAAGCACGGTTGTAGTACTAATGGGCAGGGCTGGTTACCCTCGCAGAGGCACTACTGAATCGCCGCCGAAGAGATGGGTATGACTGCTGACACGGTGCCAGAACCCAGTCGCGAGATCCCGGTCTTTGCCAGAGCCGAGGTTCTGGTGGTGGGGGGAGGATCGGCCGGGTATAGCGCGGCGTTGGCGGCGGCGCGGCACGGCGCGGCGACGCTGATCCTGGAGCGATGCGCCTACCTCGGCGGCATGACGACCGGGGGCCTGGTCACGAATCGCGACTACGCCGGGCCTGACTGTCCGTACAAGGCTGTCGGAGGAATCCCCTTTGAGGTCTGGGACCGCATCGAAGTCGCCGGGGGCGGCTTGCGGCCCTGTCCCGAACGCGTGGGCTCGAAGGACGAGAAGGACAGACGCTATGGTCAGCTATTCACGACGGGGCCGAAGGACCACGTGCCCGACGCCATGATCTTTGACCCCGAAGTCGTCAAGGTCGTCGCCGAGACCATGCTACAGGAGGCGGGCGTCACCATCCTGCTGAATTGCTGGTTCGCCGATGCCACTGTGGAGGACGGCGTCGTCAAGGGCGTGATGTTCGAGTGCAAAGAGGGGCGGCGCGCCATTTTGGCCGATGTTGTCATCGACGCCACGGGCGACGGAGATGTCTTCGCGCGCGCCGGGGCCGACTTCGAAGTCGAGTTCAAGGAAGCGACCGTCAACTTCCGCGTGGCCAACGTCGATTGGGATGCGATCCTTGAGCAGCTCGAGCATGATCCCGAGGAACTGGAGCGAATGTGGGGCGAAGTAAGACGGCGCTTCAACCTCAGACATGGGCAGTGGCGTTTGGCGAATCGGCGGGGCATTTCGAATGTCAACACAAACACGGATGAGAAGACGATCAACGTGCTGGACACGCGCGAACTGACTCGAACGGCCATCGAGATGCGCGCCAAGAACTATCGGCTCCTCAACTTCCTGCGTGAGAGTCAGCCGGGCTTCGAGAACGCCTTCATCGTGGAGTCGGCGCCCATGATCGGCTGCCGTGCCAGCCGCCGGCTAAAAGGCCTCTACCAGTTGAACGAGGATGACATCTTCGCCCTGAAATCCTTCGACGACAGCATAATGCTGGGCGCCTGTTTTTACCGCCAACAGTCGGAGTCGCTCCCCGCTGACAGACCTCCCTACGTGGTGGCGGAAGTGCCGTTGCGCTGTCTCGTTCCGGAGGGACTCGATGGCCTTCTTGCCGCGGGCCGCTGTATCTCCTGCACCTTCGAGGCGCTCAACTGGATCCGAGACATTCCCTTCGTGATGTCCAGCGGCCAAGCAGCCGGGATCGCTGCGGCTCGCTGCGTCCAAGACTCGGTCCACCCGCGCGATGTTGACGTGACGAAGGTGCAGGCGGCTCTCGATGCCCTCGGGGCGCCGTTTCACATGCCGCGCTGACGCGCGGAATAACGATGAAGATGCGTCCGGCCTGCAGCGCGCGGCGCCAAGTTGCTTGGGCTACGCAAGGACTATGACCTGACGACAAGGCGGCCCCAGGCGCTCACTTCCAGTGCCTCAAATGCTCTCCCAGATCGAAAAAGTGACCACCCGCCATGACGATAGTGCTGAGCTTGGCGTGGTCGAACTTCCCCTCCTCGTTCAGCAGATCCGGTGAGACGTGATGCTCGAGGACTTCGCCCTGGAACAGGTCGTGGTCGCCGATGGTCTGGACGTTCAGCAGGCGGCATTCGAGGTTCACCGGGCACTCGGCGATGAGAGGTGGCTTGACGTGCGTTGCGGGGATGGGTGTGAGACCGATCTCGGCGAACTTATCGTGGTCGCGACCGGACATCGCTCCGACCTGCAGGACCTTGGGCAGCAGATCCGCCGGCGGCAGGTTGACCACGAATTCCCCTTGCTCACTGATGAGCTTGTGTGAATAGCGTTGGGGGGCGATGGCGATGCCGACGATCACCGGCTCGTGGACGCTGAGGTTGAAGGTTTCGCCGAGCGTAATGATGTTGGGCTTCCCGTCCGCATCAGCCGACGTCACGAGACTTGCCGGCGAAGGATAGACCGGCCGAAACAGCCTGTAAGAAACGCGTTCATGCGACACGGCGTTAGCCTCCCGGTTCAGCGGCTTCAGACGCCCGAGACATTCGGCGCCGGCCGGCCATCGCCCTCCGCAGCCCGGGGCGACGGGCCCGCGTGCAGGAGCGTGTCGCTGCCGCTCGGAGCAGGAGTGCCGGTGAGAACACGGAACAAAACCCCCATGGGGGAATTGTCCGGGGTCGGTCTCGACTCTGTCCGTACACCACGTTCCGAGAACCAACGAAGGAATGAGGTCCGATATGCCCAGGCATCACGTGTTTCTGACTCTCTGCGTCGTTTTTCTTTGGCCGTCCGTCCACTCAGCCTGCGCCCCGGCCGGCGCGGATTCGCCGCCCGACCCTTTCATGGGAGCTTGGCAAGGGACTTTACGGGCGCCGGACGGCGCAGAGAGGCAGATCTGTGCCCAAGTGATCTGCTGGGGAAGGGGTGAGTACCAGGCAAACCTGCTTGATGCCTTCGACCAGCGCACCGAGCCCATCGCGGTCCTGAAAGGAACGCTTGGAGACGGGGAAGTGGCCTTCGGCGATACCGCACGCATCGCCGACCGTGAATTCAGCGGCACACTGAGCGCCCAACGGTCGGGTTCCTTTCGCATGAAACACGTGGTACGGCTCTCACCCACACTGGGCGAGAAGCCGCCTCCCGGAGCGATCGTTCTTTTTGACGGCGCCAGCCTGGACGGCTGGGAGAGCCGCGGCGGCAAACCGTGGATTCTGAACCTGAGCCGGGCTGTGGGCGGCAACGATCGAGCTGTCTATCTCCGAAGTCGCGTGTGGTCCGCGAAGGCCCAGCCAGCCATGTTGGAGCTGGGCAGTGACGATGGCGTGAAAGCGTGGGTCAATGCCGCCCTGGTCCATGCAAACAACGTGCCTCGCGCTCTCCGCCCATGGGAGGATGAGGCTGATATCGAATTGCGGCAAGGCTGGAACGCGCTGATGCTGAAGGTCGTTCAGGGCGGGGGTGGGTGGGCCGCGTGCGCACGCGTCCGGGCCCGGGATGGAACGGACATTGACGGCCTGAGGTTCGACCCGGCACCCGAGCCGCCCGAGGGAGCCGACCCGAGAGAGCTTCAGGGCGAGAGCTCGGGAACCATTGTGACCTGGGAGCTGGCCGGGCCGTACATGGAAGAGGGTAAGAGCGGCTCGGCCCTGTTCGATGTGGCCTTTGCACCCGAAAAGGAGGACGCCAACGGCGTCGAGTGGCGCGTTGTCAACGACGAGCCCCGTGCCCCGCGTCCATGGAAGCTCGTCGAGGGTGGCGCCATGGAGGTCATCCCCCGAGCCGGATCCATCCTCTCAAGAACGCAATTCACCGATCACAAGGTGCACCTCGAGTTCCGCACGCCTTTCAAGCCGACTGCCCGTGGTCAGGGACGCGGGAACAGCGGAGTCTATGTCCAGGGGCGGTACGAGATTCAAGTGCTGGACAGCTACGGGCTGGAAGGCAAGAGCAACGAATGTGGAGGCATCTACAAACTCGCGGCGCCGCGCGTGAACATGTGCGCTCCCCCGCTGCAGTGGCAGACGTTCGATATCGAGTTTCGGGCCGCGCGTTTCAACGAGGATAAGAACAGAATGGAAGACGCGAGGATGACCGTGTACCACAACGGTGTACTGATTCACGACAGCGTCAGAATACCGGCGCGCGTGGCGGGTGAGCCTGGGTTCGTGGCGTCCGGCGGAATCCTGCTGCAGGATCACGGGAATCTGGTGCAGTACCGCAATATCTGGGTGGTGGAGCTCTAGCGGCGATCTGAGGCTCGGAGCTCCTCGTTGCAGAGCTTTAGCATAACCGATCGGATCCCACTCGCGGACTTTGATGGTCCGCGTGCCTGCGGGGAATCTTGATGGGATCGTCGTCGCTGTCCCTGCTGCTAATTGCGTCCTATAAGTCGTGGAGAGTGGGCCTATAAGCCGGCTTCTGTATCTGCCAGGCCGTGGCCGGACAGACGGCGGCCATTCATCTGGGCCCCGCCTTGCGGCGAGGCTCGAGCGCCCTACCCGGGAGCTTCGGGGCGGGCCACCCCTTCCCGGCTGCCCGAGGGCAGCCGGGGCGCTCCTCTATTTGGGCTTGCTCCGGGCGGGGTTTGCCAAGCCGGCCTGTCTCCAGACCGCTGGTGCGCTCTTACACCCGGCCCCCGAGGGAGCCCGGCGAGCCTCTCGGCTCCACACCATTTCACCTTTACCGGGGAGGCACGGAGAACGCGCAAGGCCGGGGGCAGTCGTGCTCTCTCGCGCCCTCTCCTTGCCTCCCCGGCCGTGTCATTTCTGTGGCACTTTCCGTAGGGTTGCCCCTCCCCGCATTTCGCGGGCGCCCTGCCCTGTGGAGGCCGGACTTTCCTCCGCGCCCTCACGGGCACGGCGGCCGCCCGGCCCACTCTCCATTATTCAGTATGCCCAACCTGGCACGCCGCGTCAACATCAATCCTGCGCAAACTGACGTGCATCCGGCAGCGCCGGGCCAAGAGCGTGCCGGCAGCGGCCCACGCAGGGGCTCCATGCGGGAGCGGGAATAGTCCGGTTGGACTCGTGCAGCGGCCGGATATCAGCAATTGGCGGAGGCGCACGAGATGAGCGCTGACGCGGAAGCCTTGGGCATCGGCGTGGAGACAGATCTACCGTACGAGGAGGCAGTAATCCGAGCGAAGGAAGCCCTCAAGGAGCACGGCTTCGGCGTGCTCACGGAGATAGACGTACGCGAGACGATGCGGGAGAAGCTCGGAGCGGAGTTCAAGAAGTACGTCATCATTGGCGCCTGCAACCCGCAGTTGGCTCATCAGGCCCTCTTGGGCGATGACGACGTCGGCCTCCTGCTCCCGTGCAACGCGATCGTGTACGAGAAAGAGGGCGGCTCAGTGGTCCGCGCGCTCAACCCGCTGAAGGCCATGGAGTTCTTCGCGAGCCCGCAAGTGCAGGAGGCAGGCCGGAAAGCCTACGAGGGGATCAAGCGCGCTCTTGACGCCATTGCGCCGACGGCGTGAGCGCGCCTCGGAGTGGCGGAGAAGCCGGTCGGATCGGCGCGTTGCTACTGCCTGGCCACGATGCACGTGAGCGAGTGCGGCGGGAAGCTGTACCTGAGCGCCTCGCCGTCAGGCTCTATGTCGCTCTCGTCTATGTTGATGTTGTTGGGCTGGTCCCACGAATTGCGGGCGAGGAACGAATCCCCGGCCAGCGTCTGCACGGTCGCGCCGCGAGCTGCGAAGCCGTGCAGGCGGATCGTCGCCTCGATGGCCTCGTCGGGATGACGGTTGGTCACCAGCAGGCTGACGGCTTCGCCACTGTCGTCGGCGAGCGCCACGGCGTCGAGATACGGAATGTCCTCGCCGCCGGGAAGACCGTGGAAGCGCTCGACGCTGAAGGCCCCGCACGCTGTCTCGACCCTCAGTGGCCATCGCCCCGGCTGAGTGCCATAGATATGGTGCGCCCAGTGCACCGGGTTTGGGAAGACGACCTCAAACTGCTTCCGCAGTCCGCCGCCGTGGTTGACCAGCGCCGAGTGGGTGATGAGCTCGATCTGCCCGCCGGAGCGAATGGCGGCATTGGTGATCCCGGCCAGCAAGAGCGCCTCCGTCTGGTTATGGTGCCCGGGCAGATTGTCCTGCCCGCGCATGATTTGCAGCTCGGTCACCGCGATGTGCGGCTCGATGCCGCCGTCCCGCATCTGCTGGGTCAGACGGCGAAGACGGCCAGCAGCGTTGTGGGCATAGCTCATCCAGCCCAGGTATGACTGCAGGGGATCTGCATCGGGGGGCATTCCGCCATTGGTGAGCAGATGCACCGAGAGTGAGCGCAGGATGTCCGAGTCGGACTCGATGAGCTCCTCGTTCCACGCGGCATCGTGCCCGTTGGCGATGAAGCGGATCGTCGGATCGACGGCCGACATCGCCTCGAAAAACGCCCGATAGCGTCGCGCGTACTCCTTGCCGTCGCAGTGCCCAATCTGCCAGCGCCCGTAGATCTCGTTGCCGATCTCCCAGATCTTCACGTTGTAGGGCTCCGGATGACCGTTCGCGGCGCGCAGCTTCCCCTGCTCGGTGTCCGGCCTCCCGTTGCAGTACTCCACCCATCGGGCGGCCTCGTCCGGCGTGCCATCGCCGGCGTTCACGCAGATCATGGGCTCGCAGCCCACGTGGCGACAGAAGGTCATGAACTCATCGGTGCCCACGTGGTTCGGCTCACTCTGGGCCCACGCGCGGTTCGGCCGCGTCGGCCGCTCGTCGATGGGCCCGACGCCGTCCTCCCAGTGATAGCCCGACACGAAGTTTCCGCCCGGCCAGCGCAGCAGCGGCAGCTTCGCCTCGCGAAGATAGCGGATCACGTCCGGATCAAAGCCGTCTACATGGTCCGCAGGGAAGAGGAATGCCTGATCCAGAAGCACCTCGCCCGGCTCCGTCAGGCAGATGCTGAGGACCGCTATCTCGCCGGCCTCGAGCGCCTCCGCTGGCACTTCCAGGGCAGCCTCATGCTTGCCCCACGCGTCGCCCACGTCCGGTATGGTGGCCGATGCGATGATGGGGAAGCCCTCGGTCGCCTTTCGGATGGCGACCACCAATCCTCCCGGAGCGCTTCCCCGTGCGGCAATCGACAATTCGTACCTGAGCTCTCTATGCACTGGGAGGAAGATAGGCTGCGCGATGCCCACCTGGTCCGTCGCGAGCGACTTCACCACCACTCGCATGGCCCCGGCCGAGCTAAACGCGTCGCGGTCCGGCTCCTGGCTTGCCTCGCCCCGGCCGAAGCGGAACCACCACAGCGGCATCCGTTCGTAGTTCTGGGCAGGGACATCGATGGGCAGACGTCCTGCCACACCGCGGATTCTGCGCCGGATGTGCTCGGCGTTCCCGAACGCCTCGTCCGGCTCGAAGCCCGGGTTGCGGACGATCTGCGCCCACATGCCGTTGTAGACGTTCTCGCCGAGGTGCTCGGTGAACTTGCCGAAGAGCCGCCGATCGATGGGCTCCTCCGCGCGCTCGGCAGGATAGACGTCAATGGTTGCGGTCGTCGCTGACATGGTCATGATAAGTGCCACCGTGATCATTGTGTCTCCGATGCCCCCAAGAATGCCCACTGGTACACGGGCCAGGCGCTCTCGAGGACGCGCAGGGCTTCGTCGAAGAACTGCGCCGAGCACAGCAGATCGGCGCGCTCAGGCCAGGGGTATGTGGCGCCGACGAGCAGCCAGTCCTGTCCCAGCTCTTCAGCCGCATCCACGGCGGCTCGGGCGGTTTGGTATTGCAGCGTCTCCCGGTCGCCACGGGCCCAATGGGCTATCCTGATCTCCAGCCCGCCTCTGTGCGCGGCTGCATCGGCTACATCGGCGAAGGCCGAGACGTTGGCCGTCACGATCTCCCACGCCGGCGACCAGATGTTCAGGGCGAAGCCCGCCTGCGCCTCGCGCTCGTCTATGAACACCACCAGTCGCGGTCGCTTGGGGTCGCTCCGCCGGCGCTCCTGCCGCGAAACGATGCTGACCCATGTGCCCCAGGGGGTCTTGTGCCAGCGGCCGCTGCGCAGTTGACAGCGCAGCTCCGTGTCCACGCGCTCGCCGAGTGCATCGCGCAGCCGCTCGCCGAGCTCCCGCAGCCGCGGATGCAGCTCGTCGCGGATGTACTCGACCCGGGCCGGCTCATCGGGGTCGAGGAAGATCAGGAAGTCGTCAGGCTCGAATACGCTGCCGCTCATGGTCACTTGTTCTTGCTGAGGGGC
>JAUWAU010000007.1 GCA_030601885.1 Armatimonadota bacterium
TTGCCCAGAACTCCGGGCGCATCCACCGTGAGCGTCTCGCGCTCATCGGTGCTGTACGCATCGTCCACTGCCACCGGCGCGTCGTTCACCGGGTTGACGGTAATGGTCACCGTGACCTCGTTGGAGTCCAAGGCTCCGTCGTTGGCCTTGTACGTGAAGCTATCGGCGCCGTTGAAGTCGGGATCGGGTGTGTACTCGAAGGAACCGTCGGCGTTGAGGGTCAGCGTGCCGTTCGCGGGGCCAGCTATGAGCGCCGCGGTCAGCGGATCGCCCTCTGGGTCGCTGTCGTTATCCAGCACGCCAGGAGCCGGCACCGCCAGCGTATTGTCCTCGTCCACGCTGTAGGCGTCATCCTCGGCCACCGGCGGCTGATTGGCTACTTCCTGCCATTCGTAGGCGCCCATGTCCACCGCCGCTCCGACGATGCGCGGATTGCCATCCTTGTCGGTTGGCGGCAGATCTGGGGCCGAGTCGTCGCCCGCGTCAATGCACGGCGAGCCGCTCTGCAGATGGTAGTCCCCGCCGCCGACGAACATCGGATCGGCCGAGATGTTGCCGGTGCCGGGAATGAACCCGCCGTCAACGTCTGAGTAACTGACCACCGGCGGCGCCCCGTCTAGCTCGTACGCGCCGTTGTCCCACAGAACGCAGTTGGTGATCACCGGGTCGCCCGGGTAGAGCGGGTCCTGGTAGAATGCTCCTCCCGTGTTCGAAGCGATCGTGTCATTGGTCAGCGTCGGGGAGCACTCGTTATACATATACAATCCCCCGCCATCTGGGGCAGAGTTGCCCGTGATCGTGTTGTTCGTCAGTGTGGGAGACGAGAGCAAGGAGAGGTAACAACCGCCGCCCAACAGGTTGGCCGTGTTGTTGGCGATGGTGTTGCGCGTCACCGTTCCGCCCGCCCGGTTCCAGAGGTACAGCCCGGCGCCCCGGTTGGATGTGTTCTCCGTGATGACGTTCTCTGTTATCGACCGGAACGCCCCTCGCATATACACCCCGCCGCCGCTGGCATAGCCGGAGTTGCGCGAGATGATGTTGTTCGTCAGCTCGAGATCGCACGATACGTACAGCCCTCCGCCGGAGAGGTGCGCCGAGTTGTCGGTGATACGGTTGCCCGTCACCGTAGCGGTCCCTCCCAAAACATTCAGCCCACCGCCCTCGTAGCCTGAGTTGTGCGCGATCTCATTGTCCGTCAGCGTCGTGGAGGAGCCGACGCTATATATCCCGCCGCCCTCCCAGGCCGAGTTGTATCTGACGGTGTTGCCCGTGAGCGTGACGGAGGCGGAGTGGATGTGGATCCCGCCGCCAGCACCGGCCGAGTTGCCTGTGATGGTGTTGCCCGTCAATGTAGGGTAGCACTTCCACCACATGCAGAGGCCTCCCCCCCAGTCGTCCGCAGTATTCGCCGTGACGCTGTTGTTCGTGAGCGTCGGCGACGACATGTAGAGGTACACGCCGCCACCACTCGCCGGGTACAGCCCGGCCGCTGCGTTGGCGCTCACAACGTTGTTTGTGAGCGTGGGGGAGGAGTTGTCCAGATATAGGCCGCCTCCGTCGATGGCCGAGCCCCCCGTGAACGTGAAGCCCTCTACCCTCGCGGTATCAGGCACATCCGTCATCGTCAGACAGCGGCCGACACCACCCCCATCGACGATCGTCACATCCGCCCCGGCGCCGATCAGCGCGATCGACTTGGCAGTCCATGTCAAGTGCTCGTAGTACGTCCCCGCCGCCACCTGCACCGTGTCGCTGTCCACGGCGGCATCGATGGCAGACTGGATCGTCGGGTAGTCTGCTGAGGGCACCTGCAGCGTATCCGCGACGACGGCAGAGGCGCCCGCAACCAGCATCACCACCACGCAGCCGATCCCATACAGTCTGAGACCGAGAATCCTGGGAAAACCTGTGGAGCCAAACATCGCATACACTTCCGGACCTCGCATCATCTCACTCTCCTTCCTCAGATTGGCCGCCGGCAGGGCTGCGTCGCTACGTCCGTACCGCACCGCCTCACGCAGCCGCCGGCTTCCCAGTTATCGGGGCCGAAGTGCATAATTCCCGTAAGAATACACGCATTGGAGGTGTGATTCTGAGCGCTTCCCTCCATAGAGTGTTTGACAGGAATGCACTTATGAGTTTCTTCTCGCACGCGCGCCCAACTCCTTCACTTCGGATGTAAATTTTTCACTAACGAGCAGGGAGACAATACGAGGCCCTCCCCCCCGGCGTCCGGGACGAGCTGGAAGCTCGGCGAAGCAGGCGCGGGGAGGTGGCAGTTCTTGTGGGCCGGGGAGGAGCAGGTCGAGAGGCAAGGAATGTGCTGCTGACAGCACAGCGGCGCGTGTCCGCTGTGTGTATCGGAACGACAGCAAATCGCCCGTGGCGACTGCATTCGCGAAGGTGACTACCCATGAAAGGCGTCGTCTTGGCCGGAGGTCTTGGCACACGGCTGTGGCCGCTGACGAAGGTCATCAATAAGCATCTGCTGCCCGTCGGCCCGTATCCGATGATCTACTACCCCATCGGCATGCTGGTGGACGCGGGCATTGGCGATCTCATGATCGTCACCGGCGGCAACAATGCCGGGATGTTCCTGGAGCTGCTGGGCAACGGGTGCGAGTTCGGCCTCGAGCACATCAACTACACGCACCAGGCAACCCCCGCCGGCATCGCCGACGCGCTGAAGCTGGTCGAGCATTTCGTGAACAGAGAGCGATTCGTCGTCATCCTCGGAGACAACGTCATCGGCGGGAGCATCCGCGAGCACGTCGAGGGCTTTGCGCGGCAGGAGCGGGGGGCGAAGGTCCTCCTGGCGAAGGTGGACGACCCGAGCGACACCGGCGTGGCGGTGCTGGACGACGCGGGGCGCGTCACAAAGATCGTCGAGAAGCCAAAGGAGCGCATCTCCGACCATGCCGTCATCGGGGTCTACATGTACGACGAGCTGGTGTGGGACATTCTGCCGGAGCTGCGGCCGTCCGGCCGAGGGGAACTGGAGATCACCGACGTCAACAACGCCTACCTGGAGCGCGGCCTGCTCACCGCCGACGTCCTTGCATGCGACTGGGGCGACGCGGGCCGATCACCCGACTACCTCTTTGAGGCGAGCATCATCGCCCGGCGCAACAAGCTCCTGAGCCACTTCGAGCTGCTTCGCCGAGGCGCCGGATAGCCGGCTGTCGAACGTTGATGGGCAATAGCGAATCGGGTATGGTTGGTCCAGCGCCATCACTGGTGTCGCCCACACGCCCGCGGTGCCATCAACCATTAACCATCGCCTTTGGCCCTGATTAGAAAAGGTCCCTGTCCTTGTCCCAGTCGGGGCTGGAGCGCGACAGCGTGAGGCATACCACCCTCGCGGTGCCAGCGCGCTTGAGCACTCTGGCGCATTCGCTGAGGGTGTTCCCGGTGGTGAACACGTCGTCGATCAGCAGCACGGCCCGGCCCGCGACGGCCTCCGGGAGAGCGACCGCGAAGGCGCCGCGCACGTTATCGCGGCGCTGCGCGGGCGTCAGGTCGATTTGGGGCTGGGTGTGTCTGCCGCGCAGGAGCACATCGGGGCGGAGCGGGCGTCCCATGTCGTCGGCCACTCGCTCTGCGAGCAGCAGAGACTGATTGAACCCCCGCACTCGCTCGCGCGCCTCGTGCAGCGGCACGGGAACCACCACGTCGTGCCCCGCTGGATCCATCCGTTCACGGCTGGTTGGCTGATTGATGAAGTCGGTCAGCATCTGACCCAGCGGCTGCTGCAATCGCCTGCGGCCGTAGAACTTGAAGGCAATGATGGCCTTGCGCAGCGCCCCGGTGTGGGTGGCCGTGGCCCGGGCGATGTCGAAGTGGAACGCGTCCCGCCGGCATTCCCCACATAGGGAGCCGGCGGCGCTCTTGGGATCGAATGCTCGGCCGCAGCGGCGGCAGAAGGGGGGCTGGATCGGGGACACGGACGCCCGACATGTATCGCAGAACAACTCAGCCGAGAACTGGCCGCAGACCTGACACTTGGGCGGGAACACAAGATCCAGCGCGGCACTGCCAAGCTCTCGCAGGTTCATAGCGCGTCGGGCGTTTCGGGTCGCGCTGTCAGCTTTCGCTCGGGTGAGGCTGGGGCGCGGGCAAGTGCGCGGGCGCGGCGTGTGACTCGGCAGTGGGCGTCCTGATGCCGATCTCCTCGCGCAGCTCGGCACCATTATCTGCGAAGAAGTGCTCATTCTCCAGCCGAACTGCCCGAAGATACGCTTCGTCGTAGTTGGTGATGTCCTCGATTCTGTACATGCGACGGTGGTACCGCACGTAGGCCAGTGGGCCCGCCATCGGTGTATCGCCGAATTCCGACTCGGCTGCCACCAGGATGATCTTGCGCGCCTCGACCTGCGCCGGCGCCGTGAAGGGGCAGGTCAGCCACTCGAAGCCATAGTTGAGCCGCAGTTGCTTCACAATGGCGCGCAGTCTCTCGTGTAAGTGGGGGTTCTCGATGAGACGATCCGCCAGCAGCAGCCGCATCCACCGCTGCTGCTCCCGGGTGAATCTGTGGCGCACCCGCAGCCCTTGATGGAGCACGTAGCGCTTGTGGGCCGCCTCTATGGCCTTGCGGGTGCGCGCGGTGGCACCGGACGCCAGCAGCTTCTGGCGCGCCCGCTCCTCCATCTGCTGAATCGCTTCCTCCATGTGCTCAGTGACGCGCTGGATGCGCATCGCTTTGTGGGTTAAGTCCATGTTCCACGCTTCTTCCTGCGGACCGCCAGGTTTGCCCGGACCCGGTGATCCGCCCGGGGCGCAGGAGAGACACCCTCCTGCGATACGACAGTGTCGGTCGCTATGCTTGCCTTGGGAGGCGACCCGTGCGCCGCAGGCGACGCACGAGAGTCAATAGTCTTCGTCGCCCGCCAGCCCGGTCCTCCCCTGCTGGTTGCTGGCCCTACTGTGCCGTTGCTCAGACTCAGCACGCGTTGCCCCATGTAACTACGAACGAACCGCACTCGCGTTACGCCTCCCGAGTGCGGGGACACGCGGCCATGGGCCGACAGGAGGGGGACAACACGCGGACAGCGCAACACTGGTAGCTGTCCTATATCACTGCCTCGGTTACTTGTCCGGGCTCACGTTCACTGTGGCCGCGGACACACAGACGAACAGCTCGGTAATCCAATAGTGCCCACTGTCGTTGACCGAGATGCCGATCCCGACCTGCTGGAACTCCGGGCGAATGATGTTCTCTCTATGGTGCGCGCTGCCCATCAGGCCCTGGTGGGTCTTCTCGATCTTGCCTGCCGTCAGGCACCACTGGGGCCCGGCGCGCCGGGCGACGTTCTCGCCGATGATGTACGGCTCGTAGCCGAACGTCCTCTTGAACCGCTTTCGCGGGGTGCTCCGCGCAGGTACGGGCGAGATGTGGCCCATGTAGCCTTTGTCCCGCATCTCTTCACTGTGGCGCCGGGCCACACGGCTGAGTCTCGGGCTCAGCTTTAGTGGAAGCACTCCGTGCTCCTTGCGCTCCTTGTTGATCAGAGCGAATAGCTGAAGCTCGAATGGCGACACCTCCGAGGCTGCGGCGCCCCGAGCGTTGGCGTGGCGTTTCTTCCCGTCCGCACCGTGCTTGGCGAGCGCGTCGGCGCGTGGCCACCCACTCAAAAGCACGACGCTTGCCAGAGCACAAGCGGCGACGGCGGGAAGCTGCGTGCTGAACCGGCCTATAAGCCCGGCGCGGGCCTTCTTGATTCCCATCGGCTGTCACGCGGCCACCTTGAACTCGCTTTGCGTGCATCCTATCTGCTGGGTGGCCCGTCCAACCGTTTCTTACCGTGTGATTGCATGTATTTGAGCCTGTCTATGGCCTCGCCCATCGGACCAAGCTCTGCCTGGGCAACGCTGCATGGACCATGTTCACGCCATCCCCGCGCATTCCCGGGCAGGACGTGCGCTGCACGGAGCCGAATGTAGCGTGAGGCGGATGTGTGATCCTCGTCACGCGCAATGGTCCGGGGGACGAACTTGGTACAATGGGGCATGGGCCGCAGATATGGCGGCCCTGCGGCGGAGAAGTGATGGTGGCGCCCGCTTGCTATCGCTCGGCCTACGTGGCAGCTTTATGACGCGGGCGAAAGAGGAGTGTCCATGCAGATCGGTATGATGAACGACCCCAGAAAGCCGCCGCACGAGGAGATCGCCTGGGCCGCGACCCATGGATTCGACTTCATCGACTTCACGGTTGAGCCGCCCGCGGCATCGGCCAAACACGTGCAGGCCGCACTGGACCGGGTCAGGGGCGCGCTGGAGGAACACGGCCTCGGCGTGATCGGCCACACTGCCTACTATCTCCCGCTTGCGTCTCCGCTGGAGGGACTTCGGGAAGCGGCGCTCACGGAGTTCGTGGCTGCCTTCGACGTGTGCAAAGCGCTGGGGGCCTCGAAAGTGAACATTCACCCGCAGGCCGGGATGCCGTCGGTGTTCAGCGAGGAGCAAGGCCTGGAGGCGAACATCGAAGCTCTCAAGGCGCTCGCCGCTGCGGCCGCGGAACGAGGTCTGATGCCTATGGTGGAGAACGGCCCGTGCGGGTCGCTGAGCCGCGTGCATGAGTTCGAGGTACTGTTCGCCGAGGTGGACAATGTGGGCCTGCACCTCGACGTCGGACACGCCAATCTTGTGGCTGCGACGAACCAAACCAGGGGGTTCCTGTCCGCCTTTGGCGATAGGCTTCTGCACGTGCACTTCTCCGACAATATGGGGCCCGTGGTCCGCGACGACTTGCACTTGCCTCTCGGCACCGGCACGGTGGCGTGGCCGGAGAGCATAGAGATACTCAAGGACCACGGCTATGACGGAACCATTACCGTCGAGGTCTTCAGCCCGGATCGGCGCTACCTGCTTCTGAGCTGTGACAAGCTGAGGGAGTGGTGGGGATAGGGCGGCGCCCGGCCTTGGCATCGGCCGGGGGCGCCGTCCTTCAGGTCGTTCGCCTGCCGTCCGGTGGAGGTAGATGCCGCGGCGATCACGTGGGTCCGTGGCTCGCGGCCAACTGCTCCAGTTTCCCCGTCTCGATATACGCCACTCGTTCGGCAACGTTTGTGGCGTGATCGGCGATGCGCTCCAGGTACCGTGCTACCAGGAGTAGGTGGGTCGCCTGTCTGCAGATCGTAGGCTCACGGCTCATCCGCTCGATAAGCTCCTCCAGCAGTGAGTCCCATAGCGCGTCGATATTAGCGTCCTCCTCGCACACCTTATACACGAGCTTCATGTCGCTGCGAACGAAGGCGGTCAGAGCGTCCCGCACCATCCCCTTGGTGAGCTCGGCCATGCGAGTAATATCCTCGAGCGGCTTGAAGTACTGCACCCCGGCAAGCACCTTCGCCGTACGCGCAATGTCAACGGAGTAGTCGCCTATTCGCTCCAAGTCGGATATGAGCTTCAGGGCCGTCCCGATGACGCGCAAGTCCTTCGACCCCAGATGCTGCAGAGCAAGCAGCCGCATGCACCTGATCTCGATGTCAATGTCCATATCGTCAACTATGTCATCTTTGCGGATCACCTCATTGGCCAATGACACATCCTGCTCCGTAAGCGACCGCACTGCCTCGTCCAGCATCGCCTCCGTGAAGCTGGCCATTCTCAGCAGGTCTTCCTGCAAATCCCGCAGCGCATTGTCAAAACGGGATGATCTCGTCGGCATTAGCGTTCTCCCCTCCGCGGTCGCTCCCGACCGTCCTGGGATTCAGCCCCCTCGGGCGCGGCGCTTACCTTGAGTAGGTTCGGCAAAGGCCCCCATGCCCGCTGGCGGGCCCCGGTGGGCCGGACTCGTCCAGGCGCCCTCGGCGCTTGGCCCCTGAGTCAAAGCCCTCCCGGCAGATGTTGGGGACGCCGCGCGCCTTGCACGCCACGTCATCAGGGGCATTGGAAGGTGATCTTCGCCATTCGGTGAGCGGGCTCCTGCCGGCGCGTGTGCCCGGCGCAATGCCGGGCCCTCCCGGTTTCAGTTGCTGCAGCCACCAAGCAGTTGAGCGGCCCTACACCAGCGACAACCTTTTGTGACAATGAGTTTACATAGCCGTGGAACAAGCCCACTGTGAGACAACGCTGCGGGCCAGGCGGGAAAGCAGGGGGGAGAGGACCCCAGGCGGGAGCTGGACTGCCTTTGCCGCCTCTTCGCGCTTCCACCGTCACTCCTACCTGTAGCTGTCGTGCTGATGGCCCAGGCAGTCAAGCGGAATCAGAGGGCGTGTCATCCGGTATGGAAGCAGGAGGCGCTGGGGATGCAGAGCAGGGCTGGACGCCATCTTCGTCGCCGCCCTAACACTTCAACAGGATGCCTTCACCTATGAGCACGGCAGTTGCCAACGTCACCTCCCGCCTCGGCGAGATCCTCGTAGCTGATGGGGCCGTTACGGAGGAGGCGCTCGAGCAGGCCCTTATGGCTCAGCGGGACTGCAAGCGCTTCCTTGGCTCCATACTCATCGATTTCGGTTTCGCCACCAAAGAGAGCATCGGCAGAGCGCTGGAGCGGCAGTTAGGGATCGAATTCGTCGATCTGGCGGCGACGGGGATTGACGAGGGCGCCTTCGCGGCGCTGCCGGAGAAACTCATCCGGCGGCATCGTGCGGTGCCTTTCCAACTGGCCAACGACGTCCTGTCGGTGGCCATGGCCGACTCGTCGGACCTATATGCGCTCGACGAGATGCGCCTCTCAACCCCGTACCGCATCCGAACCTATGTGGCCACCGAGGGCGACGTCGAGCAAGCCATCATAGACCGCCTCAGTGAACAGACCTCGGCGAACCTGGCCATCGCGGAGCTTGAGCTGGAGACCGAGGAGGCGGAGGAGCCCAGCACCGAAGATCTCGAGCTGTTGATCGAAGACAGCCCCATCGTGCGGCTGTTGGAGTCGATCGTGGGCGCCGCCGTCGATGCCCGTGCAAGCGACATTCACCTCGAGCCACAGCCCGGCGGCATGCGGGTCCGCTATCGCGTTGACGGTATGCTCTACGATGCGATGGTCGTGCCTCGCGCTCTACAAGCGGCCCTCATTTCGCGCGTCAAAGTACTCGGCGGCATGGACATCGCCGAGCGGCGACGGCCGCAAGATGGGCACATCAGCATCAAGCGGCACAACACGGGCTACGACCTGCGCGTCTCCACGGTCCGGACCATAGAGGGAGAAAAGGCGGTAATACGCATCATCGAAGCCGACACCCTCATTGTTTCGCTGGAGTCCCTGGGCCTGAGCGAAGAGCAGCTCGAACTGGTGCAAGCCATCGCGCGGAAGCCCCACGGCATCGTTCTGGTAACAGGCCCGACCGGGTCGGGCAAAACGACCCTCCTGTATTCCATCCTCACCGCCATATCCAGCCCAACGGATAACATTATCACTATCGAAGATCCGGTCGAATGCCATATTGAGAATATCAATCAGATCCAGGTGAATCCGAAGGCCGGCGTGACATTTGCCGAGGGGCTCAGGTGCATTCTACGCCAGGACCCGAACGTCATCATGGTGGGGGAGATACGGGACCTGGACACGGCCGAGATCGCGATCCGCTCGGCGATGACGGGTCATCTCGTGTTCAGCACGGTGCACACCAACGACGCACCCGGAGCCATCACCCGGCTGGTGGACATGGGCGTGGAGCCTTTTCTCGTCAGCTCGTCCTTGCTGGCGGTCGTCGCCACCCGGCTCGTGCGCCTGCGGTGCCCAACGTGCGCACGCCTCAACCGCCCACTCCCGGCGGACAACGGGCACGTACAACTCGCGCGCGAAGGCGGATGCCCGGAGTGCAAGGGCGTAGGCTACAAGGGCAGGACGGGGATCTTCGAGATCATGGTTGCCTCAGACGAGATCAGGCGCCTGGCCCTGGGGAACGGAGCTGCACACGAAATCCGCAACGTGGCAATCAAGGAAGGCATGGTGACCATGGTTGAGGCGGGGGCGGAGAAAGTGCGGCAGGGAAAGACAACCGAGCAAGAGGTGGCGCGGGTGTTTGACGGCGCATAACGCCCCCGCGCCCCCGTCGCGCTGCGTACCTTCGGAGGAGCTATGGCAGAGTCCATCCAGACAGCAAGAACCGGCCGCGCCGCCCTGCCAGGTGCGCCAGCGGGAGCCAAGAATGGCAACGCGGCCGGGCGGAAGCTCGGGAAACTGGCGCGACGGCCGGGCTCGGTCACACTTCTGAGCACACGCCCACGGATCGGGCAGCTCGCCGCGGTGATCCGGCAGCTTTCGTCGCTCATCGATGCCGGCATTCCTATCACCGAGGCTCTCGACATCGCCGGGCGAGAGATGAAGCACCCGATGCTGCGCGAGGCCCTGAGCGACATGCGCGCCGACATCCACCAAGGCGCATCGCTCGAGCAAGCGATCGGCAAGCACCCGCGGGTCTTCCCCCGAGTGGTGCGTCAACTGGTAAAGGTGGCCGAAACCGGCGGTGCGCTGGACGATGTGCTCGAGATGCTGGCCGGCTACCTGGAAGACGAGCAGGACTTAAACGAACAGGTACGCACGGCCTTCGCCTATCCGGCCATCATTGGCATCATCGCCGCGCTGACCGTAACGGCACTGGTCGTCTTCGTGGTGCCCATCTTCCAGAACGTCTTTGAGAAGATGGGGCTCACCTTGCCGCTCTCAACGCGCGCCCTCATCTTCATGGCCAGTTTTCTGCGGCACTACTGGTGGGCCCTCGGTGGCGCCATGGTGGCCGCCGTCGTCGGGCTGCGCCAGTTCAAGAACAGCGATACCGGGGCGCGGCTCTGGGATACGCTCGTTCTACATCTCCCCCTCGTGGGTCGGTTGTCCCGCACCGTGGCGATCAGCCGATGGGTGCGCGCCTGCCAGGTGCTCATATCCAGCGGCCTGCCGGTGGATGCGGCATTCGCCGCGTCCGCAGACGCTGCCGCCAATACGGTGATCGCGGACGCCATCCGCGGCGTTTGCGAGGGCCTGCATCGAGGCCGGGACCTGGCCACGCCGCTGCGCGAGTCGGGGGAGTTCCCATCGGTCGTGGTCGAGATGGTGCGAGTCGGCGAGGAGAGCGGCGCGCTCGACACGCTGCTGGGCAAATGCGGCGACTACTGCGATCGCGACGTGCGCCACATGACCAAGCGCATCGTCGTCACTCTGGAGCCGTTGATGATGCTCTTCGTCGGCGGCGTCATCGCCTTCGTGGCCATGTCCATGTATCTGCCGTACTTCTCGCTGCTTTCGTCGATTAAGTGAGGACGACGCGGCTGCTCAGGGCGTGCCGGCCTGCCGGCGGCCCGCAAGGGGGACGACCACAATGAGGTGCAACGTGAGAGGAGACGTCAGCATGCCCAACTCCGCGCACATCCGAGGGCGACGGGCGGGCAGGACTCTGGCGGAGCTGATGGTGGTTCTCGCGACTATGTCGGTGTTCGCCAGCATCGCCATTCCGTGCCTGTACAGCCCTATGGCGCCACAGGAAGCGGCACAGGCCACCGCCGAACGCCTGACACGGCACTTGCGGTTCACTCGAACGCTGGCGGTATTGCACGGGTCGGATAATCCCGATGGATATGCATTGGTGTTCCTCGGGCCATCAGTGGACCGATATTCGAAGTACGGGATACAGAACCGCTCAAGTGGGTACCTGCTCCCGAGCGTCGGAGTCGTGTCAACTCCCCCCGGCGCAACCGCGGTGACGTGCACGAGCAACATTAAGGGCGTTGAGTTTTGCTTCTCGCCGCGGGGCGATGTTGAGATCTTCGACACTGTGGGCAGCAAGAAGTCTGGCGATCCTGTCCTGGAAGTGAGCGGCGGCGGCGCGGTGTACAACATCCATATTGCGGAAGGCACCGGACATGTGCAGTTGGCGGAAGTATCGGGGAGCTAGCGAGCGCTGCGGTACGCAGGCATACCCGCCCCACGCGAGGCGCGGCAGTCGTCTGTGGCGCGGGAGAGCTGCGGGGCTGACGCTGGCCGAGACCGTCATCGCCATGGCTATCATCGGTCTCGCCCTGGTGCCGCTGATGATGATGCTTCCCGGTGGCTCCGCCGCCCAGTTCCACGCACAGCGGGTGATGCTGTGCACGCTGTTCGCGGAGCAAAAGATGGAGGAGGCCAAGAGCGCCCTGATTGCCGACTTCAATGGCGCGCCAGGGGGTGAGGGCGACTTCAGCACGGACGGCTACGCTGAGTACCGCTACAGCATCAGCGTCGCGGATGTCAGCGGAAGGCCGCTGAAGTCAATACATGTCCTCGTCTGGGCGGACGCGAACGGCGACGGCGTCGCCGCCTCTCACGAACGCCAGACAACGCTGGACACCCTCGTTGCCCGCGCCGTCTCGCGGAGCGGGTAGCCTGAGGGCCACAGATTCTGCCACTGCATGCGCGGAGCGGGGCACGAGGCGCCACAAGGAAGACAATGCTCATCAGACTGGCCACATCGGCCCACATCAGGAAGGCAGGGATGACGCTGCCCGAGTTGCTGGTTGCGGCCAGCATTATGATCATAGTCCTGGGAATAGCGCTGCCGTTCCTCGTGACCATGCACCTGGCGTGGCAAGACAACGAGGGCCGAGCGACCGCCTTCGACGGCGCCCGGGCCGCAACAGTGTTCATAGCGAAGGGCGTACGACAGGCGCGGCGATTCAGCAACGTACCGTCTGCATCAGACCCGTACGGCAGCTTGGAAGTGGAACTGCGTACGCCCGATGGCGATCTGCATGAGCTTAGGTACTACTTCGACTCCGACGGTGCGCCGCCTGGGTTGGGGTGGATCCGGCTCCTCGATACGGACCTCGCAAGCGGCGAAATGACCGACGCGAGGCTGGCCGGGCCGGTGCAGAGCCTGTCCTTCGATATGCGCAGAGCAGACGGGGTC
The DNA here is from genome assembly GCA_030601885.1 of Armatimonadota bacterium. Taxonomy (GTDB): domain Bacteria; phylum Armatimonadota; class Zipacnadia; order JAUWAU01; family JAUWAU01; genus JAUWAU01. The sequence continues at coordinate 12,825 of JAUWAU010000007.1, forward strand.
ACTGCCGCGGCACACCCGTGGGAGGCGCAACTGGTACGCATCTCGACAACCGGAGCTACCGGCGAGGGGGAGGCCACCTTCCCGGTGGTGGCCTCGACCGTAAAGCGCCGCGGCCCCGTTCTCTGCGCGTTGTTCTGTGCCGGGAACCTGGATTTGGCGGGCAAGACGAGTGTGACGGGTGACGTGTATTCCGGTGGTGATCTCGTGATCGGCTCCCAGGCGTCGGTGACCGACGGAGTCGCGTACGCAGCCGGTTCCGTGGTCGGCAACGGGGCCATCGCAGGCGTCTCGCCCACGCCTCCCCCCTCAATGCCCACGCTGGATCAGTGGTACTACAACGATCTGCTCGCCACCGCGCAGTCAGCTCCCACTGGCGACATCGATCGCAACGCGGAGCAAATGCTGCTGAACGGCCAGACGATAAACGTCCACGGCTACGTGAAGCTCAGGGGCACGGCGGAGCTGGTGGGCCCAGGAATACTGGTCATTACCGGCAATTTCCGCGTCAGCGATACCGCTCGCGTGATCGGTGGCGCGCACGTAGTCGTCGGACGAGGTGTCACGTTCGCTGATTCCAGCCAAATGGTCGATGGCGGACTGGTGTACGGGACGGATTTCATCCAACTTGAGGCCCTCGCCTCGGTGGCGGCCGACATGGTCACGCCCTGCGATGTGTATATTGACAGCGGGGCAACGGTCACAGGCGTGCTCCATGCTGCTGGTGGCGGCTGGATACAGGGCACAGTTCGCGGCGCCACCTACATTGGCTCAGACCTTGGCATCTCCGGAGCCACCTTCGAGGCCGACGTCGGACTAGCCCACCACACCGTGCCGGGACTCGAGTTGCTGTACTAGGGACACAGCGATGAAGATGCGGATCCCAGCTCGCCGCCATCACGGATGCCTCTCCCCACGCGGCCGGCGTCGCGGCGTGGCACTGCTCATTGCTGTGCTCGTGGTAGCACTCTCCCTCGTTCTGATCATTGCCTTCATGGACGCTGCGGCGATAGAGTTCTCTCTGGCCGGCAGCCACGAGAGATACGCCAAGGCGCTCGGTGTAGCCGATGCGGGCCTGGCCGATGCCGTGGCGACACTGGCCGCCGGAGGTACGGCAGTGGACGCCACCGTCTCGGACGTGGAGTTTCCCACGGGATCAGGCCGCTACTACTCGGTAGACGTCACCGGCGCCGGTCCTTTGTATACGGTCACCGTCTCGGGGCGTGCCACCGACATCACCCGAGCGATCCAGGCCGAGGTTCACGTCGCAGCCCCCAAGGCCACCATCCTGCGCTATATGGAAGTGGTCGCTCCCTGAACCCAGGTTGCAACACGCAGCGATGGGCATTGTTTACAAGGCCGTAATGTGGTATAGTCGGGAAACCACGTACGAGGCGAGCCAATGCTGGGCCCAGGGGAATGCGCCCTAGGAATTCACGTCTCCGAGGGCCGCCTGCGAGTTGTTGCACTGCAAGGCGGAAGCAGTGGGCCCGCCTTGGCCGCCGTCCGCGATGATCCCATCCCCCTCGTCGCCGTTGAAGAGTCCGGCGTAATCCGCGATCCCCGAGCCTTGGCCAATGCAGTGGCCGCGGCGGTAGGGGAGCACGGCATCGATCCGGGGTCGGCAGCCTCCGCACTCGCCATCAGCGGCAGCAGCGTACTGGTACGGAGCCTCGATCTTGCCCAGGAGGGCACGCCGGACATTGACGCAGCCGTCCGCGCACATGTAGAGCATTACTCCATGTTCTCAATGGGCGACGAGATAGTGGGGTACGAGGCGCACGAGCACGAGGGGCCGGAGGGAGAGGGCCGCCTTCGGGTAACGCTAGCTGCGACGAACCGCCAAGTGTCGGAATCCGGGTGGTCCATGCTGCGGGATGTCGGCGGCCGCGCAGAGTGTGTGGAGGCCAGCAGCCTGGCGGCGTGTCGGGCGATGGCCTTCGCGGGCGAGCTGGATCTGGAAGCTGCCGCCCCGACGATGGCGCTGTTCCTGACAAGCCGGCGAACCCAAGTGCTGGTGATATGCGGCCGAGCGGTGCTGTTCTCGCACATGCTGGACTTGCGGGCAGAGGATGTAGCCGGTGGCGACGATTCAGCGACACCGGAGGGCCACGACCGGGTTGCCACTGAAGTGGCTCGCTGCGTCCAGTTCTTCCAGCGCCAGTTTCGAGACGCCGAACCCCTGCAGCAAATCCTATTCGTCTCCGACGTCCCCGTCGCAAGAGAGTTCTATGACAAAGTGGCGGAGGCAACGGGCGTGGCAGCCCGCGCCAGTGCGCCGCTCTCGGGCGTGCCGACCGCAGAGCAGGGCGGCGACGTGGCGGAGTTGACGAATGGCTCAACTCTGGCTCCGGCCCTGGGAGCTGCGCTGCGGGCGGCGGAAGCTTCGGATGCCTTCTGCATTCCCCTCTCCGTTGTGCGAGCCGAGAGGCCGAAGGTCGATCTTCGCGCTCTGGCGAAGATGCTTGCTCCGGGCGCTATACTCCTCTTGTGCTTCGCTCTCGGCGCCATCGTCACCGGGTCCCGGGCGCGCGAGGCCGATCGCCGGGAGCAATTCGTGGAGCAGCAGATCGCCGAAGTTCACGCCAGCATCGCAGAAGGCAGTGACGGACTCACCGCAGAGCAGAAAGCAGCTCTGCTAGAAGCTATCGAGGCCAACAAGAGCTTGACCGCACCGGGGCGTGCCACGCACGCTCCGGAGGTGATCGCTGCTCTGGTGGAAGTGTTGCCCGTGGAGGCGCGGCTGGAAAACGTCACCATCGACAAAGAAGGCGATGTGAGCATAGGCGGCAGCATACGGAGCGAAGCTGATGCCGTCGCTCTGACTCGCGCCTTTGAGGCCTCTGAGTTCATTGCCTTCGCCCGTCTGAGCTCGCTGCGCGCCGCTGAGGCGGATGGGGAAGCTTACTTCGATTTCGACATCGTCGCGAGCGTCCGGTGAGGGCTGCTGCAGCTCATCGTGGCGCCTGATGTTGCAGGCCCGCCAACGACATAACGCCGCCGCCGGCGTGGACAGGGTGCCGCCATGTCCGCTCGTGATCGCATCATCATCACTGTCTCGATCGCCGTCTTCGCCGGCGTTGTCGGCTATTGGGCGCTCTTGCGACCCAGCACCGGCAGTCTCGTCGCCTCGAAGCGCACTCTTGCGCAGATGCAAGACGAACTCCAGGGCGTCGTGGGGCTGCGCAGCACGCGAGTGCAGCACGTGATGCACGCTGCCGGCATGTGGACGGCCGAGGAGTCCTCCGGGTTCCTGCAGCAGCTCGCCCGACTCGCAGCCACCCACCGGGCTCGTCTCGTGAACGTAAACGTTGCCGCTCCGCGACGAGTGAACCCAACCCAACAAGGTCCGGCGGGCACGATCGATCACGGCCTCTTTGAGGTGAAGGTGACGGCTGACTTCGAGGGGGCATATCCGGCCATCCACCGCCTGGTCGCGGCGCTGCACGATCATCGACCAAGGCTGCGACTGACTCAGGTGACGCTGGCGGCGGGACAAGGCAGCCATGAGATCACCGTGACCACAGAGATAGCGTTTTTCGTATTCCAACCCGCTGCCGGGGCTAAGCCCATTGGTCCGACGCCGAAGTCGCCTGCGCCTCCTGAAACTGTCGCGGTGGCCGGCGCGCGGCCATCCCCCTTTGGCCGGGGCCTCGGGGTGGCGACGGTGCCGGAGACGCCCGCAGAAGCGCCAGGAGCGGACGTATCCGCGTCGGTGACTGTACCGCCTGACCTCCCCGAACTCGGGCCCGGCGAGCCGGGGGAGGATTCGCCGCAGGAGGAGGAGCTTCCGAGGGGGCCACGCCCGGTACTCACCGGCGTCGTGGGGCGCGAGGGATGGCTGTTGGCCGCAATTTCGCTGGAAGGCCGCACGCGCCTGTACGCGGCCGGCGATAAGCTGTCCGAGAACGCCACCCTGGCAGTCGTGCGGGCTGAGGGAGTTCAGATCACTGTGCACGGCAACGGGACTCGTGCCCCAGGCGAGGAAGCCGAGCGCAACATTGTGGTACGCACCGGCCAGCCGATCACCGGCGTCGAGATCCAAATCGAAGACGGCGGGGCGCTCCCAGACGGTGGGCCTTTGGGGGAGTCGAGCACAGCATTCCCAGTGTCCGCGGGCACGGTGTCCGGTCGGGCCGGAGCCATCGGTCTGGTCCGCGAACAGGACTCCATCTACTTCGTCAGGGCGGGCGACGTGATAGCCGGTAGATTGCAGGTCGTGGCCATAGCGGACGGAGACGTGTACGTCGCCGATGCGGACGCGGACGTCCGCCAGGCGAGTGAGTCCATGACGCTGCCGCGCGGGGGCGGATAAGCAAACGCGGGGCAACGCTGTTGGCCCTGAACAGGTGGTCCGCAATGCAGGAATGGTTCTCGGTGCTGCGGGACGCGCTCGATGATGATGATGAGACGGTGCGACAAGCGGCCTCGTGGGCCGTGGACCGCGCTGAGCACTTCGCCAGCCCGAACAAGATCCGAGACATGACTCGCAGCGGCCCCGATACGGCAACGCGCTTGGCGGCCATTGATTGCTTGGGAGAATTCGAGGACGTAGGGGCCACGGAGCTGCTCGCCGAGATTCTGGCAAACGATCCGGTGTCCGAAGTGCGCGCTGCGGCCATCACCGCCCTTTCACAGATCGGGACGGGCGCCGCGGTGGGGGCGCTCGCCGTTGGCGTGGACGACAAGGACGACTTCATCGCCGCAGCGGCGGCGAAGGCCCTCGGGCGTTGCGGCGACTCGAAGGCGGAGCAGAAGCTGTTGGAGATGCTCAACTCGGCGAGCCCGACTCGGGCGGCGGCGGCGGCCGAGGCTCTCGGGGCTATTGGGTCGGTGGACGCCGCACCGGCGTTGGTGGCGGCTCTTGGCAGTGACGCCACTGAGGTCCAAAGAGCGGCGGCCAAGGCGCTGGGGCAAGTGGGGCCTGAGGAGACGTGGGTCCCGTTGGCTGAATCGGCGAAGAGCCCGGAGCCGAGGGTTCGTCGTGAAGCTGTGAGGGCTCTGGGCCTGCTCAGCGGCCGCCTGCCCTTTTGAGCTCAGAGGCGTAATCCCCACAGACTCGTTCGAGCACTAACTTGCTCTCGCCTGTGCCAGAATCTCCGCCGCGTCGATACCCTTGGTGGGTGCATCCACGGTGCCGACCACGATGCGGCGCTCGTGCGTTCCGTCGATCTGCGGGTCCCCAAGATCAATCTCCACCGAGTCGGTGAGCCTGGCGCCGTCCGGGTCCAGGATCACGGCCACGCACGGCCGTCGCACGTCGCCGATCCCCCGCTTGACCACCACCGCGATCTCATTTGTGTTCAGTCTCACACAGCACCCGACGGGATATATCCCGAGCATGCCCACCAAGGCCAGTGTGACTCGCCGGTCTGTCTCCTGGCCGGCCAGCGCCGACATGTGCTGCAGTGCCTTATCCGGCGGAAAAGCATTCCGGTAGGGACGCACAGATGTCATGGCGTCGTACCGGTCCACGACACACACGACCTGGGCCGGCTCCGAGATCTTGTAGCCCGGAGCCCGCTCCGGATACCCGCCGCCATCAAGCGTCATGTGATGCTCGTATGCCATCAGTGGCGGAATCGCGCCAATGGCCGGGATCTTCTGCAACATTCTGGCACCCTCTTCAGGGTGCGCACGGATGCTCTCGAACTCTTCGGCGGACAGCTCCGCCGGCTTGAGAAGGATCTCCTTCGGCACTGTTGTCTTGCCGATGTCGTGCAGGAGCGCTCCCACACCGAGCATCTCGAGCATCTGCCCGGTCATCCCGAGCTCGGCGCCGAGGCACAGCGACAGGATGCCAACATTGACGGAGTGAGCGAACGTGTAGATGTCGTAGCGTTGGATCGTGGTCAGTGCCAGCAGCGCCGAGGTGTCTCGAAGGATGGCGCCCATGAGCAGGCGCGCCGCCGTCCGTACGCCCCCGACGCTCCGGAGCGTTCCCAGGCGGGCTTGCTCCATCGACTCTTCAACGGTTCGCAGTGCCAGGTCATACAACCGGCGGGCATCCTCGCCGTCCTCCGGCTCCTCTTCTTCCTCCTCGCCGGGATCATCCATTATCCGGATACGCTCGGCGCCGCGCGCTGAGAGGGCCACCGCCGGGCCACCAAGCTCCTTGATGTCGCTCGGATCCGCTGTCAAGATGCCAACAAGCGCGGCAAACTCGCGGTCGTCGAACCCACGACAGAAGACTATGGAGCCAATGTCGCGCTCGTGGCATCGTTTCAACAGCTTGTTGACAGCGGCAACGCGTGTCGGCACGGGGCGGCCGTCGGTGAGCAGGATGTCGCCAGCGACGGAGACCTCGACTTCAGCAGCACGCAGCTCTCCCGATATCGTCGCCCGGCTCGTAGACACCGCTGCTGCCGTCATGGCGTGATGTGCCCCGTAGAGGCGCAGGCTGGCAACGCATTGATCGATGGCTTGAACGATGCGAACTGACGAGGCGGCCGAGCTCTCCCGGCGTCCGCCCCTCGCGGCCGCCGCTCTCGTGCGCAGCATCTCCCATTGGTTTGCCACAGTCCTACCCCCGTTCTGCAGATGCGACCGTCGTCTCCCGTGCGGACGCCTTGGTGTCCGCCGTGGCGCCTGCCGGGTGCCGTTGCGTCACTGCTGTTGCATCAGAAACTGCCTTGCGGACATGCTGGCGTCCGCCAAGGGCCCGCCATGCCTCCGCAGCCACAGCGCGCTTGCAGCGCTGGGCAATGAGAGCGAGGTACTCGCGCGCCTTCGGACTGGCGTGCTGAGCGAGGGCCCGTACAGCCGCGATACGAACATTAATGTCACGCTGCCAGGGCCACAGGCGCCGCCCGAGTGCGACATTGGCCAGCTCATCGGCCGCAGCGCTGTCGCGGAAGCCACCCAACGCCCGTACAGCCTCCCGACGCACCGCAGCATTGCGCCGGAAAATGCCCCGGCGGTGGGCAATGCGACCCAGACCAGCTATGGCCGCCGCATCCCCAAGTTGACCGAGGGCGAAGGCGGCCGCCTGTCGGAGCTCCGCCCGCTGATGACGCAGCCCGGCGACTAGTACGGCTGTGCTGGCGCGTTCCGGGCGCTGGCGGATCGCCTCGACAATACACCTGCCCCTGCCCAGTTCTGCTGACAGAAGCTCCGCGACGAGCACATCGATGGCCTCCGGCGTTCCGATGCCGCGCAGCATGTCCACGATATCCCGCAGCCCTCCCGGCTCCGCCTCCTCCAGCAGCCCCGCGAGCCCGGGCACGGCGGGAGGCCCCATCTCGACGACGACGTCGCACAGGATCCGCGCGTCCTGTGTCGAGGTGCGTTCCGCAAGGGTGCGGAGGATGAGTTCCAGCACGTACCTCGTGGCCATGCGCTCAAGGGCGGCGTCAGCGTCTCGAGCCGCCCCGTCGGGCGCCTCTCCGTCCGCGTGGGCCCTCAACATCTGCACGCTTGCTAATGCCTCACCGAAGTGACCGCGCACCACCTGTTCCGGAAAGGCATCCACCAGAGCGTCGAGCAACGTTCGGTACTCCCACGGGTCCGTCTCCTCCTCGAGCAACCGTCGGAGAAGGGCCGCTTGGTTGCCGACCAGCAGTGCCTCGTCCTCCTCGTCCGCCTCGCTCGTGTCGCTCAATGCCTCGAGCACTTTTGCCAGCTTGTTGGCCGCCTGTACCCCTATGCTGGAAAGAACGGCGAGGATGGCCGGATCGCTCAGCAGGGCTGCTACCTGCTCGCTCTCCTGCCCGGGGCACTGCTCCAAGAAGGATTGCACCAACTCGGTGATGGCCTCCGCGGTCACATCCGGATCGGCCAACGCCTTCGCCAACTGCACCAGCAGCTCTGTCAGGCGATCCGCGTTCGTATTGTCCCCACACACCCGCTGTGCGGCTTCCGCAAGCAACGCGGCAGCTTCTGGCGACTGGGCCGCATCCAGAAGGCCCTTGGCCTCATCGCTCGCCATTCCGGAACTGATGAGTCCTTTGGCCACGTCCACGGTGAGTGCGTCCCACCGTTGCTCGTCCGCGTCGGGCTGGGACTCCAATGGGCGCGTCATCGGGATGGCAACGACGCCGAACTGGGCTGCCTCCAGAAGTATTAGCGCGGCGCCACCTTCGTCGTACAGCACATCCGCATCGGTGGCGAGCACAGCCGCGGCGGCGAAAACCGCGTCGATGGAGAGGTCCTCTCGGAAGATGAGCGCCCGCAGGCCACGGTCCACGAGAGTGTCTGTCAAACGCTGTGGTGCCCGCAGGCTGTCTCGAAACCGGCAGTCATTGGCTTGCAGCGTGGCTGCCTTGATCACCAGGTCCAGGGTGCCATCTTGCTCGGCCGCCGCCTGCTTGATCGTCTTGTAGGCGCGCTCGAGGAGGCTGGCAGGGATCGTATGCCCTGCCGGGTACGCGGTCAGGCCCCTCACGGCCGACTGAAGAGTCACGACGGCAGTCTTGACCTGTTCCGAAACGTATGGGACAACGGGGGCCTCTTCAGGTTCTTCGACATCCGTCGGCATGTCGTTCCCCCGACGGCAGCCACCAATGCGCTGCCGCGTGGACAGCGCCTCATAGCGCGGTTCCAACGAGACCGCCCGTGGCTCCGCCTGTCTTCGTATCATATACCACGTTCCACTGTGTTTGCCTCGTCCAGAATTAGCCTGAGACGGGCCAAGGCCCCGGCGCCCTCCTGGGCGGCAACTGGCGGCTCTTCCGCCCGAAGGAGACCGCCATTAGGCCAAGGAAGTGCCCCAGTGCGCTTGTTTCGCGACCCACAACGGATCACCGACGGAAGTGCTCGTCCGAGGATCGGCGGGAGCCTCCCCGAGGAGTGATGCGCGTGCGTGCGGGTGATATTGTCGTCCACGAGGTGCATCAGGCGCGCTCAGCGCCGGTGTTGACGGACATCGAGACCATAGTGGCCGGCCGCCTGGCCGAATCAGGCCTTGGCGACCGCCTGCCGGCGGGGGCGAGCATTGCTATAACGGCAGGGAGCCGTGGTATAGCCAACATTGCGGCAATTCTGCGCATTCTGGTGGATTTCGTGCGCAAATGCGGCGGGCAACCCTTCATAGTGCCCGCAATGGGGACACACGGCGGCGGAACGGCCGAGGGCCAGCAGGCCCTGCTGGCGGCCACGGGGGTGACCGAGCAAACCCTCGGCGCGCCCATCCGCTCTTGCATGGCAACCATGTGCCTTGGCCGTACCCCGGCCGGAACCACAGTGCGAATCGACCGGCTGGCGCACGAGGCCGACGGCATCGTGGTTGTGAACCGCGTAAAGCCGCACACGGATTTTGGCGGCACCATCGAGAGCGGACTGCTCAAGATGTTGGCCGTGGGGCTCGGGAAAGCCGAAGGCGCCATGCTGGTTCATTCGTGGGGTACGGCGGGACTCTGCGACATCGTTCCGCAGACGGCCCGCGCAATCCTGGACACCGGGAAGATACTGCTCGGGCTGGCCATCGTGGAGAACTCGTGGGCCGAGACGGCCCTGGTCGAGGCAGTTCAGCCGGAGGACTTCGAGCGTCGCGACCGCGAGCTGCTGGTGACGGCGAAAGAATGGGCGCCAAAGCTACCCTTCGAGGAGGCCGAGGTGCTCCTCGTGCGCCGAATGGGCAAGGACATCAGTGGCACGGGCATGGACGCCAAGGTCATTGGCCGCACAGTGTGCCTGGGGGAGGGACCGCCGCCAAGCCCCCGGATGCATGTGGTCGGGGTCCTCGAGTTGACGTCAGGTACACGCGGCAACGCCGTCGGCATCGGGATGGCGGATTTGACGACGCAGCGCCTCGTGGACGCCATAAACATCGACGCGACGCGAAAGAACACGATGACGGCCCGGTCCGTTCCCGGCGCTCGGATCCCTTTGGCGCTGCCCACGGACGAGGCACTGCTCGACGCCATGCTGGAGCTGCTGCCCGTGCCCAACCAACGCGCACCACGCATTGCCATCATCGAAGACACTCTCCACCTCCGACGTTTGCACGCATCAGAGCCCCTCGCTGACGAGCTGCGCGGCCGGGGAGATGCCGCCGTGTCCGACACACCACAGCAGCTCCCATTCGATGCCGACGGCCGCTTGGCGGAGTTGTGACCTCGAGCACGCGCTCGCATCTGCCGAAGATTTGCTGCTGTGGCCTACGCGCCCCACTCACCGTAGCGACGGCGCGACGGATTAGACCTACGACAACAACGGCCACGCGCCGCCGTCGTCGCCAGCCTCGCGGCTCTCTGCCCAGGGAGGCATCATCATGCGCAGTATGACAGCCGTCCCAGCGACGGTCGTCGCACTGGCGGCTTGCACGTCGCCATGCCTCGCCCAGCCCGCCGCCGACGTCGTTGACGTAGCCGCCTTCAAAGGCCTCGTTCTGAACCTGGGAACCGAGACCGAGGACTGGCAACCCGCCTTCCAGGCGGCCATCGCCGAGGCGCGCGAGAACCGCCAGCCGATCTACGTGCCGACGGGGGAGTACAAGATTCGCAAGGCCATCGAGATCGTGCCCGTCGAGGTGGACGGCAAACCGTTCCTGCGCAACAACATCCGCATGTTCGGCGCCGGGAAGTTCAAGTCCATCATCTCCCAGCAGGTCGAGATGGAGAACTGCATCAACTGGACCGGCCTGCAGTACGAGAAGCCCGCGACGCACGGCCAACTCTCGCACATCCATCTCCGGGGCGGCACGATCACGCTGAACATCAAGTGGCACAACTACTTCACGCTGGACACGTGCTACATCGCTGGCGCCGCGCAGTACGGGGTCTACGCCGAGGGCTGGTCGAGCCGCTTCCTGAACTCGACCATCCGCTGGTGCAAGGAGGCGGGCTTCCGCGGCGGCGGGCACTTCAACAACTGCGTCATCCGCGACTGCTACTTCAGCCGCGACGGCATCGGCATACACCTCAGCGGCGTCCACGGCTCGCGCATCGAAAGCTGCGGCCTGGAGAGGTGCGCCAAGGCGGCCATATTCGTGAGGAATACGCACGGACTGACCATCAACAACTGCTACTTCGAGGGGAACGGCTACAAGACCGTGGAGCTACTCCCGGTCGAGGGCAGCGCCAACACCGTGCACCTGGATGTGAACTGCTGGGCGATCAGGATTCACGACTGCATCTTCCGCGTCAACCTCGATGAGGAGGGCGCCCTGATCTCAATCGCCGACTGCCGGCAGGGCCACATCTACGACAACTACTTCTACTGCAGCAACCCCGCCAAGAACGGCATCAAGCTGCGGGCCGCCTCGGAGACGAAACCGGACGCCGAATCGGTGATTGCCGACCTCATCGTCGAGCGCAACTGGCACCACAACATCGAGAATCCCCTCACCGAATCCGAGCCCGGCGTCTACGAGACGGCTGTCAAGAACGGGTGCTCGTTCGACTGGCCGCTGAGCGGGCCGATCGAGTAGGCGGCCCTACTGGCCGGAGGCGGTCACCGCCACCCTCGGCAGCCACGCATCCGTGTGGTACGGGCGGCCCTCCCAAATGTAATACAGGTCCACGTATGGCCGCACGCGCTTCCGCCTCCCGTCGTCGTCGGTGTGCGCGAGCTTGGGCGAGAAGGTGATCTCGTACCGAAGGCGGACCGTCTCCCTGGGGCCGATCGTCTGTGGCGTGGAGCACTCACCGACTTCGCCCGCACCAACCGCTCAGCGTGCGGGTCGGTGAATACGTCAAGGATGTCGCCGAGGCCCAGCGCCTTAGCAACTCGTTGTAACGCGAGACGTCAGTGAAGCGGAACTTCCCGGCCCATCGGTTGCCGAAGTGGATCAGGTGGCAGATGATGTGCTCCTGCTGCAGGACGTGCTTCGGCGGTCGCACGCGGGAGAAATCGTAGCGGGATGGGCCGTCGCCCGGCTCTTCCCGCTCCGTATCGCCCCAGGCGATGGCGAACTCGCCCACGTTGCAGCCGGTCAACTCCGTGAACCGCCGACGAACCTGGCGCGGCGGTCCTTGGTCGTCGCCCGGCTCTCCTGGATCGACTCCGGGCGCACAGAAGTAGAGCATGAAGGAGTCGGGGAGCGCTCCGCGTGGCGGCCGGGCGGCGATTGCACTTGCGCCAAGGAGGGCGGTCAGGGTGGCGATGAGGACGGCTTGCGGCAGGTTTTGCATGGTGGGTGGCCCTTCGAGCTTTTCTGCTGGCCCAGTCAGCGTGGCCACGTCGGGCCGACCACCCCGGAGGGTCGCCCCTCCTGGCTAGGGCCGGATCTCGTGCATCAACGATAGGAGAGCAGAGATCAACGCCATGACGGCGGCGATGCTGATCACTATAGCAAGAAGAACAAAGACGCCCCGCAGCGTGTTCGCCCATGTTGGGCGGCCGTTGGGTGAGAGTCGCCATTTGGCGGGCTCGCACCAGAGCCACGATATGCAGAGCAGGACATAGCACCACGCGACGCCGGCACAGCCAAGCCATGGAGCCAGCCAGTCGGATTCCTCAAGGACCTCCATCAGAATTGCCACTCCGGATATCGCCGGGAACCACCCCAGGTACAGGAGTCCGTACAGGAGGCGGGCCGAGGTACAGGGAGGCAGAATTGGCGGCGAGCTCGCCAAATGAGTGGGCGTACCGGTAGGGGACCGGTCGGGCATCGCCTGTACCGTCACCGTAATAGGGATGGTACGGGTCCAACTCGGCTGCGGTGAAGAGTATGAGCGGGACGCCGTCGGCGTGCAATTGCCGAAACCGCTCGAGTTCGTTCTCTGTGAACTCGGGTGAGGTCTTCGAGAAGATCAGGTAGCAGTCGAGGCCGGCGTCCCGTATGGCGTCCCTGGCCCTCAGGAGCTTGCAGATGTCGTCGGCGGATATCTCGCCCCGTGTCTTGCACTCGCCGAGAAGGAAGCACGCGCCGCAGTGCGGGTCGCGGCGCACGACGACCAAGTCCGACTCGCAGTCGGGACACGCCCCGCTCAACTCGAGAGCTGTCGAGTGCAGGACGGTTGTTAGTGAGCCAGACGTGCGCTGAAGCTGGAGGAGCGTGAGGGCGACGGGAACCGCGCCGTGCTGCTGGTCGGCTCTGCCGAACAGGCCGCTAAGGCGAAAGCGCCACCCGCCACGCCGTCCGAGCTGGGGCCCGAGCCCGAACTGGTGTCCACACAGCTCGCAGGACATCTGATGGCGCAGCGAGTCCGCGGGCGCCCAGAAGTCGAGGGTGCAGTTGGGACACAGAAGCAGCAGGCCCGGCCGGAGGATGTCCTTCTTGAGGAGGAAATCGAAGACGGCCTGCGGCTCGAGCTCTGGCTCGTCTCGGAGCTCGATGTGGAGCTGGCGGTGGGCATCGAAGGAGGGGGCGCCGTCGGAAGGCTTGTCCTGGATGAGCTGCTCGGCCATCTTTCGGGTGATCCCTTTGTGGGCCTGGGGCTCCCGCAGCAGCTTGCGGACGCCGGGGATCTTGAAGACCCGGCAGGACTCCACCCCGCCGAGTTGGCGAATGAGCCGCTCGGCAATGAGGCCGGGCCGGCTCGGTGCGGCCGAAATGCCCGCATGCTCGAGTAGGCGGGCTATGAGTTCCTTGATGTCTATGGGCACGAGATGCAGCGTCGCGTCATCCACTGGGTGAAGCACTCCGAAGCCGTCCGGCTGGGCCCTGAAAGCCGAGGGGTCGAGGAAGGAGCACCGAGCGTACCATTCGTTGAGCTGCGGGACCATCGGCGGAGAGAGTGTGTAGTGCTGCTCTCTCGGCTCCGTTACGGAGCGCACGCTCACCACCCAGTGCTGTCCGTGGACCCGGCGCAGGGCTGCTTGCCAGGGCGGCTGCTCCGGCAGGGCGAGTGTGACGTAGGGGGCGGCACTCCCTCGCTCCTCAAGGTCAGCGATTACCGTCTGGGGCTCGAAGTGAGGAACGGCAGTTCGGGCCCCCAGTCCATCCCACGCGGCGTGGCTGAGGGGACAGTGGACAACCTCGGCGGCGTCCGGAAGCACGTCCCCCAGATGCTTTGCTGGGTCGCCGTCCTCGGCAGCCTCCGGCCCTGCCCAGATCCGGATCGCTCGCTCACCGTCCGCCTCGTCGTAGTGGCGCCGCAGGAGCCCCCTGACCCGCTGCCGCGCGTAGTCGAGCCACCTTTCGGCGTGCGCCAGCGGCCAGAACACGGCGCCGCGCCCGGACGCCCTGAGGTTCCAGTACTTGACGATGTCGTCGAAGTGGTCGGGGCGGCCGACGTACACACCGCGCTCCGGCCAGCGTTGGATCCACACGAGCCCCTCGTGGGCAAGGTGGATCGGCGTGGCACGATCGGCAAGCGTCTCGGGGACCGGGGCATTGCCGATGTCTATGCGCTCTGCCCTCATCGCCTTGCCGAACGCCTCGACGTAGTCCGGACCGACATCGGGGTAGCCCCCGAACTCGACACACAGGAGCGCCGCGAGGGGGTCGCTTGCGTCCCAGCAGGGGCGGGCGTACTGACTCGCCGCAGCCACGTGCAGGAACTCGTGTTCCCAGTAGTGGAGCATTATGGGCAGAACGTCCAAAGCGGTGAGTTGCTCGTCGTCGTTTTCTCCACTAACAAGGTGGGGTTCTCCCAGGGCGCGGGGCCAGGCCAGCCATGGGTAGGCCGCGAACGCCTCTTCGAGGCGGGAGACGCCGGCGACCGGGTGGAGTACGTCCACGTGAAACAGCCTCACCAAATCATCGCAGCAGTCCGGTTCGGCGCCCACTGGGACGATTGGGTTGAAGACCCCTCCCCAGAGAGCCGTGTTGAGCCTTGCCGCATCCACGACGTCTTCCATGTTTCCGTGGCGGACCAGAAACCCAATGCGCAGAGGGCGGTAGTGCAGATGTAGTGAAGCTGTGGCCATCGGGCAACCCCGCTCAAGAAGGACGCCATTCCGAGGGCGTCATAGCGAGTTCCTCGTTTGCTTCTTCCGTGGCCGTCTTGGGGCGCGGCCTTTGGCGGGGATACAGCTGCACGCGGGCTGTTCCCAGATGTGGCAGAGCTTCGGGGACAACATCCCTAATCCTGGGATTCCCGGATTCCGGGGGCACAACAGTCGCTCTGCCCGCGAGCAACGACGGCCTGCGTCTGCCCCACGCCAAGACTGTACCAGAATCGCACGTGCTGCGCAAGATGTTAGGACCGTGAGGCTGCTGAAGACGCTACCTTTGCCCGCAGGCAACGCTACGTGTGCCGTCTGCGAGGGGTGCTGCGCAGATCACGCTGATTAGACTGCTAAAGACCACGCATTGCCACGGTTCGTTCACGGACGACCCTCCTGCGAGTGGGAGAGTGGCCAATACCGATATGCATCCCAACGGATACTTCCCGCGGCATTATAAGCCATGGGGATGCGCCTGTTAATGCTTACGGCGTAAGGCCTCGAGAGTGACGGGGAGCGAGGTCGGGGCCCAGCATCCGTATGGGTCAACGTAACTGCAACCACGTGCTCTACGCGGCGCCTTCCCCCACTGCGTCGAGATCAGGTGAGAGCGCCCCAAGAAGAACAAAGGGGCTCCGCAGGCCTTCGGTGAATCTGCTCGTCGTCATGGCCCGCTCAACTGTGTCCGTCGTGGTTGTGACAGTGCTGACGGCCTGTTTCGCCCTCTCCGCTCCACGCAACGGCTGGTACTGGCACTCGCCCGTCAACATCCACTGGGACGAGCATTCGCGCCTGCTCGGCATGTGCTCTGGGCTCTCGGTGGCTCACCCAGAAACGGAGGCAGAATCCCAATGAACGTCATCCTGCTCATCGCCGACACCTTCCGGGCCGACCACATCGGCGCTTACGGCAACGACTGGATCCGGACGCCCCACCTGGACCGGCTCGCGAAAGAGGGCGTGATGTTCACTCGGGCATACGCCGAGGGCTGCCCGACAGTGCAGGCGCGGCGCGCCTTCTGGACGGGCTGCAGGACGTTCCCGTTCACGGACCATGTTGTCAAGCCCGGCAATGCCCTCAATCTCCAATATGGCTGGATGCCGCTCCACGACGAGGACTGGTGCCTGTCGGAGATCCTGCTGACTGCCGGGCTCTACACCGGGCTCATCGGCGATACGCCGAACCTCTTCAGGCCCGGGTGGAACTTCACCCGCGGCTTCGAGTCGTGGAGCTACGTGCGCGGCCAGGCGAGCGACTTCTACCGGACCAGCTATCACTTCGACGATGTGCCCCGGGGACCGTGTAAGTCGTTCGAGGAGCGGCAGGCGCAGGTGGGCCGGGCCGGCCGACGCGCCAACAATCTCCAGCGCAACTGGGAGGAGGACTACTGCACGCCGCGGGTGATGCGCGAGGCGATGCGGTGGTTGGAGGACTGCGGCGACGTGGACGGGTTCTTCCTCGTGGTGGACACCTTCGACCCGCACGAGCCCTGGGACCCGCCGGCGCATTACCTCACGTGCTACCCGGACGAAGACCTCATGAGGGCCCCCTACCAGCTTCCCATCGTGGCTCCGCGGCCTCAGAACCTGACCGAGGAAGACGTCCGCAGCAGGAGGGCAGGCTACGCCGGCGAGGTGACGATGTACGACCGGTGGCTGGGGCACCTTTTCGAGGTGGTAGAGCTGAGGGGCCTCTGGGACAACACGCTGATCTGCTTCGTGTCCGACCACGGCACGCATCTGGGAGAACACGGACGCATGAGCAAGGGCCCGCCCGGCCTCCAGGAGGACGTCACGCGCGTGCCGATGATCATCCGACACCCGGAGAGCCTGGGCGCCGGAAAACGAGTGAACGCCCTCGTCTACAACATCGATCTCGTGGCGACGATTCTATCCGCGCTCGGCATCGAGTCGCCGGAGCCGATTGACGGCATAGATCTGTGGCCCCTCGCCACGGGCGAGAAGCGCAAGATCCGCGACTGCCTCACAAGTGGATACAACGAGTGGATTTGGTACAGGGACAACCAATGGACGTATAACGGAACGCTCACGGCGGGCGAGGACGACCGCCTCTACGACGCGCGGAAGGACCCGCGGGAGAATCACAACCTGGCTGCAGAGCTACCGGAGGTGTGTGCCGAGGTCCGTAAGCGAATAGTGGAAGAGGCTGGGCCATTGCGCGAGCCGCCCGACGTGTCGCGGCACGACCCGGTCAATCGGAAGAGGTATCCCAGGGTGTTCTGAGCCTGCCATCAGTACCCCAGCCCCAGTGGCTT
Organism: Armatimonadota bacterium; assembly: GCA_030601885.1. Lineage (GTDB taxonomy): Bacteria > Armatimonadota > Zipacnadia > JAUWAU01 > JAUWAU01 > JAUWAU01. The sequence goes on from JAUWAU010000007.1 coordinate 29,869, forward strand.
TATGGATTCCGTCAGGACGAATCCGTTGGCCACCGTGAACAGCGTGCCGTATTCCTGCATGAACGCGGCGTTGCCCTCAGGACGAAACTGCCTCGAGTTGTACTCGAAACCCTTCAAGGGGCTTATGCGCGCGGTCAAGCCTGCCGACTGGATCAGCGGATACCCGTTGTTGCACGAGTCCTGGACCGCGTAGACCATGCCGTTGTCCACGGCTCGACAGAGACAGAGCAGCGCGGCGCTCTGGCCCTTGCACGCCTTGAGCGCTATGCCGGACCAGCCAAGCTGTCGTGCGACCTCCACATCGTCCGGGGCGCAGAGGGACTCATCGACCAATACGTGCTTCAGTGTCGCGATGCGCTCCATGCGAAACTCGTGGCGAGCGAGGTCCCTATGCACCGGCTGCTCCACGTACAGCAGCGCCTCGTACGATCTGGGTTGCTCATCTCTCAGCTTCTCCAAATACTCCACCACGTACTCAGGGCTTTCGCAGACTTCGTTGAAGTCAACCGTCAAGTACAGCTCACTGATGCCCTTCTCCCCCAGGACCTCCTGCGCGACGCTCACGACATCCGCCGTCCGCGACAGGTCCCACTCTATGTCTCTCCCGTTCAGCTTGAGCTTGAGGCAGAACACCCCGTCTCTTTCGATCCATTGATCGAGACTTACCGGATAGCCGTCCTCAGGATCGTCCGCGGTCAACTCGCTGCGCCTGAGCTTGTCCAGAGCCCCGACCAGATGAAATGCTTCGATATTGCGTCTGTACGAGGGCCCCAGGTAGTGGCAGATATACCGACCTTCGAATTCAGGGCCGAGGTACGCACTGAGGTCGCGGTCCATGAACTCCGGCCCGTATCCATCGTAGGAGCAGATGCCGTTGACCTTTCCGAACCCATCATGCAATGCCGCATCAAAGGGCGAGGCGCATACGTGGGAACACAGCTTGGGCACCGCTTCTGCCAGGTCTAGCTCGTCGCCGACCTCACGCGCTATCCGGTACAACTCGGGCTCAAGCTCCAACCAGATGTCTATCGGATGCGCACAGCCCTCGTGTTCCCGCAGCGCGGCACCATACCGGTCGCCTATCTCCGTCATCGCACGGAAGCGTTGCTGGTCCGATACCTTTTGGGTCGGGAAGCTCCACGGGCTGCCCAGGCCCATGCTGCCACATCCCACGGCGACGTCGCCCCGCCTGTTGGCGACCTCAAGCTCGGCGGTCAGCACCTTCGCCCTCGTCACCACACTCCGCCCGAACTTCAGCGGCAGTCTGCAGGGGATCTCCTCATACGAAACGCGGACGTCCCGGACTGTGATATCACTCGGTTTCATTGGTTGCGCGGCCCCCAGCAAGTAGAGCTTCCAACGTTGATGACCATTGCAGCTTGGCGCGCGCCGGTCCTAACTCGCGTAGACTCCGACGTTGCGTCCCTCATCCAGCATCGCCAGGAAATTCTGAACGGGGACGTAGTTCGCGACGGTATTGCCCGAACCGAGGGCCCAGCCGCCGCCGGGCGCGCAGTCCTCTATCACCTGTCGGGTGTAGCGCCGCAGCTCATCTTCGGTGGCACGGGCGAGCATGTCCATGTCGATCCCGCCGAGCGCCGCGACTCGCGCGCCGTACTGCCGCTTGAACTCGGCCACCGGCTGGATCACGTCCTCGAAGGAGTGCTTCGCGTCGATCCCGACGTCCTCGACGAGCTCCTGCATGACCTCCTTCAGATTGCCACACGCGTGCAGCAGCACGGGCTTGCCGTGCGCATGGGCGTAATCGACGAGTCGCCTGTGCCACGGGAAGACGAACCTGCGCAAGTCCGCCGGCGCGATCATGGTCTGCGTCTTGAACCCGAGGTCGTCGTTGATCCATAGAGCCCCAACGTGCCCGAAGTCGCACAGCACTCTGTAAAGCCCGAGCTCGGCCTCTCCTATCTGGTTGGCCACTGCCTGGACCAGGTCAGGGTCCTCAGCGAGCGCATAGCAGAGAGGCTCGTAGCCCATGAGCCCTGACAAGTTCTCGAGAATGCCGCTCGGCAGCCCCACGGTGACCTTCATCCCAGCGGGGAGCAGCGGCTCCAGCTTTTCGATGTCCTCGAAGCTGGCGTCCTCGACCCGCGGCCATTCGTACTTCTCGAGGTCCTCCCAGCTCTCGATCGGCCCGTGGTGCTCGTCCTGCCAGCCGCGTTTGCCTTTGCCGTGGACCGCGGTGTCCTCGGCGAATAGCCGCTCGCGGCCGGGAAAGCCGAAGCTGTACTGGCCGCGCACGTAGTCGTAGCCGAGCCGCGTCATAAACTCAATCCGGTATTTGCGCCATTCATGTTGATCCTGGGGAATCGGCCTGTCCAGCACCGCGGCCATGATCTGCGCATCGTGACCGAACTCGAGGAAGGGGACCCGATCCGGCTCACCCTCCCGGCGAATCACGGTCAGCATGCGATCGAAGTTCGGCTCCCAAAGACTACCGGTCATTGATCTGGCCACTCCTGATCGACGTTACCTACATTCGGCGCCATGCCACCCCGCCGTGACTCACCTGTCAAGCAGTGAGCAGCGCCGAAGGCCGGGGCTTGCTTCGGATTCCTCCCCGGGAGCACCAACGCCTTCCGGAGGCCACCAAAGCTCGCAGGATGACTCCACTCACGGAGCGAAGACGCAGTCATATTCTTGCCGTTCGCCGGCGATGCGTCAGGAACCGCTCGCCGTGGCCTTGGAGTGAGGACAGCGATGAAGCAATCTGCCGGACTTGGTCGCATTCGTGTCGTGGCAGGGGCGCTGGCAGGCCTGCTTTCGTACGCATGCCACGCTCAGCCAGTTGCCAATCTCGTGGCGAATCCCGGGTTCGAGCGGGGCTTGACCGGGTGGGAGGTCGTGAACCCCGTCGGGGCTGCAGTCACGGTGGAGGTGGTGTCCGACACTCGGAACTCCGGCCAAAACAGCCTCCATGCGGCCAATGCCGACTCAAAGGACCTGCGTCCCATCGGAGTGCGGCAGGTCGTGACGGTGCAGGGAGGCAGAGGGTACCGACTCGCCGTCCATTCGCAGAACACGGCCCTGCAATCCTCCGGCGGCGTGCGCGTCACGGTGCTGGACGCGGACGGGGGCAGGCTCTCCCAGACGTGGGCAGTCCAACTGCACACGTGGGAGAGCGGCTGGACGCTGGCAGAGCGCACCGTATCAATACCGGGGCGAGGTGTGCGCGCCGAGCTGCTCCTATCCGTCAACGGCCTCGGCGAAGTATGGTTTGACGACGTCTCCCTCGTCGAGCAACCAGCCGCACCTAACCCGGCCGAGCAAACGGTCGAGCAGATACCCGCGGGGATCGCCGTCACCCGCTTTCCCGCACCCGCGCCTGTGATGAAGATCGCCGCCGCCGATGTGGACGGTGACGGTCGGGACGAGGTGCTGCTGGGGGACATCGAACACGGCCTCAGCCTGGTGAAAGATGGCCAGGTGCTGTGGCGCGTTGACGTTGGCGGGCCGCCGTGCGACATCGCCTGCGGCGACGCCGACGGCGACGGGCGGCAGGAGATCGCGGTGGCGACGATGGACGTGGACGGCAATACGTTGGTGCTGTCGCCGGCTGGGGAGAGAATATGGACGCATGCGGTCGATGACAACCGCTGCTCCCGGATGGCGTGGGCCGACCTCAAAGGCGACCGCACGGAGGAGCTGCTCATTGGCTCGGGCCCCGTGCTGACGGCCTTCGACGGCAAGTTCGAGCCGCTTTGGGAGTTGAACGTCGGCGGTCCGAGGCTGACGGCTCTGGCCACGAGCGACACCGATGGCGACGGGCGTGACGAGGTGTTCGCCGGATACGAGGCGCAGACGCTCCGACTCGTCGCACTCGACGATGACGGGAACGTGCTATGGCGACATGCGCCGTCGGATTGGCCCGGCAGCACGAAGGTCAGTTCGGTGTTTCTTGCGGACGCCGACGGGGACGGCAGCCTGGAGATCATCGCCGGCGGAAGCGGGGGTACGGCCTTCGTCCTGCGCGCCGACGGCACAGAACTGTGGCGCCGCGTCGCAAGACGGCGACCCCGCGAGCTGTACCTGGCCGAGCCGGTTCGATACACGCGGAAGTATCCCGGCACCCAAATGCTGCTCATGGGGCGCCACAGCATAAGCATACGGGCCGGCGCGGGGCCCGAGATCTTTGCCAGTGTCAGCGGGATCACCCTCATCGACTCCGCGCACAGCCCGACCGAGCCCAACGTCGTATATGCAGCCTCCTCCGGACTGCGCGATCCGGCGTTCTATCGACTCGAGTTCTCCGACGGGGGCCGGAATCAGCTCGCGAGCTACGAAGTCCTCGACCCACTCGGGAGCAATCTGGATGCCGCGTATCGGCGTACTGTTGCACTTGATCCACTTCCCGCGCCGAACGCACGCGAGCGCCAGCGCAAGTTCCACGTCCTGCTGTATCGGAATTCGCGGGAGCAGGTTCGCGCGGCCTGGGAGCTGCTGCGAACGAGGAGCACGCCGAACGTGGAGTACGTGATCCTCAGCTATGTCAAGGAGCTGCCCGTCGAGCTGCACCGCTTCCCGATGACGACGCTCGCCGAGATACTGGACTACGCGCGGTTCTTCGAGCGGGAGCGCATCCCCTTCTACCTCTTCGTTGACCACGGCTGCCGGCCGTGGATCACGGTGGACACGGCCCGAAAGATCCTCGACGCAGCGCCGACCGCGTCGCGAGGGTTCTACGTGGCCGAAGACAACTATCGGTATCCTGACTCCTTGTTCTACGAGTGGCTCGACTGGGCGGGCAAGCTCCTGGATCTCTGCCACGAGCGCGGCAAGAAGGTCATCTTCAAGGAGATGCACGATACCTGGTCGCTGCTGGCGAGCGACAAGGCGGTCTATGATGTGCTCTTCAAGTACCCCGACACGATCGTGCCAATGTACGCCACCAATAACCCTCACGCGCCCGAGATCCAGATTGGAGGGATGGTTGGGCTGTGGCGGGCCGGGCGCTGCAGAGATTGGGGCATGTCCAGCCAGCACTGGAACTGGAATTGGCAATGCGTTCAGAGGATTGACTACTCGGAGCTCTGCCCGCCCGATGTCATCTTGCGGATGGATCTCGCTGCCGCCGCTCTCGGGTGCACTTACTTCCACGTGGAGGGTGGCCAGAAGTGGATAGACAATTCGGGCACGCTGGTCCCCGAGGCCACGCGTCATCGCGAGCTGCTCTACCAGCTCATGGAGCGAAACGTCATCCTGCCTCCGGAAGCCACACAACTCGTCGGCCTCTCGCCCGTCGCCATCGCCCGCACGACCGACCCACGCGCCGCCGGGGAAGCCCGAATAGGACTTCCCGCCGGGCGCATCGGTACGCCCTTCCGCGAGGGCCTGCTCGGTGTGAGGGCGTCCATGCAGACGCCGCCACCGTACTACCTGCCGGCCTATGCGTATGGTGTGCGACACTACTTCGACGGCCTCTTCCCGGCCACGCCGTACGGCTATATTGAGCTCCTGCCGGAGTTCGTCGCCGGAGGGGCCGGGAGCGCCACATCACAGTTGATCCACACCGACACCACCCAGGTGACGCTCGACGGCAAGACGAGGTCGGCCGAGGCGGCTCGTCCGGCGATTCTCGCCATGTTGAAAGCGGCGGCCGAACGCTTGCCATTCCGGGCCGACAGGGCATTCCTGTCGGCACAGAAGTGGAGCGACGAGTACCGCCTCGTGCTCGTGGACCCCGGCTACTTGAATCCAGTGGGCTGCCGAGCGCGCGTGCAGATCAACCTTCCTCAATCGCCGACAAGCGTGAGCGACCTGTTGACCGGCGAGAGGATCGCGGTGCAAGACAACGCATTCGAGGTCGATATCGCTGCGGGAGGCTTTCGGCTGCTCGGCGTTGCCATCCGCCATCGGGATCAACCGTCACAAAACTAGATATTGACCAAGCGCGCTTTGTGCGATAGATCCCGGCTCTGCTGGCGGACAGGCTGACAAAGATCTATTTTCTGAGGGTTGATCCCAGCGAGCGCTTGTCGTCCACCCAAAGGCCCTCATAGCCGTTAGGGATGACGGCGATGCCGTTACGGACCGCAATCCTCCCCGGATTTCCGGGGATCGTGTAGTGCTCCAGAAGCTGCGGGCTCTCGATGTCCGATACGTTGAGTACGCTGACCTCGCCGGTGGCCCTATCGGCCGCATAGAGCGCCTCGCCGCGGCGCCACAGCCTCCCTCTGAGTGGGTGCTTCCCGACACGGTGGAGTTCCAGTTCCGTCGGCAGCCGTTGCTCGTTGCGGTCGAGGGCGATGTAGCCGCCGTCGTAGATCGCCAGCACCTTGTCCCAGCGCACGGCCGCGCCCTGCCGGAGCCGATACGCGTACTTGTCGCCCGTGAAGACAGGCTCCGGGCCGCCGTACAGATCGTACCAGTAAACGCCACCGAGCTGCCAGAGGACGCAGGCGCAGCGATCGTCAATCAGGTCTTCGGCGATCTGATACAAGAAGCCGTGGCCGGCGTCCCGCAAAACCCGGCGCGGATTCTCGGGGTCGATTACGTCAACGATGTCCAAGGTAGACAAGTTGACCTGGAGCAGGGCGTACCTCCCGGGCGGCGGAACGACCACTTCCCTGACGATGGCGCCCTCCGGTCGGTAGCGCCCTTGCAGCTCCAACTCCGCCTCGCCCGATGTGCGCCAGATGGAAAGCCCACCCTTGTCCTCCGCGACGAATACGAGGTTGCCGCAGGCCCTCACGTCCATGGCGAAGCCCTGGGTCTCGTACCGCTGCAGCCTCCTGATCTCAGGCCACAGTTGAACGACGTGGACGCCATCGCTCCCGGCTGCGACGACTGCCAGGTCGCCCATGAAGTCCACGGCGCGTACCTGACCGTCGGGGCGATAGATGCGAAAGCGGGGGTGGCTCGTCGGTTTGAATGGCAGAATGACCGGCGCAGTATCGGGCTCGGGTTCGACGGGCTGTGCCAGCCCGGGCGCCGCGACGATGTGCAGGTCCGTGGCCCCGCCGGCCACATAGACGTGGTCTTTGGCCAGAGCCAACCCTCCGACATAGTCCGGCAGTCCGTACCTGGCGACATACGGCAACTGCCGGTGTCCCACGAAGCTCGGCTGCTCAGGATCGCTGATGTCCACCACGAAGATGCCGTTGTGCGTGTCGGCCACGAAGGCGCAGTCGCCGGCGACCTTCACACTCCACATATCGTTGCCGATCCTGTAGAACGGCGGACCTTTGATACGAGACACGAAAACGGGCTTCGCGGGATCGGATATCTCAAAGAGCTCCAGCCCGTGCCCCCGTCCGAAGCCGGGATCACCCTCTTTGTCTCGCGGCCGCGTCCGCGAGTGATGTCCGGTCGCCACGTATACGTGGTCATCGCGCACGGCGACGCCGTCCCCGTATCCACCCAGCGGACACTTGGCCGTGACCTTGGGCTCGCGCGGGTTGCGGACGTCCACCACTACAAGCTCCGACGAATGCCAGACGCCCGTGTACGCATAGCCATTCCTGACGGCGACTGATTGCGCTTCGCCTGTGCGCACGGTGCTCAGGTGAAGAGGCTTCTGGGGATTGGAAACATCTACGAGCTCCAGGCCATGAAGGCGGCAGGCTACGAACATGACGTCCCCCGAAACGTCGATGCCCGTGGCCACCTCGATGGAGTCGTAGTGGGAGATGAGCTTCGGCTGTGCGGGATCGCGAACGTCAACGAGGAAGACGCCGTTCTCGCGCGCCGTGACGTAGGCGATGCCTTCCCGCACCGCGATCTGTCGGGTGTTCCCGAGGCCGGTGAGGCTGCCGACGACCTTCGGATCGCCTGGGTCCGATATGTCGGCAACGTGGAGCTTCCCTCGCCCAATGACGTACAGCCAGTTCCCCACCACCCGGGCCGCCATCGCCGGCCCGACGCCGAGCGTTTTGACGATGGGCAGCTCTCGGCCGTGTTCCGCCTCGGGATGCCCGGGGAACGCCGCCGAAGCCGGGCCGGACTCGATGCGCATCAGTGCCGCACCTCCGAGGGCGAGGGCAGCGGCGAGAGCCGAAATGGTCAGGCCTGCAGGCTGGCTTGGATCCGCCATTGAATCGGGCTGACGCGGTGTGCCGCACGAGTCAGCGCATCACTTCTTCTTGCGCACCCACGGCGACACGCCGCGGCGCTGCGCCCATTGATCGTACCGGGCGGCAAGCTCCCGCACCTTGTCGGGCTGCTTCGCCGCCAGATCGTTCACTTCCGTGCGATCGGCCTCTATATCGAAGAGCTCCCAGGCGCCCGGGTGCATGGAGACCAGCTTCCACTTGCCCTGCAGAACGGCCCGGTTGCCCTCGTGCTCCCAGAAGAGCGCCTCGTGCCCGTCGCGCTGCCTGCCTCGGTAGATCGGCAGCAGGCTCTTGCCCTCCAGCGGCGTGATCCCGCGGCCATCGTGAGTCTCCGGATAATCGGCGCCCCCGACGTCGAGGCACGTGGCCATGACGTCGATGATGTGCCCGGCCTGCTGGGTCATCGTATTCGCCTTGATGACCGCCGGCCAGTAGGCGATGAACGGCGTCGCGATCCCGCCCTCATGCACCCAGTGCTTGTAGCGGCGGAAGGGCGTGTTGCTCGCGTTCGCCCATGGCAGGCCGCAGCTCATGAAGGTGTCCTTGCCGCCGGGCATCACGTTGGGATCGTTGCCCTTTATCTCCTCGGCGCAGCCGCCGTTGTCGGAGAGGAACATCACCAGCGTGTTCTGCTCGGCGCCGACCTCTCGCAGCTTGGCCATGACCCGCCCGACGCCGTAGTCCATGCGCTCTATCTGCGCCGCGTACACGGCCATGCGCATGTCGAACCATTCCTTGTGCTCCGCATCGGCCCACGCCGGCGCCCGCCCGTCGCGCGGGGTGATCGGCCACTTCGCATCCACCAGCCCCATATCGATCATGCGCTCGTGCCGCTGGGCCCGCAGCTCGTCCCAGCCCATCATGTACTTGCCCTTGTACTTGGCGATGTCTTCCGGATGCGCGTGCAGCGGCCAGTGCGGGGCGGTGTAGGCCAGGTACAGGAAGAATGGCCCCTGACCCTTCGGTCGGGGCCGCCCCGACCCGCCAGGGGACAGGGGGGGCTCCGGCCCGCGGCCGTACTTGCCGATGAACTCGACCGCCGCGTCGGTGAAGGCGTCGGTCATATAGAAGCCCTCTTCCGGTGGCTTGTAGGGCTCGTTGCCCCGGGCCATCTGCCGGTTCCCATCGAGCTTGAAGTAGTTGCTGCCGCCGCTGATGAGGCCGAAGTACTTCTCAAATCCCCGATCCAGCGGCCAATGCGGCCGCCGCTCTCCCACGTGCCATTTGCCGGACATCAAGGTGCGATAGCCGCCGGGCCGGAGAGCCTCGGCGATGGTCACGCAGCTATCATTCAGATAGCCCTGGTACCCGGGCCCCATCTGCTCCGATCGGTCCCCCACCATGTGCCCCACGCCGGCCTGGTGAGCATACAGCCCGGTGAGCAGCGATGCCCGAGTCGGACAGCAGCGCGCGCCGTTGTAGAAATGGGTGAAGCGCAGACCGCCGGCTGCCAGACGGTCCAGGTTGGGCGTGGCGATCTCCGAGCCGTAGCAGCCGATGTCGGAGAACCCCATATCGTCCACCATGATGAGCACGATGTTCGGCCGTGTGTCGCCCGCACCGTTCGCTCCGAAGGCAACTCGCGGGAGCGTCAAAGCAGCTCCACCTCCTGCCAATAGGCGGATGAAGCGTCGTCTGCTGATGTCGGTCGGCATGTGAGATCCTCGCTTTCGCGCGGCCCGCGAACGTCGCCAAAGGGAGTTCCTCCATCGCGCGCGTTGACCTTCGACCAGGGGACGCCGTGCGGCGCTCCGGAGCGGGAGTGTCGCCCCGTGCATGGAGGAGATGCCGGCAGCGAGTTGAAAGGCATCGCGAATTGCGCTGCGTGGAACGGACCAGACGAATGGATGCTCGCACATCCCGCCATGCTCGCCCCGCTGTCGGCCGCCGGGACTTCCTCAAAGGCGCGGCTGCCGCCGGAGCTGCACTCGCCCTTCCGGGCGTCGCGGCCGGTACAGAGGAGCAGACCCCGCCCAGCCAGCGCCCGGCTCGGGCTGACGCTACTCGCACTTCGCGAAAGGGAGACGCCATGAACCTCATCTGGATCATCGCCGACACGTGTCGGGCGGATTATCTCAGTTGCTACGGCGCGGAGGGCTGCAAGACGCCGAACCTGGACGCCCTCGCGGCAGATGCAGTGCGGTTCGACGAGGCTTACGTCGAGGGCCTGCCCACCGGGCCCGAGCGCATCATCTGGCTCACGGGGAAGCTCACGCTGCCCTTCCGCGGCTGGGTGCCGCTGGACGAGAACGACATCACCATCGCGAGGGTGCTCGGCGAGCACGGCTACGTCAGCATGAACATCACCGACGCCGTGCCGCTCACGCGCCCGAAGGCCAACTACCACGCCGACTTCACCGGCTATCTGCGCATCCGCGGCCAGGAGGCCGACCCGTGCATCACCGCGCCGGTCGGCCGCAGCCTGGACGAGGTGCTCAAAGCCGACTCGCATAAGATCCCGCCGGAGCGCAAGCAGCGTGGCGCGGGCTACCGCGAGGCGCTGGCGCAGTACCTGCGCAACACGGGATATCGCGTCAAGCATTCCGACTACTTCGTGGCCCAGGCGTGCCAGGCGGCCATGGACTGGCTGGACGAGAACGCCCGCGCGCACGAGAATTTTTTTCTATGGCTGGACTGCTTCGACCCGCACGAGCCGTGGGATGCTCCGCCGGAGTACATCGCCGAGTACGCCGACCCCGACTACAAGGGCGCCAACCTCATCGCCCCGTGGTTCCACTCGCTGCTGGCGTCGGACTTCACGGAGGAGGAGTTGGAGTACATCCGCGCGCTCTACGCGGCCGAGGTGACGTTCGTGGATCACTGGATCGGGCAGGTGCTCGACAAGGCCGAGTCGCTGGGGCTCTTCGAGGACACCGTCATCCTGTTCACCTCCGACCACGGCACGCTGCTCGGCGAGCGCAACCACCTCACCAAGTGTCCGCGCTACGGCAACACCTGCAACCGCGCGCTCACGCGCATCCCGCTCATCATCCGCCACCCCGATGGCCCGCACGGCAAGGTCGTCTCCGAGTACGTCTGGAGCCCCGACCTGATGCCCACCGTGCTGGACATCCTCGGCGTCGAAGCGCCGCAGAACTCCCACGGCCGACCGTACTGGCCGCTCGTGAGTGGCGACACGTCGCTGGCGCGCGAGCACGTCATCTGCGGCTGGCACGGCGCGAAGTACTATTACGTGCGCGACAAGCAGTACGCCTACACCATTGACTCCAAAGAGGGGAAAGAGGAGCTGTACGACATCGCCTCCGATCCCACCGAGGCGAATGACATAAGTCGAAGGGAGCCCGAGGCAACGCGCGCCATGAAGCGCAAGCTCGACGAGTTCTTCGAGCAGGCGAAGGCGTTGCCCTGAACGTCGCGCCCATCGCTCCACCTCTTGTAGCCGGAGCGGCTCGCTCCGGCGGGCCCCAGACCCGGCACGGATCCCCCCTCCGTGGCGCCACCGTTCCCGGACACGGACACCAACAACGGCCCCCGCTCGAGCCGCCCGCGCAGGGCCAACGCCCACAAGCGGCGAAACATCAAACACCACCTTGTGTGGGGGATTACCTATGCCACCAGGAGCAGAACAGGCCGCGTCCGCCTCGTGGTGGATCGACCTTCTGAGCGATCCTCGCTGGGTCATCACGGCCGCGTTGGCGTTGGCGGCCGTGATCGTGGCCATCGTGCGCGCGTGGTACGGCCGACGGGAATACCTTCTCAAGTTGGCGCAGGCCAAAACAGCAAGTCAGCCCCTCGGGTGGCACGACGCGGACAGGCTGAGAGCCGATGGGCTCATCCGCCCGCACCCGGAGTACGTGGACCGGGGAATCGACCGCGCGGCCTTGTGCAGCCATCGCAGAGTCGCCTTCGTGGGCCCGCCGAAGACCGGCAAGACGCGCGAGGCGGTCTGGACGGCGCTGGCGCTCTACAATGACGCCCCGAGCCGACGCGCGATCTTCGTGGCTCGCCCTCCGCTCGAGGTGCCCACCACCGTCCCAGAGTCGCACGTGGACCAGGCCATCGTCATCGTTGACGACATGGCCCGCATGGGGCGACCCGAGCGTCACGGCGAGGCGCTGGCGCTCCCGACGGTGCTCGACAACCTCGCGTCGCTCGAAGAGTGGCTCGAGCGCTACTACCGCCGTTGGTGGCTGATCCTCACATCCCGCCTGGAGGAATGGGAGAAGCTTGAACGCGGCCGCCCGGGCGCCGTGCTGCGCACCTACGAGCGCGTCGAGCTGCAGGGCATTGAGGGAGAGCCGGAGGAGAAGTACGTCCGGAGGGTGTGTAAGTTGGTCGGCTGGAAGTTGCCGGACGACGCCTTGACCAGGCGCTTCGCCCGGCTCAACGACGGCACGTTCCTCTCTCTGCACGACTTCCTCTTTGGGCTCAAGGAACAGCACCCCGAGCGTGTTGACCTGACCGACGGGGACGCCGAGGCATTCCGCCAGCGCCGCGACAGGGCATGGGAGGACGAACGGGACTGCCTGCCTCGGCGGCAGCGCGACCTCCTGGACGCCCTCGCCCTGCTGAGGGAGATCGGCGCGCCCCTCTACGGCCCCCTCGCGGTGCAGATGCGCTGTGGCCCGCTCGCATTCCGGGAGCGCCGCCGCTACCGGCGCGCCCTCGAAGCTCTCTGCCGCACCTGGCTGCGGCAGGAGCCGGGCGGCATCGTGAGCACCCACGATTCGCGTCTGGAGCGCGACAAGCCGGTCGCAGATGAGGAGGTCGCCACACTGGCCCGGCTGCTCTTAAGGTTCTCGAGACGCCGACGGCACAGGGCTGCCAGCGCGCCCCTCCTCTCGGCCGCCTACACGGGCCTCGAAGAGCCCTGCCGTCGGAGGCCCGAGCTGTACGCCCTCCGCCTGCGCGTTGCGCACCGCCGATTGGCGCTTACGCCCAAGGAGCCCTGGGCAGCTCTGCGCGCCGGCAACGCGGAGGCCCAGCTCGGCTTGGTTCGCGACGCCGCCCGCCACATCCCCCGCGCCATCGCGCTGCATGGACGCGCGCTCGAGCGCTGGACCGAGGAGGACGCCCCGAGGGACTGGGCCGGGACGCAGAGCAACCTCGGGATCGCGTGGAGAAACCTTCCCACCGGGGATCGGGGGGAGAATCTGCAGCGGGCCATCGCCTGCTACGAGGCCGCCCTGCGGGTTCGCACCGAGCGCGACTATCCGGCCCAGTGGGCCATGACGCAAAACAACCTCGGGGTCGCGTGGAGCGACGTGCCCACCGGAGATCGGGGGGAGAATCTGCAGCGGGCCATCGCCTACTACGAGGCCGCCCTGCGGGTTCGCACCGAGCGCGACTATCCGGCCGATTGGGCGATGACGCAGAACAACCTCGGGAACGCGTGGAGCGACCTTCCCACCGGGGATCGAGGGGAGAATGTGCAGCGGGCCATGGCCTGCTACGAGGCCGCCCTGCAGGTCTACACCGAGCGCGACTATCCGGCCGATTGGGCGATGACGCACTTCAACCTGGCGCTGCTCTGCGAGGAGTTGCCCTCCGGGGACGCGGCGCAGGACCTGGCCCGCGCTCTCTCCCACGGCGAGAACGCGCTGCGCGGCTTCCAGGCGGCCGGAATGCCCCGCGAGGTGGACAAGGCGAAGCGGCTGATGGCCCGCCTGAAGGCGAAGCTGGACGACTGCTCTGAGCAGGCGAAGTCGCCGCCGGCGTAAGAGCCGACAGACAGAGCCGAGGAGTGTCTCAGAGGAGCGCCGCTGCCACGGCTATTCAGAGGGCCACGACGCCAACTCCCTGACTCGTTCCGGCGTGAGCGCCCGGTCGAAGATCTTCACCTCATCCACGGCCGCCATCGCCTGCAGGCCGTGGCTGTAGCAGGCGAGGCTGATCCGATCTCCCCCGGTGAAGTCGGCGCCGAACCGCGCGCGGCCTATTTCCTCGCCGTCGAGGTACAGCACAGTCTCATTCCTCGTCTTTGACCACGTGAGACACAAATGGCGCCAACGCTGCGCCGCCAGTTCCATGGGACGCCGGATGATGAACTCCGCTGGGCCGTTGTACGCCACGCCACCGACCACCTGGAAGGCGCCGCTAACGTAGGCAAGACGAAGCTCATCGCCACCTACAGGATGCCACTTGCTGTCGGCCTGATATGCGATGGTTATGAACTGGTAGTTCTGGCTGCCAATCGTGGTGGTGTTCCAGGGGACCAACGGCTTGAGGAAGACGCTGAAGGAGCCGGCTTCGGGGCTGAGATTCCCTGGGGCGGCGAGGCTGCAAGTGTTGCCGGGCAGCGCGGGCAGGTAGATGGCCTTGCCGGCGATGCCGGGCATATGCTCGGCGCCCTCGCAGGTGATGGCCGCATCTCCACGCGCGTAGGCGGCTGTTCCGGTGTCCTCGAAGGGCACATACAGCAGCAGGCCAGCGTCCTCAGCCGCCGCGGCATCGGGTACCTCAGCCACGGGACGAAGCGCCGCTGCGCGAGCCGCTTCGAGAGCTGCCAGAGGCACCGGCGCCACCTCATCGTAGGGGAACTCGGCAAGCGATTCGGGCAGCGGATCGAGCGCCGCGATCAGCATGACCTCAGTGAGGCAGATGTTCTCTATCTGCCCGTTATAGTTGCCGTCCACGGCTTTGTGCAGTTCGAGGCGCACGCGTTGGGCGCGGGCCTGCCGAGTGAGCTCGAAGCACTGCCCCCGGGCCCGCGCGAGGCCTGACTGGCGGATGAACAGCTCGCCATCGTAGAGCACATCGCGCTCGTCTTCTGCCACTCGAATGGTGAACGGCCCGGGCAGATCGCCGTCGCTGAGCCTCGTGGACATCGTCGGGCAGATGATAGCGAAGGCCAGCGGCCCGGGGAGTTCGCCGAGGATCTCGTACTCGATCCAGGCATCCTCGGTCACGCCCGAGTTCCACGTCGTGTAGGCGCTCCCATCGGCCGTGAGCTGTGCCTCTATGAGGTTGCCGGAGGCGCCTGTGACCTTGAGCCGCACGGGCACCAGCCGTGGGCCGCGCCAGGTCGGCTCCGGCGCGCCCATGACCCGGCCGAACCCGGCATCCGCGGCGGCCCCGTGCACGCGCGAATCAGCCGCCAGCCGGAAGTTGAAGGCATCGTCCGACGCGAAGCTCACCGGCTGCAAGAGCGAATGGCGCTCCAGGCCCAGCGCGTGAGCCGCTTCTATCGTGTCGAGCTGCGAGATGGTTCTCCCGCAGTCGAAGACGTTGTAGTCCGAGTCGCGCCTGTCCCAGCCCATGCGCGTGTCATACGAGAAGCCAACAGGGGAGCCCAGCAGCAGATTATTGCGGAACAGGTTGTTGTGGGCGTGGTTGTTGACGGTGATGGCGGTTGCCCGGTTACCCACGATCGTGTTGTTGAGCACCCGATCCTCGCGCGAGTACCCCTTAACGTTGATCCCATGGCACATATTGCGAATCATCAGGTTGTTGACGTAGAGGTGCTTGTGGGACTCGCTGTTGATGTCGAACCCGGTGAAGCCGTTGAGATACGTGACGTTGTCGCGCACGATGTTGCCCTTTGGGCTGTTGACGATACGCAGGCCCGACTTATCGTTCAGAAACAGAGCATTGCGCTCGAACACGCCACCCTCGGAGCCAGAGACGTAGATGCCGAAGTTCTCGCTGGAGCCAGGTGCGGCCGGGTGCAGATAGGACACGCAGTCCGACACCGTCACGCCGGTCACGCCCCTGAAGCTGGCGCCGTTGACGCGGTTGTGGTGGAAGCAGCAGCGCTCAACGGTCATCCCGTCGATCTCCCGGGCGTACAAGCCGTCGGCCCCGTTGCGGGCGAAGGTGCACCCGCGCACGATGAGGTCATGGGCAGGCCGGGCATAAAAGCCGAAGCTGCGGGCGCGCACCACGGTCAGATTCTCGACGGTCACCCAGCCCGCGCCCGGCGCGATACGTATGCCGTACTCGGCCCCGTGGGCGTCCAGGACTACGCGCGCGCCCGGCGCGGCACGAATGGTCAGCGGCGCAGCTTCCACACCCACATCGGGCACCCGAAGGCTCTCGACGTAGACGCCCTCACGTATCTGAACAATGTCGCCCGCGCGCGCCTTTTCGAGTGCCGGCTGGATCGAAGCGGTCTCTTCTGCGGCGCCCACGGTGATAGTGGCGGCATGCACGGCATCGGAGCCAGCCAAGAACCCGGGCGCCGTCAGCGCGCATGAGGCTAACAGGACTCCCAAGGCGACGGCCGTTCTCACTGTGCTGCCCTCCTGATGTCGGCTGCGGTGGCGGTGACCAAGACGGCACACAACCGCGGCTCCACAGCCATCGTCGCTCATCACTTCCGCAAGCGAAGCGTCAACCCGTCTTCTTCGATTATCGCGTCGGCATTCTCGAGGATCTCGTCTGGATCGCGCTTGGCATCGAAGTATCGCCCCGTGAGCGAATCAAACTTGCCGCTGACCAGTTCCAGGGCCAAGTTGACCACCAGATCCGCCGGCGCATCCCGGCCCTCCTCGAAGATGCTCTTGAACGTCGGCCGCCACTTGCGCCCCTCGGGGCTGTCCATGATGAACTCGGTCATGGCGGTCCGCACCGCCCCCGGCTGTATGGCGAACACCTTCACCCCGTGCTCCTTTGCTTCCTGCGCCAGCCCCTCGGTCAGGCGCATGACGCCGGCCTTGGAACAGGCATAGCCCGTCGTGTACGCGTGCGGGTCGCCCACACCGCCGCCCACCATGTTGAGCACGTATCCGCCGCCCCGCTCAACCATGCCTTTCACCACGGCGCGGCAGCACAGGAACGTGCCGCACAGATTCACCGTGACATCGTGCCACCATCGTTCGTGGTCAACTTCCCACATCGGCCCGATTGCCGAGAGGCTCCCGGCGCAGTTCACCAGGATGTCGATGGGCCCGAGCTCACGCTCCGCCTGCGCAACCATCGCGTCAACCTGCGGCGGATCGGTCGCGTCCGTCGGTATCGCCAGGACGGTGCCTCCGGCGCTTCCGATTTCCCCGGCCGTCTCGAGCAGCATATCCTCCAGCACGTCCACGGCAGCCACGCGCGCCCCTCGCGCGGCGTACGCCTCAGCAATGGCCCGGCCCAGTCCTCCGGCCGCCCCGGTGACGATGGCGACGGCGCCGTTGAGCTCCACTCGGCATCTCCCCTTTGCGCTTCGCTGTGATGCCTGTTCTCCTGCCGCGGTTGAGATTCCTTATGGTAAGGAGAATGGGCCGGTTGTGTCGAAGGCTAATATGTTGGGGCTAGTCATCATGTCGCGGGGCGCCACCCGGAGACTGTGAAGATCGGCGCGACGGCGAACGGCCTGCCACCACAGCCAGGCGGGGGACATAGACCCCGCGCTACAACGCCACCGCAGCCAAATCTTCGAAGCAGGCGCCTGACGGAGGGTGAGCGCACATGATCCTGACACATTGTCACCTGTGGCCGGAGGGGATGACGGATCGGGAGGACGACTTCGGCATCCCGGGAAGGCCGGAGCACCTGTCGAAATTCGCCGACGAGCTGGGCTTCGAGAAGGCGGTCGGGCTGGCGCCCTTCGAGGTGCCCGAGGGGCGCTCGACGGCGCGCATCTCGCCGGACGAGGACTCCAGCCGGTGGCTCGCCGACGCCATCGCCGAGTTCGACAACATCGTCGGCTTCGCCTCGCTCGACCCATCGCGGGAAGATGCACCCGAGCGCGTTGCCGCCGCAAAAGAGCTGGGCCTCGTCGGCGTGAAGGTACACCCGCCCATCTTCCGCATCGTGGTGGACGACCCGAAGCTCGACCCCTTCTACGCCGCCGTGGACCGCGCCGGCTTGCCCCTCATGTTTCACACCGGCTATGGTAGCTGGGCGTGGCCCCTGGAGGACTACTCGGTGCTGAGGGTAGAGCGCGTGGCGAAGCGCTTCCCTGACCTGCGGATCATCGTCGCCCACTGCGGCGGGGCGGCATTCTGCCGCGATGTGCTGGCGCTGCTCCAATCCAACCCTCTCTGCTGCGCCGACCTGGCGATGGCGCTCCGGCCCGACGCGGGCTGGTACGTTCCCTCCGACGAGCTGCGCCTGATCGTCAACTGCGTCGGCGCCGATCGGCTCGTGTACGGAGTGGATTACCCGTGGTGCTCCATCGAGTCTGTTGAGCGCGATATAGAGATCATCGACGAGTGGGGCCTTTCGGACGAAGACGAGCGGATGATCCTTCACGACAATGCGGCGAAGTTGATTCAGCCCTTGCAGAGGGATTGAGAGTCTTCCGCCAATTGCATGAGCGAGACGGCCTCAGGCAAGCTGCCTGGGCTACACTGGCTCATGGCGGGGATGGGCATCCTCGCCCTACACAAGGCCGAGTGCGCTATCCGAGTAGCTCGGCGATCTCCACCTTCCGCCCCTGCTCGGCGCTCATGACGGCTGCCGTCGTCATGGCCAGCGAGTTGAGGTTGTCCCTCCCACTGCACTCCGGCTCGCGGCCCTCTTTCACGGCGGCGACGAACTCGGCCAGGATCGCATCCGGCCCGCTCAGGGGGATGTCGTCCGGCGGGATCTCCTCGCGTGCGGCCTTGTCGGCGGGGAAGCTGCGGGTGTGGAAGATCTTGTCGTTCTCCCAGGTGATGCTCCCCTCGGGCCCTTCGATCTGCCAGTCGCCGTTCCACGCCGTCTTGCGCCCGACGCTGCTGCCGAAGGCGGTGTGCACGACCCGCAGACCGCCCTCGAACTCAAACAGCGCCACGTGCGACGCGTCGCCCTTGTGCCAGCCCCACGACGGGTTCCACGTCATGCAGCGGACGCTGATCGGGTCGCAGGCGAGCACGTAGCGCATCATGTCGAAGTGGTGGATGCCCATGTCCTTGAGCAGCATGTAGGGGAACTCGACGTAGTGCGTCCCCGGGCGAGTAGCCCACGGCATGTAGAACTGAATGCCGACCTGCTCGGGCTTGCCGATCAGGCCCTCGGCGAGCAGCCGTCGCGTCGTCCGAGGCGGGAGCGTGAAGCGATAGTTCTGGGTGATCATGTGGGTGCGGCCGGCGGCTTCCGACGCTGCCACAATGCGCTTTGCCGCGTCGAAGTCGTCGCTCAGCGGCTTTTCGCCCAGCACGTGTAGGCCGGCGTCGAAGGCCGTGTTGGCCACAGCCTCGTGCGCCGCCGGCGGGGTGACGTCTACGATGAAGTCGGCCTCGATCGCCCCCGCCGCGTCCGCCAGATCGACGAAGAGCTGGCCATCAGGGATGCTGTGCTTCTCGGCCACGACCTTTCGGCGCTCCGCCACCGGCTCCACGTAGCCGACGATCTCCACCTCCTCATGCCCCCCACACACGCCGATCCAGGTCCCCGCCCGCCCGCCGAGTCCGACGATGATGGCTTTCATCGGTGTTGTACCTCCCTATCGATACCCGGTCTACTGCCAACGACATGCAGGCTGGAAGCCTGCGCTCCCGGCACGCCCACGCTTCCTGGGAACGCAAGCATCCTTGGCTTGCGCTCCCGGCACGCCCACGCTTCCTGGGAGCGCAGGCATCCTTGCCTGCATGCCGTCGCCCCGAAGGGGCGCTTAGTGCCTCCCGAACTCCTCGACCACTTCGACCATGGCCTTCAGATTTTCGTACTTCGCGTCCGCGGGCACCTCGTCGCCGGTGCCCATGATGTACGCACCGCCCTCCATCGCCTCGTCCAGGCATCGCTTCGCCTCGGCGCGTGCCTCCTCGACGCTGCCGTGCGCGAGGATCACCGAGTCGAAGTTGCCCATCACGCAGACCTCATCTCCGTACAGCTCCTTGGCCTCGCGGAGCGAGAGGTCGCCCTCGTTCGGCTCGAAGGTGGCGATCATGTGGGGGCGGGCATTCATCAGCGTCGGCATGATCTCCCGCATCCGGCCCAGCGTGTAGAGGCTGATGAACTTGCCGGGCCGGTCGCGCACGAGCGCGCACATGCGGGTCAGCTCGTCGCCGAGCCATTGGTCAAACAGCTTCGGTCCGAGGTTCATCCCCGTCGCCCAGCAGATGTCGTACCACGCCACCTCGGAGGGGCTCATCAGGAACGCCTGGATGACCTTTGCCTGAATGTCGCACGCGTGGCGATGGGCCTCCCTGAGGAGGTCCGGGCAGTCGTAAAGATCGTAGAACAGGTCCTGCATGCCGCGCTGCGTCGCCACCAGGTGAAACGCGGAGCTGACTCCCACGCTGGCGACCCCGTCGTTCCTCATCAGCTCGAAGGCCTCCTGCACTGTGCTGGCTGGCCTCGGCTTCGCCGTCTGGGCGCGGTGCTCCCAGACTTCGATGATGATCCGCCAATCCCCCGGCTCCTTCACATAGTACTCCGTGGTTTTGGCGACGAGGGGGTCGTGCGGGATGGAGCCGCGGTCCACCGTGGAAGTCAAATCGCCTTTGGGCGTATGCAGTGTGCTACGGGTCACTCGATGGACGCCCTCGTCGAGCAGGACCTCCGAGCTGTGCTCCCATCCCTCGGGCATTTCAGTCTCTATGCCGACGCCGATGGGTCCGCGGTAGTGGCAGGAGCCGATCTCGTGGTGCAGCTCGAACACTGCCCTCCAGTCCGATCGACCCAAGCGCGCGTGCGCGTAGCGGCTGTGGATCAGCGGCGAGACGGGGACGACATCGGGTGTCTCCAGTCTCAGGGCAGCGAGGAAGCGCTCTTTCTGGGTCATAATTGGCTGTGGTGGCATTGTAGCGCGGGGTCTACGTCCCCCGCCTGGCTGCTGTGGCCGGGGGCGCTGTGGCACCCCCGTCTACATCTCCAGCGCGACCATCTCGCCCTGATACGGCCACTGCTCCGGGGTCTCACACAGCCCAGCTCTCACAGGGTTCTGCGCTACATATTCCTGTTTCTCGGCATAGGACTCGTCGCTGCGCAGCAGATGGTCGAAGAACTCCGGCTGCCACAGACGACCCTCGTGGCCAAGGCCCCACGCGAGGCGCGTCGTCCACCGCTTCCAAAGCCCCACGAACTCCGACAGTTCCGCATCCTCAATGACAGGCGAGCAGAAGAAGTGGACGTGATCCGGCATCACAGCGTATCGGCCCACACGCCAGCCCGTTCTCTCCGAGGCATCCTGGAGCGCGGTTACAATCTCGCCGGCCATAGTCTGCGTGGCGAGCAGGCGCCGGCGCTGCGTAGTGCAGATCGTCACCAGGTAGATTTGCGGCTGGAGCCAGACCTGCTCCAGGCGGCGAAGGTGCTTGTGCATGTCGTGGACGTTCGTTCCGATAGAGGGGCAGCCCTTTGCTGGATGGAAGCTTGCCACCTCGGCCAGGCGGGGGACGTAGACCCCGCGCTACAACGCCACCACAGCCTTTGCTGTGCGCCAGCCGGCTCCGGCTAGCTGGCGTAATGCGCCGCGCGCTCGGCGAGCGCATCGTCACTCGTGATGGTCACTCCGCCGTCGCCGCACTGCAGGTGCTTGGAGTCCTGCAGGCTCACATCGCCTCCTTGCCGGCAGCCAAGTCGGCGCGCCGCCGCGAGCGAAATCAGCCTCACCCGATGCGAAACTCCGCTCCAACGACCTCGCTATCCCTGTAGCCCAAGCGACACGTCTTCGTCCTCAGCGTGGCGCTCTGGGTGAGCTTGATCGGCTTGGAATACAGCAGCCAGTGCGGCTTCTCGCCTGTGTCAGTAGTATACGCGAGAGACGCGCCCTCCGTGGGGCAGGTGATTCGCACCGTGGCCGGACCGTCAAACGTCCCGCCGTTCGGAGCGATGCTCGGCGCGTCTGTCACGGCCCATTCGCCGCCGGGACGCCGCTGCTCCCACAGCTCGGGCTCGGGAATCAGGCCGAGGTCGCCCGTCTCTTCCATCCACCGTTCAAGGGCTTTCCGCATCCGTCTGAGCGCCTGCTGATGCGCCGGCGAGTCGGCGAGGTTGTTCACCTCGTGCGGGTCGGTCGTGATGTCGTACAGCTCCTCAGGGGGCTTTGTCGGCTGGAAGAAGAGCTTCTGGGGGCCCTCGAGCTTGCCCTCGGCGGCCAGGCGACGCCATTCCTGGATCGTCGGCATCTGGTCCATGTAGGCAATGTGCTGTGCGTATGGCTTCTCCGGCTCGAAGTTGCGGATGTACTTGTAGCGCTTATCGCGCGCGCAGCGGATGATGTCGTAGGTTTCGTCCATCCGGTCGCGGGCGGCAAAGATGTACTCGCGGGGCCGGGCGGCCTGGTCGCCGAGGAACGCCTGGCCCTGCATGTACGACGGGATCTCGACGCCGGCAATCGACAGCAGCGTCGGCCCGAGGTCAATGAAGCTCACCAGATCATCCCGCGCGCTCCCGGGCTCGATCGTGCCCGGCCAACGGATAATGAGCGGGACGTGGATGCCGGAATCGTAGATCCAGCGCTTCCCCCGTGGCAGGCCCCGGCCATGATCGCCCCAGAAGAACACGATGGTGTCGTCGGCGAGTCCGTCCTCCTCCAGCTCCTTGAGGCGCTCGGCGACCCTGATGTCCATCGCCGTGACGATGTCGTAGTAGCGGGCCCAGTCCTTCCGGGTCACCGGCGTATCGGGGTAGTACGGCGGCAGGTTGGCCCTGGCCGGATCGTGCCGCTGCTCGGGCGTGAGAGCCTTCGTGTTGGCGAAGAAGCGCTCGTCCTTCGCGCGGATCTGGCTCTCGTGGGTCACCGTGATGTTGACCACGGAGAAGAAGGGCTGGCCCTCGGCTCGTCCGCGCCAGTGCGCCTGGCGGCTGCTTTCGTCCCAGGCGGCCACGGGCGGGTCGAAGTTGTAGTCCGTCTTCACGTTGTTCGTGCAGTAGTAGCCCGCCGCCCGCAGGTACTCGGTGAAACACTTGACGTACGGCGGCGGCACGCCTTTGCACCGCATGTGGTGGGTGCCGATGCTCGTCGGGTACATTCCCGTGATGATCCCCGACCGGCTCGGCGCGCAGACTCCCGCCACCGTGAAGGCATTGGTGTACAGCGCGCTCTCGCCCGCGAGCTTGTCCAGGTTCGGCGTGATCGCATACGGGTCGCCGTAGCAGCCCAGATCGGGGCTGGTGTCCTCGCAGGAGATCCAGAGGATGTTGGGCCCCTCATCCGGCTGCCCGCGCGCGACCGTCCGCGACAGCGCGCTCGCCGCCATGGCCACGCCCGTCGTGTGCAGGAAGTTGCGCCGCGTCATCGCTGCTTTGTCGGCATTGCTCATTCTGCTTCTCCTTTCACCTCGGCCACGGATATGCGTTGGCGCCGGCATTCGGCAGCACCGGCCCTTCGGGCAGCGTGGCCTGCCAGCTCAGGACACGCTGCGAGAGCCGCTTGACCACGTCCCGGTGCTTCTTGGCGAGGTTGTTGAGCTCGCTCGGGTCCTTCGGGATGTCGTACAGCTCCACGCGGCTTCGGTCCGGATTCATCAGCAGCTTCCACTTGCCGTCGCGGATGGCGAGCATGGGGCTCCTATTCAGCATGTGACCGGTGATATTAAACCGCCACTCCCACATCAGGGGCTTGGTGCGCTCCCGTGGCTTTCCGAGAAGCGCGGCCGACATATCCTCGCCGTCCGGATCCAGGCCGCCCGGCAGTTCCAGGCCCGCCATGCTGCAGACGGTGGGCAAGAAGTCTACCGCGCCGACCACGGTCGAATCGTCGATCCTGCCGGCCGATATGTGACCGGGCCAGCGGACGATGAACGGCATGCGCACCCCGCCCTCGTAGATGCTGCGCTTGCGCCCGCGAAAGGGCCCCGGCGTGCCGACTCCGCTGTGGCTGGCGTTCCGGATGTGGATGTCCTCCGGGCCATTGTCGCTGGAGAAGACCACAACCGTGTTGTCGGCCAGGCCGAGCTCATCGAGCTTCGCCATCAGCCGCCCCACCTGCTCGTCGATGTCGCTCACGGAGGCGTAGTAGATCTGCATGGCGCCCTTGTAGGGGAACTTCCCACCGGGCCCCAAGCGCCGATAGGGCGCCATCTGCTCATCGGTCGGATGCAGCAGCGCATGGGGCAGCAGCGTCCAGAGGTTCACGTAGAAGGGTCTAGCCCGGTTCGCCTCCATGAAGCGAATCGTCTCATCGACGAACAGCCGAGTGGACCTCGCCCGGAAGTACGGATCGTCGCGATCCTCCCAGTCCGGACCATTCGAGTTCACCGTGCGGTGGTCGTCAATGCCGTACGCGCCGGGATCGGGGGCGCCATCGCCACTGCCCAGGTGCCACTTGCCGAAGTGGGCCGTGGCATAGCCGGCGTCCTGGAGGAGCCGTGTGACTGTCGGGAAGCTGGCGTCCAGGTAGTTCGGCATGCCGCGCGCTTCGTTCTGCTGCGGCGAGGCGAGATGGCCATGGATGCGATGCCGGGCGGGGAAATGGCTCGTCATGAAGGCGGCGCGGCTCGGCGAGCAGACGGCGGAGCTGACGTAGAACTGCGTATAGAGCGTCCCCTGCTCGGCCAGCCGGTCGAGGTGGGGCGTCTTGAGGCTTCGGTGCCCATAGCACCCCAGGTCGCCCCAGCCCAGGTCGTCCGTGAGGATGAAGATGAAATTGGGTCTGTTGCCGCTCGAACGCTCCGACTGCGCCAAAGCCGCCTGGATGAGAGAACTGGAACCGGCCAATCCGAACGCCACTCGGCTCACCTCGCTCAGGAATTGCCGTCTGCCGATGGTGCTCATATCCGCCACCCTTTCGTGCCGCCCCTGGCGATTGGGGTCAACCCAGACCGATATACCGATCCATCGAAGGTCTACGTTCCTTCCGCGACGATCAACTCAGTGTGTCCTATTTGCGCTATTGCCGGCAAAACCCCTCCAGCACCCCCTCTTATGCCTCGCGCCACCGGAGGACACGGCAATGCGCCGCCCGAATATACAGGGCACCGACGAGGCGCCTTGTACGTGCAATAGCGCACCGGGCCACGGAGGAGCATCCCTGATGAGCACCCTCGCTTTGACTGCCGTACTAGGCTCGGCCGCTGCGCTCTGCGAAGCGGGCGAAGGCAACTGGTACGAGACCAGCTTCTACCTTCTCCACGAAGACCACCATACGAGCCGTGCGCGCGAAGTCGGGCGCGATGCCGACCCAGAGGAGACTGCCAGATTGATCGCGCTGTCCAAACCCGACGTCCTCCAGATCCACGCCAAGGGCAATCCCGGATGGACGACCTATCCGACGAAGATCGGCCACACTCCCCCGAAGCTCGCCCGCGACGTGCTCGGCATCTGGCGCGATATCGCGCGTCGCGACGGCTATCATTTCTCCGTCTACTACAACATCGGGCGCGACCGGGAGATAATGATCCGCCGCCCGCCGTGGAACCGGGCCAAGGCGGACGGCACACCGTATGACCGCGCGCTCTGCTACCACTCGGGCGTCGCGGAGGATTACCTCTGGCCCATGATACGAGAGATCTTGCAGCACTACAAGCCGGACGGGTTCTGGTTCGATGGGTCCTGCTTCACCGTGCAGGTGTGTTACTGCGCGAAGTGCCGCGAGCGATTCCGGCGCGACCAGGGCCTTGCGG
Organism: Armatimonadota bacterium; assembly: GCA_030601885.1. Classification (GTDB taxonomy): domain Bacteria; phylum Armatimonadota; class Zipacnadia; order JAUWAU01; family JAUWAU01; genus JAUWAU01. The sequence continues at coordinate 55,316 of JAUWAU010000007.1, forward strand.
CGCCGGAGGGTCCGGACAGGCCCGGCTGGGACGAGTACAAGGAGATGCAGCGCCAGATATACCGCGAGTTCGTGCACAACACGGCGGCCGTGATCCACGAGATCGACCCGAAGTGCCTGGTGGCCTTTAACTGGGCTTACTCCGTGCGTATGCCTGAGAGGCCGGATCCCGGGCTCGCATACCTCACTGGCGATATCGGCAACCGTGTGGAGGGGCTCTCCGCCGAGGCCCACTGGTATGACGCGGTGGACATCCCGTTTGATCTCATGACGCAGATCAAAACGCGCATCGAGAACCGAATGCGGCCAAAACCTCGAGAGCAGGTCAAGCAGGAAATGGCGGTCATCGTCGCTAACGGCGGGCGCTATTTCGCCTGGGATACTCCGACGCCGGAAAGCGCCCTGACGCCCGAGGGCATGGAGTTCCTCGGGGAGGTGGTAGCACCTTTCCTTCGGGAGAGGCAGCGGTGGTGCATGGGTTCGGAGCGCCTCCCGGATGTCTCGCTGCTGCACCATGCGGCGGCGCACTACGGCGTCACCGACACCAGCACCGTATGCTTCTCTAAAACCGACAATCGCCTCGCCGGCGCCTGCCAGGCACTGGCTCGGCTGCACCTGAACTACGAGATGGTTCCGGACTGGCGGCTGCGGGAGCAGGACATACGCAGCCCTCTGCTCGTGGTCGAGCATCCGAAGGTGCTCACGGAGGAGACGGTTGACGCACTGATCGAGTCCGTCAAGTCGGGCGGCAGTCTGCTGATGACGGGCATGGGCATCACGCGCGACCCACGATTGCGTGAGCTCTTTGGGATTGCCGAAATGGTCGGGCCGAGTGGCTCTGAGGAATTGACCGTGAAGATCGGCGACCGCGCTACTGCGTTCACGCACTGGCTGTTCCGGCTTCGGCTCTCGACTGCAAGGCAGCTACTCGGCGTTGAGGACGCCAAAGGCGAAAGGCACGCGCTCATGACCGAGAATCAGTTCGGGAAGGGGCTCGCGTACTATGTGCCCCTTCCATTGCTCTCCCAGCACGGGGACGACGTCGTGCCTCCGAGCCTTCTGCAGTTCGTATTCGACGCGGCTCTGCCGCCGGACAAGCGACTGGTCACCACGGACGCGCCCGACACCGTGGAGGTGGTCCTGCGGCGAAAGGCTGACGAGTACATCCTCCATCTGGTCAACCTGGCCCCCGGCAGGCGCGAGGTCACGAAGGCCGGGATCCGGAAGTACACCCGCATCACCGACATTCCGCCCGTGCCGCCCACGCGTATCTCCGTTCGGCTTCCGGCGAGACCGACGGCAGTGACGCTCCAGCCTCAAGGCGCAGCGCCGGAGAACTGGACGTTCGCAAACGGTCGCCTGGATGCCGTGGTGCCGGAATTCGGGATCCACCAGATGGTGGTGATGCGGGTAGGAAACTAGGGACAGTGGGGCTGTTGAAAAACCCAGGCCACACGCCCGTTCGCGTAGCGCGGGCTTTCCAGCCCGCGATGTCGGCCTGGAAAGGCCGACCTACGCGGTGGGCGGACGACGAGCCGCCGGCGCCTGGTTTTTTCAACAGCCCCACTGTCCCTAGTTTCTAGTTTCTTTGGGGAGTGTTGTCGGTGGCAGGTGTGGGGTCTGCCGATCCAGGCAGTGGATCGCGAAGCATTCGACCCAGAATGGGATAGCTGTACAGCGCGTGAGCAGCGATGGCGATTATGGAGATGAACGTCCGCCACCACTGGCCGGCGGCGCCCCCATGAATTGATTGAAGGATTAACAGGCCGTAGACAGGGAGCGAGAACGCGATGTTGAGGGTGAAGTCCTCGGAGATGTACCTCCACGTCGGTAGATCTCTGACAGCAATGCCCTCCAGCGTTTCCTTCGCGCGATCGGGACCGAAATGCCGGACGGCCATACGGTGCAGTACAAACCAGCGGTCGGATATCTGTTCGAGCTTCTTGCGCCGAACCCAGAAGAGGGTTGATATGATCGCCAAGGCCGGTATTGCCAGGGCAAGCGCGCCGGGGCGCAGCAAGAATTCCTGCGCCGTCCTACTCAGGCAGGTTGCGACGGCGATAGCGCCCAGAACGATGACCGCGAGGTAGAGAAGCCGATCGCGGGCGCGCTCCTCTGTGTCTATCTCCTGCCGCGTCTGTATGAAGTACGCCTGCTCGAATCCGTTTAGTTCAGTCATCCAGCGCCCTCCCGTGACAGGATGTCGCACAACGCCCCGGCGAGACGCAGCCCGTCGGCCTATTCTGCTGCAGAACTGCCGCATCCTTCGACAAAGTTCACACCATAGAGTTGAGAGGAGTCTCCGGGATGCGGCAGGGCTTCCGCGGCGAAGCGCGAACAGGATCGCCAATGCCCTCCGAAGCCGCGCACATCGGATTGGTGGGAGAACGTTATGGATGCTTGCATCACCAGACTCGTCGTCGCACTGACCACGGCGACGCTCTGCACGCTGCCGTGCTGGGCCGACGACTTCGATTCTCTCGTGCGGCGCGTCGGCCAAATCGCAAACCCGGAGTCATTTGATCCCGCCCTCGACACGGCTCTCGCCCGCGATGTGTCCGACGAGGCCGTCGCGCATCGCAAGGCCCTTGTGGTCGGCGCCGGAGCGGAAGCCGAGTTCAAGCCGAAGGCCCGTAACCCAAAGCACCAGTTCCCCGTCGCTCTCTGCAAGCTCTCACTGGATCGGCACGATTCCACGGCTTTGGATTATGTCCCCCGCGGAATGCTCTTCCGCGGCCAGGGCGACACCTTCGGCAAGAGCTCTTTGTCCCGCCTCTTCTGCCAGTTCGGGTCGGCCCTCACTCCCGAGGTCATCGAGGGCCTCCGGAAGGAGGTCACCACGTACGAGGGCTTTCTCGGCGGCGGCACCGAGAATCACGTCACCATGCGCCGCACGGCGGGCTGCCTCTTCGGGGAGCGCTTCCCGGATGCCCGCTTCCATTACGAGCTGACCGGCGCGCAGTTGGCCGAGGAGTGCCGGAACTACATGCGCGATTACGGCAAGGCCATCTTCCGCGCCTCGATGGTCGAATACCTGTCGCCCATCTACCATGCGGTCAACACCGCCCCCTGGCTCAACGTCGTCGAGCTCGCCGAAAGCGCTGAAGCGCGCATCATGGCCCGGGCGATCCTGGACTGGATGCTGGCCGACTACGCGCTGAATCATCATCACGGGATCATCCTGCCGCCGGTGCAGCGGGCAAAGGGGCTGATGACCGACAGCTACCAGCTCTCGCATGCGCGCGCGCCGAGCCAGTGGACTGGCTGGCTGTACTGGGGCGGTGGCAATACGCCGCAGGACGAAGAGCAGTTCCGAGCGCCCGAGTTCACCATCAAACAGCCCTACGGCATCTTCGCCATGCTTCATGCGGTCTCGTCGTGGACACCGCATCCCATCATCCGAAACATCGGCGCCAAGCGCCTCCAAACTCCCTACATGGTGTGGCAATCCAGGGGCAACTGGGCCTGCATCGAGCCGGCGCAAGTCAACGCGTATGGCAAGAAAACCTTCGCACACGACCAGGAACCCAACCCCCGGTACCACATGCGGAGCGTGTACGTGGCCCGCGACTACGCAATCGGCGCCAGCTACCGACACGAGGACATAATGGACCCGATCACCCGCCACGCGATCCCGTTTATCGTCGGGTGGCGCTCGCCCGATCCGCGTAACTGGCTGATCGTCGCTCATCCGTATTGGTACACGGCGCGGAAATGGGAGGGTTCCGACGAGCCGCTGGGGGCGGACGACTGGTCGGGGGTGAGCCCCTTCTGCCAGATGGTGCACTGGGAGAACGCCGCCGTGCTCATGTTCGACATTCCGGAGCGCGATCCGTACGAAGGCAAGGCCGGCAAAGGCTCTCCGCTGTGGCTCAGCGAACGTACCGAGCGGCTCGTGCAGGCCGTCTATGTGTATGTTCCGGAGACGATAGACGAAAAGGCACAAACGCCGGCGGGCGTGTTCCTCAGGGAAGGCGATGTGTACATCGCTGTCAGGCCCTTCCAGCCCGGCGCCCGCTGGGAGAAGGGCGGTCGCGCGGGATTTCGGCGGCTCGTCCTTCCAGGGGGATTGGTCGGGGCGGCGATAGAGGTCGGTGACGCGCGCGAGTTCGGCTCGTTCAAGGCGTTTCAAGACAGAGCCGCATCCTCGCGCCTCGATGTATCTCGCCTCGATGCTGAAAAGCGCGTGATCTACCGTTCCACTCGCGGCCATACGCTCGACATCCGCTACAACCCGGAGAACTGGCTTCCGCACGCGTCGGTGAACGGCGTGCAGTTGGACTTCGACCGATGGCCCACCTGCGAAAGCCCGTACGTGACCTGTCGCGACCAGGTGCTCGACGTGAACGACGGTCGCCAGGGCTTCACCGTAGACTGGCGCGGTGATCTGCCCGAGTACACGTACTACGATATCACCAACGGCCGGAAGACGATGACTCGACGCGAGCGCATCGAGGACGGGATGCTCAGAATGGAATAGCAGCCGGTCCGCTGCCTTCAGCCGCTGCCAACGCTCAGAGCCCGTGTGCCACGGCGCCTGACCCCCCTCGGGGTCGGCGTCCCGCCCGTAGGGTCAGGGACTTGCTCGTGCCTGTCCAAAGCGGCATCCCGATCCCTGTCTGAAGCGGGACGCCTGTGTGAAGCGGCGTGCCGTACGGCACCCCGTACGCGGCCAAGCCGTGCGCCGGGTGCCCCACCGGGGCATGGATAACTACCCCGAAGATTTCGCCCGTCCGCCCACCCGTTGTAGCCGGAGCAGCTTGCTCCGGCGGCCCCCAGCCCCCCCGCCGGGCCCATCTTCATGGTTTCAGAGTGTGGCCCCGCCACATGACGGCTGCTTCGAAGATTTGGTCGTGTGCCCTTCTGTAGGCGAGCAAGGCCCGCAGGTCCTCAGAGCACCTGTGGCCCCTGTCTAAAGCGGGGCCCCGTATGGGGCTCGCCACAGCCCCGTCTCAGCGCTCCCACGGGCGGCCGCTGAGCGATCTGGCACGGACGTGCGCCCGCACTGCGCCCCGCGCGCCTCCGATGCGGCGGCTCGCATTCGCCTCCCTGAGCGTGGCGGGAAGATTCTGCCTGCTGCCAAGCAGGAACATCAACTGCATACGTTGAAATATGGTATATCAGCCATTGGATAAGCATTATCCGCGATATACTGCGCATGGTTAAGGTGACATTGGCTCTCGCTCGACCAGGAAGCGATCAAGCAGCCTCTGCGCCATTTGGCCGCTCGCCATGAGTCGCCAGCGTCTGTCCCGGTGGTATGCCGTCGAGGCTGTTGTTATAGGCGGATAACGGGGTCTGAGGTGTATAGGATGAGGCGGCCCAGCAGGATGTTATCACTGGTCGTCGGATGCTGGCTATTGCTCGTTATGGCGGGATGCAGCGGTGGTGGGTCACACCGCCCGGCGGGCACACATAAGGCGGTGTTCACGTTCCAACTGAACCCCGGGCGCGGCATCGATCAGGTGATATTGCCTGCAGGTCAGACAGAGCCGGTGAATGGGGCCAGGCTCTGGATCAAACAGCCCGGCGATCCCCCATTCCCCGAGCCGAGGCTGGAGCAAGGCGTGATAGGGATAGGCAATACTGTGCTGGCCCACGTTTCCGTGGTGAACCAAACGGGCGCCATCATGCGCAATGCGAGGGCGCGCGTGACCTCCAGCAGCAATCCGGACTGGGTGCAGAACGATAGGGTCTGGGACTACGGCGCCGTGGGCGCGGACGACGAAAGTGCCATGATCCGATGGCTGTTCTGGTGGTCGGGCCTGCGGGCCCCGGAGCCTGCCACGTTTGAAGTCGCTGTGACGTGGGACCCCAGCGGACCGATGTCCGGGGCGACCGCCGACTTCAGCCTACGGATCGATGTCGTCATGGGGACAGCCAGAGACTACATCATCTGTAGGAGCCAATCTGAGGCTATTGATTTATACGATACAGGTAAGGACGTCCCACACGCCCCAGCGCCGCCTTGGGCCCAGTGGATACAAGTCTGCCTTCCGCGTGCCGAGTGGGCCCATAAGTTCGGCGGGCTGGTGGAGTTGCTGGACTTCCAGATCGACTCGCGCGCGACGCTGCTCGGTGGCGGCCAAGCCAAGACGTGGGACTTCGTCGTGCAGGTGGCTGGCAGCGCCCAGAGCGTCACAATGACGTGGGACACAACCGTGCTGCCCGACCGGCTCTCGGCCGAGATGATAGATGTCGAGGGCGTCGGCGGCACCCCAATGGGCACCATTGCTTCGCCGTTTACCTTCATGCACCCCGGCAACCTCGCACTCGTTCGCTTCCAGTTGGCCGTCTCTGCTACCTGACGTCCTTGGCCTCAGCGGCTGCCCCCGTCTTCGGAACTGGCAACCCGTGGCCTTTGCCCGACCTCAAGCAGCTTTCTCCTCCTGCTGTGGGGCCCAAGAGCCCCGACGCCCGTGCGACGGCATCGAGCCAAGAAACCTGCCTCTGCGGGGAAGGCCGCAGGCCGCATGAGGCGGAAAGCAGAGGGGCATGGCAACGACCGGCGGCCCGTGTGCACACAGCCGCGGTGGGCAAGAATCACCGGCCACGCTGGGCGCACCGCGAGTTTCGCCGGCGTGCCCAACTGATTTGCCTGGGGAGGTCCGTAGACATGCTAACGCGCACCTGTTTCGTGCTGGTAATGCTCGCGCTGTGCGCGGCTGCGCACTCTCAGCAGCCCAAGCTGATCATCCGCGCTCCATTCGACGGAAACTGCGCCCTGGAGCCCGGTGGTCAGGGCGAGCTGGTGGCTGCCGAGTTCGTCGAGGGCCGCGAGGGGCAGGCCATCAAGGCGTCAGAGCCGGACAAGCACGCCTGCGCCGTGCCGCTCGCTGGCGTCAATCCGGAAGAGGGCACGCTGATGTTCTGGTATCGCCCCGATACGCCGACTCCTGCGCAAGGGGAGCCAAATGTGAGGCACGACCCCGTCCGCGTAAGTGACGGCCTGGGTCCGCGGATCAGCCTCAGGCAAGACTGGCGTCAGGCCCGTCTCGCCAGCGCCAACCCCTGGAACCGCGAGGGTGGAGGTCCGGGCGCGGTGTACAGCCATCTCATCGCCGGCAAGTGGTATCACATCGCGTACACCTGGAAGAAGGCCGACAAGGACGTCTGCGTGTGGCTGTTCGGCCTGCCGCAGGCCGACACGCTGGGCAAGTGGGGCGAGGGCGAGGCGACTGACGAGCCGTGGGCCGACGTGCTCCGGGTCGGCTGCACTGCTGGCGCCGTTGACGACCTGCGCGTCTATGACAGGGCGATGACCGGCGCACAGATTGCAGCCGCAGGCAACTATGGCGACGGCGAGTGCATGTACGACGAGGGCAAGATATTCTTCGACACGATGCTGAATGCCGATCCACTCAAAGGCCAGCTCCTGGTCGAGGAGACCTTCGACGAGCCGTGGGAGCGGAACTGGGTGCTCGAAGGCCCCGGGATCTTGACCATTGAGGACGGCCGCCTGCGAATGCGCGAGGGCGACAACCACATCGTGCTGTGGAACAAGCAGACCTTCCCCAAGGACTTCATTGCCGAGTGGGAGTTCACGCCCAACGAGATCGACGGTCTGTGCATCGTGTTCTTCTGCGCGGCGGGCCGCAATGGCGAGGACCTCTTCGACCCGTCCCTCCAAAAGCGCGACGGCACCTTCAATCTCTATCATTCCGGAGACATCAACTGCTACCACATCTCCTACTTCCGCAACACCTGCGGGCGTTCCCCCAACTGCGCCCTGCGCAAGAACTGGGGGTTTTACCGGGCGAGCTGCGGGTACGACTTCATCCCACTGCAGACCGGGGTCACGAGCAAGCTGACGCTGGTGAAGCGGGGCGCGCACCTTCAGCTTGCCATCAACGGCCACGTCTCGATTGACTGGGTGGATGACGGCGTGTCGCGCGGGCCGGTATGGGGCGCGGGAAGAATCGGCCTGCGGCAGATGATGCGCACCGACGCCTACTACGACAACTTCCGGGTGTGGGCGGTGAAATAGGCCTCAGCCGCGTTGCCGGACGAAGCACTGGCGAAAGCCCGAGGGCAAGACGGCGGCAAGGAGTGTGATCCGTGCCACACGGCAAGCCGCGGTGCGGCGACAGCTCAGGTGCGCTTGATCGAACCGTGGCCCTGATACTTGGCGCTGTGCTCCTGATACCAGGCAGCACAGCCGTGGGCGCTCCAGCTTTACCATTGCCCAAGTGGACGTGCCAAAGGCCAGCGCTCAGCGCGTGATCTTCCGTGGCATGCCGAAGCTGCTGGAGCATGTCCTTTTGGTCAGAGATGTTGCGAAGGGAGATGAGGTGGCGATCTCTCGTGTAGTGCCGGGCCGGGACACATTTCATATCCCTGTGTGCGCTTATCGGGAGAGCTAAGGCAAACCGGCGTATGTGCCGATGACGATATCGGCAGGGCATGCGACCCCAGCGACCGAGCCTTACGGAATCAGATGCCGGCCCATCAGTGAAGGAGACCTCACTGCCGCTCCCTCCTGCACACAGTGACCCGCCAATACGGAGGAATTGACGTCGGCCGAAGGGAAGCCCACCATCCGGAGTCTAAGCGGGGGTATCAGAGTACTGTCGTTCGCGTGTGCCGAAGGCGGCGGCGGCCGGGCCTTGCGTGTGAGTCTCGCCCCCATCGAGCTGCTGCTTTCATGCCTCGCCCCGGTCTGACGGACAACCTTGTTCCCCTATGTTGAACTCGTGCGGCGTGTCCGGACGGGAGTGGAACGTGGCTGCGGATCACGTACAGGAGACGGATTGCCCTTGGTGACGCGACCGTGAGATGCCGGCGCAGTTCAACAGATGCCGAGCAGTTGGGTGGCGCCGCGAACCAGGCATTTGGCACTATGGCCTGTCGGTGTGTGGGTGGGTGCACGCGCGATGCATGCAAGCCGCGTGGGCTTTGACGAACGTAAAGTGGACGCTATGCGAGCCGCGTTTTGGCGAGGCAAATCGGTGTGGTGGAAGGCGTTGACCCGGCGCGGCCCCTCCGCAGTGGAAGGAGCGGACACACTTCGAGGCGAAACACGCCAAGGAGGTACGCGGGAAAGCGCCGAAGAAGAGGGGTTGACGGCGCTTGAGAAAAGCTGTATACGCCAGCAATGCTTCCGTTTGTGAGACGTACTTTCTCGAGCAGCCACTCGTCGGCCCTGGCACAACACGTCTCGGCGGGCGGGCGAACAGGCTGCGCAACAGATTTCGCATCCCAACACCACAGCCGCCGCCTCGGCCCGTACAGATGTTGGCTACATGCCGTAAGTGGCGTTGGAGATGCAGATTGTGACCTATCTGGGCCGCCAGATGTTGAGCCGACACTACAGTACTAGCGGCGTCGTACCACGCGTATGCGTGGCTGCTGCAACGGTACGAGCAACGGCCCCGAAGCTGCGGTCCCTGCGCAGAATCCCACCAGCACCGCGGGTGAGAGGACTTATTCCGAAGCACTCGAGAAGTACATGAGCGACAGGCATTGCACACTCGCGTCGCAATAGCGACAGTTCCAAGGGTGCTTGCCGGCCTCTGCGGGCGATTCGCCTGCGGATGAGCGCCGCGGGCAAGCATTGTAGCTACTTTTCCGATGGCGCCGCCCGCGCCCATAGGGGCTCGGGTGGTGCGAGGGCCTCCCTCCCGAGGTTGCGGGCGGGCGGCTGCATGAGGTTGGGGGGGCGATTTCAGTCATGAAAGAGTGGACACACACTGAGTGCGGAGCGCTGCTGCTGATAGCTTTGATGGTGGCAGGGGCAACAGCGGCAACTGCTCAAGATGAATATCAGCTTGGCCCCAAGGACGTGTTGAGCATCGTCGTGGTTGGGCACGAGGAGCTGTCATATCGAGAGCGCGAGCCCATCATGGTGCGGCCCGATGGCAAGATATCCTTTCCGCTGATGAGCGAAGTTGATGTCGCCGGTAAGACCCCTGCTGAGGTGGAGGAGTTGATCGAGGCGGCTCTCTCAAAGCGTTACAAGCACGTGGATGTCGCCATTAACGTGGTCCGACCACGGCCAAAGCGCATTTATGTGCTTGGCGAAGTGAGGCAGCCGGGCCCCTTTGATCTGGAGAACGAGGACATAGGTGTACGCGAGGCCATCGCCCTCGCCGGGGGCCTCACGCCTCAGGCATCCAGGCGCAAGTGCTATCTGTATGGTCGCGATTCGGAACCGATGCCAATTGACTTGGCCGCGATGCTGTCCGACACGGACAACGGCGACGAGCCGCGACTGGCGCCGGGCGACGCCCTGTTTGTGCAGAAGAAGAACGTGGTCACGGTGGCTGGCGAAGTCGAGATGCCCGGGCAGTACGAGATGGAGGACAGCGCCCGGGTGCTGGACGCCATCGCCGCTGCGGGGGGCCTCACGACGCGCAGCGACCGATGCGAGGCGACATTGCTGCGTGCTGACCACAAGAACAACACAATTGATCTGGAGGCAGCTCTGGCCGCGCCGGCGTCAGACGCCAATGTGCTCGTTCGTGATGGCGACGGACTCCACATCGCTGAAGCCAACAACGAAGTCTATGTATCCGGCGCCGTCGAGGAGCCCGGGGCGTTCTACGCTGGCGATGGCCTCACCGCCGCGCAGGCTCTCGCTTTAGCTGGAGGAGCCAAGCAGGAGGCGGAGTTGGCGCACGTCAAGCTGCTGCGCAGTGGGCAGCAGCCACAGATTCTCGACTTACGGCCTCTGGTGGAGCGCACCCCGGCGACCGGCCTCGAGCAATTCGCATCCACCGGGGACGACGTGGTGCTTGAGCGGGGCGACACGCTAGTCGTACCGGAGCGCTTTGAGCGGGTGCTCGTGCTCGGGTCGGTGCGTGAGCCCGGCGCATACCCGATTGAACCCGGCGACCGAGTCACCGATGCGCTTGCGGCAGCCGGGGGGCCGATTCCAAAGCAGTCAAGGACAGGTAGGATCCGGCTGATGCGTCGCGAGGACGAGCGCGTGACCCGGTACAAGATAGATTTGCGCAAGCTCAAGGACGGACGCAACCCGTCGCAGGACCAGCTCGTCCAGCATGGTGACCTGATCTTCGTCCCGGGCGCGAAGACGAGCTTGCAAGATTCCATGTGGACGCTGTACACCGGCGTCGGCGCGGCGCGCTTCCTCACTGACATCTTTGACTAAGAAAGGGCGCCCAATTTGGACCGCGAAGACGATCAACTCGATCTACGACAGGTTCTCGGAATCCTGGGCAGACGGCGCTGGGTGATCCTCGGGTGCCTGCTCACGATCGTATGCATCGTAGGCCTGGGGACATGGCTGCAAACTCCCATCTACCAGGCGAAGGCCCTGCTGTTGGTGGAGACCCGTTCGCCGCAATTGCAGGGCGCCCAGGAACTGCCGATACTGGGCGCGGCCCTTGACGTCGCCCGCGCGCGTTCTATTGAGACGCACAAGCGCTTGGTCAGAAGCCGGCCGGTTCTGGGGCAGACCATCGATAGCCTGGCGCTCGAGATGTCGTTCGACGAACTCATGAGGAAGGTGGACGTGGAGGCTTTCCGAGATACTGACCTGCTGGAGATCAAGGTCCGCGATCCGAATCCGGCGCATGCGGCGCGCGTTGCCAACGCCATTGCTACGCACTACGTGGAGGAGAGCCAAACGTATAGCCGCGAGGCGGCGCGGAGCGCCCGGGACTTCCTCACCGGGCAAATCGAGCATGTGCGGGAGGAGCTGCGCAACGCCGAGGACGCACTGCAGACTTACAAGCGTCAACAGCACATCGCGGACTTGAGCGCGGAGACGAAAGCCGTCATCGAGCGTCTCGCAGAGATGGAAGCCCAGCGGGCCGATGCAGAGGCCAGAGGGCGGGCGGCAGACGCGCAGGCGGTAAGCACGCGCCGGGAACTGGCAATGCACGAGGAAGTCGAGGAGTCCAGTCGGACGATCCAGAAAAACCCGGTCATCGCGGGCATTGAGCAGAAACTGGTGGACCTCGAGATCGATCGCGCCGGACTTCTCGAGGATTACACCGAGGACTCGCCCGAGGTGGCGGCCGTTGACGCGCAGATACAGCGGGCTCGCGAGGAGTTAACTGGGCAGGTCTCGACGATTCTGGCCAGCTCGCAGGAGCAGATCAGTCCCATCTACACATCGCTGCTGATATCTGGCGTGCTGCAAGAAGCGGAGGCGAAGGGGGCGCGGCAACGTGCCGAGAGTCTCGCGGGAACCATCAGCCACCTCAGCACGGGCCTGAATGCACTCCCGGCCAAGGAAGCGCAGTTGGCGCGGCTGACGCGCGCACAGAAGGTCTCCGACAGTGTGTACACGCTGCTGCTGCAGAAGATGCACGAGGTGCGACTCGCCGAGTCAATGCAGCTCTCCAACGCTCGCATCTGGGAGACAGCGGCGGCTCCCGAGAAGCCAATTCGGCCGCGAAAGCGGCTCAACATGGCTCTGGCCATAGCTTCAGGGCTGCTTCTCGGACTCCTAATAGCCGCGGTGATCGAGTACCTCGATGACACGATCAAGAACCCTGAAGAGGCCAAAGAAGCCCTGGGAATCCCGGTATTGGGCGTCGTGCCGCTGGTACAGGACGAGACACAGCGGCTGCTGCTGGACGTATCAGGACGCTCAGCCATGGCCGAGGCGTACCGTCTGATTCGCTCCAACATTGGCTTCCTATCGGTGGACCATCGCGTCAAGACGCTCCTCATTACGAGTACACGCGAACAGGAGGGCAAGTCCACGACCGCTGTGAACCTGGGAATCATCATGGCCCAGCAGGAAAACCGGGTGATGATCGTAGACACGGACCTGCGTCGTCCTTCGCTTCACAGAATGCTGCGAACTGAGAACAAGCGAGGACTCACGAACGTCTTGGTGGGCGAGAGCTCACTCGACGATGTGGTGCGGGACACGGATTTCGAGAACCTGAAGTTCATCGCGGCCGGGCCGATTCCGCCCAATCCGGCGGAGCTTCTGGGCTCCAAGCGTGCGCGAGAGGTCTTCGAACAGCTTAGGGACTTGGCCGACATAGTCATTTTTGACTCTCCCCCGGCCGCATTGGTGGCTGACGCTCCCATCCTCGGGGCGCAGCTCGACGGTGCATTGTTGGTCATCGAGCAAAAAAGCACACCGAAGCCGATGGCGCTGGCTGGCAAGGAACGCCTCGACGCGGCCCACACAACGCTGTTGGGCAGCATCTTGAACAAAGCGGTCGCGGCACCCGGCGAGCGCTACTATTACGATCAGTACTACTATGACCGGTACAGCGACGATGACGAGAAAACCGCCTAGCTGTCTCGCCTGTGTCAAGAGAATCGATAAGCTGTAGCTCCGCGGAGACCGTGGAGGAGGACGATTCCCTGTGCTCAAGACGAGAAAGCCGGGGGTTCTTGGTGCTGCAGATGCCATCGGAGTGGCCCTCTCGCTGGCCGGAGCCGACTGGCTCAGCGCCGTACGCCAACAGGCTACCTTCGCTCCTCTGACCGTGGAGTGGCTGTCCCGAGCGGCTCTGATAGTTGCCGCCTGGTTAGGCGCGCTCTACGTGACGGGCGCGTATGAATCGCGGTACCTGCGAATGCCGGGGCGCTCGCTGTACCTCACGGCGCTGGCCACAGCACTCGGTGGGGCTATGTGCGCCGGGCTCTTCTATCTGCTGCCGGGATGGCGGATGAACAGGCTCGCATTCGCGGGATTTGTGCTGGTTGCGGGCTTGCTCCTGACGGGAAATCGCCTGGTCCGGCTGCACTGGCACCGGCAGGACAAGACGGGAGCGACGATCGCCATCGGCGATCACGAACTGCTCCTCATGGTTTGGCAACAGACAACGCATGAGTCGTGGTTCCCACGCACGCTCTGGCTTGTCCCAGACGATGGCGACACGACTATGGAGTTGGTCCGCCTGACAGCGCATCACCCTCACGAAGTGCGGGTGTGCGACGTGGAACACGCCAAGAAGATGCTCGCCGTCGATGGCGAAATCCACACGGTGATCACTGACGGGGTCATTCGGACTCAGGAAGCCTCCGAGCTTTTGACACAGGCCTCGTTGCGCGGCGCTCTTGTTGCCGACGCCTTCAGCTTCTACGAACTAAGCACTGGGAAGTGCCCGATATTTCAAGTGGACGGTCGGTGGCTGTTCAATGCCACCACCCAGACGCCGCCCCCTGCCGCCCTGCTCTGCAAACGGCTGCTAGATCTGAGTGCGAGTGTGGTGGCGGGCGTCTTCGCGCTGCCCGTGCTGGTGCTGGGCGCCCTTGCCATCGCGGTGGAGTCCGGCTTTCCGGTCTTGTACCGACAGCGGCGCATGGGACACCGGGGCAAATGCTTTACGCTTTTCAAATTCCGGACGATGCCGAAGGACGCCGAAGCAGCGACGGGAGCCATCTGGTCGCCTCCCGATGACCCGCGGGTGACACGCCTCGGAGCGCTTCTGCGCCGGACGGGCATAGACGAACTTCCGCAGCTCTGGAATGTGCTGCTCGGTCAGATGAGCCTGGTCGGGCCCCGGCCCGAGCGCCCGGAGATCGTTGCCGAGCTGCGCCAGCAGATCCCGCTCTATATGCAGCGTCATGCCATCCCTCCGGGTATCACCGGCTGGGCGCAGATCAATCAGGGCGGAGACACGTGCCTGCATGATGTGCTTGAGAAGCTGCGTTACGATATGTACTACGCAAAGAACTTCTCGTTGAAGCTGGATCTGGGGATTCTCCTCCGCACTGGCCAGATGGCCCTGGCGCGCGCCAAGCCCGGGACGCAGCGGGTGCCTCAGGCTGAGCACGCGGCGGATCCGCGGAATACGCCAGGCAAATAATCCCGCCGAAGGAAGCAGGCGCCGGCCAGGCAGGACAGCGAACGCGCGGACGGGTATCGGCGCAGCACGACCGATGGCGTCGCGCGAATTGAGGCAGATCGCCAACGGCGGAGATACTCCCTACGCCGGACGGGACACCGGTAGGCTGATGAGCGTTGCCGTGGGGCCCGTTTCGGCAAGCTGCCGCGCCGGTCGCGAATGTGACCTCGACGCTCCGGCCCAAACAACGGCTGTGACGCCCATCGTGGTGGTCAGTACGAGTGGTTTGCCTCGCGCAGGTGCGGGCGGCATACGGCGAACTAAGGCATTCAATCAATGACCTCAAGGCCTCGGCTGATCGTGCTTGGGATTGACGGCGCCACGTGGGATGTCGTCCAGCCATACATCGAGGCCGGGCACTTGCCGGGCTTCCAGCGACTCGTCAAAGAGGGGGCCTGGGGAGAGCTGCGGTCAATCCACCCACCCGTTACGGCTTGCTGTTGGCCCACCATTTTCACCGGGACTAACCCAGGCAAGCACGGGGTGTTCGAGTTCTTCACATTTCGCGAGGGAACATACGATCGGCGCCCGACGACATTCCTGGACTGGCGACAGCCGCCGCTTTGGGAGCTTCTCAATAGGGAGGGGCTCAGTGTGGGCGTCATGAATGTCCCCGTCACCTTTCCCGCACAGCCGGTTGACGGCTATATGGTGAGCGGCGAGATGGGCACACCGCGCGTTGACCGACAGATGTTTTGGCCCGAAGAGGTGGGACAGGCGATAGGCCGGCGGTTGAAGCAATACGAACTGGAACCGATCTCCGGGACCACTCGTCGCCAGGTCCGAAGGCTGACACGTCAAATAGCAGCGCGGAACGAAGCGGCGCTGGTCTTGATTGACCAGATGCCGACGGACGTCGTGCTAATCGTCGTTAACTACGTTGATCACGCGCAGCATTTCTTTTGGGAGGAGCGGTTTGAGGGGCTCCATGCCCACGCACAGAAGTGCAACCCCGTGCTGCTCGCCCATAGAGGGGCCGACTCGCTCCTGGCATCTCTGCAGGAGCGTGCGGGAGAAGACTGCACCGTCGTCGTGCTTTCGGACCACGGCGCCGGCCCGACGCGGGGATGTTTGGACCTCGACCGTATGCTCGCCAGCCTCGGGTACCTCGAATTCACGCAGACGCCATCCGATGACCGAAGCGTTCCCTCCGCCGGGCGAGCCCCACAGGCATTGCGCCCGCTGGCGAGACGCCTCATGAAGTATTTGCCTTCGCGCCTGAGACGGCTGGCACGGGAACTGAATGCGGAAGCGTCAGTGGATCATCCAGCCAGTCGTGTCTTCTCGGTCGGAACGTGCTGCAGTCTTCGCGTCAACTTGTCGGGGCGAGAGCCCGCCGGCTGCGTGCCAGCCGCGGAGCGCGAGGACGTCTGTCTCGAGCTCCGGCAGGCTTTGAGTCAGACAGAGGGATTGGACGGAGGGCCGCTCTTTGACCGAATATACGAGAACGGGGAATTGTACCGTGGGCCGCATGTGCGCGTAGGCCCGGACCTCGTGGGCGTACCCGACGGCTATTCGGTGCTGATGACGCGGGGGATGCCGCCCCAGTGCCACTGGCTCGTCTCACGCGCTGACGGACAAACGCTGGGGCTACCTCACTTCGTTCGATCCGGAAGTCACCGACTCGACGGCATCGTGGGCGCCGTCGGCCCGGGCGTCAAGAGCGGCCACCTGCCGCACGCCGCATCCATTGTGGACGTGACGCCCACGGTCATGGCACTGTTGGGGCTGAGCACACCTGACTATATGGACGGGGATGTCATGCCGTGGGTGCGGGCGGATATCCGCTGCACTATCACAGAGCGGCCGATGCAGCGCCCCGCCGTAGTATCTCAGGATCGTGAGGCCTACTCACCGGCAGAGGAGGCCGCGGTGAGTGAAAGGCTGAAGCAGTTGGGTTATCTGGACTGAGCCGTGGGGGGAGCAGGCTTGGAGGCAACGGAGCTCGAGCAGCCTCTGGTAAGCTGCATCATCCCGGCGTACAACGCGGCGGACACCATTGTCCGCGCCATTGAATCGGCGCGCCGGCAAACGTACCCGAACGTCGAGATAGTTGTGGTCAACGACGGCTCCACGGACAATACCGAAGAGGTAGTGCTGTCGCGCTTCCCAGAGATCAGGTACATCAGGCACGTGCACAACAGAGGGCCCTCAGCGGCGCGGAATTCCGGGGCCCGTGCCGCTCGCGGTGCGGTGCTGGCCTTCCTGGACGCCGACGACGAGTGGCTCCCGGTCAAGACGGAGATCCAGCTTGACGCACTTGGTCGTCTGCCGAACGCAGGAGTTCTGTTCACCGGAATGCTTATTCTGGCGCACAGGCGCAGGACGAGGATACTGCCAGCTCGTGCGAGAGTGGGCCTGACCCATTTCGCGGCGCGCGACATATTGAAGGGATCTTGGTTGAGTATCTCGGCAATGACGCACGCGTCCACCTTCTGGACGTTCGGGGGCTTCGATGAGAGCCGCCCCTTGCTGGAAGCGGAGCTCTGGGCTCGGATCGCAGCCGGTGGATTGGCTCTGGCGCGCCTGGAGCTGCCATTGTACGTCCAACATGTTAGAGCCGGCAGTGTGAGCAGGAATGTGTCGTGGACCTTTGACGCACTGATGCACACAATCGATCTCTGGGCGCCAGATTCTGCGCAAGGCCGCTCCATCGGCATGTCGCCGGAGGAATACGCCCGCCTGCGCGCGAAATGGGTGAGCACGCTCACACTTCGCTTGATACGGGCCGGGCAATTTAGCGAAGCGCGCAAGCGCCTCTCCGACGAACTAGCCGGAGCGCCTCGGCGACAGCGCCTACGCCTGTTACTGTTCCTCGCCACTCGGTGTCCGTGGCTCGTCTGGACCATCGTACGAGCAGTGTGGTCCCTTGGAGGGCTGATTCGCTACATGCCCGGCCGGGCAACGCACTGTCGGTACGCGCGGGTGTTGGCCACGTGCGCAACGGATGCAGAGAGATTTCTGCGAGCATTTCCGCGGGACCGCGCGGCTCCCGTGCTTCTGCCTACCACGGAATGGTGAAGGCGGGCCGGCGCTCCACCGAGAACGTCGCACGATGCAGAGGGAGGCGCGCGGCGCCTGCCCGCCGCCGGAGATGACTGTGAGTGCCGGGTGGGCCGGGCGCCCTCCCGGCCCGCATCGCAGCAAGGGTGGGCACCATTGGGCGACGGCGCCGATGGCGCGCCAGAGGCAGGCACATGCACCCAGGATACGATATCATCCGTCACGGCCGTCACAGGCGAGCTGCGGGCCTGTCGTGGTGACATTCTGGTCTCGTTCCTTACAGAAAGCAAGGAGCCATTTGACAGAGGGGGGCAGCAGCGAAAACCTGGCCCAGACATCACTCTCTCTGAAGCACAACTTTGCCTGGACGTTCGCGGGCAATGTGGTGTACGCCGGCTGCCAGTGGGGAATGCTGGTGGTGCTTGCCAAGCTGGGGACGCCGGATATGGTTGGCCAGTTTGGGCTCGGTCTGGCCATTTGCGCGCCGGTGTTCATGTTCACAAACCTGCAGCTCCGGGCCGCACAGGCAACGGACAGCAAGCGAGAGTATTGCTTCTCCGACTATCTGGGCCTGCGGCTCATCACGACGACGCTTGCGCTGCTGGTTATCACGGGAATTGTGGTCGTCGCGAGATTCCGCGTGCAAACAGGGCTCGTGATCTTGGCAGTCGGCGTCGCGAAGGGATTCGAATCCATCAGCGACGTCTTCTACGGTCTATGCCAGCAGCGCGAGCGTATGGATCGCATCGCCAAGTCAATGATGATCAAAGGGCCCCTGTCGCTCGCGGCGTTGGGACTTGCGGTCTACGAGACTGGGAGCGTCCTCTGGGGGGTCGTCGCGCTGGCGTTGGCCTGGGCAGCAATACTGGCCAGTTACGACGTCAGAAGCGGGACTTTCGTCTTGAGCCTTGCAGGTGAGGCGTTGCCGGATACGGCCTATCAGGGGCAAGTCCCGTCCGTGTCACTGAAGCCCCGGTGGCACAG
Source organism: Armatimonadota bacterium (assembly GCA_030601885.1). Taxonomy (GTDB): domain Bacteria; phylum Armatimonadota; class Zipacnadia; order JAUWAU01; family JAUWAU01; genus JAUWAU01. The sequence continues at coordinate 74,085 of JAUWAU010000007.1, forward strand.
GAAAGCCCTGGCAAAGCTGGCCTGGCTCGCCCTGCCGTTGGGCTTTGTGATGATGCTTATTTCGCTGAAAACCAACATCCCTCGGTATTTCATTCAACACTACCTGAGGGAGCGGGAGCTGGGCATATTTGTGGCCTTGGCCTACGTCATGGTTGGCGGATCATTGGTGGTGAATGCCCTCGGCCAATCGGCCACTCCAAGGCTGGCTAAGCACTATGAGGAGGGCCAACTCTGGGCATTCCGTACGCTGCTGCTGAAGCTCGCCGGCATCGGCGCTGTACTCGGCGGAGCGGGCATCGTCGTCGCGGCAGTTGCCGGCCGCCCGATACTGGCTGCACTCTACGGCGCGGAATACGCCGCACACGCCCACGTTTTTCTCTGGCTGGTGGCAGCCGGTGCGATCGGATACGTCGCCTCCTTCCTGGGCTATGGCATGACGGCGGCGAGGTACTTCAGGGCCCAAGTGCCCTTGTTTGCCTTGGTTTCGGGGGCGTCGGCGGCAGCCTGCCTGTGGCTTGTGCCAGCGGACGGCACTCGCGGGGCAGCGATGGCGCTGATCCTTGCGGCGATAGTCCAAGCCGGCGGGAGTTTGGCGGTCATCAGCTACGCCCTGCGGCGGAGGTGTGCCGAGCCGTGCGAGAGATAGCGCAGCCGAGAGATGACCAAGAGGGCCCAATCCAAATTCTGCATATTCTCTATGGTCTGGACCGAGGTGGGGCCGAAACCTGGCTCGTGCACGTGCTGCGACACATTGACCGAGAGCGGTTCCGGATGGATTTCCTCCTCCACACAACGCAGCCGGGCGCCTACGAGGAGGAGATCCGTGCGCTCGGCTCCAAAATCATCCGCTGCCCGCATCGCCCTGCACCGTGGGCCTATGCCGCTAGGTTCAAGCGTATTCTTCGACAGCACGGACCTTACGACATAGTCCATGCCCACTCGGCGCACTTCAGTGGGTACATGCTTCGTTTGGCGCACCAAGCTGGCGTGCCCGTGCGCATGGCCCACAGCCACAACGACACGTCAACGTGTGACTTGAGCGCACTGGTGACCAAGCGCATTGCCTTACGGGTCATGGACTCGTGGATTCACCGGCATGCGACTGTCGGGTTGGCGGCCAGTCAGGAAGCGGGCTCGGCGCTCTTCGGTTCTGGTTGGGAAGCAGACCCACGGTGGCAGATCTTGCACTACGGGATAGACCTGGCGCCTTTCAAGGAAGCGGTCGATGCGGCGGCCATTCGCGCCGAGCTCGATCTGCCCGACGACGCCTTCGTTGTCGGCCATGTGGGGCGGTTCTGTGAACAGAAGAACCACACGTTTCTTGTCGAGATCTTCGCGGAGGTGGCCAGGCACGACCCGCAGGCCATGCTCCTCCTCGTCGGCGATGGTCCCCTGCGCTCCAGCATCGAGGCATATGTGCAGCGTTTGCATTTGGCTGATCACGTGGTGTTTGCTGGTGTGCGCGGCGACGTGCCGCGACTGATGATGGGCGCGATGGACGTGTTTCTGCTCCCCTCGCTGTACGAGGGCCTGCCGTTATGTGGGATCGAGGCTCAGGCGGCCGGCTTACCATTGGTCCTATCCGACGTTATCACGCGCGAACTGGACGTTGTCGCGCCGCTGATTCGACGAATCCCTCTCCAGCAGCCTGCCTCAGTATGGGCGCAGGCCGTGCGAGCCGCCAAGCGCAACGTGCTGGAGATCAGGCGAGCCGAAGCGCGTTTGGCGGTCGAGCGGAGTTCACTCAACATATCCAACTCCCTGGCGTCCCTGGAAGCGATTTACACTGAATAGCACCACCGTCAGGAGGCTTTGCTGGTTCCTCGCTTGGCTGCTGTGCGGAGCGGTCTTCGTCACGCTTGCGCTGAAGCCCGGAATACTGAGCGTGGAGTGGCATTTCCATCTTGCTTCGGCGGCTTGGCTGCTGTGCCTTTTCAACTCCGCCCGGTACTCGCGCTATGGGCCCTTTTCGCCTTCGGTTGCCTATGTGCTGCTTCTGGGACTGTTTCACCTCGGTCGGGTGGGCCTTGTCGTTGTGGGCATCAAGCCCGTATTGCACCATGGATGGGTGAGTTCCGCCTACCTGCCCACCGCGTTGGCCCTGTGCGGGACGGCGTTCTCGTTTTTCGCCAGTGGGTGTGTGCTGGCCACCTTGCGGCATCGCGGCGAGAGCGTCACGGACAAGCCATCGGCTTCGTGGTCCTCCCATGACTTCGCAAATCGAAGGCTGTTCGTAGCTGGGCTGGGGTTGGGGTTGCTGGGCTTATGCCTACTCGCGGTGGGCGCGGGTCGTTTGGGTGTGTTTTCCGTCAGCTATGCCGAATCGTGGATGCTGCGGGAGCTAAGGGACCCTCGCCTCTTCGGCGTCGGTCTGACTTTTGCACTGATGGGTATGGTAGTGAGTGCCGTCGGAGCAGACAAACGCCGCATTCTACACGTTGCCCTTCTGTTCGGCTTGGCGTTTACGCCACTCGTGGCGTACGGATTCAGAGGGCATTTTGTCGTTTACTTTGCTGCCCTACTACTCGTCTGGCATCGCAAAGATCCTCGCACCGCCATGAGGGTTGCCGTCGTTTTCGGCCTGCTTATCGTCGTATTCGCGCCTACTGTGATGCTGACCAGAAGCCACCAGGCCACGTCCGCCGCGGAACTTATCCGACAAGTCCGCCCGCATTCGTTGTTTGCAGAAATGGGCGGCACTATGCGGATCCTGGTGGAAACCATAGGAAGGATAGAACAGCGCGACACATCATACTGGTGCGGCCACTCCTACGCCTTCGCAATTGGACGTGTGATCCCGAACGTCTCGTGGGTGTGGCGCCCGCATCCGTCGAGAAGCGAGGAAGCGCCCTCGGCGTGGATAGCCAGTCGTGTCGCGCCCTGGATTTTTCGACGAGGAGGAGGTATGGGGTTTTCGGGGATCGCGGAGCCCTACTTGAACTTCGGTGTTCCCGGCGTGATCTTTTTCTTTGTTCTAGTAGGCTACGCACTCATGCAATGCGACTATGTACCTCGACAAAACGTCTATTTGACGGCGGTTGTGATGTGCGCGTTCGGAGGGCTGCTGTGGACAACGCGCAACGATTTCGCCAGCTTCGTGCGTCCGGCGGTGTGGGGGGCTTGCTTTGTTTACTTGACAAGAGCACTGCCCACGAGGCACCGTATCCGGCGGGAGCCCTGATGGCAATGCATGGGATTCGCTATCGATTCCGCAGCAATGTGGGGAGCTTCGTTCAGAACATCGAGACTCGCTTCCTCTCGCTCAGAGCACTCGGAGAGAGTCCCTCCTGCTCGGCTTTGGACGGCGCGGAAGGAGGAGATCCTGCTGCGCAGATACGACGCCGCTGAGGTGTATCGACGTACCGAGGTGGCGCGCCCATATGACGAGATCCGCTTTGACACGCCTGCCGGCCGGCTCTTCGACCGGATCGAGAGGGCGATGGTGGCGCGCTGGATACGGGCGGTCGCACTGCCGACGGCCCGGCGGCTCCTGGCAGCGGACATCGGCTGCGGAACGGGCCGCTTCGCCATTCAACTGGCCAGGCAATTCGACTTCGAGGTGTGCGCGACGGACTACTCCGAGACGATGTTGGCCATCACCGGCGCCAAGCTGACAGAGGCTCCCCCCCGACGCACGATCCACCTTGTGCGAGGAGATATCTTCAGACTCCCTTATCCGGAGGGTACGTTCGACGCTCTCACGTGCATTCGAGTGCTTAACCAGATTCCGGACAAAGCCTCGGCCATCGCGGAGCTGGTTCGCGTCACGAGGCCAGGCGGGATGGTTCTGTTCGACGTCATCAACAGGCGCAGCTTGGCTCGAAGCCTGGGTCGAGCTCTGGGCCCGCTGTGCTTCCTGCGGCCTCCGACCGGCCTTGATGAAGACAAAGCCAAGGACCTCGTCTCTGCCGACGAAGTGCTCGATTTCGTGGGGCGCACGAAACGGGCAGAGGTCCGGCGCGTTCGAGGCGCGCTGTGCCTCTCCCAAACCGTGCTACACGCGATGCCCGCGACGTTGATACCGGTCTACACTGCCGTGGACGCGGTACTATGCAGGACTGTTCCGCGCGCGGGTACACGCCTGTACTTCGAGCTATTGGTCCGATAAGACAGAGCTGTAGGGGGAACGTTTCTTGCCGCCAACGGTCGAGTCGCGGGTCGCCGGTGCCGAGGGAGACCCAGGCGTGCTCCCGGGCTGCCCTACAGTGAGTTTCCGGGGCCACATTGCCGGGCTGTGGTTCTACGCCAACAGCCCCAGAGACGCAGCTCGCTACGCCAGCTTGGCTCGCATGAGCGCCGGGCGGGTGACTTGCATCGCCGTCTGCCATTGCGCCCTGCACCGCGAGTGGGGCCCTCTGGCACGGCCGTTTCCGTTCCACCTGACCACGGTGATAGACGACGTCTATGAGAGCGTCCCGGCTAGACGCAAGGTGCACAAGCTCAGGCAAGCACTCGACGATGTAGATCCTGACGTGCTGTGCGTGATCGGGTATTCGGCCCCCGAGATGCGATTCGCGGCCCGCTGGGGCAAGGAACGGGGAAAACTTGTGGTAATGATGGGCGACACCTATCGCGAGGAGCGTCCTCGGCGGTGGTGGCGGGAGACCGTAAAGCGGGCGGTCGTTCGCCGCAATTATGACGCAGCATTCGTAGCAGGCCCCCGCTCGGCAGAATACGCGATATCCCTGGGCGTGCCGCCCGAGTGCGTAGCAGTAGGCATTGACGTGATCGACAACGCCCATGTGGCATGCCTCGCTGGGTCGGCGCACAACAGGGAAGTGTCACTCCGTGAGCAACTTGGCCTTCCGGCACGTTTCTTTCTCTATGTGGGGCGACTATCTCCCGAGAAGAACTTGGCCTTCCTACTGGGGGCGTACCACAGTTACAGGGAGAGAGCCGGAAGTGATGCCTGGGACCTGGTGCTGGTGGGTTCCGGTCCCGAGGAACACGGCTTGCGAGGGGCGACAAAACGCGCTGGTACGCCTGGCCTGCACTGGCCAGGCTTCAAGCAGATGGACGAGTTGGCGGCATACTATGCCTTGGCTGATTGCTTCGTGCTCCCAAGCCTGCGCGAAGGCTGGAGCCTAGTCGTTAACGAGGCGATGGCCTGCGGACTGCCAGTGCTAGCCTCGTACACGTGCGGATGTGTGGCGGAGGGCTTGGTACAGCCCGGACGTAATGGACTCATCTTCTCCCCGTACGATGCCGATGCGCTCGCCGCCGACATGGCGCTCCTCTCGTCTGGCTCCTTGGACCTGGGCGGCATGGGCCGCGCCTCCCTAGAGATCATAGCTGGCTTCACGCCAGAGACGTGGGCGCACGATCTGCTGTCCCTCATAAACACGGCGCACCAGTTCAAGGCGGAGATGTCCGAGGGACGCGGCGTGGGCATGCACGCCCCAGGGCCTGCTTGCGGAGGTGTGCGTGCTCGCCCGACACCGGGGGCGATGAGTTGAATATTCTGCACGTCACGTCCTATTACGAACCCGCCTATGGCTTCGGCGGCGATGTCCGTGCCGTTTCGGACATGTGTAAGACGCTCGCAACGCTGGGCTGTGATGTGAGCGTGTTTGCCACGGACGCAGCACCCCAAGGACGACTCCAAGTCGCTCCGCTTCGCCCCCAGAACAGAAGCGGCGTGATGGTCACGTATTACCCCCTTAAGTGGCGCGGGTGGGCAAGAGGGCGCGCTTTCGCCACGCTCGTGGCATGCCTATTTGTCCACATGCGCAGCAAAGGCTATCGCTGGCCCAAGGCTCGGTGGGTAGCCCCTGTACTGCTGTTCATCATCCCGGCGCTCGTCCTGCAGCAGGACCGGGCCTTCTTCGGTCGATGGCTCGCCGGGGAGGGACGTCTGGTGCCCGATGCTGTGCGCCTCCTCGGGCAGGCGCATTGGCAGGGCAATCTCCGATGGCACGAGCGTGTTGCAGTCGTCGCCAGCGTTGTACCTGAGCGCAGTGGGTACAGCTATGGAAGCCAGTACCTATGGGCATTCCTTTGGCCGATACCCCGGGTGCTCTGGCGAAAGAAGCCTGTGCAGACGAGTATCGTTGACCTGGCGAAATACTGCAATGTTCGAGGCATGGCCATCCCGGCGGTGGCTGATGCCTACATGACCTTTGGCTGGATTAGCCTGTTCTTCCAGATGCTGCTCGCTGGGTCGGCGTGCGGATTCCTGCACGAGGTACACAAGATCAACATCGAGAATGACTGGATCGCGGTCCCGTACCTGCTGTTTCTGAGCAATCTCAGGCCGTTCTTGAACGGCGGTCTGCTCGGCGGCCTGCCTGCGATTCTCTTCTCAGTGCTCCCGCCACTCGTGGTGGGGTACCTCTCTCGGCGCCAGCGCGTTTCGGCCAGCAGCGAGGTCCGGGAGCGCGGCGCTCGCATGTGGGGAGCGTAAGGCGTGCCGGGCTGGCAAGGGACGCAGCCGTTTGCGAGGTCGCGGGAGAGAAGCGACGGGCGGCGCACATCTCGATAAGCGCTATAAGGCTATGTTCTCACACGCAAGACACGCGTTCGCACCGGCTCATGCCGCGTCGAGTACCGAGCCCGAGTGCATCGTCTCGCCGAGCCTGTAAGGCCGGTCAGCGCGCGGCTGCTACCAACGGCAGGCGGCGTGTGCTCCACCTCTGCTCGAGCATGTGGCACCGGCGGCGGCCTGTCCATTTCTGTCCAGCGCCATCAGGTGGGTGCCATGCAGCCAGCCCAGCGCTGAGCAGCGACGTGTTGGCGTCTCCCCATGGGACGAGGCATCGAACCCAGGAGACAGATAGCGGGCTGCGTGCCGCCGACCGAGGCGGCCCGATCCCGGCCAAAAGGAAGAAGCACACGCATGCCTGGGAACGGCAAGACCTTCGTCGTCGCCGCCGGCGGATGGTCGGGCAATATCGGCAACTCCTTCTTCAACCTCGGGACGCGACACGCGCTGCTGACGGCCGTGCCGGGAGCGCACGTCGAGTTCCTGAGCGATCAGGCCGCGTATTGGCGCATGACCGCGATAGGATATCGGCAGGAGCCGAAGAACAGCCTGCGATACCTCGATCATATACGCCCCGACTATGTCGTGCTGCAGGGCAGCGTGCTCACGGAGCAGTTTCCCCGCGTCTGGGGGCGATCTCTCAAGCTTCTGTCCGAGGCAGGGACGAAGCTGCTGCTCATCGGAGTCGGGTTTTTCGATTACAGTGAGACCGAAGTCGCCACTTGCAGGAGCTTGCTCGAGCAATGCCCTCCGTATGTTCTGATATCCAGGGACAGGGAGACCTACGGCAACCTGAATGACCTGGCGGAGTACTCCTACGACGGCTTAGACGGTGCGTTTTTCCTGCCTGACGTCTTCACTCCGATCAAGACAGACCTGCCGCCATACATGGTTATCAATTTCGACAAAGCCCCTGAGCCGACTATCTCCGTTTCAACGGATCAGGCGTCTGAGGCCGAGCCTCGGAGGAATGCCACAACCCAGTTTGAGTTCCGCGATGCTAGGTGGACTATCTCCTTTCCGAGGACTCGGTGGCAACTGGCTAACATGCTGGGCAAGTCATTCTGCTACCTCCTGGGGCCGCTGGGCCTCGCCGGGACATCGCAGGAACGGGCCGGGAATCTCATGGTAGTTCGTACCGACCATCAGATCAACCCGATAATGATCGGAAGGATCTTTAGAGGCCCCAACGCCTTCGCTGGAGACATCCCGCAATCGTATCTCAACTTATATGCCCAGGCAGAGCTGACTTTATCTGATAGAATACACGCGGTGGCGGTGACATTGGCATACGGGCGACCGGCGATGTTGTTTTCCCGCAGCGGGAGAGCGCGCATCTTGGAGAGGGTTGGGGCTTCTGACGTCACCGCTCGTCCTGTCCTGTTAGATCTCGACTTGCTCGAGCAGGAAAAGAGCGCAGAGCTGGACTTCCTACGATCAGTTCCTTTCTGACCAGGCTTCCGAACGCCAGTGCACACGAGGTTTGCCGGCGTAGCGACGCACTGCAGGGCGCTCGGGCCCCGGCCGGATCGCGCAGAGGCACCGATCTCGGATCGCTCATCGTGCAGCCGCCGCGTGATGAACGGCCGGCTTCGCGCAGCATTGGGAGAGGCGAGTGCGCTGAAGGTCCTCCACATGGTTAACTACTACGAGCCGGCCTTTGGGTTTGGCGGCATCCTTCGCGCAGTGTCGGGGACGTGCCGAGCACTGGCAGCGGCCGGGCACGAAGTGAGTGTGTTCACCACGGACGCATCAGATCGAGGACGGTTGCAGGTACCCGTGCGCCGCCCCCAGAATAGAGACGGCGTCGCGGTGACGTACTACCCGCTGACGTGGCGAGGATGGCCGCTCGGGCGCTTCTACTATGCCCGAGCGCTCGCTGCGGCCTGCGCCCGCGAGGCGGGCGCATTTGATGTCGCCCATCTGAGCACGCTGTGGGGCCACGCGAGCATTGCGGGAGCGCGTGCGTGCGCCAATGCGATGGTGCCGTATGTGGTCTCCCCACACGGCACGTTGGAGCCCCACCAATACGGACTGAAGAGCTGGAAAAAGCGACTGCACATGGCGCTGTGCGGTCGGCGAGCCCTGGATCGGGCCGCGGCCGTTCACGCCCTTTGCCGGTACGAAGCGGATAACCTCGTCCAGTTCGGGCTCGAGGGCAAGATCACGTGCGTGCCGAATGGGATCGATCCAGCCGAGTTTACTGATCTGCCCTCGCCGATGGAGGCTGCGGAGCGCTGGCCCACACTACGCGGACGACGAGTGATCCTGTTCCTGTCGCGCCTGCACGCCATCAAGGGGCTCGACCAGCTCCTGCCCGCACTTGCCGAGCTACGCCGTACATGCGACGATGCTCTGCTGCTTCTGGCCGGTCCGGACGACGGATACGCCTCGCAGGTCAACGCGCTCATCGACGCGCATGGGCTCCGGCGCGATGTGCTGTTGACGGGAATGCTGACGGGGCATGATCGCCTGCTTGCCTTGGCGGCCGCTGAGGTCTTCGTGCTTCCGTCGTACGCTGAGTGTTTTCCGATGGCCGTGGTTGAGGCGATGGCCTGCGCTCTTCCAGTGCTGATCACGCCAGGATGCAACTTCCCCGAGGCCGCCGAGGCCGACGCGGGGCTCATGGTTGACCCCCGCTCACGTGAGCTGGCGGGGGCGCTTGAGCATCTGATGGCAATGAGCGATGGCCAACGGGGGGCGATGGGAGCACGAGGGCGTCAGTTGGTGGAGTCGGACTACACGTGGGACGTCATCGCACGGAAGATGATCACCGTCTACAGAGCCATTCTCGACGGCAAGCCGATCCCTCTTCATCCTGAGCCATGTGAGATGTCCGTCGAGCATCACGCCGCCCGAAGCGGCGCCACAAAGAACCATGCACCAAGTCATCCAGAACTACCGAACCGGTGAGATTGCGCTCAAAGATGTGCCCGCACCGGCATTGAGGCCCGGGACGGTGCTGGTGCGCAACGTCGCCTCGGTGGTCAGCGTCGGCACCGAGAAGCTGGTCACGGACCTGGCACGCAAGAGCCTGCTGGGCAAGGCCCGGGCGCGACCGGACCTGGTAAAGCGCGTGATGGACAAGGCGAGGTTGGAGGGCGTAGGCGAGGCGTTTCGACAGGCCATGAATCGCCTCGATACGCCCATGCCGCTGGGGTACTCATGTGCCGGCCGTGTACTCGAGGCGGCGGGGGATGTGGACGGCTTCAGCGCCGGCGATAACGTGGCCTGCGGCGGCAGTGCGGCGGCCTCGCACGCCGAGATCGTGCGCGTGCCCCGGAACCTCTGCGCGCCGGTCCCTGACGCAGTGGCGCTGGAAGATGCCGCCTTTGCCTTCATAGGCGCTATCGCCCTGCACACGGTGCGCATGGCCGAGGTGCAGCTTGGCGAGCGAGTGGCCATTATTGGCCTGGGGCTGCTGGGTCAGATCGCGGCGCAAATCGTTCGGGCGACGGGCGCGGAGGTCTTCGGGCTCGATCTGGACGAATCCAAAGTCGCCCTGGCGCTGGAACTGGGCGCTCACGGGGCCGTTGCCGTTGGTCCGGAGTCGGCAGAGAAAGCTCAGCGCTTCGCCAAGGGACAAGGCTTTGACGCCGTGCTGGTTCTAGCGAGCACGACCAGCAACGAGCCGGCAGAGCTCGCGGTCGAGCTGGCGCGAGATCGGGGGCGGCTGGCCATCGCCGGCATGGTGCGGATGGACATGCCGCGCAACGCGCTCTACGAGAAGGAGCTGCATGTTGTCGTGCCGCGTTCGGCGGGGCCCGGAATCTATGATCCTGCCTATGAGGAAAAAGGCAGCGATTACCCGGTCTCTTATGTGCCCTGGACAGAGCAACGCAATATGGCCGCGTTCCTGAAGCTCGTGGCCGCCGGCTCTGTTCGCCTGGCACCGCTTGTGACTCATCGACTCCCCGTCGGGCGCGCACTGGACGCTTACGAGCTTCTGAGCGGCGAGCGGGCCGAGCCATATCTCGGCGTGGTCCTCACATACGACGAAGCAACGGAACCGACGACGAGAAGGATTGATGTGAGACGGCGGGGAGCTGCTCCGCGGGATGCCGTGCGGATCGGCGTGATCGGCGCGGGCCTGTTTGCTACCTCCGTGCTCTTGCCCGCCTTGCGCAAGCTGGACGGGGTCCACTTCACCGGCGTCGCCACCACTGGCGGGGTCTCTGCCGATCATGTCGCGAGCAAGTTCGGATTTGACTACTGCACCACAGACACAGAGCAGGTCTTCGAGGACCCGGACACAGACGCGGTCATGATCCTCACGCGACATGGCTCTCACGCCGAGCTCATCTGCAAGGCTTTACGGTGTGGCAAGGACGTCTTCGTCGAAAAGCCTCTGGCAACCACGGAGGATCAACTCGAGGCCGTCGGGAAAGCTTACGCTGCCGGTGAAAGCCGACTCATGGTGGGCTTCAACCGGCGTTTCGCCCCTCTGGTCGTGGAGGCGAAGGCGGTCATCGGCGACCCACCTGGGGACCTCGTTGTTGTCTGTCGAGTCAACGGCGGAGCCATCGAACGGGATCACTGGGTATACGACGCAGAGGAGGGCGCCGGGCGCATCATCGGCGAGCTCTGCCACTTCGTGGACCTCGTACAGCACTTGGCGGGCGCGCACGTCGCGACGGCCTTTGCACGGCAGACAGGCGACGAACCGGACAATGTGTGCGCGACGCTGACGATGGCCAATGGGGCCATTGCGACCATCACCTACACGGCGTCGGGCAACAAGGCCTTCCCACGGGAACGGGTCGAGGCCTTCACGGGACGTACAGTCTGTGCCATTGACGACTTCCGCCGAGGTACATTTGCCACGGGAGAAAAGCGGTGGAACCGGCGAGGTTTCGGCGTGGACAGAGGACATAGAGGGGAACTCGAGGCGTTTCTCGCATGCCTCCGAGCAGGGCGCGAGTTCCCAGTGCCGTTTGCGGACTACAGGAACACAACTGTGACAACATTCGCCATTGAACGATCACTGCGTGAAGGGCGACCGATCGAGATCGCAGCGGACTTCCCGCAGTAGAACAGCACCCGTCATGAGCCCGAAAATCAGCAGCCGTCCGCGCAGTACTTCACAGCCGGAAACGAAGAAGCCGCTCCGCGTACTCCTGCTCTGTGCCTACTTCCCGCCGGAGATCGGCACAGCGTCGCACTTGTTCCACGAACTGGCCGTCGAGCTCGTCGCCCGTGGTCACACGGTCACCGTCGTCACGGGCTTCCCTCGGTACAACGTGTCCGCCGAGGTGGCAGCCAGGCATCGGGGAATCTGGCGGCGTGAGTGCATGGACGGCATTGAGGTACTTCGGGTCTGGTGGCCGCACTTCCGCCGCCGCTCCATGATAGGCAGAGGCATGGAGCACTTCTTCGCAGCGATCGCTATTGGCTGCCGTGCCCTTGGGGCAGGGCGGCATGACGTCACCTTGGTGTACTCACCCCCCTTGACGCTTGGCATCACGGCATGGGGCCTCGCAAAAACCGGGCGTGGCAGCTTCGTGCTCAACGTGCAAGACTTGTTTCCACAGAGCGCCATTGACCTCGGGGCCATGACGAGCCCACATCAGATCGCGTTCTTCAGGTGGCTGGAGAGGTCTGTCTACAAACGGGCCGCCTGTGTCACGGTCCACTCGGAGGGAAACGCGGAGCGCGTGAAAGCCAGCGCGGGGGCAGGCACGTGTGTTGCGGTGGTCCCGAATTGGGTGGACGCTCAGCTCCTCCAACCCCACCCACGGGACCCGCAGCTTCTCGGTGCGTCGGGTCCGGACGGACGGTTCGTCGTCTCGTTCGCGGGCACGATGGGATTCTCTCAGGACCTGGAGACCATAATCCGGGCCGCGTCGCTGCTTCGCCAACACGATGACATTCTCTTCCTCCTCGTCGGCGACGGCGTCTGCAAGGAAGACGCTCAACAGCTTACCGAGGACCTCGAGCTCAGCAACATCACCTTCTTGCCAATGCAGCCCCGCGAGAAGTACCCGCAGGTCCTCGCCACGTCCGATGCCAGCTTGGTCACGCTCAAGCGGGCCGTCCGGACGCCGGTGGTTCCATCGAAACTCTTGAGCATTATGGCCAGTGGACGTCCCGCCATAGTCGCAATGAGCTCAGCGGGCGATGCTCCGCGCCTGGTTGAGGAGGCACGCTGTGGGCTGAGTGTGCCGCCGGAGGACCCTGAGCGGATGGCGGAGGCTATCGCTACTCTTTATAGCGATCGCACGCTTGCCGCACAGCTCGGCGACAACGGCAGGAGCTACGCGCGGCAGCACTTCTCTGTGCAGGCTTGTGCTGAGGTCTACGAACGCATTTTTAGGGCGGTCATGCGCGGCGATCCGCCCACGGTGGCGCCGGGCGACGCAGCGTCCCCCGGGCATTGAGGCTCACACGTTTCACCATGGACCGCGAAGGGAGCAAGTTGCGGTGAAGCATCTAGAAGCCTACGAAAGCAAGACGGTGCTGGTCACCGGGGGGGCCGGGTGCATCGGCAGTAATCTGACGGCTAAACTGGCCGAGATCGGCGCTCGCGTCATCGTCCTTGATGACCTATCCTCGGCCGAGCGTTGGAACGTCCCTGACCATCCCAACGTCACCTTCGTGCTCGGCAGCGTCGTGGACGACGCCGCACTGAAACAGGTTTTCGCGGAACAGCCCTCAGTTGTGGTACATCTGGCCGCCCTGTTCGCCAATCAGAACTCCGTCGAGCACCCCGAGCAGGACCTAACGGTGAACGGCCTGGGCACTCTCAAGGTCCTTCAATACACCCACCTCACTGGCGCGGAGCGACTTGTCTATGCTTCCTCGGGATGCTCGGTCTACGGCAGCAAGGCGCCCCTGCCGCTCACGGAGGATTTTCTCTCGATAGAGCTGGACACGCCCTACCAGATCACGAAGCTGCTCGGCGAGCTGTACTGCAACTTCTTCAAGAACTACCACGGGTTGGAGACTGTCCGCCCGCGCTTCTTCAACGTGTACGGCCCCGGCGAGATCCCCGGGCGCTACCGCAACGTCATTCCCCTTTTCGTGTATTGGGCCATGCGAAACGAGCCCCTGCCGATCACCGGCACCGGGGAGGAGACCAGAGATTTCGCCTTCGTGCAGGACGTCGTTGACGGAATCCTCCGGGCCGGCGCGCTCCCGGAGGCGGTCGGCGAGGCGTTCAATTTGGCCTCGGGCGTCGAGACGAAGATCCTGGACCTCGCCCAGCGCATCATCGAGATGACTGGCAGCAACTCCGAGATCCGGCACGTCGGCCGCCGCAGGTGGGACACCCACACCCGACGCTGCGCCTCCATCGAGAAGGCCCGGACGCTCATCGGCTACGATCCGCAGACCCAAGTGCCCGAGGGCCTCGAGCACGTCGTCGGGTGGTTCCGCGACAACTGGGCGCGGATCGAGGCGTCGGCCAAGTTCTGAGGCGCTACCCCCGAACGGCGCACACGGGCTGGAGGCGTCACGCCGCCGCCATCCCCGCCGGTTGCGTGACGCCTCACAGTAAGGTCACATCAGCTATTTCTTCTTGTTCCGGCGGAACCGACAGCGCAGCCAACTCAGCGGCAGCGCGAGGCTGGCCAGCGCAAACGGCGGCAGTTCTGGAGTAGCGTGGAAGTTCACCGGGTTTTCCTCTTCCGTCATCAGCGGTATCCACGAGCCGTCTCCCGAGGCAACGATCCACGACAACTGTGCGGATTGCCGGTCGAGAGAGGTGATGGTTACCGTCGCGCCCCCATAACAGATCGTGTCACCGATCGGCCCGACGACGCCGCCGTCTGTCCGGTTCGGCCCCCACGCCCAATTCCCGAGGAAAGTTCGGGCCGCGCCAGGATCTGCGGCGAGCTCATCGAGGCCTGCCGGCAGATGAGGCTCGTCGATCAGTCGCTTAATGGCGGAGTCGTCCGAAACGAGGACGCTGGGCGACGCCACATCATCAGTGATCTCGATTGTCCCTTGCATGTACATGAGGGCTGGCGTCGCGCCATCTTTCCCGTGTATCCAGCCAAGCGAGTGGTCCCCGGTATTCTGGTCGAGGTACACGTAGAGTACGCTCGTGCTGCCGGCCAACGGAACACCGGCCGGCCCTCCACTGTAGGTGTGCGGCCCTCCGTAGTCGTAGAATGCCGCTGCCGTCTGGGTACCCGAGAACGGCGTGATGCTACCGAGCTTCACGGCGCTCTGAGTGATGTCGTACGTCACTGCTGCTGCGGGCAAACACGTGGCCATGACCACTAGCCCCAGGACCAGTGCGACCACGGTCGCCCCTTTGAGACTACTGTGCAGGTGCATCATCGGAACATCCCCTCCCACAAGAGTGTAACGTATGTGCCCTCCCACGACATCGGAAGCCATTCGCCCCCTCTGCTGCGGTGAGCATCTCTACGAGTACCATCCACTGCCTACCGGTGTGCAACGCCGATGTAAAATGTTCGCACCGAATTCAAGCCTCGGACGGCTGCGGATTCGTAGTCAACGGCCGGGATGGGGCGGTCACATCGGTGGCCCCGTCGCTATGTCATGGCATGCTGCAAGGGCCCTTGGGTGGCCCGGAAGCGCCGCAACTGCAGGCGCAGAATGCTCCGGAAGCCTATGTGGGGTGGGGCCGAAATGGTCGTCCTTGCCTGTCTGCCGATGTCGCCTCTCAGTAGGTTTGCAGCAATGTACTATGTAACCGAAATCGCTCGACATAGTTACGAATAAGGCACGAGAGAGCGCCGTACTCCCCGGCCGGAGCCGGTCTTCGCACGGCATCTTGCAGCGTGCGGAATGGAGCGCAAGGGAAGAAGGAGGGCCCAACTGGGCGCAGGACGGCGAGGCCGCGGCGCTTTATGGGTCAACGAGGCGGAGGGTTGACAAGGTCACGAGATCCTCGCGGATACCATACGGTCAGCCCCCGCTACGCGGGAGCTTTGAGCCATTGGCACATCTGGTCGTGCGACGCCCTGGCCCTCTGCACGCGCAGCCAGTGGCGGGCTGCGGCGGCGTTGTAGGCGTCTTCGATCCAGCGAGCCTTGAAGCGCGCTCCCGTGTTGTGAATAAACAGCCGGCTCGGCGCTGCCAATACTCCGGCCGTGCGCACGTCCCCTGCGCGGCGGAGCCCGGGCGTGGCAAGTCGCTCCAGGAAGCTGTTGTCATCCGTGTTGTCAAATCCAGCAACGTCCACGACCGTGGCGTCAACGCTCCGGGCCAACCCCCGCGCCAGCAGTGCCCACAGGCCCGCTTCGCCCAGTCCCACGAGACGCCGACGCGATACCTCCGGTCGTGCGCCGAGGTAGGCGAGCCCGGTCAGGATGTCCTGAACACGATTGCTCACGTCGGTTCGGTTGTACGTGTTGAAGTAGCGCGTGTCGGCGATGGCTTTGGCCCGTGCTTCAGGAGCCACCGACTCGCCCGTGAGGAAGCAGTCGATGGCCAGGACGGCTCGCGACTGCTGAAGCAGTTGCTCCACCAGCGGTCCGGGCTGCAGCGTCGCCACATCTGCCACGGCCGCTTTGCCCTGCGGATGCACCACAAGCACGCCGGGGCCCTTGCGCTTCGGCCCGGTGCGCACGAAAAGGATCGCCGGAACGGCATCGCCCTTGCCTTTGCGTCCGAGGCGGAGTTGCCGGCACGTGATCCCGTCGCGGGTCGTTTCGCTCAGCGTCGTCACCACCAGATCGCCAGCCGCAGGCTCGGCGGCGTTGAGCGCGTGTGCCAGCGCCGTCCCCATGATGCGGCGGAAGCGCCGCCGGTCGCCGCGGCTCTTTGGCTTCAGCTCTGCGAGCTGCCGTTCGGCAGCGGCGATGCGCTGCTCGACGAGCTCGCCCTCTGAAATAGCCCGCTGGGGCAGCTTCTTATCGGAGAACACGAGCAGGTCCTCGCGCTCCTCTACCTCGAAGGGCTGCTCCTTGAAGCGTTCCTCGTCGGTGCTGCGGAGCAGCCACTTTCCCAACCACGCATACACCGCCTCGCGGCTGTCCTTATTGTAGTTGTGCTCCGCGTCGAACTGGACACAGTGTACTCGATCGGTGGCATCGAAGAGCTCGTAGACGCTCCTGATATCCGGATGCTCCTCGCGGGGCGTGTTCACCGTCCAGTCGCCCGTGGCAGAGACAAGCAGCAGGGGGCGCGGAGCTGCCAGCGCGCCGATCTCGACGTTGTAGGTGTCAATGCGCAGGCCGGGCGCGTTCTCGCACAGGCAGCCGCCCTGCATGTGGGCGGAGATCATGTTGACGGGCGCAGCGGCTTTGATGCGGTCCTCGACGGCCGTGACCATGAAGGTCTGCGTGCCGCCGCCGGAGGCGCCGGTGCAGCCGATGCGGCGCTTGTCCACGTCGGGAAGCGAGCACAGGAAGTCCACGGCCCGAATGCTGTTCCAGAGCTGCAGGCCCATGAGGCTCAGGCCCCATAACTCCTCTCGCGGCCCGCCGAACTTGTGCGTCACCTGCTTGCTGTCGTTGTAGCCGACCATGTCGTAGGAGAACGCCACGTAGCCTTGTCGGGCGAAGCTAATGCAGCGCCCCGGGATAGAGCCGCGCTCGATGCTCTCGATCCTCCCGTTCTTCCAGTGGCCATGTGGGTTGATGATGCCCGGGAAGGGCCCGCGCTTGCCGCTGGGGCGATACAAATTGCCCGTGACGAAGAACCCGGGATAGCTCTCGAAGTACACCTTCTCCACGGAGTAGTCCTCGCGCTCGATGCGGCCGAAGATCTTGGCACGCAGAGTCGTGCGCTTGGGCACGGGCCAAAGGCCGCAACTGACGAGTATGTGAGTCCGAAGCTCTCTGGCCCGCGCCAGCCACTCCTTCTTCGTCTGCGGGCGCGCGAAGGTCTGCGGGTCCCTGAGCCCGCGGACCTCGGTGAGTCTCTTGTCGGCTGTCTGATTCGCAGGCTGCTGCGTCATGGGGTATCCTTCCTCCGCCGGGGCGGCCGCGCGCGACAGGGCGCCCGGGCACAGAAGGGCGCCGAATACAAGCAGGACGAACTTCGTGCAGCGCCGCGGATGTACCATGGAGACGCCCCTCCGGTTGCGGATGAGAGCGCCATGGTGCTTCCCCGGCGGTGCGCCGTAGTCCTGCAGGCATCTGGGGGCCGCCGCACGAATATTAAAGGGGTGCCGCATGTCCAAGGCAAGGTCGGCCATGGAACTGCTCGAGGAGGCGCACGATGCCCTGCGGCAGATGCTCGTCTCAGGGATCCGCTCCAGCGCGCCGCTTGTGCGCCGGTGCGGGGAGTTGGCGGACGAGCTGAAGGCTGCGGACGTGCGCCCGGCGGCGGAGCAATTGAGAGCCGTCGCGGAGACCGAGGATGATGGTCGGCGGCTGGGGGTGGTTTTTCGCGCGCTCGTGCTCGTAAGGCAGGCGCGGCTCCATCTCGCGGGGCCAGCGAAGGTGGACGCCGCGTCGCACTAGAGCTGGTTTCATGACCCCTTTGCTGTTTGGGTTGCCCGGTTCAGACACTCACGTTTCCGTGTGTGACCGGTCATGAGACCAGTTCTCGTGAAAGGGACAGTGTCGTGGACCGCGGTTCGTCTGCTGAGCCAGGCAGGCAACTGGAGCTGCTGCAGATCAAGCGCTGGGTCGGCGAGACGACCTTCGAGCGTGGGCTCGACTACGCCGACAGGGGGAGAGTCGGGCAGGCGGCGCGGGAGGGCGATACGCTCGCGGCCGAGGTCGAAGGGAGCACTCCGCGAGGGGCGGACGAGCCGGCGAGGTATCGGGTTCGAGTGGATCTGGAGCCGCCCGTGCCGAGGGCTACGTGCACCTGCCCGGTGAGGCGCCCGTTCTGCAAGCATGCGGCGGCCGTGCTGATCATGTGGCAGCGCGAGCCAGAGGGCTTTGCGGCCGCCGAGGAGGATGTAGCGCGCCCAGCAAAGCCCGACGTCTCCCCCAAACCCAAACCATCGAAGGCGGCTCAGCGGCAACGAATGCGGCTCGAGGAACTGGATGCCGTGGGGCGCATGATCCGGGACATCGCCGGCGACGGGATCGCCGTCAGGGGAAGCCAGTGGGTCGAGGCGATCCCGGACATGCTTGCGACGGCGAGGCGTCGGCGGCAGATGCGCCTGGCGGGGCTGCTGGAGCAGTTGCACAAAGAGGTCAGTGCCCCGGCCTCGGGCGAGGCAGGCTTCGACTGGCGCCGCTGGGCTGAGCTGCTGGCGGACCTCTGGTTCACCGTCGAGGCTATGCGGCAGCACGTCGAGGGAAGGGGGCTAGACGAGCGCGCCCTGGAGCAGCTCGTCGGGAGAACGCCGCGGGAGGCTGGCCTTGCGCGTCGGTACGAGGCTCCGCTGCTGCAGCTCGCATACGAGGTGTTCGGTGGACCGCTGGGGACGCGGCACGACGTGAGCTACCTGATGGATCTGAACTCGGGCGAGCTTTTCGTCGAGAGGGCCGTCATCCCGCAGCGCCGCGCGAAGAGCGAAGGGCTCAAGCCGTCGTATCCCGCCCCGATCCTGGCGCGCGAGATGGGGATCTATCCGGGGTACCCGCCCCTGCGCATTGCGCTCATCGCCGTGGACAAGGCGGCACTCAATCTGACCGATGCGACAGCCCGGGCGCTCGACCTGGCCGACACGTCGCTTCCCGGCATCCACCAGCGCCTCGTGGAGTTGACGGCAGAGCCGCTCGCTCCCCGAGAGACCTTTGCGCTGCTCAGGCTCCGCGGCCTACCGGAGCGCGATGGGGAGCTGCATTTGCTCGATGCCGAGGGCTACGCAGTGCCCGTCGCCGAAGCCCCATCCGGACACCCGCCTACACTGACCGCCTTCCAGCGATACGCAGGAGACGGCCTTCCCCCGGCAGTGTTTGCTCGGTTCTTCGCTCGGGATGCGGCGCTCTGCGCAGCGCCCCTCAGCATCGTGGAGCCATCGCGGATCGTCCGAACTGGTTCGCTAACGTGCGGACCCGTGTGGTAGGGGCGACCGCCGGGTCCCCCTTACCTGCTCAGTCTGATGATCCAATCGGCGAGCAGGCGGCGCGTCCTGTCGTAGTCGTCGAAAGCCCACCCGTTCGGGATCTTGAAGTGGCCGCCCACCAGCAGGTAGCCGTTCTCGTCGAAGTGCTTCGGTACGGTCCAATCGCCCTGGTAGGGAAGCTCTGTCCGCATGGCCGTGTAGTTCATCCTCGAGAGCTGCTGCTCGTACTCGCCCATTGCCTGCTCGGCCATGCGGGTTTTCTCCCGATTGCCCGAGGCTTTCGCGGCCCTCACGGCCGCCTCAAAGGTCGCCAGGTACCTGGCGTCGGCGGCGCCCTCGGTTGCGCCCTCCAAGCCGATAGACGGCCCACCCGTCTCGTCCCCATACGGAGGAAACCAGAAGTAGAACTTCAGGCGCTGGCGGTTGGGGTCCACCGTGTACGGATCGTCGTCGGCACGAACGCTCTGATAGATCCACTCTATCATGCCCTTCGAGCCGCAAGCCTCGCGGCCAAAGCACATCCCGAAGCGCATCGCCTCCGGGTGGTAGCCGGTGGTATCGATATTGTAGGTCCAGAGCAGCTTCCCGTCCCGCTCACAGCGCTGTCGCATCTCCATGGGCCACGTGCCGCGCTTCTGCTGCTCAACTTGACGGCGGAAGTTGCAGCAGACGACGTCCAGGTGTGGGTACATCGCCTCGAAGTCGTCTGTCCCGGGCACGAGATTGCCGTCCTCCTCGGTTCGGACGCCCGGCACGGACTTGAGAATCTGCAGGCACCGGACGGCGATGCGCATCCGGTCCTCCCGGTGCGGCGGCTCGTCGATGGGCTGGTAGATGATCTCGGGCCAGCCCTCGGCGGCGCCTCGGGCCTGGATCTGCTCGATGATGTCGCGGTACGCACTCT
The DNA here is from genome assembly GCA_030601885.1 of Armatimonadota bacterium. Lineage (GTDB taxonomy): Bacteria > Armatimonadota > Zipacnadia > JAUWAU01 > JAUWAU01 > JAUWAU01. The sequence continues at coordinate 94,356 of JAUWAU010000007.1, forward strand.
CGAACGCCTCGCTGTCGAGCAGACCGAACTCCTTGATACAGAGGTTCCGCTCCACACCGCCCATGAGCCAGAGGATGGGCTCGGTGAAGCCCGCCTCCTTGTACGCCGCCATGGCCTCGCCGAGAACGTTCTCCTCGTCCCAGACGACCTTCGGCCGATCGCCGTCGCGCTCTACTCGCGTCGAGGCCACCAGGCCCACCGTCGTCATGCCGCGCCGACGCATCTCGCGGTAGCGCTCCAGGCTCAACGCGCGCGTGTGCGGAGGAGGCGCAGGGCGGTCGTAGAAGCCGATGGCGACGCCCTGTGGCTCAGCCAATCGAATGGGCAGCACCTCTAACCTAACCGGCACGTTGCCAACTTCCGCGTCCCCGATAGAAAGCTCGATTCTCCCCTCATACAACCCCGCAGGGGCACCCGCGGGCACTTCGATGATCACCCAGAACCAGGCGGTCGTGCCGGCCGGGATGTCAACTTCGTCCCTGTCTTCGAGGAACGTCGGCTTCACGATGGTGTCGATCATTCCCCGGTGCACCATCCGCTCCAGGTCCCGCACCGACCTGACCGACACTGCCGCCGCGGGGATCTCGGCGTTCGGTCCCGCGGACAAATCTGAGGGCCTGGCGGAGAAGCTCTTCAGGTCCTCGAGCGCGCGAACGCAGAAGCTCACAGGCTGATGCTGTCCTGGTGCCGCGGACGCCGCCAGCGGGCGATCGATGTCCTCGGGGGACGGCACCGTGCCGGGCATGGCGATGTCGAGCGTGTTGCGGCGAAAGACCACGAAGCCGCGTTCTTCATCCTTCCGGGAGACCGGCGGCATCGCGGCTTCGCTCACGTATCTGATCGGCGGGATGTTCTGGATATCGGCCACGGGCGTCAACTCCACATCGTCAAACCAGGCTGTCCCGGTGCCGGTGAACTCGAAGTTCACCCACAGCCGGACGCGCATCTTGGTCGTGCCCTCGGGAGCCCGGATGAGGGCCACGTGGCGCGTCCACTCGGTATCGCCGGCCACAGTGATGGCGCCGTACTGCGCGCCAAGCCACTTGCCGTCCGATAGGTAGACGGGGCACACGCGGGCGGTGCAGCTCTCGAGCTGCGTCTTTATGATGGCGCTGAGGCGGTAGATGCGTGCGCCCGGGGCCGTGGGGATGTTATCCTGGTTCCACGAGCCGTCCTCGTTCGTATCGTGCACCGTGATGCAGACGCAGTGACCGGCGTCACGCTGCTCCCAGGCGGAGTCGGGCTCGCCCTGGCGCGATGAGAAGGTCCAGGCGGTCGGCGCGCCGTCGGCGGATTGCTCGAGGTCGGGGTTCGTGAGGATGTTGTCGGCGGGTTGTGCATGCACCGCAGCGAACGAGACGAGGCCACACACGAGGCAGGTGAGGGTGACCGCCGGGCGCATGGTGTCGGTGTCTCCTTCCGGCCGCATGAAACAGCAAAGGCGGCGGGCCACGGGTGTGAGGGCCGTAGGCCCTCTCGCGCTACAATAGCGGCCACGGCAACGGCCGGCGGGGATGGGCACCCCCGCCCCACAGTTCTCGGGCTGCCAGCCCGAGCTACACTGTTACTGGCGGCGTTTGCGCCTGGCCTCGGCGCGGGCGCCGTCGAAGGCCAGGTACTCGTCATAGCTGGCTCGCATCCGCTGCTTCTGCGCGTCGCTGGCGAAGGAGTAGGCGGCCAGGAACGGGTCGTCGATCTCGTCCATGTGCGCCACCAGCCGTCGGCGCATCGCCTTCAGCTCGGCGGCACATGCGTCATCGGCTGCCAGGTTCTTCTGCTCGTAGGGGTCCACTGAGAGGTCGTACAGCTCCTCCTGCGGCCGATGGAGGAACTGATTGACGCGCTCGGCGTAGCGCTCGTTGGTCTCGGCGGCCGCGACCATGGCCTTCCACGTCAGCCCGCCCATGGCGTTCATGCGGTACTTCGCCTCGGGCGCGAAGTTGTAGATGTACTTGGAGTGGCCCGCGATGACGGAGCGCATGGGCGTCCCCGGCTGGCTGGCGTGGTCCGTCTGGCTGCCAAAGAACACGTCGCGGTGCTTCTCGGTGCGACCGAGCAGCAGCGGGGCGAAACTCTCCCCGTGCATATCGCCGGGGATGCGGATGCCAGCCAGCTCGAGGATCGTGGGCGTCACGTCGATGAAGCTCAGCAGCGCATCGCTCACCGTGTCGGGCCGCATCACCCCGGGCCAGCGCATGATGCACGGCATGTTGATGCCCGCCTCGTACTGCGTGGCCTTCGAGAAGGGGAACGCGCCGCCATTGTCGCCCAGGAAGATCACCAGCGTGTCGTCGGCGTGCCCCGCCGCGTCGAGCTCGGCGAACACCAGCCCCAGGGCCCGGTCCATCCGGTGAATGGCGTCGAAGTAGCGGCCCTCCTCCTCGCGGACGTCGGGCACGTCGAAGAGCGTCGGGTGGATCTTCACCTTGCCGCGATCGATGGGGTCGGGCACTTCCGCCGTCAGGCCCTTCTTCGTGCCAGGGATCGGGAACGGGCGATGGGGATCGTGGAAGTTGACCATGAGGAAGAAAGGCTCGGCCGGGCCTGAGGCCTTCAGGAACTCGAAGAATCCGCGGACCCACTGCTGATAGGGGACCGGGTCGCGCGTCTTGGTCTTCTCCTCCGGCGCGTACTCGAACCGGTACACTTCCCACGGCTTCAGATGCCGCTTGCCCACGAGTCCGACGCGATAGCCGGCATCGCGTAGATAGGCAGTCAGCGGCCTGACGTCTGGCCGGAGCTGATGAAAGCCATGGCAGCCGTTGGCGTGCGGATACAGCCCGGTCATCATCACCGCGCGACTCGGAACGCAGATGGCCGACACGGTGTAGCAGCGCTCGAAGCGCACGCCCTCGGCGGCGAGCGCATCCGTTGCGGGCGTCTGGACGGCCTCGTTGCCGTAGCAGCCGACGTCGAACTTGCTCTGGTCGTCGGACGTTATGAGCAGGACGTTGGGCCTCGGCGCCTCGGCGGCCACCGAACCTGTACCACGCATGACCAGTAGGCCGGGGATAGCTGCACCCACTCCAAGCCGCAGGACGTCGCGGCGCGAGAGCGTCCGGCGCCAGCGCGTGACGCCGGGTGTCTTCCCTTTGTGTCGTTGTTCGCGGTGTGGTTTGGACACGATTGCAGCCCTCCTCCCCCACCTTTTGCTCGCTAATGTCGGCGCACGCAAGGCTGGGCGGCTGCTGCCCCTACCGCGCCGTAAGCACTTCCGGCTCTCCGCGCTCCGGCTCGAAGCGGGCCTCGAGGATCGCTTCGCGGTCTGCTATAAGCTCGGGCCCGGCATCAGGCGTGAGGCGCACCAGGACGGTAGCTGCGCCATCGGGGAATGTGGCCCTGAACTGGACGATGCCGTCGGCGGGCGAGGACTGTGCCACAGGTGGGACATCGCTGTCGCCCTCGACGGTCATGAAGGCGGCGATGCGGCGGGCGGCAGCTTTCTCTCTCGTTGTCGCGGTGAAGTGCCAGTGCTTCTTCAGCTCTTTGCGGTGGCTCTCCGGGACGCCCTCGTTCGGGTCCATGGGCCACTCGTCCGTCTGCTCGAAGGCGAAGCCGCCGGGCGTCGCCAGGTGCACGGTCATCGAGTTTCCCGCGCGGGTGGAGACGAGTTGCTGCTCCGCCTCATTCAGCCCGAACTGCTCGAAGGCATGAAGCAGCCACTGGTACTCGGCCGCCCTCGGCGCCTCGAGGTCGTCCACGACGCAGATCACTGAGGGCCGGATCATGACCACGTGCCGGCGGCAGCGGGTCAGCGTGTTTCTGTACGCCGCCGTCGCGTCGCCGCAGGCGTAGCCGATGTGGGGCATGGTCTCGAAGGTCGTGAGGTGCCCGTTGGCCGTGGCGTCGCGGTTGATCTGCCCCTCGTCGTTCACCAGGATGGCGTTGTGGGCGATGGTGTGCTGCGTGTACTTAACGTGGAAGGCCGAGCCATGCGACGGATGGCGGTAGCCGGCGGGAATGGCCAGCGCGTCGCCGCCCTTCATGATGGCGAAGCTGTTCTGGTCGGCGTGGCTGTGGCTGACGCCGCCGTAGGGGGATGACTTGAGCAGGATCATGAGGTCGTCGCGCGGGTCGAGGATGTTGCTGTGCAGGGCGGCGATGCCGACGCCGAAGAAGGCCTTGTCGTTGGGTAGATGCGTGGGCGGCGCGGGCGCCAGATCGTCGGGCAGCAGCAGCCCCGGAAGCGGCGAGATCGACCGCCGCTCCTGCTCCGGATCGCCGAGCTGATCCACGTACCAGCGCACGGCCGGGTCGCGGTAGCGCAGTGCATGATAGAGCATCAGCGCCCGCATGCCGCTCTCGGAGCCGCGCATGGGATGGATCTCGGAGTCGCCGAACGGCTTGATCTCGCCGACGGGCGAGACGGTGTAGAAGAAGAAGTAGCGCACCTTGCGGTAGAAGGGCCGCTGCCAGATATCGAAGCCCGTGGCGAGCCGCAGCGCCTCGAAGGGCTGGAGGTAGATGGTGTTGTACCCCTGAGCGTACGATATGCCCTCGGCCCAGCCGCCGTCGCGCCCGGCCCAGTGCGGAAAGACGGTCAGCACGGTGCGCATGGCGTAGTCCATCCACACCTTCGCGCCCGGCTGCTCGGCCAGGGCGATGGCGTGCTCGATGAGGTAGCCGGGCAGGCGACCGTCGTGGCTGCTCTCCGGCCTGTAGAGGTAGTCGCGCCGCTGGAGCCGGCGGAGCATCTGGTCAGCGCGGGCGATGAGCATCTTGCGCACCAGCTCCCGCTCATCGTCGCTGAGCAGGTCGTAGATCCAGTCGTACGTGTGGGCGCCCGCGTTCACCAGCCCCAGCCCGATCTCGTCCCCGTACGGCGCCATGATCGACGAGATGCCCTCCGGCTCCCACCTCGCGGCGTCAACGAGGATCGCTCGGGCCACCTCGCCGTACTCGCGCTCGCCGGTGAGCAGGTACATGAGGGCGCAGCTCGGCATACCGCGCGTGTGGTAGCGGCGCATGGCGCGGAAGGAGTCTACATAGCCCATCCGTCGCTTGACGCGATCCTCGATCTGGTCGTATGTGGGCTCGGGCGGCGGCTTGAGCTTCAGAGCACCGTCGGCCGAGCGCTTCAGGCTCTCGAAGGCCTCGCGGCGGGTGGCGCCGAGCGTCTCGCGAATGGCGGAAAGGTCGCGCTTGAGGAAGAGAAGGCGGGGATGCTCCTTCGGCACGCTCGCCAGCAGCCCCTCGGGATCAACCCACGGCTGCTCGGGGCAGCCCTCGGCGATGCTGAAGTGCCGCGGGCCCCAGCTAGCGAGCGTCACGCCGTCGCCATCGAGCGCTTCGGCGATCCACGTGTAGCTCCCGGGCGGGAACGCCTTTGTCGGGACGTGTACGGGGTCCTCGAGAGTCGGTGACTGGTACACGGGATTTCCGGTCGCGTCACGAACCTTGAGCCGATATGCCTTGGCGCCCTCGACGCGCCACCAGCAGAAGCCCGGCGGCGAGACTTCGACCACCTCCCCCTCCTCCGGTCGCGCAAAGCTGGCGCCCTTGGGGCGCGTCTCAGGGAATGCCACAGGTTTGTCTCCTTCGTTCTGGGACAATGATGCCGAAACGAACGAGTCGGGTACACACGAGGATGCTGTCCATGGAAGTTGGGTGATGGCGTGGGAGGTCTGAGCGAAAACGCCGACGACGAGAGCCGCCACGGCCACAGTGCCAGCGGTCGCCTGGTGCCTATTAGAAGCCATTTCACGTGACCTTTCTGCTGTTCGGCCGTATTCCGCCGGCTATCAGCGAAGGCGCACGGGTTGACCCCGTACGGGGTCCCGCTTCAGACAGGGACCAGCAACCCGTGCCACCCGATGATTGCGCCCGTCTTCTACTTTTTCCCTTTCCCATCCTCCTTGCCGCTACGCGCGTAGATTGGGCTCGCGGTTGGCGGTCACCTCGTCAACGCGGCGCACGGGCATGGTATGCGGAGCGTTGTGCAACAGTTCCGGGTCGGTCGCCGCCTCGGCCGCGATGGCTCCCATGGCCTCGATGAAGGCGTCGAGCGTCGCCCTGCTCTCCGTCTCCGTCGGCTCGATCATGATGGCCTCTTTGACGATGAGCGGGAAGTACACCGTCGGCGGGTGGAAGCCGTAGTCCATGAGCCGCTTGGCGATGTCCCACGTACGGACGTCGTGGGCTTGCTGTATGGAGAGTGCCGAGAGCACGCACTCGTGCATGCAGCGCCCCGGATAGGGCACGTCGTACGTGTCCGCGAGGCCCGCGAGGATGTAGTTGGCGTTGAGCACCGCCGTTTCGCTGACGTCCCGCAGGCCCTCGGCGCCGAGCTGCCGGATGTAGGTGTAGGCGCGCACGGCCACGAGGAAGTTGCCCCAGAAGGCGTGCACTTTGCCGATGGACGGCTCGCCGCGCCAGTCGAGGTGATAGCTGACATCTGAGGCTGGCGGGGCTAGGCACCCCCGCCCTACACGAAAGGCCGAGGTGGCATTGTAGTGCGGGGGCTCCGTCCCCCGCTGGCCGGGGTGGCACCCTCGCCCTACACAAGGCTGGCGGGCCGCAGGTGTGCGGACCACGCGCGGATCGGGCAGATACGGCTCGAGGTGCGACTTCACGGCGATGGGCCCGGCTCCGGGTCCGCCGCCGCCGTGGGGCGTGGAGAAGGTCTTGTGCAGGTTGAAGTGCATGGAGTCGAAGCCCATATCACCCGGCCGCGCGATGCCCATGGTGGCGTTCATGTTCGCCCCGTCGCAATAGAGCAGCGCGCCGGCCTCGTGCACCATCTCGGCGATCTGGAGGATGTCGTCCTCGAAGAGCCCGAGCGTGTTGGGATTGGTGAGCATGATGCCGGCAACGTCGTCGCCGAGGGCTTCGGCCAGCGCGCTGAGGCTCACTCGGCCGCGCTCGTCCGAGGCGATCTGCGTGGGCACGTAGCCGCAGCGCACGACGGAGGCGGGATTCGTCCCGTGGGCGGTATCCGGCACGAGCACGCGCTTTCGATGTCCCTCGCCCCGCGCCTCGTGGTACGCCTGGATGAGGCGCATGCAGGTGAACTCGCCGCTGGCCCCAGCCGGGGGCTGCAGCGACGCCGCATCGAACCCGCTGATCTCACACAAGTAGCGCTCCAGCTCCCACATGAGCTCCAGCGCCCCCTGCACGGTCTCCTGCGGCTGCAGCGGATGCAGGCGGGAAAAGCCGGGCAGCGCCGCGACGCGCTCGTTCACCTTCGGGTTGTACTTCATGGTGCAGGAGCCCAAGGGGTAGAAGCCGAGATCAATGGCGAAGTTCTTCCGCGCTAAGTTAGCATAGTGCCGCGCCAGCTCCGGCTCGGTGACCTCCGGCAGAGCCGGGGGCTCTGTACGCAGCGCATCGGCGCCGAGGAGCTCCTCCGGCAGTCGTTCCGGCACATCGCACGGCGGCATGCGCACGGCGCGCTTGCCGGGGGCGGAGATGTCGAAGAGGGTGGCTTGGGTCATTGGTCTGGCTCAACACTCCTGATGCGTCCCACGTTGGCGGCTATTCGGGCACCACGAACTCGATGGGCGCCGTCGTTTCGCCTTCGGATACCACCACGTTTGGCTCCGTTGCGACCGCCGTGTACGGTTTGGGGCGGCCCAGGACCACCTCGTAGGTCCCTGGCAGGATGTGCTTGAGTTCGAATGTGCCGTCAGCGCGCATGTTGGCCCATCCATAGTCGGGGCCACCCGCCAGGTGGACATTGTACTCGCGCCGGGGCGGCGTGCCATCGGGTGTGCGTATTTTGCCCACGATGGTGCCGCCGACGAACAGCTCAAAGTCCACATTCTCCGTCGTGAGCCCCTCGGCGACGGTGACCTCATCCAGCTCGGCACCGGCGAAGCCGGAGGCGCTGACCTCGACTCGGCGAAGGCCGGGGGTAACGTGGTCGAGCACGTATCGGCCATCTTGGTCCGTGGTCGCCGAGGGCTCCAATCGCCGTATCCGCAGTCCCTCCGTCGGCACACGGACGCGCGCCCCAGCGACGGGCTCGCCGCCAATCGCGGTGACTCTTCCGGCGACGCTGCCGCCGGCGCTCACCTGCAGGTCGATCTGGGCTACAGTACCCTCGGGAACGGTGATGTCAGTCCTGTCGAGCAGGGCGAGGCCGTCGCCGATCACCTGCAGCCCCCAGCGGCCCGGAGGGACGTCTTCGATGGCCCACCGCCGTTCCGGGGGCACGAGCTTGGTCGCGTGGAGGCTGCGGGATGAGCCGTGGGCCGGGGCCCAGTCCGACATCCGAAGCCCTGGCGAGCCAGCGACGATGTAGACGCCGTCAGCGGGCAGTTCGCCATCAGTGCGCCTCAGTGTGCCTCGGATGGCGCCGAATGCCAGCAGCCTGACCTCGAGGCCGTCCCTGGCGACCTCCGGCGACTCCACGACCACCTGCACCGGTGCGAGGCCCTCGGTCCGGAACTCCAGCCTCTGTATCGTGGGCGGCACGTCGGGGATGACGAACTGGCCCTCCGCGTCGGTGGTGACCTCGCGCTCACCGGAGCCACCAAGCTGCAATCTGACCTTGAGCGCCCGGTTGCCAGCCGGCGTTTTGCCGTCGGGCATGAGGACGCGACCTGCCAGGCGCACGAGGCGCCCGAGCACGAGGTCCGGCGCCTGCACCTGCTCGCCCGGCTCGGCCACGCGCACCTCGGCGACGCGCGTAGCGTACCCCTTAGCGCGCGCGCTCACGCGCCATCCTCCCGCGATAAGGCCCTCTATGGCGTACGCACCGTCCTCGTCGGTGACGACGGTCTGGCGCAGCTCCCAATAGGGGTCTGGCCATGCTCGGAGCGACAGCTCCGTCTCGCTCAGCTCGCAGTACACATCTGCCCCGGCGATGGGCGCGCCGTCGCTGGCGATCACGCGCCCGCGAATGGCGGCGGGCTCTGCCAGGCGGATGTCGAGGACCGAGCTGCTGTCGGGTCCCACTGTCGCACTGCCATACCCGGTGGGCGGAGCGCCGGACGCGGCGGCGACGTATTCATAGGTGCCAGGCGCCAGATGCTCGATGCGGAAGCGGCCCTCAGCGTCGGTCCTGGCGGAACGCCTGGAGCGCGTCGTGCCCTCCGTGGGGCGAATGTATACCTGGGCTCCGTCCGCGGGCGTGCCGTCGTGGTCCGACACCGTACCGGCGAGCGCGAGCCCGGCCTGGAGGCGATGGTCAACGACTTCGGCGGCTCGGCCCTCCTGGACAGTGACCAGGTACGTGGCCGGCGCAGCCTGCATCGCCTGGAGCGTCAGGCTGTACGTGCCGGCCGGCAGGTAATCGATGAGATAGCGCCCCTGCTCATCGGTCCGGACGACATCCCTCACCACCCGCTCACGGTCGGCCCCCGGACGGTTGACCTCGTAGCGCATGGTGCATTCGGGCGCGGGCCGGCCGTCTGCGCCGTAGACCGTTCCGCGTATCTGGCCCGCAGGCTTCAGGACGATGTTCACGCCGCTCACGTTCTGCGATCGCTCAACACGGACGGGATCGGGAACGTACGTGGCCTGGAAGCCGGGGCCTCGAGCGGCGATGTCGTAGTGGCCGGCCTGCAGGTCGCCAATGGCGAAGGAGCCGTTCGCTGCGGCGATGGCGCCGGGGCGTTCGGAGAGCCAACTCCACGGCGATGGCCTGTCCCTCCCTGCAGCGCGCGATGCAACCTCCATCGGATGAAGGCGATCAGTCCGTACCTGTGCGCCCGCCACCGGTGTGACTCCATCGGCGGCGTACACTGAGCCGGAGATGCTGCCGGCCGGGTCCCTGAACACGAAGTCGACCCCCGGCGTGTCGGCACCGGCATGGACCATCACATCCGCCACGGTGACCGTCGCGTACCCGGAGACGCGGGCGGTGATGGTGAAGCTGCCGGCTCCGCGGGAGCAGGCACAACGGTAACTGCCGTCCGCCTCGGTGCTGACGGTGTACCCGTTCGAGCTGCGGTCGCGAAGAAGCACCATGTCAACCTGGGTACCGGCCAGCGGCTCGCCAGACGCGAGCAACATCCTGCCGCTGACGGTCGGGAGCTTGCGGAGCTCGAAGTCAAGCTTCAGGACCTGGTCGGCGGCGTGGATCACTACCTGCTTCCGGGAATGCGAGTGCTCCGGCGCACCCACACTCAGCTCGTAGGCACCGGTGGCGACGCCCTGTATCACGTACTTGCCTCGCTCGTCGGTCTGCGCCGAGTGCAAACGACCATGTGCCCGTGCGTCGATGTGGATCCACGCCCCCGGCAGCGGCTGGCCATCGGCAGTGATAGTGCCCGTGACAGTAGCGGCCCACGCAGCCGTGCCACCGCATAACATAGCCAGAACGCAGGCCGACCACCAGGCTCCGCGCAGCCCTCTAACAGACCAATGCGCTTTCGTCCACATCATCACTCCCCCCCGTTTGCCGGCCCTCACCGGTTCCCCAGCGTATCCACCAGCGCCTCGATCTCCTCGCGCGTCCGCTGCTCGGTGATGCAGAGCAGCATGGCGTTGTCGCCCAACTCCGGGTAGTAGCGCCCGAGTGGCAGGCCGCCGAGGATGTCGTGCTCCAGCAGGCGGCGCTGAAGCTCGGCAGCGTCGACCGGGGACCTGACGGCGAACTCCTTGAAGAACGGTGCGCTGAAGATGGGCTCGAAGCCATCGAGCGCGCAGATGGCATCGAAGGCATAGTGGGCCTTTTGCGCGCACAGCGTGGCGACCTCGCGAATGCCCTCCTTGCCCAGCGCCGCCAGATACGCGCCGGCGGCCAGGGCGCAGAGCGCCTCGTTGGTGCAGATATTGCTGGTGGCCCTTTCGCGCCGTATGTGCTGCTCCCGCGTCTGGAGCGTGAGGCAGTAGGCGGGCTTGCCATCGGCATCCAGGGTCCGCCCCACCACGCGCCCCGGCATGCGCCGCAGGAGCGACTCGCGGCAAGCGAAGATGCCGAGCAGCGGCCCACCGAAGCCGGGCGGCAGCCCAAGCGCCTGCCCCTCGCCGACGGCGATGTCCGCGCCGTACTCGCCGGGCGGCTTCAGGATCCCGAGGGAGATGGGATCAACGCTGGCGATGAGGAGGGCCCCGTGGCTGTGCGTCAATTCGGCGAGGTCGGCCATCGGCTCAAGGAGCCCGAAGAAGTTCGGCTGCTGGGCGGCGATGCAGGCCACGTCGTCGCCGATCAGCGCGGTCGCCGAGTCGTCGCCGTGGAGGAGGGTGAGACCGGTAGCGTGGTCATACCCGATCTCCTCGACGCTGACCCCGGCCTTGGCGCAGTACGTTTCGACGACGCTTCGCGCGAGCGGATGCAGCGTGTTCGCCACGAGCGCGCGGCTGCGCCTGGTGGCACGCGCTGCCATGAGAACGGCCTCCGCGAGCGCCGTCGCGCCATCGTACATGGAGGCGTTGGCCGCGTCCATCGCCGTGAGCTCGCAGATCATCGTCTGATACTCGTAGATCGTCTGCAGCATGCCCTGCGAGCGCTCGGCCTGGTAGGGCGTATAGCCGGTCTTGAACTCGGGCCGCGAGAGCACGTCCAAGACGATGCTGGGGATGAAGTGGTCGTAGATGCCCGCGCCGAGGAAGCACACCAGCTCGTCCAGGCTGCGGTTCCGCGCGCTGAGTTGCTGCATGTGCCGAACCAAGGCCGGCTCGCGCAGCGGCTCGGGCAACGACATCTGGGCGCGCTCGCGGATGGCGGCAGGAATGTCGGCGAACAGCTCCTCGACCGAAGAAGCGCCCACGGCCGCCAGCATCGCCTCACGGTCGGACTCGGTGATGGGGATGTAGCTCACCGTCTATCCCTCTTCCTCGACGAGCTTCGCGTATGCCGCGGCGTCCATCAGGGCATCCAGCTCCGCGGGATCGCTCGGCCGCACGGCAATGATCCAGCCGCGCCCGTACGGATCGCTGCTGATGACGTCCAGCTCGTCGGGCAGCGCGGAGTTCACCTCCACGATCTCGCCACCCACTGGCAGGTTGAGATCAGACGCCGCCTTGACGCTCTCGATTACGCCGAAGGCCTCGCTCTGCCCAAGCTGCGTGCCGACCTCCGGCAGCTCGATGTACGTGATGTCCTGCAGCTCCGACTGGGCGTGGTCCGTTATGCCCATCCGCACCAGCTCTCCCTCCGCTCTGGCCCATTCGTGCGTCTTCGTGTACTTCAGGTCGTCAGGAATGTTCATTGGCGCCTCGGTCGCGACCGTGTGGCACGGCGCCTGACCCCCTTCAGGGTCGGCGTCCCGCCCATAGGGTCAGGGACTTGCTCGTCCCTGTCTGACTCGTGCTACGTAGCGAGCTACTTCGCAGAGTAGCAAGCGGGACCCCGTACGGGGCCAAGCCGTGCGGTCGTCTCTCTGCTACGCGCTGCTCCGGTGTAGGGGCGACCCGGCGGGTCGCCCCTACGTCTTGCCCGCGGCGAGGAAGTGGTGCTCGACGACCTCGCCCTCCTGCGGCTCAGTGCGCGCGTCGATGCGCACTTGCACCGGCGTGCCGACGTCAGCCGCGTCGGCCCTCACGTAGGCCATGGCGATGGGGCACTGGAGCATCGGCGAGAAGGTGCCACTCGTTACATCGCCGATCTCTTCGCCCTCCTTGAGCACGATGGCTCCCTGCCGCGGGATGCGCCGCCCGTGCATCCTCAGCCCCATGAGCCGGCGCGACGGCGGCTTCGCTGCGATGCGCTTCAGGGCCTCGCGGCCGCAGAAGTCGCCGGCGTCAGGTTTCACAAACCTGCCCTCGCCTGCTTCGATGGGGTTCGTGTCCTCAGTGTGCTCGTGGCCGTACAGCGGCAGGCCCGCCTCCAGTCGCAGGACGTCGCGGGCGCCGAGGCCGCACGGTGCTATGCCCTCGGGCCCTCCGGCCTCCAGCAGTCGCCGGTATATCCGCTCGGCCGCGTTGGCCGGGAGGAGGATCTCGAAGCCGTCTTCGCCGGTGTAGCCGGTGCGCGAGAGGATGAGGTCGCCGAAGTCCTCAAGGTGCACTGCCGTGACGCCGAAGCGGCGGACGGCTGCGAGGTCTTCGGGGATGAGCTTCTGCAGAATCGCCTGCGCCCGGGGGCCCTGGATTGCCAGCATCGCTGTGCTCGCCGACAGATCGGCCACTTGGAGCCTGTCGCCGGCCAACTGTTGGATCCAGGCCAGATCCTTTTCCTTGTTCACCGCGTTGACAACGGGTACGAAGCGCTCCGGCTCGGGGCGCAGGATGATGAAGTCCTCGATGATGCCGCCGTCCTCGCGGCACATCAGGCCATACTGGGCGCGCCCGACCCGCAAGGCCGAGACATCGTTGGTGGACGCCCTCTGGAGCGCGTCGGCAGCGTGCGGTCCGCGCAGCTCCAGTCGGCCCATGTGTGAGACGTCAAAAAGCCCGGCGCGCTGGCGGGTGGCAGCGTGCTCGGCGAGGATGCCCGCATACGAGACGGGCAGCTCCCAGCCGGCGAACTCGGTCATCTTTGCGCCAAACTCGCGGTGCAGCTCGTACAGTGGTGTCCTCTTTGCCACGGGTAGTTGCGCCTCCACCTGTTGATGGCTGCGATGGGTCGCCCATGCTGGACCGGGCATTGCTGCAACGCACGACCGGGCGTTGCCAATGGAGCATATAGCTGGCGCTCGGCGGGGGCCGCATCATGGGTTACGTGTCGTTCGCCCCGCGGGCGACGTTCTCCTTGCTGCTCGGACCCGCATGGGTCGGGACCGGCAAGCGGTTCAATCTAGGGGACATCATAATTCGAGGGACACCATACAAAATTCTTGACTGCCGGGCGAATGAGGGCTATCGTGGTGGCATGGCCAGGCTAGCACGGGTAATAGCGCCAGGGGTGCCGCATCAGATCACCCAACGCGGGAATCGCCGACAGGAGACGTTCTTCTGCGAGGCTGACTACGAGGCATACATCGAGCTCATGGCGGAGTGGTGTGACCGTGAAGGGGTGGAGGTGTGGGCGTACTGTCTGATGCCGAACCACGTGCATCTGATCGCGGTACCGGATACGCACGAGAGCCTGCGGCGGGCGATTGGCGAGGCGCACCGGCGATACACACGGCGGGTGAACTTGCGGGAGGGCTGGCGGGGTCATCTGTGGCAGGGGCGCTTTGCGTCGTTCCCCCTGGACGAGGGGCACACGGTGCGGGCGGCTCGGTACATGGAGTTGAATCCGGTGCGTGCTGGGTTAGTGAGCAGGCCGGAGCAGTACCACTGGAGCAGCGCGGCGGCACACATAGCTGGGCGCGATGATGGGCTGGTGCGGGTGGAGCCGTTGGTGGAGATGGTGGGCGAGGGCACCTGGGAGGAGTTCCTTGGAGGTTCAGTATCGAGGGAGGAGGCGGAACTGTTGCGTCGCCATGAACGGACGGGGCGGCCTCTGGGGGACGAGGGGTTCGTGCGGCGCTTAGAGGACGCTCTGGGGTGCGTTTTGCGGCCGAAGAAGCGAGGCCCGAAGGGCCCGCGCAAGCCACGCAGCAAGAATTAAGTATGCTGTCCCCGGAATTCCGGACGCGGCCTCGGCTGCCTGCATGGACTGCTGTGCGGAGGAAACGTATGACTCAGAGTGGTGGTGATGCCGGAGTGCAGGGCCAACGACTGCAAAGCTCTGTATCGCTCGCCTGCGCCTTCTGCTGCGTCGTCTGCGTAGTGGTGTGTCTATGCCTCGTCACTGCGATATGGCTCCTCCAGGGCCAGCTGGAGACGCTCAGCAATAGGCTCCTACTTGCGCGCGTGCTTGTGTCCGGACGAACCAAGGCCGACGTTGTCGACTGGCTAGGCACCCCCGATAGCCTGCGGGGGACCAAGCGATTCGCCGGTGAGGGCGGGCGCACCGTGATGAGATACCGCAGCAGCCTGAGGCGGATCAACGGCTCGGAGGACATTTGGGTGGTCTTGGACGGTGACGATCGGATCATCGCCGTCTACTACCCGGACCTCCCCCAGGAGCGCGCCGTCATACGGCGGAGGGGGACCCCGGAGGCCTCCGGGCCGGGGCGGGAGTGACCCGGGATAATTCGGGGGACATTCATGATGGGTACTTGTCAAGGGGAAAGCGGAGGTTTCCCCCGGGCAGTGCTCTATGATGCCCCCTGGTACCATGGGTGGCGGTCACGTGCTCAACGAGCTTTGCCTGTCAGAGGCATGGCTCTTACAGCCATTTGTCATCTAGGTCAGTAGCTCCGCGGTCGGGCGCGACCAGACATTCATGTGCTGCCTTGAGCTGCTTTCGGAGCTCTCGTAGAAGATTGAGTTTCGGTGAAACCCGCCGGCCTCGAAACACCATACGGGCGCCTCAGCAACCCACATGGGGCCCTTTGCGCAGTCTCCAGATCGGTCGAGGCGCCGGTCCCGACTGAGCCTAATCCGGACTATGCGCCCGATGCGCCCCCCGATGAACAGGTTGACACACAACCGGAGGCGAGGTAAAGGCGGGCCGCGCATGCTTGCAACGACGCCGCGCTTTGCCCTCCGCCTGGCCAACGAATGACGTGGGCTGCCGTGACAACAGGGGGTTGGGTTATGGCAAAGCTCAAAGCCGTCAGCCGCAGAGGATTCGTCTCGCTGGCCGGCAAGACGCTGCTGGGCGCCTCGGCGGCGCTTTCGATGCGGCGTCTCTCTTTCGGCGAGGGCGCCTCGCCCGGCAACGAGCGGCCCAACATCATCGTCTTCCTCACCGACGATCTGGGATGGGGGGACCTGAGCTGCTACGGGCATCCGATCATCAAGTCGCCCAACCTCGACCGCCTTGCGCAACAGGGAATGAGGCTCGCCGCCTGCTACTCGGCAAGCTCGGTGTGTTCACCGTCGCGCTCGGCGATCCTGACAGGACGCACACCGTACCGCAACGGGGTCTTCACTTGGATCCCGGCGGGCTCGCCAATCCATCTGAGGCCGACAGAGATAACCGTCGCCAAGCTGCTCAAGGGCATCGGCTATGCCACCTGCCACGTTGGCAAGTGGCACCTCAACGGCATGTTCAACTCGCCCGAGCAGCCCCAACCCACCGATCATGGATATGAGCACTGGCTCGCCACACAGAACAACGCCCACCCCAGTCACAAGAACCCCGACAATTTCGTCCGCAATGGCGAGCCCCTCGGGCCGCTCGAGGGTTTCGCGGCGGTCCTGGTGGTCGAGGAGGCCATCGACTGGCTCAAGAAGCGTTCGAACCGAGCCGGACCGTTCTTCTTGACGGTGTGGACCCACGAGCCGCATCTGCCGATCGAATCCGACCCTCAATTCATCGCAATGTATCCTGATCTCGAAGATCCGAATCACGCTCAGCACCACGCCAACGTCACGCAGCTTGACCATGCGTTCGGGATGCTGATGAAGGCGCTGGACGACATGAATCTGGCCAAGAACACGCTGGTGATCTTCACATCCGACAATGGGCCGGAGGGTGATGGCACACGAGGTCGCACCCGCGGCTCGACGGGAGGCCTGCGCGGTCGGAAGCGCGCGATGTACGAGGGGGGCATCCGCGTGCCGGGGATCGTCCGCTGGCCCGGCCACGTCAAGCCCGGCTCGGAAAGCGACGAGCCCATCGTTGGCTCCGATATCTTCACCACCGTCTGCGACATCGTCGGCATCCCAGTGCCCACCGACCGAACCATCGATGGCGCCAGCATGCTGTCCGCTTTCGCGGGGAAGCCCATCGAGCGTCAACTTCCGATGTACTGGCGCTACCACGGGGCGCCCGGCCCGAAGATCGCGATGCGGGAGGGCGATTGGAAGATCCTGGCCAGCGCCGAACTCGACCAGTTCGAGCTCTACAACCTGAAGGAGGACCTGCAGGAAGCCAACGACCTTGTGGCGCAGGAGCCGCGGCGGTTTGAGGCCATGAAGCAGGCCCTGCTCCAACTCAACGCGCAGATCGAGGCCGAGGGCCCTGACTGGTGGAAAGGGTACGGCCAGCAGCGGAGCCGGCAACAACGCCCCATCGAAAAAGGCATAGACAAGACTTCGACATTCGACGTGACGATGGGCTGCACCGTGACCAAGTCTGAACTGGGGTACGAGCTGGATGCCGACTGGGAGGGCTTCGCCCTCAAGAAACTGGAGAAGCCGTTTACCAGGCGAGCGGCATTCCGGCTGCAGTACAAGACGCTCACCCATGCGACAACCAAGAACGGTCTTCTCGCCTTCGGGCCTGACGAGAAGAACGAGAACCTGGTCAAGTGCGGCACTCTCATGGGCATGGGCGCCCACGGCATATTCGTGGGCCCGTTCGAGAACCACAACGTGGGCTCAAAGCTCCCCGCCGAGTTTGACAAGAGCAAGCTGTTCGACGCCACCGTGACAGTTGACCTCGAGGCCGGCACGGTGGTGCTGGAAATAGACGGGGAGAAGCTACAGAGTCGCCTGCCTGAGGGAATGAAGGAGATCCGCTACTACGGCTACTACGCGAAGAACACGCAGACGTCGTTCAGTCCGATAACAGTCGAGGAGGGGCAGTAGTTGAAGGCGCATCGGCTGCTGCGCACGAGAGGCAGAGACCATGCCCGGTTGTGTCGGCCACACGCGTGCATGCAGTATGTGGATCGGGGCCGGGCGCATCAAATAAGGACAGTCAAGCAGAGGCAGCAAAAGCCTCATGAGCATCCTTGGCCACTACGAGACTTCCTCAACCCGGGACGCGAGCTGTACAACCTCGAAAACGACCCGGTGCTGGGGCCGGGCTCGGCCAGGATGCAGTAAACGTCACAATGCGGCAGCTCGTGAACGGCGGCCTCTCCCCTACCCCCCCTGCCGTCAAAGGTCCATTCCCGAAGACGCTGAGTATCATCCCCGGCGCGCTCGCGAGAGCGGCTCTGTCACGGCGGAGTCATGCACGCCGACACTATTTGAGTTGCCTCACGCGCTCGATCACTGCCTTGAGAAGAGCGGTCATCGTGTGCTCGCCGGTCTCCGGAAGCACTTCCCGCGGATGCGGATACCAGCTCTGGATGATGTATCGCTTCGGCGTCCCACCGGCCTCGATATAGGTGTCCAGGTACTTCAGAGTCCTCGCATAGAACGCCTGGGCAGATTCCTTTCCCCCTACCTCGGAGTTACAGATCAGGTTGAACTCCAGGCCCTCCCCCTCGATGTACTCCTCGAGAGCCCTGATACGCGCCAGCCAATCGACCTTCTGCGGGTCTTCCAGCGTGGCCGAGCGACGCTCCCCAATGGCGTACTCGTATGGATTGTCGCAGGTGAGGCCCTTCAGGGGCACGCCGGCCTCCCGGCATTGGCGAATGATCTCGGTAATCACTTCATGATAGTCGCCCCAGTCCTGGCGCTTCGGGCCGCGGGCGTGATAGGACACATCGCCCCTGTATCCCCAATTCGGGAAGTTCGTCAGGACGAAGAACTCAATGTCCGGATACACGGCCCGAACTGCCTTCATGTAGTCCATCAACTCGCGCACGCACCGCTCGACAGATGTAAAGCCCTGTCTGTCCCTGCCCGGATACAGCAGCCGGCGCACCGGGCCGTCGAGGTCGAGGTAGTGTAGGGCACCTCCGGCATTGGTCCACTTCCCGAGCTTGGCCAGCTCTATCTCGGCCGACTTCTCGCCGTTCGTGTCGTCCAGAGGGGCAAAGCCAAGCGTCCCGCCACACTCGACCGCTACCTTTATCTCAGCCTCCCTCAAAGCCCGAGCCAGTTTCCTGAGTCTGTCCTCTGGGCTCTTTTGCACCGAGCCGATGTAGAGCTTGATGCCGGTGAGGTGCTCGCGGACGAAGCTCCACTCGGCGTCGGGCTCGGCGAGGTCCCAGAGCTCGTGGTGGCACATCCAGACTTCGGGGCGCGGGGCGGGCGGCTCGTCGGCCAAGACGGCGGCTCCGATCATGAGGCAGCCTGCGATCAGCATGGGTGTCCTCCGTTACGCCGGGAAGTCCTCGTCGTACCTCTTCTTCAGGTCGTGAGCTGTGCCCTCGAGGAAGTAGTGCCGCGTGAGTGCCTCACCAGTTTCGTTTGGCTTCAAGGCCCCAAAGGTCGGGCAGGAGTGAATGCAGGAATACTCCGCGTTCTGGAAGAGGAACAGCGCCGGGTGCGCCGCCACTCCGGTGACGTGCTTTCCATCTCTGGATTGGATGGCGATGAGGGGCTCGCATGGCTCCGGCGGGGTAGCCTGGAATTTCGCCACGAACTTGATCTCGTGCCACGGCCGGGCCCCCTCGATGCCGAAGAGCTGCACGAGCGGCCTGGTGCTGAACTTGCGCTCGATGTCGATGAGGCGGTACGGCTGGCCCTTTCGCCAGATGTACGTCCTCAGCAGCTCGAAGTCGTTGATGCTCGGTACGGATCCGTGGTTGAAGCAGGTGAACGCGAGAGATTCCGTCCAGGGCGTGGTCTGCAGATTTGTAACCTGGTAGCGTATGTCCACATAGTCCTCGAACGGCTGCATTCGCACGTGAAGCCGCATGCCGCCGGGCACCTCGACGTCGTAGGATTGCCGGCCGCCTGGCCCGGCCTCCCAGCGCGGCTTTATCTCACGGACACCCCACCGGCCGCCCTCGTTGTTGACTATGGCCTCGGGCAGGTTGAGCCGGAATATCTCACCGGGCAACGGCGGCCACTCCAGGGAGCAGTTCATCCGGTCCTGAGAGGGGCGGATCATGATTCTCGGCATCTTGATGGTCTCCAGTAGCTAGTGTGCCCTCCCTGCGACGCACGGGTTGGCGAGCAACCCGTGCCACACGAGCGAAGGCCGGATCACACGGCGCACCGAAAGCCGCACCAGCTCTGGCTGTTGTTGAGCCATTGTCCGTAGACTCGGCAGGCGGGTCTGAGGTGGTAAGGTTGGCTCTGCCGCCAACTGCCGCCCCGCATTGGCCGGCCCATGGGGCTCCATTCGTCGGCACACCACTCCATCGCATTGCCCACCGCGTCCATCACGCCATATGGGCTGGCGCCGCCCGGGAAAGCGTCCACCGGGGTCGTATGGAGCCCGGTAAGCGGCTCGTCACCCTCGTTCCAGTTGCAGAGCGCTCCGTTCCACTCGTTCCCCCACGGCCACATCCGCCCGTCGCCGCCTCTGGCCGCCTTTTCCCATTCGGCCTCGGTCGGCAGGCGCTTCCCCGCCCATTCGGCGTACGCCACGGCCGACTTCCAGTCGATGCCGACCACGGGGTGGTTGGCCATTTCCTCCGGGTACCCTCCCCTCCACGTCACCGGCGGGCGTTGCCGGGCCTGCTTCACGAACCTAAGGTACTGAGCGTTGGTGACCGGGAAGCGGTCGATCTTGAATTCAGCGAGTACGATCGTTCGCTGCGGCGTCTCGCCGCTGAGCCACGAGGGGTGGAAATGGTACTGCTTGGCCAGTTCCTCGATCTGTTCCTCCGTGGTTCCCATAAGGAATCCACCGGCCGGAATGGTTATCATGTCGTCGTCGCGCACTCGTGCTTCCTCCGCGGCGTTAGTGGAGCCGCCGGTCATTGCCGCAGCGCTGAGAATGCTGGCGGCTGTGGACAGAAACTCGCGCCTCGATAGATCGTTTCGCATGCTAACCCTCATCTCCGCGTGCGCGCCGGGCCGCAGGCTTGCCGGCCTCCCGGTACCGGGCAAGGAGAGCCTCAGGGTCGTTTGCCATGAGGTAGATCCTGCCGCGCCACACGACCTCCTCGCCCGGCTGCACGGGCCTCGAGCCGCCCGAACTTGCCCGTCGGCGGCGGGTCGATGCCGCGGAGTTGGATGCGGGTGCGTTTGTCGGGCTCGGCCCGTCGGTCGCGACCTTCCTCAAACGTCAACACACCGACCCCGACGGTTGCGAAGACCAGAGCGAAGCCCGGCATTTGATCTCACGATCCTATCATCACTTGCCCTCCGCTTCGGTATATCCGTAGTCCCGGTGATTGTGCAAGTGCTTTTGGACCGACTCGGGTTTCATGTAGCCCTCGAGGAACTTCTTGCCCGTGCTCGCCTCCGATGTGCATCATCTTGCCGTCAACTGCAGGAGCGTCACCGAGCAGGCTGGGACCTCATACGTGAATCTGTCGCCGACCCGAATGGTCGTCTCCTCCGTTGCGAGGGGCTTCATAGCTCTTGGGTCGCCGGCTGGATCGGCATCGTATATCGCGAAGAGCATTGCCTCGGGAGCGGGCGTGAAATCGTGCAGTCGGACACTTACGGGCATCCGACGCTTCAGTTCCTTGTTCACGACGGCGAGCGTTACGTAGGATCCGTCGTCATCTTGGCCTGCCAGAGCAACCGCATCCATGATGGGCACGGCCGACAGGCGGCGATAGGGGCCGAAGTCCCGTGGCACGTCGTACGTCGGGCACGTGACGCGGATTCGCAGCGGACGGTCGCCCGCGCGGTTGGCGTAGAGTCCGAACACGTCGCAGCGGGGAGACAGGTTGCCAAGCAGACGCCGGTAGATATCGAAGGGGCTGAGCTCGGTGATGTGACACAGGGCCAGAAGGTCTCCCGTGCGCAGCCACACGTGGACCATCTGTGCGTACCAGAGCAGGTGGGCCGCGCGATCGAGCCGCGGCGAGGAGAACTGCTTGGGCCTCAGATTGTACTCTGTGACGGCGATTCTTGGATTCGCGATCCCATACCGCCGCATCCGTTGGGCCATATCGCGAATGGTCTGCTCGTACAGGTGCGGGTGAGACAGGATCGTGCGCAGCCTCTGGGCCGGGTCTTGGATCGCGCGCGGGTTCAGGGGCTGAATGTAGGTATGAAAGGTCAACACATCGAACGCGTGGCCCGCGATCTCACATAGCGTGCGGTTCCACTCCCGGCCCGTCTCGTGGAAAGGCGAGTGCCCGCACGCCGAGATGCGGATGCGCGGGTCGCGGGCGCGCATGGCTTCCGCGAACCGGAGCACCCGGCGGCCGTACTCATCGGGCGGACAGTGGCCGATCTGCCAGTGTCCCCACACTTCGTTACCGATGTCCCAGTCGAGGACGTTGTAAGGCTCCGGATGGCCGTTCTGCGCCCGAAGCCCGCCGAGAGGCGTCTCCGGCCCGCCGTTGCAGTACTCGACCCAATCGGCAGCTTCCTCCGGGGTGCCATCGCCCGCGTTCACGCACATCATCACCTGCATCCCGGCCAACTCGCAGAAGCGCAGGAACTCGTCCGTGCCCACCTCGTTGGGCTCCAGGCCCAGCCACGCGACGTTGAGTCGGGTGGGCCGCTTCTCCCGCGGGCCGATGCCGTCGCGCCAGTGATAGCCACTGGCGAAGTTCCCGCCGGGATAGCGAATGTGCCCGGGCTTGAGCTCGCCGAAGATTTCGAGCACCTCGGGACACAGCCCATCGACACTGTCGGCCGGAACAAGCGTTACGTAGTCAAGCCAGACGCTTGCTGCGTCCGTCGCCGTCAGCCCGAAGAAGAAGCGATTGATCCGTGGCTCGAGCGTCTCAGGTAGTTTCAGCGTCGCCTCATACCTGCGCCAAGCCGCGCCCCGGACTTCCACCTGCGCGGCCGACAGCACCGACGCGGTATCCCGCACCGAGACCGTGACGACGGTCGGGGCAGCGCTGCGCGCATAGAAGCCAGCCTTAAAGGTTCGCTCGCGATGGATGGGAAGCCGAACCACTTGCCCCACTCCCACCTCAGCGCCCTCTTGAGCCTTGAGTCTTTGGCATTGCGTGGAATTGAACGCATTGTCTTCGATCGACAGACCATTTGCGTCCCCGATCGGCACCCACGGCCGTGGCACGGTGCGAGCCATTTCGCGAGATATGTACTGCGGGCTCCAGCGCGCCAGGAGTTCCGCGGAGCGAGCGGGGAGCAAGAGATGCCTATGCGTCGCCAAATCGAGTCGAGGATGCCCCGGCTCAAAACTGGGGTTGATGATGGCCTGAGCCCACAGGCCGTTGACCATGGGCCGGCCCAGCGCCAGATGCTCACTGAACTGGCCGTAGATGTATCGGCTGACCCGATAGCCCGCCGACTCGTTCGCCCGTATCTCGATGCTTACCGGCGCTCCTTCGACATAGCGGGTAGGCGAGGACACCTCAGTAACCGCAAAGCCGGAGGGGCGCTCCGATGGAAGTGGTTCATCTTCGGGCTTTGGGGTCGGCTCAGGGGCTGAAGCGGGCCCCGGCGGGCTCTCGCGCTCGAATCTCTCGCGTGAGAAGTCCTCCGCACGCGCGAGCAGGTCAACGGCGGCCAGCCGGCTCGGCCCGATGCGATTGCCGCCCCAGCCTGCCCAGAACACCTCCCACCGCCCCGGCACTGACACGCTCCAATCGAAGCCGAATGCCGCCCTGCTCCCCGGCGTCGGCCTGAACGCTTCACCACCCGCCAGAGGAAACGTCGCCCAGGGGAAGCGCGCCTCGAAGCTGATCCCCTCGCCCTCCGTGGTGGCAGCAGCCACGACGGCAGCACGCACCACTCCCGTCCAACTGAACTCCTTCCAGATGAGGCGTCGGGCCGTGGGATCCTCGGTCTCCGCGAGCCAGTACCCGGTCTTCTCGCGCTCGCGCAGGACGTCGTCGTCGATCACCTCGGGAGCGGCCATCAGCTTCACGTAGTACACCCCGCGGCGGTAGAAGGCGTCCCGGTCGCCCGCCGGACGCAGGTCCAGGAAGAGCGAGAGCACCGGGAGCTGGCCGCGCCAGCGCGCTGCTTCGCACGCGATATACAGGTGATCCCGATCCCAGGCGGTCCACAGCTTGGCCGGCCCCTCGTCCATCGTGAGCGGCGTCTCCGCCTGCCATTCGCCAAGCTGCCCGTCCATCGTCCGTGCCCCGGCGGCCGGGTAGCACTGAATCGACTTCTTCGCGAGAACTGCGCCGCCGGCGAGACTCGCACGTGCCAGCAAGATCGTCCCAGAAAGGGCGAGGGCAATGCAGATCGCTGCCATCAGGTGAAACCTCATCGGAGCGTCCTCACTTCGGGGCTCGTTTCCCAAGAGTCGTACACGATCGAGGCGCTGGTGATCTGCGGTACTCAGTGTTCCGATTCGCAGATTCGGTGGTGTAGCGAGTTTACCGGCCGTCAGGCGGCGAGGCGTTCCTGTTGTGGGCTTTGGTCGGCGAAGTCGCTGCGCGTGAGGACCTTTCGCCGCACGATGGAGAAGTAGATGTTGCCCTGGTTCAGCCGTCTCGCATGCACGGGCGTACGAACTTGCGTGGCATGCCGATAGTCTTCCTTGGGTGTCCGAATAAGTCGGCTTGATGCACGTCTCATGCACCGGGTAGGCCAGAGTCGCCGGGGTCGTCGCTCCTGAGGAACGCAATACCCTCTGCCCAGCGGATTATGAGCTTTACGAGACTCGCGACCCCGAAGTGCGCCCCCAGGGGCCCCAGCGGCCGTTCTGAGCTGTCTCGTAGTGTGCTAGTACGTGAAACCTTGCGAACCTAAATCGGCCGCATCTTGCGTCTGTACAGGCGCCCTGGAAGTTCTCTGTGCTTCGTCAGTTTCCTCCTGGCAACTGGTCGCGAGCTGGCGGCTCCCCCCGGTCAGTTCCGCCCCACGAGTGTGTCGAGCCGAGGAAGACCAGAGCCACAAACCGACTCATAGGCCCACGCTCCGGCGCTCTCAGCAGGCTCTCCGTGCACCACTGTCGAAGATGCGCTAGCCCCCGGCGGCTGGTCAGCCGCGGCATTGACTCCTCCCCTGTCAGCTCCCTTGACGCTGCTCCTTGTCGGGGATACACTGCTCATGAATCCCCGGTCTGAGGACTGCTTAGAGACCAGGGCGTGGGCACGGATGGCCAACCGATACGTCGAATCCTGGATGAGGCAGGCAGAGCACGATCTGGCGACTGCCCGGCAGACGCGGGAGCTGGGTAGCCACGACACGTGCGTTGTGCTGTGCCAGCAAGCAGTGGAGAAGGCCCTGAAGGCTCTCCACATTGCGCAGCACGGGGAGCTGGCGCCGAAGACGCATTCGCTGAAGGAGCTGGCAGAGCTGACCTCGATGAGCGACGATCTGGACAGGGCCGTCTTCAAGCTCGGGGAGGACTACTTCGAGCTCCGTTACCCGGACGACGCTGGCGTGGCGCCCTTCGAGAGATGCACCCGCGAGCATGGGGAGGAGGCACTGGCCGCAGCGGAACGCGCGCTTGCGGTCATCAGGAGGCGTGTGGCTGAAGAGGGCGAGCGCTCTGGCCGGACCAATCCGGATGGCGGCGACGCACTACTCCCCGAACTGCCCGAAACTCCGCCCATCGACATAGCGACGGGCACGGACATCGATGCGCGCGTGCGCCAGTTCGTGGAGAAGTACCTGGATCGTCTCCACGAGCTGTACGCCCCCCTCCAGATCTGGATCTTCGGCTCTCGCGTGCAGGGCGAGCCGGATCGCGGGAGCGACATCGACCTACTGATCGTGTCCGAACGGTTCAGAGAGGTCCCGAGGGATCGGCGCCGCTCGACATTCCGGGAGCAGACAGGCATCTTCTACGACAGCAGCATTGGGTCAGTAGACCCGCTCTGCTACACGCCCGAGGAGTTCGAACACGGCAAGCGCGCCCCGTGCATCATCCGCGAGGCCGTCCGGCACGGCGTCCGCGTAGCGTAGATGAGGAATTCTGGGGACACCATACTTAATTATTGGGCCAATCCTAAGTTCAACGCACACCGCACTCGA
This sequence comes from Armatimonadota bacterium, assembly GCA_030601885.1. GTDB lineage: Bacteria > Armatimonadota > Zipacnadia > JAUWAU01 > JAUWAU01 > JAUWAU01. Next base: position 119,790 of record JAUWAU010000007.1, read on the forward strand.
GTCCAATAATTAAGTATGGTGTCCCCAGAATTACGGAGGTGGCCTATGACACCACGAGAGCGCATTCTCATGGCCCTGCGGCATGAAGAGCCCGACTGGGTGCCGTACACCATCAGCATTGACGAGGAGGTACAGGGACGCCTCGACGCTCACTACGGCACGCCGGATTGGCGCAAGCGCATCGTGCCTCAGATGGCGAGCGCCGGCGTTGACCTGCACCGCGACCACCAGCCCGATGGCACCTGGCGGGACGCTTTCGGCTGCCAGTGGGTGGACGGCAACATCTTCCACACCGTTGACGTGCCGCTGAAAGAGCCGACGCTGCAGGGGTACGAGCTCCCCGAGCTCCTCCCCGACAGCGAGCTCGAGCAGATGCGCGAGCGGCTGGAGAAGAGCCCGGAGCTCTTCCGCCAGGCCGGCATCGGCCTCAGCTTCTTTGAGCGCTCCTGGGCCCTGCGGGGCTTTGAGAATCTGCTCGCCGACCTTCTCGAGCACCCCCGGTTCATCGACGACCTCTTTGACGCGCTCATGGAGCTGCATCTGCCCATCGTAGATCGGCTCGCGACGCTCCCCATCGACTGCATCCGGTTCGGCGATGACTTCGGCGCGCAGCGCGGCGTGCTCATGGGCACCACGCACTGGCGCAATGTGCTGAAGCCCCGGCTGAAGCAGATGTACGGCCGCGCGCACGACCACGGCAAGTACGTCATGATCCACTCCTGCGGCGACAATTCCCCCATCATTGAGGACCTCATCGAGATCGGCGTGGACATCTTCAACCCGTTCCAGCCCGAGGCGCAGGACGTCTACGCCATGAAGCGCGAGTACGGCAAGTACATCACCTTCAACGGCGGCATCGGCACGCAGGAGCTGCTCCCCCGCGGCACTCCGGAGCAGATCACGGGGGAGGTCGAGCGGCTCTGCGAAGAGATCGGCGCCGGCGGCGGCTTCATCCTCGGCACCACCAAGCCCATCCTGCCCGACGTACCCACGGAGAATGCCGTGGCGTGCTTTGAGGCGGTCGTGGGGTAGGTCGAGGCAGTGGCGATTCGATAGAGGTGTGCACCCGGGGGCCTGGGGACAGGCATACGGGCAAACGCGTCTTGTGTCCCGGGAATCGCGATCTGGAGGGAGTGAGCCATGCTTGGAGCAATCCTCGGGAGCTTCGTTGGCGCCGTCATCGGCTCGGCCCTTGCGTGCCGGGCCAGCGCGGACAGTGGGGGGGAGAAGGCAGTTGACCGGGGTCGCGGAAAGGACTGCGGCCGGTGGATATCGGAATCTGGGCGACACGTGGATCCCGAGAGCGCTCGGGTGATGTGCCCCGTTTACCACGACATCGCACGGTGGAACCTGGACCAGTACTACAAGTACGTAACGTACTGCGGAGGCGCGATCGGCGGTGTCCTGGCCTGGGCCGTTGCAGCCTTTGTGAAGCACCACTCGGACCCGGCGAGCGGCTTCCTGGCCTTGGTGTTCCTCCTGGCGTGGTGGCTGCAGTCGAACGTGTCCAAGCTCTTGGGGAAGCAGTACAAGCGCTGGCTGGAGAACTTGGTCCTCGCCGCGAAATGCGAGTACATTATGGGACTACATGGCGCGGTGAGGCCGCCGGCTGAGGAGAGGGCGGACGAGCGTCCGTGGCCGAAGGATGAGACCTTCCAGGTCCAGTCATTCTATAGGGATAGAACAAGCTGCTGCTGGCGTACCTCGCGAAAGTACGTATGCGAGAAGCTGAAGGAGCGAGGGAATCTCCTTGACGTGGGGCAAAGGACGCTGTGGTGGTTAGCGATGGGCGCGGCGGTCTTTGTTCTCCTGGTTGGTGTCAACTTGCTGCTCATGTGGAAAACGGGCGCGTACTGATGCATGCGAGTTGCTCGCCCCGAGCGCGGGTTCCTCAGCGCGCTGGGGTGCCGGGCACGTCTGTGGCGGCGCGTGCAAAGCCGCAGCGCAGGTGGGACCAAGCATGGAACTCTTGGGAGCACTCGTGCTCGCTGGCGTTGTGAGCGCAACCCTGGGCTGGCTGTGGGTTGATGGGTGGGAGCGCGCCGGGGACGCGGCGAAGATGGCGTTCTGGTACCTGCTTGGGGTCACGGTGCTGTTGGTCGCCGGCGTTGCGGTGTGCGGTGCCGGGGGATTTGCCGTCTGCTTCCTTGTTGCCGGGGGCATCTGGGGCTCAGTGACGATCCTCGTGCTGTGGCTGTCGCGTCCGCTCACCACCGCTGAGGTCCATCGGGTCGCGGGGAAGCTGAGAGAGAGAGACCTGTCAGAGTACTTCGGGTGCGGCTCGTCACCGGTGCACCCCGATCCGCACTTCAAGAGCGGGCTTGACCCGAACGGGGCGCTATATCCGAGCAACATGCGGATGGCGAGCTTCCCCTCCTTCGCGGCCTACCTCCTGAAGTACAAGAAGCACGAGTGGATGGTGATCGGCTTCGCGAGAGACCGCTTTGTGACGCACCTGTGGGCGCACAAGGGCCCCGACAGCACGCAAGTGAGCGTGGGCTTCACCCCGGCCGAGCTTGCTGAGACGGCAGGCCGTTTGGGTGCCGAGGTGGTGCTCCGGTTCCATAACCACCCGGCGACCGATCCACACCACTACTCGTACAACATGCCCAGCGGGTCGGACCTCACTCACGCAGCCGAGTTCGGCGCGCACCTAGTGGCCCACGGCATCAGCCTCGCCAACTACGTGTGCGAGCGTGGCGTCGCATATCCGTACACCGGTGGCGCGGGACTATACTGCGCGGACAGCCTCTTGCCCGTGCAGGCATATGTAGCCGGGGTGGCCGGGCGGACGAGAGATCGGTCCTACTGCGCGCTCCGGATGCGCCTTCACCTCACCTGGGGGTAGTTAGCCATGGCCCGGTGGGCCACCCGGAAACGATGAAGATGTCTGGGCTGGCGCACAGCCCGTGGGAGCGCTGAGACGCGGCTGTGGCCCCGACCTCTCCGAGTCGGGACAGTGGCGAGCCACAGGTACTCGCCTACAGAAAGGCACACGACCAAATCTTCGAAGCAGTTCTTCATGGCCCCGTTGGGCCACCCGGAAACGATGAAGATGGGCCCGGCGGGGAGCTGGGGGCTGCCGGAGCAGGCTGCTCCGGCTACAACGAGTGGGCCGACGGGCGGAATCTTCGAAGCAGCAGCAGGCCGCGCGCGGGATTCCGGGGACGCCATACGTAATTCTTGAGGGACGACGCTCTTCGCGCGCGACGAACGGGGACGGCGGACAGATTCCCAAGAGCGCGGTATGGTGTGCCCGCAACTGGCGACACGACCGCTCAAGGGTGAAGGCCGCGCTGCTGAAGCCGCGCCTTCACATCGCGCACGAATGCGCTCGCCGCCGCAGGAGCAAGCGACCTTGGGGGGGAAGGCGAGCATTGCCAGGCGAACCGATGCTCGGAAGTGGGACCGGAGAACGAGAGCGATGAGAACGATGGGCGTTAACGTGCCTGGAACGGTGCGCATCTGGTCGAGTGCGGCTGCATTCGCGTTGGGCGCCCTGCTCGTCCCGCTACCGGTGCAGGGGGAAGAGCCCAGTCAGAAGCCCGGTGCCGTGCTGAGGGGGCGCCTGGTCCTCGAAGGCAGTGAGCGGCCATCGGACTGGCGGATCCTGGCCGGGGAGCGCCTGTTGGCTGAACTGCCACGCGATGCCGCCGGTCGGCCGATGGGGACCACGCCGAATGCCGACGGGACGTTCGCGCTGCGAGTCCCGGATGCCGGCGTGGTGTACGTATGCCCTTACATAGGGGGGAGGCTGGCAGCGGACAATGTGGCTCCGGCTCGGGTGACAGCAGACGAAGAGCGTGAACAGGAGCTGACGCTCAAACCGAAGCCGCCCCGCGAGGAGGTCGCGTTCGTTCTGCAGCGGGACGACGGAAAGCCGCTGGATCGGAAAGTCAAAGTGCATCTGTGGAACGTGTACGGAGAGGTGGATGGCAGCATGGGCGGGACGTGGTCCGATGAGGCCGGGGTCGTGCGGTTTCAGCGGCTCCCCTGCACCCGGTATGACCTCTGGGTTGAAGGGCCGGCGGAGGCTGCCACGGATGGCGATGGCCTGGCGGCGGTCCTCTTCAGAGGCCTCGATGTGATCCCCGACGATGGCACACAGACGATGGAGCTGACCGTTCCCCAGGCCGGGTCCGTGAAGGGGCGCCTACTGCAGGCAGATGGCAATACCTCAGCCCAGAAACACGTAGTCGCCGTCCAGAGCGCAACCATACCGGACGAGCCCGCCCGTCCGGACAGATCGACGGCCGGCTATGCCCGTGGTGCCCGGTCGTGCTACGCGGAGGCGGAAGTCGCGGCGGATGGCACCTTCGTGCTCCGCGGCCTGACGCCGGGACAACACTCGCTGGACATTCGCCGCCCGGGGCAGCGCGACGCCTGGTGCACGATCCGCGGCGTCGAAATCACAGCCGGGCAGATGACCGATCTGGGGAGCATAGAAGTGGCCCGGGACGGATGGGAGCACATGTTCAACCGCAGAACGCTGGGCGGGTGGAGAGAGAGCGATTTCTACGGCCAGAAGGAAGTCCGCATTGAGAATGACCGGATCGTGCTGTCAAGGGGCAGCGACATGACCGGGATCACCTGGATCAGGCAGATCCCGCGCGTGGACTACGAGGTCGCTCTGGAGGCCATGCGCGTGGCGGAGGACGATTTCTTCTGCGGCCTCACGTTCCCGGTGAAGGACGATTACTGCTCTCTGATCCTGGGCGGCTGGGGAGGATCAGTCGTCGGACTGTCGAGCCTCGACGGATACGATGCGTCCGAGAACGAGACGTCGGACTGGATTCAGTTCGACAACCGGCGCTGGTATCGCGTGCGCCTGAGGGTTACGCAGAGCAAGATCGAGGCCTGGCTGGACGAAGACAATATCGTCGATGTTGAGACGAAGAACTGGCACATATCCACCCGCATCGAAGTAGAGCCCTCCAAGCCCTTCGGGATCGCCACCTGGTGCACAACGGGAGCCGTGCGGGACATCCGCATCCGCTCGCTGGACGCCCCGGCGCCGTGACGCCGACCCGCGGTTGACCCCATGTGCCACAGGGCAGTGCATCGCGACGAGGCGGCACTGGAGCGGGTTGGTGGCGGCTCATTCGTCGGGAGGGGGATGGATGCCTTGGTGGCGGGAGGCTCAGAATGGCTCGCCGGGGATCTGGCGAGGGCCGTCTGTAGCGTGCGGCGACGGCAGCCAGCCCAGGTTTGCGTCGAAGCGCCAGTGCTGCTCGAAGCGCTGGTCGGGGAGGCCCGAATAGTTGAGCGCAACCTCCGTGCAGCCGGGGGGCAAGCGAACGGGCTCCGAGGGTGTGTGTGCCTCCAGTAGTCCGGCGAGTCGCGCGATATTGCGCCCCTGCGGCCCAGTGTAGGCGATGAAGACATCGAAGGCGTCGCCATCGCCGTCGTTATGGGCGTGGAAGACACGCGATGGCCCGTCGCCATGGGCGACGTCTGACTCCGTGGAAGAGCCGCTCACAAGCCGAACCGCGGGTCTGTGTGCCTCCCTGCGGGCCTCCTGCGCCTCCTTCCGCTGCCACCACGCTCTGTGGCCCTTGACGAGGGACCACGCAAGGGCGGCAACGAACAGAGTTCCGACGGGCATTGCGGCTCCGTAGCCGAGACGCTGGAAGACCAAGGCGGCGCCGAACAGCACCGCGAATATGGTCTGCTCCCACAGTCCCTCGCGGGTGTGCCCCCCGCGCCGGTATTTGCGGACCGTCCATGCTACAAAGACGGCGACGGCGACTGCCACGGCGGCGATGGCGCCGTACTTGGATCTCGGCTCTAGCCAGGTGACCCATACGACGACGGCCCCAATCGCCGGCAGGCTAATCAGGAGTCGCTGCCATATCGGGCGGTCCCTCCACTCCGTGATGTTCGTCCTCTCCGCCATTGGCTCATACCGTCTCTACAGGCGCGCGGCCCCGGATGACGTGCTGGGAGAACCGGACAGGGCCGATCGCCATTGCTTCCCACCCCGCAATCACGACCGCTCAGCGATGAAGGCCGCGCTGCTGCAGCCACGCCTTGACCTCGCGCAGGAATGTGCTCGCCGCCGGAATCAGTTGCTTCGCTTCGGTCTCGGTGATCAGGCCGAAGCGCTCGTACTGCGATCTGTTGCGCTTCTTGCGGGCGTCATCGAACTGATCGGCCTCCGTCTCCAGCGGCCTGCGGCCACCTCGCGGAGGCACTCCAAAACCGCACCATCATGCCCGGTCTGCCATACGGCTGCGCTGCCCACGATGCAGGCTGGAAGCCTGCGGTCCCGGCTCCGCCGTCGCGACGTGGTCCTCAATGTCGCTGTGGGAGAATGTGTGTAGCTTTATCCTGCCCTCATTCAGCAAGCGCCCGTACGGCATCCTCGTCTCCCTTTATGAAGATCTTCGGGTTCGCCATTGCGCTGTCCAGGAAGCTGCCGCCCTCTCGGAAATAGGTGACTGTGGGGCTGTTGAAAAACGCAGGCGACACGCCCGTTCGCGTAGCGCGGGCTTTCCAGCCCGCGATGTCGGCCTGGAAAGGCCGACCTACGCGGTGGGCGGCCGGTGGCCAGACGACAAGCCGCCAGGGCCCGGGTTTTTCAACAGCCCCACTGTCCCCATCTTCCTTCCGATTTTCCTACCAGTTCACCGGATACACGTGGATGTCGAAGATGCAGCCCATGAGCGTCCAGAGGCCGCCGTTGGCGAAGTCGCCGACGATGAGCCCGAGGAAGAACGGGAGCAGGTAGCGGTACATTTTTGCCCCGCCGTAGCGCAGAATCCCGGCTTTGACGAGCCACGAGATCATGAAGGGCATCCACGTATTGCGCATCGTGGGCGTGTTCGCCATGGCGTAGCCCACCGGGTGGAACGACCACCACAGGAAGCGCGTGCGCATGGCCGCCAGAAAGACGGTGAACAGCAGGCCGAGGGCCGTCGCCGACGTACCGTAGACATCCGGGCGGAATGGGGTGCTGAGATAGGCCTGCAGGCGAATGAAGGGCTGCTTGCCCATGTTGGTGCGCCACGGATTCAGCTCCGCCAGCGCGCCGTAGCGATACCAGATCATGAGGCCCATGGAGAAGGCGACGGCGATGCCGAAGGCGAGCCCGGCTATGAGCACCGGCGGCAGGCGCCGCTGGCCGATTCCGGCCGAGTCGGCCATCTTGAAGGCATCAAGCTGGTGCGGCATCGGAATGCAGCGCAGATCCCAACTGGAGATGTTGCTCAGGTAGGCCATGACGGTGAGGTCGCGGCCAGCAAAGCGGGCGCTGCCCAGGACGTTGACCATGAGCATGTGCGGGTCCATCTGCGGCCCAAAGAGCCACGCATTGCCCGTCTCGGCCCGGATGCGCGTCGCGGCGGTCATGTATGCCCATGCCAGCACCAGCAGGGCAACGGGAGCATAGTACCCCATTCCGGCGGCGCGGCAGAAGAACAGCAAGGAGAGGAAGCTTGCCAGAAGCCCAATGGCCGGCCAACGCTCTCTCCCGTCGGCGCCGCTCCCGCCGCGCACCGCGCTGCGCAGCAGTTGTGCGAACTCCCGCCGGCCGGTCCAGATGGCGAGGCCCGTTATTGCCAGGAACGCACCCGCTCCCTGGCTCGGCTCGAAGGGGAAGCGGTCCACTGCGACGCCCTGACCCAGTTCGTTGAGCCCGGTGGCCGCGCCGAACACGCGCTGGCCGAGACCGAACAGATAGAAGAACCAGCACGAGAACGTCATATCGAGCGGCAGCAGGTAGGCGATGCCGATGATGAACGGGTAGAACGAGGCGCGCACCGTGCCCATGGCGTTCCACGGCGCCTGCTGCAGGTGCTGCGTGATGTTGATGCGCCGTACCTCGATGTGTGGAACGACGGGATAGTTGAGATTGAGCGTGTTGATGGTGCCGATGATGAAAGGGATGGCGAAGCCCAGCCACATGAGCTTGTTGCGCCAGAAGTCGCTCTTCTCATCCGTCATGTGCAGCGGCACGTACACGGTGGGGAAGGTCAGCTTCTCGCGCTCGACCCACTGGCGCCGCAGCATGGCGCAGATACACAGAGTGCCGAAGTAGAAGGTCAGCGGCACCATGCACCACACGACCATCGGCACGGCCCAGGCGCGCCACGGCACCGGGCTGTCGCCCATGTAGAAGGCCTTTATGACGTCCGTGTCTCGCGGTGAGAACCAGTCGGGGATGTAGGAGTGAAACCGGGCCCAGTCGTTCTCCGGCGTATCGAAGTAGAAGGGCGCGGTGATGGTGGGGACGAGGAAGTGGATGCCGCCCGAGGAGGCGATCACACACGAGGCGGCCATGAGCATGTACACCAGCAGCAGCTCGCGGCCGCTGAGCGCCCATTTTGGCCGGAGCTTCCGCACCAGAAACGTAATCCCCACCAGACAAAACAGCGCGAAGAACGGTCCGACGGGGATGGACGTATTCGCCAGCGCCGTGTGCCCGCGCCGGCTGCCCTGCACCAGCTCGGCCCAGTGGATGAACAGCACCACCGCGACGATGGCAACCGCGGCCGTCACCAGCGCACGGAAGGTGAAGACGGGCGGCTCGCGCTCGGCCGCCGCGGTAGTCGTCGCCGCCTCAGCGGCGGTCGCGCCTTCGCGTGTCTGGGGCAGTTCCTGTGCACACATGCTTCGATGGTGGTCCTTGCCTGAACGTGGACCCGTCTGACGGTGTTGTATTCCTGCGTTCGGGAGAGACTTCCTTCGCGGGGGTTGAGGCGGAACGGCGGGGCGGTGCACTCCGACCTAAGTATGATGTCCACGGGATCGGTAGATGACTACTCTTGCCGGGCCCGGGGAGCTGCGAATTCTGGGGGGTGTCGGAGAGCCAGTTCCTTCCCCAACGAGAGCGTCACGTCGGGCTTGCGCAGCAGAACAGCGTCACGTGGCTCAGTCGGCCATCATAGCCGGTCGATGAGCTCATGTTTGGGCACGCCGGTCCAGAGGCTCACGCGATTGAGAATGTCGTTTAGCGTGCCCTTGGCTATGGACCTGTGCATCGGGATGGTGATGTTGTGGGTGCCCACCTGAGTGGTCAGCGCATACCGCGCATGACTGCCCCGCTGGCGGAGAAACCGATATCCGAGGCTTTCCAGCAGACGTGCAACTTGGGCGCCGCTAACTTGTGGCAGTCGCGGCATCGCCGAGCTTGACCTCCGAGAGCATGAGCACATCGGGCAACGGGGTGACCCCTTCAAAATGCAGCGCTACCGCTTCTTTGACGTTGGCGATCAAGTCCTCGAAGGTCTCGCCCTGCGAGAATATGTCCTCCCCGATGGCTCGCGCACACCAGAGCTCCCCGTCGTGATAGGCCTCCATTTTGACCAGCATGGCCCCGTCACTTCTCCTTCTGCATCAAGAGCACGGTCCGCTCCGTTCTCATAGCCGGGACGCGGACGATCAAGCGAATCGACGCATCCTGACTCGGTGCGCAACACGGAGTTCGCATCGTCATTATACAGGACGCACTGCACCGCGGTCAAAGGACCTTCGGTCAGGCTGGCGACGCTGTCAGGAGCATGCGGTGAAAAGGCAGCCACCGCCGGCTCTGCTCCGGCCGCACGACCGGCAGCCAGAGAGGTAGAGCCCACGCGGATCGCGAATTCCCAGCAGCGCCTGCATTGATACATCACTGCGGCGCGCTCTCGCGAAGATCGTAACGCAACGCAGAATCGAGACAGGGAGGCCTTTCGATGGCACCAGACTCCAAGAACGTCGGATATGACGATACGCCCATCATCCCGGGCACCAACTGGCATGTGCACGACGGCACGCGGCCACAGCCTCCGATCGTCACGCCGGGCACGCCCAGCACCGAGGACGAGCCCGGCGCGCCGCCGTCGGACGCGGTGATTCTTTTCGACGGCACGGACCTGTCGGGCTGGATCGGGAAAAACGGCGGCGAGGCGCAGTGGAAGGTCGAGAATGGCTACATGGAGACCGTGCCCAAGACCGGGGCTATTCAGACCAGAGAGCACTTCGGCGACTGTCATCTGCATCTCGAATGGGCGGCGCCGGCAGAGGTAAGCGGCGACAGCCAGGGACGCGGCAACAGCGGCGTGTTTCTCATGGGGCGCTACGAAATCCAGGTCCTCGACTGCTACGACAACCCGACCTATGCCGACGGCACAGCGGGGGCCATCTACGGGCAGTATCCGCCCCTGGCCAATGCCTGCCGAAGGCCCGGTGAGTGGCAGGTGTACGACATCATCTGGGAGGGGCCTCAGTTCGAGGCCGAGAGCCTGCTGCGCCCCGCGTACGTGACGGTGCTGCTCAATGGCATCGCGCTCCACCATCATACGGAGCTGATGGGCTTCACGTCCCACAAAGTGGTGACGACGTACGAGCCGCACCCGCCAGTTGGCCCGCTGGAGCTCCAGGACCACAGCAACCCGGTGCGCTTCCGCAACATCTGGTACCGGCCGCTCAAGGGCTACGACGAGTCCTAGAAATTTGGCGACGCCACACGTTCGAGGACTGTTGGCGGGGTCGGTGCTATCGTGATGGCCCGAGCCGAGTCCGACGGGGGAGCGCTCACGTGATCGACTTCCACGTCCACATGGGCACCATGTATCGGGAGCTCTATCCGGAGAGGGTGCCGCTCACGGTGCATCAGTTGATCGACCGGATGAACCGGGAGGGCATCGAGATAGGCGTGCTGCTGCCGCTGGAGAGCCCCGAGGGGCGATGGGGCTACTTCCTCACGGAAGAGGCCGTAGAGGCGCGCGACCAGTATCCCGAGCGACTCATTGCCTTCGCGTGCGTTGACCCCCGCTATCCCAAGGCCGCCGAGTTCATCGACCACTTCGTCACGCGGCACGGCTGCAAGGGCTTCGGCGAGCATGTCAACGGCCTGGCCTTCGACGACGAGCTCAACAAGATCATTTACGCCAAGTGCGACGAGCACGGCCTGCCGCTGGACTTCGAGATCAACACGAACCTGTGTTGGGATGAGGTCGGCCTGCCGCGGCTCGAGGCGTGTCTGAAGGAGTTTCCCAACGTCAAGTTCGTCGGCCACGGGCCGGCGTTCTGGACCGCCATCTCGGCAGACGACCCGAGGGCCGGCTATCCGAAGGGCCCGGTAAAGCCGGGCGGGGCCGTTGACAGGCTGCTGAGCGAGTATGACAACCTGTATGCCGATCTGTCGGCTGGATCCGGCTACAATGCCATGACCCGGGATCCCGAGTTCGCTCAGGGATTCATCGAGCGCCACTGGCGCAAGCTGCTGTGGGGCACAGACATCATGTACCCGGATCACCCGCTGCCACACATGGAATGGCTGAAGACGCTGGACGTGACGGCGGAGGTGCGAGAGGCCATCGGCAGCGGCAATGCGCGGCGGGTGCTGGGGCTCGACGAGGACTGATGCGCGCCGCTACTGGCGCGCTTGTGTCTGCCTGGCGATCATCGCCTGCAGCGCGCGCCAGGCGGACAGGTTCTGCTCAATGACTTGACGAACTCTCTGCTCCACCGCGTCTTCAGCCGTTTCGGCGATGCTTGCCACGCCGACCCAGCCTGCCACAAACGCGAGCACTACTATGGCCGACAGAAGCCGCCGCTGCCGCGTCATGAGGCTCACCTCTCTTCGCCCAATTCCTGCACCACGAATCGGCCCCGGTCGCATTGCAGCGATCAGAGCAGGTGTACTGCCCGCCAACGCATTGATTCGTTACATATGACGAATAACTTTGGCCCGAGGTTCGGCTGCCCTTTCCCGCTCGGCTTCGGTGGCCCATACTTGGCCGAGGGTCGCCGCGCGCCCGGCGACGCGGCCTGCGGGGCACGGAGTGAGGACCTGCGGTACGCTCGTGCCCTCCAACCATGGCAAACGGCGGAAGGCAAAGGCGGCGGCCCACAGGTGACCGCCTACAGTAGAGGCCAACGGCAAACACCGGCGGAGATGGGAATCTGAGGGCCTGCGGCCGAATCGTTGTGCCACGCCGGCCAAGCGGGCCACAGGTGCCCACCTACAATGCCACCGCAGCCCGGGCAACTGCGTTGAGGAGTTGTGGGTGTGCTGCCGGAAACTTGCGCGCTGTGAGGCGGCGATGCGAGTGTTGCCAAAGAACGTTCTCTACCACGGGCGCGACGAGCCGCCGGCGGAGCGCATCCGGCTGCGGGCCGGGCCGGTGTCGATGATCTTCGAGCCCGAGACGGCCTTCGTCCGATACATCCGCCTGGGCGATCGGGAGATCGTGCGCGGGATCTACGCGGCGGTGCGCGACCAGCACTGGCGCACCATACTGCCGCGCGTTTCCAATCTGCAGGTACAGAGCGGCGAGAACGAATGTCGCGTCACGTTCGACGTGGACTGCCGCGAGCGCGAAGTGCACTTCTCCTGGCGGGGCACCATCACGGGCGAGCCGGATGGCACGGTCACCTTCGCCATGGACGGTGTGACGCGCTCCACATTCCTCCGGAACCGCATCGGCATCTGCGTGCTGCACCCGATCGCTGAGTGCGCCGGTCGGCTCTGCGTTGTGGAGAAGGTGGACGGCACCATTGAGCAGGACGACTTTCCCCACTACATCAAGCCCCATCAGCCGTTCACCGACATGCGGGCTATCCACCACGAGGTGCTCCCCGGACTCCGCGCGGAGGTGCGCTTCGAGGGCGACGTGTTCGAGATGGAGGACCAGCGCAACTGGACCGACGCGTCCTTTAAGACCTACTCCGGCCCGCTGCGCCGCCCATTGCCGGCGGAGGTCAAGGAGGGGACGCGCATCGCCCAGTCGGTCACCGTGCGTCTGAATGGAGAGACGCCGGCGGAGCTCCCGGCCGCGCCGGCGGACGCACCGGAGGTGGTCTTTACGGTAGGCAACAAGCCGCCCGTTCCGCTTCCGCGCATCGGACTCGGAGTCGCCAGCCACGGCCAGGCGTTGACCGACGCGGAGCTCGAGCGGCTCAAAGCGCTCAATCTCGCACACCTCCGCGTGGATCTGAAACTGTCCCAGCCTGAGTACAGGGACGTCCTCGCCCAGGCCGCGCTTCAGGCCGATCAACTGGGAGTGTCGCTCGAAGCTGCCGTGTCTCTGACGGACGCTGCAGAGGAGGAGCTCAGCGGACTCGTCCACGAGCTGGAGAAAGCGAAGGCCCGGGTTGCGACCTGGCTGATCTTCCACGAGGCCGAGAAGCCCGCCACGGAGCGATGGGTGCAGCTCGCGCGACGGCATCTATCGAGCTACGATCCCGAGGCGAAGATCGGAGCGGGCAGCAACGCGAACTTCACCGAGCTGAATCGCGAGCGCCCACCTGTTGGCGCTTTAGACCTGGCCTGCTACTCTCTCAACCCGCAAGTTCACACGTTCGACAACGCCTCGATGGTCGAGACGCTCCGGACGCAGGGCTGGACCGTCGAGAGCGCCCGGCAGTTCGTCGGTGATCTGCCGATCGCGGTCTCTCCGGTCACCCTGAAGCGACGCTTCGCCCCCCATGTGACCGGGCCCGAGGCAGGGGCTGAACCTGGGGAGCTGCCTCCGCCCGTGGATGCACGGCAGATGTCCCTCTTTGGCGGGTCCTGGACGCTGGGGAGCCTCAAGTACCTCTCCGAAAGCGGCGCCCGCAGCGTGACGTACTACGAGACGACCGGCTGGCGCGGCGTGATGGAGACCGAATCCGGTTCGCCGGTGCCGGAGAAGTTCCGCTCCATCCCCGGGGCGGTGTTTCCGCTCTATCACGTCTTTGCCGATGTCGGGGAGTTCGCCGGCGGCAGCGTAGTCAGGTCCGCCTCGAGCGCTCCCCTGAGAGTGGACGGCATGGTGCTGGAAAATGAGGGCCGGCGCTGCATTCTGCTTGCCAACATGAGCCCGGAGCCGCAGCAAGTTCGCGTCCTGCGGCATGGCCTTGGTGCGCGGGCACGCGTGAGGCGCCTCGACGAGACGAACGCTGAGCAGGCCATGCGCGCGCCGGAAGCGTTCAGGGAGGACGCGGGCGAGCTGGCGGCGATGGCGGGCGATGAGCTGGAGCTGTCGCTGGCGCCGTATGCGTACGTCCGGGTAGATTCGGACCACGGCGACTCGTCGTGAGGGGCGCCGCAGCGTGTCTGGAGGCACTACCTCCCGCAGGAGACGGAGTCGGGATCGGAGAACCAGTTGGCCATGACCGGGTGGGTCACGCGGTGAGGTTCGGGGTGTCGCCGAGACTCGACAATGAAGATGACCTTGCCTGTCGACTGGTGTGAGATTCTTCACTTCGCCTCCGGCTCCGTTCAGAATGACAGTATGGGCGGGACGGGGCGAAATGTTCAAAGCAGTCGTCATGTGGCGGGGCCACACTCTGAAACCATGAAGATGGGCCCGGCGGGGAGCTGGGGGCCGCCGGAGCAAGCTGCTCCGGCTACAACGGGTGGGCCGACGGGCGAAATCTTCGGGGTAGTTGGCCATGGTCCGGTGGGCCACCCGGAAACGATGAAGATCTCCGCGCTGAGGTTCGCGGGCTGTGTGTACTGAGGCAAAGGCTGGCGGGGAAGGGCATCCCCGCCCTACAATTCGGCCTGCGACCAAATCTTCGGGGTAGACGCCAGCTCTGGCCCGCCACGCATTCCTGACAGGGAGATGGAAGCCCATGTCCGAAGAGACGACCGACAAGACCGTCGAGCAATGGGGCATCCTCGAGTTGGAATTGCCGGCTCGTGTTGATGGCAACCCCTTCGTTGACGTGGCTCTCAGTGCCACGTTCAGCCTGAAGCACCGGGCCATCACCGTCGATGGCTTCTGCGATGGCGCCGACGCGTTCCGCGTCCGGTTCATGCCGGATGTGCCGGGAGAGTGGCAGTACACCACCCACAGTGATTGCCCCGAGCTGGACGGCAAGACCGGCTCCTTCGTGTGCGGACCGCCCGGTTCGGGCAATCATGGGCCGGTTCGCGTGGAGGACACCTTCCACTTCGCCTACGCCGATGGAACGCCGTACTATCAGGTAGGCACGACCTGCTACGCTTGGGTCCACCAGGGAGACGCGCTCGAGGAGCAAACGCTCGAGACGCTGAAGACGGCTCCGTTCAACAAGATCCGCATGTGCGTCTTCCCCAAAGCCTACAGGTACAACGACAACGAGCCGGAGTACTACGCCTACGAGCGCAACGAGGCGGGCGAGTGGGACTTCGCCCGGTTCAACCCGGAGTTCTGGCGGCACCTCGAGAAGCGTGTGGGGCAGTTGATGGAGCTCGGCATCGAGGCCGACCTCATCCTGTTCCACCCATACGATCGCTGGGGCTTTGCCAAGATGGACGCGGAGAGCGACGATCGCTACTTGCGTTACCTCGTCGCTCGCCTTGCCGCGTACCGCAATGTGTGGTGGTCGTTGGCTAACGAGTATGACCTGATGCGCGAGAAGAGCATGGCCGACTGGGACCGGTTTTTCCGCGTCATCCAGGAGAGCGATCCGTACCAGCGTCTGCGCTCGGTCCACAACTGCCGGCAGTTCTATGACTACGGCAAGCCGTGGGTGACGCACTGCAGCATCCAAAGCTCCAGCCTGAACCGCACGCGGGAGTGGCGCAACACGCATCGGAAGCCGGTGGTCATCGACGAGTGCCGCTACGAGGGCAACATCGAGCAGGGATGGGGCAACATCAGCGGGCAGGAGATAGTGCATCGCTTCTGGCTCGGCACCGTCGGGGGCGGGTATGTGGGCCACGGGGAGACCTACATCCATCCCGAAGATATCCTCTGGTGGTCAAAGGGCGGCGTGCTCCACGGGGAAAGCCCGGCGCGGATCGCCTTCCTGCGCCAGCTCGTCGAGGACGGCCCGGCAATGGGGTTCACGCCGCTTAAGTGGCGCGTGCCCGTCCCGGGTGTCGGCAAGGGAGACGAATACTGCCTGTTCTACTTCGGCGACAGCCGGCCCGGCGAGTACACCTTCCGCCTTCCAAATGAGCACCAATACCGAGTGGAGCTCATTGACACCTGGGAGATGACGATCACGCCGCTCGAGGGCCTGTACTCGGGCACGTTCAAGATCGAGATGCCGAGCAAGACGGCGATGGCGGTGCGGATGCAGAAGGCTGAGGGGAATGGTTAATGGTTGAGGGTTGATGGTTAATGGCCACAAAGATCACAGTGGGGCGTAGCCGCAACCAAACAGGCTGGCGGCAGGCAGGGATGCCTGCGCTCCCAGGATCACGACAGGAATTCACGATTCTGCGGGTGAGTAGTACAGAGCACACAGAGAGAGCAACGCCGCGCGCCAAGGCATCGTCGTATGTGTCCAGCGCACAAGGATGACTCCAATGGCAACTGCAAGACTGGGCCTCATCGTCGGCAACCGGAACATCTTTCCCGATCACCTCATCACCGGTGGTCGGGCGGACATGCTCGAGGTGTTTCGAACGCTCGACATTGAGCCGGTGACCATCGGCGAAGGCGAGGGCATAAGCGGGGCGGTGGAGACGTATGCCCACGCCAAAGAGTGCGCCAGGCTCTTTCGGCAGAGCGACATCGACGGCGTCGTGGTCACGCTGCCAAACTTCGGGGACGAACGGGGTATCGCCGACGCGCTGAAGCTCTCCGCCCTCGAAGTGCCGGTGCTGGTGCACGCGTACCCGGACGACCTCGGTAAGCTCGACATCAAGAACCGGCGCGACGCTTTCTGCGGGAAGATCTCCGTGTGCAGCAATCTGCGCCAGGCGAACATCCCCTTCTCCCTCACCACGAAGCACGTGGTGGCGCCGCAGGACGAGAGCTTCGTCGCCGACCTGAAGCGCTTCGTCGGCGTCTGCCGCGTGGTCAAGGGGATGAGGACGGCGCGCCTCGGCGCCGTCGGCGCGCGGCCGAACGCATTCAACACGGTGCGGTACAGCGAGAAGCTCCTGGAGTCGAACGGCATCAGCGTCTCGACCATCGACCTGTCGGAGGTGCTCGCGGGCGCGAATGCACTTGCCGACGACGACGGGCGCGTTCGTGAGAAGGTCGATGAGATCCGAGCGTATGCCAACACCGACGCTGTGCCGGCAGAAGCCGTCACACGGATGGCCAAGTTCGGGATCGTGCTCGGCGACTGGATCGAGGCCAACGAGCTCAACGGCACTGCCATCCAGTGTTGGACCTCGATCCAGGAGAACTTCGGGATTAACCCGTGTACTGTGATGAGCATGATGAGCGAGAAGCTGCTGCCCAGCGCCTGCGAGGTTGACGTCACCGGATTGGTGGCGATGTATGCCCTGCAGCTCGCCTCCGGAACGCCGAGCGCGCTGGTGGACTGGAACAACAACTACGGGGACGCCGAGGATAAGTGCACGCTGTTCCACTGCGGGAACTGGGCCAAGAGCTTCCTGGCGGAGGCCTCGATCGGCACGGCGCCTATCCTCGGGACGGTCGTCGATGAGGCACGCACCTGCGGCGCTCTTGACAGCCTCGCGCTGCCCGGGCGGGTGACCTTCGCCCGTGTGACAACGGACGACGAATGGGGAATCATTCGCGCGTACGTCGGCGAGGGCCGCATCACTGATGATCCGCTGGACACCTTCGGCTGCCGCGCGGTGATGGAGGTGCCCGGCCTGCAGGAACTGCTGCAGCACGTCTGTGAGGGCGGCTTCGAGCACCACGTGGCCATCAGCCGATCGCAGGTTGCGGCCATTCTGGATGAGGCGTTCACGAAGTATCTGGGGTGGGAGACGTATCGGCATCAAGGATAGCAGAACGGCTGAGGGCCCCGTCGTACGATCCGGCGCAGCACCTGCAGTCGATCGGCACCCTCATGCTCACCGACCACGAACTGAAACTGAAATCCGTCCAATACCGCCGGAAGCTGCTGGCGATAATCAAGGCGGCAAATGCGGGGCATACGGGCGGCGACCTGTCCTGCATTGACATCCTGAACGTGCTGTACAATCGGGTGCTTGATGTGTCGCCCGACACCTTCACCTCGCCCGACCGGGATCGGTACATCCAAAGCAAGGGACACTCCGCCGAGGCGCTGTACGTCGTGCTTGCCGACCGGGGCTTCTTCCCCGAAGACGACCTCAACACGCTGGCGCAGTATGGGTCGAAGTTCACCGGTCATCCCACCCGGAAGGTGCCCGGCGTCGAGCACAACACCGGGGCGCTCGGACACGGGATGTCCGTCAGCGTCGGCATCGCCATTGCAGGCAAGAAGGATGGGCGCTCGTATCGGGTCTACACGCTGCTCGGTGACGGCGAGCTGGATGAGGGATCGAACTGGGAGGCATCCCTGCTGGCAGCGCACTACCGACTGGACAACTTGGTCGTGATCGTAGACCGGAACACGCTGCAGATCACCGGCCGTACCGAGGACGTCCTGGCCCTCGAGCCGCTGGCGCAGAAGCTTGCCGATTTCGGCTACAGCGTGCGAAGCGTGGATGGCCACGATATCCCCGAGTTGACGGATGCCCTCAACGCAGTCCCCTTCGAGACCGGAAAGCCGAGCCTGATCCTCGCGCGCACCGTCAAAGGCAAGGGCGTGAGCTTCATTGAGAACGTCGCCGGCTGGCATCACCGGGCCCCCAGCGACGAGGAGTTCGAGGCAGCAATGCGGGAGCTGGACGCGGCAGAGGCGCGGCTGGCGAGCGAAGCGCCCGGCGAGAGTGGGGCGATCGGTTGTGGCTGACGTTCTCGAAACCGGCAGACCGAACCTGGAGGAGTTCGCCGACACCTTGCTGGCGCTGGCGCAGCAGGACCCCGATGTCCTGGTGGTCACCAGCGATTCGCGCGGATCAGGCAAACTGATCGGGTTCGCCGAGGCGCTCCCCAATCAGTTGATCGAAGTGGGCGTCGCCGAGCAGACCCTCGTGGGCGTTGCCGCCGGGCTGGCTTCGACGGGGAAGAAGGTCTTCGCCGTCTCTCCGGCATGCTTCCTCACGGCACGAGCGCTGGAGCAGATCAAGAACGACGTCGCCTACTCCAACCACCCGGTGAAGCTCGTCGGCATCAGTGCCGGGGTGAGCTACGGGGCGCTCGGCTCGACGCACCACTCATTGCACGACTTCGCCGCGCTGCGCGCCATCCACAATATCGACGTCGTCGCCCCGGGCGACAACTTCGAGACCCGCGAGACGATCCGCGCGGCCATGACGCACCCGCGCCCGCTGTACATCCGCTTCGGCAAGTGGGAGTTGCCCCATCTGCACGCGCCGGCTACGAGCTTTGAGATCGGCAAGGCCATCACCGTCGTTGACGGGTCCGACGTGACCTTCGTCGGCATCGGGGAGACGGTCTGCGTGGCGTACCGGGCGGCCCTCCTGCTGAAAGACGAGCGGATCTCGTCGCGGGTCATCAGCATGCATACCTTGAAGCCGCTCGATCTGACCACGCTGCTCCGAGCCGCGCGAGAGACCAGCGCAATGGTCACCGTGGAGGAGCACAGCATCCATGGCGGGCTCGGCGACGCCTGCGCGTCCGTGCTCCTGCAGCACGGTGCAGCGCTCGCCTTCCGCATCGTCGGCATTCCCGACGAGGACACCGTCACCGGCCACCAGCGCGAGGTCTTCGAGCACTACGGGATCACTGCGGGCCATCTGGCCGGCGCGGCGAAAGAGCTGCTATCGGGGGACGCATCGCATGAAGTGCATCCTCGCCATTGACCAGAGCACCTCCGCGACCAAGGCTCTCCTCTTCGAGACGACCGGCTCTCTGGTCGCCACGACCTCCGTCGGCCATCAGCAGCACTACCCACAGCCGGGCTGGGTAGAGCACGACGCCGAGGAGATCTACCGCAACACGATCGAAGCAGTCCGCTCGCTGCTCGAAAAGCGCCCCATGCCTCACGACGACATCCTGTGCCTCAGCATCACCAATCAGCGCGAGACCATTGTGGTGTTCGAGAAGCGAACCGGCCGGCCGCTGCACAACGCGATCGTCTGGCAATGCCGCCGCGGCGATCCCATTTGCGCCAAGCTCATCGCGGCGGGCCATAGCCCGGACATCCAGCAGATCACGGGCCTGAAGATCGACACGTACTTCCCGGCGTCGAAGCTGAAGTGGCTCTTTGACAATAAACCCGACATCAAGCGGGCAATGCAGCGGGGCGAGGCGCTCATCGGCACCATCGACGCCTATCTGATCTATCGGCTCACCAAGGGCCGGGTCTTCGCCACCGATCACACCAATGCCAGCCGCACGCTGCTGTTCGACATCCGTGAGCTGCGGTTCAGCGAGAAGCTCTGCAAGCTGTTCGGCGTACCGGTGCAGTCGCTTCCCGAGGCGCGGGAGAGCTGCGCACACTTCGGCGAGACCACGCTGGATGGCGTGCTGCAGGCGAGCATCCCCATCTGCGGCGTCATGGGCGATTCGCAGGCGGCGCTTTTCGCGCAGCGCTGCTTCCGTCCTGGAAGCGCGAAGGTCACGTTCGGCACGGGCTCGTCCATCCTGCTCAATGTCGGAGACGAGCTTCGGCTCGCGGAAAAGGGGATCGTCACGACTATCGGCTGGGTCTATGGCGGTCGGCCCACGTACGCCTTCGAGGGCATCATCAACTGCACCGGAGCGACGATCGCCTGGCTGAAAGATCAGCTTGGCCTGATCGACGACCCCGCGATCACCGAAACGCTGGCAACGGCGGTCCCGGATAATGGGGGCGTGTATCTCGTGCCGGCCTTTGCCGGGCTCAGCGCCCCGTACTGGAGCCAGGACGCCAGGGCGGCCATCGTGGGGATGACGCTGCAGAGCGACAAGAAGCACGTCGCCCGCGCCGCTCTGGAGTCCATCGCCTATCAGGTTAAGGACGTGCTGGACGTGATGGCAGCGGAGGCGGATGTCCCGCTCACGTATGTCCACGCCGACGGCGGCATGGTGAGAAACGAGTTCCTCATGCAGTTCGTCGCTGACATCACCGGGCTTTCGGTTCGCACCTCGGACCTCCCCGAGCTGTCCGCCCTCGGCGCCGTGTTCTCGGGAGCGCTGGGCATGGGCGTGTACGATTCACTTGATGATCTCGTGCAACTACCGCTCGGTTTCACCGACTACTCGCCGGCGATGGAGGCCGATCTGGTGGAGAAGAACTACGCCGGCTGGAAGGCGGCAGTGAGCCGGGTTCTCTGAGGCGCAGGAGGCCAACGATGAGCAACTTGCGCGGCGGGTTGATCGGCTGCGGGTACTTCGCCCGCAACCATCTCCACGCGTGGCAGGAGACGTCCGGGGCCAGCATCGTGGCGCTGTGCGACCTCGATGCGAGTCGCGCACAGGGCTACGCCGAGGAGTTCGGCATCGAGGCTGTCTACAGCGACGCCGACGAGATGCTCCGTGACGAGTCGCTCGACTTCGTGGACATCATCACCCATCCCGATAGTCATCGTCCGCTCGTCGAGCTGGCAGCACGACACCGGGTGCACGTGATCTGCCAGAAGCCTCTGGCGCCGAGCCTCGAGGATGCCCGGGCAATGGTGGCGGCCTGTCGGGCGGCGGGCGTCACCTTCATGGTGCATGAGAACTTCCGCTGGCGGGCGCCGATGCGCGCCGCGAAAGAAGCAGCCGGCGGCCTCGGCAAGCTGTTCTTCGGTCGCATATACTGGCGCACCGCCTTTGAGGTATACTCGCGGCAGCCGTACCTGGCGGAGGACCCGAGGTTCATCATCTACGACGTGGGCGTTCACCTGCTCGACCTGGCGCGCTTCTTCATGGGCGAAGTCGAGCAGCTCTACTGCCAGATCCAGCGAGTGAATCCGAAGCTCAAGGGTGAGGATGTGGCCACCATCGTCCTGAAGATGGCGAGCGGGGCTACATGCCTGGTTGAGCTCAGCTACGCCTCGAAGCTGGAAGAGGAGTTGTTTCCTCAGGTCCTGGTTGAGCTCGAGGCAGCCGACGGATCGGTGAGTCTGGGGCCCGACTTCCGCCTCGCGGTAGTGACACGCGACGGCGTGACCTGTCGCACGGCTGGGCCGCACATATTCCCCTGGGCCTCGGCCCCTAACGAAGCCACCCAGGAAAGCGTCGTGCGCATCCAGCAGCACTGGGTGGAATGCCTGCGCGAGGGGCGCGAGCCAGAGACGTCGGGGGATGACAACCTGCGAACGATTGAGCTCGTCTTCGGCGCATACGAGTCGGCGGAGACCGGCGTGCCCTACCAGGTAACGGCGACGCGCTGCGGATCGTGCGCAAAGGAGCCAAGGCCATGATGACCATCGCCCTGTTTGGTGCCGCCGGAAACATGGGCACCCGCATCACGAACAGGCTCAGAGACGACCGGGAGTACCGCATGCTGTACGTCGAGGCGGACGAGGCTGGGGAAGCGCGCCTGCGCGAGCGCGGCTTGGCTCCGACGAGCAAGGAGGAGGCCGTCCGGCAGGCGGACGTCGTTATCCTGGCGGTCCCCGATGTCTTCATCGGGCCAGTGGCCGAGGACGTTGTGCCCTCGCTGAAAAGTGACGCGATGGTGATGTGTCTCGATCCGGCTGCGCCGTACGGCGGGAAGCTCCCCAAGCGCGACGACATCTCGTACTTCATCACGCACCCAGCTCATCCGCCCCTCTTCAACGAGGAGACCGACCCGGAGGCCCGGCGCGACTTCTTCGGCAGCGGCAAGGCGAAGCAGTCCATCGTCTGCGCGCTTATGCAGGGGCCGGAGGAGGATTATGCCAGGGGCGAGGCGATAGCGGCAAAGATGTTCGGGCCGCTGCTTCGGTCGCACCGGGTCACGGTGGACCAGATGGCGCTCCTGGAGCCGGTGCTCACCGAGACGGTGGCGGCGACGTGTGCGAGCGTGATCCGGGAGGCCATGGACGAAGCGATCCGCCGCGGCGTCCCGGCCGAGGCGGCTCGCGACTTCCTGCTGGGACACATCAACATCGCCCTCGCCATTGTCTTTGACGAGCTCGATTGGGACTTCTCCGTCGGGGCCAAGAAGGCCATCGCGGCAGCCAAAGAGCAGCTCTTCCAGCCTGACTGGAAGAAGGTCTTCGAGCCGGAGAGCCTTCGGGAGAGTGTCGCGAGGATCACGGGCGACCTGCCGGCGTGAGCGGATTACGGCACTGCCGCCCAGGCGCCGACGCCGTACGTGGAGTGGCCGCCGATGAGGGTGTCTCGCTGTGCGACATCCGCCCGGACGCCCGAGGGCACGAGCTGATCGCCATCGAGTTGTTCAACGTGCTGGTGCGGCATCCCGAGCTACTGGAGCAGCCGATCGCGTTCGCCGAGGATGCCCAGCGTGTCATTGAGATATCCCTTATTGATCCTGCAGCTCTCAGTGGGCGGGAGCGATGTGTAGTCCAGGTCCACCACTATCCATCCGCTGTAGTCGGCGCCGGAGAGAATCTCCCAGACCTCGGGAAAATCCACGACGCCCCGCCCCAGTTCGATGAAGCGCCGATCGGGCCCGACATCCTTGAAGTGCACGTAGTGGATGCGGTCCAAGTACCGGGTGAACACTTCCACCAAGTTGAAGCCACCGAGCGTGAGCTGCGCCGTGTCCGGGGTAAAGCGCACGAGGTCGGGATCGGTGAGAGCCATGAGCCGATCGAATGCATCCGGATACTCGAACATTGTGCCCCAATGCTGGTGCCACGAGCAGGTTAGGCCCCGCATCCGTGCTATCTCGCCCATCCGATTCGCGGCCGCCGCCACGCGCTGATAGTCCGCCTCTGTGCCTTGTCCATCCTGCTTGCGTCCGCCGTCAATGAGTATCGTCTCAACGCCCAGTGCAGCACAGAAGTCTGCCGCGGCCGTCACTTCGGCCAATTCGGCTTCGATGGCCTCCTCGTTGGCGAACGAGCAGCCCGTATAGATGGTGGACAGCTCAAGCTCCTTGGCCTTCAGCGCGCCACCAAACTGCTCCGGTCGGTCGTAATACACCGACAATCCCCGACCGGCGAACTCAAATCCGTCCCACCCGACCTCGGCGATGGTGTCAATGGCCTCCCACATGGCCACCAGCCTCCGTCCCTTCCCCCATGTTGCTGGATGATACCCGAGCTTGATGATCGCTGACACTCCTCTTTTTTTCTCGCCTCAGGCAGCTCTTCAGCTCAAAAGCAAAAACCGGGGCCAGTGTTCTCGACTGGGCAAACACCACTCGGTGCATCGTGCGGCCTTCGCCCTTGCCTCCACACTTGCCCCGATCCTCAGAGCCTCGGCCTCTTCCGGCCGATCACTGCCTCGAGCTCGCATCATTGCGCCGCGGTCGCGAGCGACCGTTCACAGAGCGCACGGTTCCCTCACCTGGGTCGGTCCTCCTCCACGCGCACAATGTGCGGCCAAACTCATTCTGCGTCCAACCTCCGCCGTGCTGCACTTCGACAACGAGCGGCAGGCAGTGCGAGAGGCAGCGCAGTCGATCGAGAAGCTCGACGAGCGATCCTCGCAGGTGCCGAAGTAGTCTGGGAGGGGCGCGCGCGTGGATGGCAGCGAAAACCTCGGGGTGATGCAGCCCCATCGAGACGGCGCCCGAGCCACAGGTGCTCTGAGGACCTGCGGTCCTTGCTCGTCTATAGTCAACGGCAAAGGCAGCGAGCCACAGGTGCTCGCCTACAGTAACGACAAAGGCCCGCAAGGCCTCGATCTTTTGCTGTACTGTAGGCGAGTACCTGTGGCTCGCCCGCCTTTGTCCTGTGGCTCGCCGATGAGAACCACGAAGGCACCTCGCGCGATCCCAGCGAATGCCCCCGGCGTGCACAGCAACCTTCGTCGACTCGACCAGGTATGGGCGAAGCCGCAGATATACCTCGTGACCGCCTGCACCCACCGGCGCCGGCGGCTACTGGCGACAGAGGCGATGGCCAGAGCGGTGTTAGCGGCGCTTGAAGAGGCGTCGGCGAAAGCGGGCTGGTGTGTTGGCCGCTACGTGGTGATGCCCGATCACGTGCATTTCTTCTGCGCGCCTACACAGGCTGCCGAGCCACTGTCGAACTTCGTGGGGCGTTGGAAGAGCTGGGCGACGCGGCGCATCTGGCGCCTGGGGCACAGCGGTCGTCTCTGGCAGCAGACGTTCTTCGATCACCTGCTGCGCAGTGACGAGTCGTATGCGCAGAAATGGGAGTATGTGGGGCAGAATCCGGTGAGAGCGGGGCTGTGCGCGAGCCCTGAGCAGTGGCCGTACCAGGGGGAGATAGTTGCGCTCGAGAGGTAGGGGACGGGGGCAAAGGCAGGGAGCCACAGGTGCTCGCCTACAGTACGGCAAAAGGCCAAGGCGCCGTGCGCCTTTGCTCGCACTAGCCCGCTAACTGCTCGGCCCGTTCGATGAGCGGCTTCGCGCGTCCCGCCCATCGGGACTCGCCATGGTCCTCAACGAGCGCCTCGGCTGCCTGGCGCGACCGGCCAAACTCGTCCATTCTGAAGTAGGCGTATGCGATGTGCCACTTGAGCATAGGAGCATGCTCGCCGCTTGGGTTGCGCTTGAGCAGCGGCCGCAGTCTTCTGAGAGCCTTTCGCGGCTTCGCGCTGAATGCGAGACAGGCAGCACGCCCGGCCACAGCGCCAATCCGCCGGTCGCGGTGCTTCTTCGGCGTTGTCCGCAGCACCTTCTCGAACAGCGGCTGCGCCTCCGCGGGTCGTTGCAGGGCCAAGTAGGTCATGGCGGCGTCATAGTTCGCCGTCGCATCGTCGGGCCTTTTCTGCAGCTCGTCGAGCTGCCGCCCCAGTGGCGCGGTCACTGAGAGAACGTCCGCGAACGGCTCCGGGGGGTAGAAGCCCACAGCGCGGTGCACCAACTCGCCGCCGGGGCTCAGGAACACGATATTCGGGATGCCCTGCACGTTATAGCGCATCGCCAACTCGGGATACCTATCGATATCGACGCGCGCCCATTCGAAGGTTGCCCCAGCTCTTATGACGTCGGGGTGTGGAAACGTTTCGTGCTCCAGCATCTTGCACGGCTCGCACCACTCGGCGTAGAAGTCCACCGCGACGAGCTTGCCGCTTCTCCTCGCAGAGGCGAGCGCATCATTGAATGTCGCGTGCCACGCGATCTGGTCCGCGCCGATGCTCGCCACCGGCCATACGGCGATGGCGAGCAGTGCAACAGTAGACGCCGCCCACCGGGTGCATGTCATCGTCGTTGTCCCCCCTGTCGCACCGCCCGACGCCGGCGCGCGCTCCAGACACGGTATCCCGCGCGCCGGGCGTGCTCGTACTCCTTTTGCCCATCGAGCGGCGGCGGCGGTGCGGCGGCGCTTACGTTCGCCGCACTGGGATGTGCCCTTTTATGGGGCAGCCGTGCGTCTGCGGGCAGGCGCCGCAGTCCCGGGGATGCGTCACGCACCCGCTGCCCTCGGCATAGGCGCCGGCAAGCCGCGCGCCGTCGCGTTCATAGTCTCCGCGGCGCTTGTCGATAACGGTGCCACTCAGGCCCGGCCTGCCGCTCCAATATGCATTGTCGAGGCCGCAGCGATGTGCCGTCGCGACGGCCTGCTCCATGACCGAGAGACTCGCGCCGATGTGCTTCGCCAGAACGAAGTTGGGCCGGAAGGCGAGAAAGCACACCGGCAGCGTCGGATCAGTGTCCGCCAGGAAGCGGCACAGCGGCTCTATCTCGGCCTCGTTGATGCCGGGCACGACGAGAATACGAAACTCCCACAGCTTCTCTTTGTTCCGTGCGACGAGCGCAGCGTTGCGCAGCACCGGCCCCACCGGCGCGCCGGTCATAGCGCGGTGCACGTCGTCGTGAAAGGCGCGGATGTCGAAGGTGATAGAGGCCGTGAAGTCCAGCACGCGCTCCAGCGACTCTTCGGTCATGAAGCCGTTGGTATCGTAGTTCACCTTCGTCCGTGGATCGATCTTGCGCGCCTCTGCCACGACTGCTTCCACGAATGGCAGCGAGCACGTCGCCGAGCCGCCGGAGAAAAACAGCCGATCCGCCCCCATGATCCGCCCGTAGGCCGAGTCCATTGCAGCGAGAGACTCTCGCGCAAGCTCCGCCGGCTCAATCTCGCCATCCATCCGCGCCCCCGTGTCGGGGAAATGGGCGATGTCCCAGTTCTGGCAGTGCAGGCAGCGGAAGTTGCAGCCAGCCATGAAGATGGTGTAGCTCTCCGGCGGCGCCGGGTGCAGCATGCGCGAGGCCACCTGGGGCACGCCGACGCGGCATACCCCAAGCTCGCCCTTCGTCCGATCCACGCCGCAGTGCCATTCGCACAGGTGGCAGTTGGTGAGCGACATTCCCGCGTGCCCTCGGCCAGTGTAGCCCGGGCCTTGCCAGCCTGGGTGCAGGTCTGGTTGCACTGCCGGGCCATTCTCTCCCGGCTGCCGTCAGTATACTCGATGCACACGCCTCGGCATAGGCACTCCGCCATGGCAGGTTCCCCGCAACAGCACGAGGAAGATGACCACACACATGCGCGTACGTCTGGCCTACATCTGCGCCTGCTCCGCCGTCCTCGCGGCCGCCACCGCCGGCCTCGCCGTCGAGGCCACCGACGCGTCCCTGCCCGTGAAAGTCGAGTTCGTGGCGGCCAAGACGGTGCAGTATGCTACGATGGTGTACCGGCGCGGCGCAGTGAGCAGGCCCAGGACGATCGCGCGCCGATATGGGCTGCGGATAAGCGTGCGAGTATCGAACGGATCGTCGGACGCGCTGCGCAGCATCACGCTGGAGGGCGTGTATATTGACGCCAATGGCGATGCGATCCGGCGGACGCATCGCCAGCTCACCATCGAGCCGGCTCTGCAGCCAGGCGAGGCGCGCGTCATCGAGTTCGAGGATGATTTCGGCACGAAGCCGCCGTCGTCGGTGCAGGGCTTCGCGGGCAAAGTCGTGGACATGAACTTCGTGCCCGAGACGGTGACCATCGTCCGCGATGGGAAGCTCTACGCCGAGCCCCGGCCCGATGCCCGCGTGACGCTTGCCATACCACAGGGCACGAAGCTGGAGCGGCTGAACTGGTGGCGCGATTGGTACCAGGTCAAGGCGCCCACGGGGGAGATCGGCTGGATTCACACGAGCCTGCTGCCGCTCGCCATCTTCGTAGATCGGCGACAGGTGGCCTTCGAGGTGCCGCCGCAGGAGAGGGACGATGGGAGGATCACCGTGCTTCTGCTGCCGCTCGCAACGGCGCTCGGGGCGGAGGTGAAGTGGCACGAGGAGACGCAGTCCATCCTCATCGTGAGGGGCTCAACGCAGATTCAGTTGAAGCAGAACTCCGCCGAGGCGCGCGTGATTCGCGACGACCAAGAGCCCCTGACGCTAAAGCTACCGGAGCCACTGCGAGTGAAGAGGGCCAAGAGCTTCATTGACCTGGAGTGGCTCTGTCGGCGCCTCGGAGCCGCACTCAAGCACGACCCCGTATCGCATTCCGTGGACATCGAGACGGAGCCGGGGACGCCCGCGCGAATGGCCGTCAAACAGGCACGCAATAGCTTGACAGGCTCATTCCGCCATTGTATATTGAACATGCTATCCGAACACCAGTTCGCATGCTGGCTGCTCTGGGCTGAGGGCTGCAGGAGGCGCGAGATATGCCCATGACAGATGTGGAGATACAGCACGCCATCGCCGAGGGGGACCTCGTCATCGAAAACTGGGACGAGAGTGCCCAAGAGCCGGCGAGCTATGATCTCCGGATCGGGGCCCCGCTGCAGAAGGGCGGTGAGGAGGGCCAGATCGTCCTGAGTGAGGTTGGCACAGCCACAATTCGCGCAGGCGAGTTCTTCGTTTTCCGCACGCACGAGAAGCTGCGTCTGTGCAACACAATCTCGGGGCACCTTGGCGCCAAGTCGTACTTCATACGGCGCGGCCTCATCCTCCTGTGCGGCCAGCACATCGACCCCGGGTTTGGGGGGTACCTCCTGATGGGTGCCTACAACGCGTCGCCTCGCGACGTCATTGTCCGCTACCTCGACAAGATCTGCAACGTGGAGTTTCACAGGCTCCTCCGCGAACCAACAAAAACAGCGCGGCAGTTCCCGGAGCTCCAGGACGGGACGATACCGAGAGATATCCGCGACTACTTCATGGGAATAGAGCCGGTGTCTGTGTACTCTCTCTCGCAGTCTATCGCCGCTCTGGCCGACAACGTCGGCGCTCTGACGCGTGATGTCAACACCCTGACGAGGTTCGGCTGGTACTTCACCGTCCCCGTCCTCACCGCCATTCTCGTGGCTGTCATTGTCAGGTTTCTCATAGGGGGCTAATCGCCCGCGCCCCGCGAGGGGTTGCCCGGAGGACGACGGCGTTTGCCAATGCGCAATGCCCAATCGCCCCGGCCGGGAGCGGAGAACTGCTGCCGCCCGCCGCCGACGGTGCCGCCGTTCTGAAAGCTCCCGTCCCTCCCATTCGCCGGATTCCACCAAGCGTACTCGTACGTGACGCCTTCCACCAGGTTAACCGTCACCGTACCGCCCGACGGTAGGTACAGGGCGTAGGCTTCGCCGGGCTTGGCGAGGCAGAAGGCCGTGCCCTGCAGAACCAGCGCGTTGCTCGGCTGCATCTCCCAGAAGGGCAGCGACTCCATGAACCGCCGCGCGCCGCCCAGCTCCGTCCACGCCGGCTCCCACGCGGACATGGGCCGATCGTAGGACTTCGTCGTGTGAGCCTCCCACACCCCGCCGCCCATGTAGCCGCTCCACCAGCCCTTGCGATCCAGCTCCGGGCGTGGCTCGTCGAAGTTGACCATCAGGATGCGCCGCTGGCGCGCCTTGCATAGATCGATCCACTCGATGGCGAGATCGTTGTGCTTGAGCGGGTCCTTGCCGCCGGTTTGAATGGAAGTGAAATCCACGTGGTCAGCGTCAACGTATGCCGAGCTGGGGTCGTTCACGTTGTGGATGCCGCGGGGGTGATCGTACGGGTCGATGTCTTTGAGCTCCCGCATGTGCTGGAGCGCCTCCGCGAGCTTGTGCCGCTCGTTGTGCTCCTCGCAGAAGTTGAACAGCAGCGCCGGGAGGTGCCCGAAGCGCGCGATCAGCTCCCGGTAGTACCGCTCGTAATCGTACCCAGTCCAGGCGCTGTCGTCCTCGAGCACGATGTAGCACGCGACCCCCTGGGCCTGCATGTACTCGAACAGATCCAGCCACTCCCCGAGCTTCGCCACGTCGAACCGAGCATCTGCGCCGCCATTGGCCATCGCCTCTTTGGCGGTCTTGCCGAGCCACGGCCAGACGTCCTTGTGGTCGCCGTCGAGGTTGTGGGTCATCATATACAGCGAGTTGATGCCCTTGGCGGCGAGATAGTCAACGGCGGCCTTTCGCTTGGCGTTCGTATCGTAGTTGGTGAAAGCGCCCAGGAAGTTCTCTGGGTCGTCACAGCCGGCTTTGAGCCAGTACGGCCCGTCGCGGAACTTCAGGTAGCGCATCCCGTTTGCCGGCGTGCCGACGTATTCGAGCCGTCCCCATTGGTAGAAATCAGGCGCGTCGGTGGGCGGCTCCGTGACGGTGAAGGACCCCGCGTACCCATCGAGCTCGGCATTGGCGCTCCTGGAGGCGAATTTCCAGCTCCCGGTCTCGTCGGGCGAGAAGCGGACCTTCCAGACGTTGCCATCCAGTCCGCCGCGACCGTCGCCATCGTAGAAGCCCGGAGCCCTGTACGTCTGTCCACTGGGTCCGGTGAAGGTCACGTCCACGAATATGGAAAACGGATTCGGAGTGCCCGTGCCCAGAGAGTCGGGACCAGTCATGGGGATCTCGACCTTGGCCCATTTGGCGAAGGTACCGACGCTACCGATGGCCTTGCCCATCAATGGGTCCGGACCTATTATGTTCGCCTCGATGATGTGCGGTATCCCACGCGCCGTTGGCCCCGTGTTGACGCCGACGCCCGCAAACACGATGCCGTTTCTGTGGTTCCAGAGAACGTACGTCCCGCCGGCTCCCGCACCCCAGGCCCACGCTGTGTCTGCCCCTGGGTAGTAGTCGCCGTCCGTGTTGACCCACGTCATGAAGCCATATGGGCACTCGGGGAACTGCTTGGGGTCGAGTCCCACTCGGCCGTCGTCAGGTCCGTTGTAGTTCACGCGCATCCCGTACGTCTGCTTCGTCTCAAGCTGCTCGACGAACCATTGGGGGATAACCTCGACGCCGCTCCATCTCCCCCTTGCCAGGACGAGCAAGCCCAGGCGGCCCATGTCCTCGAGGTCGAAATGGAATCGAATGCCATCATTCCGGGCACTGGTGGCCCAGCCGGTCATGCCGATGGCGTCGAAGTAGGCTTCTTTGACGACGTCGTCATAGCCATCGTGGTAGTCCTTCTTCCCGTAGGCCCGGGCCAATGCATGACATAGGTGCTTCGGATTCTTATCCGAATACGTCCACATCTCTCCCGGCTCGTAATCGGGATAGCTGTCGTACGGGTAGTCGAAGCCTGAGGACTGCGTTATGACGTGCCACCATGTGGCATCGGCATCGTTGCCGGTGAGGTCGTTGTTCCAGACGCTGATCTTCTGATGGTAGGACGGTATCTTCCCCTGTGCGATCGCCGCACCAACCGTCAACGCGTGCCAGGTCTTGCGCAGGGACTTCACCTCCGTCTTCGCGTTCCAATCGCCACGCACATGAACGAGACGCCCATGCCGCCACAGTGCCCAACGCGAGGCTTTGCCCTCCAGTTGCCGCCCAACCGCAGCGTTCAGCCCGACCTCTTCCGGCCTGCGCTGATCTTGCTTGTCCAGATCCTCCCCCGACGGCGGGAAATACCAGCCACCCGCCCATGCCGCGCCGGCGCCGAACCACACGACGGTGCACCACAGCATCAGTAGGATCGGGCTGTGAAGGCTGAGCTGCCGTGTCATGACATTCGCCCCGTTCCACTCAGGTCCCCGCCAGTTCCTCAATCGGGCCGAACTAGCCTCCCCGTGGCGCGGGCATCCTTGCCCGCCGGCCCGCAATGGCATGATAACTTACTAACAAAGGTGACATACTTGGGAAAAAGGAAACTGATTCTCGAGCGGGAGGCAGACGTAGTCGAAGGAGTAGAGCATGATTGTCAACATCCTCATCTGCATAACGGCCTTCCTCGGGCTGCTCGCCGCGTCGGCTCGCGCGAACCGTACCCCAACCGTCGCCCAACTGCTGGGCGAGTTTCGCGCCGTGGATTGGACCAGCCGGGCCAAGATGGCGAAGCCCGATCCGGCCGACGAAGCATGGCGCGTTCGGGTGCGGACGGAGCATGCGCTGATCCGGCTTGGAGATCGGGCGGTGCCCCACCTGATCGCCGCTCTGGGGGATTCCGATCGGCACGTGCGCGGCCTCGCGGCCTTTTGCCTCGGAGCCATCGGCAACTCCGCTGCCGTCAGTCCTCTGCGCGAGCGCCTGCGCCGTGACAGCGATCCAACCGTGCGAGTCTATGCCGCGGAGGCTCTGGGTCGCCTGGGCGATCCCAAGGCCGCCGACACTCTCACCGCAGCGCTGGAGGACAAGAACCGGAACGTGGTATTCGCGGCGAAGACCGCCCGAGAGCGTCTGCTCAACGGCCCGCCGTGCGGCAGCACCGTCCGCGATGCGGCACGCGCGGCGGAGGACTTTCAGCGACTCGCGACCCCAACAGTCGGTGACGCGGCGCCCGAGATCGATCTGACCTCGAGCGACGGCGAGCGGGTACGGTTGTCGTCTTTCAAGGGTCGGCAGCCGGTTGTGGTCCTGTTTCAACTCGCGGATTGGTGACCAGTCTGCAATCGCCAACTGGTCCAGTTGGCCCAGAATGCAGAGGGATTCCAGCAGCGAGGTGCGCAGGTCCTGGTAGTAGTGCCGCAGGAGACGTTCCGCGCGGGGTGGTGGAAGGAGAAGCTGAACCTGCCCTTCACCCTCCTGGCCGACCCGACGGCCTGGGTCTGCGCTCAGTATGGCGTCGCCAAGCAGCTCGTGGTGCACGATGAATGGGTCAACATCCCGGCCGCCTTCGTTATCGACCGCGGCGGGATCTTGCGCTACGCGCACGTCGGCACCGCGTTCAACGACCGAGCCACCGCCGAGGAGCTGCTTGAGGCGCTGGATCGCCTCGGCAACTAGTGGAACTCGCAGGCCTCGGGTCCGTCCGCTCAGCGCCTGGTGGTCGGAGACCGCAACGCGTGCGCCGCGAAGTCGTCCAACTCGCATCGGCCCGGGGTGCGAGGGCTCAGTTGCACCTCTACCTCGGACCCGGGCGCCGTGAAGCGCAGCACCGTGCGGCGCCACCGGGGATTGGGCGACGCTGAGCCCACCGTCAGATACGCTTGATTCTCGAGGTTCCGTACGATCACCCGGAAGTCTTCGATGCTGCTGCGGCGGGATCGGTAGATGAGCACATAGCGCGTCCCCGGTGAGAGCCCCTTGACCCGCTGGCGCAGGTAGGGCATCGCATCGCCGACGGTGACCACCAGGTAATGTTGGCCCTCGGCGGCGTCGCCCGTTGCCAGCCGGTGCACCTCTTCCGTCGCCCCTTCCCAGCCGGTAAAGCCGTCCTCGAAGCCGCCATTGGTCAGCAGACTTGGCCCCATTATTGCCGGCTCGGCCCGGCGGGCGTCCGGCCCCGGCCACGTTCCCGCCGGGGCCGTCTGGATCGTCTCCGGCGCGCGCGGCAGGTCCGGCATCGGCTCGCCGAACTGCAGCGCGCCCGCGTCCGGCGTCTCTCCCGGGGCCAGGCCCGGCAGCTCACGGCCGAGCAGCTTCACCAGGTCCCCACCACGCCCTCGTGCCGGGCCCTCCGGACGCAGGCTCACGTCGTGCTTGGCGAAGTCGGCGAATCCGGGATCGCCCCCCGTGAACAGGCTGCTGCCGTCCAGCCCCACCCGCCTGGCCAGGGCGATACCTTTGTCCCACCGAGCATCCCCATCGCGACGCACGTAGACGTTGTGATCGCCGCGCCAGTTCGGCTCGACCGAGTTCCCGCTATTGCCCCACCAGTAGACGCACCAGAACAGGTTGTTGAAGTAGTGGTAGTTGGGCGTGCCGATGCCGAACACTTTGTTCGACATGATCGCCGTCCTGGACGTGGATGTGTTGTGATAGACGAACACGGTGGCGGGCTTCAACTCGGCCTCGCCGTAGTTGCGGTAGTCCTCTTTGTTGTCGAAGAAGATGTTGCGATAGGCATACAGCGGCCCGACGGT
Organism: Armatimonadota bacterium; assembly: GCA_030601885.1. Lineage (GTDB taxonomy): Bacteria > Armatimonadota > Zipacnadia > JAUWAU01 > JAUWAU01 > JAUWAU01. Next base: position 153,667 of record JAUWAU010000007.1, read on the forward strand.
GGGCGCCTTGATGCGGAAGCCGCAGATGCAGCGCTCCACGATGTTGTCGTGCCACCGGCAGTCCTCTTCGGCGCCATTGGGCTCGAGCCCATCGTCGTTGATGGTGGCGATGCGGTTGTGATGGATCCGCAGCCCCCGGTTTTCGCCGACTCCCCCGCGATCCTCGATGCCGTCCCAGGTGTCGTGGATGAAGTTGTCGTGCACCTCGTGGCCGCCGGCGGTGCGATGGATCTGGACCCCGAAGCGATCGTAGTGCCCGCCTCTCTTATGGGCCAGCCAATTGTCCCACGCACCCGCGCCGTAGGGATCGGCGCCCGCGTACGGTGCCATGAAGATCTCGTTGAACCGGACCGTGCAGCGGTCGGCGCCGACGCCCAGCCAGACGCCGTAGTCCACCGGGCCAATCGTGCAGCGCTCCACCACCGAGCCCAGAGAATCCTCGATCCGCACCCCGTATGCCGCGTTCCGCAGGCTCAGACTCCGCACGACACAGCGATCGGCGCCGACGATCTCCACACACGGCCGCCTCGGCGCCACGGTTATCGCAAGGCTGCGGGGGTCGAGATCGTGCTGAAACCGCACGAGAAGCTCCTTCTTGGCGCTGAAGTAGAGGGCCAGCGCCTTGACGCCCTCCCATCCCGACTGTCGTACCCCGTCCCGGAACAGCTTCGGCCAATGCCAGGTCTCGTCCTCGACCCGGGCTGGATCGACCCGGTCCTCGCGCAGCATCGTAATGATCTTGCCGTTGGCGGTGACGGTAAAGGGCGTGAACGGCACCTTGCTCCGCCAGGCTCCCGCGGCGACGTCGGGTGCCGGGCGCCAGTCAAGCTCGACCGGTTCGCTGCCGTCGAGCACAGCCCCCGGCTCACCCTCGAGCACAATGGGCCGCCCATAGACGCCGCTGGTCTGCATGGCGACGCGCTCACGGTACACCCCTCGCGCGAGACGCACCGTGTCGCCCGGCCGGGCCCGGTCGAGAGCCTCCTGCACGCTATCACCGGGTGCCACGTGAACGACCTCAGCGCTGACGGGCAGCGACAAGGCGAGACCGCACAGCAGCCATGAGGAACGCATATCGACCTCCTGCCGTAGAGCTATGGACCACTGCGGCTTGCGCGGTGCAACGGCTTTCCAACGCGGTCGTCCATCTTTCCCCTCTCGCCGCGCGTCAGCGGATAAGCGCCGCCGAGGTATTGAGAGCGAAGCGAGAACTGACGGTCCCAGAGCATCGCCTGGCGGGCCGATCTACTGCCCGTTCGTCTCCGGCTCTGGAGGGGCCGCTGGGCCTCCCGGCCACGTGTAGGTGAAGTGCATGCCCGCCAGTTCGCGTTCCACTTCGTCCGCGGGCAGGCCGAGCAGGGGCCACGGTTCGCGGAGAAACATAGGTCCTCCCGCTGACGGGGTGTGTCCCGCCTCCTTGTCGGCCGCGTCGCGGCGCTCGAGCGCCTTCATGAGGCGTGGCAGATCGGGGTGGTCCGGGTCGATCCGCGCCGCCTGCGCCAACGCGGGAGCCATGAGTGTCGGGTTCATCCAGCCGGTGTCCGCCAGCTCCGCCACCCGCAGGTACTGATCGAGGTAGTATCTCCTGTACCGCGCCGGGAAGATCGGGCTCCCCACCAGGAGCGGGAAGTCAATGTGCAGCGCCGCTCCCGTCAGCAGACCCTGTATCATCTGGTCCGCCCCCACCTGCACCGGCGTCGGCGGAATCAGCGGCGAGTAGTAGGAGTTCACCGACGCGTTCGCTGTCCAGATGGCGAATCCTGCGATATAGGCCAGTGGCAGCGGCAAAAGCATGGCACATATCCGGCTGCGCCTGACCAGTTGATATAGGGCCCGGCCCGCCAGTGGTACGGCCGCAAACAGCGTTGGTGCGGCCCATCGGAACTCCGCCCGCTCGCTCGCCAGGAGGCTGAAAACGACGAAGAACGACCAGAAGATTACGAGCAGCATCTTGCTGAACTCGTCCCGCCACCGGATGGTAGCGTGCAGCACCGCCGCCAGCAGAATGCCCCCGCTCACCAGGCTCATCACCGGCTCGAGCGAGATCCGACCCGACAGCTTCTGGTACAGCGGCGCGATGTACAGCGCCAGCGAGGCGTGGCTCAGCCCCAGGCCGCTGATCCGCTGGCGGTAGAAGGCGTAGTCGTCACTGAGGGTGCTTACCTCCGCCGGCGTCCTGAGATTCCAGTATATGTATGGCACGAAGATGACGGCCGCAAGCAGCAGGCCGGCATACGTGTGCCAACGCTTGAGCCAGGGCCGCTGCCGCGGGCTCAGAGCCACGTAGATGGCCAGCGGCGGCAGCAGGAAGTAGCTATTCTCGGCGACCCATCCGCCAGCGCCCACGACGGCGCCAGCGGCGATCACGAGCCATGGGCGGTCCTCCGCCAGCGCCCGCCAGAACAAGTACATGGCCAGCGCCGTGAAGAACAGGTACGTGCGCTCACTGGCGTCGCTTGACGCCCCGATATGGTAGCCGTTGAACGTGAGCAGAACCAGGGAGAACACGGCGGGGTATAGGCCCCAGGCGCGACGGACGAGGGCGAAGATGATCCAGCACGTCGCCGTCCCCAGCAGGACGCTCATCAGGCGGAATCCCACGATGTTCCGCCCCACGAGCACCGTCCCCAGGCGCGCCAGATATAACTGGCCCGGCGGGTGACGCGAGGCCCCGTGCTGCTGCAGATAGACTGCGCCAGGCTTGAGGCTGATCTCCTCCGCCCCGCCCACCACCTGGATCTCGTGCCATGTCAGGGGAGTCGTGGTCGTTGCGTAATATCGCAGGGCAAAGCCAACGAGCAGAAGAGCGGGAACGGCCGCCCTGATCGCCTTCGCGCTGCCGGCCGACGGCCTCACGAACGATCACTCCGTCTCAGGCTGTGCTGGTGTCCCCCGCATGCGCTGTCAGCGTTTGCGCTTGCTCCCCCCTGCTGGGGGATCAGCTAGATCACCGCACGACGCCGCCCGGTGCCTCCCACCCGGCGCGTGTCATGGCAAGCGCCCTCCGCCCGAACACGGCAGCATTATAGCCTTCCCACCTGGCCCTGTACAGCCCGTGCTTGAGGGCTCGATCTGCGGTCTTTTCCTGGACTGGGCGAAGCATGCGTGAGGACGTGCAGCTATTGGGGGGCCCGGCCACCGAAGTACCGGCGCAGGCGCTGCGGACGAGTGGCAACTGAGCGAGGGGCTACTGAAGAGCCGGTCGCCAAGTCTCTCGCAGCGGGCTGGCGCCAGCGGCACTGTCGCCAAGACCGCCGCTGTGCAGACGCGCTGTCTGGGCAGTTCAGGGGACGGACGGGGTAAGGGTGGCGTAGCGGTCTAGCCACGCCACACCGACGGGCACCAACCCCAGGACGCGCATGCTTCAGCCAACGCGGCGTGGGCAGCTCTGCCGTCCACGGGGCCGCTGCGAGCCGCCGGTCGCAGTAGCGCTCCGGGCCTGATGTATCAGTCGGCTGAGGTCCAGCTCGGAGCCGGGGGGAGCTGGGCCCGCCGACACCATTCACGGTCCATCCCGTTCCCGCCTCGGGGGCGGACGTGGGTCCTTCGGCACGGAGTACGTAAAGGACATGCCTTCCATTTGACGCTGTACTTCCGACTCCGGCACCCCAAGCAGCTCGAACGGAGAGCGCAGGAATAGCCGGCCTCCCTGCCACGGCTCGGGCTCGGCCTGCGTGTCGGCCGCCTCGATTCGCTCGAGCGCCCTCATCAGCCGGGGGAGGTCGGGGTGGTCAGGATCGATCCGTGCAGCTCGCTCCAACGCCGGCCGCATCACCGCTGGATTCATCCACCCTGCGTTCGCGAGTTCGGCGACCTCGAGATACTGATCGAGGTAATAGATCCTGTAGCGCGCCGGAAACAGCGGACTCCCGAGAATAGATGAGAACTCATATTGCGGCTGAGCTCCTGTGAGAAGTCCCTGCATCATTCGTATCGCGACGATCTGGACTGGGGCGGGAGGAATGAGTGGCGAGTAGTAGAGATTGGACGACATGTTGGCCACCCAAATCGCGAATCCTACGATATAAGCCATTGGCAGGAGGGGGAGCAGGGCATATATCCGGCTTCGAGTGAATAGTTGACACAGGGCACCCCCGGCAAGGGGCACTGCGGCGAATAGCGAGGTAGCCGCCCACTTGAACTCAGGACGCGGGCTGGAATAAAGGCTGAAGGCGCCGACGAAGCCCCAAAACAGAACCAGCAGTAGGTTGCTGAACTCATCCCGTCGAGCGAAAGTAGCGTACAACACCGCTCCCAGAAGTATCGCGCCGCTCACCACGCTCATGGTCGGGTATACAGAGAAACGACCCGAGAGTTTGTAGTAAAGCGGCGGCACGTAGAGCGCCAGTGAGCCATAGGTGATGCCGAAGCCGCCCAGCCGCTCGACATGATCGGTCAGATCCTGTCGCAAACGACTCTCTCCACCTTCTGCGCTCTGCAGATTCAGACATACGAGGGGCAGGCAGATGGCAACGGCCACAAGCACTCCCACGTAGGGGGCCCATTGGGCCAACCAGCAACGCCTTGCTTTGCTCAGTACCAGGTAGACGGCAAAGGCAGGCAACAGCAGGAATGTGTGCTTCGACACGAGAGTGCCGGCACCGATGATGGCCCCCGCGGCTACCATCAGCCACGGCCGATCCTCCTGCACCGCACGCCAGAACAGGTATATCGCCAGGAGGGAGAAAAACAGATACGTTCGCTCGATGGCGAACCTGGAGACGCCGAGGTGGAATCCGTTGAAACACAGAAGAAAAAGCGATAGCATCGCCGGCCAGACGCCCCAGACCCGCCGCACAAGGGCGAACATGATCCAGCAGCTCCCCGTCCCCAGCACCACGCTCATGAAGCGAAACCCAGCGATGTTGCGCCCCAGGAGCAGCGTCCCTAGCTTCGCAATGTAGAGCTGACCCGGCAGTTGGTTCCCCCACCCGTGCCGCGGCAGGTTGACGGCCCCAGGCGAAAGGCTGATCCGATCTGCCAAATCGATCAGACCAATCTCTTCCGATGGCATCGGGACGGTCGTTGTCGCGAAGTAACGCAGGCCGAAGCAGATGAGCATTAACGCCGGGACCAGGATGCGGCTGGCGGTCCTCGTCCTCGCGTCTCGGGCCATGGCTACCCCTCCACGCGGCCCGGAGGGGCTCGCACTTCAAAGCCGAGCGCAGCACCCGGGCCTCTTTCGCCAACGAAGAACGCTTCGCCTCGATACTCGGGATTCGCAACGTAGTTGTTTTCCGCGTCTATGAAGTACTTGGGCACCGCGTTCTCAGCAATCGGCATGCAGGTAAGCCAATCAATGGTGCCGACGTTTTGGAGAACGTTTGGGTAGGTTAGCGCGCGGGGCGGCTGCATCCGCCATCGCGGAAGATCCAGCCCCCGAATGTTGAAGAACTCCTGCTGCTGAGGAACACCGTCGAAGGGTAGGTCAAGAGTGTAAGTGATGCGCTGGCACACACTTGCCTTGGGGTACAGGAAGCCCACTCCCGCGACAATCAAGGCCAGTGCACATACGTGCTCCAGCCATCGGCGTCGTAGTCTGCGCAACAGCCAGAAGAACTGTCCCGGTCCCACTCCGATCGACAGGATGATCTCAAAGGCGCAGTGCTTGTAGGGATCCACTATGGCGCTGAAGATCGGTAAGCTGGCCAGCAGTTTGAAAAGGTCAAATGGCGCCGTGTCGGCAAACGTGAGCCAACTGAATAGCCCGAGCGTGATGACCCATGGCAGCGCCCTCTTCCAGAAGCAGCAGGCGGCCACCCCGAACAGGAGCATCGGGAGCCATCCGACGGTCACGTAGCCGGCGTGGTCACCAATGCCAGACGCAATAACCAGAAGCTGCTGCCATTCGAGGCCAAAGACGCCCTCGCGACCTTCGTGGGAGTACACCTCGGTATGGCTCAGTCCCCCCTTGCCGCTCATGAACTCCAGCACCGGGAGAATCCGCACCATTCCGACGAAGAACGTCACGCCGAGAGTGAGCACGAGGACCTTCAACGCGCGACCACCAAAAAGCCTCGTGGCCGGCGCCTCGGGAGTCAAGCTCCTGGACATGGGCAGCGCGTCCAAGAGGCACACGACTCCCAGGCAGAGCATGGCCACGAAGAAGGTCTGTTTGCCGTCCGAAAGCATCGTGTAAAACACGAAGGGCAACAACAGAAGAGCACCCATTCGTCCGCGGCAGGATAATGCGATCAGGAGCATGCACAATGGTAAGTACGCCGGACAGACTTCGTTGAGATTGCCGCTCTCCATGCGACCCGGGATGAAGAGGCTCGTGCCGACCATCAGCCCCGAGAACAGCGCACCCCATCGGGTGTACTCAAGGACGTAGCGCGCGAGCGCGTACGTCCCGAATCCGCTGGCGAGCGCTCCGAGAAAGGCGATGAGCTTGGGGCCGACCGCGGCGCCGAACAGCACGGACAGCAGCACAAGAGGATTCAGAGCTGGATCTTCCGGCTCCCCGAGTGTGGGAAAACCGCCGCCAAACCAGTGAGATCGCAGTGGGAAGGAGTGATGTTCTACGAGGCTCTTCCTGACCGCCTCGTGCCGAGCAGCGTGCAGAAAGAAGTCATCGATTGGATTCACCCTACGACCTGAGGTCAGGGCGGGAAGCCACATCAGGACGATGACGAGCGCGATGACGCCGAATGCGAGAAGGTCCAGCCGCCTATCACGACCGGAGGCTCGATGACGCTTGGGGAAATCCGCAACACCAGCGACGCCCACTGCCACCCCTCCCAGCAACCAATCACTCAACCTGATCCGTGGACTCAACGATGGCTCTATACACCGCGACCAGCCATCAGGCCCACAGCCACGCAGTCCTCACACAACCATGCACAGCAAGGCAAGTGGGAACAGATTTGGGGCTCGCCCCGCACGTCCGAGCGCAAGCAGCAGCTCGACAACGGCTCACTACATCTACAACGTGGAATCCAACTACGGGGGAACAGATTTGCGGCCTACGTGACGACTGATGCCTCAATCGGCAACTCGACGACAGCTACATCTCCACTATATCTCAAGGGACTGCCACTTCTAGTAAGCCAGTAATAGTATATCACGCCACGCGAGAGATGGCAACCCCTCTTTCGATCGCCAATCCTTCCGCAGAGCAAGATCCCATCGCCTGGTTTCACCAAGCGGCCCCGCAGTTGCTAGCGCACCTGCTTCCAGGCATCAATGAAAGCGGTCACGTTTCGCCGCGCCTGCTCATCGTCCGCGCGCACGTTGTCAACCGGCGATAGGATGAAGCCGCCCCCAGCCCCGAGGGCCTCGATGGCCTCCCGCACGGCCGAGCGAACTTCCTCCTCTGTGCCGCGCTCGATGGTGATGAACCCGTTGACGCCGCCCCACACGCACATGCGCCCGCCCAGTGTCGCATTCGTCAGGGACAGATCGGTCCCTACGCCCTGCACGGGATCTATGCCGATGAGCACGTCAATGCCCACGTCGAGGAGCATGTCCAGGAGCGGCATCATGCCGGTGGTGAGAATGTAGCCGAACTTTGCGCCGGCCTGGTGCGCAAGCTCCACCTCGCTTTTCAGGGATGGGACGATGAAGCGGCGGTACATGGGCGGGGAGAAGAAGTCGGCTCCCTCGTACCAGCCGCGGCGCACAAACAGGTCCACCCCGGCGTCCAGCACCACCTCCATGCGGCGGCGGTTCCACCGCGCAATCAGCCCCAGCAGCTCCTCGATGAACTCCGGGCGTTCGATGGCGCTGAGCATCGCGTTCTCGAATCCACACAGCCACCCCAGAGCATCTGCGCCGACTCCCCAGCCCCCCTCCACGAGTACGCCGCGCTCATCGGCGAAGCGCCTGGCCTCTCGCGCCTGCTGGTGGAGCGCATCGACATCCTCGGCCGCCGGTTCGGTGAGCAAGTACTCCAGCGCGGCCAGGTGCTCCATCTCGCTCACGGGAAACGTGCGCGCCCGGGGGCAGATGTAATCGTCGAACAGCGGCACGTGCCCCCCATACGGCCAGTCGTCGGTTTCATTCACGGCCGTGCTGAGCGTGCCGGCGGGGGTATGGTACTGTTTGTGCAGCACCGGATAGCGCTCCCCGGGGAGCACCTCACGCCACGTGCGCGTCTGGACCCCGTCGGCGAAGCGGGCCGGGAGTCCCCGCAGATCGCCGTAGTCGATCTTGGCCTTGGGCGAGATCAGCGGCAGGCGCACCACCGCATCGAGGCCCATCTCCAACTGCCGGTCAACGAGCTCCCACTCATCGGCACACTGGCTTCGCAGCGCCGCAAAGATCATGAAGCACGCCGGGACGTAGTCGGGCTCGCGACACTCCAGCGCCGCGAGCATCCGCTCGCGAGAGCTCATAGGCGAGGTCATGATGGGCCTCCGTCCGTGTCCCTGCAGGGGGGGGTGGCGAGCCGTTCGTCGCGCCGCCTTCTTCGCGGCCACCGCTTGGCCGCTCACCGCAAGAGCAGCGCACCGAAAGCCCGCTCCAACATGCGACACGAGCCTCGAGCCCAAGCTTCAACCAGCAAGGGGCGCCCACCTTCCCGATCGGCCGCCGGTCCCTCCGCGCGCCATGAGGAGGCTTCCGCGAACCCGACGGAGAAGCTGGCAGTGCATGGGCCTCATGCGTTTAGCAGAGGCAAAAAGCGAAGCCGGAGGGGCACACAGAAAGGGGATGTATGACATGCAAGACGGCGTTTCGCGGCGTGAGTTTCTCAAACAGTCATCTACAGCAGCCGTGGCGGCCGGTCTCGGGCTCTCGGCAGCGAATCCGGCCAGAAGCCAAACAGTGTCGGCGAACGAGAAGATCGTCCTCGGCTTCATTGGCGTCGCCGGGCGAGGGCGGCGGGTCATGGAGGCGTTCAAGCAGTACCCGGACGTGGAGATCGCCGCCATCTGCGACGTCTATCGACCGCATCTGGAGCAGGGAATCGAGCTGGCCGGCGGCAAGGCCAAGGGCTATCACGATTTCCGCGTGCTGCTGGCGCAGAAGGACCTCGACGCCGTCGTGATCACCACTCCGCCGCACTGGCACGCGCTCATGTTCATCTACGCCTGCCAGGCGGGCAAGGACGTGTATTGCGAGAAGCCTATGTGCCGCTACCCGGCCGAGGCGCGGGCGATGGTGAAGGCGGCCCGCGAGAACAACCGCGTCACCCAGATCGGCACGCAGATCCACGCCGGAAGCAACTATCGTCGCGTGGTCGAGATCGTACGCTCGGGAGTGCTCGGCAAGATCAGTTGCGTCCGCAACATCCTGACGCTGAACGAGGCGCCCGACGGCATCGGCAAGGAGGCGAACACCAGCCCGCCCGAGGATCTCGACTGGGATATGTGGCTGGGGCCCGCCCCAAGGGTGCCCTTCAACTGGCAGCGGTTCAAGAGCGGCCACCACCGGTACTTCGCCGATTACTCAGGAAGCTGGCTGCGGGAGATGGGACCGCACATCGTGGACCTGCCCTTCTGGGCCCTCCAACTGGGGCCGCCCAAGTCTGCGCAGGCCATCGGCGGCAAGTTCGTCACCGACGACATCAGTGAGATCCCCGACACGATGGACGTGCTGTGGGAGTTCCCCGGCTTGAACATGACGTGGATGAACACCTGCGCCAATAGCTACAACTTCGGCTACGGCCAGGCACCGAATCGAGGCCGACGCCTGCGGATCATCTTCCAGGGTCTGAACGCGACCCTCGTGTCCGATTACGGCACGCACGAGATAATCTCCGAGGGCAAGGCCATGGAGGGAGTCGAGCTGCCGGAGCCGCCAGAGGAGGAGCCGACCGGCCACCAGCGCGAGTTCCTCGATTCCATCAAGTCCCGCTGGCAGCCAAGCTGCAACGTGGAGTATCACTATCCCATCGCCATTGCCCTCTGCCTCGGCCAGATCGCGCTCGAGAAGGGGCGAAAGCTCGAGTGGGATGACGACAAAGGGCGCGTCATACATCACCCCCACGGCGCCGCCATCGTCAAGCCCAAGTACCGCAAGCCATGGAAGCTGCCCGTGTGAGTGGCACGGGTTGCTGGCCAACCCGTGCCGGCGGCGCACGGGTAGCGAGCTACCCGTGCCACACGTGGACAGACAACTGCAACAGGGAGTAGCAATGATGAATAGGCGCAACTTCGTGAAGACCTCAGTCGCGGGCGCCGTTGGGCTCGCGGCCGTAGCAGCGGACCGATCGCGTCCGGCAGCGCAGCAATTACGCTTTCCGCCGCTGAAGAAGGCGGTGCAGTACCGTATGCTGCCCAAGGAGCTGAGCGTCGAGGACAGGCTGAAGCTGGCGCGAGATGTCGGCTTTGCGGGCATTGAGGTGCCGCGGATGACTGATCCCAAGGCCGTCGGCGAGATGCGCGCTGCGGCCGACCGCATCGGCGTCCGCATCCACTCGATGTCCTACGGCTGGGCCCGGTTCACGGGCGATGATCCGGAGGCGGTGAAGCAGGAGCAGCAGAGGGTGCGCGACGCGCTGCAGGCCTGCAAGGCGCTCGGCATCGACGCCATGCTGCTCGTGCCGGGTCGAGTCACGCCCGAGATCCGCTACGCCGACGCCTACGAGCGCTCGCAGCGCAACATCAAGCCCCTCCTGGCCGATGCCGAACGGATCGGCATCGTCATCGCCGTCGAGAACGTGTGGAACAGCTTCCTGCTCAGCCCGCTGGAGTTTGCGCGGTACGTGGACGAGTTCAACAGCCCCTGGCTCCAGGCCTACTTCGATGTCGGCAACGTCGTCTACATCGGCTGGCCGCAGGACTGGATCCGCACCCTCGGCAAGCGCATCCGCAAGATCCACCTCAAGGACTTCAACCGCCGGGAGCACGCCTGGAAGCCGCTTCGCGAGGGCGATGTGGACTGGCCGGAGGTGCGCCGGGCGCTCGGAGAGGTGGGCTACGACGGGTGGGTGACGCCGGAGTTGAAAGGCGGCGACGAGGCATACCTGCGCGACGTGAGCGAGCGAGTGGACAAGATCATCGCGGGGGAGTGATGGCCAGGGCGGCGCCACCGCAGTTATCAGTTATTGGTCGTTAGTCAACAGTCAACATCTTCCGTGTGGCACGGGTTGCTCGTCAACCCGTGCGTCCTCGCGCCACGACTGGCGCCCTCTGGGAGGCAATCACCCATGCTGCGACGATGTCTATCGCTGATGGCCACTTGCTCGGCAATCGCCTTGGCCGCCAGAGGTGCTCACGGCGACCTCCTACTCGTCCAGAACGGCCAGCCGCGATCCATCATCGTCACACCGGCCGAACCCAATGACGTCGTGCAGCTCGCCGCCGAAGAGCTCCAGTACCACCTCCGGAAGATGTCAGGCGCGGCGATACTTATCGTCGCCGACGGTCAGCCCGTCGCAGAGGGCCTCGTCCGCATCTACGTCGGCCCGAGCGTGGCCACGAGAAGCCTCGGCATCGACGAGACGAAGCTGCCCTCGGAGGGCATCGTCGTGAAGGCGGTAGCCGGCGCACTGGTCCTGCTGGGCGACGACAGGCCTCTGTCTCCCAACAAAGAGCCCGACCCGTTCGACGAAAACTGCCGCACGGGGACGCTCTTTGCCGTGTACGACCTGCTCCAAGACCATCTCGGCGTCCGCTGGCTCTGGCCCGGCGAAGGCGGCGAGGTGATTCCGAAGCGCCGCACCGTCGAAGTGCCCGACCTGGACATTGAGGAAGCCCCGCGACTGCTGAAGCGCCAGATGCGCAACCCGTTTCGAGAGAGCTACTTCGAGCGGGACATCCTCCCGGCAGCACCCGACGCCGACCGGGAGGCGTTCCTCAAGAAGGGCCGCGAGCAGTTCATCTGGGGACGTCGCATGAGGCTGGGACGCAACACCGTGCTGCGCTTCGGCCATGCGTTTACCCGCTGGTGGGAGCGCTATGGCGAGGAGCACCCGGAGTACTTCGGGCTCACCAGCGACCACGCGGACGGCTCCCAGTCGCGCACGCCGCCCACCGCCGGCCCCGATAGGTTGAAGATGTGCGTCTCGCAGCCGAAGCTGTGGGAGCAGCTCGTCGCCAACTGGCAGGAAGAGCGCGAGCGCAACGCCGACCATCCCGAGGTCGCCCGGACGCTCAATGCCTGCGAGAACGACGGGAGCCAGGGCTTCTGCGAGTGCGAGGCCTGCGCCGCCTGGGACGTCCCCGGACGGATGATCGAGACGAGCAGCGGTCCCAAACTGTGCCTCTCGGATCGGTACGTGCGCTTCTGGAACGAACTGGCCAAACGCATGCGCGAGATCGACCCGAACTCGTACGTCTGCGGCTACGCCTACTCCCGCTACCGAATGCCCCCGGAGAAGACGAAGGTGCTGCCGGGCGTGCTGCTCGGCTACGTCGGCGATCCTGGCTATCCCTCCGAGCCGGGCGCGCGCGACGCTTTCCGCGCGCAGTGGCAGGCGTGGGGCGATGCCGGGGCGGAGTTGCTGTACCGGCCGAACGTGCTGCACAGCGACACGGCAATCCCGAAGGCAACACCGGTGGCGATGGCCCAAGACCTGCAGTTCTTCATCGAGAACGGCTGCAAAGGCACCGACTACGACTCGCTCCTCGGCTACTGGTCCACCGCCGGCCCGAACTACTACGTCGTCGCCCGTATACAGTGGGACACGGAGGCCGATCCGGCCCACCTCGCGGACGAGTATTACAGCGCCTTCGGTCCGGCCGAGGCGAAGGTGCGCGAGTACTTCGCCTACTGGGCGAAGCTGGCGGAGCGCTTCTGGGGCAAGCGCGACCGCGTCCTGGAGCTGGGCTATGGCAGCGGCAGCCGCGGCCGCATCCGCATCCTGCCGGAGATCTACCGCGAGGAGGACTTCGCCAAAGGCTTCCGCATCCTGGACGAGGCGGAGAACGCCGCCGGCAACGACGCACCGGTCAGGGCGCGCGTCGAGTTCCTGCGCAAGGGGCTCGAGCACGGCCTGCTGACTTGGCGGGCGATCCGCGACACCGAGGCGATGAAGGCCGGCGACGCGGACGTGGAGACGCTGCAAAAGCTCGCCAAGAACGTGGGCGCGCTGCTGGCCATGCGCAAGCAGATCGAGGCGACGCACATCACCAACCCCGTCGGCTGGACCGCGCGGGAGATCAGTCGGGGCGACCTCAGCGGCATTCGCATCGTGGGCGCCGTGGCCGGCAGGGAGCCCATCGCGCTGCTGCCGCGCGGGTGGAAGCTGCGCTGGGACCCGGCGGACGTCGGCGTGCGCGACGGCTGGTGGAAGGCTGATGCGAGCCTCAAGGACTGGCTCAACGCCCGCACCGACCGGCCGTGGGAGCAAGATCCGGTGGGGCGGGAGTGGAAGCAGAAGCACGGCGAGGACTACGACGGCGTGGCGTGGTACCGGACGAGCTTCCGCGTCGATCCGAAGCATGAGCGCCGCCGCATCATCCTGTTCTTCAATGCCGTTGACGGCGATGCCGACATCTGGCTCAACGGCGAGAAGGCAGGCGCGCACCCGCTGGTCGAGCCGGACGACTGGAAGGTGCCGTTCGAGATCGACCTGACCGGCAAGCTCCGTTACGGCGAGGGGTCCGCCGGCGTCAACCAGCTCGCCGTGCGCGTCAACGCCGAAGTCGGCATGGGCGGCATCTACAAGCGCGTCTGGCTGGTGACGGAGCCCTTATAGCGCGCCGGCGCGGCAATGCCGCCCCCACGTTGGTGTGGCCACGGGCTGGCAGCCCGTGGCGCCGTTGGTCTCACCTACATCTCGACCCGATAGATCCTCACCCCGAGCGGCTCCAGGACCACATCGAGCGTGCCTTGATTGGTGAGCGGAATCCGCTCGCCCTTCAGCTCGAGGCGCCGGACGCGCTTGGGGAAGCGCACAATGGCGCGCACCGGCTCTTCGCTATCGTTGACGGTGAACAGGTACACGCCTCCCTGGTGGCTGCGGGCGGTCCAGTGAAAGGCCTCGGGCGCCTGCACGTCAAGCTCCGGCAGCGGCTCGACCGAGAGCAGCACCGGGACCATCTCCGCGACCTCTTCGGCGATGCGTTTCACCTCCGGCCATCGCTGCTCGAAGGGCTGAGACGTGTCCCGGCGCAGCTCGAACCAGGAGTAGAAGATGATGCCGTCGGCGCCCTCCGTGATGCACTGCCACGTCATCGAGCGCATCTCCTCGTAGGTCGGGCCGCGGATCGCCTGCCGCTGCTCGGGGTCGGTGTAGTGCATGGCCTTGCTGAAGACCTGCGGCACCATCCAGACGGCCCGGGCGTCGGCCACTGCCTCGCGGGTGCGGCGCGCCCATTGCCCGGCGAGGGACACCGGCCGGCCGGGTATCGGGTACGGATCGGTGCCGATCACGTCGAAGGTCTTGGTGTAGCAGGCCACATCGCCCACCTGGAACAGCACCACCCAGGTCGGGTGATCCGGGTCCTCCTCCTCGACCCACCGCTGATGGGCCTCCAGGCGCGACAGCAGCGACAGCGGCCGCTCGTCGTTGATGTACCAGCCGAGCAGCGCCGGATGGTCGCGGAACTTCCGCACCCACTCGCGCACTGCGCCCTCCTCATCGGCCTCGGACTTGATGAAGTCCGGGCACCACGTCGTGCCGTGGTAGAAGTCCTTGATGGAGTAGATGACCTTCAGGCCCAGGCGGTGCAGCAGGTCGAGCGTCTCGCGCTCCGGTTTGCCGTACGGCATGATGCAGTTGAACGGCGCCTCGGTGAAGATGCGCAGCTCTTCCTTCTTGACGCTGCTCCAGTACATCCCCAGCGGGAAGAAGGGCTTGCCGTCCACGATGAGCCGGTTGTGCTCGTCCACGAAGCACCTGGGCATCGGGCGACTCCGGCGCTCGAGGCGGTGGACGTCCTCGTAGATCGTCTCCCCGGTGGCTCGGCTTACGAGCGCGATCTTCAACCGGTACTCCCCCGGCGCCAGCTCCGGCAGCGGCAGTCGCACCAGAAGCTCCTGGCGCGTCAGATCCTCCACCGTCCGCTCAACGATGGCCTCGTCCTGGTTGTTGTTTGTAGGGCGGGGATGCCTATCCCCGCCGGCCTTTGCCGTCCCCGGAATGCCAGCGCGCGTCAGCCACACCCTCAAACGCACCGCCTCCGCCCCACCCTCCACGTCGTCGAGCACCGGGCTGACGCGCACTTCAACGTGCTTTGGGCCGCTATCCGTGATCCACCCCCGATACGACGGCTTGACGAGCAGGCTGTAGACAGGCCGCTGCCGCACGCGGCGCACGGACACATCGTCCCACCACGCCGTGCCGGTCATCCCTTTGCGCACGTAGCAGGTGACGCTGGCGCTCGCCGCCCCCTCCGGCACGCGCATGCTCGTGCCGCCGATCTCGGCCCATTCCGGCGTATCGCCCTTCTTGCCGCGCGGGTAGTAGCCGCCGAGGTACTTGCCCTCGGCATCCTGCCACTCAATGCACACCGTCGCGCCCGAATCGTCGCCCGTGATGCTCTGGGTCTTGACCCAGGCTTTGACCTCGTACAGGCGCCCCGGCTGCAGCTCGATGCGCTGGCTGCAGAGGCGGTAGGTGGCGGGGTCGTCGTTGACGTACTTGAGCGACCGCCTGCCGGTGCGCGCCGTGGCATCGTCGGAGCTATAGATGGCTGCCGCGCCGCTCCAGCCGAGGGGCCTCCCCTCCTGCACCTCCTCGAAGCTGGGATTCTGCACCAGATTCGGCCCGGTACCGACGTCCCAGGGCTGGGCGTGGCCGACCGTCAAGATGGCGAGAAAAAGGCCCCCAACCGCTGTCAAGTTCTTCAATGGCTCCACTTCCTCTCGGCCAATGAGAGACTCGTGTTCGGCGTGTGATTTCGCCGTTTGGGGGCATGCACCTATCGGAGAAAGAGAGCGGCTTGCCGGGAGGTCGCAGGCGAAGCGCCGCGAGGATCACGACGCCGCAGCGTGGTGGTGGAGCACCTCGACCTGCGTACGGAGGCGCCGCCGTCACTGTAGGGCGAGCGGCCCGCAGGTCCGCAGTTCTATCCCCCACCGGCCTTTGGGCGCGCCATCGAAGATGCGCCGTACAGAACCGTGTGGCGCAGGCTGCCAGCCTGCGAATTGTAGGCCGGGCTTCAGCCACGCAGCCGATCCCAGAACGCGTCCTTCCGCGCGGCTGGTGCGGTGCGGTCAATGAGCCGCAGCTCATACCTCCCGCCCGGGCCCTCGAAGTAGAGGCATTTCCCGTCGGCGGTCGCCGGAAGGCGTTCCGCAACGAGGCGGCCGTCGCGTCGGACTGACCAGTAGCCGGGCTGGAGATCACAGACCAGGAATCTCCTTCGTCCGTTCGCCTCGGCCGTGAAGCTTGCGTTTTCGAGAAGGTCGCCGCTCCTGCTGAACAGCACGGCCCGGTCCACGACCGTCGCACCGACGAGCTCGTCGCTCGATATCATCGCGACGGCCGGCCCCCGCGCGGTGTCCGCGTCCATCACCGTGAGCACGTGCAGGAATTCGTGGGGTCTCGAGGGCGTGGTGGGGGAGACCTCCACGCGCCAGCCGCCCGGCTCGGCCGCCGGATGGTCCTTGTGCTGCCGGTAGTTCTTCCCAACGCTCTCGACCCAGAACTCCTTCCCCGGGCCGCCGACCTTGGTGACGGATGCCTTATCGGGCAGCAGGCTCTCGACCACCAGCTTGCCGTCGTAGTCGGCCTCATCGCGAACGACGCTGACGGTGCGGCCGGCGATGGTCGGCTCCTGGATGGTGTGCAGCAGCCAGGTCTTGTTGAAGCCGGGGTTCGCGGAGACCACCCGATCGAATACCACCAGCACGCACGGGTAGGTCCGGTCACCGGTGTTGAACGTGACCATGGACCGCGTCACGTTGCTGACCTTCTGCGTGTAGGCGTTGGTGATGTCGCCGGCGATGTAGCTGTACTCGGGCGACATCTCGTCCGGGCCGAACTCGTGGGCGGTCACCTCGGCCATGCGGTAGTCGTTGGACAGGAGAGTGTCGAGGTCGCGCGGGTGATCGGCGCCCTCGTTGGGGAAGCGCTGGCCGCCGTCGTTGACCGCGCGTTTGTACTGTTGCTCTGACGGGTCAAAGATCAGCAATCCGTTGTGCGAGATCGTCTGGTGGTAGTAGTTCAGCCAATGCTCGGACCCATATGCGCCATAGTCTCCCTGATAGATGCCGCTGCTGATGGCCAATGCGCCGCCGTAATAGAGCTGGAACGTGCCGAAGTCTTTGCGCTGGTGGTTGCCGAAGAAGTACTCCCCGATGCGCATGTACGCGATGGCATCCCGGCTCTGGGGGCCCATGCTCCAGCCGGTGCGCGCCACCATCTCGCCGATGGGCTCGGCGAAGTACTTGGTCTTGGGCAGCTCGCTGATGGGCCGTGTCGGCGCGCCGGGCTCACGGAAGAGCAGCTCGAAGACGCGGTCGCCTGATGACGGCGCGCTGCCGCCGTGCAGCATACCAGAGTCCACCATGGTGAGCAGATACGGATCGCTATAGTACGAGCCGGTCAAGGTGACTTGCAGTTGTTTCCGCCCCGACTTGCCCCCGTGGTCATAGGTGTCGCCGATGCGCATCTGCTGGCCGTCGGGTCGCAGGCAGTAGAGCATGTGGTAGGGCATGAACTGCTGCTCGCGGCTGAGCACATCGCCGCCGCCCAGGCGCCGGAACAGCCAGCTCGCCGCCTGATCGTACACGAAGCGGGCGCGATACGAGTCGCCCTGGTGGTGGGCATGGCCCGGGTAGTAGAAGTTGCGCACCTCGACGAACTTTTTGAAAAACACCTCCGCGGCCGCGTCGTACATCTTCCGCGACTCGTCGTAGATGGCCACGCCTGCCGGAAGCTGATCGGTCAGCAGCCAGCCCTCGGTGCTGTGGCCCACTATCGCGCCCGTACTGAGCTGCGCCGGGTACCCGGGGCTGTGCGAGGCGGCGATGCGCTCGAACTCGCGGATGAAGGCGCGCTTTTCGTCCTCGGTCAGCAGGTCGTAGCACCAGTCGTACACGCAGGCGCATTGGTGCATGGGCGCCCGGAAGACGCGGGCGTCGGTGGACTTCTCTATGGTCGCCAGAGCCAGCTCGATGGCCCGGCGCCCCACGGCCTTGTCTTCGGTAACGAGATACACGAACGCGTTGCAGAGAATGCCATAGCTACCGGACGCCTCGGCCCCCCGCTTTACCGTCTCCCAGGCGTCCTTGCACGCGTCGCTTTTCACCTTTTGCCGTATCTTCGGCAGGTCATCCGGCCGGACGTACACCCGCGGATGCCCGGGCGGGACCTTGGGAGTCTCGAGTTGTTGACCAAGCACTGATGTCGGAATCAAGAGGAGCAAAAGCACCGCAGCCATGAACAGCATCATGCGCCGTTTCTCCTTTCTGCCTTCTACGAACACTCCGTGACGGCCCAGAGGGCCCCCTCAAGCCTCCGCCCTTTTCCCCTGGTACAACTCGCTGCCGGCGCCCGGGTACACCTTGCGCTCCTCTGGCGGCGTGGGTCGCTGTACGCCGGGCCACTCGTCGGGGCGAGGCTCCGGGCCCTCCTGGCTGATTGCGGAGGGCGCGGAGTCGGCCATGACCGGGTTACTGCGGATGTCCTGGCCCTCCACGTTCCAACTGAACTCGATGGGAATGCCGTTAGGGTCGAACGAGTAGATGGAGTGGATGAACCCGTGATCGATCACATCCGACACGTGGAAGCCCGCCGCCCGGAGCTTGTCCTTTAGCTCCCAGAGGTCGTCCTCGCTCTCGACGCCGAATGACACGTGGTCGAAAACGAAGGGCCCGGACACCGGCTTGCCGTGCTGCTTCTGCTCCACCGGCTCGACGCCGGGCCACTCGAAGAAGGCGATCAGGTCGGTCTGCGAGATCTCGAAGAAGTAGTGCCTGTAGCCCGGTTGACCCACTCCCGCAACCAGCCTCATGCCCAGCAGATCCCTCCAGAAGCGGATGGTCTTGTCCATGTCACCGGTTGCCATTGCCAGATGGTTCACGCCGTTGAACTTCATCGTTGCACGCCTCCCTTGCGTGGGATAGGCTTCCCGAGAATGGCCGAGAGGTCCTGCAGCGGCGGTCGTGGCCGTCATGTAGGGGCGACTCGGCGAGTCGCCCCTACATGACGCATCGCAGAGGTGAATCACCGACGGGCTGCGAAATCACGCCAGGTCGCACAAGGACACGTTAACGCAAGGAGGACTCCTTGACCATGGGCACCTTCAAAGTCGGCATCATCGGCTGCGGACGCCCGCGCAAGGAGGAGGGCTCCACCGGCTTCGGCATGGGCCACTCGCACTGCCGCGCTTACCAGGCCCTCCCCGACTGCGAGGTCGTCGCCTGCGCCGACATCAAGCAAGAGAACCTCGAAGCCTTCGCCAAAGAGCACAAGGTCGCGAACACCTATCCGGACTACAAGAAGATGCTGCAGAAAGAGGAGCTGGACATCGTCAGCATCTGCACCTGGATCGCGCTGCATGCTGAGATGGTCTGCGCCTCGGCCGAGAGCGGCGTGAAGGCGATCCACTGCGAGAAGCCCATGGCGACGACTTACGGCGACTCGAAGCTGATGGTGGAGACGTGCCACCAGCACAACGTGCAGCTCACCTTCCATCACCAGCGCCGCTTCCTGCCGACCTTCCGCAAGGCCAAGGAGATGGCGAACGACGGCACCATCGGCGATCTGGTGCGGCTCGAGGGCTCCTGCGGCAACATCTTCGACTGGGGCACGCACTGGCTCGACATGTTCTTCTTCTACAACAACGAGGAGCCGGCCGAGTGGGTCCTGGGGCAGATCGACAGCCGCGAGGAGTCCGTCATCTTCGGCGCGCAGCTCGAGAACCAGGCCATCTCCCACATCATGTGGCGCAACGGCGTGCGCGGGCTGCTCATCTGCGGCTACCAGTCCGACATCGGCTGCTCGAACCGGCTCATCGGCACCGAGGGCGTGGTTGAAGTCGGCGTAAACGATGGGCCATCGCTCCGCGTGTGCCGGCTCGACGGCAAGGGCTGGCAGGTGCCTGAGGTCGGGGGCGGCATACACGGCGGCGATGCCCAGGACCTCGCCATCGCGGACCTCGTGGACGCCCTCAAGACGGGCCGCGAGCCGGAGTTGGCCGGCCGGCGGGCGCTGCAGGCGACGGAGATCATCTTCGCCACGTACGAGTCCTCGCGGCGCCGCGGCCGCGTGGACCTGCCGCTGGACATCGAGGACTCGCCTTTCCTGGCCATGCTCGAGGCCGGCGACGTAGGGCCGAATCGGAAGAAGTGATGCCATGAAGATCGGCTGCCACGAGGTGTACTGGTGCATGGCCGCGCTGCTGCTTCTAAACGCCACGGGCTCGTCGGGCCAGGGCGAGCGAGTCGCCCTGCCCGATAAGCTGCCCGATCACCCGAGGCTGCTGCTCAGCGCCGAGGAGATCGCCAACCTGAAGGCCCTCCGTGCTCAGGATCCCTGGGCGGCGGAGATCATCGGGAGCATCATCTCGAGCGCGGAGGGCTGGCTGGGGCGCGACATCGAGGTAACGCCCGGAGAGCGCCATCGTGCCTATACTGGGCCCGCCCGCGACCTGGCGCTCGCCTATCAGTTCACCGACGATGTGCGCTTCGCCCGCCAGGCAGCCGCGATGCTCCTCGCCTACGCCGACCTGGCGCCGACGCTGAAGCGGAGCGGCTCGTCCGGACTGCTCACCGATTCGACCCTCCGAGAGGGCAACCCGGCGACCGACCTGGCGTGGGCGTACGAC
Source organism: Armatimonadota bacterium (assembly GCA_030601885.1). Lineage (GTDB taxonomy): Bacteria > Armatimonadota > Zipacnadia > JAUWAU01 > JAUWAU01 > JAUWAU01. The sequence continues at coordinate 174,273 of JAUWAU010000007.1, forward strand.
CTCATCTACCACGCCGGCGTACTCAGCGAGGCGCAGAAGCGCCGCATTGAGGACGACCTCCTGCGCCGCATCGCCCTCGTGTCCGGGCACGGGTGCCACCATCGCAACTCGAGCAACTGGCGCTCCTGGGGGCTGGTGTGCCTCGCGGCCGGGGGATTCGCCACCGGCGACCGGGACCTCATCGACGAGGCCATCAACGGCGTCTACGACCCGGCCCGCGAGTCGTACCTGTACGGCTTCTCCCAGCAGGTCGCCCACAGCTTCTTCGCCGACGGCACCTTCTGGGAGCGCAGCATCGGCTACACCTACTACACGCTGCGCCCGCTGAGCATAGTCGCCGAGATGGCCGCGCGCAGCGGCATCGACCTCTGGACGCGCGAGTGGCCGGGGCTCCGCGAGCGCCCGCCCGGCGGCGCTCACGATGACTTCGGCGCGCCGGGGCCCCGGAGCATCCGCTACGCCCTCGACGCGCTGCTCTACCGGGCTTTTCCCGACATGAGCTGCGCCCGGGTCGCCGACTCCGGCAGCCGCGCTATCACTTCCAGTGTGCGCCTCTTCGACGCCGCCTATCGCCATATCCCCGACCCCAAGTACGCCTGGCTCATCTGGCGCGGCCATGCCGGCAAGGCGGCGGCCCTTGCTGGTTGGCGCGTCTGGCAGCCCGATGGCCGCATGGCGGGCGAGGTGGACGAGATGGTGGCTCACGGCGGCCGCTCGTCCTTCCGGCTGCGGAGCGAGAGCGCTGCGAACCGTGCCGCGCTCTATCAGCAGGTGTCGGTCGAACCCGGCCGGGCGTACCGCTTCTCCATCTGGGTGCGCACCGACCAGGTTGCGGGCGGGTCGTGTAACGTGCGGCTGAACTCGGGCGACGAGGCGTTCTACACGCAGAGCATTGACGGCACGAACGATTGGACGCAGCTTGCGTGCGACTTCACCGTGCCCGATGGCGCCCATGACGTGGGCATCCACTGCTTCCTCGCCCACGCCAGCGGGACGTGCTGGTACGACGATGCCGCGCTCGTGGACGCCGCGGGAAAGCCGGTGCGTATCACCAATGCCGGCTTCGAGAGCAGCGGCGATCCGCACCGGCGCGGCACGAGCCTTTGGGACCTGCTCTACGCCGTCCCCGATCTGCCGGAGGGGCACTTCTCGTTTGCCGAGGACGCGCAGATCGGCCTCACCGGGCGGCACATCAATGGCTGCACCCTCTTCCCCGACGGGGGCTTTGCTCTGCTGCGGGGCGACGGTGACAACCCGGAGGCCACGTGCCTCGAGCTCACCTATGGACCCTACGGGAGCGGGCACGACCATCCCGACAAGCTCCACGTGACGCTGTACGGCCAGGGGCGGATCGTGGCTCCGGACGCCGGGTCGTGGGGCTATGACAACCCCATGCACCTCACCTGGGCCAACCAGACCATCGCCCACAACACGGTCACGATCGACGAGGTGGCTCAGCACCCGCAGGGCACCAGCAACTCCATCTGGGCGTCGGAGCGTGGCGGGAAGCTCTCCGCGGGCGAGCTCGTCTTCTTCCACCCGGGCGAGACCTTCAAGGCGGTGCGGGCGAGCTGCGACAACGCCTACGAGGGCGTGCTGCTGGATCGGCTGCTGGTGCTGCTCAACCCCTTCGTCGTGGACGTGTACCGCGTGGTATGCGACCAGGAGCGGCAGATCGACTGGGCCTGGCATGCGTACGGGACGGCGGAGAGCGAACTGGCTGGGGAAGCTGCTGGCGGCGCGCTGGGTGAGGCGCGGGGGTATTCCCACATCGACAGCCTGCTCCTCGGCGACGTGTCGGACGCACCGTGGCGCGTGCGCTGGAGCACTGATGAGCGTGGCCTGCTTATGGAGCAGCTCTCCGCTGGCATGGGCCAAGGCATCGTCGGGACCGAGCCGTCCCGCGATGGCCCGCGTGCGTGCGCCATCGCGCGCCGACAGGCGGACGCAACCGTCTTCATAACGCTCTTCGAGCCGTACACTGAGCGGCCGACGCTCGGGTCCTTTGAGCAGCTCGATGGCATGCCCGACGGCATTCAGGGACTGCGGATCGCGCACGCCGGTGGCATTGACACGTTGCTGCTGCGCGGCGAGCCCGGCCCCATAGAGGCCGCTGGCGTGAAGACCGAGGGATGGGCCGCATGGGTGCGCCACGGCCGCGACGGCGCCCTCATCGCCGCCGACCGCGCCGGCACCGGGCCGCTGACCGTGGACGGCCGCTCGGTGCGGCCCTCTTCGGACACCATTACCATCCCGTTGGTGGCGTTGTTGTGAGACGAACCTGGACCTGCACCATCATCCCACGGCGCGCCGGCTGCTAGGTGAACGGTGCGTCACAGGAGTGACCCGGAGATGAGCTTGTCTGTTCTGTTCTCCCCTCTGCTCTGGCTGGCTGCTATCGCGCCCCAGGCAGCCGAGCCGTTCAGCTACACGGTCCCGGACAGCCCCACGCTTCCTGGTGAAGGCCGGCACGTCACTTTCGTGGCGAACTTCGACGGCGACAGCCTCGATGCCGACTTCGCGACAGGCGACGCACGGCACGGCGGGCAGGATCCGGAGATGGCCGCGGACGGCCGTCGCGGCGGCGCAGCGCGCATCGTTGGGCCGACCAGATGCCTCCACTACGCTGCCTACCACAACGTCAACCCGGCTCAGGGGACGGTGCTGATGTGGGTGCGCGGCGATGGCAGGGGTGGGCTGGCCGACGGCAGCGACCATTGGCTATTCTCGTTCCGCTCACCGCGGATGTGCGGCCTTTATGTGCGTGGCGCCGACCGGTCGCTCGTCTTCGGATTCGGCCGCTCCAGCCTCGTCGATGAGACGAGTATCTCCGTGCCCCTGGGCGAGCTCGTCGCGGATGCCTGGCATCACGTGCTCGCATCCTGGGACCTGGAGCGCAGGCGTCTCTGGCTGGCGCTCGACGGGAAGGGAGTCAGTGCCGAGATCGCCGACGTGCCCGTGCAGTCGCCGTTCACGCTGTATCTCGGAAGCTGCGCGCACCACCAGGGCTCGGACTTCTCGCTCGGCGGACGACTGGACGAGGTCACCATCTTCGATGTGCCCGTGGATGCGCTCCCCGACGATGAGCCGACGTATCCGGAGGGCCTGGAGGACGATTTGCTACGCCGAGCCGAGGCCAGCGCGCGACGCTTTCTCAAGTTCTGGGCGCCGCACCAGATGGGCGGCGGCTGGGGCGTGATGTACGTCTGGCCCACCATGCTGCCGACGGAGGCCCAGGGACGGGGCTTCGTGAATGCGTACGGCTTCTTCTCCAACGACAAGAGCTGGGCCACGGCCATGGTGGCCATGGAGTACCTGTTCGCTTACGAGGTGCTCGGCGACCGGCCATTCCTGGACGTCGCCATGCGCACGGGGGAGATGTACCTGGACACGCTCGGCAAGTACGGCGCCTGGTCGTGGACGTATATGAGCAGTCCCTCCGGCGCGAAGCCGAGGGCCGGGAGCAAGGTCAAGCTGCAGGACAGCAACCAGTCCCATCCCATTTTCCTGCTGGCCTATCTGTACCGGGTCACCGGCGAGGAGCGCTATCTGGAGGCCGCCAAAGCCGGCGGCGAGCTCGTGCTGCAGGCGCAGAACCCGAACGGGAGCTGGTCGCACTCCTACGATCTGGACCAGAAGATGGGCTTCACCGCGCAGGGACTGCCGCAGGGGGGTGAGATCAACGACAAGTGCATGAACGATGCGATGGACCTGATGCTGTTCATGTATCACCTCACCAGCGATCGCAAGTACCTCGATGCGCTGCTGCGGGCCGGGGATTGGCTCATCGAGGCCCAGTCCGATGGGCCTACCTACGGCTGGGCCGAGCAGTACGATAAGGACAATAACCCCGCCTGGGCCCGCAACTTCGAGCCGCCCGCCGACTGCCCCGGGCGGAGCAATCTGGCCCTCCAGGCCCTGCGGCTCATGTGGTACCTCACTGGCGACGCCAAGTACCTCGCCCCGATCGAGAAGTTCATCGATTGGCTCGACGCGATCCGAACCGACGGGGGATGGTGGAAGCACTACGACGTCAAGACCGGCCGGGGCGTCGTGGCGACGGGGAACAAGATGTTCTTCGTGGACGATCCGGGGCAGATGGCCGCGTATCGGCGACTTGTACCCGCCGATGCCGGGCCGCCTGCGCCTCGTGCGACCGTCAACGTGCAGCAGTGGCGCGACTTCCTCGACGCGGCCCGAGCCGGCCCAGCGGCACCGGCTCTGACGGCTCCTACGAAGGAATCATGCCTGGCATACGTTCGAGAGAGGGCCGAGGGCGTCGCCGCCCGGCTCGAGGCGCAGGACGCCAGCGGCGCATGGGTGCGTCCGCGCGGCGGCTCGGGATCGTGGGGGATGCAGACGTATCCGCGCGACACCAACGCCATCACCGTGCTGCGCTTCATCGAGCAGGCGCGCATGATCCTGGGCGAGCTGCCCCTCGTGCGCCGGGGCGATATGGATCCGTTGTGGTCGGCCTACCCGCAGGCGGATTGGTATGAGACGCCGCTCCGGGAGGGCAGGGGTTAGCCCTCATCCCGACAGGGACCGCCCACCCCCGCCTTCTCTGCTGCTCGCCCGGACCTCGAACACCCAATCCTGCTCGTCCGGCGTGGTCAGTGAAGCAGGGCCCGCGCCGGAATGGTCTGGAAGTGCAGCATACCCGCCGGTACGAGGATCGAAGCACCGGACTGTGTAGGTGGTCGCCGGGGCGTCGCCCAGGGCGAGCGTGCACTCGCCCTCGTATCCGCGCACGTACGCGATGTACTCTCTCCCGATGTCCGCCAACGCCCAGTACGTCACCTCCGGCGGGCAGATGTTCCCGCCGCGTTGCCCCGCCAGGTCCCGGCCGCGCGGGACGGGCGCCGATATCAGCTCGTCGTGCGGCTCGAGCTTCCACCACTCGCGCGGCGTGAAGAACTTGCGGACATGCTGGACCTGCTGCTCCCAGTCGTCGTTCTTCGGCGCGTCCACATCGAACGGACCACGGCAGCGGTTGCCGCCGAAGTAGGTGGTGCCGAAGCCGGTGATGAAGTACCCGCCGCCCATCACGATGTCCCAGGTGCAGGCTCGGGTGATCTCCGCTGAAGCGCTGTTGGGCTTGTTCAGCGTGCCGTCCTCGGCCTCGCGGCGGTAGTAGGCGTACTCGCTGTTGACGACCGGCTTGCCCTGGTCGCGGCAGGCCAGCAGGTTGGCGTGGATGCTCGAGTAGTTCTGCTGATAGTCGCCGAAGTCGTTCCACGGCGCCTCGGCAAATGGCTTCAGGCGCTCGGGTGAGTTCTGACCGCCCGGGTGAATGGCCCGCATGCGGTGATGTGGGTCGTTGTCCTGGATCTCCTTGCCGATGGCGTTACACATGCGGCGCGCCGCTTCGTCGTCGCGACTCGCATTCCACTCGCCGGCAATGACGAAGTAGACCGGAAATGCGCTGTAGCGTGCGACCACGTACCGCGCGTAGCCCAGCCGCGCCGCGTCGATGAGGATGCCTCGGGCATCCTCCGGGAAGTGCTGCCAGCTCTGCCTGCTCTTGCCCTTGTCCGTCCAGGCCAGGACCAGCCCGGCGATGATGCCCCGCCGGGTGAGGGACTGAAGGCGGGCATCGACCTCGCGCCAGTATGCCGGGTTGATGGTCTCGGCTCCGAGATCGTGGAACGGCATTCCGCCATCGTTGCCCCAGTCGGCTTCGCTGATCAGCATGGAATGGATGACGTTGAAGCCCTGCGCTGCCCGTACGTCCAGGTAGTGCTCGACGGTCGTGCGGTTGTGGTTCTCCTGGGCGCTGTTTGTGTAGAGTGCCCACGCGGTTTCACCGCACCACCACATCGGCGTCCCATCCTGGTAGGCGAAGTGGTACGGATGTCCGGGCATGAACGCCACGCTGCCCCTGTTCTTTGAGGCGACGCAGCGGAACGAGCCGCTCTGGCCGTCCAGTCCCGCATCGGACGAGCGAACGCGCCATTTCCAGGCGCCCTTTGCATCCGGTGAGAAGCGCAGCTTCCACGTCTTGCCGCCATCCCAGAACAGCGGTATCGTGCCCGCCGCCCTTCCCGGGCCCTCGAAGGTCGCTGTCGCCGTCACGGCCGTGTATGGGTTCGGATAAGTGCCCGCCTGTTCGAGGGGGGCCTCGAAGACGCCGAAGCGCGGGACCTGCGTCGCGGCCGCGGCCTGTGTGGCAGCCGTCATCGACACGAGGGTCAGAAGCATCGGCAGTAGTCTCCTTCTACGGTTGCCTTGGTCCGGTCACTCTTCGTCCCGATAGAAATCTCCCACGCGCCCCACGACTCGCTCATGCACAATGGCCTCATCGGGCCCGTACGGATGACCGCCGAAGCCGTGGCGCATCATGGCGATGGCCCGGGCCCAGTTCTTCCGGTCGTCGCGCGAGGCGAAGAGCTGCATCACCGACTGCGCGATGACCGGCACGGGCACCTCCATCCGGATGGCGTCGTTCACCAGCCAGTTGACCTCGCCCGTATCCTCCACGAAGGGCGGGATCTTCTCCATGCCTGCCTCGCTGCGATATGCCGTCTCCATGAGGTCCATGAGCCAGCCGCGAATCACCGACCCATGTCGCCAGCACCGCAGCACATCAGCGATGTTGAGGTCTTCCCGGTAGTTCTCGAGCAGATCCACGCCCTCGCCGATCGCCTGCAGCATCCCGAACTCGATGCCGTTGTGCACCAGCTTGACGAAGTGCCCGGCGCCGGGCGGGCCAGCGTGAACGTACCCGCCCTCGGTGGCGAGTTCGCGCAGGATCGGCTCGATGCGCGCCATGGCCTCCTCGTCGCCGCCGGCCATGAAGCACGCGCCGTGCCGCGCCCCATCGACCCCGCCGCTCGTGCCGAGATCGACGAGGTGGATACCTCTCTCGCGAAGGCGTCGGTGCCGGCGGATCGAATCCCCCCAATAGGAATTCCCGCCGTCGATGAGGATGTCACCCTCCTCGAGGTGCGACGCCAGGTCGTCGAGGACGCGATCGACTGCCGGCCCGGCAGGAATGTAGACGAAGATCGGCCTCGGCGGCGACAGCTCCGTACGGAAGCCGTCCAGGTCAGGCGCCACGATCAGCCCGGCCTGCACGAGCTCTTCGCTGGGCGCCTGCAGATCGAAGCCGACGACGCGCATGCCCTTCTCGAGGGCCTGCAGGGCGAGATTGCCCCCGATGCGGCCGAGACCGACCACGCCGAATTCTCGCTTGACATCTGCCATTGTGTGCCTCCTTTTTGGCGCTCCGTTGTGGTCCTGAGGTCGGAGGCCGAAGGACCTGTCCGAGTCCAAAGCCGAGATGCTTCACTCCGTTCAGCATGAGAGCGGGCCAGCGGCTCACTCCCCGTCCATCGCGATCACGTGCTTGATTCCACCGGGATTGCTGAGCAGAACGTCGCGATATGCCGCGATGGGATGGCGCGCCGTGATGAGGGAGCGGATGGCATCGGGCCAGCGCTGCATGAAAATGCCAAGGTCCCGGATGGCGGCTTCGAAGGCCTCCCGTCCGGCGTTGACCGTCCCGAAGACGACCTGGTTCTTCAGCACGAGGTTGCGCATAATCAGAGCGGCGTCGAACTTGGCCGCGCTGTCTCTGCCCGGCACCCCGGTGAGCACGAATACGCCGTTGGGGCCCAGCACTCGCATCACCTCGAAGGAGATCCCAGCAGCTCCCGTCGCCTCGTACACGAGATCGATGTCTCCCACCTGCTCAGCGAGGCTTTCGACCGAATTGGCCTCGGAACATATGTAGGTGGCGCCGATTGCCGCCACGAGGGCGGCCTTCGCACTCGTTACGGCGCCGCGCGAATACACGTACGTCTGAAAGCCCCCCGCGGCGAGCATCGCGGCGCCCAATAGCCCGACAGGCCCGGCTCCCAGGACGACGGCTGTGTGGCAGTAGCCAGGCTCCCGGCCGGGCACGGCGGCGCACGCCCATGGCAGGCGCTCCTGTACCTGCCAGACCTGCGCGAGGGCTTTCTCGGCGATGGTGAGCGGCTCGACGAGGACGCCCACGTCCCGCAGCTCGGGCGGCACCGGCTGCATGTACTGCTCGTCATCGACGACGAACTCGGTCATGTAGCCGTGGGCCTCTTTGATGCCTCGCTCGGTGTAGTCGTCGGTGAAGCAGAAGTCCTGCCGGTCGCTTCGGCAGGCGACGCAGCGTTCGTGCGGGCACGGACGCCGGACCATCAGCACTGCCAGGTGCCCGGGCTTCACGCGGGCGACCGCCGGACCGACCTCGACGACCTCGCCGAGCGCCTCGTGGCCAATGACGAGGTACTCGGAGCCCGGCGGCGCGGTGCCGTATTGAAAGCTGCACAGCTCCCTGTCGGTCCCGCACACGCCGATGTCGAGCATCCGCAGCTTCACATCGGTCGGTGCGGCAATGCTCGGCGCCTCGTGCTCAACGAGTTGGACCTGCCGCTGGCGTGGAACGACGGCAACCGCTTTCATCCTGGCTCCCTCCCGTGCGCCACCATGGTTCCCGTTGTGAGCATCCTACCCTCCAAGGGGCTCGGCAATGGCGGGGGGGCCGACATGCCAATACGGAGACCGAGAGCGGTTTACATACTGCGGACGGTGTTATATATGTACCTCAGGGCCTCTGCATCGTACGGTGCCGAGCACCCATACCACGGTGAAGGCCAATGAAAGACGATGAAGTCGGGCGGCCTTCTCATCGAACGCATCCACGAGCCGCAGCCGACGGAAGAAGCCTGCCGGCAGGATCCTCGTCTGCACAAATGGCGCTTAGCGCCGATTTTCCTGTATGTGAAGGCGCGGCGGGCCACGACACCAAGCGCGGGTTGACCCCGTACGGGGTGCCGTACGGCACGCCGCTTCAGACAGGCGTCCCCGCTTGCTACTCTGCGAAGTAGCTCGCTACGTAGCACGAGTCAGACAGGGACGAGCAAGCCGTGGCACACGGCGGCAGATGGCCGGGCGGAGGTGGGAATTGTAGCGCGGGGTCTACGTCCCCCGCCTGGCTGGGGTGGCGGGCGCCTCATCCTGCAGAGGCCTGCCGCATCATCGGAACGAACTTCCACTACATGCACAAGCACCTCCGGCGCCTGGGGCAGGTCTGGGTCGAGCCGCCGATCTACCTCGTCACCATCTGCACCACCCAACGCGACCGCCTGCTCGCCAGGAACGCCATGGCCCGTGAGATCGCGAGTGCCCTCCACGACACCTCTGAGAGAACGGGCTGGCGTGTGGGCCGGTATGTCGTGATGCCGGACCACATCCATTTCTTCTGCTCGCCGATGGCGGATGCTGCAAGCCTGTCGGATTTCGTCGGGATGTGGAAGCGGTGGACGACGCGGCTGGCGTGGCGCCAGGGCCATGAGGGACGCCTGTGGCAGCCCGAGTTCTTCGACCACCTGCTCCGCAGCGACGAGTCGTATGCCCAGAAATGGGACTATGTGGCGCAGAACCCGGTGAGAGCGGGGCTGTGCGGCAAGCCGGACGAGTGGCCGTATCAAGGTGAGATAGTGCCGCTGGAGATGTAGGCAGGGACACCACAGCGCCTTCCGCCACAGCAGCCAGGCGGGGGACGTAGACCCCGCGCTACAACGCCACCGCGGCCAAGCCGGGAACGGAGCTCCGCCTGTCGGGGAAACGTGCGTACAAGGAGGAGGATGTGCCCATGTGGACTCGGTTGGATGAATGCCGGCGAGTATTGCTATTCGCGGCGGTCGGCGCGCTGCTCGTTACCGGTTCGTGCCGGGCCGGGAACGAAGTGGTCCCAGAAAGGCTCCTCACGGACCCGCCGACGCTCAAATGCCTCGGCTTCCGGTGGTACGTCGAGGGCGACGACAACCGCAACGCGACCGTTACGGTGAATTACCGAAAAACAGGCGAGACGGAGTGGCGCGAGGCGCTGCCCATGCTTCGGGTGCACCGCGAGTTGGTCAATCAGGATTACGGGCCATACCGGTGCGGCAACCTGTTCGCCGGCAGCGTCATGGAGCTGGAGCCAGACACCGAATACGAGGTGCGCTTTGAGCTTCGCGATCCCGACGGCGGCGCGGCTGAGGAGACAGCCACGGTGCACACGCGGGCCGTGCCAGAGACGCCGGCCCCGTTGCGCACGCTCCACGTGTATCCACCGGACCACGCCGGCGCCAAGACGCTCCCGGCGCTCGATAGCCTGGCTGACGCCGTGGCGGCGGTGCAGCCTGGCGACCTGGCGCTGCTGTATCCCGGCGTGCACAAAGGCCCACTGCAGATCAAAACCAGCGGCACGCGGGAGCATCCAATCGTCTTCCGCGGGGTTACCGATGGCGAGGCGATTATCGAAGGCTCCGGCCATGGCGAGGACCTGCTCAACATCGACGGAGCCGACTACCTGATGTTCGAGCACCTCACGCTCCGAGGGGCGCGGGCAGCGATTCGCGCCGGAAAGACGGGCAGTCCGGGCGCCACGGGCCTCGTGGTGCGGCGCTGCACGATCCTCGACTCGGTGACCGGCATCATCACCTACTCGGAGAACTCGACCAACTGGTATATCGCCGATAACGTCATCACCGGGTTCAACCCCACCTGGTACCCGCGCCCCAAGGAGTACATGTCTCCGGCCCACACGGGCGTAAACATCTACGGTCGCGGCCATGTGGTCTGCTATAACCGCATCAGCCGATACAGCGACGCGCTGGCCATCGCCAACTTCGGGCCGCCGGTTGAGGACGTGGAGAAGCATTGCGTCGCCATCGACTTCTACAACAACGACCTCTCCTTCGCCCAGGACGACGGCATCGAGGCCGACTTCGGATGTCACAACGTCCGCGTCTTCCGGAACCGCGTCACCAACGCCCATTCGGGCCTGAGCGCCCAGCCGTTCTATGGCGGCCCGTGCTACTTCACCCGCAATGCGCTGTACTGTATCACGGGCGCCACGCTCAAGCTCCACAACTACTGCAGCGGGCTGGAGATCTACCATAACAGCTGTGTGGCGTCTGGGCGGGGCTTTGGCTCCTTCCACAAGTGGCAGAACGGGATGCTCCGCAACAATCTGTTCGTGGGCACGCAGCGCTACGCCATGGAGACGGGCTCCATCACACCGTACACGAGCCTCGACTACAATGGCTGGCGGCAGAACGAGGAGGGGCGCTTCCTCAAGTGGTTCGACGGCAACGACTGGACGCGGTATCTGTCCATCGAGGAGTTCCACAAGGGCTCGGGTCACGAGGAGCACGGGGTGAAGGTGGACTACGATATCTTCGTGAGCACCGTGCCGCCGGTCGAGGGGAAAAGGTACGAGCCGACCTTCGCGGACCTGCGGCTGAGGGAGGGATCGGCGGCCGTTGACGCCGGCCAGGTGCTGGCGAACGTGAACGATGGCTTCGCGGGCGAGGCGCCGGATCTCGGCTGCTACGAGCTCGACCAGCCGCTGCCGCACTACGGCCCGCGACCGGAGTGACACGACGAAGGGGTAAGAGCCCCAGCGGGCACGAGGCCACCGTCGCCCCTATGCCACATCGATCTGATACTGCCGCAGCTTGCGATACAGGGTATCGCGGTGAATGCCGAGCACTTCCGCGGCCCTGGTACGGTTGCCGCCGAGCAGACGCAGCACGTTGGCGATGTGCTTCGCCTCAAGCTCGTCGAGAGACGCGAGGGCTGACGCTTGGCCGCTGGGCGAGAGAAAGGCGAAGTCGGCCGCCGTGAGCCGGTCCCCGGGCGCCAGCACGACGGCGCGTTCGATGGCGTTTTCCAGCTCCCGTACGTTTCCCGGCCAGTCGTACTGCTGCAGCAGGTCCATGGCGTCGTCGTCAATGCCCTCGATGCGCCGTGGTATGCGTTCGCAGGCACGCGCCACGAAGGCCTTGGCCAGCACGGGGGTGTCATCGGGCCGCTCTCGCAGCGGCGGTATCTCCATAGCGATGACGTTAAGCCTGTAGTAGAGGTCGCGTCGAAACGCAGGCCGTCTGCGCGGGGACAGCAAGTCCTGGTTGGTGAGCGCCAGGACCCGGATGTCCACTTTGATAGGCGCTGTCCCGCCGACCCGCTCGAATTCTCGCTCCTGCAGCGCCCGCAGCAGCTTCACCTGCATCTTCGGCGACATTTCGCCGACCTCGTCGAGCATGAGCGTGCCGCCGTCGGCCAACTCGAAGCGCCCAGCGCGCTGCTCGTAGGCGTCGGTGAAGGCGCCGCGCTCGTGGCCGAAAAGCTCCAGCTCCAGGAGATCCTCGGGCAACGCGGCACAATTGACTTTCACGAACGGCTCGGTACGCCGGAGGCTGCCGTCGTGTATGGCCTGGGCGACCAGCTCCTTGCCCGTGCCGGTCTCGCCGGTGATGAGCACGGACGAGTCAGTGGGCGCAACGCGGCCGATGATCGCCAGCACCTCGCGTATCTGCGAGCTCGTGCCCAATATGGGACCGTTTCGGCCCTGCACGCCCGGCGCACTGCGAATCTTTCGAAGCGCGCGGCGCAGTGCGTCTTGCGGGCTCGCGGTCCCCAGATATTCGTCGGGAGGCACGTACTCGAGGTTCTGCAGCGGCTCATCGTGCAGCATGACAAGCGGGTGGGTCTTGATGACTTCAAGGAGCATGTTTTCCGGAAACTTCTCACGGTTGTATATGCACAAGCCGGTCATTGGAATGCGCGGAAGAAGGTAGTTCACCTTCGCTTCGTATTCTGCCAGACGCTCGGCGCCACGAACGTCCCGCAGGGCCCACGTCATTTCGCCCGCCGCGCGCAGCCCGGCGTATCCGGACTCCTGCGCCTCGGTGGCAGACGCTGTGAACTGGTCAAGGACACGTTGGGGGTCGAAGCGCCCCCCCTCAAGGTAGAAGTCATCGCGACCCAAGATGCAGAGCTGTCCGGCATCAACGAGGGGCTCCGCGGTAACGCCCGCACCTTCGAGGGCCGCCAGAACCGCCTCTGGGGGCGTGTCGTCCACGATGTAGACGCATCGCTCGTTGTTCTCCAGCCCCGCTTTCAGAAACGGTATGGCCAGTGCCAGACCCGCTTCGCGGTTGCCACAAATGCAGCACAAGTGGTCGCCCCTCGCGATAGTCCTGACGACTTTCTGTGGGACCACAGCCATTGGGTCCTCACTCCATTGACAGACGTGCGTGACGCCACGGGGCCAAGCAGAGGCACTACTGTGCTGCGATGAATCGGCGATCGTAGATGCGAAGTGCTTGTACGCTAGAACATGCCCCGGCGTCGGACATGGCTCATACAATAGTGAGCTACCCGCACGACAGGACGGAGTACAAGTGTACCCCCAATCTTGAATCGTGTCAATAGTGGGAAGGCGAGAAGGCAGCAGCCGGTTTGGGTTCTCTGGTGTTATTGCCTCAGCGCTACCGGGGCGCGGGCGGGCAAAGGCGGCTCAGGGTGGCGGGAGTCCACGGAGTGGCCGTTCACCAGAGATGCGCTACGCTCGTTCCACGTCGGCCCGGATTATCCTCTGATGTCTCAAAAACCGACAATCCTGGCCGGCCAGCGCCGCAAAACCCGACAGTTCTTGCGCTCTCGCCCGCGCCGACATCGCCCCCAAGCTCCGCCGCTCACCCACTCAGCGCATGGTTCGCCCGAATGTGCCCCGCGGTGCTCGCCGGTCAGGCAATCTCGTTGCAGGAAAGGGGCTGAACAGATCAACCACCAGCGAGATCGATGCAGGCGTGGCAGCAAGGGGAAAGCAAGAGTGGATGTCCTGAGGGTCTCCTCCCGTTCCGATCCAAATGCTGTGGCAGGTGCTGTGGCTGGCAGGGTGCGTGAGCAGGGACGTGCTGAGATTCGGACGATCGGAGCCGCCGCCTTGAACCAGGCGGTCAAGTCCGTCGCGGTCGCCCGAGGCTTCCTGGCGCCGGCGGGTACGGACCTCGTCTTTCGTCCGGCCTTCGTTGATATCGAACTCGATGGCAGCGGGCGCACGGCGATCAAGTTGTTCGTTGAACCCGCCCAACCGGGCGGGTGATCTCCGCCGCCCAGAGACGGAGACCAAGCGTGCCGGCATCGTAGGAAAGCGTACCGCGCGACCACATCGTCACACCAACACCTGATCGCAACGGGGGCGCGTAAGAGCCGGAGGTGGGCCCGTGATCTACGAAGCCGGGCAGAGGGCACGGAGCGCAGGACGCTATCGCTGCAGTGGCGCCGGGAAGAGCCGTTGCATGAGAGCTATTGTGGTTGGCGAGGACGCAGTGCTACCCTTCTGCGATGTCTGCAATGACCCGCGGAGCGTATGGTTTCTCGTTGAGCGTTTCCCGCGCGTCGAGATCAGCAGGTCTCCGAGAGCTCCGGACGAGGATGCAATCGCCGGGCGGCAACGCAGAGCGCCTGAGGTCTAACTGTTCTTGCGCGGTCGAGCCACGTGGGTGTGGGTGTGGATGGCCCGAGGTGGGTGAGCGTACTGTGGGCCGGTAGATTTCAGAGGGAGCAGCGTGGGTGTAGCGATGGGCGGCCGCTCGAGGGGAACCGAGCGGCCGCCCGAGGTGGTCTATGTGTTCGTCCTCCCGGAAGCTCGGATTCCCCGGCGTTTATGATACCACGGCCACAGCAGCCCTCTGGCGTTCCCTTCCGTTTCCCCTTCCCCTGGCGTTAGGCTGTTCGATGCCATACTGACGCAGCTTGCGATACAGCGTGTCGCGATGAATGCCGAGCACATCCGCGGCCTTTGTGCGGTTGCCATCGACCAGGCGGAGAACGGTCGCGATGTGCTTTGCCTCCACCTCGTTCAGGGACGCGAGAGGGGACGGCTGGTCCCCGGGCCTGAGAAAGGCGAAGTCGGCGGCAGCCAGGTGACCGTTCCGCGTGAGGACGACAGCTCGTTCGATGGCGTTCTCCAACTCACGCACGTTCCCTGGCCAATCGTACTGCTGCAGCAGGTCCATGGCGTCGTCGTCAATGCCCTCGATGCGCCGTGGTATGCGCTCGCAGGCACGCGCCACGAAGGCCTTGGCCAGCACGGGGATGTCATCGGGCCGCTCTCGCAGCGGCGGTATCTCCATAGCGATGACGTTAAGCCTGTAGTAGAGGTCGCGTCGAAACGCGGGCCGTCTGCGCGGGGACAGCAAGTCCTGGTTGGTGAGCGCCAGGACCCGGATGTCCACCTTGATAGGCTTCGTGCCGCCGACTCGCTCGAATTCTCGCTCCTGCAGCGCCCGCAGCAGCTTCACCTGCATCTTCGGCGACATTTCGCCGACCTCGTCGAGCATGAGCGTGCCACCGTCGGCCAGCTCGAAGCGCCCCGGGCGCTGCTCGTAGGCGTCGGTGAAGGCGCCGCGCTCGTGGCCGAAAAGCTCCAGCTCCAGGAGATCCTCGGGCAACGCGGCACAGTTGACTTTGATGAAGGGCTGGTTGCGGCGGGGGCTGCGGTCGTGTATGGCCTGGGCGACCAGCTCCTTGCCCGTGCCGGTGTCGCCGCTGATGAGCACAGACGAACCCGTGGGCGCAACACGGTCGATGATCTCCAGCACTTGGCGAATCTCTGGGCTTGCACCCAATATGCGGCGGTCCGCCCCCCCGGCGCCTGGCGTGTCTCCGATCTTGCGGAGTTGCCGGCGCAGCACCTGTGCCGCGCTCGCCGTACCCAGGTATTCCTCAGGGGGGATGAACTCCACGTTCCGCACCAACTGCTCATGGAGCACGACGAACGGATGCGTCTTTATCACATCCATGAGGGTCTTCTCGGGGAACTTACCGGACTCGTATATGCACAGCCCAGTCAGTGGAATGCTGAGATACAGAGGATTGATCGTCGCTTCCAACTCCATCAGGAGCTTCAATGGGATGACGTGCCGCAGCGCCCACGTCATCTCCCCCACCAAGCGCACCCCGGCGTATCCCTGCTGCTGTGCTTCAGCGACGAACTCTCTGAGAGCGGCGAGCATCTGCTCCGGGTCGAACTGGTCGCCGTCCTGACCGAATTCATCCCCAGTCATAATCAGGAGCTGCCCGGCATCAATGAGCTGCTTCACAGCCACTCCCGCATCCGAGAAGGCTCGCACGAGGCGCGCTGGCGGCGTCTCGCCCACGACATAGCAACATCGCTCCCTGTTCTCGAGTCCGGCCTTGGCGAATGCCACTCCCCATGCCACGCCGGCTTCACGACTGTCGGGGATATAGCAGAGGTGGTCTCCTACGGCGACACTACTGGCAAGTTCCTCTGCGCCTACGGCCATCGCTCCTCACCTCACCCCATAGAAGACATTCACAGGGAGATGCGATCCAAGCGAGGCTGCCGCTGTGCTGCGATGGTCGTGGGTTATGAGGGTGCGAGTCGCTTGTCCCCTGCAAGGCCGCCAGCGTGTCGGACAATAGCCCGACGTCAGTCCACTGCCGCCCTCTGGTGCCGGTTGCCGGTTACCGGTTGCCAGTGTAGTATAATCCCACGACCGTGTCAATACGAGTTTAAAGATTGGTATCATCAAGAAGCTCGCGTCCGGCCTGCCCCGGGCTCCTTGGCGGCCCGCCGGCCTCATCCTAACCCCTCTCGACCGATGGCTGCCAGCACGCGTTCTTGATCCTTGGCGGTCTTTGCGAAGATGCCGAGGTTGCCCAGGCGGATGTTGCGAAGCCCGGCCCGCGCTGCCGCTTGGTGCGCAGCCAGCATCTCCGAGACCGTCGGCGAGCGGACCGAGGACAGCTCGTAGGCGGGGAAGAATGCGAGGATGGTGAATGGGATGGCGGCGTCAAGGCCGGCGAGAAGTCCGGCGATCCTGCCTATCTCGCCCACCCCCACCCATCCAGGTATCATGAGCGACAGCGCCTCGAGCACGAACCCACGCTCCATGATCTCGGCGGGCGCCCTCAGGACCACCTCGTTCGATGTTCCGCATAGAGTCCGATATGTGCCGCCGTCGTAGGCCTTGATATCCAGCCAGAAGGAGTCCACGCCCGCATCCGCGAGCAGATCCAGATTCTCTGGCGTCAGGCCGTAGCCATTGGTCTCGATGAGCACCCACATGCTGCGGCACGCCTGCTTTATTGCCGTCGTGGCCTCGGCGTAGAAGTCGGCCCGGCAGGCGATGTCGCCGCCGGTGAAGGCGACGATGTTGCGCGCCGGCCCGACGCCTTGATGGCTGAGCACGAGTTCGTCGGTGCGCAGCGCGCCGGGGCACAGCCGGTGCGTACGCCCGTGAAGCACGCAGCTCCCGCATCCGCGACACAACGTCGTGGCATGATACATCGTCGCGCGCTCGCACGGCTCAACGTAGGTGACCTGTCGTTCGTATTGCCTTGCCAGTTCGGCGATGTCGTCGCTCGAAAGCCATCGCCCCGTGGCACGCTGGCTGAATTCGGACGAGTGGCACTTCCTGCACGTGTGATTGCAGCCCGACTGGTAGACGGACAGGTAATGCTCCGGTCGGCTGAGGTGAGCTGAGCGTATGAGCCGCTGAAAGCGGCCATCACGACGTCGAAGCGTGAGCGCGCACGCGGGCGCCTCGTCCCCGGCTGCGGTCGCCGTCGCGCAGCTCCCGCGCTCGTATCCCTGCTCGATCATCCTGCAGTATGCTGTATCCATCCCTACCGCCGCCGGTGCACGCTCTGAGTTCGCTTCTCCCTTGCCCCGCGCGTCCCTCTCCCCGCCCCTGGGGCGCCTCGGCCAGCTTTCGCAGGTGTCAGCCGCGCTATCGCGAAACTGAAGCTTGCTTGCGCACCTCCCAAGGGCGCGCGACGAGGACCGCGCCGGCCCGAGGACATGAGGCAGCAGCAGTGACGCCGGATGCAAATGCCAGCCCTGATGTAGTGACGCTCGGCGAGGTGATGGTGCGCCTCAGCCCGCCGTACGATGTGCCGCTGGAGGCCGCTGCGGCTCTGCGACCGGACACGGGCGGCTCCGAGTTCGGCATGGCGGGCGCCTTGGCGCGGCTCGGCACCCACGTTGCGTGGGTCAGCAAACTCCCAGACAGCCCCCCAGGAAGGCTGATCTACCACGCCGGTTGCCTCCACGGAATCGACATGTCCTACGTCGTTTGGGCGCCCCTGGCCCGGAATGGTCGGGGCGGCCCGCCTCGTCAGGGGTCAGGGTCGTCGCCATCCGCACGGACGGGGCTGTACTTCGTCGAATACCTGCGCGAGCGCGGGCGGATCACCGTGCGATACGATCGCGAGCGCTCTGCGGTGACCGAACTGGCCGCGGACGAAGTGCAATGGCCGATATTCCGGAGCGCCAAGCTCGTGCATCTGTCCGGCATCACGCCGGCGCTGTCGGGCAGTTGCGCCGAACTGGTGCAGCGGGCCGTGGCCGAGGCGAAGGCCGGTGGGGCGGCCGTCTCATTTGACTTGAATTACCGATCCCTGCTGTGGCCCCCGCAGCAGGCCCGGCGAGCCCTGGAGCCACTATTGTCCTCTGCTACTTTGCTGATAGCCACCCGCACCGATCTGCTGACCGTGTTTGGGATCACCGGCGAGCCACAGACGCTCGCGCGGGAGGTGCGTCGGCGGTTTGGCTGTGAGGTGGCCGCTATAACGCTGGGGCCTGACGGCGCCATCGTGTGGGACGGTGCTCGCCTCTACGAGTGGGTCGGCGTGCCGTGCGAGGAAGTGGATCGGTTCGTCGCGGGCGATTGCTTTGCCGCCGGACTCATCGATGGATTCCTGCGCGGCGACCTGGAACTCGGCGTCAAGCGCGGTGGCGCCATGGCGGCGCTCAAACACACGATCCCGGGCGACATGTTCTGGGCCGACGAGGGCGACATCAGCCGCGTCCGCCCGGGCGGCGCGGGACCATGGAGCGCTCCGTGATCTGCACTGGCGCAACAAGGAGTACGGAACGGTGGAGGACGAGCTCTTGTTGATGCGATTGGAGGCAGTGGCCGAGCGGCTTGGCGTCCAGGTCCGCTACGAGCCCTGTGAGGGCAAGGGCGGGATGTGCACGCTCAAAGGGCAGCGATTGTTCATCATTGACGAGCGCAAGACGCCAGCGGAGCGTGCCGAGGTCATCACCCGGGGCCTCGCCGAGTTCGACCTGGAAGCCATCTATCTTCCCCCCGCAGTACGCCAGGCGATAGAGAGGCACAGCGGTGCTGATGAGAGCGAGTGAGACCCTGCATCGGCCGGTGGTGGCGACCGTGATGTCCGGCATCCACCACAATCCGGCATCGGCCCCCGCAACACCAGAGCATGTGGCCCAGGCAGCTTGCCTGGGGACGGAGCGTGTGGCCCAGGCAGCTTGCCTGGGGATGCCTCCGCCCTCGAAGGGGTGGTGGCGGTAACCACCCCCCAGCGCGAACAGGAGGCGGACGGCCCGCAGCTACGCCTGTCCGTCATCATCCCCGCCTACAACGAGGAGAGCCGACTGGGCAGCACTCTGGATGCCTTCACCGCATACCTCAACGGCACCACCGGTCCGTACGAGCTGATCGTGGTGGACGACGGCAGCACGGACGGCACGGCCGATGTGGTTCGGGAGCAGCAACAGGGGTGCGACCAGGTCCGCCTGCTTCGCAACGACGGGAACCGGGGCAAAGGCTACAGCGTGCGGCGAGGCATGCAACAGGCGCGGGGCGAGCTGATCCTGTTTGCCGATGCCGACAACTCAACCCCGATCGAAGAGCTCGAGAAGCTGCTGCGGGCGATCGAGGCAGGCGCCGACATAGCCATCGGCTCACGGGGCCTGCCGGAGTCGCTGCTGGAGCTGCGCCAGCCCCGCCATCGGGAGTACCTGGGCCGCATGTTCAACCTCATCGTGCGCCTGCTCACCCGGCTGCCGTTTCGGGATACGCAGTGTGGCTTCAAGCTTTTCCGCCGAGACGCGGCGAAGGACCTGGCATCTCGCCAGACGCTTCACGGGTGGGCATTCGACGTGGAGCTGCTGCATGTGGCGGTAAGGAAGCGCGGCTACGAAGTGGCGGAAGTGCCGGTGCGCTGGATCAACTCCCCCCGCACGACGCTCAACGCCCTCACCGATTCGCTGGATATGCTCCGAGAACTGCTGCGCATCAAGTGGCAGGACTTGCGGGGGCGGTACGATTAGTGCTTGCTTGCATAAGTTCGCGGGCGAAAGGTAGTGGGCCAAGAATGGCCCACCTACGCGTAGGTCGGGCTTCCGCCTTCGCGAGAGGGACGAAGCTTCGGCGGAGTCCCTTCCAGCCCGACTCTTATCGCGCGCACTTCCACAACTAACCGCTAGCCGTAGGCGTCCCCGCGGCAGCTGGTCTTGCCGCACCACGCCGGCCATTCGTGACCCCCAGACTCCGCCACGCGCCTACCTCCTCACTTGCAGCATTGTCACCGCCGATGCCTGTTCGCCCTCTTCGGTGCGGGCAGTGACGCGGAGGAGGTAGACGCCGCTTGGGACGTGGGTGTTGGCAATGCTGCGGCTGTCCCAGACAAGAGAAGCCCGGCCTCGGGCGAATTGCTGCGCCTGGGCGATGTCGGCGACCCGCCGGCCCGCCACATTGTAGACTCGCCCCGTCACGGCCGCATCGGCCGACAGGTTGAAGCCGATGTCCCAGGTACCGCCGCGTGCCGGAGCCGCCGTCAGGCCGCTGATGAGCAGTGCTCCTTCGTGCGCGGGCCTGACGGTCACCGTGAAGCTGCGGCTCGAGCTCTCGCCCGGTGCGGCGAACTCGTACCGCGCCCGGGAGCGCATGAAGCTGCGCTTGCCAGCGTCGCGGTCGGTCAGGACAGCCACGCGGTCCTTGGGCAGTTGGCTGAGGTCCGGCCAGGTCAGCGTAACCGATTCTCCCTGGACTCCACCCGTGACGGTGAGCTGCCACTCAGTGTCCTCTTGAGCCGTGCCTTTCGTTTCTGTGGCCAGCTCCGACGCCCACGGCATCTGTCGGCCGGGTGCCTTGTTGTAGGGCGGGGGCTCCGTCCCCCGCCAGCCTTCTCTGAGCACCATCCGCACCCTCCCCTCCCCCGGCGCCGCCGGCGGCTTGGGCTTGTCCCAGGCGAAGCCGTCGAAGCCGTCTGAGGCGCCATCGGCTGCGGCGATCCTGATGCTGTCCACAGAGTCGCCGCTCCTCGCGCGGATGTCAAATGACCACGCCGGTTCGGGGCCAGCGCCCGCAGGCGCCTCTGACATAGTAGCGCCCAGGGGCGCTGGGATGGTGAGCCAGCAGTCAACTGCGGCCAGGACCCAGTAGCCGTGCCACACGGACAGCGCGTCCGGCGGCGTCTGACCGATGGTGACGGTCTCGTAAGCCCCCGTGCCGTCGTAGGAGTCGTAGAACGTGGCCAGCACCCAGTTGGCCGCTTGGGCGTCGGCGAGGGGGCGCACGTCGGCGGCGTTGTCCACCTGCAGACTGTCCATGCCGGCGGGGAACGGCGCCGCTATGATGTTCCAGCCTGTCTGCAGCGAGATGGTCTGGTCGCCGGTGGGCATGGTGCCGTCGATGTCCAGCGTCGCCGCAGGCGCGAGCACCCAGTAGCCCTCCCGCGTGCTCAGCATGCTCGCCTGGCACCCGGGCGGGGTGGTAGGTATCTGGTCGTAGCTGCTGGCGTTCCACCGCCACATGTAGTACGTCCCCGGAGCGTCCCCCAGGTCGTCACAGAGCAGGTCGTGCACGGTCCCGGAGGCGGCGGTCATGGGGAAGGAGATCATGTAGTAGCCCGCGTTGGGCAGGACGGTCGAGTTGGCCACGACTGTCGTCTCGCCGTCCGCCTCGTCGGGCCAGGCCTCCCGGTGCCCGACGCCGTCGGTGGCCACGCTGAAGAAGCGGTAGACGTGACCGTGATTGCCGGTGTAGGTCCCCGAAGTATCGGTGGTGGCCGTGAGCCACCGCTCGTAGGGCGCGCCGTCGTCGCTGACGTAAATGTCGTAGCCGGCGATGCCGGCGCCGTTCTCCTCGTCGGCGCCGGACCATTGGACCTCGAAGCTCTCCGGGGTCTGGGCGGGGAGCGGCTCCACCTGGCTGGTGGGCGTGCCGGCGTCGATGGTGTTGAAGACGAGGTTGGTCTCCATGGGCTCGTTGACGTCGAACACGATGCTAGCGGTGTTCTCGATGCGCGTCCCGGAGGGCAGGTCGTCCTTCGGCTTGCAGGCGTAGGACACCCAGCCCTCGCCGTGCGGCGCGACGATGTCGTCCCAGGTCGTGGCCGGATCATCCTCCCAGACGTTGGGCGGGAGGAAGTCTGCCAACTCGCCGGTCACGGGATCGCGCCCGACGAAGTGCCACTGGGCGAGGCCGGTTGTGGGATCGAACTCGCAGTTGACCTCGATGTTGACGTTGGTGTCGGCGGGCGGGACGTTGGGGTAGTCGGGATCAGTCCAGTCCTTGAGCGGCACGACGGCCGGGACGGTGGTCGAGAGCGTCTGAGAGCCGTCGGACACGGGCACGTTCACCTCGCCGATGTGGATCCCGGTGATCTCGTAGGTGCTCCAGTCGAGGTTGGGGTCGAGCTGGTCGGTGATGTGCACCTCCCCTGCGGGGGCGGTGGCTTATTCGGGGTCGTTTTCGAAGTGGACGATGTAGCCCAGGGGTTGGTCGCGTGGGACATAGTGGTCCTCGCCGAACCCCGCGGGCCCGGCTTTGTAGTTAGGGTCCCAGGAGGTGACAAGCCGAGGCTCAAGGGAGCGCACTGCCCGGTCTTCGGCCGCACCCTCCAGTTCATCAACGAGGCCGAACAAGTTATCAAGAATGTCAAGGAAATTATTCAACAAATTAAGCATTTCTTGCGTTATTATTCCACCATCGTACAGCCCTTGGAAAAGCCCTGTGAGGAATAAGACCAAGGCCTTGTGGACCGGTTCGTCGAACCACTCACCGAAGTGGTTGTACACGCCTTGCTCTACGTCTGGAATGAAACCAGGGTATGGGTTCCCACATACGCTTTCTATGACGTCGAGGATGAGGTCAATGCACTCTGCCAGGGTCACAGCGCTCAGTATGCCGACGATCACTGGGCCCGATATGACGAAGCGCGGTGATCCGTTCCCGCCGCCGCTCGGGCCTCCTGGTGCCCCTGGGGTCACAAGAACCGTGATGCTTCGCTGCTCGGCGGTGTGGCATCCTGGCAGCGCGATCAGCAGCGGCGCGGCGTCCGGTGTTAGTTCGGCCTCGGCCAGCGCCACTTCCGACCCGACGTCGTCCATGACTCGTTCGAGACGCCAGCCAGCTGGAAGCCGCAGTTGGAGGAAGGCAACCTCCGCATCCCGCAGTCCGAAGTTTCCGACGGCAACCTGGTATGCAGCACTCCTTCCCAGGCGAACGGTCTGCGGCCCCGTGATTTGCACGGACATCTGTGGTCCGCCGCCCCGCTCCACCGTGAAGGTATCCGTCGCACCTCCGCTGTCCTCGTTTGGGTTCGTCGCCACGACGTCCCACTCGCCAGGCGCCGCGCCTTGGAGGTCGAAGCGCACGGTAAGTTCGGTGCCGTCGCCGAAGCCGCTGATTGTCTGGGCAAGGATGTCCTGCCAGCCGCTTCTGGAGAGCTTCACCTCGGCGAAGGGGTTGAGGTGCTCGCCCGTGATTGCCACGGTGACCGTGCCCGTGTTTCCGCCGAGGGCGGGATTCATCCGCGTGATGAGCGGCGGCTGGGCCTCCATGACGCTCAGAGCACGAGGAGCCGTGGCCGAACTCGTGTCAGGGTTGGTGACAACGAGGTCGTAGTCGCCGACTGGCGCGTCCGTCAGATCAAAGGTGGCAGTAAGCCGCCCATCGTCCAGCGATACGTCGGTGCCCACGATCTGGCTGCCGCCTGCGCTGGGCGTCAAGGTCAGGGTGGCGCCCGACTGAGGCTCGAAGGTCCCTCCCAAGACCGCCAAGCGCCACGGGCCGGAGTTCTCTACGCGGGCGGGGCTCACCCAAGGGACGGAAGGGATGGGGTTTCCCGGATTGTCGAACAGGAACTGAACTTCGTCGGGCGTGAGAGCGTGGTCATAGACCTGGACGTCATCGATGAGGCCCGTGTAGCAACCCGTGGGGACACCACCATAGCTAAGTCCGCCAATCAAGAGGGGAGCAGTATTTGGCCTTACCGCGTCGCTTGGTGTGCTGTCTTCCGCAGGCGCACCATCCACATGGATCTCTTTGGGGCCGTCAGCGTGATGTACTCCCACAAGATGATGCCAAAGGCCGTCGGTTACGGTCGTCGTAGAAATCGCTGAGTCGAAGTTGTTGTAGAACCACGCCTTGCCGGGCCCGCCTAAGTAGCCCCCGCTCGTGTTTATGCCCAAAATGTACCCGGCCCCTTCAAGCGACTGGTGTTTAGCCACGACGAACGTCTCTGGATCTGGAGAGGTAGTGGATACCCACGCCGCGATCGAGAAGTCGCCCCCCTGCCAGAGGGCAAGAACGTCACCCATGTTGACCAGATCGTTCGTGCCTCGATCCAGGCTGATGGCCCCCCCAGCCACGCCGGCTGGCACGAATGCGGCATTCCCCTGCAACGTCCCGTGATATCCTCCCACACTGTCGAACGCAGTGCTCCCGTTGAGCTCGTCGAAGGCCCAATGGGCAAGCACGTCGGCCTGGAGAGCCGTCGATGACAGGGCGAGCGAGGTGGCAATGCTTACGGCGATAACGAAGTGGAGCTTCCTTCGGTCCATCTTTGAGCCCCTCCCTATGTGACTACGCGTCAACTCCGTCGTCTCTCACGACGCAACTGGTTTCCAAACGACAGTCTGACTGCGAAGGCATGCCCGACCCAGCGCGGTTGTGAGTCGGGTATCCGTTGGTGGAGTACCGTGCGAGGGCCAGTACACACTCGCCAAGGGGTGGCCAGGTGCGTCTACTGTTTCCGGTGCGAGCCACAAGCTTACGGCCGAACGTCAGGTCGCAGGGATTTGGTGTGATGGGATCATAACGCGCGACGAGGCTCAGACGGCCGCCACCAGGCGCGTGCAGGGAGGCAAGCTCACAGACTCGTTGGCCGAGGTCGCCGGCACCCGCTCGTGAGTGCCGTGGCGCCGCCCTCGAACCGCGGTCCGGAGCCGGCACCCATCCAGCCACTTCGCCAACCGCAGCACATGCGCTTGTCACGGCCTGCCAGCCCCTTCTACACGTGCGTTGAACTCGATGCCACGCACATCTCTCGCCAAACCAGATCTACTGGTACCTCAACTGCGTGCACGATGAACTCAGCAATCCCTCTCAAACGCTATGCGCTAGGTGATTCGCCTCCTTCGCGGAAAACTCCTCCTCGAGGCGATGTAAATTTTTCGCAACACTCGGGGGCAGCACACGCAGCGTGGCGGATTGCGATGGCAGTGCGATTGATACCTGCTTGTGGGGGGGAGAGGCGAGGGAGCCGCAGCGGAGGCGGTGGGGGACGGCAAAGGCAACGGCGCCGGCCCACAGGTGACCGGCTACAATTACGGCGGGGGAGCGGCAGCCGAGGCGGTGGGGGAAGGCAAAGGCAACGGCGCCGGCCCACAGGTGACCGGCTACAATTGGGGGGAGGGAGCGGCAGCCGAGCTGGTCGGGGACGGCAAAGGCAACGGCGCCGGCCCACAGGTGACCGGCTACAATTGGGGCGAGGGAGCGGCAGCCGAGGTGGTCGGGCACGGCAAAGGCAACGGCGCCGGCCCACGGGTGACCGGCTACAATTACGGCGGAAGGGCAAAGGCAAAGGATGGCGGGGCGTAATAAGGCAGGGAAAAAGGAGAGAGGGAGAAGTGAGAAAGGGGAAGCCGAACGACAACGGCGGCGCTCCCGAGCAGACCACGGCACCGGGGGGGCGGTCGTTAGTCCTCCCCGATGATGCACACCTCAAGCTCCAGGCGAACGCCCGTGCGCTCGGCGACCGTGTCTCTGACGTGGTCGATGAGACTGAGGATGTCGGCGGCCGTGGCATCGCCGCGATTGACGATGAAGCCAGCGTGCTTCTCTGATACCTGCGCACCGCCGATGCGAGCACCTTTCAAGCCCGCCGCCTCAATGAGTCTTCCCGCGTAATCGTTCTCCGGCCGCCTAAAGACGCTTCCGGCGCTCGGCCGGGACAGCGGCTGTTTTGCCTGCCGCTCCTGCTGGATCTCGGCCATGCGCGCTTCAATGCGCTCGCGCTCCCCGCGGCGAAGCTGCAGTATGACTTTCACAACGATCTCGCCCGAGCGGCGCAGCGAGCTGTCTCGATACGCGAAGGAGAGCTCGCCTCGCGGCCGGCGATGCAGATGCCCCTCTGGGTCCACTGTCTCGACCTCGGCGATGAGGCCGCCGATCTCGCCGCCAAAGGCTCCGGCGTTCATCATGGCGGCTCCGCCCACCGTGCCGGGGATGCTGCCGGCGAACTCCAGGTCCGTCAGCGACGCTGAGGCCGCCAGGCGTGCAATGCCGCGCAGCGTCGCACCTGCCTCGGCCTCGATGCAGTCGCCCCGCACACGGGCTGTCGCGAGATCATCGGCGATCTTCAGAACGACGCCGCGCAGTCCGCCGTCGCGCACCAGAAGGTTCGTCCCCTCGCCGATCACCTGCAGCCGCAGGCTGTGCTCTGCCGCAAGCTGAACCGAGCCACACACAGCGGGAATGCTGTGGGGAATGACGAGGATGTCGGCGGGCCCGCCGACGCGGAAGGAGGTGTGACGTGACATCGGCTCGTCCGTCAGCACCTCGGCGTCTGGGAGCTGACGCAGCTCGTCCACGGCGCTCATGGGGCGTCACGTCTCTCCCGGGGAGCGTCTCGCCCGGACGGAGCCACGGGGTCGGACGTGCTGGCGTCGTCGTGATCCTCGTCCGTGGCGAGGCCCTCGCCCAGCACTTCCTTCACCACATAGCCCGGCGTACCCCGAGCCTCATGCATCACCCGCACCTGCAGCTCCGCGAGCAGTCCCATGGTAATAAGCTGGAGCCCACCAAGCATGAGCAGAACGGCCAGCATGAGAGCGGGACGCTCGGCCAGATGGGCGCCGAAGAAAATCTTCTGCACGGAGAGATACGCGGCCAGGATGAGCCCGGCAAGGCCGCTCAGCAAGCCCCAGAGCCCGAAAACATGCAGGGGCTTGGTGGAGTACTGGAGCAGGAACTTCACCGTTACAAGGTCCAGGATCACCCGTACGGTCCGGGCGATGCCATAGTTGCTCTTGCCGAACAGGCGCGGCCGGTGGTTCACCGGCACCTCAGCCATCTTCGCGCCGCTCCAACTCGCCAGAGCCGGGATGAAACGGTGGAGCTCTCCGTATAGCTGCAGATTCTCGATGATCTCCCGCGTATAGAGCTTGAGCGTGCAGCCGTAGTCGTGCAAGTGCACGCCGGTAACCCACGAGATGAGCGCGTTGGCGATTCGGGAGGGGAGTCGTCGCGAGAGCCAGGGATCCTTGCGATGCTTGCGCCAGCCGCTGACGACGTCGTAGCCCTCGGCGTGCTTGGCCAGCAGCGTGTGAATGTCGGCCGGGTCGTTCTGCAGGTCCGCATCCATGACTACGATGACGTCGCCGCGGGCAAAACTGAAGCCCGCCGCTGTGGCCGCGGTCTGCCCGAAATTCCGGCGCAGCACGACGACCTTGACCCGGGGATCCGTGCGCTGCAGGCGCGACAGTATCTCCCTGCTGCGGTCCGAGCTGCCATCGTCCACGAAGACGATCTCAGCGTCGCAGTCGATCTCCTCCAGCGTCGCGCTTATCTGCTCGTGCAGCGGCGCCAGGCTCTCTTCTTCGTTGAATACGGGCACGACGACGGAAAGCGATGCGGGACGGGCCTTCGCGGGCACGGACTCCGCTGACTGCTCGTGGCTGTTGCTGCTGTTGGCGCTCATTGCTGTCGTGTCGATCATGTGTTCTCGCGTATCTGGGCTAGGCGACGCCCGACTTGCTCATATCGGTCGGATGGGATGCAAAAAAGGAGCCGCTCGGGCGGCTCCTATGATGAGTCACTATGACGCGGTGAGCGTCAGGTCGTCCCGGCGCGACCCCGCCCACGCGGCCGCTTCTTTGCCACCCGCTTCTTGGGCTTGGGCTTTGCCTTCGCTTTCTTCGCCGCGGGTGCTTGGGCCTCTTTCTTGGGCTTGGGTGTAGCTACCTTAGCTTTGGCAGGCTTCTTCTTTGCCGCCGGCCTGGCTCGCGCAGCCGCCGCTGAGGGCTCCTTCGTGAGCTGGGCCAGACGCTTGCTGAACCCGCGCCACGCTCTGGTGAGAGCGCTCTCGCCCTCGGTCACCGTGCCGGCCGCCTCCGGCGGGACGAGAATACTGTCCTCGCCGTGTACGAGCCCTTCGACGATGGGCATCATGGACGGCCCTTCGGCGAGATCGCGCAGCGGGCCGCCGGTCAGCTCGAAGCAAACAACCACCTTTCGCTCTTTGTCAATCATGATCCGCCCCACGGCTCCGAGCTTGCGGCCGTCCGTGGTGAACACGGCCATTGGCTCGGCCTCGGGCGGTCTGACAAGGTCCTCCAGCCCCTTGACGTCGGCCACATCGACGAGCTGCTTTTCGCTGGCGATGAGCACAGCATCCTCGCCTATCACGCCGATGTCCTTGCCGGCGACGGCCTTTTCCCCGAGCAGTCGGTCGCTGGCGTCTACGAGCAGACCAACGATCTCGCCCCTGCCCAGATGACACACGCATTGCTTCACAGTGCCGAAGACCTTGCCCTCAGACGTGGAGACAACGGACCTGCCCGTGAGCTCTTGAGCCGCTATCATGCCGATGGGCTCCCTTCGAGTGTGCGCGAAATGAGGCTGCCGCCTTCAGTCAAGTAGGCCATGAACATAGTCCCGGAGTTCAGCCCCGAGCTCCGGATCCCGCAGCATCATGGAGAAGAAAGCCTGAGCGTACGTCTTGAAGCTGCCGATGTCGAGCCGACGCTCTCCGGGGGCCAAAGGAACGCACCAGACGCGCAGCCCCTCACCAAGCATCAGCTTGATGGCGTCGGTGAGCTGGATCTCGCCGCCATGTCCGGGCTCAGTTCGCCCGAGGAAATCGTAGATCTCGGGCTGGAACACGTATCGCGCGGCCACCGCGAGATGGCTGGGAGCTTGCGCCATCGATGGCTTCTCGACGATGTCTCGAATCCGGAACGTCGCCTCAGTGTCGCCCTCCGGAACGACGATGCCGTACGAACTGACAGCCTCCGGGGCGACCTGCTGCACGGCGATGGTGGCCGCGGCGCCTTTGCTGCAGTGCGCTTCCAGCAATCGACACATAAGCGGGGCGGGGCCATCGCCGTCAATAATGCAGTCGCCGAGGGCAACCGCGAACGGCTCACTGCCCGTGAACTCTTTGGCGTGGTTGACCGCATCGCCAAGTCCGCGCTGTGCCGCCTGGCGGCGGAAGTAGAATTGCGGCAGAAGGCCATCGGTTGCGGACTCACCCTCGCCAAAGAGGTCGCCGTCGGCTGCATCGAAATGATCTTCGATGGCGCGCTTTTTCTGCCCTGTAATGACGAGTACCTTCCACAGGCCCGCCTGGAGCATCTCTTCGACAACGAGCTGGATCATGGGCTTGCGGCCCAGAGGTAGCATTTCCTTGGGCTGGGACTTGGTGGCGGGAAACAGTCGCGTCCCGAGGCCTGCGGCGGGGATGACGACCTTTGTAATAGACACTGGAGTGTGGCCCCTTGCGTCCGGGCGTGCCGTCGTCGGCTGTCGCGCTGCGTCGTCGCCGCTGTGGGCGGTCGAGCGTTTCTACGCTTCTAGGATACCACAGTCGGCAACGGACATAACTGAACTGGTTTCATCACCGGGCCATCGATGAACGCGTGCAGCCCACTGCCGTTGCACACCCACCCCAGGACGTCTGGCCCGGTAGAGTCGGACTCCAGGGAGGTTATGAAACCAGCTCTCGTGGAGCCGGGGGTCCGATTCGAACGGACAACCGGCTGATTACGATTCAGCTGCTCTGCCGTTGAGCTACCCCGGCTCCGTGTATGGTGATCGCGTCGTGGCGTGTATGTTCCTGTGCGGTCGCCCCGGTGGTGCCGACGGCATTGGTGCCGGGACCCAGATTTGAACTGGGGACACCTGGATTTTCAGTCCAGTGCTCTACCAACTGAGCTATCCCGGCATCCGCCCTGTGTGAGGCCCCTGCCACTGTCGCTCGAGTCAGGACGATATGTGTCTGAGCTCGTGGGCGGAGCAGGGATCGAACCTGCGACCTCCTGCTTGTAAGGCAGGCGCTCGTCCCAACTGAGCTATCCGCCCCCGCAGATGGCCTCTTACGGCGCATATTGCTGCTGTATGCGGCTGACGCCTCCTGCCCGGCTGTTCTTTGCTGGTAGCCCCGACGGGATTCGAACCCGTGTCGCCGCCTTGAAAGAGCGGTGTCCTGGACCTGACTAGACGACGGGGCCGTTGAGTATTCCTGCGAGACTTCGCCACGGCAAAGCCTCGCTGTAATCCTCGAGTGAGCCGTGCAGGATTCGAACCTGCGACCCTCGGATTAAAAGTCCGATGCTCTACCAACTGAGCTAACGGCTCTCGCCTACCAGTGTGACAGACGTAGCCGCCCGTCCGGGGGCGGCTAGCGCAAAGCAATGCTACCAAATCCGCCCTCGGGTGTCAACCTGGGCGCGTCACACGACGTGGACTATGGCCACGCCCAGTAAGTCCACGTCTTCCTCCCAATCCCATAGGTCAGGGAGTTCTTCTTCGAGGAAGGCGCGTGCTACCGTATACGCTCGCTGGGGATCGACCGGGGGGGTGATCTCAGCCTCCTCAGCCACGATGCCTGGGCTGACGGCAAGGGCCGCGAGGGCCTGGTCGATACGCCCATCCGGCCCGATCACCACGGTATGGAGATCGAAGATGTATTCGTCGCCATCTTCGCGCTGGACCCGGGAGCGAACGATGAAATTGTACTGCAGGCCGCTTCGACCTGCAAGCTGGGGGTGCGTAATGAGGCGAGCCGCCGTGTGGCCCCCGAAGTCGTAGGACCCAACGTAGTCGAGCATCGCGTCCACGAAGGGGTGGCCGATTCCCAGGAACTGCGCGTGCGGGTTGCGCAGCGCCAACTCGCGGTCGAATGTCACGCTTTCTAATCTGGTGGGTACGCTGTAGTCTCTTAGGACGCGGGGGGTCAAGAACGCCAAATAGCCGTCGCGGCGCCTAATGGCGCGCCTATTCAGCGTGAGGAAGCGTTCGGTGAACCTCTGCAGATCGGCCAGCGTTAACCCGCTGGCAATGTCCTTCCGATACCTGTCGAAGTTATACCCCGACAGGTCGCGGAACAGGCTCGTGGTAGCGATCTCGTACGCCTGACGCGCGCGCTTGACGGCCTCATCCACCTCCTCTTTGGTCTGCTTGTTCAGGTCACCCTCCACGATAGCTCTCTTGTAGACGTCTTCTGGGTCGCTCAGGCTGCCTATCTGCCCGTTCAGGCCGCTGCAGACCTCCTCGATGTCCTCTCCTGTCACTGCACAGATAGCGGTTGCCGCGTAGCGCACCTTGCGCTCGAAGTATGCGCGGACTCTGTCCTCCACGGTGCCTCTATTCTGGAACTGGTAGACTTGCACGACCTTCTCCTGCCCGATCCGATACACGCGGCCGACGCGCTGCTCGACGCGCATCGGGTTCCACGGCAGGTCGTAGTTGAGCACGATATGGCAGCACTGAAGGTTGATGCCCTCGCCGCCGGCCTCGGTAGACACCAGAAAACGCACCTCTTCGTCGTGCCAGAACTGCCGTTGGCTCTCCCGCTTAGCGTCGAGCTTCATATCACCGTTGATCACGACGACCGAGCCACCGCCGTACTCTTCGCGGAGGAGATGGACGATGAACTCCTGAGTCTTGCGGTACTCGGTGAAGATGAGGACCTTTTCCTTTGAGCCACGCGGACTCTCCTGGTCGATGCGGGCAAGCAGCTTCTGGAGTTCGGTGGCCTTCTTCTCCTGCGCAACGGGCATAGCGATGAGCTGTTTCAGGCGTTGGACCTCGTCGGCGAGGATCTGTCCCTCGCTTTTCAAAGCGTCCTCGACTTGGGCCTCGCCCTGGAATCGTTCGTCGAACTCGAATTGATCGGTGGCGGGCTCCGTTTCTGGAAGCTGGTCGAGCTTCTGCTGCAGGCGGGCAAGGCGAACGCTGAGTGCGTGTTTAATGGCTGCCGATGAGCTCGCGTTGAGCTTCAAGAAGACAGTGAGGACGAACCCGGCCGCCTTGCGATGGGCGGGCTCGGCGATCCGGTTCAAGTGGCTGAAGGCATGTCGGATGTACTTCTCGACGGCATCGTAGAAAGGCTTCTCGTGTCGTGCGTACATCTTGAAGGGCAAGCGGAGCGTCTGACGGCCCTTGAAGACCCTGCGGCCCTCCGCGTCGGTGACTGCCTTCTTCGGTGTGCGAAGGACAAGCTCAGCGAAATGCCTGCCCTCGGGCTTGAAAAGACCGTACTCTTCGAGCCCTGTGAAGTCGAGGTGGTCCTCAAGCAGCAGCATGATGTTCTTGAAGCGACTATGGTTCTCATCGCCGGCGTGAGGCGTCGCGGTGAGGAGGAGCAACGCATCGGTGTACTGCCGCAGGGATGCCGCGAGTTGGTAGTTCTTGGTGGCATCAGGCCGGCGGGACCCGAACTCTCGCTTGCTCAGCTTGTGCGCCTCGTCGAACACAATGAGGTCCCAACGACGATTTTCCAGGAGCACACGCTTGTGCTCCCTGCGTTTGAGCCGCTCGATGGAAGCGATGGCAAACGCCTTGAGGTCCCACACGCGAGGGTTGACCGCGAGGAAGTCGCGCCCGAAGATCTCGAAGTCGGCGTCGAACTTGTCCTTCATCTCCTCCTGCCACTGGACTGTGAGTCCCGCAGGGCAGATGATGAGGGTCCGCTCGGCAAGCCCGCGCTGGTGGAGTGCTTGCCAGATCATTCCCGTCTCGATCGTCTTGCCGAGCCCGACCTCGTCGGCGAGCAGGAAGCGCCTGAAGGGGCTCGAGACAACACGAAAAGCAGTGAAGATCTGGTGGGGGAAAACCTCCGTGCGCGCGTTCGACAGTTGGCCGCCCTTGTTGCCGCACAGAAACAGCGCGGCCAGTTGCCTCAGTTCGAACTGCCACGCCGCACCCCACTCTCCGCGGACTGCCAACTCCAAAGGAGTCAGGCAGCGCTCCAGCTCGGCCAGCCGCAGGATCTTGTTCTCCGAGCGGTATGGCGGCTTGGAGAACACTCCCGGGTTGAATTCCACCTTGGCCTGTTCGCCCTTGACCTTCTGCACACGGCCAAGGCCCAGAGCGGCGTATATCGAGTTAGCGCAGCGCACAGTAGCGCCCGGCGCGATTGTGACGGCCGTTCTCAGCCGCAGCGTTGAAGTCTGGTAACCTGCCACTTCTCTGCGCCCTCCGATTCCCCGAGCAACGCCCCGAGTGGGCACCTTGCGCTATGGGGCCTCGAGCGTGCGCATGATTGCCGCAAGCTCTGCGTTGTCTATGCCCCACATGGAGGCCACGATGCTGCCTATCTCCGCCTCGAGCGCCGCTACCCTTTCGGCCTCGCCCTTGGGGGCAGCTGCATGACATTCGCGGGATAGTTCTGACAACCGCGCGTGTTGACCTTCCGAGCCGCAGAACCTTTGGATAGGCAAATGGTGCAGGATGGCCGTGGATATGGACGTTTGTAGGGCGAGACATGCTGCGATCGCCCGAGCCGGCCCCGAGGCAAGGCACGCACAGACGTAGTGCGCCTCCTGATCATCCTCCGCAGGAATCACCAGCAGCTTGTGGTCGGGCAGTATGGGCTTACTGCCCAGGAGATCGTGCTCGTGTTCAGCGATGACGCAACACGTCAGAGTCCGAGCCTGTTCCCGGTAGACGACTTTGGCGGGGGCGAGCAGGTGGGGCCCAACCCCCTGGATGGAGTAGAACGGATCGAGGTGGGCAAACTTGGGCCGTCGTTGGGCGAAGGCCGACCTGAACGTGTGCAGGTACTTGTAGGCGCCGGGGTACTTGCGCTTCAAGGTCGCCTCCGCTATGCCCTTCCGCGCGACGGGATCCTGAACGAGCAGCATCACTTGCGAGGGCGTCCCCTCCCACTGGCGGACGTCGCGCCCTCGCAGCAGAGGGTAGAGGAGCTCTCGCTCGACAGCGAGAGTGACCCTTCGCAGTTCGCGGCGTCCCAACTCGGGCTGGCTGGCAACGAGCATGCATCCAGGCCCGGCCGGCCCAATGGGTCTGACCCAGAACACCCCCGTGTATCCAAGGCTATCGCATCCCGCATATGCCTGGTACTCGGCGGGCCCCGTAATCCGTTCCACGAACTCGAGTTCCCTCGGTCGTGTGAGCCAGGGCGCGTTGATATCGCGTCCCGCTGGGCTGGCGATGTTTTGGCACCGCTCAGTTCTCGTAAGCACATCGTTCAGCGACAGGCTAGCGTGGAGATCCCCCCCGACCTTGCGCCACACCGTGTACGGCACGGGGTATTCGGTCCCCTCGCCGACTCGCACGGCGATCGTGCTCGTGCGGTTGTGGACGCCAGGAAAGGGCCGGAAGGACGACATGTCGTGGACGGAGAGTACTCGAAGGCGTGGCCCGTTTCTTCCGATCCGGAAGCGGCGGAAGCCGGCCCCAGCCCCCTTGGTCTTGAACACCGTCTGGGTGATCACGAATCCGAGGAGTCCGGTCGGTTTCAGGTACTGGTCGCAGCACGCGTAAAGGAACAACATGGAGAAGTCCTTCTTGCTGCCGCTGATGCGCGCTTCGTAGCCGGAGACGGTGAAGAGCCCGTACTTCTGCCAGATCGACTTCGTCTCGTCGCGGTATTCCGTCGGAAGATTCTCCCAATTGACCCACGGTGGATTGCCCGCCACATAGTCGACGCGCTCGACGAACAGAGGGGCGAACGCGTTCTTGATGATCCTCGCCCAGATGCCGTTCTTGTTTTCGGCGTCCAGACGGCGTAGAGCCTCGTAGAGGTTCACGTGGACGTCTTCGTCGTCGAGCGGAATCCCTTCGTCGCGGCAGCGTTGGATGAACTCGTGTGCCTCGTAGTCCGTGTTGACCGCGTGTTCCAGCAGTTCAACGTATCGCCCCACCAACTCCCTGCTCCGGGCAATCTCGGACGGCACCAGGAAGCTGTGGGCAGTGGTCCTGAGTTTGAGTGCCCTGCCCAGGCGTCGGGTGGTCAGCAGATCGCCTCCGTAGTCGGAGGGTGTAAGGATTGAGTCGCAAAGATAGACCGGGATCTCGACCCGATCAACGTGCGTGAGCAGCCCCCGCAGCGCGATCAGGTAGTTGGTGCGCGCCGCCATGACCGCGAGGGGATTCAGATCGAAGCCGATGACGTTGTCGAGGATCTTCCTGCACAACTCGGCCTCAGAGTAATGACACTCCTCCCGGTGCTCGTCGTACCATCGTCGGATGCGATTGATGGCCAGCACGAGAAAGGTCCCAGAGCCGCATGCTGGATCGAGGAGCCGCTTGTCGGGATCGCCCTCATATCCGACCTCATTGAGTACGTGCTCGGCGAGCCAGTCGGGGGTGTAGTACTCGCCGAGATCATGTCGCACTGACTTGGGGAGCAGTTCCTGGTACAGCTTCTTGAGCAGATCCCGGGTCTCCGTCGGTTCCTCTGACATGGTGCCCGGGTTGTAAGCGTCCAGCCGCGCAACCATGTCGCGAATGGCCTTCTCGACCTGGGGATTCCACGCCGACACGTACCATGAGAAGAGGTCGCCCTCGAGGAAGTTGGTGATCCTGAGGCGCCGGAAGATGCTGCCGTCCTCGAGATCTGCCAACTGGTCGCGGAATGCCCTGGACGTGGGCGCGTTGACAAGTGCCTGCAGTGGCGACGGCAGCCTGTGGAAGAAGGCGGTGATCTCGTTGGCGAGCAGCTTCATGAAGATGGCGTAATACGTGTGCAGGGCGAAGAGGAGAGCGGCGGGGCGAGGCCTTCGGCCGGCTCCGTAGAACTGCGCCAACTTGATGACCTTGCTGGACAGGGAGCTCAGGTCGTAGCCGCATACCTCCCCAAACAGCATCTCCCATTGCCTGAAGAAGACCTGCGCCTTCGGATCGTCTGTTTCAGAGATCGTCGCGTAGAACGCCCTGATACCCTTCTCAGCCAGCGGGCTTTCCGCACCAAAGTCGCCGGCGAGGTACTCGGCTCTGAAGGGCCTGCCGGCCTGGCCGAGGTTAAAGAGGGCCCAGAGGAACCGCTCGCAGGAGTACTTGTCTACGGGAACCGGCTCTTGGTCGGTCCATTTGTCGTCCCGGTAGCGCAGGAAGATGAAGTAGCAGCCGTCTACCGCGACGCCCAGCATGGTGTTCAGCGGGCGGCCCAACTCCCTTTTGGCGTCCTGAAACCGTCTCTTGAGCTGCCGCAGTACCTGCTTGTTGCCTGCAGCATCGCGGCTTCCGGCCAGCTTGCCGGGTCGCTTGTACTCAATGATGACGCAGTCGTATACGGAGTCGGGGCGCCCCGTGCCCAGCGTGACTTCGTGGCGACCCCTGAGATCGATTCCGGCCTCCCTCTTGAGTTGCTCGAGTGCCTTCTCCACCTCGATTCGGAGGTCTTCCTCGCTCTCGGCCCAGTCAGCAGCCTGCCTAATCTGGTCGGCCACGATGACGGCCTGGTTTTGGATTAGCTCGTCCAGGGACTCGGGCAGTTGTCGTCGCATCGCTAGCCACTCCGCGCTCGGGCCGGCACGGCCTGTCTCTGCGGCAGCACCCTCGCCCGCCGATCTTCGATCTTCAGGCGCCCCTGGGCGAAGAGGTGGACGGCCTGCGGGTAGATCTTGTGCTCCTGCTCCAGGATACGGGCGGAGAGGGTATCCTCCGTGTCGTCCTCCTCGACCGGGACGGTGGCCTGGATGATGATGGCGCCTGCGTCCACGTCCGCGCTCACGAAATGCACCGTGCAGCCGCTCCACTTCACCCCGTAGTCGAGGGCTTGCTTCTGGCCGTGGAGGCCGGGGAAGGAGGGCAGGAGGGCCGGGTGGATGTTGATGATGCGATCCGGGAAGGCGTCCAGGAGCGTCTCGTGCACGACGCGCATGTAGCCGGCCAGACACACGAGATCGACGTCGTGCTCGCGAAGGCAATCCACCATCTTCTGCTCGATCTCGGGCTCCATCTTGGTCTTGTACTGGCCGGGGGCGATGTAGACGGCGTCGATGCCGTGCTTGCGGGCGCGCTCGAGGGCCACGGCGTCCTCGTTGTCGCTGATGACCACGGCGACGTCGGCGTCTATGGTGCCGGCTTCGCTGGCGTCGATGATTGACTGGAGGTTCGACCCGCGGCCGGAGGCCAGGACGCCTACGTTGATGCGGCGCATTGGGATGCCTCCCTCCCAAAGGCAGTGGTTAGCCAAAGACAACGGCGGCAAGGCCAGGCACTGAGGCCCTTGGGTCCTTGAGGACCTCCGGTTCTCTCGCCTTACAACGGCTGGGCTTCGAGGGCGAGTTTGCCGGTCCGCACGTCCTTGGGGATGTCGATCGGATACCGGTTGTTAAAACACGCAAGGCAGAAGTTGCTGCGGGACAATCCGACGGCCTCAATGAGCCCGTTGATGCTCAGATAGCCGATGGAGTCAGCGCCCAGTTGCTCGCCAATGTCGGGCACGCGCATCCGGTGGGCAATGAACTGATCCTGCGTATCCATGTCGATGCCGTAGAAGCACGGGTATCGCAGCGGCGGCGAGCTGATGCGGAGGTGCACCTCTTTGGCGCCGGCCTCGCGCACCATGCCGACGAGCTGCTTGGTCGTCGTGCCACGGACGATGCTATCATCGACGAGGACCACTCGCCGGCCCTCGACCGCTTCGCGCAGGGGGCTGAACTTCATGCGGACACTCTCATCCCGGTCGCTCTGCTCGGGCTGGATGAAGGTGCGCAGGATGTAGCGGTTCTTTATGAGCGCCTCCCCGAAGGGCACTTTCGAGGCTTCTGCGAAGCCGATGGCGTGCGGAACACCACTCTCGGGTACCGGCACGATGATGTCGGCGTCGCATGGATGCTCGCGGGCGAGCACGTGGCCCATGCGTTTGCGCGCGATGTAGATCGACTTGCCGTAGATCAGGCTGTCGGGCCGAGCGAAATAGATGAACTCGAAGATGCAGCACGCCCGGCGCGCCACCGGCATGGCCTGGATTTCGGTCATGCCGCTCTGATCGATGACGACGATCTCGCCGGGCTGCACCTCGCGCACAAGTTTGGCTTGTAGGACGGGCAGTGCGCACGTCTCCGAGGCCAGCACATAGCCGCCCGACTCCAGCCGACCGATGCACAGCGGGC
The DNA here is from genome assembly GCA_030601885.1 of Armatimonadota bacterium. Lineage (GTDB taxonomy): Bacteria > Armatimonadota > Zipacnadia > JAUWAU01 > JAUWAU01 > JAUWAU01. Next base: position 212,236 of record JAUWAU010000007.1, read on the forward strand.
GCACGCCCCACGGGTCGCGAAAGCCGATGAGCTTGTCCCGCGTGAGCAGCGTGATGGAATAGGCGCCCTGCAGACGCTGCATCGCGTCGCCGATGGCATCCTCCAACGCCCGGCCATTGCTGAGCTCGCCGATGGTGACCGCGATCAGCTCGGTATCCGTAGTCGTCTCGAACTGGCGCCCGTTGTCGCGGAGCGCCTCGCGCAGGCTGAGAGAGTTGACCAAGTTTCCGTTGTGGCCGAGAGCGAACTGGCCCTGCTCGGAGTCGCCGGTGAGCGGCTGGGCATTCCTGATGCTCCGAGTGCCCGTCGTGGAGTAGCGCACGTGCCCGATGGCGATGTCGCCCTGCAGTTCCTCGAGTTGACGCTCATCGTTGAACACGCCCTGGACGAGGCCCATGTCCTTGTGTATACGAAGCTGCCGGCCGTCGGCGGCAGCGATACCGGCACTCTCCTGACCGCGATGCTGGAGGGTGAAGAGCCCGAAGTAGGCGAGGCGAGCCACATCCTGTCCGGGCGCGTGGACGCCCAGCACGCCGCAGGCGTCGCGCCACGGTCGCATAGGAAAATGGGGAAAATGGGGACAGTCACCTATTCCTCGAGGCGCAGTCACCCGTCCAGTTTGCTCGTTCCTGCATCTCGTCCTCGTGTAGGAATAGGTGACTGTCCCCATTTTCTAATCCTCATCGTCCGCGCCGGTCGCGCTGGTGAAGCCGTACTTACGCGTCTTGCGTTCGACTTCCGTTGCCAGCTCCTCCTTGTATTCGCGGAGCCGTTGTCGCAGCTTTGGATCGTCCGTGGCCGCTATTTGCATTGCCAGCAGCGCCGCATTCTTGGCAGCATTGATCCCCACGGTCGCCACCGGAACGCCGCTGGGCATCTGCACGATCGAATAGAGCGCATCGATGCCCTCGAGCGGCGATGCATCTATCGGCACCCCGATGACGGGCAGGACGGTATGCGCCGCAATGACGCCGGGCAGGTGGGCCGCGCACCCCGCGGCTGCGATGATGGCCGTCAGCCCCCGCTCCTCAGCGCTCTGGGCGTACTCCGTGACCAGTTTCGGGCTGCGGTGAGCAGAGCGCACCTCCAGCTCGAAGGGCACGTCGAACTCCCTCAGGAGCTCGGTGGCCGGCTCCATGGTTGGTAGATCGGACTCGCTGCCGACGACTATGCCGATACGCACTAGCGTCCCTCCGGAGGCAGATTGAACCCAGTGCTTCCTCTAGGCCAGCGCTCGGCTCCCAATGTCCCGCCTGAAGTGCGCGCCGTCGAAGTGTATGCAATCCACGGCGGCGTACGCTCGCCGGATCGCCTCATCGAAGGTGTCCCCGAGCGCGGTGACACCAAGCACGCGCCCTCCGTTGGTCACCAGTTTTCCATTGCGATGGGCCGTGCCCGCGTGGAATACCACGACATCTTCTTGCGCGGCCACTTCGTCGGCCCCGCTGATAGGCAGCCCATTCTCGTAGCTCCCCGGATAGCCGCCGGAGGCCATCACAACGCAGACGCACTTGCGATCGCTCCACTGCACATCGTATTCCTCGAGCCCACCCTCGGCGGTGGCCAGCAAGATGTCTGCCAGGTCCGACTCGAGCAGGGGCAGCACTACCTGGCTCTCCGGGTCTCCGAACCGACAATTGTACTCCAGCATCTTCGGCCCGTCGTCGGTCAGGATGAGGCCGCCGTACAGAACGCCCTTGTACGGCGTTCCCTCCTGCGCCATGGCGTCGATTGTCGGCTCGATGAGGCCGGTGATGATCTGATCGAAGAGGTCGGCATCGACGGCCGGCACGGAGGCATAGCAGCCCATGCCGCCGGTATTTGGGCCGCGGTCGCCATCCAACGCGCGCTTGTGGTCCTGGGAGGGCACCATAGGCACCACATGCGCGCCGTCGGTGAAGACCTTGATAGAACACTCTGGCCCGACGAGGCACTCTTCAATAACGACGCGGCTGCCGGCATCACCATGGATACGCTCCACCATGGTCTGCTCTATGGCCTCCAGCGCCTGCTCTACCTGCTGGGCGACAACGACGCCCTTTCCGGCAGCGTCGCCATCGGCCTTCACGACGATGGGTGCGCCGACGGATTCGACGTAGCGCCTGGCCTCGTCGGCACGGTCGAACACCGCAAACTTGGCCGATGCGACGCCGTACTTCTCCATCAGTCCGTCGGCGAACGCTTTGCTGCCCTCGAGGCGCGCCGCCGCGGCGCTCGGGCCGAAGATGGGCAGTCCGCGCCGTTCGAACTCGTCCACGATGCCGTGTATGAGGGCCCGTTCCGGCCCCACCACCGTCAGATCGATCCGCCGCTCGCGGGCGAATGTGGCCAGAGAGTCGATGTCCTCGGCATCAATATCCACACACTCGGCCAACGCGGAGATGCCCGCGTTGCCGGGGGCGCAATAGATCTTGTCCCCGTTCCTGCCGGCAGTCAGCTTCCACACCAGGGCGTGCTCTCGGCCACCGGAGCCCACAACGAGTAGCTTCATAAGCTGCTGTGTCGTCCTTTCACGCACCGGCCGTCGCGGCCGACGGCTCGTGACCGGCATATTGGGGTGCTTCGTTTTGGAAGACGCGGTACTTGTCCAAGAAGCGCACGTGGACCGTACCGATGGGGCCGCCACGATGCTTGGAGATAATGATCTCGGCGCGATCACCCTCGACGCCGGTGTCGGCAGCGGCCGGGACCGGCTGGCCCGATTTGGCAGCGGCCGTCGCCACCTGACCGCCTTGGAACGAGCGCTTGCGCTCGTAGTAGCTGGCACGATAGATGAAGGCGACGATGTCGGCCTCAGCCTCGATGTTCCCGCTCTCGGCCAAGTCGGAAAGGATCGGTCGCTTGTCCTCGCGGCGCTCGACGGCGCGGCTGAGCTGTGACACGGCCACCACCGGCACGTCAAGCTCTCGGGCCATGCCCTTGAGCGACCGGGCTATCATGGAGATCTCGTGGTAGCGGCTCTCCGGCGAACGTTCGCCCCGCGCCAGTTGCAGATAGTCCAGGATGAGGAGCCGAACGTCGTGCTCGGCATTGATGCGGCGGGCCTTCGCGCGCATCTCCAGCACGGAGATGGCCGGGCTATCGTCAATGAAGATGGGGGCCTCCGCCAGCCGGGCGGCCGCATCGCCAATTCGCTGCCAGTCCTGATCCCGAAGCTGCTCCGCCCGTCGGACGCGCCACGAATCGACGCGAGCAAGTGAGCATAGCAGCCCCTCGGCGAGCTGTTCCTTGGACATCTCCAGGCTGAATATGCCCACCGGAACGTTCAGGTTCACGGCCGCGTGGAGCGCGAAGTTGTTCACCGCCAGCGACGTTTTGCCCATCGAGGGGCGCCCGGCGATGATTATCAGATTGGAGCGCTGCAGCCCGGCGGTCCTTTCGTCGAAGAGGTCAATGCCCGTTGGGATGCCGGTCACGGACTCGCCCGTGTTGTAGCGTTCATCCATGACGTCGAAGGTGGCTTTGATGACGGGTTTGATCTCGACAAAGTCGCGTTCGATGCGCCGCTGCGCGACGTCGAAGATGATGCGCTCCGCCTGATCCACCGCGTCGTCCACGTCCGAGGGGTTGGAATAGCCGATAGCCCCGATCTCCGCGCCGGCGCTAATGAGCCGGCGTAGAGCTGCCTTCTCTGCGACTATCTTCGCATATCGTACAACGTGTGCTGCCGTCGGTGTTTCGCGAATGAGGGCCGCCAGATAGGCGGGCCCGCCAACGGCGTCCAGCTTCTCCAGGCGCCGCAGCTCCGCGCTGACGGTGACGATATCCACCGGCTCCTCGCGCTCGTGGACGGCGCCGATGGCCTTGAAGATGACTCTGTGGGCCTCGCGGTAGAAGTCCTCCGCAGCCACCGCGGCGAGGGCGCGTGTGGCGGCGCCGGGCTCCACCAGCATGGCGCCGAGCGTTGCTTGCTCTGCGTGCAGATCCTGTGGGGGAAGCTCCACGGCTTCTGTGTCTCGTACCGCCTCCGATGCCACTGTCATTCCTCCGTCTCTGGCTCCATCTCTGGCTCCGTCTCTGACTCTGACTCTGGCTCTGGCTCTGAGTCTGGCACTACGTCCACCGGCAGCTCTACGTGAACTTCAGGGGCGATGCGCAGCGTGACCAGATGTGCGCCGGTTCGGCGCAGTGGCTCAGGAAGCTCGATTTGGTGCCGGTCCATCTCGAGATCGCCTTGCTCCCCGACCGCCTCCGCGATGTCCTGGGCGGTCACGGCGCCGTGCAGTCGGCCATCCTCGCCCGCTTTACACACTATCCTCAGAGTGAGCTCCTTCAGCTTGTCCGCTGCCGCCTGCGCATCGAATGCGTGTTTCGCCTGGCGCCGCTCTATGGCGCTTCTACGAAGCTCGAGGTCTTTGAGCGCGCCCTTGGTGGCGGCAGTGGCCAGCCTGCGTCCGAATAGGAAGTTGCGGGCGTAACCGCTGGAAACATCGACCACGTCACCTTCGCGACCGAGTCGATCGACGTCGGCCGTCAGGATCACTCGCATTAGTGTGCCTCCTCAGCAACCGGCGCACGTTGCCGCGCCGCGCGTTCGTGTCTTTTCCCGCAGTTGCGGCACTCGTGGGCCGGTCCCATCGCCTACCATTCGTAGCGCGAACCCAAGAACGGATCCACTTCGCCCAGAACGTCGTCGAAGCCGAAGAGCCCGCTCAAGCCGCTGCCGAAGTCGTACGAGCCGGTGAAGTCCAGCCGCCACTGCTCGCCGCGCTCGTATGCCTCTGTCGTCAGGCCCCACGGCCCGGCGAAGTGCAGGTCCACAGCACCCCCGACATCGCCGGCGATCAGCCCGCCGCGAATGCGCACATCGTCCGAGACGCGCCGAGCGAACTGGAGGTTGATGTCGCTCGCACCGCCAAGATCGCGCATGCCGAGGATGATCTGCGACGGCGAGCCGCGTTTGCCGAAGAACACGTCGGTGTCGAGCTGCAGGTCGCCGGTGCTCGCACCCAAGGTCAGTTCGGCACGCGGGTCCACGACGATCTTCCTGAGTGGTCTCACGGGGCGCTGAAAGCGGTCCTCGAACCTGGTGGCGATCCGCTGAGCACTTGCCGCCGCCTCCTTGCCAGTGATAACTGCCTCAGCGAGGTCTTCGGAGATGTCCAGCCCGCGCACTGTCAGCTCGCGAGCGTTGGCCAAGATCTCATCCACGTCCTTGAGCATCTCGGCGTCCGTTAGCCGCTCCCTCATGTATTCCGCCGTCGCCTCGATATCGGTACTGATGCGCCGCATGGAGGCCATGGTGAGTTGGGCATCGCGGACCAAGTCCGAATCCACCACGCTGTGCCGGAACTCTTCGGAGGCAGCCTGCAGATTCTCGGTCATGGCGCGTACGTTCGCGATAGCGCTCCGGATGTCGTCCTCTGAGATGGCGGCGAGGAGCTGCCGCCCCTCCTCGGCCGTGCGGTCCAGCTTCTCAATGACGCCCTCGATGTCGGCCTCAGCAAGCTTCGTGCGCAGCGTGGCGGCGGCTCTGGCGAGGTCATTCAGGATGCGGTCGATGCGTCCCTCCGCGAGCTGCGCCCTCACGTCCGCCGTCAGGCCGCGCAGCTCGCCTACGGTGTATCTGATATCCTCCAGCATCTGCGGATCGGCAGCGACGTCGCCGACGCTAACGATGACGTCGTTGAGCGTGCGGACCAATTGCGAGCTCTCCGAGATCAGTTGTGACACTCCCGGGCTCGTCTCGCCGGCCACTGGCTCGCCCGGCGGCAGCAGCTCCCTGGGCACTGACGGCGTTCTGATGACGTTGATGAACTTCTCTCCGAGAATGCCGCCGGCCTCAATGCGGAATCTGTCCCTCTTGTACAACTGCACGCCGCCGGCGCGCTCGGGGCGCTGGATGTACATGTGTACCGCCGCCGGGCGAGCGGGAAAGTCAGGGATTTCTTCCAGCCGGATCGCCGTCACGCGGCCGATCGTCACGCCGGCCAGACGCACGGAGGTGCCTGGTGTAATGCCCTGGGAGTCCTCGAAGTACGCGATCATCTCATACGCGCCCCACACCCCCCAGTAGTCGCTCAGGAAGGCCGCTCCCAGGATGAGCATCGCCACGCCCAGTATGACCACGATTCCAACTTTTGTGTCGGCAGACACCGAGGCTCCCTCCCGTCCGTGGCGCGCTGGCAGCCAGCATGTGATGACGGCACGCTCATCGCAAACCAACGCGGCCCCGGCGCCCCACGCTGCGCTCCACCACGCGTCACCCGGTGAGCGGGCCCGCCGCCGATCCGCTTATGAATTGCTGAACGAAGCCGTCGTCGGAGCGCCGAAGGCTCTCCGGGGCCCCCTCTGCGATGATGCTGCCTTCGTGCAGCATCACGGCTCGGTCGGCTATACCAAATACGTGCTTGACGTCGTGAGAAACAATGATCGACGTCACATCGAGCTCGTCACGCAGGCGCACGATGAGCTCATCGATGACACCGGCCATGATCGGGTCCAATCCGCTCGAGGGCTCGTCGTACAGCATGATGGAGGGCTCAAGCGCCAGGGCCCGGGCTATGCCGACACGCTTGCGCTCGCCGCCGCTCAGGTCGGCCGGCATCATGCTCTCCCTGCCGCTCATGCCGACGGTGGCCAGTTTCTCGGACACGACGGCGTGGATCTCGTCATCGGAAAGCCTCGTGTGGTGCCGGAGTGCAAAGGCAACGTTGTCGCCCACACTGAGCGAGTCGAACAGCGCCGAGTACTGAAAGGACATCCCCATCTTTCGACGCACGCCGCCAAGCTCCCTCTCCGACAGGTGGCCGATCGCTTGCCCATCAATAAGCACGTCCCCCGATGTTGGCCGCACGAGCCCGATGATGTGCCGGAGCAGCGTGGTCTTGCCGCTGCCGGACATGCCCATCACCGCGAATATCTCCCGCTCAGCCACGTGAAAGCGTATATCACGGAGTATCGCCCGGCCGTCAATCACATAGCTCAGGTCACGGGCTTCAACCCGGGAGATTGGATCGCTCTCACCAGCACGCACTGACATCGTATCGGGACCAACTCTCTCGCGCTGAGCAGGCCAACGCTGCCCACAGCAGTTATAGGAGCGGCGCGGTGGGCCCATTATGGGTTCCGTCCGGTGAGACGCTGGCCTCAGACCGCCGGTGATGTGTCAGCAAACTAGAAGGGATACAGCGCCAAAGTCAAGAAGAAGTTGGTGATGTAGATAAGGATAATGCAGACGACCACGGCCTTGGTGACGCATCGGCCCAGCCCGGCGGCGCCACGTTCGCAGCGCAGGCCGTAATGGCAGCTCACGGTGGCGATTATCGCACCAAACACCACGGTCTTGATGAGGCCGCGGGCAAGCACCCAGAAGGGGATGTTCGCCGAGATGGCCGCGAAGAACGATTGCGGATCGATGTGCGCCCTGTGCCATGCCACGGCCAGCCCCCCCAACAGCCCCGTGTAATCGCTGAAGATCGTGAGTATCGGAAGCACCAACACCAAGGCCAGCAGGCGCGGCGCGACCAGATGCTTCACCGGATCCACGGCCAGAGCGCGCAAGGCGTCCACTTGCTCCGTAATCGTCATAGAGCCGATCTCCGCCGTCATGGCCGATCCGGCCCTCGCGGCCACCACGATGGCCGTGAGGACCGGAGCCAACTCACGGAAAATGGCCTCACCCAATAGCACCCCGACGAAGCCGCCCTGGAAATAGCGCAGCGACTGCCCGACGATGTAGTACGACATGACCATGCTGCTGAAGACGATGGTGACGGTAGCAATGAGCAGGGAGCTGACGCCCCCATCGGCCATCTCGTGCAGCGTCTCTCTCAGTCCGGCTCGGCCGCTTACTATATATCGACATGCCGCGAAAAACAGCCGGCTTGTCTGTCCCACGAATGAGAGTAGCCCGAGGGCCTGCCGTCCCACGGTGCCAATGATCCACATGATGGTGTTCACGCCCGCTCGCCGACTCCTGGCCGATGGCCGTTGGGGCAATTATAGGCGGGGGATGGAGCGGTGTCAAACTTGTCGCTGAGAGAGGCATAAGGCGAGAACAGGAACGACAAAAACAGTCTGCAGAAGACGTGGAGTACAAGCGCTTCGCGATGAATCGGTGAAGACAGGTGTCCGCCTACCTCACTGGCGTGCCATGCTGGGGAACACGTACCACTCCTCCCCCCCTCGCTCTTCCCGGCGGCAAACCTCATCGCCGACGAGGCACTCGAGGGCGGCGCGCGCGTGCTGCTCCGGCACGCGCAGGCCGCTTACGATGCGGGTGAACGGAACCTCGCCGCCGAAAGCACGTGCGAGTCTGATGATTCGCACGGCCAAGATCTCCGGATGGGGAGAGCGGAATGGCTGCAGCACCGTCCGCGCACCGGCTACGAGAGCGGCTCCCCCGGCGACAGACAGGGCGAGTCCGATCACCGGACGCAGCCGATGCGCTTCATCCGCGCCGGCGATGATGCATCCGACTCCGCACACGACCAGCCCGAGGCCAATGGCCAACGCTATGCCGGCAGAGAAGTAGTAGCCAAACATGCGCATCGGCACCGCCCCCGACAGCCTCTCGCCAGTCACCTTAGCCAATATGCACGCAGAGGATCGGTGCAGCCCTTCGGGTCAACGCCGCATCGTTGGGAACACTGCGGACGCAACTCTCGCAATCACGCGCCGCCGCAAGCTGCTATCAGGGAGTTGCCGGCACTGGGCGCCTGCTAAGTGCCGGGCCGCATCCGTCATCATCAGTGTCCGCCGTGGGGTGCACCCAGACCATGCTCCGCACCGTGGAGCTCCAAATGCCGCTCGCGGAGACGCTGCAATTGCTCCCTCTTCAGGCGCTCCTGCCGCTCCCGCAGCGTCTCCTCGATCCCCAGCTCCGCCTTGAGCTGTCTGACCTTACGCCCCGCTCCGCTGTCCAGAGCGTACGTGGCCCGGAGGAGGTCCCACTGGTCGAGCGCGTTCTGCATATCTCCCATACGCTCGTAGATGGTGGCGAGAAGCCGTCTCCCGATGTGGTCATCGGGCTCCATCGCCAAGTGATGCTTCACCGCCGCCTCGGCGCCATGGAAGTCCCCCTGCTCCAGCAGGCGCCACGACGCCAGATAACGCTCACGGATGGTCAGCGTGGCGCCGATCGCCGTCCCGTCCCTCGGGTAGCGCTTCAGGCAGTAGTCATACCAGTCCAGGGCTTTGTCAATGTCTGGCAGCTTCTCGTAGGCATGCGCGATGAGCCTCTCGATGTACGCGGGGTGCTCGAACTCCGTCGCGGCACGCAGCCACTTGGCCGCGTTTTCAAAGTCGTCCATTTTGTCGAAGTAGCTCCAACCCAGCTCCCAATACAGGTCATAGATGTGGGGATTCCACGCGATGCCCTCTTTGAGGTAAGCGACGCCCGCCTCCAGGTACATGTCTTGGCGATCGATGTCCGTGGTCTCCACGGTCATGTTGTACATCACGTGCCAGCCAAGAATCCGCCAAGCTTCGACGAAGTGTGGATCCAGCCATGTGACCGTTCGCATGACGGGCAGGCAGTCGTGCCACTTCTCGCTGTGCCAGTAGCTTTCCATCTTCAGCCACAGCAAGTTCGCCGCCGGACCGCGAAAGCCGCCGAGGATAGCGCCGGCGATCACGCCGGTAACGGCGGTGGGGCTGAACTGCATGATTTTCTCTATCGGCGCGGGCGGATTGTACTGTCGTACCATCCGCTGGAATCTGATGCGCTCGTGCAGGGAGTTGGCTCCGACGAGCCCGGTGATAACGATCAGGACGCCGATAATCCTGTGTGTGCGCATGGTCCGCGACTCCGTTGCAAGTATGGCGCGGCATCACCCGAGGCGCTCACGCCAACCCCGGCGCGCCGGTGCCGTTCCCTCACACCTCGCGCTCACTGAAGAACAGCCAACCCAGGGTAACCATGACACCGGCGTACAACAGCCCGAGCCCGATGGTGCCGCTCACTATGGACCATTCGAGCGGGTCGCCCACAATGATGGGCTCACGCACATCGAAGTCCTCAAAGTGGGGCAGCACCACGTAGAGCACCTTAATCATGCCGCGGGCCAGCGGGCTCTCGTAGTACTCCGGCGTCGCCAAGTGTTTGAGCGAGGCACTTACGTGCCCGGCGAAGTACACGAAGAAGGCGAAGACCGAGGTGAATATCCAACTGGCGATCGTGGACATCATCACCGTTATGGACAGCAGGACGAGCATTTCGCAGGCCAGCAACACGACGGCGTAAGCCAGATTCGAGTACAGATTCGGAACTGCTTCGAACGTGGCTCGTTTCAGGAACATCACCAGCACGAAGACGCCGCCCATGATGAGCACATTGATGCCAACGGTGGCGAAGGCGCCGAGAAACTTGCCCAGCAGGAAGTGCCAGCGCGTCACCGGCTTTGACAGCAGCACATACGCCGTCTTCGTCTCGACCTCGGTCGGGATGAGCACAGCCCCGATGAACACGGCCATGAGCATGCCGAAGAAGCGAATGAACCCCAGGCCGGTGTCCAGCATCATCTTCAGCTCGGCGCCGGGAGCCCACTGGCTGAACATGGATGAAGCACCAATCATCACGATGGAGAAGAGCAGGATGACGTTCAGGAACCGCCGGCGCATCGCTTCCCGCACGGTCTGTTCAGCCAAGTGTAGAACAATCCTCATTCCCGGCCCCCCCGAATCGTTTCGATGAAGATGTCCTCCAGCGTTCGTCGTCTCCTGCTGAGGCTCACCACTTCGCCGCCGTTCTCGGAGATCTGCCGGGCGATTGCGACGGCCTTGTCCTGGTCGCTCGCCACCGCCTGGAGAAGGCCGTCGCCGGTTTCAATGCTGTCTGCGAGCTCGCGGATGGCCTGCTCACCCTCGTTGTCAACCTCGCGCGCTTCGACCATGTAGTCTTCGCCCGGCTCCACCAGGTCTTGCACTGCTCCCTGCCTGACCGTGCGCCCCTCGTTCAAAATGGTAACGTTGTCGCAAATGCGCTCGATCTCCCCAAGCAGATGCGAGCAGAGAAACACCGTCTTCCCGCGGTCGCGCAGACGGAACATGATCTCGCGGATCTGCATAGCGCCGATGGGGTCCAGGCCGGCCGTCGGCTCATCGAGCAGAACCACATCCGGGTCGTTGATGAGAGCTTGTGCGACGCCAACGCGCTGGATCATTCCCTTGGAATACTCGCGAATGCGCCGACGACGCTCAGGCCCGGCCATGCCCACCATTTCCAGCAGCTCGTCGGAGCGCTTGCGGAGCTCTGCCCCCGAGAGCCCGAAGAGTCCGCCGTAGAAGCTCAGCAGCTCATCGGCGTTCAGGTGATCGTAAAAGTACGGCCCGTCGGGAAGGAAGCCCACCCGTTGCCGAGACGCCGGGTCGCGAACGTCCCGGCCCAGTAGCGTCATCGTCCCTCTGGTGGGGAAGATGAGGCCCAGAAGCAGTTTCAGGGTCGTGGTCTTTCCGGAGCCATTGGGGCCGACGAGGCCATACACCTGCCCCATCTTCACATCGAGGGTGAGATCCTCGACGCCGACAACTGGCTTCCGGAGAAGGCTCCCATAGTACTTCGTGAGGCCCTCCGTCTTGATCGCTGAAGCCATGCAGACATTCCCCCGGAGCTCTGGGTCGCCGTGCGCGCGCGCCGCAGAGAGTCGCTGAGCGAGTATCGGCGCCCAGCAACCCGCGAGGCTTTCACCGGCGGCTGCGTTCTGCCGAATGTGTCAACACCGGCGCCTGCGGAGAAAGTTCCGGCAGGCGGGGCCGCACGGAGGCTCGAAGTCGGCCACGCCGCCGCCTTTCCAACGGCAAGCCCCATTGACACCTCCCCGGTGATACGCTAATATCGAGATCGATGCGGTGGAGAGTGCACACGTGACCGCCGAAATCGTCTCTGTGGGCACCGAACTGCTCCTGGGACAGATCACTGATACAAATGCGACCTTCATAAGCGAGAAGCTGGCCGAGCGCGGCGTGAACGTGTACTTCCGCCAGACGGTCGGGGACAACCTTGAGCGTCTGTGCGCCACGCTTCGGCTGGCCGGTTCTCGCGCCGATGCTGTCATCATCACAGGCGGCCTCGGGCCAACCGACGACGACATCACCCGCGAAGCCCTCGCGGGGATCGTCGGCGTCGAGCTCAAGCAGGACCCTCAAGCGGCAGCGTCGATTAAGGCCTTCCTCAAAGCCCGCGGCCGGTCGGTCAACGCGGCGACCCTCCGCCAAGCACGTGTCCCCGAGGGGGGCACGATTGCCCCGAATCGCCATGGCACCGCGCCGGGGATCATCGTGGAGCACGATGGGAGCGAGTTCATCGCCCTCCCCGGCGTTCCCTCGGAGATGCATGCCATGCTGGAGGATTGCGTGCTTCCGCACCTGGAAGCGCGTGGCGGCGGGCCTGGGCCCATTATCAAGTCACGGATCCTTCACCTGAGCGGCGTGGGCGAGTCGGCCCTTGGGGAGATGATCGGCGACATACTCCAAGGACAATCTGATCCCACTATAGCGCCGTATGCTGCTCTGGGCGGAGTGCAACTGCGGATCACGACGAAGGCCGCGTCGGACGAGGATGCAAGCACCAAGATCGCGCGGGTCGAGCAGCAGCTCCGTGCGCGCCTGGGCTCTCTCGTCTTCGGCACGGATGATGAGACGCTCGAAGCCGTTGTCGGCACGATGCTGGCACAGCGCCGCCTCACCATTACCACGGCGGAGTCCTGTACCGGTGGGCTCATCGCCAATCGCCTAACCGACATTTCCGGCAGTTCCGCGTACTTTGTCGGCGGCGTCGTGACGTACAGCAACCAAGAGAAAGCGCGCCTGCTGGGGGTTGCGCCGGAGCTTATGGAGCAGCACGGCAGCGTCAGTGAAGTGGTGGCCAAGGCCATGGCCGTCGGAGCCAGAGAGCGCTCCGGTGCTGACATGGCGGCGGCGGCCACCGGCATCGCCGGTCCGACGGGCGGAACGCCCCAGAAACCCGTTGGCCTCGTGTGGATAGCGCTGGCCACTCAGGAGAGCGTCATCTGCCAGGAACACCGTTTTCACGGGGCACGGGATCAGATCAAGTGGCGCACCTCTCAGGCAGCGTTGAACATGGTGCGCCTACGCCTTCTCGGCGAGCTTTGAGTCGTCGCCTCACCGAAAACGACTCGCTGTATGACCGTGAATGCCCTGGTGGTGGGCGGGATCGCCCGATGCTGCGCAGCTTCGTCGCTCTCGGCATTGGCCCAGACGTGCGCCGCCGGTTGGCGGCCGCACAGCAGGAACTCAACGCCGCAAAGGCCAGTGTCAAGTGGGTGCCGGCCGCGAATCTACATTTGACTGTGAAGTTTCTGGGCGACATTGCCGAGGACCGCGTCCCGAGCATCATGGGCGCCCTGGCAGCGGCTGCCCAGGACATACAACCGTTTGATATGCGCGTCCGCGGCTTGGGCGCCTTCCCCAACTTGCGCCGACCCCGCGTGGTATGGGCGGGAGTGGACGAGGGCGGCGAACAGGCAACGCAGCTCGCCCAGGCGGTGGAACGTGAGTTCGTCTCTGTGGGCTTGGAACGGGAGAAGCGGCACTTCTCCGCTCATATCACTCTCGGACGCGTCAGATCCGCCGCCGGAGTCAGCGCGCTGGCGGCGCTCATCGAAAAGCAAGCCGGCACGGACTTCGGGACCGTGCAGGTACAGGGTATAGTCTTGATGAAAAGCGAATTACGACCTAGTGGAGCGATTTACTCCGTGCTGGATGAGCTGCCACTGGGCCGATAGGGCAGAAAGGGGCGACGCCAGTTGCGTTCTAAGCGAGAGCAACCCATGGACAAGCAAAAAGCACTCGACTTAGCCTTGTCGCAGGTCGAGAAGCAATTCGGCGAAGGCGCCATCATGCGCCTCGGCGAGCAGCCGACGAAGATGGCCGTTCGCGTTATCCCGACGGGCGCTCTCAGCCTCGACATCTGCTTGGGTGTGGGCGGCCTGCCGCGGGGCCGGATTGTGGAGATCTACGGCCAGGAGGCGAGTGGCAAGACGACGATTGCGCTGCACATACTTGCGGAGGCCCAGAAGCAGGGAGGCACCGTCGCCTTTATTGATGCGGAACATGTCTTTCCGAGGGAGTATGCGGAGGACATCGGGCTGAATCTCGACGAGTTACTGATCTCCCAGCCCGACACGGCCGAGCAGGCGCTTGAGATCGCCGACGTGCTTGTGTGCAGCGGGGCCCTGGATGTCTTCGCCCTCGACTCCGTCGCCGCACTGGTTCCGGCAGCGGAACTGGCGGGCGAGGTGGGAGACGTTCATATGGGCCTGCAGGCGCGCCTGATGTCGCAGGCGCTCAGAAAGCTGGCCGGCGCCGTGTCCAGATCGGACACGCTGGCCATATTCATCAATCAGATCCGCGAGCGCATCGGCGTCGTGTTCGGCAATCCGGAGACCACGCCCGGTGGGCGTGCGCTGAAATTCCAGTCTACGGTCCGCCTCGAGGTGCGCCGCCGGGAGTCACTGAAACGGGGCACTGAGATCATCGGCAACCGGGTCACTGTGAAGACGGCGAAGAACAAGGTCGCCCCACCGTTCAAACGCTGCGAGTTCGACATCATATACGGTGAGGGGATATCGGCCGAGGGGTGTCTGATCGACGAGGGGGTGAACTTCGAGATCGTCGAAAAGATGGGCACGTGGTTTAGCTACGGCGATGAGCGTCTCGGCCAGGGGCGCGATAACGCCCGCGAGTATCTGAAGGCGAACCCGGAGATAGCTGACCGCCTCGAGGCGGAAATCCGCGAGAAGGCCGGGCTGGCTCCGGCTCAGGAGCCGACCGAAAAGCCCGATGATGATGACACGTAGCCTCTATGCCAAAGTCGCGCGGGGTGCACCCGGGGCAACGCAGCCCGGGCCGAGCAGTGTGGGAGGGAGGTGGTAATGCCTTCACGGGGTTCGATTAGCGCCATTGAGCCCCAGGGGCCCAAGTCACGGCGAGTCGCCATATGGGTGGACGGTGTCGAGCGGATCACGGTTCACCGGAAGGCTCTCCAATGGCTCGAGGTGGAGGCCGGCGTCACGGTAGATGTTGACGAGCTGCTGCAGGCGGTGGCAGAGGCGGAGCATCGCGCCGCGATGGACGCCAGCTTCGCTCTGCTCGCGGTGCGGAATCGGACCGCGAACGAGCTCTGCCAGCGCCTACGGCAGAAAGGCTTTGCCCACGAAGTGACGGCGCGTGTGGTTGAACGCCTTCGAGAGCTTGGGTACATGAACGACAGGCGCTACGCCATCGAGTACGTCCGAGCGCGGATGGCGCAGCGGCCGGCCGGGAGGCGGGCCCTGTACGGCGAGCTGCGGCGCAAGGGTGTTGACAGCGAAATGATCGAGGAAGTCCTGGACGAATGCTTTGGCAGCGTGGATGAGGCCGCACTGGCAGCGGCGGCCATCGAGCAGCGGCTGCCGCGTCTTGCCAAGTTAGATGCAAACACAGCGCGCAGTAGGTTGGTTGCGCTGCTGCAACGGCGGGGATTCGATTTCGAGGTCATACGAGATGCTGTGAGCCGCGCAATGCCGGAGATAGACGACGAGGACGTGGCGTCGTCCGGAGAATAAAGGTCGTTGGCGGCGGCGTGTTGACGTCCTCCCCGGCATGGCCGGGAGCGCAGCGGCACGATGAATGGGCTACAGTATGGATTATGGTATCACAGTCCGGGTAGTATGGCTTCTGCATCGTACGTCGCTCGTGCTCCTCGCAGCGGATTGCAGCGCCCTACAGCGTCGTCCCAGAGGCGCACTGCACGGCACGGGGGCCAACGCAGCGGTATCGCCAGCTCGCTGGCACACGGCTGCATACCCCCGATCTTGCCCACACTCCTCCGTGCAGCAAGGACGAGCAGGGACTGACGCTTCTCAGAGACCAATGGAGGTGGATGACATAAATGGCGTGGACCGAGCTATTTGGAATTGCCGGGATTATCGCTCTGGCGTTTGCCATCTTTTTCGTGATGTACGGCGTGCTGGCCGCGCGAGATGCGCGGCAAGAGCGGGATAGGAGCCGAAAGGAGGCTCAAGAGCGCGTCCAGGCGGCTCAACAACAGGCGAAGGCGGTAAAGAAGGAGGCACTCCTGGAGGCCAAGGAGGCGAGCCTGCGGCTGCGTGATGATATGGAGAGGGAGCTGCGCGGCCGTCGCACTGAACTGGGGCGCTCGGAACGTCGGCTCGCCAAACGCGACGAGAACCTGGAGCGGAGGCAGAGCGAGTTGGAGTCGCGGAATCGTGAGGTCAACAGAAAAACACAGACGCTGACTGCACAGGAGAAGGAACTGAGCGAAGGCTTGGAGCGGCAGAAGGAGGAGCTGCAACGCATCTCGGGTCTGTCACCCGAAGAAGCAAAGAAGGTGCTCTTGTCCGCTATCGAGCAGGAGATCCGCGATGAGACCGCGGCGCTTATCGTCAAGATCGAGGAGGAGACGAAGCAAGAGGCGGACCGTCGTGCCGCCCACATCGTCACGCAGGCGATTCAGCGCTGCGCCGTAGACCAGACGACGGAAACCACGGTCTCCGTGGTCCCCCTGCCCGGCGACGATATGAAGGGACGCATCATCGGCCGCGAGGGGCGCAACATCCGCGCCTTTGAGCAACTCACAGGTGTGGATGTGATCGTGGATGACACGCCCGAGGCTGTTGTCATATCGGGCTTCGATCCCATTCGGCGAGAGGTGGCTCGATCGGCGCTTGAGTCGCTGGTCAACGACGGCCGGATCCATCCAGGCCGCATCGAGGAGACGGTCAACAAGTGCCGCCAACGCATCGACGAGCAGATGCGTGAAGCAGGCGAGCGGGCCGTACTGGAGACGCGGGTCGGTCGCCTGCACAGCGACCTGATGAAGCTGGTGGGCAAGCTGCTGTTCCGCACCAGCTATGGCCAGAACGTGCTGAACCATTCCATCGAAGTAGCGCACCTGGCGGGGGCTATGGCAGCGGAGCTGGGCGTGAACGTGGCAATCGCGCGCCGTGGCGGGCTGCTGCACGACATCGGCAAAGCCGTGGACTTCGAAGTTGACGGCCCCCACGCGGCTATCGCGGCGGACATCGCCCGGAGTAAGCGCGAGAGCCCGGAAGTGTGTCACTGCATCGAAGCGCATCACCTTGATCCTGAGCCGCAGAGCGTCGAGGCCGTTCTCGTGCACGTTGCCGATGCCATCTCCGCCTCACGGCCCGGGGCTCGGCGCGAGACGCTGGAGACGTACATCAAGCGGCTTGAGGGCCTCGAACGCATAGCCGACTCCTTCGCCGGCGTTGAGAAGTCCTTCGCGATATCCGCCGGGCGAGAGGTCCGCGTCATCGTGCGCCCGGAAAAGGTGGATGACCTCTCTGCCGTCCGGCTCGCAAGAGGGATGGCAGAGAAGATCGAGTCCGAGCTCGACTACCCGGGCAACATCAAGGTCACTATCATTCGCGAGACCCGCGCGGTGGATTACGCCAAGTAGAGGTGCCCACAGACGGGCAGGGAGGCTATTTGAACCTTCTCGTTGTCGGTGACGTCGTCGGGCGTGCCGGGCGAGGCGCGTTGCGTGACATACTCCCGCGACTCGCGGCAGAGCGCCGCGTGGATTTCGTCGTTGCCAACTGTGAGAATGCCGCGGGCGGGTTCGGCATTACCCAGGAGATCGTGAGGGAGATCCTGGCGCTGGGTGTCGATGCCATTACGATGGGCAATCACATGTGGGCCAAACGAGACGTGCTCGGCATTGCGGACACGGAGCCACGCCTCATTAGACCGGCGAACTACCCCGGGGGGGCGCCGGGCGTCGGCTCTGGTGTCTTTGCGGTCGTCGCCCACCGATCGGGCCCACAAGACGCGTCTGTCGGGGTCATCAACCTGTGCGGCCGCACATTCATGCAGCCGCTCGATTGCCCCTTCCGCATCGGCGACGAGGAGGTTGCTGCTCTCAGACGCGTGACCCCGATCATCGTGGTGGATTTTCACGCGGAAGCCACGTCCGAGAAGCAGGCCATGGGACGACACCTCGATGGCCGCGTCAGTATTGTGGCGGGGACGCACACCCACGTGCAAACGGCAGACGAGACGATCCTGCCCGGCGGCACTGCCTACATAACCGACTGCGGCATGACGGGGGCCACCGACGCGATCATCGGCATGAAAGCCGAGCCGGTGCTGCGCCGGTTCCTCACGGCGATACCGGTGAAATTCGAACCCGCTAGAGGAAAAAGTCGATTGTATGGCATATTAGTAGATGTAGAACCAGTCAACGGGAGGGCCCAGACAATCGAACGCATTAGCGTTCCGCTCAGTTCGGGTGAATAGCCTCTGAACGAGCGGCGGCTGTCAGTACACTCGCATATGTACAGATCAGCCGTCAGCGATATCGCGCTCGACATCGCAGCAAGGGGGAAGCAATAGTGGCGGTCCTGAGAGTAGGGTCTCGTTCCGACCCCAATGCCGTAGCTGGCGCGCTTGCCGGGACGGTGCGTGAGCAGGGGCGCGCTGAGATGCAGACGATCGGAGCCGGCGCCTTGAACCAGGCTATCAAGTCCATCGCCATCGCCCGGGGCTTCCTGGCGCCGTCAGGCATAGACTTGATCTGCCGGCCGGCGTTCGTTGACGTTGAGATCGACGGCAACGAACGCACCGCGATCAAGCTGTTCATCGAGCCCGCCCGACCCGGTGGGTGACTTCTCCTGCCGGGGAGTCCCCCGGGCCACGGCGAGCGTCTTCGTCGTGAGCCGCAGATGCGCAGCATGATTGGTATTGCGCCACAGATTGGGGAAAAGAACGCGATGCGCGACAGCCATAGCTGTCGCGCATTTTGCCGCTCGGGGTAGGGCCAGCCCGCGGGTCGCCCATACGGGCTGACTATCTATTGCTTCTGGATGTACTCCACCACGATATCGCCCTGCTGCGTCGTGCTGACGCCGCTTCTGGTGGATAGATCCCCGAGACGCCCGCTCCCGAGCGCCTCCACCACGGCGTTCTCGACCATCTCACCCGCTTTGGTTTCGCCCAGATGCTCCAACATCATGCCGGCGGCGCAGATGGCGGCGATGGGGCAGATGACGTCCTTGCCCGCATGCCGTGGTGCTGAGCCGTGGATGGGCTCGAACATGCTCACGCCGTCGGGATTGATGTTGCCGGAGGCGGCGACGCCCATCCCGCCCTGGATCATGGCCCCCAGATCGGTGATGATGTCGCCGAACATGTTGGTCGTCACGATGACGTCGAACCACTCCGGATTCTTGACCATCCACATGGTCGTGGCGTCCACGAAGGCGCACTCGCGCTTGATGTCGGGGTAGTCCGCCTCGCCGACCTCCTCGAAGGTGCGCCGCCAGAGGTCGTGGCCGAAGGTGAGCACGTTCGCCTTGTCGCACAGGTACACGGTCTTATCGGTGTTTCGCTCGCGCGACAGCTCGAAGGCGTACCGAATGATGCGCTCCGTGCCCTTGCGGGTGTACACGGCCGTCTGCACGGCGACCTCGTCCGGCGTGCCGCGCTTCATCTGGCCCCCGATGCCCACGTACATATCCTCGGTGTTCTCGCGCACGACGATGAAATCGATGTCATCGGGTCCTTTGTGCTTGAGCGGCGTCTCCACGCCGGGGTACAGCTTGATGGGGCGGAGATTGACGTACTGATCGAACTCGAAGCGAATGTCGAGCAGAATGCCCTTTTCCAGGATGCCCGGCTGCACATCGTCGTGCCCGACAGCGCCCAGATAGATGGCGTCCATGGTGCCGAGCTCCTGGAACACGGAGTCCGGGAGCACCTCACCGGTGCGCAGGTATCTATCGCCCCCGACATCGTACTCCACGAGCTCGTACTTGACCCCGCACTTGCGTGCCACCGCCTCCAGGACCTTCTTGCCCTCCCGCACCACCTCCGGCCCCACTCCATCGCACGGAAGAACCCCGATCTTGTACATGTAAGGCGGCTCCCTTCTCGGTCTTTGCGCTTGGTCTTCGTCGGTACGCGTGTGTTCGAAGGCACCCGGTGGCGCGGAAGTTGGTGGCCAGAATCCAATAGCCGCGCTTCTTCAAGAGCCGCTGGGCGTGCTCCTCCGCAATGGCGCCGGTTGTCTGCTTGGTGCGTTTGAGCATTTGGTGTGATGCTCTGTGTAGGGCGGGGATGCCTATCCCCGCCATGCCTTCCATCAAGTGTAGCTCAGTGCCCCAACAGTGTAGCCCAGGCAGCTTGCCTGGGGCCGCCATGCCTTCCATCAAGTGTGGCTCAGGCAGCTTGCCTGAGACGATCCTTGTCTCTAGGGCCGTGTGCCACGGCTTGCTCGCCAAGCCGTGCGCCGTTCTCCTACGCCTTCCTCGCCACCAGAATCAACCTCTCCGACTCGTCGGAGAACGCCCTCCCCTCGTGATCGCCCAACGTTTCTACCTCGTCAAACCCAGCCTCCCTGAGCAGCTCAACCCCCTCCTGCTCCTCCACCCACCGATAATCCTGCTCGAAGGTGAACCGTTTCTCCTCGTCGCCGTCTATCTCGACATACACGTGCTCGACGCGGACGATCTGGGCATCGCGGTCGATGTGAAGCTTCCGGTTCAGCTCCTGCGTGAAGAGGCCCGTCGCGGGGTTGATGCCTTCGCGGACGCTTATCTGTTTCCCGACCTCCTGATTCGCCATCCTCTGCGGCGCCACGACGTCCACGACCGCCGTCGCCCCCGGCCGCGTGTGGCGATACAGACACGCAGAACACTGCGACAACGCCCGCCCGCCTTTTCCGTTGCCTATGCCTTTGCCGTTATTGTAGGGCGGGTCCTCCGTGGCCCGCCGCCTTTGCCTTCCGCCCTCGCACCCAGCTTCATCGTTCCCCGCTGCCCCAACGGCGCACGATGAACCGTCCCGAACGTGAAACACCGACGCATTCGGCACGAACACGCCCGCGAACTCCCGCCCGGGAAATTCGGGGACTGACACCACCGGCCGTATCGTGGCTGTCTGTCCCCGAGCTTTCCCAAGGTCGAACTCCCTCATATCGGCCTGAACGAGCGAGACGCGGCTTCGTACCTCGGGGGATTCCTTCTCCAGCTTCTCTCGCGCGATAGCGAGCATGTGCTCGGAGAAGTCGAGCCCGACTACCTCGAACCCCTCCCGCGCGAGCGGAATCAGCACCCGCCCCGTCCCACAAGCCACCTCCAGCACCGGCGATCCGCACTCGCGCGCGAGGCTCACGTAGAACGGAATGTCCTCCTCCCGGTCGCCGTACGACCAGTCGTAGAAGCGGGTGAAGTCCTTCTCGATGTAAACGTCTACTGTGGCGGGCATTGCGGATGGTTAGGCTGGCCTACCAGCACACAGGTGCACGGAGCACCAGTCGCGTGGCCTCCCCCTGACGGTGGGACGGAGTGGGATCAGCCGAGATCCGTGGGCCTCGCTCGAGGGGGACCGGCGCCAGCTATGGCCCGGTCCCAGCCTGCGGTGCCGCCGAAGGGTCGCGGGGGAAGTACTGGCCAGCATCCATTACGAAGGAGCCCAGCAGCTCTCCCCTCGCTATTCCCTTGTTGCTGTGCCCGAGGTCGCGGCGGATGGCGAGCAGGAGGTCTTCGAACCGGACCAGCCACTCGATGGGGTCTGCGCTGGCGGCATCCTCAAGCCTGCTCGTCCACTGCCAGAACGCGGACATTTCCTTGATGGCCGCGTCGCCGCCCCAGAGCACCAGCTTCTGAGTCCACTCGGTCATGAACTGGACGCCCTGCTGCTCCGAGACCTGCTGCACGCCGGGCTTCTGTGAAGCCATGACCTTGAACCAGAACGCCATGAACTCCTCGTACATGGGGAACTTCTGCCGACGGTGCTCCTGCTCGATTTCCCTACTCCGTTCGATGTGTCTGCCGGCGAACGCCGAGACAAGGGCCACAAGAATCGCGGCCGTAGCGGCCACTATGGCAGCCAACGTCTCTGGGGAGAGGCGAATGAGGGCGCGTATCGCCCATACGATGCCGGCCAGCACCGCGAGGCCCAGGACAAGCATAAGAATGGCTAGCAGGACGCCGAGCCGCGTTGTTCTTGCATCAGAGCCATTGGTCATCGTGATCGATCCTCCGCGCGGCGTGGCAGCCGGGATGCTGTCCCGCGGGCCGCGGCACTTCACTTGGCCAGATAGAACGTGCGGGGGCAGCACGCCCGAGCAAGCGCCTCGCCCGGTTCCGTGAAGGGCGGGTACCACGCCATGCTCTCCACGTCGGCTCCGACGTGCCGAGCCCCTGCCTGAAGCAGGGCTGTGGCGAGTCCTCTTCGGCGATGCCGGGCCAGCACCCAGAGCATGCAGACGGTCCAGATCGGCGGGTGGTCAGAAAGCTCCTCCGGCTTCTCGTTCGCCTCCCACTCCGGCCAGGAGCAGCGGCACACACGCCTGCACTTCTCCACCACGAGGAGTCCGATCGCCCGGTCTCGCTCGTACACTAGGAAGACGTGAACGTCGCGTTCGTCCGGCGGCTCACTAGCGTCGTACGCTGCGAAGTCGAAGGGCGTCTCGCGGTTCGCGAGCACGGCGACGCGTTCCGCACGACGGCGCTGCGCAATCGGCGAGAAAGGGCTGACGACGGTGATTCGTAAGTTGCCCTCGGCGAAGATGACGCTGTCGGTCTTGATCGATCGGGCGCGAAGACCGTTGACCGTCTCGGCGTGGAAACTGCGATGATACCGCGCGTCCTCTAGGCTGTCCGGGACGTACAGCAAGCCGCAGTCTGGACATCGGACGGTCATAGGCTTGCCTCTCTCCCGGACGGCGTGGACCCCGGGGCGGCCCCACTCGAGTCGGGGGTGCGTGCTGGTGCGGCTACTCTAGTGCCTTGTGCGCCTCCACCAGGAACACGATGTTCGCCGCCGCCAGGTGAAGAGCGTAAGCCGCGAAGTGGGCCGGGATCTCGAGCGGGGTAGCCCCCTGGCCGTGACCGCTGGTCTTGTTCCTGATGGTGGGCAGACCCGACGCCATCGCGGTCCGGAGCCCTGCGAAGTGGCTCCGCAAGTACGGCGGGACGAGCTCCTTCTGCAGCACTGTGTCCAGCAAGGGCTTTGCAGTCGCGTTGACCGGGTAGGACCACCCCTGCGCATCGCAGATGCTCTTCATCGTGCTTTCGAACGACTTGAGCGCCCCCGCGATGGCCTCCTTCTGTCTCCCGTGCCGGTAGTGCTCGTGCGCGCGCATGAACTCATCGGATGGCCCGGAGAAGTCCGCGTTCTGCAGCAGGGAAATGGCTGGCTTGGCCACCTCTTCGTGCACGTACTGCGAATCCATTCTGACGAGCTTCCCGCCAGCAAACTGATACCCGATCCCGTGCTGCCCGAACCGGTGGTTGAGCTCCCCGATAGCGTCGTCTGGATCCTGTCGGTCCTCGTCCGGGAAGTCGCGCAGGCGCCCATCGATCAACTGAAATGTCAGTTCGATAATGTCGAGGGCGGGTGCCGTCTCCGCCGTCAACAGGAACTCCTCGCACCGCAGGTCGGGACTGTCATGAGGGGCGCCCAGCCCGAAAACGCCTAGCTCGCGCGCGAGTGTGTCGTGGGCAGTTCGCCAGTAAGGGTTGGAAACGGGCTCGAACCTGGGTTCTGTGCGCACGAACGGGCCCACCGCCTCACGCCAGATGTGGATTACCTGGACACGAAAGGGCGTCGGGAGATGGTCATACTGGTAGACATCGCGCTGCGCTTGGCCTTCGGCCTTCTTCTGGCGTTTTGAAAAGGTTTCGTAGATCGGCATGTCTCGCCACCGCCTATGGTTCTCTGCGTAGCGGGCACGCACGCGGGCTACCATCCCCACTGAGGGGACAGTAGTCCCAAGAGCATCATACGGAGAAGATCATCACCTGTCAAGCGGGAGGACCCCGGGGAGCGGTCCTCCGCGCACGCATGCTCGCCTGACCGCCATTGGCCAAGGCTACCCCAACCCCAGCCTCAACTGCCTCACCGGCTCGAAGCTGCGGCGGTGGATGGGGGAGGGGCCGTGGCGGTCGAGGGCGGCGAGGTGCTCGGCGGTGCCGTAGCCCTTGTTCTGGGCGAGGCCGTACTCGGGGTACTGCTCGTGCAGCGCACGCATCATCCGGTCGCGCTCGACCTTGGCGATGATGGAGGCCGCGGCGATGCACTGGCAGCAGTCGTCGCCGTCCACGATGCACCGGTGCGGCAGGCAGAGGCAATCTATCGGGCGGCCGTCGATGAGGATGTAATCGGGCCACGTCGGCAGGGCGGCAATGGCCCGGCGCATCGCCTCGTAGGTGGCGCGGAGGATGTTGAGGCGGTCGATCTCCTCCGGGCTGGCGAAGCCGATGGCGTGCGCGAGGGCGGATTCGGTGAGCTGCTCGTACAGCTCTTCACGGCGTTCCGGCGTGAGACGCTTGGAGTCGCGGATGCCCTCGATGGGGCAGGGATGCGGGAGGATGATGGCCCCGGCGACGACCGGCCCGGCAAGGGCGCCCCGGCCGGCCTCGTCTACGCCGGCGAGCAGGTGGTATCCGGCGCGGCGGGCGGCGCGTTCGTGGGGGTCGGGGTGGGCGAGTCGTGGGGTGGACGATGCGGCCTTATTGTAAGGCGGGCGTGCCCACGCCCGCCGCCAAGGCGTAGCGGACGGAACGACCGCCCGACAGCAGCAACGAAGGGTGGCGGGGATAGGCACCCCCGCCCTACAATCATGACCGATGTTGGCGGGGGACAGAGCCCCCGCCCTACACAAGGACGGTGCGTATGTGGTGCTCTGACTACGGCACCCTCGCCTGTTCATGGATGCCGAGCACCTTTTGTCCCGTGTCGCTCTCGTCGGGCGCGTCCGAGCCCTCGTCGTCGTACCTCAGCTTCGAGCGCAGGAGGCGCGGCCAGGGGTTGTCCCTTGACCAGGGAGCGCTCCTGGCGAAGAACACCACCATGGCCTTGCCCAGGATGTTCTCGCGCGGCAGGCCCGGGCGCGGGTAGTCGTCGCCGTCGGCGCCCTCGTCCTGCCATTTCCGGCTGTCGTTGCTGTTGTTGCGGTTGTCGCCGAAGAAGAAGTACTGCCCCGGCGGAACCTGCCGCGGGCCCCAATCGGTGAAGGACGGCTCGAACTTGTGCGGTTCGTCGAGCGGCCGGCCGTTGAGATGCACGACGCCGTCGCGCACCTCTATGGTGTCGCCCGGCGCGGCCATGCAGCGTTTTATGAAGTCGGGACGCGACGGGTCGGCCCAGCGGGGGGCCTTGAACACGATGATCTCCCCCGCCCGCGGGTCGCGGAAGCGATAGATGAACTTGTTGACGAGGATCCGGTCGTTGATCTTGAGCGTGGGCAGCATGGATTCGGAGGGGATGTAGAAGGCCTGGATGACGAAGGGGCGGACGATGCAGAAGACCAGCAGAAGTGCGATGAGGCCGGAGTCCACGAACTCCACGACGGTTCGCTGGGCGGTGCCGCCCATGAGGCGAATTCGGGGCACGACGAGGCGGAGAAAAATGCCGAGCCCGATGAGCGCGACGACCTCCCAGGGGTTGTCGAGTGCAAAGGTGGATCCGTGCTGCTGCGGCATGCCGGCCTCCGGGGCGGAGCGCCAGCGGGCGTGTGGAGCCAATCCCGCAGCGTCCCGGCTACGGCGCCGCCCTCGCCTGCTCGCCTATGGCGAGGACCTCGCCCTTCGTGTCGTGCTCCGCGGAGGCTTCGGAGCCGTCCGCGTAGCTCAGCGCTGAGCGCAGGAGGCGCGGCCAGGGATTGCTCTTTGACCATGGCGCGCTCCTGGCGAAGAATACCACCATGGCTTTCCCGAGGATGCGCTCCCGCGGCAGGCCCGGACGCGGATACGCTCCCCCGGCCGTGCCGTAGTCTTCCCACTTCCGACTGTCGTTGCTGTTGTTGCGGTTGTCGCCGAAGACGTAGTACTGGCCTGGCGGCACGCGCCGCGGGCCCCAGTCCTCCCGCGGCCGCTCCAGTTCGTATGGCTCATCCAACGGGCGGTCATTCAGATACACAACGCCGTCGCGCACCTCGATGGTGTCGCCGGGGCCGGCGATACAGCGCTTGATGAAGTCGCGGGCCGACGGGGCATCCGGGTCCGCCCAGCGCGGCGCCTTGAACACGATGATCTCCCCGGGCCGTGGGTCGCGAAAGCGGTAGATGAACTTGTTGACCAGGATGCGGTCGTTGATCTTGAGCGTGGGCAGCATGGATTCGGAGGGGATGTAGAAGGCCTGGATCACGAAGGGGCGCACGATGCAGAACACGAGCAGGAGTGCGATCAGCCCCGAGTCCACGAACTCGACGATGGTGCCCCGAACAGTGCCGCTCAGAAGCCCGACGCGGGGCAGTATCAGGCGGAGAAAGACGCCAAGGCCGATAAGCGCGACAACCTCCCAGGGGTCGTCAAGCGCCAAGGTCATTGAGGGATGCTGCGGCATGCTGTTCTCCGGGTCAGAGCGTCACCAGGCGTTAGCGTTCCTTCTCTCGCACGCGAGCCTTCTTGCCGACGCGCTGGCGCAGGTAGTACAGCTTCGCCCGCCGCGTTCTCCCTCTACGCACCACTTCGATCCTGTCGATAAACGGGGAGTGCAGCAAGAAGATGCGCTCCACGCCGACGTTCTGCGAGATGCGACGCACGGTGAAGTTGGCGCGCAGGCCCGACTTGGCCCGTCTCAACACGGTGCCCTCGAAGCTCTGCGTCCGCTCGCGCTCGCCCTCTTTGATGCGCACGTGCACGCGCACCGTGTCGCCCGCCCGAAAGTCGGGAATGTCTTCCTTCATCGCCTCAGCTTCTATTTGACGTATGATGTCCATGCCTGGTGCCTCCAACCCGGCCTCCGCTGCTGCCGATGTGGCGCAGCCTGCCAGGCTGCGAAATGCAGATGTGCGGTGAGCCCTCTGCCCCTCCCCGGCGCAGCCGGCGCTGCCACAGGCTGGCAGCCTGTGCCACACGATGGCAGCCTGTGCCACACGATGGCAGCTTGTGCCACACGATGGCGCGCGGGGACGTCTACGAGTCCTCGCTGAGCAGCTCAACGTCCTCTTCGCTCAGCGTCACGTGCTCGAACAGCTCCGGCCGACGCTCGCGGGTGCGAAGCAGCGCCTGCTTGCGGCGCCACTTCCTGATCTGTTCGTGGTGCCCACCGAGCAGCACCTCGGGCACCTCAAGCCCGCGAAAACTCCGCGGCCGGGTGTACTGCGGATACTCGATGAGGCCCTCGGAGAATGACTCGTCGGCGACGGAATCTTCGTTCCCAACTGCCCCCGGAAGCAGCCGCGCCACGGCGTCAATGAGCACCAGCGCTGGCAGCTCGCCCCCCGTCAGGACGTAATCGCCCACGGATATCTCCTCGTCAACCAGCGCCTCGCGCACCCGCTCGTCCACGCCCTCGTACCGGCCGCACAGGAGCAGCAGCGCCGGCCGCTGGGCCAGTTCGCGCGCCTTGGCCTGCGTGAGCACGGCGCCCTGCGGCGTCAGGAAGACCGTGTGCGGCGGCGGCTCCGCGTCCTCCCGGATGCTCTCGACGGCGGCGAACCACGGCTCGGGCTTCATCAGCATCCCGGCGCCGCCGCCGAAGGGATAGTCGTCCACCACGTGATGCTTATCCGTGGTGAAATCCCGCAGATTGTGCACGCGCACGTCCAGCAGTCCGCTGTCGCGCACCCGCTTGATGATGCTGCAGTCCAGCGGGCCGCCGAATATCTCCGGAAAGATCGTCACAACGTCCACGCGCATACCAGGTCCGCTCGCTCGAGCGCGGGCAGGCCCCCCCGCTCACAGCAAGCCCTCGATGGGCTCGATGATCAACTGCCCGGCTTCGAGATCCACACGCTTGACGACATCGGGTATCGCCGGTATCAGCGCCCGCTCGGTGACGTACACATCGTTGGCCCCGGTGCGGAGCACGTCGGTGATCTCTCCGACGACGTCGCCGTCCGTGGTGACGACGCGGAGCCCAACGATGTCGTCCACATAATAGTGCCCCTCAGGCAGCGGCGCCCCCATGGAGCGCCTGATGGCGAGCGTGGCGCCGCGAAGCCTTTGCGCCGATGCCCGGTCCGGCACACCCGCGAGGCCGATGAGAAAGCCGCGCTTGTGGGTGCGAACCGACTCGATCTCGCTGACGGTGCCGGGGCCGTTGGACGGAGTCAGCAGCACGCGGTCAAGCTCATGGATATGCTCGGGGAAGTCGGTCAGTGGGATGACCTTCAGCTCCCCGCGAATGCCGTGCGCCCCCACAACCTTCCCGATGATCAAATCCCATGGCTCGCCTTCAGTGTCGCCCATGGCCTATACCCGCAACGACCCTGTCGTGCGCGGCGTGTGCCGGCCGACCGAATCACTTGTCAGTCGGGGCCTTTTCCGATGACTGTTCGCCTTCGGAGGCGAGCCGCAGTTGTGACCCCTGTGCCGGCTGAGCCCCCCCGGGTGTGATAATCTGGACGCCGCGGGGGCGCTCCGGCTGTGCTGCGGCGTCGCCGGCAGGCGTTCCCGGTGTGCCGACGGTGCCCATGCGCTGCTCAAACTCGTCCGCGGCCGCGTCGGCCGTGTCTGGGTCCACCTTGCGGATCTCCTGCACGACGTTGTCCTTCACCACCAGCTCAACGCCGCACATGAGCTCACTCAGGTTGTCTCCGGGCTTCACCTCGGCGAGGGTCTCGATGGTCCCGCGCAGATACTCCGTCCCGAGCTCGAGGCCCTCGGCCTGCTTCTTGTGGGCCGACAAGCGCCCCTTGAGCTGCTCGCGGCGCCGCTTCTCTACCTCCATCTGCTGCCGCACTGCCATCGCCTGCTGCGGGTTAGCGCGGAACAGATTGGTGACGAGCCGTGTAGAGGTATCCTCAAGCTGCTTGAGCTCGTCGTCCACGCCATCAATGGCTTGCTGGTACTCGCCGGCGAGCTGCTCCCTGAGGCGCTCCGTCACGATGGCCCAGAGACGAGTTGTCCGGGTCATGGTGATTGCCGGTAGCTGATTCTTCTCGTTCGGCTCGTCGCTTGCGTCGCTCACTGGCTATAGCCTCCATGCCGTGGCCGACTGCGCGCGCCCGTGGCGCCGGACAGCCGCCTCAGCAGCCGGGTCCCACGAAATGTGGGACGCCCAATTCTAATATGGTTCTGCGCCGACGTCTCGCTCGATGGGGTCCAAGATTTCGACGTTGGCTTTCTTGTTCTGCTTCATCGCGGCGGCGCTGACGATAGTGCGAATCGCGGCGGCGGTTCTTCCCTGCTTGCCGATCACCTTGCCCATGTCCTCCTCCGCCACGTGCACCTCAAACAAGATCGTGCGCTCCCCCTCGATGAGATGAACCTGGACGGCGTCGGGATTGTCCACAAGGTGGCGCACGAGGTACTCGACGAGCTCCTGCATGATGAGTGGCTCCCTGGACGTGTCGGTGTCGGGTGCTTGAACAGCCTACACTGCTCGCGCACGAGGTGCTGTCCGTGAGGTGAGTATACCCAGAAGCTGCCGGTCCCCGCTCATCCCTACGCTGCGGCGCCGTGTGCCCGCGCAGGCTGCTACTGTATGGCGTCTGACTCGGCTGCCTCAGCCTCCTGATCCGGGGGCTCCGTCGCCGTCTCCTCGGCGGCGGGCGCTTTGCCTTTCTTCAGGGCATCGAACTGCTGCAGGATGCCTTTGGCGCGCAGCAGCGAGCGAGCCGTGTCCGACGGTTGAGCGCCCTTTTGCAGCCACGCAAGCGCCCGCTCGGCGTCCACCTCAATGAGCGGCGGATCCGGTTGTGGGTCGTAGTAGCCGATCTCCTCGATGCTGCGGCCATCGCGCGGCTTCCGCTGATCGGCGATGACGATGCGGTAGAACGGCCGCTTCTTCCGGCCCATTCGCTTAAGTCTAATCCGGGTGGCCAAATTCCAAGACCTCCTCAACTCGCCTGATGCCTGGCATCGCCAGAGGCGACCAACACTACAACGGCGCTTTGTCCGACAGTGTGATTCTTCACTCCGTTCAGAATGACACTCCCGCTAGGCCGCTGGTTTTGGGATAGTCTCTAAATCGGTATCACCGAAATCGGAGCGGCATTCGCACCTTCTTCACTCGTGGCGCGGGCTGCACGCCCTGGAGCATGCCCTTCATCATCTCTTGGAACTCGCGGAATTGCTTGAGGACGATGTTCACGTCCTGCACCTGCATCCCGCTGCCACGGGCGACGCGCCGCTTTCGGCTGGCGTTCAGAATAGTTGTGTCCAGGCGCTCCTGCATGGTCATCGAATCGATGACGGCTCCCATGTGGTCGAGGTCCTTCTCGTCCACTTCCAAGTCGAGCATTCCCTGCTCCTGCAGGCCGGGGATCATCTGCACGAGTTGCTGGATCGGCCCCATCTTGCGGACCTGCCCCAAGTGGTCGCGAAAATCTTGCAGCGTCAGCGTGCCCTCGGCGACCTTCTGCACGACCTGCTGCGCCTGCTCCTGATCCAGGGTCCGCTGGGCGTGCTCGATGAGCGTGAGAATATCGCCCATGCCCAGGATGCGCGACGCCATGCGGTCGGGGTGGAACGGCTCCAGGCCATCCACCCTCTCGCTGATGGTGACGAACTTGATCGGCTTGCCGGTGATCTCCCGCACCGACAGCGCCGCACCACCGCGAGCGTCCCCGTCCAGCTTCGTCAGGATTATCCCGTCAATGTGCAGCCGCCGGCCGAACTCCTCCGCCACATTCACCGCGTCCTGGCCCGTCATCGCGTCCACCACGAGCAGCGTCTCCCGATGCTCGAGACTGCTTTCGAGCTGCTCGAGCTCTTCCATCATCTCATTATCTATGTGAAGCCGCCCGGCGGTGTCGATGATGATGACATCGTGCCCGTCCGACTTCGCTTTGGCCAGGCCCGCCTTGACGATGTCAACCGGGCGATTGGTGCCCATGCTGAACACGGGCACATTTGCCTGCTCGCCCACCGCGTGGAGCTGATCGATGGCCGCCGGCCTGTACACGTCAACGGCGCACAGAAGGGGACGGTGCCCGTCGCGGGCCAGATAATGCCCCAGCTTACCGCACGTGCTCGTCTTCCCGCTGCCGTGAAGGCCACAGATCATCAGCGCCGTTGGCGCGTTTGCGGCGAGCTTCAGCGGGACGGCGGCGTCGCCCAGGAGGTGTATGAGCTCCTCGTGGACGATTTTGACCACTTGCTCGCCCGGGCGCAGGCTCTTGAGGACGTCCTCGCCCTTCGCCTTCTGGTTGATGCGATTGACGAAGCTCTTGACGACACGGAAGTGGACGTCGGCTTCCAGCAGGGCCAGCCGTACGTCTCTCATGCCCTGCTGGATGTCTTTGTCCCGCAAGGTCCCCCGGCGGGCCATGCGTTCGAGCGCGCCCCGCAAACGGCCCGTGAGCGACTCGAACACGCGGATCACGCTCCTCTCCCCGGCTCCGCCCCCCATTTTCAGGGACAGTGCCGCACGACAGCCCCTCTAGACGCAAGCACGCGCCGATTCTCGGCGCGCGGCGCAGGAACGAGTGATTATAGCGGTGCTGTGGCGCAATTGTCAAGCGGCGCATGGCACCCGGCGCAATAGCCCCGGCGCAGCATCACGCGAATGACGCCACGGCATGTCAGACCTCATTCCGCACTGGGGCAGCCCCAAAAGGAACGGGGGCGCCGCAGACGAGTCCCTCCATCCATGCCCCGCCCTGCGCCTCGACTGGCACAGCCATCGGCGCACGAGCACTACAATGCCCTCATGAACGCAACGAGGGCATCCTTCTCGTCATCCGTCAGCTTGAGCTGCTGGATCAGGTTGAAGAACTCGACGACGTCTTCAAGGGTCAGCAGCCGGCCGTCGTGCAGATACGGCGGCGAGTCCTTGATGCCGCGCAGCGGGAATGTCTTGATTGGGCCATCCGCCGCCGCCATCCGCCCGTTGATCATTCGCGGCTCGTAGAAGCGCTCCGCCCTCAGATTGTGCATGAGGTTGTCCGTATAGTACGGCGCAGGATGGCAGACGGCGCACTTTGCTTTGCCGAAGAACACCCCCTCTCCTCGCATCTCCGTTCTGCTGGCTTCCTTCGGATCCAATCGGCCGTAGATGTTCAGCTTCGGCGCCGGCGGGAAGTCCAGTATCGCCATGACCTCGGCCATGAAATGCACCTGGCTGCCCCGCTCGAGGACGTTGACGCCCTTCTTCGTCGCGATGACCGGATCGCCGTCGAAGTAGGCGGCGCGCTGCTCGAACTCAGCGAAATCCTCCACGCTCTTGAGCGCACGCTGCGACCCGAACAGGCGCTGGATGTTCACCCCGCGCAGTGGGGGTGTATCGAGCCGGTGACGGAACTCTTGAGGCCGGATATCGCCCACGAGGTGCGTAGTGGCGTTAGTGTGCCCGTTCACGTGGCAATCGAAGCAGGTCACGCCGCGGCTCGGCCGCTCGGAGCGCCGGTCTTCAGTCTGATTGAACTGCTGCTGCGGGGAGGGCGTGAGCAGCAGTCGGAGGCCCTCGAGCTGCTTCGGATTCAGAATGCCGTTGAACAACTCGTAGTAGTTGTCAATGGTCACGACCTTGCCCTGGGAGACGTCGCCCAGGTCGGGCCGGGTCGTCAGGAAAATGGGAGGCGGGAAATCCGGGAGCAAGTGGTCCGGCAGGTCGAAATCGAGGTCGAAACGGGTAAGATCGCGTCCTTCCTGGCGTTTGATCTCGTCAATGTGGAACTGCGGGAAGACCATCCCGCCCTCCGGGTGGTTGGGATGCGGCAGCGGATAGAACCCGGCCGGCCACAGGTCCCTTCCCCGTATCTCCTCGGGTTCCATGGCGGCCAGCTTCTGCCACGTCATGCCCTCCGGAAGCTTCGCCCGCACGTCCGCCTGCACGGGCTTGCCGCCGGACATCGTGACGCCTTCGGCAGGTCGGTCGCCCAGGTCGTAGCGCTCATTGAGCAAATCCATGTGCCGCTTCATGACGGCGGGCTTGGCCGCTTTCATGCGGGTCATGATGCTTGCGAAGCTTTCCTGAATGACGACGGGAGAGTAGCTTGATCGCTGTTTTCCGGCCTCCTGAGCATAGGTGACAGCCAACACAAAGCACACAGTCGCACTGATGACTAACAGGGCCGTCCCGTACCTCCGCATCACGCGTCTCATGTCTTGTCACCCTCCTCCTGTTGATGGCCTGCTGCCTGCCGGCCTTACACGCAGTGGCAGGCTTCTTCCATATCAGAAGGAAGTACAACAGAAACGCCCATCTGGTCAAGGGCTAGTGTCACGTATACCGTGCGTTATCGGCTTTCCGCCATCGGAGGAGTGAACTGTGGCCCTCCTGTACAAAGACGATTGGCCTCAGGCGAAGAAGCGACTCGCTGCCTGGTGGAATTGCCAGCTTCGTGGCGGCCGACCGGCCATTCAGATCCAGGCGCCGCGCGAGAAGCCGCTGCCGCACGGGCCTGACCCGGGCGACCCAGTCTCGCCGGAGCAGCGATGGCTCGACGTTCACTGGCGTCTGGCGCGGGCCGAGTACAGCTTTGCCCACACGGCGTGCCTGGGAGAGGCATTCCCGTACTTCCGCACGGAGATCGGCCCCGGCAGCCTGGCGCTGCATCTGGGGGCCAGAGCAACGCTGCAGATGAACACCGTGTGGTACGAGCCATGCTTGCCGTCACTGGCCGACACCGAGGAAATCCGCCGGGACCCGGACGAGCCATTCTGGAGGGTCACCACGAAGCTGGCTCGGGACGCCGTGCGGCGCGGCCGAGGCAAGTACCTGGTCTCCATCCCCGATCTCATTGAGAATCTCGACACGCTGGCGTCGCTGCGTGGCACGTGGGAGCTGCTTGCGGACCTGGTCGAGGCGCCGGCGCACGTCCATCGCCTCCTCACACAGATCCAGAGGCACTGGTTCGACGTATTCGACATCATCTACGACGTCATCAGGGACGAGAAGGACGGAGGTTCCTGCTTCACCGCCTTCCAGATCTGGGGCCCCGGCAAGACTGCGAAGCTGCAGTCGGACATCTCTTGCATGCTCAGCCCGGAGATGTTCCGCGAATTCGCCATACCCGGCTTCCGCGAGCAGACCGAGTGGCTCGACTACAGCCTCTACCACCTCGACGGCCCCGGCGCCGTTCGGCACCTGGACGCGCTGCTGGATCTGCCGAAGCTGAATGCCATCCAATGGGTGCCTGGGGCCGGCGCGGCGCCGGTGCACGATCCCGAGTGGTTCCCACTGTACCGCCGCATTCGCGAGGCCGGCAAGGGACTGCTGTTCACGAGCGTGCGCGCTGACAAGCTCGAGACCCTCTACAAGGAGTTCGGCCCCGCGGGCGTGATGGCAGCGTGCCAGGTAGGCACGGAAGCCGAGGGACGGAGGCTGCTGGACGAGTCGGCCAAGTGGCTGTAGCGACGTAGGGGCGACCCGCCGGGTCGCCCCTACCACTAAGCGCTGAGCATGTTCGCCGCCATGGCATCGGCCGAGAAGAGGGCCAGGTCCTCGAGGCGCTCGCCGACGCCGAGCAGCTTGACGGGGATGCCGAGCTCCTCGACGATGGTGAGCACAGCGCCCCCTTTGGCCGTGCCATCGAGCTTCGCGATCATGAGCCCGGTGACGTCCACGGCTTTCTTGAACTCACGCGCCTGGGAGATGGCATTCTGC
>JAUWAU010000025.1 GCA_030601885.1 Armatimonadota bacterium
AGCGGCGCAGGAACTCCATGTTGTCGCGCAGCTCGGCCTCGTTGGCGAAGTCCGTGTCGGGCCGCCAGTCCTCAGCGGCGGGCAGGTCGTTCCACGACGGGAAGCCCGTCGCGTAGGCGGTGTTGAACGCCTCGATGCCGGCATAGCGCTCGCGCATGGTGGACACATAGGCCTGCTTGCCTGGCGCGTCGGCGCCCAGATTGCGCAGGATACGGGGCCAGGTCGTTCCCCCGGCCCATTGCGTGTCGTTATCAGTCAGGATCGGGACGTCGGCCATGCAGTAGCCCAGGAGCATGGGGTCGTCCGCATAGGGCTCCGCCATCTGGCGAGCCGCCGCCTCGCACTGCTCCCTGAAGCCAGGGGCGAAGATGTCGGCATACGCCTCCGGCGTGGGCTTCCTGTGGCGCGAGAAAAAGACCGGTTCATAGTGCCGGACGTAGGGCATGACAGGGCCGAGAGGGGGATTGATCAGCATGGGCGCTTCTGAGTGGTACCCCAGCGTATTCAGGCCCAGACGCCTGCAGTCGGAAAGGGCCGCGTCACGGTACCCCCTCTGCCAGGCCTGGTCCCAAGGCTTCTCGGCGCCAAACGCCCTCACCCAATGCGCGCGGTTGTAGGGCTGCGTCCACCAGTGCGGGTGGTAATGGTTGATGCCGAAGGAGAGGAAGGCGTTGCCCTCCGGCGTGACCAGCCACCACCGCTCGCCGTCGTGCTCCGTGCGGAAGGACCCCGTCGCCTCGAACCGCTTGCCCGTCCATCCGCCGAAGCGGTCGCGATCGGGCGCCCTCGGCTGACCCATTGGCGCGGCCCCCATTCTTGAGTCGTCGTCGATCCCGGCCCAAGACACCGCCGCGCCGGCAATCACCATAGCCTTTAGGCAATCGCGGCGCGTGGTGCCCGCGGTCTTGCGCTCCTGCGTACCTTTGGCTCTAGCCGACATTTCCCGTTTGCCCCCCCATCGACATTGTCCACATGGCAGCGTGCCATATGGGCACGGTGCTCAAGTGTTAGCGCGTGGACGGCAGGTAGTCAGGCCCAAAGTGCGCCTCTTCGCCTGGAATGGAGTATTCCGGGCCTTGTAGCGAGCAAGAGAACTATGGTCACCGCACAGTAGCGCTTCTGGCCTGCCCCCGGCAGCCGGAGGACTTTGCCAGCCACGCCGAGACTCGCCGACATCCCTCGCGTAACTCCGGGTGTGGGCTTTTCATCCCGGCGACTGCAGCGAGAGAGAGCTCAAGCCCCAGTGCGGCGAGCTTGCCGTGGATCTCCAAGACGTCATTCCTGTTCCACGTAGCGGGCTTTCGACCCCACAGCCACACCAGGGCGCCCACCGGGGTCTCATCCCCAGCCCGCCGGACAAGTCGTGGCAAATCCGAGCGCGCCCACACATCATCAGTGGCCGCGAGCAGATCGCCTGCAAGACGCTGATCCGCCAGGCCAAAGCAACTGCTCGCCAGGTGCCACAGAGCGCTTGCGCGTTGCTCCTCGGCCGCGCCCTCCATGACTTTCTCGGGCAGCAGCCGCGCCGCAGCGGGATCCAATAGTCCGAGCGCGCCGATGGCCGTTACGATCTGATCCGCCGGCACATCGCCGGTCGCCAGCGACTCCTGAAGAAGCCGGGTCGAGGCGGGAGCCGTCCGTCGCAGGTGTCCGCGAGCCAGCCACACGGAGAAGTCCTCCTCCGAGTCGATGAGCGACAGCACCTGGTCAACGGGAAGGGGCTCACCGCGCGACTCAGCGCACACGACCGCCGCGCCGGGTGGGATCGGCCCGGTGGGCGCGTAGGCTGAGCCAAGGCCCTCGTAGATGTCGAGAAGAGCGCCGGTGGCTGCCCATTGAACAGCGACCGATGGGTGCCTCATCAGCTCCGGCAGCGAGGCGATCCCCTCGCGCCCTATGCACCGCCCCAACAACGACGCGCTGATGCGCCGAGCACGGATTGGCGCACTCTCGTCGGCCAGGAGCTCGACCAGCGGCTCGCGTGCCGGCTCGCCCACTGCCGCCAATGCGTCCGACACCGTCTGCCGCGTGCGGTAGTTGCCGTCCCTCAACGCCTCAATCAGCAGCTCGACGGCCCCGGAGGAGCCCGCGGTCTGCAGAGCACGGGCGAGACGTCGCGCCGAATGACGTCTCAGCGCGGGATCAGCGGCGGGCGCCGGCGCATCCGGATCGGGGAAGACAATGCCGCCCTCCTCCGCCGTCCCGCCGGCACGGATGCTGCGAAGGAACTCGTGGAACTCACGATTGCGCAATGCGACGCAGCGGGGCCGCAGGGCGCGTACATACTCGAAGCAGAGCGCCACGGCGCGCCACGCGGGCGCATCTCCGCCCACATCCACGAAGAGCACCTCCGCGGGCCGCGGCAGTCCGGAGGTGATGCTTCCGACCTCGCCGGCATCCGCATGAACGACTTCGATGTTGTCCTGCCCACGCGCAAGCTTCCGGAGTCGCTCGACCCTCTCCGCCGACTTCTCGATCGCCACCACTTGGGCTGCAGATCCGGCGAGGATGACGGTGGTCTCTCCGCTGGATGCGCCGAGCTCAACAACGCGATCCGTCGCCTGGACGATCTGGCCGACGAGCGAGCGGAAGTCCTCCACGTCAGCTACCACGTGCCAGGAGCATCCGCCGAGCCGACCTTCCAGGATGCTCTGCGCGCTCGGCGGGGCGCTCTGTCCATCCACGGGTTCGGAGCGGCCCTGCTTGTCAGCCATCAATGATCCACTCCGTTTTCGTCGCGCTTCTCGCAGCAAAACACCCGATGAGAGCTCGATTCTGCCAGCGTCGCTGCGTTTCCGAAGATGTCGCGCGCCACGCGATCGACGGTCAACTGCTTGCTGATGACGGCGATGAATCTCCCGCCAGGGCTCAGACGCTCATGCACGCCGCGAAGCAGGCATAGCAGGTGGCGGTTGCCCACATGCGTCGGCAGGTTGCTCAGTATGAGGTCGAAGCGGGAATTCGGCAAGTCTTTGACGCCATCACTGATGCACGCGTGGGCCTGAGGGCGCCCATTGGCGTCGGCGTTGATCCGGGCCAGGTCCACAGCCCGCCGATCAACATCCGACATGGTGACGTCGGCCCCCGTGTACAGGCGCGCGGCCACGATGCCCAGGGGGCCGTAGCCGCATCCGAGGTCGAGGACTCGTGACGCTCTGGCATCGGGAAGAGATTCCAGCAGCAGCCTCGTTCCCTCATCGAGGCCCGACCACGAGAAGACGTTAACCTTGGTCCGGAAGTGGAACTGCCTGTCGCTCACGGTCGTATGGTAGCTGTGCGTCTCTTGCTGTGCCAGCTCCTCCGCCCTCGCGGCCGCAGCGGCTGCGTCCGACTGCGTCTTACGGTACACCCACACCTCGCATCCTCCGCGCCGGGCGACTCTCGCACCGCCGCCGAACACCGCGCTCGCCCAGCGACGATAGCCTCTGCCAGCAGCGCGGCGCTGAGCTGCCAGCCAGAGCCGGCCACCGACTCGAAGCCGCAAGAGCGCCTGAGC
Organism: Armatimonadota bacterium; assembly: GCA_030601885.1. GTDB lineage: Bacteria > Armatimonadota > Zipacnadia > JAUWAU01 > JAUWAU01 > JAUWAU01. The sequence goes on from JAUWAU010000025.1 coordinate 3,497, forward strand.
AATCAGCTTTCTGACGGTCATGTCCGAGCAGTGTGCTGGTGGATAGAAGTAGATCTCGTCGAAATCGGCGTCGGATAGATGGTCGAACCCGTCGCTGTGCTCGACCACGATGTTCTCCGCCTCGTTACGCTTGGCGTGAGACACGACGATCGCGCAGAATCGGCAGTTCACATCGGCCGCGAGGACTCGCGCAGATGGCTCGGCCCGCGCTGCGGCCACTGCACAGAGCCCCGTGCCGCAGCAGAGGTCCAGAACATTGCCGGCCGGAGGCGGCTTGGCGTGCGCTGCGAGCAGAAGGCGCGCCTCGTCCGCCTGCGCGGAGGCAGGCACTCCCTCGAGCTCGCGCAGCCAGATGGGCGCGGCATCTTCATGCAGTCTGATGGCTGGTTGTCGCTCGTCGGACGTCCTGTCTCGGCCCATTCGATCCCGCACCCGACCCGGCAGCAGCCGCTTCTGCGCTTTCCGGCGTGCCTCCACGATACCACCGCCAGGCAGCGGCGACAAGACGATAGCCCAAAGATGCGACACCTCTGCGGCGCGTGTGTGTTTGAAAGGAGGATGTGGGGACGCAGTGAATCCTCGCGGAGCCAGACACGCGGGAGGGTACTTCATGCGATATGCCTTGCTGTGCGCCGCGTTGGCGATGATGACCCAGATGGGTCAGATTGACGAGGGCTGGGATGAGGCCGATGAGCCGGCAGCCGACGAGGAGCAACCCAGCTACTCGTACGGCAGCATCGGCACGCGGCACATCGACACGCTGCCGAAGACCGAGTACCCGCGCGCCAAGGACGAGCGGCTCTGGTCGGAGCCGGAGCTCGGCGAGGATGAGTTCAGGCTGGCGCTGCATCCCAAGGACACCTTCCGCGCTGGCAGCGAGTCGCTCCAGCGGCTGTGTGTGGTGGAGGTGCAGGGCCCGGTACAGCACCCGGATCGGCTGAGCCTCGTGCTCACAGATGCAGACGGGCGCGAGGCATGGCGCGAGAGCATCAGTTGGGTGAGCTTCAATCCGCGCATGCGGCCGTACTGGCTGCCGGTATGCAGGGGAACGGTGAGCCTGAGGCTGTACGGCGGCGACGGGGACGCAAAGGCGACATGCGCGGCGGACTTGGCCGACGGCGCGCCGGAGGCGATTCTCGAGGTCGTGGTCCCGGACGAGCCTTTGGCAGTCGATGAAGGCTACGCGCTGTTGCCTGCCTGGGAGAGCCTGGTGCGCCAGGGAGAGACCGTTCGGGTGCGCTGTGCTCTGCCGCTCGACAGCGACGGCCGGCTCATCGTCACGGGCCAGGCCGGAGGTCGGCAAGTGCTGCGGGACGCCTTGACGGTCGCCGATGACAAGCGTGCGCTCACCTGGGCCATCGACAGTCGGGCCTGGTCGCGAGGCACTCACGAACTGTCCCTGAGGGCGACTCTGAACGGCAAGGTGGTCGCCACAAGGACGCACGAGATCCACGTGGTGCAAGGCGCCAGCCCCCCAGAACGATTCGGCGCGCGGTATTGTTCGCTGCGGCACACAGGGCCTGTCTATATCAACTACGCGGAGACCATGCCGTGGGACGTTGTCTGGAGGGGCAAAAGGAAGCGCGACGTGGTCGTGGACTTCCCCGGGAGGCCGTATCGCTTCGTGCTCTGGCGCGGCTGTTCATACGTGGCCTGCTGGGCCTTCCCGAACACCTGGGTCACGTACGAGTGGCTGGAGGCTGAGCCGGACTTCTACGGCGCCGTCGGGTGCGTGGAGCCGCTGCACGACAAGTGGTGTGAACACATGGACCTGCGCATCCTCAGCAGCACGCCGGCGCGGGCGGTCGTGCACTGGCGCTATGCGCTGACGGACCTGCACTGCAAGATCATTCGGGACGAATGGGCGGACGAGTACTTCTACCTCTACCCCGATGCCATCGGCACGCGGAAGCTCGTCGGCCGGATCGACCCGGCCGCGTGGCACGAGACGCAGGAGTGCATCTTCATCAATCGCCCCGGCAATCGCCCATGGCAGGCGGTGGAGCCACAGGCCATCAGCTTCCTCAGCACGGCGGGACACCGCGCCCGCCCCGTATGGCCGGCGCCGCGCTTCACCGTGCGCGATTGGCCTGACTACATCGTCACCGTCAACGTCCGCGGCCAGCCCGCGCCCTTCATGGCCCTGCCCGGCGAGGGCGCGTACGTGAAGGTGTGGGCCCCGCCGTATGTGGACAAGCCGGGCCTGTTCAACTCCTACCTGCACTGGCCCATCTCGCACGGCATTCGCACCACGTGGGTGGACAGCGTGGAGCAGTACCAGCGACCGACGCATTCGAATCTCGTCAACGTGGTCAATCCGGCGATGGAGCAGGCGGATGATCACTGCGTATGGCAGTGGCTCATCGGCATCGCGCCGCGCGAGAGCCGCCTCATCGAGGTGGCCGCCTGCTGGCTGCGTCCGGGGACGGTCGAGGTGGAGAGCGGGCGCGTGGAGTTCGAGGGGTACGACCAGTCGCAGCGGGCGTATGTGCTGGCGGCGAGCCGCAGCGCGCGCCACTGCCGCCTCCGCCTGCTCCCGGAGCCTGGTAATCCCATCATCAATCCTGCGTTCATCATCAAGGGCTGGGCCGGCCCGGCGGAGGCGCGGGCGGAGGAGGCGAGAGAGATCGCGGTTGGGCGGGAGGATGGCGGGGCGACGCTGGTGGTGTGGTTGAGGGGGCGGTTTGAAGAATCGGTGACGGTAGAGGTGGGGCGCTAGAGGGGTGGCCCACGGCTGACGACTCGCAGCGGCTCTGGGGCTCTACTGGCGCTCCCAGCGCGGGCACCAGAAAGACCTGACATATCGCGTCAGGCGAGCCTTGGCCAGGATCGTGTCCCGCGGGGCTCGGCTGTCGGCCCTCAAATGCTGGGGCGGGGGTAGACGTAGCCACCTCTTCTCGCCGCCCGACTGACGCAAGTAGCGCACGTACCAGGAGGTGTCGTGCGCGAGCCACGATCCCATGCGAAGGGCCACTATCTCCTCCCACCTCAGAAACGTGGTCCGACCCAGCCAGTTGCGGTAGTGGAGACCGTCCTCCGAGATGCGCAACAGCGCGTTCCTGCGGATCAGCAGGGAGTACACGCAGCACAGGGCGAGCACCACTGCACAAGCCAGAGCCAGCGGGCCGACGACGCCCGGCCGTCCGTGCTCGCGCAGCGCGTCCAGGCCGGCGCAGACACCTCCCACCACGAAGCAGGCCGCGACGAGGGCGGTCGCCACAAGGTCGAAGGTGAGATAGCGCGACGTGTATGTGAAGTCGCCGTAGGCTTCGCTGCTATCCCCAGCGCTCACTGTGCCATCTGCCCCTTATCGGGCGCTCGTAGGACGGGATCTGGGACTGAATCGCCGGTCTGCTTGCCGATGTTCCGAAGTGTGGCGAGGAGGTGTTCCTGCAAGGCGGTGGCAGTGTTGATGAAGCCTCGGCGGGAGACCTTCGGTCCCGGAGATCTGGTCACCGTCATGCCCTCCCGGATGACCGTCCCTTCTACTCCTTGCCCCCCTGCTGACGGAGCAGATCGGCCAGTCCGGTGCGCTTGTTCTCGACGGCAATCGCCAGCGGCGTCTTTCCGTCCTCGTTCTTGGCGTTGACGTCCGCCCCGGCGGCCAGGAGCAGCTTCGCAACCTCGAGCCGCGCGGCATTGCGCTGGCGGGTCTCTTCGTCCTCCTCCTCTTCCTCGTCGCCGTCCTCGTCGTCCGTGAGCCAGCCGAAGAGCATGTCCATGATGCTCTCGCCCGCCGTTTCGTGCAGTGGCGTCTGTCCCAGGTTGTCCACCGCGTTCGGATCGGCGCCGGCCTCGAGGAGCAGTTTCGCGGCCTCGGGGTGACCCTCCACGGCAGACTCGTGCAGCGGCGTGCGGGCCATGCGCTCTTTGGCGTCGAAGTTTGCGCCCTTCGCCAGCAGGACCTTTACGACATCGGGATACTCGACGCCCGCGTGCAGCGCGGTGTAGCCGTCGTTGGTCGCCGCATTGACGTCCGCCCGGGCGTCCAGCAGCAGTCCAACGACGTCGGCGTGGCCCTCGAAGGCCGCCTCGTACAGCGGCCGCTTGTTGTATTCGTGAGTGGCGTTGACGTCGGCCCCGTTGTCGAGCAGGAACCTGGCGACCTCGAGATGGCCGTTCTCGGAGGCCTTATGGAGGGGCGTCGTGCCGGTCCGGATTTTGGCGTCAATCTCCCCGCCCGCGTCCGCCAGCAGCTTTGCCACCTCGGTCCGGCCGAATTCCGCCGCCATGTGCATTGGCGTGGCGTCCCAGGTGGTCTTGGCGTTGACGTCGGCGCCCCTGTCCAGCAGCAGCTTGGCGGCCTCGACAGAGCCGCCTCGCCCCGCCCAGTGAAGCGCCGTCATCCCGCTCCATCCTACTTTGGCGTCCACGTCGGTGCCCGCCGCGAGGAGCTTCTCGATCGCCGCGACATCCCCGACGCCGGCGGCCGTGTGGATGTCATGGATGGCGCCATTCTCGAGCAGAAACGTCACGATCTCGGTGTGACCCGCTCTGATCGCTATGGCCAGCGCGGTCCGGTCGTCTTTGGTCTTGGCATTCACGTCCGAGCCGCGCTCCAGAAGCAGCCTCGCCATGGCCAAATGGTCCGCGCTGACCGCCACGGCAAACGGCGCTCGCCCATACGTGTCCCTCGCCTCGAGGCTCGCGCCATTCGCCAGCAGCAGCGTCACCATTCCCATGTGCCCATGCGCCGCCGCGCTGTGCAACGGGGTGCCCTGGCCACCGCCCTCCTTGGCATTGACGTCGGCGCCTCTGCCGAGCAGCAGCTTCACCACCTCCGTGTGGGCCCCCCTGACTGCCAGGTGCAGCGCCGTGGTTCCGATGGAGTAGTGCTTCACGTCCGCGCCCCGATCCAGGAGCAGCTTGACGACCTCGATGTGCCCCCCGATGGCCGCCCAATGCAGCGGCGCGAACTCCTCCTCTTCGTGCGCATTCGGATCGTCGCCGGCGTCCAGGTACTGCTTCACCTCCGCCGCGTTGCCGTTCTGCGCTGCCTCAAAGATGTCGCCGTAGCACGCCGCACTGACTGTCAGTGCCATGGCGATCACGAGCACAACAACCTGGTCAGATCTCATTGTGCAGCCTCCTCCATCGTTGCGGCGTCGCAGAGCGGACCTCAGAGCTCAAGGGTCCGCCCCAGATGCTCCCCCGTATCCCGCACCATCTACCCCGAAGATTTCGGCCGCAGGCCGATTTGTAGGGCGGGGATGCCCTTCCCCGCCGGCCTTTGCCTCAGTAGACAGAGCCACCAACCTCGGGGCGGAGATCTTCATCGTTTCCGCGTGTGGCTGCTCCGGAAAGCCCGGCTACCGCGGCAGCTCCGCCGTCACGTACCCGTCGTACCCCACGTCGCGCAGCGCCTCAGGATTCCCCGCAGCGCGTTTCGCGTCCTTCCTCGGCCATGACCGGAGGGCATCGGCGCGCCGCGGCGAGGGCGAGGGCGATGATGAGCGCGCACGCGCAGAGCAGTGGCCAGTCGCCGAGACGGCTGTAGACGGTCCGCTTTTCCAGGGGGAGCACATCGGCCGCGGCCACTCCCTGCGTGAACGGCTCCACCTGGGCCAGCATTTCCCCGTAGGGGGAGATGATGCAGGTGAGTCCCGAGGTGCCCGCGCGGATCAAGTAGCGGCCCTGCTCGATGGCGCGGAACACGGAGACGTACCCATGCTGCCACAGCTCGGCCGTGCGCCCGGCCCACGCATCGCTGGTGATGATGACGAGGATGTCGGCGCCTTGCCGAACGACCTCCTGGGACATGTTCGGAAAGAGCGATTCAAAGCAGATAAGAGGCCCGAGCCGGAATCCATCGGCATTCAGCGTCGTCCAGCCCTCCCCCGGATCGATATCGTAGCTGCGGACCGGGAACCGTTCCAGCCACGGGAACCGCTTTCTGTGGGGCACGTACTCGCCGAAGAGGACGAGGTGAACCTTGTGATATTCGCCCAGGCGTCGTCCGTCCGGCGCCTGAAGCGACGCGGCGTTGTGGATGCGGCCGTCCTCGTCGATGCGCAGATGCCCGAAGAGCAGATAGGCGCCGGCGCGCGCTGTGGTCTCATTGACCAGCGCACCGAAGCGCGGCTCCCGGTCCGGATCGACGACGAGGGCGGTCTCGGGCCACACGAGGAGATCGGCGCCTGCTGCCTCGGGGGAGGTGGATAGCTCGACGTACGCGCGGGCCGCGTCATAGCCGATACCTACGTCTGGCTCCCGGCCGGCATAGATGTCGGCCTGAACCGCCACCGCCCGCAGCGCTCGGTCGGAGGCGGCTTCGAGCTGCCGCCTGGCGACCTGGAACTTGACATGCCCGGCGAGCATCAGAATGAGGAGGGCCGCACCAACGAACACACACGCGCGCACCGCGGCACGGGCCGCACCGGGCACTGACGCAGCCATGGTCATGAGCTCCGCAATGACGGCATTGACCAGGACGAGCAGGAACGTCAACCCAAGGCCGCCGACGACGCTTGCCGCCTGGGCCATGCCCAGGGCGGCGTGCTGCGTGTGGCCGAGCTCGCCGAAGGGCAGTGACAGCGCACCGACATGACCACGGACGTACGTCATGGCGGTCCAGACGGCCGCTGCCGCCAGAGGCCAGAGCAGCCCAGGGGCGCACCGGCGCCGGGCCGCTATGACACCGGCTGCGACGGCGAAATATGCCGCTTGAAACAGCGCCAGAGCTATCCAGGGAACTACGCCGAACTGGTTGATGTAGTAGAGAAAACATAGGAAGAAGACGAAACCCGTTACGAGGCCATACCCCACGCCGACGCGCCAGGAGCAGCGTCGGAGCAGACACAGTAGTGGGACGAGCGCCACCCAGCCGAGGAATCCCCAGTCCAGGGGAGGAAAGGCGCCGGCGACAAGCAGGCCGGATGCTGCTGCAATCGGAAGGCGTACGATGATGTGCTTGGCGTTCCGCACGTTTCTCAGTTTCCCTGGGGACAGTAGCACGTCCTTGCCGGCCGGCGGGCACTCGCAAGAGCAGTGCGTGGGGCGGCGAAGTTGTGGGGCAGGGCCGCCATCCCCACCCGAATGGCCCGCGGCGAAGAGCGCCGGGTGCCATGGGTGGCTTGTCAACCCGTGCCGCCTCCGACGTCAGATGCCACGGCTTGGCGAGCAAGCCGTGCCACACGGCAGGCTCGTTGGCGCATTGGTGCTGGTGTCCCTGGCGGCGGGCCTCTGCCTGAGTGGCTGTGCGCGAAGCCCGGAAGATCGGCCGCCCAGCCGCGTGGTGCTCGACGTCATCGTACGCTTCGCAGCGCCCGTCAACGATGCCTACTTCTATTTCTTCGCCATCGATACGGACGACGATGAAGGCGGCCTGGACGGGCCCATTCCGGTCACGTCGGGCCCCTATATCGCCAACGGCTGGGGCACGGGAAGCATCACCCACTTCCTCGAGTACAATCTCGGCCTGTACCAGATATTCCGCACACGGATCGAGCTCGACCTCCGCACACCTGCCGGAGGCATCGTGGGCGCGACGGGATCGCCCGACGTCGGCAAGGTGGGCGATTACACCCTTACCATAGATAGCATATCCCTCGGCACAGCCACTGTCACGACGATTACCGGCCCCGGGGCGATCACTGGGGTCACCAACCTGAGCGGCCAGAACGCGGGCACTTTCCGCCTCACCACCAGCGCAGCCGGCGAGACGGTTGCCGGCGGCGTGAGCTTCACCCCGGCGGCCGACGGCGGCGCTGCGCCGAGTGGCGCAGCAGCGCAGCAGCTCGCAGCACTCAACGCCGGCGGCGTTGCCTTGGCCGCCGACTCCCTGGACGAGTTCGGACTGCAGCTCACCATCAGCGCCGCAGCAGAGAGGTCGGGAGAGCAGGACGTCGTGGTGCTCCCGGCCGTCGGACAGGTGAGCGGCCGGTTCGTCGCTCGGGGCAGCGGCAGCAGCAGCGCGATCAGCGCCACCGTGACGGCCAATTCGCGCGTCGCCACGGCGACGCCGCCCATACCCGGCATCACCCTCGAGACCCAAGCGCTCGTTGTGGGACAGCAGGCGCGGATTCGGACGGATTTCTCCGATGTCGCGGACTTCCTGAACTATCCCTTTGACAGCGTGGACCCGGGTGGCGGGAGTGTGCTCCGCGCAACTCTCGTGCTGCTTGGGGAGCCGGGCGAACAGATTCTGCCGCCACCGGGCGATCAGGAGACCATCAACTTCAATATCATTGCCACCGATGAGCTACTCCTCGATCCCAACTTCCCCGGCCCTCACTACTACGACGGACTCGGATTCAGCGGGAACGACTATGTGACCATAAGCATCAAAGAGGATCGCATATTCCGGAACATCGACGCCGTGGAGCCCGAGGAGGCCGACGATACGACCACGGGGGGCATCCAGGCTATCGACGTGGTTGACTGGACGATCCAGGTGCGGTTCCTGCGGTAGAGGCAGGGCGAAGCGCAAGAGGCACCCGGGTGGCACGGGTAGCTTGCTACCCGTGTTTCGTTGGCCGAAGACGCACGGGTTGACGAGCAACCCGTGGCACCCAGCAACGCCAACATTCTGGCACGTACCCTCTGTGCCTTACCGCTGCTTGAACTCCGCCTGGACATAGCCGCCAACGACACACCCGGCATTTGGCAGATTCGAACGCGGGCGTTGGCGTCGCGGAAGAGGGCGGAGCGTTATGTGAGGGTTCGGGGCGAGTAGGGTGGCCGGGCGGGAAAAACTTCACAGTGTAGGTGCGACCCCGTTGGCCCGCGACCTGCCTTTGCTGTTGCTGTAGGCGAGTACCTGTGGCTCGCCGCCTTTGCCGTTCGGCCGCTTCGCCTTTGCCGTTGACTGACAACTGGCAACTGACCACTGCCTTCACCCTCAGGTGTAGTTTCCGCCAGCAATCTCCCCCACCCGATCCGGATAAATCCTCCCACCGAAGTTCACCGTTGTTTCTGTAGCGCGTCACTGCCTGGCTGCGGTGCCGACCCGAGGCGGCGGAGCTGAGATCGCCTTCACCCTGAGCGCCGACGCCAATATCAGCGTCATGGTGCTCAACGTAGCCGGCCGGCATCTACCTGGTCCGCGCCACCTCGAGGGCGCCCGACGGCGGCGTCAACAGCGCCACGACGGTGTTGAGGGTGGGGCGGTAGAGGCAAGGAGAAAGGGGAAGAGAAAAAGGAGAAGACGGCAAAGGCAGAGGAAGCGGCAAAGGCGGCGGCCCACAGGTGACCGCCTACAATTGACGGTCAAGGAAGAAGGAAAAGGCGAAGGAAGGCACACGGGGTGTGAAGATGGGGCCCGGCTGAGGAGGCCGGGCCCCTTTCGTTTCATGGCAAAACAGTGGAGCGGGATGGGTAGGGGACCAAGGCAACGGCAGGGAGCCCGCGGAGGGGCTCCCCTACCTACGCGTCCGCGAGCTGCTTTTGCAGCTTCTCCCAGTCGGCCAGGAAGCCCTTGAGACCGATGTCGGTCAACGGGTGCTTAAACAGCTTCTCAAGGGAATCAAACGGTACCGTGGCGATGTGCGCCCCCAGAAGGGCCGCCTGCAGAACGTGGATGGGATGGCGGATGCTCGCCACGATTATCTCGGTGTCGAACGCGTAGTTGTCGTAGATCTGCACGATGTCTTCCACCACCGACATCCCATCGGCGCCGACGTCGTCAAGGCGGCCGACGAACGGGGAGATGTACGCCGCGCCGGCCTTGGCGGCGAGAAGCGCCTGGTTCGCCGAGAAGCACAGCGTGACGTTGCAGGCGATGCCCTCCTCAGACAGAGCACGCGTCGCCTTGATGCCATCGGGGATGAGCGGGATCTTCACCGCGATGTTCTCCGCCCACGATCTCAGCTCCCGGGCCTCCTCGATCATCTCCTCGGCCTCCACCGAGACCACTTCGGCGCTCACCGGCCCCGGCGCCACCACATCGCAGATCTCAATGATGCGCTCCTTGAAGGCCACATTCTCTCTGGCCACGAGCGTCGGATTGGTGGTCACACCATCAAGGATGCCCCAGTCGGCTGCCTGCTTGATCTCGTCCAAGTTTGCGGTATCGATGAAGAACTTCATATCATGGCCTCCTGCACACGACGGCGGTCCGGCTCCACGGCCGGCTGCCTATAAGAAATAATTCGCCGCACCCGGCGGACAGTCCTTTTATCTCCCGGCGGCGCTGAGGCAGTTGTGGGCTCACTCACATCCCGGGAGACGAACTGGGATAGTTGGAGCCGCCCCCGGGCGGTGGGCGGCTCGCCCTGACCTGCAGGCCCGACCGCGCTCCAAACACGCGGACGGAGGTGGTGACCTTGGAAGTATGGCTAACACGGAAGGATCGCCGGCCGTTCCCGCTGAAAGCTGGGACAAGCTGCTGCGAGGGGCGGCGAGAAAAGGGCAGGGAGGTCTGCTATGTCAGACATTACGATGAAACAGGCTCGGGCGTTTCCCCGGGCAAAGCACCGCTTCGCCTCGGCATTGGTCTCGCTGCGCGCATGGTGGCCGACGTCGCACGCGGCCAGCAACTGGCCCGCGGCCGCACCTCGCTATCCTGGAACGACCGGAGCATCAGGGGTACGACCGCGCCGGAGGGCACCTACCTCTTGCGCGTTGCCGAACATGTCCACGACTCCGTATGCACTGGCGCCCTCTGGACGGCTGCCGACTGGGTCAACGGGAGGACGCTGTCCTGCGCCATGGGTGTCGTTGTAGGCCACGGCCCTCGACGCATCCGCATCGTTCCCCCACGGATACTCCCGGCCATCGGTGCCCCACAGGCGCTCTGCTCCCGCCAAACCTCGCCCGACGCGTCATGGCTATACGCCAGTATCCCCGGGTGTTCTGCCAAGCCATGTCCAACAAGGAGCATTCGGAGGGACAACAGGGGCAGCAGTCTACATCGCCTTCTCCACGAACTCCAACGTCTCTTCCCAGCCGCGGATGCCCTGCGTGGTGCCGATGCCCGTGCAGCAGAGGGCGCCGACGGCGCTGGCCAGGCGACCAGTGCGCTCGATGTCCCAGCCCTCGAGCACGCCGCGCAGGAAGCCGGCCACGAAGGCATCGCCGGCTCCCGTCGCGTCCACGGTCTCGACCTCGTAGATGGGCAGGCGCACCTCTTCCCCAGCAGCGGTCCGGATGTAGCAGCCCTCGGCGCCCATCTTCAGCCCAACCGTCTTGATGCCGTAATCCAGGAGCACCTGGGCGACGTCGCGCGGCTCGTCCTTGCCGGTGATCTCCCGGGCCTCCTCGTAGCTGGGCAGCGCAATGTCAACGTGGGGCAACGAGGGCTCCACCAGCTTCAGCCACTGCCCCGTGGCATCCCAGGCCGTGTCCAGGCACGTCGTCACGCCCAGCTCCTTGGCGCGCTTGAGGACGCTGCCGGCCGGCTCGCCGTCGAAGCCGGGCATGAGGTTGTGGCCGGCCAAGTGCAGTATCCCCGAGGCCTTGACGATCTCCATGTTCACGTCATCCGGCCCCAGCCTGCCGTTGGCGCCGCAGTTGTGGATGAAGCTCCGCTCGCCGTCGCTGTGCACCATCACGAAGGTGCACGATGTGCTGGCCTCCGGATCGCGAACGATGCCGGAGCAGTCGCAGCCCTGACTCTCGAGGCGCCCGATCACGAAGTCGGCGAAGCCGTCGTTGCCAACCTTTCCGAGCACGGCCACGTCGGTGCCGAGCTTGGCGAGCCCGACGCCCGTGTTGGCGGCGCAGCCGCCGCTGTGCATCTCCGTCTGGTCGCACAGGACGAGCTTGCCCCGCTCGGGCCATTCGTCAACGGGCTTGGCGATGACGTCAGCTACGAGAATCCCGAGGCAGGCCACATCAGCCATCGCGTGTGGCTCCTTTTCTCTTGATCCGTTTCGTCAGCGGCTCTTCCTGGCCCTCCGCGCCTTCCCGGGCTCCGCGTCGGCGCTTTCGTACTTCTGCATCAGGTCGTCGAGCGCGCAGGCGCCGAGAAGCATGGCGAACGCCACCACGACGAACGCGACGAGCATCACGGACAGCCCCATAAGCAACGCATTGGGCACAAACAGCGGAAGGGCGACCAGCAGACCGATAACCGCCAGTTGGGCGAATACGAGGGCTGAGTAGGGGATATTGTCGAGAACGAGCAGGGCCGACTTCTTCGTCGCCTTCAGGACGGCAATGTCATCCCGGGCGATGAACGCCGGGCAGTACACCTGCATCAGTATCCAGTACAGCATGCCATAGCCGAACAGCGTCAGAATCACGAAGCTGCCGACTTGGCCGATGCGCTCTCCGCCCGGGCCGCTGGACGACCAGAAGAACGCGTTCGCTCCGCAGATGGTGGCCACGGCGGCGTTGAGGGCGAACAGCCCGGCGCCGCGGAAGTAGAACCGGCGAAAGCCGTGGAAGAAGTCAACCAGACGCGGGTCCTGTCGCCGGGTGATGGCCCGGGCGAGCGCCGCAAGGCCCATCGTGGCCGGCCCGACCACGAAAGCGGCGACAAGCAGCGATATCGCGACGACTGCTGCCGTCCAGGCCGCAGACGCGCCCTCGTCGCCACGCAGTGACGGCCCTATGGCGGTGAGCACGAAGACCGGGATGAGCCAGGCGACGCACCACATCACGTTCCCGAACACCACGAATTGCAGATAGTCGTAGCCGTCCACCAAGGTTTTCCTCAGCATCGCCGGGAAACGTGGCATATCGCGCAACGCGTTCTTCGCTGGGAGAATGCAATCCTTCAGACGCCGCTGCCGAGGTGTGGGCCAGGCAGTGCCTGATCCCGTAGGGGGCGGCACCCCGCCCAAAGAGTCAGGGGCTTGCCTGGCATACCACAGGCTGGCAGCCTGTGCCACACTGGAGCAATCCGGTGGGCCAGGCAGCTTGCCTGGCATACCACAGGCTGGCAGCCTGTGCCACACTGGAGCAATCCGGCGAGCAGGAGTCGATCGTGAATATCGTGGTTACAGGTGGCGCAGGATTCATCGGCTCGCACCTTGTAGATCGCTGCATTGAGGACGGGCACCATGTCGTCGTTATCGATGATCTCTCAACGGGCCTTCGCGAGAACGTCCATGCGGACGCCACATTCGTCGAGATGGACATTCGCAACCGCGACCGACTCATCGAGGTGTTCCGGCGCGAGCAGCCGCAGGCGGTGTTTCACCTGGCGGCGCAGATGAGCGTGCGTCGGGCGGTGGCGGACCCGGTGTTCGACGCCGAGTCCAACGTCATCGGCGGCCTGAATGTCATGCTCGCCTCTGTCGATGTGGACGTGGACAAGTTCGTGTTCGCCGCGACGGGCGGGGCAATGTACGGGGATACGGAGATGATCCCCACCCCGGAGGACCGCGCAGTAGGAGCCGTAACGCCCTACGGTGTCTCGAAGCGTACTACCGAGCTATACCTGCACTGCTTCCAGGTGAACGAGGGACTGCGCTACGTCTCGCTGCGCTATGGCAACGTGTATGGCCCGAGGCAGAATCCACACGGAGAGGCCGGCGTCGTGGCGATATTCACCGGGCTCATGCTCAATGGCGAGCAGCCGACCATATATGGGGATGGCTCGAGCACCCGGGACTACATCTACGTGGCCGACGTGGTGGACGCCAATATGTCCGCTCTCAACGCTGGCGATGGCGGGATCTACAATGTGGGGACCGGTGCCGAGACCCGACTGCACGACCTGTACCTCGTCATCAAGGAGGCCACGGGGTACAGCGGGGAAGCCCGTTTCGCTCCGGAGCGCAGAGGCGAGCTTCGGCGGAGCGCGCTGGACATAACCAAGGCCCGGCGCCAGCTCGGCTGGGCCCCGAGGACCGAACTGGCCGACGGCATTGCCGAGACGGTAGTGTACTGGCGCACACAGAGAGGCAAGGAAAAGGGAAAAAGGTAGAAGGAGAAGACGGCAACACCCTGGGACGACCGGCGCGGTCGTGTCTGCGTCGCGTATGCAGTTGCCGTCTCCCGTCTCTAACGCCTCACTCCGGCGGGTACTTGGGGATCATCGGCACGTCCAGGTTGATGTCCGGCCCGAAGAACTTGATGAGCATGAGGTCTTCGCTGCCGGTGTTCTCGATGGTGACCGGCTGCGTGGCCTTCGCGTGCGTGACCACGAACTCCGACTGCCAGGTGATCCCCGACTCAATGGGCATGCCATCGAACGTGCCCTTGCCTCGCCACACCAGCACCGAGTAGACACCGTTGTCCTGGCTGGTGAGCGACTGCCCCGGCGTAACGGCCAGCGTCTTGCCGGTGAACTTCGTGGTGTTGTAGTAGATCCAGTGCTCAGCGCCCGCCTCCTCCCGGCTGCCCTCCACCGGCTGTGGCGCCAGGTGGCGATTCTCGTAGAAGTACGGGTCGCCGCTGATCTCCCAGTTGATCTGCTCCAGCACCGCCCGCTCGCCCTTGGCCTGGCGGTCGTCGGGGTGGACGTCCTTGAAGAGCAGCTCCTTGGAGATGATCTTGCCCGCCACCAGGGCCTGGAGCATGGCGAACACGTCGCTGTCCTCCTGAAGCTCTATGGTCAGCGCCGTGCCGGGGGCGTGCAGCGCGCCGGCCGGGAGATGGAAGCCCTCCCCCGGCACGAGCAGCTCCGCGCTGGAGTGCCGCAGGATGAGGTCGCTGTCCCAATCCACCAGGTAGGGGAGCAGGATGTCCTGCTTCCCCTGCTCCACGATCGACGGGTGCACGCCAAAGAAGGTCTCCGGGTGCGGTCCCACTTCCACGCCCTCGGGGAAGTAGTACGCCTCCTCCTTGGGGTTGGCGCCCACCCTCGCCGCGTCTTCCTTCATCTGATGGATGTGCATGGGGATGCGCGCGGCGAAGTCGTAGATCTTGGCCAGTCGCCCCAGGGCGTGGCCGTGCGTGCGGGCGTACTCGTCTCCCAGGAGGCGCGGGCCCGCCACCTCCACGGCCTCCCTCAGCGTCATGCGCTGGTCCTCCAGCGCCAGATAGCTCAACCCCTCGTCCTCCGGCCCGACGGCGTTGTCCGCCTTGGTGGTCGAACAGAGCCAGCGCTCGCAGATGTACCCGCGCTCGCCCACATCGTACTCGGCCTCCGGCAGGCCCAGCCGCCGGCCCGGCGGCAGGAACTCCCTGGCCACCCACGCGGGCTCGCAAAAGAGAAGGCCGTTCCATTTCTCCAACGCTTGCTCGACGATGGATATCCGCTCGTTGTTGTTGGCCATGGTAGTGCCTCCGGGACAGAAATGACTCCACGGGATGCCTTTCGCTTTCCGCCGCCAGACCCCTCCTGAGGGATTGGACCAGCTTCCGCAAGCCGATCGACGCCAGCCGGCCTCTGCAGGGGAGACACGAAGAGGCAGCTCAGAGGGGCACGGATGGGTGGGCAACGCGGCCCCCGACGGCGGGCCCCGGGGCCTCAGATGGTCTGCAACTTCGGCTCCACGTATCCCAGATACTTCAAGGCGTACGCCTGGAAGTACACGGGAATAGGCAGGAGTACACAGGTCATCCAGTAGCTCAGGAGAGCTAAGAGAACGAGGCCGACGGGCACGAGCACGGCCAGGAACCACCACTGCCAGGCAGTGATGCCCAGGAGCAGGACAAGGCCGTACCCGAGCGCGCCGATGGCGGCGAGAGGGATGGCGGCCACGACGATGGCCGCGCATCCGGCAATGGCGCCGACGATCCCGGTAGCCATTACGAAGGCGATCTTCAACAGGAAGTAGATGACGAAGCCCATCTTGTTGGCGCACAGGATCGGCCAGAAGTGGCGCCACCCGTCGAGCGTCCTGATGCGGCGCAGGTACATGATGGGCAGGACGAAGTCGCGCGTCATGCCAGCTATTAGTCCACCCACGATCGCCAACACGAAGGTCATGAGAACGCCGTAGACGATGCAGAGCAGGACGGGCCCGGCCCCCGCCGCGCCGCTCCCGCTTGCGCCAACAGATGGCCACACCGCCGCAGCAATGGGCAGCCCGACGAAAAGCGCGAATGCCAGCAGGACCAGCAGCCCCAAGCCGAACCGCCACCACATGAACGAAACTCCCTCCGCCTTGTTCCGGCCCCAGGACTGGCGGATGCGGACCTCGTTGGTGATGACAGATTCCATGAAGATGAACCGGAAGACGCTGGTGACGTAGAGCATCAGCAGGCTCAAGCCGATGCCGACCACGACGAGGGCGAGCCCGCCGGTGACGACTTCGTCCGCGTGAGCGTGCGCCCAGTCGGCGACGTGTTGGCGGATGTCGTCGAAGCCCCCATATTGCCGGCCCGCCCGGCCACCGACGTTGCCGCCGCCCCCGCCCGCGCCGGCGAGGAGGGCGACGAGCGCCAGGGCGAGCCACTTCCGCAGGTTGAAGGGCGAGAACAGTACGCGCTTCAGGTGCTCCCAGGCGGGCACGATTGCGTCCGCCGCCGACGGCCGCCCGGGTGAGACGGGTGGTGGCGGGGCCGACACTGGCGGCGGAGGCGGAGGCACGGGTGGCGGCGGCGGAGGCATCGTCGCCATGCTGGGATCTCATTCCTTTGCGCGGGGGTCCGCCAGAGATGCAGTGCCTCTGCACTGCAGCGTCACAGAGTCGGCGCTCTCACATCCCGGCGCAGCCCAGGTTTACCGTCTTGTCCGAGCCTGAGTGCACGTCGTGGTTCAGTTCGGCGTCGTATCAGTTTCCAGCCGCTCCCGTTGTTTATCGGTCGGCGGCCAATCGCCCTCGAGGAGCCGGTCGTTCGTCTCCTCCATCCAACGCTGTACTCGATCACGAAGGGCACTGAGCCGCTGCTGCTGCTCCGGGTGATCGGCCAGATTCCGCCGCTCGAGCGGATCAGCCTTCAAGTCATACAGCTCCTCCTCCGGCCTCGTGGTCGCGTAGTACTCGTCCCGCATCTCCTCGCCCGCACGACCCCGGTAGATGTCCGACGGCAGATACACGAGCGGCCGCTCGCCGAAGTTCTTCACGTACTTATAGCGACTCGTCCGAATGCCCCGCATGGGGTTGTACTTGTCGTGCCAGGTCATCTCCACGAAGATGTCTTCGCGCGGCGCGTAGTCGATCGCATCGAGCAGCCCCAGGAAGCTGCGGCCATCGATGTTCGTCGGGTCCTCGGCCCCGGCGAACTCGAGCAGTGTGGGCAGCATGTCAATGTTGCTCAGCAGCTCGTCGTGCATTCTGCCGCCCTCGAATCGCCCGGGCATGCGCATGATGAGCGCGGTCATGATGCCCGGGTCGTAGCACATGCCCTTGGCCCGAGGCATAGCGAGGCCGTGGTCGGTGGTGAACACCACGAGGGTGTCCCGGTCGAGGTTGGTCTCGGCCAGAGCGTCGCTCATGATGCCCACGGCCTCGTCCACGGCGTACATCAGGCCGTTGAGGCCGGCGATGTCCTCACGGATGCCGGGGCGATCGGGCAGCCAGGGAAGTAGCGTGACCTCGGCCGGATCGTCGGCCTTGTAGCCCTTGCGCTGGTACGGGCGATGTGGCTCGCCGATGCCGACACAGGCGAAAAACGGCTGCTGCGTGCCCGCTGCAGCCGTCTCGCGGAGAAACTCGGCCACCCGGGGAGCCACGCCAAGCGCGTTCCCCGACTCGCCCCAGATGTTGTGGTACCCGACGCGCTTGGGATCGGCCGACTCGTGCTGGCCACCGAAAAGGTACGTGCCGTAGCCGGCGTCGTTGAGATACATCGGCAGCGTGACCTCGTCGTCGTTGAACTCCCAGCCGATGTGGGCCAGCCCCACGAGGCCATTGATGTGCGGGTAGCGCCCCGTCATGATGCTCCCGCGACTGGGCGAGCACTGGGCCGCCGTGCAGGCGTATTTGGTGAACTTCACCCCATCGGCCGCCAGCTCATCTATCCTGGGCGTGTTGAGCCCGGCTCCGTAGCAGCCGACGTGTTGTCCGACGTCGTGGCAGATGATGAACAGGATGTTGGGACGCGCGTTCGCGGATGAACTCACGGTATGTGCCCCCCGATGGAGTGGTTGACGGTAGCACGCCACCCGTTCGGCCTTGCCGCCGCCGGCTCCTGCTTTGGCCACGCTCCTGCGCCGCGAAGGGCGAGCCACCCGAATTGGCGAAGGACGATAAGGCCGTTGGCACCACGACAGCGCCGCCCGGATGTGCCCGTTTCGCGCAGCGGCCGCCATCATTGAGGAGAGAACGGGCCGTGAAACTGCAGTGCCGACCACCTCTGACGTTGAGCGACGCCGAGATGGAGAAGATCAAGCAGGCGGCCGTCCGCGTCTTTCGGCGGGTGCCGCTGCGGGCCCAGGGAACCGACGAATTCAATCAGGCCCTGCGCGACTTCGGCTGCGAGATCGACCGTGACTTGGTGCGCTTCCCCGACACCGTCGTGGATACGGTGCTGCGACGCATCGAAGTAGGGGCGACCCGCCGGGTCGCCCCTACCGCCGCTCCGCGGAGTATAGACCACACCTACCGCGATAAGATCCACTACGCGGCCTCCGGCCAGGCGCTGTACTGCTCCGACGTCGAGACGGACACGCTGCGGGCGGCAACCACGCAGGACCTGGCGGACTTCTCGCACGCGGTCGAGACCTTCCCCGATCTCGACCGGGCGCACCCGACATTCATCCCGCAGGACGTCCCCGCTGGCTCGTGCGATGTGCACGCCTTCGCCACCATCATCCTCAACAGCTCAAAGCCCTATCGCGTATCGGTCTACTCCGAGCGCATGCTCCCCTACTTCATCGAGCTGCAGGCCGTCGCCGACGGCTCAGTTGAGGCGGTAAAGCAAGACCCCATCTTCGCCGCCAAGTGCTGGTACAACTCACCCTTCATGATCACCAACGAGAACATCCGCATCGCGATGAAAGCACGCGAACTGCTCGGACAGCCGTTCACCATATCGACCATGCCCGTCGCCGGCATGGCCACCCCGGTCACGCTCGCGGGGGCGCTCGTGCAGATGACCGCCGAGATCTTCGGCTGCAACGCGATCACATTGGCCCTCGACGACCGCCTGATCGGGTACTGCGCCGGTCCGCTCACCTTCGACATGCGCGCAGGCGTCCATACGCAAGCTGGAGCCGACGCCCTCGTGCTCAAGCTCGGCGCCGCCCAGATGGGCGCCTACCTCTTCGGCGGCCACCACACGGCCCCCGCCTCGCCGACGACGCAGGCCAAGGTGCCCGGTGCGCAGGCCATGATGGACAAGGCCCTGAACGCCATGTGGGCAATTCTCGGCGGCGTGCGCAGCTTCGGCTCGCTCGGCATCCTCGCCTGCGCCGACATCGGCAGCGTCGTCCAGCTCGTGCTCGACGTGGAGATGATGAGCTACTTCGAGCGCCTGCTGCAGGGCATCACGGTGGACGAGGAGCGCCTCGCGGAGCAAGTGATCTGCGATATCGCCCCACAGGGCGCCCGTTTCATCGAAACGGAGCACACGGCGAAGTTCTTCCGCGAGGAGCTGTGGCTGCCGGAGCTGCTCGACCGCCGCTTGCCCATGGCGTGGGCCCGGGACACGGTGACGATGCTGGACAACGCCAGGCGCAAGGCCAAGCAGCTCATCGAAACAGCGCCCAACCGCTGTCCCCTCTCGGATGAGCAGAAGCGAGAGGTGGCGCGAATCGTCGCCGCCGCCGACCGGGAAGTGGCCGCGACGACGCGGTCGTGAGCGGGAGCCCAGGCTGCCCTGGGGTGGGTGTAAAGATTGTCGGTGGGGAGGAGGAGTTAAGCGCCTGCCCGGTGGCTGAAGAGGCCAACGTACTACGCCCCTGTATCCCCGCGCCGTCGCCACAGCGGCTAGCGACTCCGCCGAGGACTCCGCTGAAGCTACGTCCTCCGCGAAGGCGGAAGCTTCGTGGGTCGGGCCGTCGCCAAAGGGGCTTCCGCCTTCGCGAGAGGGACGAAGCCGCTTTGGCGGAGTCCCTTGGCCCGTCGGCGACTCGCGAAGGCGGATGGCGCGTCGGCGACCCGTGAACGGGGGGAGCAGGACTCCCTGCTCGTCCAGGGACGGACCGAGGAGGCCATGGCCGAGTGGCGCAAAGCCCTTGCGCTCGACCCAGGCAACTGGATCATCCACCAACAGATCTGGGCCGTCGAGCACCCGGAGGCCTTCTACGAGGGCGCGGTAGACTACGATTGGCAGAAGCAGCAGCGCCGCCGCGAAGAGGCGGCCGCAGGCGGGGCGAGCCCGCAGTGAGACGTGAGAAACACACCGCCCACCAAGCGCATTCTGTTCCTCTGCACCGGCAACTCCGCCCGCAGTCAGATGGCGGAGGGGCTGCTGCGGCATCTAGGAGGCAGCCGCGTCGCGGCCTTCAGTGCAGGCACGGCCCCCGGGGAGCAGGTCCATCCTCTCGCGGTCGAGACCATGCGCGAGCGTGGCATCGACATCTCGCACCACAAACCGAAAGCCTTATCCGTGTTTGACGGTCAAAGCTTCGATCTGCTGATCACAGTGTGCGACGACGCCAACGAGGTCTGTCCGGTCTACTCGGGCGCCAGAGAGCGTCTCCACTGGCCGCTGCCTGATCCGGCGAAGGCGCCGGGCACCGATGAGCAGCGGCGTGCTGCCTTCCACAGCGCGGCCGATGCGCTTGAGCGCCGCATCACTGAACTGCTTCACTGATGCGGGCCCACGGGGCGGCCCGTTCTTGCCATCGCCCGCGTTCCGCCCCGGCCCGAGCATGCCGCACGGCGCGGGATTTGTAACCCGCGCCACAAGCTCCACTTACGCGGCTTGACATCGGAGCACATCTGAGTATATATCGAATATGTTCGATCATTCGATGGAGAGCTGATGATGGACAGCAAGAGGTCGGCGCGAGTGTTTAGCGCTCTGAGCAGCGACATCCGGCTCAATATCCTGGACCTGGTCTCGGCGCACAAAGAGATGTGCATCTGTGAGCTGGTGGACCAACTCCGGATGAGCCAGGCCAACATCTCCCGGCATGTGAGCATCCTGCGCGACGCCGGCGTGCTGCTGGACCGCAAGCTCGGGACGTGGGTGCTCGTGCGCGTGGACGAACAGGCTCTCGATGCGGCGCTGCGGGAACTGAGCGACATCGTCCGGGCGAATCACCGCAGATCCGCACAGGAGAATCCGGAGGACAGGCTGGCCAAGCGCTGTGTTGCCGCCTGAGCCGCTGGGCCATCATTTTCTTGCCGACGGACTCATCGAATAATGGCTATATTTCGATAGAGGCCCGGTGAGGTGAATCTGGCGCATGCCCAACTCCGTGGCGAAACGGCTATCGTTTCTGGACCGCTACCTGACGCTGTGGATCTTTCTGGCAATGGGCGTGGGGGTGGGCGCGGGCTACCTGTGGCCGTACCTGATCCAATCGCTGAACCAGGCATCCCAGATCGGCACGACGTCCATCCCCATCGCCATCGGCCTCATTCTGATGATGTACCCGCCGCTGGCGAAGGTGAAGTACGAGCAGCTCGGCCAGGTCTTCCGCGACTTCAAGGTGCTCGGCCTGTCGCTGGTCCAGAACTGGCTCATCGGTCCAATACTCATGTTCCTGTTGGCTATCGTCTTCTTGCGCGGCTACCCCGAGTACATGGTCGGCCTCATCATGATCGGCCTCGCCCGCTGCATCGCCATGGTGATCGTGTGGAACGAGCTGGCGAAGGGCGATAGTGAGTACGCCGCCGGCCTGGTGGCGCTTAATTCCATCTTCCAGGTCATTTTCTTCTCCGTGTACGCCTACGTGTTCATCACGGTGCTTCCTCCGCTCTTTGGCCTCGCCGGGGTGGAAGTGCACGTGACGATTGGCGAGATCGCGAGGAGCGTCTTCATCTACCTCGGGATCCCCTTCCTCGCGGGCATTATCACTCGATTCTCGCTGATTGCCGCCAAGGGGCGTGAGTGGTACGAGCAGCAGTTCATCCCGCGCATCAGCCCCATCACACTGGTCGCGCTGCTCTTCACCATCGTCGTCATGTTCTCGCTAAAGGGCGAATACATCGTCACGGTCCCGCTGGACGTGGTGCGCATCGCGATGCCGCTGCTCATCTACTTCGTCGTGATGTTCCTCGTGTCGTTCGCCATGAGCGCGAAGCTGGGGGCGGACTACCCGAAGAGCGCCACCATCGCCTTCACGGCGGCCAGCAACAACTTCGAGCTGGCCATCGCCGTCGCCGTGGCCGTCTTTGGCATAGAATCCGGCGCAGCCTTTGCGACTGTCATCGGCCCACTGGTGGAAGTGCCGGTCCTCATAGGCTTGGTGAACGTCGCGCTGTACTTCCAGCGGCGATACTTCGCCGCGCCAGTGGCTGCGTCGGAGACGCCCGCATGATCGCCAACCGGTGTCATCGCACCGTGTCACGGGAGGCACGAAATGCCCTATCCGAGGCAACACCGAAGCGCCAAGCGCCTCGCAAGGTGGGCCCTACTCGCGATGGCGATGGGCGCAGCATCCGCAGTCGCAGCGCCGGATGCTGCAGAACTGAAGGTGGGAGCGAAAGCTCCGGAGTTCACTCTAAAGGACATCAAGGGCAAGACCTATGCCCTGAAGGACTATCGCGGCAAGAAAGTCGTCTTGCTCGACTTTGGGCGATTCATGTGCCGACCGTGCCAGTACGTGGTGCAACGCCTGGAGAAGCTGCAGCGGAGGTACAAGGACAAGGGCGTCCAGATATTCTCAGTCAACTTGGATGGACCGTTCGCCGAGCGCGTGGTTCCGATGGGGATCGAGCACTTCCAATTGACGTTTCCAGTCATCTTGGACAGCGACTTCAAGGTTGCGGAATCGTACAAAGTCGAGACGATACCCTACCTGGTCCTGATCGACACAAAGGGCGTCGTCCGATTCACCCACGTCGTACGCGACCCGGAGTTCGAGAAGACGCTCGTGGACCAGATCGATAAGTATCGCCCGAAAGAAAAGAAACAGTGAGACATGGCGCGGCCTCATCGCATCCGGCGCGGCTCGGATAGGAGGGGCACTGAGAATGTCGGTCGTGACAGTTCGGAAGCCGCAGGAGGAGATAGAGGCTCTGCTGCGCGAGACAGCAGCGGAAAGCCTGTACGTACTGGGCTGCGGCAAGTGCGCGAAGGTGAGCCGAACCGGTGGCACCGAGCAGGTGATCGCTATGCGCGAGGCGCTGGCCGCGAAAGTGTTCTCGCTCGTTTCGGCAGACGACGCGCCGCTGGCAATCGAAGATGGCGCCTGCGACCCGGAGGCCGTCCAGCAGGCTGCTGACCGGCTCCGCCCGTTGGACTTTGACGTGGTGTTGGTGCTCGCCTGCGGGGCGGGGCTCAAATGTGTACAGGACGCCCTCCCGGACCTCACGATCATTCCGGCGCTCAACACCCTCGGGCCGGGAGTGACCGAGAAGCTTGCGTGTCTCGCCTGCGGAGACTGCAACTTCAGCGAGGGGCGCTGCAACATGCTGTCCGTCGTCGATGAGGCCAGGACGCGCCTTCACGAGTCGTATGGCTGTTGAATCTGGTGCTGCAGACGATGAAGAGCGGGTCCGTACGCGGTCACGACCGGTTCGATCCGAACGAGCGCGTAGTGGATGGGGATGACGCGCGCCAGAGCACAGTCGGTCTCAACTTCTTCCTGTGCGGTCGTCGAGACAAGCTCCAGGTGGACTACGTGTGGAAGCACGAACGCCTCGAATCGGTGGACAACGATGCGCTGCCGGTGCAGTCTCAGACGTTCTTATGATACTGGGGCCTTCAGGGGTGAGCCCGTATGACAGGAATTCGGAGAGGAGTGCGCTTGGCCGGAAGCCTCTCTGCAGCATTGGGGCTGCTGGTGATGTCGCTGCTGCTTCTTGGCGCTGGCCCCCCCGGCACATCCCCACCGACCCGCATGTCCCGTTCACCGGCGGACGGCGTTGCGACGCCTGCGCTGTCGCAGCAGGCCCAGGCGCACGTGCCGATCCAGCTCCTTGATGCGGCCGGAAGGCCCGTAGACACCGGCACCGCGGACCCCGAGCCCTACAGCCCGCGGATGACCTGCGGCGGCTGTCATAGCTACGACACCATATCGCAGGGCTATCACTTCCAGTTGGGTGCCGACAGTATCGCTGACGACTACGGCGCCAAGACCGGAAAGCCCTGGATTCTCTCAGACGGCATGATGGGACGCCAGTTCCACATGTCGTACAAGTCACTCGCGAAGAAGAGCAACTCGGCCCAGTCAGAAATCGCGACCACGCCGTACCAGTTCGCCCAGACGTGCGGGAAGTGCCATCCCGGCGGCGGACTGATGGAGCGAGACCGGGACGGCGAGCGATACGATCTGCGCCAGCAGGCACATCCGGAGCTAGCCGCGAGCCTCGACGGGGATTACCACAACGCCGCATGGGACCGTTCCGGCGTGCTTGAGATCGACTGCCTGCTGTGCCACCAGTCCAACTACCACGCGGAGGCGAGGCTGTCGCAACTGACCCAAGGCAACTTGAAGTGGGCGGCGACCGCCGGTGCGGGCCTCGGAGTTGTCAAGGGCGCGGTCAACTCCGGTGACAGCCCGACGCTATCCTACCGTACGCACCTGTTCCATAACGGGAAGGTCGAACTCGACATAGCAGACCCAGCCGACCGCAATTGCTTGTTCTGCCACGCGGAGGCGGAGGTCAAGAAGCGTGGTCACGTCTGGGATGGTCGGAACGACGATGTACATACGGCGGCGGGCCTGCACTGCGTGAGTTGCCACACCGCCGGTCTCGACCACCAGATGCTCAAGGGCCGGTCCAACGAAGTGATGGTACGCAATGACTTGGACAGTGCCGCTCAATCCTGCGAGTCGTGCCATACCCAAGGCCGCCTCGGCGCAGCCAAGCCCGCCCACAAGACGCTGCCGGCGACGCATCTGGAGCGGATTGCCTGCGTCACGTGCCACGTCCGCGATGCCAACGTCACGGCGGTGCTCGCCGTGGACACGACCACCGGCAGCACCATGAGTATCGCAACGGCTAAACAGGCCAGGAAGTTCGGGGAGTCGGTCGCATGGCGACCCGCGTATTTCAGGCTCGATGACGGGAAGCTATACGCAGGCAACGCCCTGCTGCCCGTTTGGTGGGGCAACAGAACAGCCCGGGTAATACACCCTCTGCTGCTCCGCGAGACGCGGCACGCGTATGAGAAGGTCAAGCACGTGATCGCCGACGATAGTGGCGATGGCAAGGTCGAGGCGAATAAGGAGTCAGAGATCAAGGCGATGCTCGCGGCTCTGCGAGATTCTCTGCAGGGGGGCCGCTTCAAGCAGATCACGCCCGTCTACGTCAAAGGGCACACAGTCTATGAACTGAAACAAGGACTACTGACAGCGGCCCCCCACCGCCAAGCATCTCCGCTGCGCTGGACCTTTAGCCACAACGTCTCTCCGGCGCGCAAGGCTCTAGGGGCGGGCGCTTGCACGGATTGCCATGGCCCGGACTCGACTTTTTTCACTGGGCCCGTCGTGACTGACCCGTACGGAGACCACGGGCAACGTGTGACGCTGCCTATGTGGCGGTATCTGGGTCTGAAACCGGAGGCGATCAAGGGCAGCACGTAGCGAAACCTATTGCGCTGCCTCGCCGACCCAGCCACCAACTTGGCTGGCGGCCGAGTTGGCTGCGGTGTCCAAGGGACGCCAAAGTGGAGCCCAGTCAGCCTATCTCTGCGTCACAGATTAGCACAGAGTCGGATGGTCACTGCACATGCGCGATAATTGGAAGAAGCTGCTGCTGTTCGTAGCCGTATTCCTTGCCGCGTACTTCCTGCCCGTGCATCACCACAGAGTCCAGAGCGCCATCTTGGACGCCTTCGTGATGCTCAATGACTACGCGCAGAAACACGTCCTGTTCTGCCTGGTGCCCGCCTTCTTCATCGCCGGGGCCATCGCCGTTTTCGTTAGCCAGGCATCGGTGCTGAAGTACTTCGGCGCACAGGCCAGCAAGTGGCTCGCCTACAGCGTCGCGTCGGTTTCGGGCACCATCCTGGCCGTCTGCTCCTGCACGGTGCTGCCCCTGTTCGCCGGCATCTACACCCGCGGCGCGGGGATCGGCCCGGCGACTGCATTCCTGTACTCCGGCCCGGCCATCAACGTCCTGGCCATCATCCTCACGGCCCGCGTGCTCGGTGTCGAGTTGGGCATCGGGCGCGCGGTAGGCGCCGTGATATTCGCCGTCGTCATCGGCCTGCTGATGTCGCTGTTCTTCGGCCGGGAGGAGCGGGAGCGCCTCGACGATATCGCCGTCGGCGAGGAAGCCGACGGCCGCCCCTTGTGGCTGAACGGACTCTACTTCCTGACGATGGTGCTCATCCTCATCTTCGCTGCCTGGGCGAAGCCGGCGACCCCCCATGGGTTTTGGGCAGCCGTCTACCGTATTCACTGGTATCCCACTCTCGCACTGCTCATAGTCCTGGCGCTTATGCTCAGAGCGTGGTTCACGCGGGACGAACTGAAGGCGTGGACGGGATCCACCTGGGAGTTCACCGCGCAGATTCTGCCGCTGCTGTTCGGCGGCGTGCTCGCAGCCGGGCTTCTCTTGGGAATGCCCGGCACCGACCACGGCTTGATACCGTCCGAGCACGTGGAGGGCCTCGTGGGCGGCAATTCGATCCGCGCCAACTTCTTCGCCTCGATAGTCGGGGCGTTCATGTACTTCGCCACTCTCACGGAGGTGCCCATCCTGCAGGGCCTGATGGGGAGCGGCATGGGCAAGGGCCCAGCGCTCGCACTGCTGCTTGCCGGGCCGGCTCTGTCTCTGCCTAACATGCTCGTGATCCGGAGCGTTATGGGCACGAGAAAGACCGCCGTGTTCGTAGCGCTCGTTGTGATCATGGCCACCCTCACGGGCATCGTGTTTGGGTGGCTGACGGCTTAATGGCGGGCCAGCGGTTCGCCGACGTTCAGGAGGAGTGTCGAGATGAAGCTCACCGTGTATGGTCCCGGCTGTCCCCGATGTGAGAAGACGGCAGAAGTCGTGCGGGAGGCGGCAAAACAGGCCGGCGTTGAGGCGGAGGTGGAAAAGGTCACCGATGTCGGCGAGATGGCGAAAGCCGGCGTGCTCATGACCCCGGCGCTCGCCATCGACGGCAAAGTCGTCATCAGCGGCAAGGTCCCCGAGGTGTCCGAGGTCGTATCCCACATCACCTCGGCCACGGCGCAGCAGTAGGCAAGTCTGCCGCATCTCCCAGCGTAGAGTTGTGAGCCGGCTATTCGGAGGAATAACCAATGAGCGAGAAGGCTTATAAAACGACGGTCATCGTGATCGTCCTGGCAATCATCGGGGCCGGCGCGTGGTGGAAGCTGAGCCAGCGCGGCTTGCGCGAAAGCCTGTCCCGCCAGAGCTCGAGGAGCTCGTCGGCCGAAGCCCCATCGGCCGCTCCTGCTTCCGGAGAGGCGCAGTTACCGGCTGTCGAAGAGCGTGCCGGCGACGCAAAGCAACCCAGCAGCGATGAGCCCGCCAAAGCGCTGCCTGCAGTTATCGACCTGGGCATGGGCAGGTGCATCCCGTGCAAGGCGATGAAGCCAATCCTCGAAGAGCTGGCCAACGAGTACCGGGGCCGTGCGAGGATTGAGATCATTGACATCGGGGAGCGTCCTGAGGCGGCTGAGCAGTATAAGGTCATGCTGATTCCGACGCAGGTGTTCGTCGATGCCACCGGCACGGAGCTCTACCGTCACGAGGGCTTCATGTCGAAGGAAGACATCGTTGCCAAGCTCGCCGAAATGGGAGTGGAGTAGGTGGAGTCCTTCGCCGAGACCGTCCAGCAGATCATCCAGCACAGCCCGTGGCTTGCCCTTGGCGCCGTGTTCCTCGGCGGGCTGCTGACGGCGTCGAATCCCTGCGTGCTCGCCGTCATCCCCTTGAGCATTGCATACGTGGGTGGGAGCGAAGGCGCAACGAACTGGAAGCGGTCGCTGGGCTTCAGTCTCTGCATGGCCCTCGGAGTTTCGCTCACCTTTGCCGTGCTTGGGGTGCTCGCCAGCCTGCTGGGCGGGGTGGTGGGCGGCGACCGACGCGTCTGGACATGGCTCGTGGGTGGTGTGTGTCTGGTGATGGGCCTGCACCTTATGGGCGTTCTGAACTTCCAGATCCCAGCAGTTGCCAGAGTCCAGCCCGCCACCCGCGGCGCCTTGGGCGCCTTCTTGCTCGGTGTGCTATTCGGCCTCGTCTCTACGCCGTGCGCCGGGCCCATCCTCGTCGTGCTACTGGCCTACCTGAGCACCCAGGGCAGCAGCCCGATCTACGGGGGCGCTCTGCTATTGACCTACGGGATGGGCCACTGCGCGCTGATCATGGTGGCGGGCACATCGATGGGCGCAGCCCGGAGCATGCTGGAAAGTCGCCGGCTGGCCAAATGGACGGACCTGTGCAAGAAGATCGCCGGCGGCGTTATCGTGGCCGTCGGTGTCTACTTCCTATTGCAGGCCATGTAGGCTGCGCGCCGAACAGGGGAATCAGCCAGCGGTCAACTCCGCCAGCGCCTCCTTATACACCTCGAAGTCCGCCGCGCTGAACAGCACGAAGGGCACGAGCGAGATGTCCGTGTGTGCCCGCAGATACTCCATTACTGTCCGCAGCGCGATCCGCGATGCCTCGGCAACGGGGTATCCGTAGGCGCCCGTGCTGATGGAGGCAAAGGCCACCGAC
Source organism: Armatimonadota bacterium (assembly GCA_030601885.1). GTDB lineage: Bacteria > Armatimonadota > Zipacnadia > JAUWAU01 > JAUWAU01 > JAUWAU01. The sequence continues at coordinate 31,951 of JAUWAU010000025.1, forward strand.
GACAGCCCGTTTTCGGAGGCTACCTCGAGGCTCCGCCGATACGCACTCGCCAGCAGCTCAGCCTCCCCCTCTCTCCCGCCTCTGTATACCGGCCCGACCGTGTGGATCACGTGGCGCGCGGGAAGTTCCCCACCCGTGGTGATCACCGCATCGCCGGTCTTGCAGCCCCCGATTGTCTTGCACTCCTCCAGGATCTGCGGCCCGCCGGCTCGATGGATCGCCCCATCAACACCACCCCCGCCGCGCAGCGACGCGTTCGCCGCATTCACAATGGCATCTGTGTCTTGCGTGGTAATGTCCCCCTGAACCAGTTCCACGGTGGATTGGTTGATCGTCACGCGCATGGCGCCCGCCTCCCGGACGAATGCTGCTTGTAGCGATGCTTTGGTTCCTCTTACGCGGTGCGCCACCTGCGCAGCGGCATCGGGGAAGTGCGGGTGCGTGGCTGAGGTTGGCAGGGCCAGTCGCAAGCGCCAGAGGACGCGCCACCGGGGAGATGCCTACGCCAAACTTCCACTTGCGCCACAGCGTGCGCCGTGCCGCTTATGGCGAGGGACTCTATCTTACGGTGGTCAGTATCGCCGTTCCGATCCCGGTCGCGTCATATCCATGTCCGTGCCGCTGGAGCCAATCTGTCCGCGACCTCGGGAAACAGCACGCGCACGAGAGAACGATGACTAATGCGGCAAGCATCAGAACAACTCGGCGAAGGGCCCGGCACACGAAAGATTCAGTTCTGGACATTTCGCGCTTCCTCCGTCTCACACATATTCTTCCACCTCTGACGCGGCGCTGCACTTGATTGGCGTCACATCGGCGGTCCCGCCCACGCAGCTACCGCAGGCCAAAACATGGAACAATCCCAGTGTGACCGTCCATCTCGGCGATGGCGATCTGGGAGGAGAGCGTCTCCGCGACCTCCCCCCAGCGGAGGTCTCAGCAGCGCGCTCGAGCGCAGGCCGCGTAGCGGCTCCGAGTCTATGACCGGAAGACGGTCTTGAAGCACCTTCGAGCATGATGCAGGGCCGAGTGCCCCGACCGTGGAACTCAAGGGAAATGGGATTGCGCAGCAGCCACGGCCAGCAAGGCGAGCGAGCTGCCCCCCTGACGGCACCGACATATCGTCGTCACCAGACGGGTAAGCGCCGACGGCCCGGCCAGATGATGTGTGAGATATTTAACAAATCGGGGAAAACCTCTTTGCGAGAATTGGCAACAAACAATATAGAGCACGAGGAGTCGCCCTGAGTTGACCGCCTCTCGGGACGCCCGCGACAAGCAAAAGATAGCGTCGTTTCTGAATGGTGACCATTCGGCGTTCGATGCCCTCATAGGCCAGCACAAAGCCCGGGTGCACACCATCGTGTGCAACATGGTTGGCGATCCGGAGTGGGCGAAAGACGTTACTACGGAAGTACTCATTCAGGTCTACACGTCGTTGGGGAAGTTCCGCGGGGATTCGACTTTCCGGACATGGCTGTATCGCGTGACCCTTAACGTGTGCCTGATGGAGCTGCGCCGCCGGCGAAGGCAGCGGCCCGTTGAGGTGCCAGTGACCGAGGATATGAGCGTCGAGGATATGCCCTTCGAAAGGCTGGCTGCCAAGGTGCTGGTCAGCAAGGTCAGGGAGACGCTGGCGCTGCTGCCCGAAAAGCAGCGGGCTGCCGTGGTTCTGTTCTTCTTCGAGGAACTGAGCTACCGGGAGATCGCCGCCATCCTGCGGATTCCCATCAATACCGTGAAATCTCGGGTTTTCCAGGGCGTCCGGTCGTTGCGGCACAGGCTGAGAGAGGGGCTCGATCTGGGGGCGACGGAGGGGAGTGCACCATGAGGTGCAGCGCGGCAGAGAGACGGCTGATACCGCTGCTGTTGGGCGAGCTTGGTGACGCCGACGCGACGCGAGTGCTGGAACATGTGCGCGCATGTCACCGGTGTCAGCACGAGATGGACGCGCTGTCGCTGACGATGGACCTGGTGCGCGAGTTGCCGGAGGAGCCGTTCCCGGCGGAAATCGACGCAGAGGTGGCGAAGCGCGTCGCCCGAGCGCAAGAAGCGCCGGCTCGTCGCGCATGGAGTTGGCAAGCGCGCGCGGCCGCCGTCGTGGTGCCTGCCGTCTTGGCTCTTGGATGGTTCATTTTCCACTCCACAGCTACCAAGGCCCCGCCCGGCCCGGCCACAGTGGCCTTTGCCTACGGTGAGCCGGTGATATGGCAAGGACAGCGCAAACTGGAGACCGGCCGAGGCACGAGGCTGGCTCCTGGCGTACGAGTGCTGACCGAGGAGACAGACCGCATCCTTATCAAGCTGGCGGACGGCTCTCAGGCGTTGGTGGACTTCGACAGTTGCGTGGAAGTTTCCCCCCAGCGCAAGCACGGCACACGGAGCACGAGCCCCGACTTGGTGATCCGTTCGGGCCGCACGTGGGTGTGGAACCCTGGCGACAGTGAGGGGATGCGGATTGGAGTTCGGGATTGCAGCGTGTCATTGCGAGCGGCCGAGGCGATGCTGGCCGCGGCTACGAGTGACGCCTCCGGAGGCGTCACTCTTGTAACGCTCCGTGGGCAGTCTGTCGTCAAGCGACGCGGAGAAGAGCGGGCGGTGCCGGAGAAGTGGATCTTCTCCGCCGGGCTCGATGGGCGCTCAGAGACCATCCCCGTCCCCGAGCCACGGCTGCGCACACTGCACGTGCAGGGCCGCCTGGGGAGCCACTACGAGGTCTGGAAGCCTCCCGCGTTATCGCGGACCGATCTCCTGGAGACTCTGGTCACCCCTCGGATTCGTCTCGGCCTGCGCGTCGAGCCCATTCCGACCCCGGACGGAGGACTGAGGGTCGAGAGCGTTGCGCCTGGCTCGCCGGCCGCCTCCGCCGGTGTTCGGGCGGGCGACATAGTCCTATCGCTTCGGGGGCGCTCCATTGACTCGGTGGACGAACTGCGTGCCCAAGAGATACTGCTCGGTGCGCGGGATCGTTCCGAGGGGAACGGGCAACTGAGCATCGTGGTCGGCCGCGGAAATGCGCTCCTGCGGCGGCGAGTGGCGCTCGGCGTAACCTCAATGGCCGTTGACTGCACTCCGAGAGCGCGCGCGCAGATCGCGAGAGCAGGAGCAATGGTGGCAGCAGGGGACCTGGTTACGGCTCAAGAGACGTACCGGGCCGTTCTGCAGCACGAGCGCGCCTGCATGGCCGCTCGGTTCAACCTGGGCCTTCTCGAGGAGTACGAGCAGGACTGGCGCGAGGCGGCCGCGCTTTACCGGGACGCTGTGGCGGTTGCCCCGGACAACGCGGACATCTGCCTGGCGTACGGACGATCCCTGATGGGAGTGGGCAACATGCGCCGTGCGGCGGAAGAGCTCTCCCACGCGCTCAGTATACAGCCCGACCTGGCACAAGCCCGGTATCTGCTGGGGCTGAGCTTGCTGTTCGACGGACGGGAGGAAGAATGCTGCAGGCAGGCGCAACAACTCCGGACCGAGATCCGAGCGGAGGCACTGGCTGAGATCCTCCTCGGTGCCATTGACCATTTCAGCGACGAGAGGGACGCTGCTGCGGACCACTACCGACGGGCACTTGAGGCGGATCCGTTGAATCTCCAAGCCAGGCTGTGCTTGGGAGCCACGGAATTCGCCGCCGGTCACTTAGAAGAGGCGGAGCGGCTCTTCCGGCAGGCGTTCGAGCAAGACCACGGCTGCTTCAAGGCTGCCTCCTCCCTCGGCATAGTGTACGGGCAACGCAAGCAATGGCGCAGGGCAGAGCATTGGTTGCGCCGAGCGCTCGCACTTCGACCGGAATCGGCTGAGGTGCTTAGTAATCTGGGCTGGCTCAACTGTAAAATGGCACGCCTTCTGGACTCGCAAGAGCACTATCGACAGGCCGAGCAGTACTATCAAGATGGACTCACGCTTGATCCATTATTGCCCCCTGCCGCACGGGTCGGCTTGGGGATAGCTCTGCAGCGCCAGGGCCGCTACGCGGAGGCGGCGGAGCAGTACGTGGCAGCTCTGGAGCTGGACCCCAGCAATAGGCAGGCCCGCGATCATTTGGTGGACACCTGTCGCTCGCAGAACCAACTCGCCGAAGCCGAACGGATGCTCGTCCACTACTGGCTGTGAGCTCTCATCCCACGTAGTCCTCGAAATTCGATAAAACCCCCTCGCTGATCCCGGCAACTAATAGTAATAGGGATGTTACACACGTATACGTAATAGGGAGGGGCGCACAGCAAATGACAGGCCAGCACAGGGGAGCCCAGTATCTACTGTGGCCGGTAGTTCTGATGGCGCTGGTGGTTCTGACGGCGTCGTGGGCTTGCGACGACCCGCCGCCCATCATCATCCTCAGCCCCGGCCCCGGCGGGATTCTGAGCGGCACGGTCACCATCGAGGCAACGCCGAATGATGATGGCTCGAGCACGAATGCCAATATCGGTTATCCGGGTAACTCGTATGCGCTCGGGGTCGCATCTGCGCGCCAGGAGACGGCCTCGGCCGCAGGTGTCACGATCTCCCGCGTGGAGTTCATCGCGATGGGAGAGAGCATCGCGTCCTTCACGACGCCCCCTTACATCTGCGAGTGGGATACCACGAGCGTGAAGGACGGCCACTGCAACGTGAAGGCAGTGGCGTATGACGGAGATGGTCGTGCACTCTTCCCACCTGACCGAGTGCGGGTGGTGGTGTGCAATGCCGTGAGGATCGGTCAGCCCGCCAAAGATGCCGTCGTGAGCGGGATGGCCACCATAGCCGGAACGGTGAAGGAAGGCGTCAAGGTCTCGCTCATCAAGGTATACGTGGGCGGCAAAAAGATCGGCTCGGCAACGGCGTCCCCGTTCTCTCTCCAGTGGGATAGCACTACCGTGCCCGACGGGCAGCACTTCCTGAGGCTCAAGGCCTACGACGGGAAGCGCCTCGTGCGCCAGTGCAGAGCGCGGTTCAAGGTCAAGAATAAGTAGCGCGGCTGCTGTCGGCTCCCGCGAACTGAGCGGAGAGTAGCTCCGCGCCAGGCGCTGTGGAATCGGGTCCGCGCCACGTCTGCTGCGTGGGTGGAATGTGTCTCTGCGCCCCATGTGGCGGGCGAATCATCACGCGGATTCATTGGGGACGGACCAGGATTCGAGAGAGAATGTAAGTAGTTGCCCGGCGAGCTTAATGCATTGGTCGTGCTGCAAGAGCTTGAAGCGAGGTGGGGCAGCACTGCAAGCGAAGCGCCGAATGGGCAGCATCGGTTGAATTGTGACGCAGTTACAAGCAGTGTGGCAAGAAGCATCATTGTGGCATCGCGTAGTTGCAGGCATCACCTGCATTGCTGCCGTGGGAGCGATCGCGGCATTGACCGCCACCCACGCACGCCGCACGCAGAGCGCGCGGCAAACTGCCTCGCCGGCGAGCCAGCTCGCCCGGACACCGTCGGCGCCAGATGACCAATCCCCAGGTGGCATTCGTAAACCCTCACTGTCGTTCAGCCCCTACTCGTCGCTCCGGAACGCGGCCACCAGCGATCTCGAGGGGCGCGTCACAGAGGCCATCTCATCGTTCCGGGACGTTGCGCGGGCACGCGTCCTGGTGCGGCCCGCCATTGAGTCACCCTTCGCCGATAGCGCAAAGTCGGCATCGGCGCTGGTGATCCTTGGCGTGCGCGATGGCGCATACCTCAGCGGCGATGCCATCGCCGCCATAGCCGAGTGCGCCACGACATCGGGCGCCTCCCTGCAGCAGGTCCGCGTAGTCAGCGAGAGCGGCCAGACGCTTTTTGGCGCTGGGGCAGTGCAGGTGAACGAACTCGGCGGACGCCAGGAGTCTCCGCTGCGTGCGCCGTCGCCAATGCCGTCGAAGGGGCTCCGCCCGCAAGCGGCTTCCGGGTGGGCGTTCTCGCTGGCAGCGCTCGCGGGAGGGCTCGCGGTCGGCTTCTGTGCCGGGCTTATGCTGGCCTCGCGGCGCCGCAGAGGACGGCAGAATGACGAGGCCATAGAGGCACGGCCATCTGAGTCCGCCGCGGCCGCCTCCCACATCGCCTCTACATCCTCCATACTGACGGGACTCACGGCCGACGAACTTCTGCTTCTGGTAGCGCACGAGCGGCCAGCCGTCGTGGCCCGCCTGCTCGAAGGCGCCGATGCCTCTGTGGCAGCGGTCGTGCTCCAGGCCCTACCGGAGGCCAAGCGTGCTGAGGTCACGGCTGTGGCTCAGAGCCGGACGCGACCGTGGCGTGGCGCGCGCGCCGCTCTGCAGCGCGCGGTTGCGGCAAAGCAGAGCTTACTCGTGAGCCGTGTAGGTGAGGGCACACGTGCGAGCGTTGCAGCGGGAGGTACGCCCGATGGCCCGGCTCATCAAGGCTGACGACAGCCGTAACCTCGCCCACCAGGTCCGGCCCCTTGGGCCGCGCGCGCGCCCATCGGTGGCCATCCGGAGGCGACCACAAACTCGTGTGCACCTGCGCCCTGATGAGGAGAAGCACCGCAATGCAGAGACTTGGCCCGAGTCATCGGGCCGCACTGACGAAACGAAGAGCTTTGTGGCGCTGCACGGTCCCGAGGGCGTTGAGGCGGCCGATCTCGCCGCTCGGCAGCTTCCGCCGGCGCCAGATGAGGAAGAGGCGGCGCAGATGGAGCGGGCTGAGTACGCCCGGGAGGCGGAGCGACTCCGGCGCCTGGTGCAGCGCATTGTGGAGCGAGTGTTGAGTGAGCGGCAGAACATGGTGCATGCAGCCCGAGCACAGATCGTGGAACTCGCCATGGCCATCGCCGAGCGCGTCGTGCGACAGGCCGTGAGCTGTGACCCTGCGGCTGCTGAACGAGCTGTCACCGAGGCGCTCACGCATGTGCACAGCAGCGAACGAGTGCGTGTGCGGTTGAACCCGAGCGACTTGGACCATGTGCGCAATGTGGACCTGGAAACGGCAGCGGGCTTTACAGGCATTGAGCGGCTCCAACTGATCGAGGACGCCGACGTGGACGTGGGCGGGTGTGTCGTGGAGACGGAGATGGGGGCGATAGATGGCCGGATCGCGACGCAGCTCGCGCAGGTGCAGCACGCTCTACTTGAGGCGCTCAGGACGGGCCGAGTAGACCCGCCCGGCGAATCGGCACTGTGACATACACCTCTGCCCGCGGAGCCGGCGATCGGCAGCCGAACGCGGCCTGCTACTGACAGCCGATGGAGGACTTGCGGTGGCTGCATCACCGGTGTGGAACGGACCCGGGCTTGACTTGGAGCCGGCCTTCAGAGCGGTGCGCGGCGCGGCGCCGTTCCGCCGCACGGGCCGCGTCCGGCAAGTGGTGGGGCTGGCGGTAGAGTCCACGGGCCCTCATGCGCGAATCGGCGAGGTGTGCTCGATCCGCACCGCAGGGGGCAGTCACCTAGGCGCCAAAGCCGCCTCGGCGGCGGGGCGAGGCGAGCTACTGGCGGAAGTCGTCGGGTTTCGCGACCGAAACGTGCTATTGCTGCCCCTTGGAGAGATGGAGGGCATCGAGGCGGGCAGCGAAGTCATCGCTCATGGCAGACCGCTGCAGGTGGGCGTTGGGCCGGGCCTTCTCGGGCGAGTAGTGAACGCCTTTGGTCAACCCATCGACAACAGAGGCCCGATCCCGGTCGAACGCTTCCAGTCGCTTTCGGGCAGCGCGCCCGGGCCGTTGGACAGGACTCGTGTGACCGAGGTGCTGGGGCTGGGTGTGCGGGCCATCGACGGACCGCTGACATGTGGCAAAGGCCAGCGGATCGGCATTTTCGCCGGAAGCGGCGTGGGCAAGAGCGCGCTGCTGGGCATGATCGCCTGTAATACGAGCGCCGACGCGAACGTCATTGCGCTCGTGGGAGAACGGGGCCGGGAGGTACGAGAGTTCATCGAGCGCGACCTCGGCGATGGCCTGGCGCGTTCCATCGTCGTCGTGGCAACGGCAGAGCAGCCGCCACTGGTCCGCCTGAAGGCCGCCTTCACGGCTACGACGATGGCGGAGTACTTCCGCGATGAGGGTTGCGACGTGATGTTGATGATGGACTCCATCACCCGGGCAGCCACCGCCCGCAGGGAGGTCGGCCTTGCCGTCGGAGAGCCGCCAACGACGCGCGGCTACACGCCCTCGGTATTCGCCATGCTGCCGCAACTGCTCGAGCGTGCCGGCACCTCCCGCACCGGTACCATCACCGGGGTGTACGCCGTCTTGGTCGAGGCAGACGATCTGACCGAGCCCATCGCCGACGCCCTGAAGGCGATACTTGACGGACACGTCGTACTCAGTCGGCGTTTTGCGTCCGAGGGGCGATACCCGGCCGTGGATGTTCTGGCGAGCGTCTCGCGAGTGATGAACGATATCGTCTCCCCCGAACACACGGCGGCAGCCAACGCCCTGCGCCGTGTCCTGGCGACATACGCTGAGAACGAGGACCTTATCGCCATCGGCGCCTACCAGCGCGGAACGAATCCCGATATCGACGCTGCGCTGGACCGCATTGGTGACGTGCGGCGTTACCTGGCGCAAGGGCTGGATGAGGAAGCTTCGTTTGAGGACTCGATCCGGATGCTGGTAGAGCTGTTTCCCCAGGCCTGCAACGACGCCCGGGGCAGCACGCTCTCCGGGACACGCTCCACGGCCGGCGAAGCATGAGGCGGCCGGCTGAGTCAGCCAGTCATTACGGGAAGCTACAGCAATGCGACCGAAGCGAGCCGGCCTGGCGAAAGTGCTCGAGCATCGGCGTCGGGACCAACGGCATCGGCAGATCGCCGTCAGCAAAGCGGAGGCACGATTGGCCCGCGCGTTGCGCTGCGAGCGCGCCGGGCAGCAGCAGTTGCGCGACAGCGTGACCGACTTGGGCTGTGGGGCCAACGACGGTGCATCGCTGCGCATCGCGGGTCGCTACGTGACCCATCTGCGCCGATGCCTTCAGGACGAACAGTGGCGCGTGTCGGCCGCGCGGGCGCAGTTGAGACGAGCTCGGGAGCGACTCGTGACCGGGGCGCGAGAACAGGCGGCCATCGAGCGCCTGCTGGCGAGCCGGCGCCGGGAACGGGAGGCCGATGAGGCCCGTGCCGACCGGGCCATGCATGATGAGCACGGGGCGCAAGCGGCGCGCCTGCGTACCGCATTGCACCATGAGAACGCCGACGGCCGCCCTGCCGAGTAGATCATAATGCTGCTTCCGAAGTCGGCACACACCGAAGCTCTGCAGTTACCCGACGCTGAGGCCCTGGGAAACTGGGCTCTCAGAGCGTTGGAAACGCACTTGCGGCGGGCGCTGCGACGAGCCGACGACCTGGTGGCTGACGGCGGCGCATCACGCGAACTGCGCGTGGCGAGGGTGTCGGCGGCGAGGGATGCGTCGGGGCCACGAGGCCCGATCGTGCTCTGGCGTGTGCCCCTGCGGGCAGACATGGGGGAGGCCGTGCACGTGGTGGAGACGGCAACCGCCTCCGCGCTCGTGGATGCTCTCCTCGGCTCGCCCACGGCCGACACGAGTGACCAGGGACTCACGGCCCTTGATTGCGCGATACTGGGCGCGTGGGCGGCACAGCTCGCCAGCCGACTGCTCGGACCCGTGCTCGACCCTGGCTCCCGCGGCGCCGTCCAGGTGGAGCAGGCGGAGAAGTGGCGCATGCGCCTGGTCGGCGAAGATGGCGTCGCAGTGCTTCTTGAGCTGCGGGCGGGCGGGGCGTGCGGGTCTCTGGCGATATCGCTGCCCACGCGGGCGGCGTTGAAGCTGGCCGCATCGGCACTGCCTGTCAGTCGGTCACGAGAAGTGATCGCGGTGCAGCTCCGATCGGCGCGGGTCCACGTGCAAGCACGACTCATCACAACAACGCTGTCGCTCGCGGAAGTGGCCTCGCTGCGCTCAGGAGACATACTGGTGCTCGACGTAGCGCCTGGCGATGGCGCAGAATTGCTCATCAACGGCCGTGGCAAGTTCGTGGGCAAGGCGGGATTCATGGATGGGCGGATCGCCTTTCAAGTCGGCAGCAGAACAGCCCCGGGGGCCGGGCACGCAGGGGCGAAAAGCGGTGAAGCAACATGACAGCCGCGTCCCATGAGTTGGTGCCGTCCGAGGGGGCTTCGGATCTTCCCCAGCCTGAGGGCGCCGACGGCAGCCACGAAATCAGCACAGAGCAGGGAGCACTCCCTGAGGTCACCGGCCAGGAGGGCGGCCCGGCGGGCCCGCTCGGATTTCTTGGGGACGTGCCAATGCAGTTGGAGATACGCCTCGGCGGCGCGGAGCTCGCCATCGAAGAGTTGCTCAAGCTGGCAACGGGGGATGTTGTCGCCTTGGAGCGCCGGGCCGATGATCCCGTGGAAATCGTCGCGGGCGGGCGGGTCATCGCACGCGGGGAGATGGTCGTCGTCGATGGCGGACTCGGCGTGCGCATTACCGAACTGTGCGGGGGTGGGGGTGGCGCCTCGGACTGATGCACGCCTACCCACGTCTCCTCGCCATTGCAATGGCGCTCGCAGCGGCGTTTCGCTGGGGTGCGGCGTCGTCCGGGCAGGACGATGCCGCGGCCCCATCGGCGACCGCGGGGCGAGATCGCGACGCACTGGCATCCGACGGCAGAGCAGCCCCGCAGGCAGCAGAGGATCTCCCTCTGGACTTGCGCGAGGCTGATTCTGCGAAGGCCACTGCCCCGGCGGCCAGTCCGGGCAAGTACCTGCTCCGCGCAGTGTTGAACCTGGCCATCGTGGTGGCGCTGATCTACGGGATCTTTTTTGGCGCCCGTCTGTGGCGCCAGGCACGCAGCCCCCAGCGCGGGGGCGGGGCGATAATCGAGGTACTGGATGCTGCCAACATCGACGCTGACAAGACCGTCTACATCGTCGCGCTGGGGGCTAAAACCGTCGTGTTGGGCGGCAGCGGCACCCAACTGACCCTTATCTGCGAGCTGGACGACGCGGAGGCGGCCTGCTTCCGGAAGGACGCCGAACGGACGGCGCTTCCCGATGGCGCGGATGCGTAATGATGTATCTCCCCTCGAGGACAGTTAGGGACGCGGTGAAGCAGGCCACGCGTGCGTCAGGGCTTCCCTCCTGCGGGCCGGTCGGGGCCGAGCACACCGAGGCCTCAGGCCGAGGCTCTAGGCCCGCAGGCGCACCGGGCACGAGGCGTGTGCCACCCGTGGCAGCCACGCTCGGGGCGCTCCTCATGCTCCTACCCCAGCCGGCAGGCGCGCAGGAGGGCTGGGAGCAGCTCCTGCCCGACCTCACCTCATCGGGCGAAGCTTTCGGCGCCAAGCTCATCCTCCTCGTCACCATCATAGCCGTTGCGCCCGCTTTCCTGGCCATGGTCACCTCCTTTACCCGCATCGTCGTCGTGCTCTATTTCCTGCGCAGCGGCCTCGGCGCCCATGACATTCCACCAGCCCAGGTCCTACTTGGCCTGGCGTTGTTTCTAACGTTCTTCACCATGCGACCAACGCTGGAGGAGATCAACGACAAAGCGCTGCAGCCATATTTCAGCCACACCATCACCGCCGAGACGGCGCTTCGCCACGCTGAGACGCCGCTGCGCGCCTTCATGTTCCGGCACGCCCGCACGGCCGACATCGCACTGTTCGCACGACTGGCCAAGCTCCAGAACATCAAGCGGCGCGGCGACGTCCCGACGTCACTGCTTATACCGGCGTTCATCATCAGCGAATTGAAGACCGCCTTTCAGATCGGCTTCATCATCTACCTGCCCTTCCTGGTGATTGATCTGGTGGTGACGAGCACACTGGTATCGGTCGGCGTGTTCATGCTCCCGCCGATGCTCTTGTCGCTGCCATTCAAAGTGCTGCTATTCATCCTGGTTGACGGCTGGCGACTGCTCACGGTGTCGCTGGTCCAGGGCTTCTACTGAGCTGCGGGCCCGGGTGGCACACTACCCGTGCCACATCGCAGATTAGCCCGGGGAGTCGGCACGGCGCATAGACCGACGGAGGAGGGCAATGGGTGACACGCTGTTCGTGGACTTAGCGCGTGAGTCCGTTCTTGCCGCAGTCCAGGTGGCCGCTCCGGTGCTCGGATGTGTCCTGCTGGTTTCGGTGGTGATCAGTCTGTTGCAGGCGGCCACGCAGATGCACGACCCGACGACGAGCGCCGTGCCTCGCCTGGCCGCGGCCGCCATCGGCACGCTGCTCTTTGGGCCGTGGATGATCGCCGCGCTTCTCGCCTTCAGCACCGACCTGTGGGCGAACATCCCGCGAATGATCCGCTGAGGCTGTCCGCGTGCCCGAGGCGACATCGGGCGAATGTGAGCGAGGGGCAGGAGGGCAGGCACGAACGTGCAGCCTCTGACGCTGGGAGTGCTCGTCTTCGCGCGGGCAGCGGGCATGACGGCCGCGGCGCCGGGTTTCGGCCTGTCCGAGGTGCCGCTGAAAGTCCGATTTGCCTTGGCAGCCATACTCGTGCCAGTGATGAGCCCAGTGGCGCAGGCGCACGTCGCCGCTGGATCAGTGGCCCTCGAGCATCTGCCGCTGTTTGCCGCCAAGGAGGCCGCCGTCGGGCTCGCCCTTGGCTTTGCCGCCTCACTGCTGTTCCACGGCATCGGCATGGCAGGTCAACTCGTCGGGAGCCAGATCGGATTCTTGAGCGCAGCGCATGGACTTCCGGCCCCTATTGGCGGCTCACGGCCATCGCTGGGCAGTGGCGCTCCGATTGCGCGGCTTTACTATCTGTTAGGCATTCTTACGTACTTCATGATCGATGGACATCATTCGCTCTTGGCGGCCGCCGCGCGCGCATATGCGCGACTACCGGTGGATGCAATGCTCCCGCGGGCCGGTGCGGGAGAGCCACTTACCGGACTGGCGGCGGACATGTTCGTCGTCGCGCTGCAAGTAAGCGCTCCCGCGCTGGCGGCCCTCTTCTTCACGGACATCGTCCTTGCCATGGCGGGTCGCGCCATTCCCGCGCTCAGCCCGTTCACCGTTTGGCTCCCGGCGCGGTGCCTGGTCGGCCTTGTCGCGGTGGCTCTCTCAGCTCCGCTGATTGGCGCGGCAGTGGTCGGCTACGCACAGCGACTCCACCGGGCACTGCTCGAGCTCGCGAGCGCCTTGTGACGTCACTCGACCGGCCATGGCGTGGCTCGGGCGGGCCTCACGCCTGCGGTACGGCCCGAGCCACACGGCAGCGTGCGCCGCGCGAATGAGCACTCTCGGAATACACCAGCACCATCGCAATGGCTGACGAACTGAAAAGCTATCCGGCGACGCCGCGGCGGCGACAGCAACTTCGAGAAGCAGGCGATGTAGCCTGCAGCGGTGTACTCACTGGAGCAGTGGTGGTCGGCATCACTGCGGTCCTGGCCGCCGCGTTCGCAGAGCATGCCATCACCCGGCTCGCGGACTTCGTCCGGTTCGCCCTTGGGACGGCAGGTTCCCCGGCGAGCTTGAAGCGCGCGGCTGCCGAGGCGACCGGCACGCTGCTCTGGGCGACCGTGCCGGTGGCCGGCGTGGCGCTTCTGGTCTCCCTGGTGGCTCAGGGGCTGCAGACCGGCTTTCTATGGGCGCCGAAGGGCATCTCCCCCGCCCTGCCACGCGGAGGCCTGGCCCGCATGCTGCGGGACGCTGTAGGTGCGCACGGCCTGGCGCTGGTTGCTCAGGCGGGTCTGGTCGCCGCGGGGACCGCCGCGGTATTGTACCGCGGAGTGTGCGGCATTGTGGCCGACCCCGTGGCTTTCGCCGGCGCAACGCCAACGGCAGTGGCGCACGCCGTGGGATCCGCGAGCATGAACGTGCTGCTCGGCACATGTTGTGTGCTTCTGGTCGTGGGCGGCCTGGATGCCCTCTACCAGTGGTGGAGCCGGGAGCGGCGCATTCGGATGAGCCGGCGGGAGATACTTGCGGAGCTGAGAGAGCTCGAAGCGCATCCCGCCATACGAGGCCGGCGCGCCAGAGAAGCGCGGCGGCTGCGCCATGGTGCATAGAAGGCGCGCGGCATCGCTTGGCGGACGGCGGCCCCCGTAGTGGCAGCGCGGGCTTGTCCGTCCCTGACGGGCTCTCGCAGGAACATGCACATGGCCGACTTCAGGACTGAGCAGACAGGCGAGTCTTTCTGGCGCCGTCACGGCGGCATAGCCCTCGGCGGCGCCGTCCTTGTCGTCATCCTCATGGTGATTCTGCCCGCCTCGCCCCTGGTCCTGGACATCTTGCTCGCGGTCAACCTGTTTGCGGCGTTTCTACTGCTGCTGCTCGTGCTGTCGGCACGCGCACCTCTTGAGCTATCCTCCTTTCCCACTCTGATGCTCCTGAGCGGCCTCTTTCGACTGGCGCTGTGCATCGCGGCTGCCCGGCTCATCGTTGGCGGAGCGTGGGGTGGGGCACTCATCGAGATGATCGGCTCCCTTGCCGACACGGGCGTCCGCACCGGGGCAGGTGGCCCGGCGGCCGCCATGAGCGTGGCGCTCGTACTTGCCATTGTGTACCTTGTAGTGATATCTGCCGGCACCGGGCGGGCCGCCGAGGTGGCAGCGCGCTTCTCGCTCGACGCCCTTCCGGGCAAGCAGTTGGCAGTGGACAGCGCACTGGCAGCGGGGACTCTCGACGATGCTGAGGCGCAGGCGCGGCGGCGACGTCTCCAGGCGGAGGCTGAGTTCTATGCAGCAATGGACGGCGCATCGCGCTTCGCGCGCGGTGAAGCGATAGCCTGCGTCGCCATGATAGCGCTCTGCCTTGTGGGGGGTGTCGCCACCGGATTGGCAGCCGCCGGAGCAGGCGGCCTCGGCCAGGTCTGGGCACGCCAGGCCCAGCTCTGCGCCGGGTTGGCAGTCGTTATCCTGGTGCCCGGACTCTTGACATGCGTGAGCGCGGCGCTGCTCGTGACCAAGGGCAGCGAGGCTCTGGCGCCGGGCGAGGACGTAATCGCGCAGGCGCGCATTCGCCCGAACGCCCTGTGGGTCGCTGTGATCGTCTTGGTCGTGCTCGCGGCGGCCGCACCTTTTTTCGGCGTCGGCGCCACGGGTGTCCTGCCGCTGTTGATCGTCGCGGCTGCCGCCGTTGTGTGGGCGCTGTGGGCGCCCAGACGGCGATCGCGCGCACTCATGTTGGCTGAGCCGGGCACATCTGCTGCGACACCGACCACAGAGCAACACCTAACGTCGCCGGCATCAGGCATCGAAATCCGCCTCGGGTTCGGCCTCGTTGGGCTGATTCCCATGGATGGCCCCGGGGGATTATTGCAGGAAGCCTCAAGTATACGCAGCAGAATAGCCAATGAGATAAGTGTAGCTATGCCGTGCGTCCTGGTGCGTGACTCTGAGCAGCTCCACCCGTCTGAGTATGCCGTCGCCATACGTGGGCAGGAGCTCGCACGTGGCCGGCTTATGTTCTCCAAGCTGCTCGCCGTGCCGAAGGGACCGCACGCCCTGGCGTCAGGCACACATCCACGTCTGCGGTGGATCGACCCGGCGCAGGCGGAACAGTGGCAGGCGGCCGAGTTCACCGTGCTGACGCCGTGTGCTGCGCTGCTCAGGCATTTTGAGCTCACGCTACGGCGACATGCGGCGGCGCTCATCGATAGGCAGTCGGCGCGGGCTCTCATCGAAACGGTCCGAGCCACGCGGCCGGCGGTGGTCGCCGAACTCGAGGCACGCCATGTCTCGCTCGGCACAGTGCGCGCAACTGTCGCCGATCTTGTCGATGAGGGGCTGCCCATCAGCGACCCGGTTGGGCTGCTAGAAGGCATCGTTGATGCGGCCGAGGAACGTGGCACCATCAGCGAGGAAGGGGGGCAAGCCGCGTATTTCGCTGAGGCCGTACGCCGTCGCCTCATCCCTACCATCACGGCATCATGCCGCAGCCCGGACGGGAGAGTGTACGTGCTCACCCTTGGACCCAATGCCGAGCAATCAATAGCTGATGCCGCTGCTCACACCGTCGCGGCACTGGCCCCAGCAGCAGTGGAGGCGCTGCGCGCCCAGATCGAGCGCCGTCAGAACCGGCTGAACGTGCCCGGAGCCAGACTGTGTGTTGTGTGCTCGCCCGCCGCCCGTCGTCCACTCCGCGCGGCCCTGCGGGAGGCGTGCCCGGGCGTTTACGTGATATCGTGGGAGGAATTGCTCCCAGACGCGCAGATTGAACGCCTCGGTTCCGTCGATGTGCCGCGCGGAAGCTCCTCGCTTCCGCAAGGAGATGCCGATGCCGCCAGCACTCAATAACAGCGCCCCGGAGCAGAATGGGCTCACGCCACCTGGCACGGTGCCAGACGAAAGGCAGTCCGAGGCGGACCGACAGGCGCTCATAACGCAGCACGTATCGCTGGTCGAGTCCGTCGTGGGCAGGATCATGGTAACGCTTCCGGAGAGCGTGGATCGGGAAGACCTGGTGAGCTGCGGCATCCTGGGATTGATTCAGGCTGTTGACAGGTTCGAGCCGGGCCGTGGGGTCAAGTTCGACACGTACGCCACGTCGGTCATCCGCGGAGCAGTGATGGATGAACTGCGCTGCCAGGACTGGGCGCCTCGGAGTGTGCGCGAGAAGTGCCGTCGCATCGAGCGCAGCCTGGCACAGCTCGAGGCACAGCTCGGGCGTTCGCCTGATGACGACGAGATGGCCGCGAGCCTGCAGATGTCGATGGACGAATACCACGAACTGCTGTCGGAGGCCAGCGGCGTGGCTCTGGTGTCGCTCGAGGCCCTGCTCGCGAGCGGCGAGGTGTCGGGGCAGGAGCCGGCGGTGGCGCTGAGCGACAACCATGTCCAGGATCCCGAACGCCTCGCGCAGCGCCGCGAGCTGAAGCACGCCCTCGCCGCGGCCATTGAAAGGCTTCCCCAGTCCGAGCGTCTGGTGATTGCACTCTACTACCACGAGGAGTTGACGCTGCGCGAGATCGGCGAAGTGCTCGGCGTCACCGAGTCGCGCGTGTGTCAGATCCACACCCAGGCTGTGCTGCGTCTCCGCGGCAAGTTATCCCGCGAACTCGAGATGTTCTGAAGCGCGCCAGCCAACGCAGCGCGGCAGCCTCACCCGCACGGGAACCAGCCCCGCCGCCGTACCGTTCTCTCCTCTGGGTACGGGGCGACGCGTCGGCGTCGCCGGTCGCATTTATGCCCCATCTGGGAAGCTTTCGCGTCCCCGTGATGCTCTGGTATTCCCGGATACATCTATGCTATAATACGCCGCTGAGCAAGCGCGGCACCGAGCGGGCCGTGCGGCGGCCGAAAAGGGGTTGTGCGCCTTGCGAGGATACGGTATTTCAGTGCTCTGCCTATTGGCTGGCACCCTTACCATCAGCTCCCTCGCAGGCTGTGGGAGAGGCACGGTGGCCGTCGTTAACGGCCGCAAGATAACGGAAAAGGAATTTCACCAGCGTCTGGAAACGCTGGGCGGGGGCCGGACGCTCCGCGACATGATCAGGCGCGAGATACTGACGCAGGAGGCGGAGGCGCAGGGCATCACCGTATCGCCCCAGCGAGTGGACGAGGAGGTGGCCCGGGCGGAGCGAGATCTCGGATCCCACGATGAGTTCCTCAGATTCCTGGCGTTCCAAGGCCAAACCCTCGAGCAGTTTCGCGACGACAGAGCCTTCCTTCTCATGCTCGAGGAGCTCGGCAGCAAGGACGTCAAGGTAACGGACGAGGACGTGCGAGCGTATTTCGACGAGAACCGCGCTGAGTTCGATAAGCCGGAGATGTATCGAGTGGCGGAGATACTTGTCGGCACGGAAACGGAGGCGAAGGAGCTCCGCGCTCAACTCAACGATCCGCGGGCGAGTTTCAATGCACTGGCGCGTGAGCGATCCAAATCGCCCACTGCTTCCATGGGCGGCACCCTACCTCCTCGCCCGCTCGACAGCTTTCCCCCTGAGCTGCGACCTGAGCTGCAGGGCCTGAAGCTGGCTGGCCTGTTGGGGCCCTTTGAGATGGAGGAGGGCTGGCGCATCATCAAACTCCTGGGCAAGGACCCTGGGCAACCTGGGAGCCTCGACGACCCGACGATCCGCGACGCGGTCCATCAACGCCTCCGAGCGGGGCAGTCGAAAAACGCCACTGAGCTGCTGGACGAGATGACCCGACAGAGCAAGTACCGGGTCAGCATTCGCTGGCCCCGATACAAGGAGCTCCAGCGCGAGTTTGAGACAGCGCCGGCGTTGCCAGAGTTTGGCGCTCCCGGTGCGCCACAGCCGGAGGCTCGTCCCGAGGGCGGCGAGCGCCCCGCAGCAAAGGAGCCGTCCGCGGAAAAGCCCGAGCGCGACCAGCCCCAGGGCAAAGCAGGAGCGGACCAGCCGCGGGAATCCAAGTCCACCAACAAGCAAGCGAGCCAAACGAACCAGTGACCGCAGTGGAGAA
Organism: Armatimonadota bacterium; assembly: GCA_030601885.1. Classification (GTDB taxonomy): domain Bacteria; phylum Armatimonadota; class Zipacnadia; order JAUWAU01; family JAUWAU01; genus JAUWAU01. The sequence continues at coordinate 50,191 of JAUWAU010000025.1, forward strand.
GCTAGTTCGCGCCATGGCGCGCCTTCGGGGCCCTTCAGGCTGCCCCTGGGATCGGGAGCAAACGCACGAGAGCCTCAAGCCGTACGTCCTCGAGGAGACCTACGAACTCCTGGAGGCGATTGACAGCAACGATCCCGCGAAGATCGCCAATGAGCTTGGCGATCTATTGCTGCAGGTCGTTTTCCACGCGCAGCTCGGCGCCGAGCGCGGCGAGTTCGATCTCGAATCGGTCGCGGAACGCATCATATCGAAGCTCGTTCACCGGCACCCGCACGTCTTCGGAACGGCGACGGTTGAGGACGCCGACGAAGTCCTGAAGAACTGGGAGCTGCTGAAGGCCCAAGAGCCGGAGACCAGCGACCGTACCTCTGTGCTTGACGGCGTGCCTGCTGCTCTGCCGGCCTTGAGGCGGGCCACCAAGATTCAGAAGCGTGCGGCCCACGTTGGCTTCGACTGGGAGGACGTCACCGGGCCACTCGCCAAGATCGACGAGGAGACGCGCGAGCTCCGTGCCGCAGGTACCGATGCCCCGCGGGCGAAGCTGGCCGAGGAGATCGGCGACCTGCTCTTTGCCGTGGCGAACGCATCGCGCTTCTACGGCGTTGATCCCGAGGAGGCGCTGCGCCAAACGATAGAGAAGTTCTGCCGTCGGTTTCAGCATATCGAAGAGAGCGCGCGGCGCGCCGGCCGCGACGTGCGGGAGATGTCGCTGGAGGAAATGGACGCCCTCTGGGAGGAAGCCAAGGCGGGCGGATAGATGCCGGCCCAACGGTGAGAATGTGCCGTGCGTTTGGATAAGCTGCTGCAGGCCACGGGGATCGTCAAACGCCGCGCCCGAGCTCAGGAGCTATGTCGGGCTGGGTATGTGCAGCTTGACGGCGTGGACGCCAAGGCCGGCAAGGAGGTCAAGGTCGGCCAGGAGCTCAGCGTGCAGCTTGGACGGCAAGTACTGGTATTCGAGGTGCGGGAGATCCCGCGGGGAGTGGTGACGAAGCAGCGGCGGGGCGAAGTTGTGCAGTTGCTGCAGAGACACACGATCGACGACGGCCCGTAACCTGGGCCGAATGGCGGGCGGCCGATGTCGCCGTCCCCGCTTGCGGCCGTTCCAGGTACAACATAGTGCTCGCAGCGGTGCCATACGAGACACCTAATCGCGAGCTCGCTCACATCCTCTGAGGGGGATAGGGAATGCCAACGGAGTACGTGCTCAAGTTCAGCGAAGGCAGTCGGTTTATGCGAGATCTGCTTGGAGGCAAAGGCGCCAACCTGGCGGAGATGACGGTAGCCGGGCTGCCGGTGCCGCCGGGATTCATCATCACAACCGAAGCCTGCATGGAGTACATCCGCCTCGGGCGGCAGTTTCCCGCAGGGCTCGAAGACGAGATCAGGGAGGACATGCAGGCGCTGGAGGAACAAACAGGCAAGGCGTTTGGCGGCAAGAGCAACCCGCTGCTCGTATCGGTTCGGTCCGGCTCGAAGTTCTCAATGCCCGGCATGATGGACACTGTGCTCAACCTCGGCCTCAACGAGAAGACGATGCAGGTGCTCATCGAGAACACCGGCGATGAACGGTTCGCCCTCGATGCCTACCGCCGCCTCATCACCATGTTCGGCTCCATCGTGCTCGGCGTGGAGCGAGAGAAATTCGACGCAATACTCGACGGGGCCAAGCAGCGCGAGGGGGTCGCCGATGACCCCGAGCTCAGCCCGGCCGGCCTGAAGCAGGCCGCCGACGAGATGCTGAAGCTCGTGGAAGAAGAAACCGGCAAGCCGTTGCCCACCGATCCCTACGAACAGCTCTATGCGGCCACTCGCGCCGTCTTCGACTCCTGGGACGGCGAACGCGCCCGGCGCTACCGCGTCATCCACAAGATCCCCCACAACCTGGGCACAGCGGTCAGCGTGCAGACCATGGTCTTTGGCAACATGGGCGAGGCGTCGGGCACCGGGGTCGCTTTCACCCGCGATCCGGCCACCGGCGAGACGAAGCTGTATGCCGACTACCTCGCCAATGCGCAGGGCGAGGATGTCGTTGGCGGCGAGCGCAACGCGATGCCCATTGAGGTATTCGAGAAGCAGATGCCCCAGGCGCACGCAGAGCTCGCCGAGATCTGCGACTGGCTCGAGCACCGCTACGGCGACATGCAGGACCTGGAATTCACCATCGAAAACGGCAAGCTCTGGATGCTGCAGACGCGCAACGGCAAGCGCACCGGCCCTGCCGCACTCAAGATCGCGGTGGACATGGTAGACGAGCGCCTCATTACAACCCGACAAGCTGTTATGCAGGCGGAGCCTGATGGGCTGGATCAGCTTCTGCACCGGCAGTTCGACCCGACGCAGAAGCCGGAAGTCATTGCCCGGGGTGTGGATGCCTCGCCGGGAGCCGCGGCCGGCCGCGTGGTCTTCACCGCCGACGATGCGCGCAAAGCCGTGCTGAGCGCGAAGACGCCGGACGAAGGGCGCGTCATTCTGGTCCGGCACAAGACGGAGCCCGACGATGTGGGCGGCATGGAGGTGGCCCAAGGTGTCCTGACCGCTATCGGTGGCAAGACGTCGCACGCCGCCGTCGTGGCCCGGCAGATGGGCAAGTGCTGCGTCGCCGGCTGCAGCGCCATGAACATCGACTACGACAAGCAGGAGCTCGAAGTCAACGGCCACGTGGTCAAGGCCGGCGACTTCGTGTCCCTAGACGGGACGCTCGGCGAGGTTATGCTCGGCGACGTGCCCACCGTTGATTCCGAGGTGCTCGGCGGCCTCCTGGACGATACGGAGGAGTCGCAACAGGATGTGGTGCGCTACTTCAAGCGCTTCATGGGCTGGGCGGACGCGGCCCGCAGGCTCGGCGTGCGCGCAAACGCCGACACGCCCGAGGATGCGGCGACGGCTCGCGCCCTTGGGGCCCAGGGCATAGGCCTGTGCCGCACGGAGCACATGTTCTTCGACACGAAGGAAGGTGAGGGCCGCACCCGCGCGTTCCAGCGCATGATCCTGGCCGAGACCGACGAGGAGCGCGACGCGGCCCTGGAGGAGCTCGTGCCATATCAGCGCTCTGACTTCGAGGGCATCCTCGAGGCCATGGACGGACTTCCGGTTATCATCCGCCTCCTGGATCCGCCGCTGCACGAGTTCCTGCCGGCGGAGCAGCCAGAAGAGGGCCAGCACGACGAGTGGCGGCGCGATATGGCTGAGCTGTGCGAGCTCACCGGCAAGTCCATTGATGACATCAGGGGCCGGATCCGCGCGCTGCACGAGATGAACCCGATGCTCGGGCACCGGGGCTGCCGACTCGCGGTCACCTGGCCGGCAATCTGCCGCATGCAGGCCCGGGCCATCTTCGAAGCTGCCTGCAACCTCAAGAAGCGCGGCCTGAGTCCGATGCCGGAAGTGATGATCCCCGTGGTCAGCATCGCTGCCGAATTCGACCTGCTGAAGAAGTACGTCGATGAGGTCGCCGAACAGGTCATGCAGGACGCCGGGGTGCGCGTGGAGTACCTGGTCGGTACCATGATTGAGCTGCCGCGCGCCTGCCTGACGGCGGACGAGATAGCGCAGCAAGCCCAGTTCTTCTCTTTCGGCACCAACGACCTGACCCAGACCACCTTCGGCTTCAGTCGCGACGACGTCGAAGGCAAGTTCATGGAGGAGTACATCGACCAGGCCATCCTCGGCGCCAACCCCTTCGACACCATCGACCGCGCTGGTGTAGGCGAGATGGTGCGGATCGGGACGGAGCTCGGACGTAAGACCAATCCGGAGCTGGAAGTGGGCATCTGCGGTGAGCACGGCGGCGAGCCGGCATCGGTGGAGTTCTGCCACGAGGTGGGGATGGACTACGTGAGCTGCGCACCCTTGCGCATTCCCATCGCCCGCCTGGCGGCCGCTCAGGCAGCGATCAAAGAGCAGGGCACAGGCCACTAAGGCCCAGGAACGCCGGCCGTTCGTGATAAGCCCGGGACAGAGATGGCGCGGGCGCACCAGCGTGCGCCGTCCCCGGGTCCGACGTCATATTCGGAGGGTGTCACAGTGACAACGATCGAGGACGTTCACGCTCGCGAGATCCTCGACTCCCGCGGCAATCCCACCATAGAGGTCGATGTCCGACTTGCCAGCGGGGAGATCGGGCGCGCCGGTGTGCCCTCGGGCGCCTCGACCGGCACGCACGAGGCGTTAGAGCTTCGGGACGGCGACGAGGAGCGATTCGGCGGCAAGGGCGTGCAGAACGCCGTCGCCAACGTTAACAAGCGGATCGCGCCAAAGCTGCGCGGCCTCGACGCCACGGACCAAGTCGCCATCGACGAGCTCATGCTGCGCGAGGACGGCACGAAGAACAAGGCCGAGCTTGGAGCCAATGCCATCCTCGGCGTATCGTTAGCCGTGGCCAAGGCCGCCGCCCAGACGATGGAACTGCCCCTGTATAGATACATCGGCGGCGTCAGCGCGCGGGTGCTGCCGGTGCCGATGATGAACGTGATCAACGGCGGCGAGCACGCCGACAACAATCTCGACCTGCAAGAATTCATGGTCATGCCGATCGGTGCCAAGACCTTCCGCGGCGCCTTGCGGATGTGCGCCGAGACCTATCAAGCGCTCAAGAAGGTGCTTAGTGGTCGCGACATGCGCACCAGCGTCGGCGATGAGGGTGGCTTCGCTCCGGACTTCGATGACAACGAAGAGGCGATCCGCGCCTCCCTGCACGCCATCGAGCTGGCTGGCTACAAGCCCGGCTCCGACATGGTTATTGCCCTCGATTCCGCCGCCAGCAGCTTCTTCAAAGGCGGGAAATACGTCCTCGAGGGCGAGGATGAGACATATACCACGGAGGAGATGATTGACTACTACGCCGATCTAGTGGATAAATATCCCATAGTTTCCATCGAAGATGGCCTGGCCGAGGAGGACTGGGATGGATGGGTGAAGCTGCGCGAGCGCCTCGGCGATCGCATCCAGATCATGGGCGACGACCTGACCGTCACCAACACCGCGCGACTCAGACGGGCCATCGACGCCCGCGCCATAAACTCCATCCTGATCAAGCTCAACCAGATCGGCTCTCTGACCGAGACGCTCGCGGCCGTCGAGATGGCCAAGCGCGCTTCGTTCACCGCCGTGATATCGCACCGCAGCGGCGAGACCGACGATGCCACCATCGCCGACCTCAGCGTGGCGACGAACGCCGGGCAGATAAAGGCCGGCGCGCCGTGTCGCATGGATCGGGTGGCGAAGTACAACGCTTTGCTGCGCATTGAGGAGGAGCTCGGCAGGGCGGCTCAATATCTGGGCAAGGACGTCTTCTACAATCTGACGTAGTGCACCACGTGCTGGTGCGTGTCCGCAGCCGCCGGCGCGCCCGTACGTGAGCAGCCGATTCGCACCATTGTTCGCAGCCAACATCGCAGCAGGAGGCAAAGCAAATGACGACGCACAGCACCGGGCGTCGGAGCCGGCCCTCGGGGGCGAGGCCCCGTATACTCAGGATGCGTACGTTGTGGTTCGCGCTGGCAGGCCTGGCGGTGGTGGTGATGCTCCGTCGGGGCACTCAGACGGTCACGGAGGGGTATCAAACTGCTTCCGCCGTGCTTCGGCTCGAGGAGGAGCTGGCCGAGCTCCAACAAGAGCACGACGAGCTGCAGTGGCGGCTGCAGTTCCTCCGCACCCCGGAAGGCAAACGACTTGAGGCCGCGCGGCAGCTCGTACTCGTGCGGCCGGACGAGCACCTACTCGCTCCTCCCCACGATGATGAGGCGCGCGAGGCCATGTCAGCCCTCGGCGGTGATCCCTCGCGTGCCCGGCAGCCTGCAGAGATCGTGAAGCGCTGGGCCCGCTCGCCGGGGACTCGGCCGCAGGCGGCCGAGGAACCGTAGCTCTACAGCCTGCGGCCTTCAGTGCGCCGCTCGCGGCCCGCATCCCCGCGTAGGTCGGGCTTCCGCCTTCGCGAGAGGGACGAAGCTTCGGCGGAGTCCCTTCCAGCCCGACAATTCCGACGCGGACCTACGGAAGCAGGCACTAGTACACGCTCGTCCGCTCCAGGTCGTCCTCAATGCGCATCATGCACGCCAGCAATCGCTCTCGCATTTCCTGCAGGGCGCCGGCGCACGCCGGGTCAGCGGCCCGGTTGACGAACTCGTCCGGGTCATCGCGCAGATCGACGAGAAGCTCCTCGCCGGTGTGCACGCGCGTGTACTTGTAGTCGTCCGTCCGGAGCGTCTTCACGGAGAGCCCGTCGGGCGCCTTGTGCTCCACGAGGACCTCGCCGCGCCACCCGTCCCGCTCGCCCCGAATGAGTGGCATCAGCGATTCGCCCTTCACGCGCTCCGGACACGGCGCGCCGGCGATATCCAGAAGCGTTGGCATGATGTCAACGGTCTCGACGAGATCTTCGACGACCTTCCCGGCCGGCAGCGCGCCCGGCAGCCGCATGAAGCACGGCAGGTGGATGATCCCATCGTAGTTTGTCGGCCCTTTGCCCGTGTGCCAGTGATCGCCGAGCATGTCGCCGTGGTCCGACATGAGAAGAATGAGCGTCCGGTCGAGCAGCTCCAGCTCCTCCAGGCATGCCACCACGCGCTTCACCTGCGCGTCCACCTGGCTCACCATGGCGTAGAAGTACGCCTTGTGCTCCTGCCACTGGGCATCCGTCGTCGAGGCGAAGCGCTTATAGGCTCCCTGGAAATGCCGTGGCTTGTCATCCAGCTCCCCCTCGCGACGCATGGGCAGCGGCATGTCCTCGATCGGATACATGTCCACGTAGTGCTTCGGCGGGTTGAGCGGCGGGTGCGGGTTGTAGAAGCCGGCGTGCGCAAAGAACGGCTCGTCCTTGTGCTCGCGGATGTACTCGATCGTCTGCGTCGCCACCCACGCCGCGTGGCTGAACTCCTCCGGCGCCTCGAGCGTCCAGTGCTCGAAGGCCTTGCGCGTCCCGGGCATGGGCACCCGTATCTTCTCTCTCATCGCCGGGTCGCGGCTCTCGACCCATTTGACGTACGCATCGGGATAGCAGCCGGGCTCGTCGGAGAGCACCAAGGTGTCGAAGCCGTAGTGGTGATGCGGCGCCTCGTGGTCGCGGCCGCTGTGGGGCGTGAAGTGCACCTTGCCGAGTTGCCCCGTGTGGTACCCGGCGGCCCCGAGCGCTGCCGGAAGCGTGATTTCGCTGTGCGGCAGCGGAATGCCGTTGATGCGCACGCCGTGATTCGACACGTAACGCCCGGTGAAGATGGACGCCCGGCTGGGCATGCACACGGGGTTCTGCCCGTACATGCGAGCGAAGTTGACGCCCTCGGACGCCAGCCGATCCAGCGTGGGCGTTTGAATCACGGGATTGCCGTTTATGCCGAGGCAGTCATAGCGCTGGTGGTCGGTGGTAAACATGACGATGTTTGGGCAGTCTTTCATGGTCACTCTCCTGCAGTTGGGGGGGCTATGCTGCCGGAAGATAGGGCAGCCACGTACGCTGCCCGGCAGCGCTCTTCGACCAGGGCAATTCTGGGGACACCATACTTAATTATTGGGCCAATCCTAAGTTCAACGCACACCACACTCGACTCCAATAATTAAGTATGGTGTCCCCAGAATTCCGCAGCACCAACTCGCACACCACCATCCGATGGTCCGAGTTCTCCGTGGGGATAACCCGCAGCGTGGTGGCCTGCAGGTGCGGGCTCAGCCACACCTGGTCAATGCGCGACACGGGCGCGTCGTTGACCATGGTGTTGGGCCAGCCGATGCCAGCTTCGGGGAAGGCGTCTCGCAGGTGCGCACGCAGCGGCCGAAACAGTGCATCGCCGCCGGGGGTGTTGAAGTCGCCGCCGAAGATGGTGAGCTCGCCTCTGGCCTCCGCGGCATGGGTCGCCACCACCTGCATCTGATTGGCCCGCACTTGGCGCGTCTCGTCGGCCTCGCGCCAGGTGGACGGTCGCCAGATATCTGCACGCGTCGCTGGCAGAGAGAGGTGCAGGGACGCGACAACCAGCTCCTGAGGCGGGTCGAGTCGCGCGGGTCTCACCCGCGTTAAGCAGAGGAAGACATTCTCTCGTGCGGTTATCGGCAGCGCTTCCAGCTCTCCGCGCACCAGGACGGCCGCGTCGAATGATGCCGCCATCCGCCACTCGCTCTTGCCCTCGATGAGCGCTCTCAGTTCGTGGTCGCCGGGCCGCTCCTGCAGCAGCAGGATGTCGGGGTCCTGCGCCAGGGCCTCGCGCGCGGCGGCCACTGAGCCCCCACAGCAATTGAGCGACACCACACGCAGCGCCCGCCCCTCAGCCCGTCCGGCGCGCCAGACTTTGCCTCCCTTGTGCCCCACCGTCCGCATCAGCGCACGCGGCTCCTCACAGATTGCGACGATCGCGACGAGCCATGCTGCTGCGACCAACAGGCTCCGCCGCTTCGCCTGACCGGACAGGGATGCCAGGCCAAAGATGACTCCCGGCCACACCCAGAACACGAAGGGCCAGATGGTGATGGGGTCCCATCCCGCGGGGCGAAGCGCATACACGACACATAAGAACACACACGAAGCCACCGAAACGGCGGCGCAAGCCAGGCGGGTCCTCTCTGCTACGTCGGGGCGCGTCTGCCGGCCGGAAAGCGTCACAACTCGAGAATTCATCGTTCTGTTGATCACATGCCGATGCTTGATTAGCCCGCTGTTCGTCCGCGTCCGCGCTATTCCTGCACTGTGGCGCGGCGCCGTACGGAGGAAGACAACGGTCTGAAACAGAAGGCGGCACCGAGGATCGTCAACCCGCCCACACCGGACGGCGACGACCTGATTGCCGAGGTGCGCTACAGTGAACGATATGCCTATTCTCGTTTCGTGTCTGGCTTCAGCCTACCTTATCACGACCTGCCTGCCGCAGCCGGTGAACGCGGATACGATCAGTTGGAAGGCCACCGGCAGGGGGGGAGCCGTCGCGGCAGGCAAGAGCGGAGCCGTAGAGGCGGGTGTGCAGCTCCTCGAAAGCGGAGGCAATGCGGCCGACGCCGCGGTGGCCACACTGCTCGCGCTCACGATCACCGACTACGGCTCGTTTGCCATCGGTGGGGAGGCGCCGTTCATCATCTACGACGCGAAGAAGCGGGAAGTGAAAGTGCTGTGCGGCCTCGGGCGGGCGCCCCGGGATCCGAAGGCCATCGACTGGTACCACGCAAACACCATCCCCGATGGCGGCAGCTACCGGGCCATGCCCGTACCCGGCGCCCTGCACCTTTGTATTAGCGCACTCGAGCTGTACGGGACCAAGAGCTTCGAGGATGCAGTGGCCCCGGCCCTGGCGCTCCTGGACGCCGGAGGGCGCTCCTGGTATCCGGCTCTGGCCGCCACGCTCCGCAAGATGGTGGAGCGCGAGCGGGAGACGAAGGGCACGCGCGAAGAGAAACTGCGGGCTGCCCGGGACCGCTTCTATAAGGGCGACATCGCCGACGATCTGGTGCGATGGTATCAACAGGTCGGCTCCTTCCTCCGCAAGGCCGACCTCGAGGCCCATGTCACCACCGTCGAGGACCCCGTCTCGATCGTGTACCGGGGCTACACCGTGCACAAGTGCAACACCTGGACGCAGGGACCGGTGCTGTGCCAGACGCTGAGGCTGCTCGAGGGCTACGACCTGAAGAGCATGGAGCATCTCTCGGCCGACTACATCCACGTCCTCACAGAGGCCATGAAGCTGGCGTATGCGGACCGGGACACGTACTACGGCGATCCGGCCTTCGTGGATGTGCCGCTTCGGGCGCTGCTTTCGGACCGCTACACCAGGCTCCGCCGTCCGCTCATCGACATGAAGACGGCATCGGTCGAGCGCCGCCCCGGCGATCCCGCCGGCATGAACTCGCTGAAGACGGCGTCCGCCGCGAGGGACAACCTCGTCCGGAGGCCGATCTCGGACACCACCACCTGTGTTGTCGCCGATCGTTGGGGAAACGTTGTGGCGGCCACGCCGAGCTGCAATCTCGGGGGCAACAAGCCAGATCCGAACACGGGTGTGGTGCAGGGGAACCGGCTGCGCTGCCTCAATACGGCGCCCGGCCATCCGAACCGCATCGAGCCGGGGAAGCGCCCACGCATCACGCTCACGCCGACGCTGGTCACGAGGGACGGCAGGCCCGTAATCGCCATCAGCGTCGCCGGCGGGGACCTACAGGACCAGACGACGCTGAACGTGCTGCTCAGTCACATCGAGTTCGGGAAGCTCCCCGCCGATGCGGTGACGGCGCCGCGTTTCAACACGAGCCACATGGAGAACTCCTTCGATTCCAATCCGCACCGCGATGCCGCCTTCAAGTCCGCGGGCAGCCTGCGCGTGCACACTGGCGTCGCCGAGGAAGTTCGGGACGAGCTCAAAAACCGAGGCCACGACATGACTACAACGGACGAACCAATCGCCAGCCCGGTCATGATCTACATCGACCAGAATACGGGGACGATCTACGCCGCCGGCGACCCCGAAGCCCATCGCTACGCCGCGGCGCTTCCGTGAGTGACCCATTCGCGAATTCTGGGGACACCATACTTAATTATTGGGCGAATCCGAAGTTCAACGCGCAGTACACTCGACTCCAATAATTAAGTATGGTGTCCCCAGAATTCCAGCGTGCTCAAGTTGCGGGACCGCTGTGCCGATGTCCTCACGAGGAGATATGTCCGCGGATGCATTTTGGGCACAGATTCCTGTTCTCGCGATCGTGGCGATAGCCGCCCTTGCCGCGGTTTTCTGCCATTGGGCGGCCGCGTTGAACGCCCAGGCGCGCGAGCTGCTGGGCCGGATCGAGGAGCGACTCGCGGCACCCCATGGGTCAGCATGGCGACCGGAGGTGGGCACGGGGGAGTCGGGGGCAGAACCGATGGATGTGGCGGTGCATACCGAGCTGCGGCTGCGTCGCGTCGAGCGAGCCCTCACCGAGCTCACCCAGCGACTCAGTGCATACGATGCATTGGCCGAGGAGTTGAGTGCCCTCCGTGGGGAACTGCGTGCGAGACAGAGGCCATCGTCCACCTCTGGCCGGCCGGACTCGTCCTCACCCGTTGTGGGTCGCCGCCCCGAGTCGCCTCGACGGCCCGCGCGTCAGGGTCCCGAGTCGGAGCGCTCTGGGCAGAGGCCGGAGGCATCGGCGCCGCCTGCTGCGGCAGTCCCGAAGACACCAGAGCGTCGGGCAGCCCCGGGAGCCGACGTGCTGGCCGCCCGGGCGGCCGAGCTGGCCCGCCAACTGTCCCCGCGCCAGTGGCGCATCATCGAGCACCTCGCCAGAGCGCCGTCGAATGGCCTCGTGCAGGAGCGTCTCTGCCAGGAGACCGAGTGTTCCCACGCCGATATCTTCAATCTCAATTATGAGGGCCTCGTCGGCACGCAGCGCGCTGCCGACGACTCCGCGACGGCCGTATACCTCAGCAAGCTCGGACAGGTCGTGGCGCGCCGCCTTTGGCCGCACGGCTCGCCGGCGGCGTCGCCGCCACCGGCACCAGCCGCCGCTGGCCCACAGCCGCGTGGTTCGCCAGAATCCACGCTACTTCGGGTAGTTCCGGGCTGATCGGGTCTCGCGGCAGTAGCTGAGCAATTGCTGCGCCTCCGACTCGTCAGACTGCAGGCTGATGGCTTTTTCCAGAAGCGGCGTCCTCGCGTGGATGAAGTAGACCTCGATCAGCCCCGTGGCGAGCTTCCCCACGATCTTGACGTGATGCCATTCGTCGTCGAGAAACCCACGTCTCCCAGCCTGGAGGTCGATGGCGCCAAGCCGGCGAAATGCGCGGGCGCACGCGCAGGCTGTGGCGTGCCTACAGCAAAGGCGGGCCGGAGGTGAGAACGGATGAATATCTTCGCCAAGGAATGCCTCCTCAAATGGCCGGACCAGGAGGAGGCCATTGCCTCGCTGGACGCCAGGATCGGCGCCCGTTGGAAGGAGGGAGAGACGAAGGGAACGGGGTCCGGCTACTTCACCCTCATTCGAGGCCGCGTGCCCACTATGCACGAGGTGCGGGTCACGAGGTTGAAGCTGTACATTACGGACCGCAAGGGGCCCAAGTACGTGGCGGACGTGATGATCTCATTGCCTCAGCCGATCGACCGCCCGGGAACGGAAGTGCCGATTACCATCGAGACCATCGAAGAGGTCAAATGACGTGGAGCAGGCGCTTGGGCCGTCAGGCCCGGTGGAGCCGTTCGAGGCGTATGAGCGGCCGATGAGCACTTTGACCGCGCCGCCAGGCGCCAGAAGCCGAGGGCCTTCTCGGGCAGCTCGGCCAGCTTCAGCGGCGCGAGGCGACTCGCGAAGGCGGATGGCGACGGCGGGGGGATACAGGGGGGCGATCCCTGAGCCGTCTCGACCAGCGGAAAACCGCTGACAGGAGGCGATGAGCCCGGCCGAGAACAAGCCCACCAACCGGAGGTGCAGACATGCCAACCATCGTCGTGGAAGGCCCACCCATCACGGACCTTGACGTAAAGCGCAACTTCGTCAAATCCCTCACCGATGCTGCCGAGGAGGCCTTCGGCATTCCGCGACAGGCCTACGTGGTGCTGCTGAAGGAGAACCGGCCGGAGAATGTGGGGGTGGGTGGGGAGCTGCTGGTGGATAGGTACAAATCCAGTGCGTGACGGCGCTGTCGGAACGACGGCAGCGCGGCGGGCGACTGGCTGGAGGGTGCAGCGATGCAAGACGGTGTCTCAGAGGATGGGCGAGCGTATCAGCCCTCCGGGACCAGCCTCACCACGTACGCGTCGCCGGTTCCGCCGCCGAACTTCGTCGGTGGTGCGTTGGGCGTGACGGGGAAGTCCGTCGATGCTGTGCTGCCGACAAGATAGACCGTGCCTTTCGCGCTCAGCGCCAGGCTACGGCTATGCGTCAAGACTGCAAGGTCAACCCGAAGCCCGGCACGTTAAGCTTCCCATCCATGAACCTGAATGCGGAGTAGTCAACCCGCTCGGCTTTGCCCGGGATACCCTCCACGATCACCACGAGCAGCGCGGCGAAGAGGTCTCGTCTCAGCAGCACAAACAGGCCTGCACCCACCACCACGAGGCCGAAGGCAATGAAGCCCGGCCAGTGCCACCAGCCCCACGCCGTCGAATCCGTCTGGTCACTCATGGCTGTCCCCCCTCGAGCTCCCGTGTCCTGTTCGCTCTGGCCGTCGGCCTTCGCCCAAGCAAGGCGCCTTCCCGGACATGGCAAAACGCCGCCCGGCATGGTGCGGCTCCGGAGGCCGCGCCGCCGTCAACTGTAGGGCCGGATCCCCAGAGCCATGCACACCGCAAAGACGACTACCAGCCCGGCGATGATCCCAACTATGATGGCCCGCATTGGCCTGGCCTCGTGAGAGGAGAATCTGGCGCCTCATTCGGCGAAAGGGTGCCGCCCGGTAGCTTCGCGGTTGCGGGAGCGTCCACCTTATGAGGGACGATGATGTCGGCTTCCATCGATCGCAGTCACTTCGGTCTACTCTCTGGCCCCGTGGGCGTGCAGAGGATGTGAGCGCCAACCGGCGAAGGATATGCTGGAGACGATATGCCGGGAAGCCCGGCCCGCGGAGAGCCGGCTCGTATGCTGCCCCGGCACGAGACGTGCAACAATCCGCCGCTTGGCGGAGAGGAGGCTGAGCCATGACAATCAGAGTAGCCTGCGTTTGTGTCGCGCTCGTTGCGCTCTTGCTCGTTCCGGCGCTCGGACAGGAGGGCGCGACGCCGGCTCCCCCGGCGACGGGCGGGCCAGACGCCGAGACACTGCGCAAGATGGCTGAGGGCGAGGTGGATCCCGTCGAATTGATGCGTCAGATGGGGGCCAAGGAGGAGGATATACTGGGCCTCCAACTCATGTCGCAGGTCATGGGGGCGGACATGGGGCAGATGATGCTCCTGATGATGTTGGCCGACCAGGGCAAGAAGGAGGACCAGGGCAAGAAGGACGACGACATAATGGGCATGATGCTCTTCATGAAGGCGCTGGGCGCCGGCGCCACCAAGCAGCCCATCGCGCTACTGGAGGGCCGGACGCTGATCGTGATCGAGGACGGTGTGGTGTACAATATCGACACGGAGAGGATGCGGATTGAGGGAACCGTCGCGTATCGTCCGAAGAAGGGCGCAGCCGACCTGACAGCGCTCCTGCCGCTGATCATGCAGACTCAGGGAAAGGCGCAGGGCACTGGCTGCCTGAGCAACATGAGGCAGCTCTGCATGTCGGCGCAGATGTACGCCGGGGACAACGGGGACATGCTGCCCACTGAGCAATGGCCCGATCAGCTTGCAGCTTACGTCAAGAACCGCGCGATCTACACCTGTCCCGGCGCGCCCGGGAAGGCCGTCGCCTATGCCATCAACGAAGCGCTCATCGGCGCTCGAACGGGCGACGTCAAGCGCCCGAGCGAGACGGTGCTTTTCTTTGAGTCGGATCAGGCCCAGGAGCTACCGTTCGGAGGCCCGGACGCAGTCACTGGCCCACCACGGCATGAGGGGCGGGTGGTTGTCGGTTTCGTTGACGGGCACGCCAAGTTTGTGTCGCCGGAGGAGCTGCGGGAGCTTCTGGCGCGGGATCCCTTCCAGTAGCTCGCGGCGCAAGTTCAAGCGAGCGGTGTCCCAGGAGCTGGCCAAGCCAATTTCCCCCCACGAGTCGCAGTTGGCGTACGTACCAACGCAGTACGTGTCAGAGGTCGTGCGAGAGGCAGGCTACAGCGGCATTGCCTACGTCAGTTCGCAACGGCCGGGCGGTCGGAACGTTGTGGTGTTCGACCCGTCGGGACAAGAAGCGCGCCGTTGTGGGGGTGGCGCACTCCATCCTGCTAATCGCGTATCACATGCTCAAGACGCACCAGGCGTACGTTGAACTGGGGGCGGAGCACTTCCACCAGATCCACCCCGAGCGCCAGAAGCGATACTTCGTCAAACGCCTGCAGGCTCTCGGACACACGGTCATCCTGGACGCGCAGCCACAGGCCGCGTAGCCGGAATCTTCGGAGGAGTTCGCCATGGCCCGGTCGGCCACCCGGAAACGACGAAGATCTCCGCCCCGAGGTTGGTGGCTCTGTGTAGTGAGGCAAGCGACTCCGCCGAAGCGGCTATGTCGCTCGCGCGAAGGCGGAAGGCCGGCGGGGAAGGGCATCCCCGCCCTACAGCTCGGCCTGCGGCCGAAATCTTCGGGGTAGTTTCGGGGAGAGAGGGGCTGTTGAAAAACCCAGGCGACACGCCCGTTCGCGTAGCGCGGGCTTTCCAGCCCGCGATGTCGGCCTGGAAAGGCCGACCTACGCGGTGGGCGGACGGTGGCCAGACGACCAGCCGCCGGGGCCGGGGTTTTTCAACAGCCCCAGAGATCCCGAAACTCCACGATGAAGATTGGCCCGACGTGCCACTGAGGCCCACCCAGGCTGGCAGCCTGGGCTACACATGAGTGGCCGATGTGCGGAATCTTCGAGGCGGACAAGGGATGGTAAAGCCCATGCGTAGGTGCACCTGGCCTCTGGTCGTGCTGGTTCTGCTCGTCACCGCGTCTCCGAGCTTCCCCTGGGGACCGGAGGGCCACAGGATCGCCACGTCCACTGCGTGCGACACCCTGCGGGGCTCGATCGGCCGGTTCTTCAAGGATAACCGCGAGTTTCTGCTCGAGCACTGCAATGAGCCGGATGACTGGGCGCACGACGGCCAGCATCCGGAGGAGCGCTACCAGCACTACATCGACATGGATCTCGTCGCGCCCTATCCGTTCACTGACGTACCGCGGGACCTCTCCAAGTTCGAGGCGAAGCTGAAGGAGATGAACCTCTCGGCGGCGGATGTTGGACGCATCCCGTGGCGCATAGGCGAGCGGCACAAGCAGCTCACGGCGGCGTTCCGCGCGAAGGACTGGGACAAGGTGAAGCACATCGCCTCCCACCTGGGGCACTACATCCAGGACGCCACCGTGCCGCTGCACTCCACGAAGAACTACGACGGGCAGTACAGCGGCAATCGGGGGATCCACGGCCGCTTTGAGGCCGACATGATTCGCCACTACCTGCACGAATACTCCGACCTGTCCAACACGGCGGGAGCGCCGACCTTCATCAAGGACCCGGTGGACATGACTTTCGAGGTGCTCATCGATAGCTACGTCTACGTGGACAACGTGCTGCGCGCGGACACACACGCCCATCGCTTTGGGGAGCTGTACGACGCAGCCTATTATGCGAAGCTGCATGGGCTTGTCGGATGGATTGCGAAGCGTCGCCTCGGCGATGCCGCCACTGCCACGGCCAGCCTGTGGCTGTCGGCGTGGCTGGACGCCGGGAAACCGGAGCCGGGACGGTAGGCGACGGGCATCGGACCGCAGCGACACCGTCGTCGCTGATGGCGATCACCGATATTCAGAGGAGATGTGCGATGACAACGGACAAACGAACTGGCGTGCCGTTTGGGCCATCCTATTTGCGTCCGGCGCTCATCCTGATGGCGGCGCTATGCGCGACGTCGGCCACGCATCTGAGCTGGGCCCAGAAGGCCCTCAAATTCGAGGCGGAGGATGTCACCGGACCGAAACACGCGTGGCAGAAGGACACATACAGCGAAGACAAGTGGAATCTGTGGTCAACCGACACAGACGCAGAGCTGAAATGGTCGGAAGGGATCGTGCTGCAGTCGCCCCGGGTCATGAACGACCGCGAGCGACCCGAGGATGGCGCACCGCCGCTTCACACGTTCATCGATAACATCCCGCCAGGCCGGTATATTGTCGAGATCTATGCCGTCGCGCGACCCATGGGGATCTCACTCGACGGCGAGAACTGGCGAAAGATAGACTCATCGCGCCGCAACCTGGGCGAGTTCGAGATAACGGACGGGACCTTTGAGCTGTGGGTGGATGACCGCTATGCGTCGGACACGAACCCGGGCTCGACCTACTACGACTACGTGCTCCTCACGCCGATCATTGCCGGCGAAATGGGGATCGCCAACGGAGGCTTCGAGACCGTGGCCGAGGAGCACGTGCCTGGCTGGACGTGGTGGACGCGGATAGAAGGCACCGGCACGGCCACGCTCACCAAGCAGTGGAAGAACTCGGGCGAGTATAGCTGCTTCATCAGCCACGACGGCGAGCGCGATTGGGCCTTTACCAACATGGCCCGGTTCGACGTGAAACCCGGGATGGTCCTGACGGCCTCGGCCTGGGCTCGGTGTGAGGACAGCGATGCGGTCGAGTTGGCCATTGTGGGGATGGCCGGCGGGGAGGTGGTGCGGTGGACGATCGGGTCGGATGCGCTGCAGGGCACCAGTGAGTGGAAGCTGCTCGAGGCGGGCACTCGCGTTCCTCGGGGCATGGACCAGGTTCAGGTGAGGCTCGTGGGAAGCGGGCACAGTCGGGTGTGGGTCGATGACGTAAAGATGCACGAGGGATGGCCCGAAAGGCCGGACAGGCCGGCAAAGCCTCCGATCGAAGGCTTCGCGAAACAGCGTCTGAACGAAAAGCTGGACCGAGGGATTCTGGCGCTGCCGATGGACGGCGGGGGCGTGTACGTCGGCTGGCGGCTGCTGAAGGACGACCCGGAGAACATCGCGTTCAATGTCTATCGCCGCACGCCCGGTCAGAATGTCAAGAGGCTCAACACAGCCCCGGTGGCCCAGACCACGGACTTCGTCGATCCGCAACCCGTTGCCGGCGTTGAGAACGAGTACTTCGTCCGGCCCATCATCAACGGGCGCGAGGGCGATGCGTCAAAGGCGGCTAGAGCCACTCCGTCGCCCGACGGACGCAACTACGTCTCCATCATGCTCGACGGGGACCACACGTTCCAGAAGGTAGGCATTGCCGACCTGAACGGCGACGGCGCGTACGACTACGTCATCAAGCAGCCCAATGCAAACGTTGACCCGTACGTGAACTACTGGAAGCCGAGCCCGAGCACTTACAAGGTCGAGGCATATCTGAGCGATGGCACCCTCCTGTGGCGCAAGGATCTCGGTTGGGCGATCGAGCAAGGCATCTGGTACTCGCCGATGGTGGTCTATGACCTGGACGGCGATGGCAAAGCAGAGGTGGCGCTCAAGGCCGGCGAGGGCGACCCGCGGGACGAAGATGGCCGCGTGCAGTCGGGCCCCGAGTGGCTGTCGATCCTCGATGGGATGACGGGCGAGGAGATGGCCCGCGTTGATTGGCCGGCGCGCGAGGAATTCCCCGCCTACAACTACGCCTCCCGCAACCAGCTCTGCGTGGCCTACCTGGACGGCAAGACCCCATGCCTCATCGTCGAGCGCGGAACGTACAACGTCATCATAGTGGTGGCGTACGAATATCGGGATGGAAATCTGCGGGAGTTATGGCGCTGGAACGACGGCGAGGAGGGCGGCTTGTACCGGGGCCAGGGCGCGCATAGCATGCACGCCGTGGACGTTGACGGCGACGGGCGCGACGAAGTCTTCCTGGGCTCTGCGGTGCTTGATGACAATGGCAGCGGATTGTGGTCCACCGGCATGGGCCACCCGGATCATCACTACGTGGGGGACATCGATCCGAACCGCCCTGGCCTCGAGGTGTACTACGGGATCGAGCCGCGACAACTGCTCGACGCCTGTCTCCTGGTGGACGCCCGGACCGGAGAGCCGATCTGGGGACTGGACGAGCCCACGAGACACGTGCACGCCAAGGGAATGTGCGCCGACATCGACCCGACGCACCCGGGACTGGAGTGCTACTCGGGCGAGAGGGACCTCCCCGAGCAGAAGTGGCTGCGGGCCGCGAATGGCGAGCTGATAGGCAAGGTGGACTTGGGCGGTCTGAGCCCGCTCACCGTGTACTGGGACGCGGATCTGCAGCGCGAGCTTCTGCGCCGGCCGCGCATCTACGACTACCAGGGCGCCGTGCACGAGACGAACATCGCCGGGAGCTGGATCGGAACGGCGGACGTCCTCGGCGACTGGCGCGAGGAGCTCATCATGACGCTGCCGGGCGAGCTGCGCATCTACTCCACCACGATCCCGGCACGCGACCGGCGCGTCTGTCTCATGCAGGACCCGCTGTACCGAATGGACGTGTGCATCCAGACGATGGGCTACACCCAGGCGCCGATGACCACCGAGTGCCTGTCGGCCGGTGAGCCGTACATCGGGATGCGTCTGCCTCCGGAGAAGCTGACCCCGGGCGAGGAGACGGCAGCCGAGGTCGTGGCCGTCGCGCCGTCTGAGCAACCCCTGAAGGGAACGGTGCGACTGGAGGCGACGGCGGGAGTCAGCTTGACCGCGACTGAAATCCAAGTGGACGTCCCCGCTGGCGAGGTGCGAAAGCACTCGGTCGGGATAACTATGGCGGGAGTCAAGTCTTCCGTCTCGGCGAGCGGGGCGCCAAAGTTGGTGATGACGTACGACGGCTCGGGGGGGCCTTTGACGAGCGAAGTGGCCTTGCGTGCCGTTGACATGCCGTTGACGGAGGTCGCTCGCGTGCAGGCCGAGGACTTCGCAAACCAGGGCGGCGGCTCCGTACAGCACCGGAAGGACAAAGCTGGGGCTGACGGGGCCTGCTTCTCGCACTGGGACGATGAGGGGCACTGGCTCGAGTGGACCGTTCGAGCCGAGACGGCCGGCGAGTACTGGCTCGTGGTGCGCTACTGTGCAATAGCGGACGTGGCGCGCCAGGTCGAGCTCGACGGCAAGCCACTCACCGACGATCCGGTCCAGTTCCCCTCAACCGGCGGCTTCAGCAGCGACGCGAACGACTGGGCGCACGCCGTGGCGCGCGACTCCGCGGGCCAACCTCTCACGCTGCCCCTCTCCGCCGGCGAGCACACGGTGCGGATGACGAACGCCGACGGAAACGGAATGAATGTGGACTATCTGCTGTTGTGGAGGGCGCGACAGTAAGCTGCACGTGTGTTGCCTGAACAGTTCGCTCTTTTTGGAGTTTCACCGTTACGGTGAAACTACCCCTTGACGACTGGAGCACGCGGGCGACGCGTCGGGGGGGCTGCGCCCGTGTGGCCCTCACGCCGCCTCTACCTTCCCCTGCAGGAACTCATACAGCTCGAGGTTCGACACGTGCTCGTGGCCGATGTCCATCTCCGCCATCTCCTTGCCCTCCAGGAACAGCACGTGGCTTTCGATGGCGTTCTGGTCCACCTCGCGATCGACCCGTAGGAAGTGGCGCAGGGAGCAGTCCGGCATGTTCAGCTCGGCGTCCTCTTCGTCGGCCGCGAGCCGTGAGACTTTGAGCACATCGTCGGGGCCAACGCCCAAGTCGGAGCAGCTCGATCCGATGCTCCGGGCGAGCTCGTCGTCCAGATCGCCGGGCTCTGAGATGTACTTCTCGATGGTGTCGATGGCGTCCGCAACGAAGGCTCCGACACCGGCGCTGAAGCCGTAAAGCATACCGGTAGTGAGCATGGCCGCGTCGTCGGAGTGCCCGCAGCCCCGGCGATGGCGAATGTACATGTATCGAAAACGGTCCCCGCCTCCCTCGGCAGCCTCCTCACTGAGGATGCCAGAGGCATCGTCAACGATGAGGCCCACTTGCTTGAAGCGCTCGATGTCCTGCTCGTACTCGCCGCGGGCAAGCTGCCTGCCGTCCAGCCCCATATCGGGCATCTTGGCCACGTCCACGAAGTAGGAGCTGCCCCCGCCGACCTTGATGCCGTACTGCTCTTCCACCTGCCGGCGCACCTCGACGTTATCCCGAAGCCCGCCGATGTAGAGGCCCTGCAGGACGCCCTTGGGATCGATGGTAATGCTGCGGAACATGCTCATGCCGAAGAACGGCTCGCCATCGGCATTGAGGAGCTGCCTGTGCTCAGCCCCCTCGAGCACCTCGTCCACCCACTGGAACACGTCCTCTATGAGCTCCTGCCGGTGTGCGGCGACAGTGCCGGGGCTGAAGCCCAGGGAGGCCACGATATCCTCGATGTGCGTGTTGACGAAGCGGTGCCCCTTGAACTCGCTGTGGCCCTCGTGGGCGTGGCCTTCGATGGACTGCACGAAGAGCAGCTCTTCGACGTGCCACGTGCAGCGCAGCACCTCGGAGGCGAGCATGTTCTTGAAGTCCAGCCTGATGAGCTCCCGCGGCGCAGTGCCCGTACGCCACGTGGGCTCGCGCCTGCGCCCCTTGCGGCTCTTCTTGCGGTGTCGGCTTCTGCGTCGTGTCAATTCGCATTCCTCCCGGAGAGGCCAAGGCCAACGGTGAAGGGTAAAGCGCAGCGGCCGTTAATGCTTTTCTCCTTTGCCCTGCCTCTCGCGCGTTTCGGCGGTCGGGGGAGGATGTCCTCCGTTCGCCGCGTCGTACGGGGTATCAGGCTCACGATGGGAACGGTCCTTCGATGGCGGCTTCTCCAGTGCGAGCCCGGAGGGATGATTTGGCCACGCGATGGGCGAAGTAGGCAAGTCAGCCCAAGGCAGGCAAACCACGAGGAGGGCGGGCCCACCCGATGCTTACTCGTCTAGTTCTTTCGCTGCCGGTGGTCCTCCTGTCAGCCACCGCGCTCTGCGCCCAGCGAGGCGCAGAGGTGCTCTGGTGGGAGGCGGAGGACGCTGTGGCCACCAACTTCCGCGAGCATCCGTGGCTGGAGATGGATGCCAAGGGACGCGAGTGGCTCTCGGGCGGGGATTGGCTGACGCACACGCACAAGGAGGAGCACCCGGCACCCGACGGCGGCCGCTACTTCGCCCGCTACCGTGTGCGCGTGCCAGAGGCTTCACGCTACCATCTCTGGGTGCGCGAGCGGCCCAAGCGGACGCTGCTGAGCCGGTGGCGCTTCGACGATCAACCATGGCGAGAAACCAGCACGGATCTTCCCTGGGTAGATCGCGTTATCATGGCAAAGGACCGCCCGGCGGTCTGGTATCGCTATGGCGTGATCGAGCTCGATGCGAGCCAGCACACCTTCGAGATGGAGCTCCCGGCCACGCCGGGCCCCGCCGCCTTCGATTGCTTCTTGCTGTACCGGGGACGCTTCGAGCCGGCGGGCAAGCGAAAGCCTGCGTCCGATGCAGCGCAGTTCTACGAGTATCCCGAGAATCAACGCGTGGAAGTGATAGTGCGGAAGGCCCGAGAGGAAGCAGAAACTATCCGCCGATTACGAGCGCACATTGAAGCCACGGCCGTGAATCGGGTGGACTTCTCGAAGGTGGGCCGGCAGGCTGACGTCATCCGGTTCGGGACGGCGTACGACGCCGAGTTCCAGGCGCACAATGCCAAAGGGAACCTGTCCCGCGTGGACAGGAAGGCGACGTTCGGAAAGAATCGATTCGTCGAGTGGACCTTCACCGCGCCGCGGGCGGGAGACTACGTGCTCACCATCGCCGCCGACATCGCCCGGCTGCCCAGCCGAAGAGGTAAGATCAGCGTCCAACTCGACGGCGAGTGGAAAGAGTACGGCGAGATCGCCGAGTCGGGGCAGTACCACTGCCTCGTCACACTCCCGCCGGGCCCGACGCGGTTGCGCCTCGCCAATGCGGGCGGCAGCCTGTTCTATAGCAGCGGCGCGCGTCTATCCACTGTGCGCGGCGATCCGTGGGCGAGCATCAAGCCGGGCGAGCATCCGCGGCTGCAGTTCAATCCCAGCGAGATCGCACAGATTCACCAAGAGATCTCAGCCGATCCCAACCACCCAGTTCGCTACTACTACGACGGGCTGCTCACGGCGGCCGAGAAGCAAGTGGCCGAGCCCGCGAGCATCAGCAGCCCGCGGGGCTCGGCGCAGGCTCTGCACGAGGTAGCCATTGCGTATGCGCTCACGGGAAAGAAAGAGTACGCAGACCGGGGTGCTGGCTACCTCATGCGGTTGTCGGACCGGGAATTCGGTCGCAATCCCAACAGCGTGTTAGGCAACGGCGAATACCTGGACTGCATGGCGTGGGGCTACGACGCGCTCTACCCCGAATTGACCGAAGCGCAGCGCAATGCGGTACGCCGGCGCCTGGACCTTGAGGCGCATTGGCTCTGGGTGCAGATGCGGACGCTTTCCAAGGACACGACGCACGGCTGGTGGGCCTCCGACCACTCCAACAACTGGCAGGCAGTGGCGGCGGGCGGCCTGGGAATGGCGGCCCTGGTCCTGTTGGGCGAGAGCGCCGATGCCGAGATGTGGCTCGAGGAGGCCATCGCGCAGGTGAAGATGCTGCTCGACGGCGGCTTCGACTCGGACGGTGCCTATTTCGAAAGCCCGATGTACCACAAGTACGCGATGAACTACCTGACGCCGTTTGCCACGGCGCTGCTGCGCGAGGGGCGGGAGGACCTCTTCGATTACCGCGATCGGGTACTGCACAAAACGTGCATCTACAACCTCTACATGATGGAGCCCACCCGCGACCACTTCGCCGCCTTCAACGACGGCCGCCGCCTCGCCGGCCGGCCACCGCAGGCGCTGCATCCGGCCGGAAGCTACTTCGCGCGGCTCGCATCGGTATACCGTGACGGCCTGGTGCAGTGGCTCTTCCACGCCATGTACGGCCCCGGGCGTCGTTTCCCCGTGTGGAACTTCCAGCACGGCCATCCGGACGCCGTGGTCTGGTACGACGACACCGTGGCGGTTGAGAACCCGGACACGTCGCCGCGGCTGGCCCTCGCCCGCTGCTGGCCCGAGCATGGGCGCGTCGCGCTGCGCACCGGGTGGAGCGATCCCAACGCCATCCTCTTCGCCATGGAGTGCGGGGAGTACGGCTCGCACGGCCACGCCGATCAGGGCAGCTTCGTCCTCACGGCCTACGGCGAGCACCTCGTGGACGACACCGGCTACGGCGGCTGGGAGGCCACGTCGGAGGCTCACAGCGTGGTGCTCATCGATGGCAAGGGCCAGAGGCAGAGGGGCATGCTCGGCGCCATCCGCGACTTCCTTCACACGGAGGCGATGGACTACTTCGAGGCTGATAGCACGGCGGCGTATAGCACGGCGGAGTCACCGGCTGAACGCGTGAAGCGCCATGTGCTGTTCATGCGACCCAGCTACTTCGTCATCGTGGACGATGTGCGCAAGGATGATAGCCAGCACGACTATCAGTGGCTGCTTCACTCGCAGGTGCAGCTCTCTACCACCGAGATCCAGATCCGCGAGCCCGACGAGATAACGTTCCAGGCCGAGCGCGCGGCGCTAGAGGTGCGCGTGCTCTCGCCCGAGGCGCCGCGGTCCAAGGTCGTGAGCAAGCAAGGGCACGCGTTCCTCAGCGTCGCGACACCCCAGAAGGTGGAGGAAGTCACGTTCTTCGCCGTGCTGTATCCGACCGCGGCGGGCAATGCGGCGCCCGCGGTCACGCCCGTTCGCACGGATGCCCTCGTCGGCGCGAAGGTCGGCGACGACGTGGTGCTGTGGAGCCTGGAGGAAGGCGCGTGGGAGCACGCAGGCATGAAGACCGACGCCCATTTCGCCGCCTGCCGCCAGGAGCCTCGATCTGCCTTGGTGAAGTCGGCGCGCTCGCTGGAGTGGGGCCGCATCGGCTTTGGGGCAGACCGCCCCGTGACGGCCATCCTCACCGACACCGAAGCGCGTCTCGTCCTGTCCGACCACACCACCCTCGCCTTCAGCGACAGCTACATGCGCAACGGTACTGTCTACGAGACCGACCAGGACCGCGACCCCGCCAACGACGAGCCCGTGGGGCAAGTTGACGCGACCGGGCGGGTGAGGTTGGGGACAGGAGCGTTTAAGGTCAGGACATAGGCCCAGCAGATCTCGGCGGCCCTGCGAGCAAGCGCAGGGCGACCGGCTATTCGCTTTCTCGAGGGATCGAGATCAGCGGAATCTGGTCTTCGTGCCCCTCAACGGCTGCCACCGCAGCCTCCTCGAAACGGTCGCGCTCTCTGTTGAGGTCGAACAACGTCGTGTCTAGCTTCTCCTCGATCCACGCTTTCAAGGCGTACTCGCCATTAAGACCGCCCGGCGAGGAAACGTAGCCGATCAGGAACTCAGTCCGTAACGTGGCGCCTTCTCTTATCCGCATCGCCCTGCTCGTGAGAGCATCAGCGTCCCTCTCCGCATTCTGTGGCGAGGCAAGGTTGACAGCCTCCGCGATGACCCACTTCTCCGCCGCGCGGAACACACGTCTAACCGTGACCTCGCGCCCACGATACCCCTTTACGGATTGGTTGGCTGCGAAACGCGGAGCTACACGACCCAGAGCACGGCTCAGTTGCCCGTCGATCCTGCGCCGGTCGCGACGACCCTCGGGAGCGACGATAGCTTCATAGAGGGGCTCAAGCTCATCTGCCGGCCGCGCGCAGTCTATGGCCATTGGCCGCGAGACTCGCACTCTGAACTGCAACAGGCCCCCCAGCCGCCCCCACCAAGCGTCGGAGAATGGACGGACCCCCTCGTTCGTGTATGGCAGCTTACCCGTCTGGAGCCAACGTCGCACCCGGCGAGACGTCCTTGCTATGAATTGGCGTGCTTCGGGGCTGGCGGCCCCGCGCACGGTCTCGTCGTCCCGGATGAAGCGCAGACGGACGTCGCCACCGTCCGCCCGCCATAGCGCCACGCCGACAGGTAGCGACATGTCCCGCCCAGGATCGGTCACGTAGCGGAAGACGGCGTACCTAAATGCCGAGGACTCGTCCACCTTCGGTTGCATCTGGCAACTCCTCCCACTTTTCTACATCCACTATGTCCTCTATTCGGCCTGCGCGTTCAGTTAGACATTCCACCAGGTTCCCGGGTTCCACGCCGCTGTCTCTCCACCAAGTTCCCGGCACGCGTTCGCACGCGGCTGGTAGATACGCGCGCGTAGTGCGCACGCGGTCACACGCTGAACGCACGGCTGGCGCACCACAC
Source organism: Armatimonadota bacterium (assembly GCA_030601885.1). Classification (GTDB taxonomy): domain Bacteria; phylum Armatimonadota; class Zipacnadia; order JAUWAU01; family JAUWAU01; genus JAUWAU01. Next base: position 75,884 of record JAUWAU010000025.1, read on the forward strand.
GCCAGCTGCACCGGGCCAAGCAACGGGCATGAGCCTGCGGCCTTCCAGACCCACCACCTTCGAGTTCCGACGCTCACCGAATGATTCAGCGCGCCGCGGCACGTTTCCTGCCCTGCCCTGCACCATATGCCTTGTGGCTGCCTCGCCCCGGCCAAGTTGCACCATGGGCGCGAGCCATTCTTCCTGCCGGCACGCCGCAGTCATCGCTCGCCCGAATATGGAGAGCGACACCGTCTGCCCCTGCAACGCGCCCTCGAGGCAGGACCTGCGCGGCAATGGTTTGTGGCCAGAAGGAACATCGTCCACGACGACTAAACAGCTACCGTGAGAGCCGAATACGCCTGCCCATGCGCGGCTGTTGGACGCTGGCCACGGGGCAAAGGAGGCAGCCAAATGGTGGAGCGTATAGCGTGGATTGCGGCGCTTGCGGCCGGTGGGCTCATGCTTGCCGGGGCCGCCGGGCGCGGCGCCGAGGTCCGTGTCCCCGTCATCGCGGACACCTCCATCTGCGCGGCAGCCAAGGAAGTCACGATCAACCACGGCGCGCGCAGCGTCATCCGCATCAAGGGCATCCAGCACTTCATGCTCATGAAGTTCGACGTGTCCGCGATCCGAGGGTGGACCGTGGACCGCGCGGTGCTCCACCTGCATAGTGCCCGCCCGGAGCACAAGCTGCGCACGATGGGCATATCCACCGTCTCGGCCGACTGGTCCGAGGGCAAGGGGCAGGGAGGCGGGCCGGATGAGGGTGGCTGCTGCTTCACCCATGCGCGCTACCCCACCGACCTCTGGGCCGGGCCGCAAAGCGACTTCACTGACGTCGCCTTCGGCGTCGGCAACACCCTGGTGCACTACACCGACATCAGGGAGCCGGGTGGCACGGGTAGCTCGCCTACCCGTGGGCCCCGGGGCGGCGGAGCACCCAATGGCTGGCTCGAGATCGACGTGCCGCCGCAGCTCGTGCAGGCTCTTGTTTGCGGCGACTCGTACGGCCTCGTCGTGTCGGACGAGAAGGGGCAGACATTTGCCAACAACGACGTGCACTCCCGCGAGCAGAGTCAGTGCCAGCCGTACATGACGGTCACGGGCGTGCCACGAGATCGCCGCCCCCCGGTGGTCATCAGCGATCCGCGTGCCCTGGTCCTGCCCCAGGCAGCCGACTTCGAGACCGGCGCGGTGGAGCTGCAGTTCACCTCGCCCACCGATGACGGCCCCGAGGGCCGGGCGTTCTCGTATCGGGTGAGCTACCGCCGAGCGGGAGAGGCCGAGGAGATGTCCCTACCACGGTATCTCACGCCTCATCCGAAGGCCGCCGGAGAGCCGGAGCGCATTGTGGTGCCGGGCTTGCTGCCCGGGCACGGCTACAGTTTTAGCGTCGTGGCGGTGGACGCTGCCGGCAATGCCTCGGAGCCCGCGACCGTCGAAGAGCGCGCCTCGGGGGCGAAGCCATTGCCCGCGTCATTGCCGACCGTGGCGTCGGGCAGCCGGCAGGGCCCGGAGCCATCGGCCCATGGTGGCAAGTTACGCGTCTGGGCCTGCGGCGACTGCCAGAAGGTGCATCCGGTCAGCGGCAATCTGCTGGAGGAGGCGGGAGACGAGGCCTACGCCGGGCCGCCTCGTGGCACGTACCGCCGGGGCAATTACATCTGGGACGGCGCGGCGTCAACGATCCGCCTGGCGGGCGGGAGGAACGAGTTCGTCGCGTTCCAGCTCATCATCGAGGCGTCGGCCAGAGCGCTGCATGACGTGCGCGTAGGCATGAGCGACCTGGCCGGGCCGGCTGGGGCGAGCCTGCCTGCACGAGAGAACGCACAGCTTTTCAAAGCGTGGTACGTCCGCGACGAGGAGCCCCGAGCCCGCCAAAGCCCCGGCGACGGCGGGTGGTTCCCCGAGGTGGCGGTGCCGCTCACCGGCGAGTTCGAGATCCCCGACCCGGAGAACGCCATCGACGGCCAGCGGAATCAGAGCGTGTTCGTAGATCTGTACATCCCCCACGACGCTCCGGCGGGCGATTACACCGGCCGGATGACCGTCTCTGCCGATGGCGTGCCCGCCGTCTCCGTACCCATCGTGCTGACGGTATGGCCGCTCGTCCTGCCGGACACGCTCACCTTCGAGGTTGAGCTGAACTGCTACGGGCCATTCGGGCGCGACTTCGGGATATCGGGAGACAGCCCGGAGTACCCCGAGCTGGAGCTCAAGTACCACCGACTCACGCACGCCCATCGCACCACCATCAACTGCCTGGCCTACACGCACTCCGGCCGCGTGCACGCCGGGTACGTGCCGCCGGTGGAGGGTCGCGGTGCGGCCATGCGGGTGACGGATTGGGCGGCGTGGGACGAGCGCTTCGGGCGCTACCTGGACGGCTCGGCCTTCTCCGACTTGCCGCGCGCCGGCGTGCCGCTGTCGCACATGTATCTGCCCTTCCATGAAGCCTGGCCCGCCGACATCCGCGAGCACTACAGGTGGGCCCCGACGACGACCGAGTACCCGGAGATGATCGTCCAGCATGCCCTGACGGCGCCGCCCGTCGAGGAGGCCTTCGATGAGGAGTACAAGGCGGCGTTTGTCGCAATCTGCCGGGAGTTCGCGGAGCACTTCCGCGAGCGAGGCTGGATGCAGACGCGCTTTCAGTTCTATCTGAACAACAAGCACATCTGGAAGCGGAACGGGGGAAACGCCACCTCGTGGTGGCTGCTGGACGAGCCCATGCACCGGGACGACTGGCTGGCGCTGCGGTTCTTCGGGCGGATGTTCAAGCGGGGAGTAGGAGTCTCGACCCCCCCGCAAGCGGGGGGGAGAGGAACGGTGCAGTTCGTCTTCCGCGGCGACATCTCGCGCCCGCAGTGGCAGCGCGAGTGGCTCGATGGCCTCGTTGACCTCATGTGCGTCAGCCGCACGTTCTTCAGCAAGAACCGGCGCTGCATGGCGATGCGCACAGAGTCGGGGATCGAGTTCTGGAACTACGGCACAGCGAACGAGATCAAGCTGAGCAATCTGAATGCCGAGGCCTGGCCGGTCAAGGTATACCTCGCCGGGGGCGATGGCCTGCTGCCGTGGCAGACGATCGGCCGGGATGCCAACTTCACGGAACCTGCCGCGACCGCCCTACTCTATCCGGGCAAGCGCTTCGGGGTCATGGGTCCGCTCGCCAGCCTGCGCCTGAAGGCCCTCCGCCGCGGACAGCAGGACGTGGAGTACCTGGCGCTCCTGGCCGAAAAGAAGCGGCTTGACCGGACCCAACTTGCCCGGCTCGTGGCGAGCACGCTGGACCTGCGTGCGGTGACCGCGGAGGCATTTCTGGATGACGCGGGGCGTACAGTATTCGAGAGCCTCCAGGCCGAGCAGTTCCACCGGCTCCGGGCGGCTATTGCGGCGGCTCTCGCGGAAGATTGATGGCCCACGTGTGGCGCAAGCTGCCGGCCTGCGGCCCCCCAGGCAAGGCAGCCTGGGCTACACAGTTCCTGTCCGGCCTTTAGCGCAGCATATGCTGCCGCACCAGTGCCACCGGTATCGTCCCGAAGCCCAGGAGCTCGTCGTGGAAGGCTTTCAGCTTGAAGCCACTGCCTTTGGCGCGCTCGTAATCCTCGCGGAGTCGGAGAATCTCCCGTTTCCCCATGGCATAGCTCATGGGCGCGGTCGGTGAGGCGGTGTAGCGCCGGACTTCTTTGATGGCGTTCGTGCGCTCCAGGCGCGCCGTGTCAACGAGCATGTCCACGGCCTCGTCGAAGCTCATGCCGCGCGTGTGCAGGCCGACATCGATGACCACTCGGCAGGCCCGCCATAGCACGTCTTTGAGCTGGACAAGCCGCGTCCGCGCATCAGAGTAGAAGCCTGCCTCGTACATCATCTCCTCGCAGTACAGGGCCCAGCCCTCGGCGAACACGCTGGTGCCGAACTGCTTCCGCACCATTGAATCGACCCTGTTGGAGTGACACAACTGCAGGTGGTGCCCCGGGTACCCTTCGTGCAGCGCGACAACGGGCAGTCCCCAGAGGCAGTGGTCCTTGAGCTGCTGCTCGCGCTGGTCAGGAGGGGTGGAGTCGTCCACCGGTGTGACCCAGAAGAAGCCCTTCTGCTGCTCCTCGAATGGCGCCGGCATGACGTACGCCGCGTACGGGATCGTGGCGCGCTCGAAGGGCGGGGTTTCGACGACCTCGAGCTCCTCTCCCGGCGGGATGCTTACCAGGTCCTGCTCGCGCACGAAGTCGCGGGCGCGGCTCATCTCGGTTCGGTACGCCTCGAGCACACCGTCGGCCGGTGGATGATCCTGCTTCAGGCGTTTGACGATCTCATGCCAGGGCGCGCCCGGCTCGATCTGCTCGGCGAGTCGCTCCATCTGCTGCTGGGTGTCGGCGATGAGCCCTGTCCCGCACTCGTGCAGGTCGTCGGCATCGTACGGGAGCATGTGGTGCGTCTGAAGCAGGAAGTCGAACAGGTCGCGGCCGACGGCGAAGTCGCCGTCGGCGCGGGGGCGCAGCTCCTCCTGCAGGAAGCGGATGTACTCGCCGAAGGCCTCTCGGGCGCGGCCCGAGGCGGCGAGCACTTTCTCCCGGAGCGGCGGAACTTGCTCGGCGAACTGAGGCACCATGTCCTCCCAGAACTCCACGCCTCCGTCCGCCTGCTCCTCAGCCACATCCACCCACACTGCCGGGATGTTCTCGCCGGCCCGCAGGTTGTCTTTGGCCACATCCAGGAGGCCCGGTACAGCCTCCGCCCGCGCCAGGACAGACGCCATGCGCTCCTCGAGCGGCGCGAACTCGCGAATGAGCAGGAGGAACGGTCCGGCGAGCGCGATGTCGAACACCTCCTGCGGAACCCGATTCAGCGGGCGCAGCTCCTCCAGGCGCCGGATCAGCGTCTCCAGTGTGCTCGTCAGAATCCGCTGGTCGGTGCGCTCCAGGTCCGGCAGCTCAGCCGCGGGGATGGCCCGCAGGCGATCCAGGTCGCTCCGCATTGCCGCCAAGTCGGCTTCATGGGCCTCCGGAGTGATGTCGTCGAGCCGATGGTCGTAGTCGTGAATGCCCATGAAGGTTGCCGTCACCGGGTGCCGCTGCCAGAGGCCGCGGATGGTGTGTTCGACGGTTTGGGTGAAGGTGGGGTTCATGATGTGTTCCTCTCCCCGCCTTTGAGCAGCACGGGCTCCTGGGTCGCGGCTGAGTCGCGGATGGCCTCGTAGAGGACCATGCTGCGGTAGGAGCTCTCGATGCTCGATTCCGGCTGGCGGTCCTCGGCGATGGCGGCGATGAACTCCCCCATCTCCCCGGCAAAGCCCGTCTCCACGAGCGAGTCGGCCCCCGCCGTGAAGAACGCCGCTTTGTGGTGCGCCGCGATCTGGTCGTCGCGATAGTACGTCATCACGCTGGAATCCTCGAGGCTGATGAAGTGCCCCGGGGCGCCCGTCAGCTCGACCTTCTCTGTGGACACGCGGAAGGTTCGGTGGCAGGTGAGGGCGAGCGTTCCGACGGCGCCGCTCTCGAACTGCAGGAGCACTGCGTAGCTGTCCAGCTCTTGTTTCCGAGCGTTCACCTCGGCCACCTCCCCGAAGAGGTAGCGGGAGAGGTCGATGATATGAATGGCGAAGTCAAGCAGGAACTGGCGCCGGGGATCGTCGGGGGGATTCTCATAGGGCCCGGAGGCGTAGTCGATGCTGAGGAGCGCCGGCGGCGCAAACTCCTCCGAGTCCATGATCGCCTTGGCCTTCGTGTACGCTGGCGCAAAGCGCTTCTTGAACGCCGTCATGCAGATCTTGCCCGTCTCGCGGCTGACCTCTGCGACGCGCTTCGCCTGGTCGGCCGTGGCCGATGGCGGCTTCTCGGTGTAGACGTGACAGCCGAGACGCATCACCTCGGGCGCCAGCTCCTGGTGCGCCACCGGCCCGATGCAGATCACTACGCCATCGGGCCGCGTCGCCTCGATCATCTCCCGGTAGTCGGTGAAGACGCCCTCGATGCCGAAGCGCTTTGCGGCGCGCTGGGCCTTCTCGATCTCGAGGTCGCAGATGCCGACGAGGTCGGCGTCGTGCTGCCGCACGGACGGCAGGACGCGCCGCGTCCCGAGGCTTCCAGCGCCAATTTGGGCGATGCGAACCACGTGGCTCACTCCTTCATAGTCCTATCGTGTGGCAGGGTACGCACGGCTTGACGAGCAAGCCGTGCCACACCGTGCTGCTGTGTGTGGCACGGGTCGCTTGTCCCTGTCTAAAGCGGGACGCCTGTCTGAAGCGGCGTGCCGTACGGCACCCCGCACGGGACCGAAGGGTCAGGGGCTACCCGTGTGCCTTCTCCATCGCAAAGAACACGGGTTGGTGAGCAACCCGTGGCACACAGTCAAGGCCGCTCGAGCAGGTGGTCGAGGTAAGTCCTGGCCTCGGCGAGGTAGCGTTCGGTGTTCTCGGCGTCCTCGACCTCCATCTCGACCACGACGAAGCCGTCGTAGCCGACGTCCCTGGCGGCCTGCAGGATGCCCGGCAGGTCCATCTCGCCCGTGCCGAACGGCACGCTCTGGCGGCCGATCTGGTCCTTGACGTGGAGGAGCTCGAGGTGCTCGCCGAGCCCTCGGATGGCCGTGGCCGGATCGACCTCCACGGAATAGAAGTGCCCCGCATCGACGAGGATGTCGACGTTCTCAGCGTTCGCGCCCTCGAGGGCTGTCGCCAGATCCTCGGGGCGCTCGAGGCGGTTGCCCGCATGGTTCCCGATGATGAGCCCCATGCCCATTCGCTTGGCCTCTTCGGCGACGGCCTGGAGCCCTTCGACAAAGACCTCCATCGGCTGGTCGCGTTTCGCACCCCGGATATTGAGCCGCTTCAGGCCCAGCTCTTTCGCATAGCGCAGGTCGCCAAGGATGGGCACCATACATTCGTCGATCTCCGCCACGCTCGCGGCTGTGATGCTGTGCCCATTGAGCGATGAGAGCCCGACGCCGTGCCGCGCAAGGAGCGCCCGCACCTCACCGGGCGGCGCCTTTCCCGGCCCGAGGGCGCAGTTCGTCCAGGTCGTGAAGGCCTCCATGTAGTCGTAACCGGCGTGCTTGATCGCCTCGACGGCGGCATCGAGATCGTATTTGGGGATGCTGCAGGTGCTGCAGCTCAGGTTCATGGCGATGTCATCCTCAGGCCTGTCGCCGGGACAGATCGCCGGCCAACTGGTGGGCCGCGCGGATCGGCTCGGGCAGGCGGTACTTTGTGCAGCAGTTCAGCACGATGTCGCACGCCGTCACTGTGTCCATCAGATGACCTGGCGACACGTACACCGGCTTGACGCCCGCACGCGTCCGGAGCACAGCCCCCGAGCTCTCACCATCAAGCAGCAGTGGCGTCCGCGAGCCGCGCTCGGCACCCACGGGCTCGTGCTCGCCTACCAGCAGGCTCTTGGCGCAGCCTACGGTTGGCATATTGAGCCAGACTCCGACGTGCGATGCCAGGCCGAGCCGGCGCGGGTGCGCCAGACCGTGGCCGTCGCAGATCAGGACATCGGGCCGGGTACGGAGTCGGCGAAAGAGGGCCAGAATTGCCGGCGCCTCGCGAAAGGAGAGCAGCCCGGGTACGTACGGGAAGGGGAGTCCACGCCTCTGCGTCCGCGCTTCGAGCAGCTCCAACTCCGGGTAACTGAACACTGCAATGGCCGCATATACTCGGCCCGGCCGGCGGCCTATGGCGATGTCCGCGCCGGCCACGGTTCGGACGCGGCGTCGCAGGCGCACGATGCGCACGCGAGAGCGCATCCGCTCCTGTATCTCCCGTGCCTCCGCGGGTGAGACGCTCCAGCGGTGCAATGGTTGCAGTCCGGATCGCGCGGCCGCAGAGAGTCCCCCTACCATCAGCCCGTGTACTTGAGGATGAAGTCGCGCGTGCGCTTGGCGCGCTCGTTCACGTCCTCGAGCGTATCGCCGCCGAGGCACTCCACGATGCATGGCCCGTCGAAGCCGGCGTCGAGCAGCGTGCCGAACACCGCGTCGAAGTCCACCTCGCCCGTGCCCGGCTCGATGTTGACGTCGCCTTTCTGGCCGCCGGTGTTGTCCTTGATGCACATGGCGACGGCGTGCTTGGCGATGAGCTTGACGTCCTCGGCCGCCGACTCGCCGGTGTAGTAGTGGACGTTGCCCGGGTCGTAGTAGATGTGGAAGTCCGGGTGATCCACGCGCTCCAGGGCCGTGAGCAGCTCGCGCGACGTGGCGCTGATGCCGCCGTGGGGCTTCAGCGTCATCACGACGCCCTTCTCGGCGGCATAGCCCGCCGTTTGCCTGATGAGCTCGTAGTAGTCGTCGTACTGCTCCTCCTTGCTGGTCCCGCACGAGAGGACGTACTTGGCGCCGGCGAGTGCGACATTGTCAATAAAGCGTTTGAACTGCTCGACGGCCTCCGGAAGCGGCTGGCCGAGGGGGTTTATCCCCAGCACGGTGGATGGCGCCAGCCCGTGCTTCGCTACCTGGGCCTTGAGTTGTTCGAGTTGCTCGGGCGTTGAGTCGGCATCGACCAGGGCTTCTTTCTGCTGCCGCATGAAGCCCGCGAGCGTGTAGCCGGCGGCGGCCATCCCCGCCAGCGCATCGTCGTAGTCGTACTCCGACCACGGCCTGTTGAAGCATCCGAGTTCGATAGGCAAGGGGATCATCCTTTCGGGAAAGACGGTTGTTAGCTCATAGTCGCCAGTCGCCAGTCAACAGCAATCGGTCCGCGCTAAGTTGGTCGGCGAGGGGTAGGGAACCTTCGTAGTGATAAGCGCGGTAGTCCCGCGCCGGGACGTAAGTAATAATCCCGTGGAGTCGCTTGACATAATGCGCTACATCTGCTACGTTCACCGCCAACTTGGGGCGCGAAAGCGCCTGTATCGGTAGCGACGGAAAGAGTAGGCGTGTTCGAGTAGGAGCTACAGAGAGGTCGGGAAGCTGAGAACCGACGCGCTCGAAAGGCACGCTGAACATGGCTCCTGAACTGCTGGGCTGAACGGGCAATGCCCTCAGTAGGCTCAGCCGGGCGACCGAAAGGTCAAATGGCTCCCGTTACAGAGCCGGAGCATCGTTCAAAGTCGGCATCGGACCGTGCTCAATGAGGCCTGTGTCGTGAGGCACAGGCGAACGTGGGTGGTACCACGAGATAGCCCCTCGTCCCTCGAACGGGACGAGGGTTTTTTCGTTGTAAGAAAGTCGTTAGTTGATAGTTCTTAGTTATTAGTCATTAGTTCCCAGTCGGCGGGCGGCCCACAAGAGGGCCTGGACCACAGATCATGTATGAGCCGCGGATGTATCGGCAGTTGGTCGCGGGAGGCGATCTCACCGCCTTTAGCGTGATGCTCGGTGAGACTGACCTGCTCATCAGGGCAGATCGCCCGCTGTCCGATCTGGCTAATGAGGCCGTGCGGGCGTGTCGCGATAAGATCGAGCGGCATGCGCGGCGGCGGCCCGAGCTCCTCACGGCTCTGGAGCCGCTGCCATGCCCGGCACGCTGCTCGGGCATCGTGGCGCAGATGTACGAGGCGGGGGCAAGGGCGGGGGTGGGGCCAATGGCAGCCGTCGCGGGGGCCGTGGCCGAGTACGTCGGGCGCGCGCTTCTGCGCCACGCCGAGGAGGTGATCGTGGAAAACGGTGGAGACATCTTCATGTGCAGTTCGAAGGAGCGGATCGTGTCGATCTACGCGGGGGCGTCACCGTTCACGCATCGCATCGGGCTACGCGTCCCGGCGGAGCGGACTCCCATGGGGATTTGCACGTCGTCCGGCACCGTGGGCCACTCCAAGAGCTTCGGGACGGCCGACGCCGTGGTAGTTGCCGCGGAGGACGCGGCGCTGGCGGATGCGGCTGCAACCGCCATTGCGAACCAGGTCAAGTCTGACGAGGACGTGGACACGGCTCTCGAGTACGGGCGCACCGTCGAAGGGGTCACGCACGTCGTCGTGATCAAGGGCAGCAAACTGGGCGTTTGGGGGGATCTCGAACTCGTCCCAACACACCCGACAGAAGGAGTCAAGCAGTAGTCTCAATCCCAATTGGAGGGTCGAAGATGGCAAAGACGTACGACGAGATCAATGAGAAGATCAAAAAGGGCGAGGCGGTGGTCGTCACGGCCGAGGAGATGATCGACGTGGTGGCGGAGAAGGGTGCGGCGAAGGCCGCCGAAGAGGTAGACGTCGTGACGACCGGCACCTTCGGCCCGATGTGCTCCTCGGGTGCGTGGCTCAACACGGGCCACTCGCAGCCGAGAATCAAGATGCAGAAGGCGTGGCTCAATGGGGTCGAAGCCTGCTGCGCCGCCGCCGTGGACATCTTCATCGGAGCCACACAAGTCGCCGAGAACGATCCGCTCAACAGGAATCACCCGGGCGAGTTCCGGTACGGCGGCGGGCACGTGATCCAGGAACTGGCTGCCGGCAAAGACGTGAGCCTGCGCGCCACTTCCTACGGCACTGACTGCTACCCACGCACGGAGTTGGACACCTGGATCAACATCGCCGATGTGAACGAGGCTATCCTGTGCAACCCGCGCAACGCCTACCAGAACTACAACGTCGCCGTGAATCTGTCGGCGGAAAAGGACATCTACACCTACCTGGGCGTGCTCAAGTCCGATCTGGGGAGCGCCAATTACTGCAGCGCGGGGCAGCTCAGCCCGCTGCTGAACGACCCCCACTACCGGACTATCGGTCTCGGCACGCGCATCTTTCTGGGCGGCGGCGTCGGCTACGTCACGTGGCAGGGAACGCAGCACAACCCCAGTGTCCCCCGCAGCGATAATGGCGTGCCGAAGGGCGGCGCAGGAACGCTGTTCGTCATGGGCGACATGAAGCAGATGAAGCCTGAGTGGCTGGTCGGCGTCAGCTTCCTTGGGTACGGCGTGAGCCTGAACGTGGGGCTCGGCATCCCGATACCTGTCCTGGACGAGGAGATTGCTCGGTACACGGCTGTGCGGGACTCTGACATCTGCGCCCCGGTGACGGATTACAGCCAAGCGTACCCACACTGCGAGCCTCTGGATCTGGGCTTCGCGACGTATGCGGAGCTGAAGACCGGCAGTATCACCGTCCGGGGCAAGCAGGTGCCCACGGCGGCGTTGTCGAGCTACTCCAAGGCACGGGAGATCACCGAGACGCTCAAAGCATGGATCCAAGCGGGCAAGTTTCTGCTCACAGAGCCCGTGCAGGGACTGCCCACGGCCGAGTCTGGCTATACGTGCAACCTGATGAAGATGAGGCCGGTAGAGGCAGCGTGAAGGGAAAAGGGTAAAGACGCGGGGCCGCAGTGGGAGCGTCCGGTTCCGTCGCTTTGCCCTTAACCCTTGCTCCCTTTTCCCTGGCTTGAGAGGTGATATAGAAATGGCATCTCAGCGCACTGTTCTTCGATTTCCGCAGCGGCTCATTGATGAGCCCATCATCTCACGACTCGTGCGGCAGTACGACCTGGAGTTCAACATCCTGCGCGCCAACATCACGCCCGAGTCCGAGGGCCTAATGGTGCTGGAGCTGAGCGGCGACGCCCGCAAGCTCAAAGATGGGCTGGAGTACATCCAGAGCCTCGGCGTGCGCGCGCAGCGCCTCGCTCAGAATGTGTCGCGGGACGAAGCGGTCTGCACGCACTGCGGAGCGTGCGTCACCATTTGCCCGGTCCAAGCGCTATTCGTAGAAGCCGAAACGCGCAAGGTCCTCTTCGACGCCGACAAGTGCATCGCGTGCGAGCTGTGCGTGCCCGTCTGCCCGCCCCGAGCGATGATGGTGGAGCTCTAGCCCGAATTATGCATGAAGCTGTTTGAAAAAGCAGGAACGGGATGCCTCAGGTGGCGAAGTGGTGATGTGTAGAAGCAGTACCACAGCCGTCCAGGAGGCGATCCCGTTGGCACAAGCATTGGACGAGCAGCTCACGTTTTCCTTCTGGCCCGGCGGGAAAGTCAAGGTGAGTTTTGACGGCGGCACGCTCACCAGCGACGCTGGACTGCTGCCGGTGCGGGAGTTTGATGAGCACCTGGGATTGACGGAGCGGATCGCCGGGTGTTTGCAGGATCCGCGCCAGCCGGGGAAGGTGAAG
>JAUWAU010000071.1 GCA_030601885.1 Armatimonadota bacterium
CGGGCCAAGAATGGCCCGCCTACGCGGCTGCGGCCTTCAATGCGCCGCTCGCGCCCGCATCCCCGCGTAGGTCGGGCTTCCGCCTTCGCGAGAGGGACGAAGCTTCGGCGGAGTCCCTTCCAGCCCGACAATTCCGACGCGGACCTACGGAAGCAGGCACGAGGTTGCTGGGCGCACAGAGGGCAACAGGATTCAACGCTTTGGTCTGGGCGATCGGCGCACAAGGGGGCACGAAGGCATGAGCTGGGACGTGATGCTGGTGTCAGTGCCTGACGAGCTAGTCGCGAAGCATGAAGCACCTGACTGGGAGACCGTCCGTCCCCTGGGGACGCGCGACGAGGTACTGGCCGCCCTCGAGAAGGCCCTGCCGGGTGCCGACTTCTCGGATCCCACCTGGATCACTGTCTGGACCGAGACCGTCTCGATGCAGGTCAGCGTCGAGGAAGAGGACCCTATCGACAACGTCATGCTCATGATACGGGATGGGGATGAGGTCCTCAGTATGATCCAGAAGTTGTGTGAGACGACCGCCTGGAAAGCTTGGGACACGACGACGGGAGACTTCATTGATTGGGAAGCCGACCCCGGCAAGGGGCTGCAGGCGTGGCGGGGGGCCCGCGACCACGTGCTCGAACAGCTCGAACGGGAGGGCGAGACGGTGCTTGCACCGAAGCGGAGACAGTGGTGGCAGTACTGGCGGCGCTAGCGATGCGGGGGAATGTGTACCGTTCAAAGTCAAAGGCGGAACGGCAAAGGCGGCGGGGCACGGAGACCCCGCCCTACAATAAGGCCAGGAAAAAGAAAGGCAAAGGCGGGAGGGGGCAGAGCCCCTCCCCTACCGCACGGTCTATCGAGTTGGCCCGTGCGGCTGGATTCGATGGCGGCGGAGATTACGAACTCAGGGGACACCATACCAAATTATTGGCCGTGGATTGCGGCAGTTGCATACTGCCTCAGGATCGCGCGGGTCAACCAGGACCTTCATGAAGCATCAACCACATCGGATTCCGGGGACATAATACCCATTTCTTGCTACAGTCGCCGATGACGGCTCCGACTCTGGTCGGTTCGCGCACGGGCATGTCGCCCACATGCCGCAATGGCACTTCGCATAGGATATTCTCCGTATGGGATGGAGCATCCTACGGAGGAGGGAGGGACGGAGGAAGGCAAAAGGCAACAGCAGCTGGCCCACGGGTGACCGGCTACAGCAACGGCAGAGGCAAGCGGGCCACAGAGAACACAAAGAGAGAGAAGGAAATAAGGAGAAACGTAGAAGGAGAAAGGGGAAGGCGGGGGGGCGGCGCGCAGTGGGTAGTGATTAGCAAAGGAAAACGGCAACGGCGGCGGCCCACAGGTGACCGCCTACAGTAACGGCGAAGGTAATTCCGGGGACACCTTACTGAATTATCGACTGCCAAGGCCGCCGTGATTCGAGGCGCGGGTACCAGCATTCAGCGGGCGTTAGTCTTCACAATCTCCAGATCGTCCAGGTAGCCCTCGACCACCGAGCCCGTGTAGCTGTGGATCCAGATCTGCAGAGCGGCGGTCTCGGCGGGCGTTTCAAAGCGGAAGGCAAAGGGCGCCCATCTCTTCTCCGAGCCACCGAGGTTGCCGGTGCTCGTCAGCCATCCGCGATCGTCCTGGTTCAAGACGCGGCCACTTTCGCCCAGGTACTTCACGTACATACCTACGCCGTCACCCGACACGGGGAAGTAGTTGCCGCGGAGCTCGTACGCGCCCACGCCATCGGCGCGGATGCGCGCTGAGTTGATGCTGGAGCCCTCCGTCTTGCTGGCGTCGGTGATCTTCAGGGAATACTGCCCACCGGCGGCCTGCTCGGTCGAGAGCGCGCCCATTCCGCCTTTGGGAATGCGCCAGCCCCATGTCCCCTTCTCGAAGTCCCCGTTGCGAACGGACTTGCCGTCCTCATCGTCGGGGGCTATCGGAGTGATCTTCACGGTGATGGTCGCGCTCGTCACGGGCGATTTGAAGTTGATCCCCAATCGCGTCGGTTGGGCCCGGGCCTCCTCCTTGATCTCCTCAGCCACGATCTCTAAGTCCCCGCCCTCTGACTCGATGTCAACGCGCACGGCCTCTTCGAAGTCGTAGATGAGAATGGAGCCGGGTTCGACCTCTCGCCATTCGCCGAGGGTGATGAGGGCGGTGCCAAATGTCTGCGGAGTGGTGAAGGCGACTTCGTCCTTGACGGTGAGCGATCCGGCGTCGGCACGGGAGTAGACGAAGGTGCGCTCCAGCTTCTGCAGCTCCTCGACGTCATACGCGGCCTTGAGGTCGAGCACCAAGGTGTCGGCGTCATCGGTGAGATCAGCCCGAAGCACTTCGGCCCGAGCCTCGCGCCCCTTTTGCTGGAGCTGCCCGGCGACGACGGGGACGGGATGACCGAAGGAGTTCAGCAGATTGCTTTCGTACCGCCGTGAGCTGAACGTGCGCGCCGTGTACGTCTCGCCGCCCGGGTCCAGCAGCACGGCCTGCGACCCGACAACCACCACGTACGAACCCACGTCATTGTGGTTGTGATGCTCGGCGTTGTGCCCGCCCTTCAGCGCAACCGCCATGCGGCAATCCGAGCCCGGCGCCGCGCGCCCGATCATGATTCCCGCCTGCTCGAACCAGTCGCGCAGGTCCGGGCCCTCTGCCGCCCGTTCGGCCACGGGGGTCTGCGAGGCCGAGCTCGGGAACGAGTACATCAGGCACTCGTAGAGCCGGCCCGAGGGCGAGGCGACGTTCCTGTCCTCCCACTCCCGCAGCCCCAGCCCGAAGCGCCGGCTCACGAAGTACATCTGCCGCGAGCCAGGCCTGACCGTGATGGAGCAGTCGGCGAAGGCGGGATAGACGCCATTGATGATCTCGATGCGGGCGCCGAAGGTGGCCGGGGCGCGGACCTCGTCCCGCGCGAGAAGGTCGAGCTTGCCGCCGGTGGCCTGGTGGATGATCTCGCACAGCATGAGGTAGTCGCCGAAGCCGTAGTTCCAGTAGCCGAGGCCCTCTGAGCAATAGCCGTCGGCGGTGAAGCCCCGAAGGAAGTTCTTGGAGTATTCCTCGGCCGCGGCCACGAAGAACGCCCGCTCCTCGCGGCTCTCGAGCAGCGCCAGGGCCGAGCCAGTGACGCCGCCCAGGCAGACGGCGTTCCAGTTGTTCGTGGTGGTCATCCACCAGTTGCGCTTTCGCTTGCCCTCGGCCATGTCGCGGAAGGGATCGATGATGCGGCGGCGGACCTCGTCGCGGATCAGCTTCTGCGTCTCGTCGCTCAGCTTGTCGCCGAGCAGGTAGAGGGCCGTGGCCATGATCCACCCGCGCGAGGCTGCTTTGAGGTCGATGTCGATGCTCTCGCCGTTGAAGTTCGTGAGGCTTCGGTCGTGGGCGGGCATCATCCACGTGCGCTCGGAGGCAAAGGCGCGGGCGAGCTCCTCGAATGCCGGCACGAATCGGCCCTTGTTCTCGATGCACTCGGCCAATACCAGCGAGTTGACCCGGCCGCCGCGCCGGGAATTCACGCGCTGCCAGCGGGATCGGTTGCCGGTGCGAGAGAAGTCGAGGAACAGGTCGTCGGGCAGATCGGGGATGGGGTCGGCCAGCAGCGCCTCCGCGCGAGCGATGACACCGGCAAAGGCGTCGCTCTCCGCAAGGCTATCCCAGGCGGCCCGGTCGGTGATGGGCCGCCCGAAGCTCGCGGGCTGATCCGTCAGCATCGGCGCGATCTCGCGAATGCGGGTCTCGTCAATGTCGCCCTCGGCTCCCCGGGCAATCTCAGGGCCCAGCAGCAGAAGCGCACCGGCGGAGGTCACGCATACGAGAGAAAGAGAGAGCGTTGAGTTCAGCATCACATTCATGTTCCTCATTCCGTTGCTGCTCGCGGCCCGCCGGGGCGATTGGCCCACGAGAGGTGCGAGCCGTCAGATTCGCCACCATTCGCCGCGGAACCGGGCTTGACCTCCCGAGCCTTGCGCCAACAAGCATAGCATCCACCTGGCAGCGCAAGGCGTATCGGGTGGGCTGACTGATGGCATTCTATGGAAATGGCGCTGTCGCTTGCTCCTACAGCGGACCCGCGACGGACCGCGTGCGCCGCCAGATGCGCGCTCTGACACTGCTCTGCGTGGCAGTCGTGCTCCATATGCCAAGTGCCGGGCGAGAATAGCTCGACCAAACAGGGGGCCCTGCTCGAGGGA
This sequence comes from Armatimonadota bacterium, assembly GCA_030601885.1. Classification (GTDB taxonomy): domain Bacteria; phylum Armatimonadota; class Zipacnadia; order JAUWAU01; family JAUWAU01; genus JAUWAU01. The sequence continues at coordinate 4,194 of JAUWAU010000071.1, forward strand.
CGGCCGTTATCTTTGTCTCCTCCCACCCCTCGCTCTGTCTTTGACCGTCTTGTCTCTCCCGCTCGTCCTGGCATGCTCCACTCTCTTCAGGAGCCACGCGGGGTGCGGGCCCTTGTTCTCCTCTTCGCCATAGACCGTAACGGGATAGCCAGCGATCTTGTGCTTCTCCTCGGCGGGGCGTTCCTGCGTGGCCCAGTAGGCGAGGCGGTCCTGCAGTTGCTTGACCTTCCCGGGAAGCTTCTCGGCCAGGTTGCTTTGCTCGTAGGGATCTTCACGGATGTTGTATAGCTGTGTTCCCTCGGATTTCCACCCATAGTATGCGGCGTCCTTATCGATATACTTCCAGTCGCCGACACGGATGACTTTGAGCCCGTGGACGATCTCCTCGTGCGGCGTCCGCTTACCCTCGGCGATCGTCGCCCAGGCGTCCAACCCGTCGATCGGTAATTGCTGCTTCAGTGATCCGCCCGCGAGCTTGACGAATGTGGGGTACATGTCCACCACGTGAAGCGGTTCGTCCACGGCGGACCCGGCCCTCAGTTTCCCCGGCCACCTCATAAGGCACGCGACTCGGATGCCACCTTCGAGGTACGAGCTCTTTCCGCCGCGATAGGGGCCATTGGGGCCCACTCCCGCGGGTCCGCCGTTATCGTTGAAGAACATCACCAGCGTGTTATCGCGTATCCCCTTGTCATCCAGCGCCGAAAGAATCCGCCCAATGGCTGCATCCATGCACTCCACCTGAGCGGCCTGCGCCGGATTCTTGACTTTCGTTTGTGTGTACTTCTCAATGAGCTCCCTCGGCGCCTGATCCTGATGCGGGCCGTGCACCGCGTTGAACGGCACGTAGAGGAAGAACGGCCTAGCGCCGTCATGCTCCCGTATCAGCCGGATCGTTTCGTCCGCGATCAGATCGGTAGAGTAGCCGTCCTCATCGACAGGCTGTTCATTGCGGTGCCAGTCATATACGCCGTTACGCGTGTGTAGATGGTAGTCAATAAGAGCGCTATAGTGGCCATACTGACGATCGAAGCCGCGCTGCATGGGCAGATGCGCCTTCTGCCACTCACCCAGATGCCACTTGCCCACGATACCCGTGAAATATCCGGCGTCCCTCAATGCCTGGGCGAGAGTCTGCTCATCCAGCAACATGCCCGCCGTGTCATTGGCAGTGAAGCGGATGACCGTGCCCGTCCTGAAGGCATAGCGGCCCGTGAGCAGGCAGGCGCGCGTGGGCGTACACACCGGTTGCACGTAGAACTGGGTCAGGTTGACGCCCTCTGTTGCGAGGCGATCGAGATTCGGCGTCGGAATGATCTGGCCGCCCTGGAATCCCGGCTGTCCCCATCCCATGTCATCGGACAGCATGACGAGGATGTTGGGCTGCCCGGTGGCGGCTCCGGCGTCCGGGGTCAACCGCGGCAAAGCCGCCGATGCTGCGCCCACCCCCATCGCTCTGAGGAAGTCCCGTCGTGACTCCCTGCGTGTCTCCATATCCGTCGCCTCCCGTGCCGACTGGGTCACCCGCCTCGCTCCAGCTCCGCCTTTCGGCGTTCTGCCCGTTCCCGGTTGCGTCGAACGATCTCGGCCTCGCCGGGTGGGCGTTTGATGGGGCCCCGGATGATCGGGTCGCCCGTGGTCTCCTGGAAACGTTCCAAACGGCTGGCGAGGCGGCGCTCGATATCGGTATGATCGGGGCGCCCCGCAAGGTTCTCAGTCTCCGGAGGATCCGCCTCAAGATCGTACAGTTCCACCTCAGGCCGAGGAGCGAGGTGCTCGTCTCCCATCTCCCGCCGCGTGAGGCTGGCCTCGATGTCCGTGGGCAGTTGGAGCAGCGGCCCTTCGTTGTAGTTGCGGATGTACTTGTACCGCTGCGTACGGATGCACCGCTTGATGTCGTTGGGGCTGGTGTTCTTCTCCGCGAAGATCTCCCCATTCGGCTCATAGCCTCGTCCCTGCAACAGGCTGAGGAACGAGCGGCCCGAGAGATCATCCGGTGCGGGCGTTCCCGCTGCCTCCAGCAGCGTGGGCACGAGGTCCACATTGCTGAGCAGCTCGCGGTATACGCGACCGCCGGGGAAGCCCGCAGGCCAGCGCATCAGAAGCGCCGTGTTGATGCCCGGATCGTACAGCGCCGCCTTCGCCCGCGGGAACGCGATGCCGTGATCCGTGGTGAAGACGAGCAGCGTGTCGTCGCGGGAACCCGACTCGTCCAGGGCTGCCAGAATGGATCCGACTGCCGCATCCATGGAGCGGATGGCGCCGTGGAACATGGCCAGATCCCGACGTGCGCCCGGCGTGTCGGTCAGGTGCCCGGGCACGTGCACGTCGGCCGGGTCGTCTGGCTCATATTTGCCCCAGGGGCGATGCACCTCAAAGAAGCCGACGCGAGCGTAGAACGGGCGCTCTTTGTTGCCCATTGACCGCAGGAAGTCGGCGACCTGGCGGGCAACCGTGTGGCACTCGTTCCGCACCGAGCGGTCCGACACGTGGTGAAAGCCCAGGCGGCGGACGTCCTTCACCTCGTGCTGAAGCCCAAAGAGGTACGTCTCGTATCCCGCCGCTCCGAGCAGTTGTGCCAGCGTGGCGTTGCCATCGGGCAGGTCCCAGTCCAGGTTCACCAGGCCCATCAGCCCGTTGATGTGAGGGTGTTTGCCCGTGATGATGGACCCGCGGCTGGGGCTGCAGAAGCACGCTGTGGCAAAGTTGCTGTCGAAGCGCACGCCCTCCTGTGCCAAGGTGTCCAGAGCAGGCGTGCGGACGGATGCCTCGCCGCAGCAGCCCAGGCGGGTGCCGTCGGTCGCTCAAATCAGATCCGCCTTTCGGTTTTCGCGACCTCCCCAGGGCGTTCATGCGCTCGGGAAGCCCGTGTCCCGCAGCCAGCGGTCCATCTCGGCGCTCAGTTCGGCCCGACGGGCGGCGTATCCCGCGTCGCCGGCGAGGTTCTTCGTTTCGCCCGGGTCCTCGGCCAGGTGGTACAGGTATTCCTGTCCCTGCGAGTACCGGATGTACTTCCAGCCCTGACCACGGATCATGAACGAGCCGACGGTCCCGGGGACGACCTCGCGCAGGCCCTTCGGATGCACGCGCACACGCTCGCTGAACGAGAATGGCCGGGCTTCGGAGTCATCGCGCTCGCCGATCAGGTACGGCGCCAGGCTCTGGCCCTGAAGGTGCTCGGGAACCGGCCGGCCGACCAATTCGAGGATCGTCGGCATGATATCGGTGAGGCACGCGGCCATGTTGGAGCGTCGCGGCTTGACCTTGCGCGGGTAGCGGATCAGTAAAGGGATGCGGGCGACTTCGTCATAGAAGGCGCTCGTGCTCTTCCAGACCATGCCGTGGCCGCCCATCATGTCGCCGTGGTCCGCGGTGAAGATCAAGATCGTATCGTCCGCCCGGCCGGTGCCGTCCAGAGCCTCGAGAATTCGACCGACCTGATCGTCGATCAACGCGACCATGGCGTAATAGACGCGCAGGAACTCGCGCAGGCCCGGCTCTCCCAAGTCGGCCACGATCCGCCTCGACCACTGCGGCTCGAACAGCTCCTCGCGGCTCTGCCGGTTCGCGGGCAGCTCTACCGAGTCGGGTGAGAAGGCTTCGTAATATGGCGATGGCGCGACGTTCGGGTCGTGCGGCGCCACGAATGAGCACGTCAGCATGAATGGCCCTTGCTTCAATGAGTTGAGCCGATCGACGGTGAGCTGTGCCACCCGCACGTCCAGGTGGTCCTCCAGCGGCAGCTTGAGACGGCCCATCTTCGTGATGAACCCGGCGAACTTCTCGCCCTCCCAGCGATCGCCCAGCGCGTGAACGGCCTTTTGCAGAGCGGGAGATACCTCGACCGGAAGCGCCCACTTGTAGAAGGGCATGAACCCGTCCGGATCTTCCGCCCGCACTCGCACAAACGTCTCCGCCATATCCCGCTGGTAGTCGCCAGGCCGGTACATGTCGGTGTAGTACGGCAGTGGCTCCCCCATCAGGTGCCACTTGCCGTAGAAGTGCGTAGCGTAGCGCGCCTCGTGCAGGAGCTTCTCGGTGGTGATGTCCTGCGGCGTGATGCCCTGCTGACGGCGGGGGTTGCAGTTCGCCACGATGCCGTGGGCGTGCGGATACACGCCGGTCGCGAGGGAGGCACGGCTTGGCGAGCAGAATGGCGTCGGGCAGGTGGCCTGATTGAAACGGACTCCCTCCCGAGCGATCCGGTCGATGTTGGGCGTCGGGACGGGCCCGCCGTAGCAGCTCAAGCAGCTCGCGGTGAGCTGGTCGCACATGATGATGAGCACGCTGGGCCGGCGCGCCGGGCCCTCGTCGGCTGCTTCCGCCGGCCCGCCGGGCAGGAGCGACGCACCCGCCATGGCGGCTGCGCCGGCTCCCGTGCTCCTGAGAAAATCCCTTCTCGTCCGACGCTGCATGTCTTCCTCGCTCCTCTCAACCCGCTGCTATTGCCGAATGCTTCCGTCCCACGTTCGCTCTCCGCCAGCCGTTTCCTCGGTTCGCGTGCGCAGGCGGCCGCGGAACAAGGGAAGCGCCTCAGGCTTTCGCGCCAGGCAGCCTCCGAGGTGAAAACCCACTGCGAACTGAAGCCTGGATTCTTCATGGGCCCGCCTGGCAGGACCACAGCCCCGCTGCCCAAGAGGTGAAGGCCGCCGGGCCCCGAATCGTCGAGCCACTGCTGCTCTCACCTACGAATGGGACATGCTGCGACGATGGCGGCCCCGCTGGCGTCATCGCGTTATAGGATGCTGTTCGCCTCGCGAGAGCGGAGGCCAATATGAGCCTTTCGATCCGACTGGCGCTTGCCGTTGCGCCCATCGTCATGCTGGCAGCGGGCCTTGAGAATCAGCGGCGCCGCGCGGAGCCCGAGCAGACGCAGTGGCGCGATGTCATTGCCAGTGCGTTCCTGCACCCGTTCCTGACCGACGCCGACATCGAAATGTACTTCGACGACACCCACGCGCGCGTGATGTGCCAGGGCGGAGCGGTGCTCATCCGCTATCCCGGCATTGAACGCGTTCGAGTGAATGGACGGCGCGTGTCCGGAACAAAGGCCGGACCGGATTTGCTTCGGATCGAGCTGCCGAAGGGAACGCACGACGTCACCGTGCTGGCGGGCGAACCTGAGCTCCAGGCCGATGCCCTGACCGGCGATGAAAAGGGTACGGGCGTCGCCACTCCCGAGGCATTTCAGGCTCAGGCCGACCAACTCAAGCCCGGCGATGAATTGGTGGTCCAGGATGGCGTCTACACGGACTGGCACGTGCAGGCCAAGGCACAGGGCACGAAAGCCGAGCCCATCGTGATCCGGCCGCAAACGCCCGGCGGCGTGACGTTTCGGCGCAATACCCACATCGTACTCGGCGGCCGGTTCCTGCTATTCCGCGGCTTTCGCTTTGAGCACTGCGGACCTGGGAGCGCGGTGCAGCTCATCGAAGCCAGTGACTGCCGCGTGACCCAGTGTCACTTCTTCCACTGCGGCAACCCCACCTCGACCTTTGGTCACATCCTCCGGGTCGATATGGGCAGCCATCGGAATCGGGTGGACCACTGCTATTTCACCGGCAGCAAATCAATGAGCCTGGCCCAGCGCATTCGCGTCCCCGGGGAGGTCGGCACGCAGAACCGGTTTGACCACAACATCTTCCGCGATATCTATCGCTACTGGATCAACGGCCAGGAGAACATCCAGCTCGGTCAGAACCAGCGCGGCGCGAGCGGGGATGCCGAGGCGTTCTGTACCGTCGAGTACAACTTGTTCGACCATGCGTGGGGTGACGGGGAGATCATATCGAATAAGTGCTCGAGCAACGTCATCCGCTACAACGTCGCGGCCCACTGCCGCAGCTCCGCTTTCACGTTGCGCGGCGGGAACAACGTGCGGTTTGACGGCAATGTCATGGTGAACAACGGTGGCGGCCTGCGGGTGATGGGAAAGCGGCACACAATCGTCAACAACCTGATCGTCGATCAGCCGCGCCAGGGCATCGTGCTGGAGACGGGCCACAAGGACGGCGAGAGCAATGTCGCCACCGAAGGGACGTTGATCGCGCACAACACCATCGTCAACTGTTCGGACGGGGCCATCGCCGGCCGTGCCACTTCCGATACACGACCACACGCTCCGACGGCGAACACGTTTCAGAACAACCTTCTCGTCGGCCGCACCGGAAAGCTTCTCGACACCGGCTTCTTCGTCGATTCGATCGTGCGACGCAACCTCTTCTGGACAGACGCCGAGAAGGGGGCGCCGGACGACGAGATGATCGGCGACGCGGGGGAAGAGGCGATCATCCAGGATCCGCGCCTCGACGGGCTGGCGCACAGAATCCGGCCGGGGAGCGATAGCCCCGCAATCGACCAGGCGCTTCCGCTGGAATCGGTCACGCGGGACCGGTGGGGGCGACGGCGGCCCCATCGGGGCGGGCCAGACGTCGGGGCGGATGAGGTCGGGGCGCCTGAGTCACCCGAGCGCTCTGTCGTACTCCCGGATCTGCCCCGAAGAGCATTGCTGGAGCCCGACCTGTATAAGCGAGAGGTCGTGTTCGCCCAGGATCGAGAGCGTCCGCTCACTGGCTGGCGCGTCGCCGAGGGCGCACGAGGTGACGGAGAAGCCATTGTGCTGACCAACTCTGCAGCCGCGCTGGAGACTGACGTGCCCGGCGACTTCGTCATGTCGTGGGAGCAGCATCCCAGCACTTTCGATGCTGCCGCGAGCCTGACTTTCGCAGCGGACGGGACAGCATCCGGTTACGTCCTCTCCTGGGGCGGCACCCCGGACGACGGCAGGCCCGCCGGACGAATCAACCTCCGCAAGGTCAGGGATGAGCAGGTCCTGGCGGACGCGGCAGACGTGCTGCACTACTACCAGGATTTCCGCCATCAGGGCTGGTTGGGGAAGACGCTCAACTCACGCGCCGAACCGGACCCCAAGTCGTGGTATCGGTTCACCCTGTTGAAGCACGGCGGACGGCTGGTGCTTCTGCTGCGGGACGCCCGCCGGCGCAACGAGCCGGGACTGCCGGTGCTCATCTGGGAAGACCGCGGTGTGGTCGGGGGACCAATACCCACGGGCTCGCGGCTGCGCATTGAGCAGCGCGGGACCGGGATGTGGCGCGGCGTGACGATCTGCCGCCATCGAGCCGACCGGGACACCGCGCGCCTGGCGCGGCGACGCACTGCATCAAGTCTGCTGCCGCTTGAGAGGTGTACCATGGCATCGACCCGCTCCATCAGGCCCTTCGCGGAGCACGGCTGCGAGAAGATGATCTATGACGTTCGCATGGGGCCGCAGGCGCTGTATCGCGACGGCGTCATAACCATCGTGTACCAGGCGAACGCCGCCGGCCGTGAGGCCCATCCGCATATCGTGAGATACGACGTGGCGTCGAAAACGTGGTCCGAGCGGGTGCAGATCGGCGAGGCGCCGCGTTACGATCATCACTTTGCGCCGATACTCTGGTTTGATGACGACGACCGCATCCACGTTCTGTTCAACTGCCACGTTCGCGACGGCGGGACGCACCTCGTCTCGGAAAGTCCTGGGTCGATCGAGCGTTGGACGCAAGGCCCGGAGATCGCCAAGTCGATAACCTATCCTCGTGTGTTCCGAATGGCCGAAGGCAGGCTGCTCATCTACTACCGGAGTTTCGGCCACATGGGCTATTGGACGTATCAGCTTTCGAGCGACGGCGGATACTCCTGGACGCAGCCGGTTTCTCTGGTCGATTTCGACCAGAATCCGCAGGAAGATAAGGACACGTGGGCAGGCACGTACCACAGCGTCTGCCCCAGCGCCGACGGGCGGTCGCTGCATATTGCCTTCGTGTACTGGGACGAGAAGAAGCGTCCCAATCCGCGGTACAATCGCCGCCTCGGATCCAACAACAGATACCACCTCTATTACCTCCGTCTGGACATTGATTCCGGTGAGCTCTACAGCATCGAAGATGAGAAGATGCCGCACCCAGTCAACCGACAGCAGGCCGAGCGGTGTAAGGTATGGGACACCGGCTATCGGCTCACCAACATGCCGGCCATCCTGATCGATCGAGACGAGTTGCCGTCCTTCCTGCTTCCGGTCTCAGACGACAGCCCGTGGCGCTGCAGATTCCACTTCGTCCGGCGCAGCGGCGGCGAGTGGCTACGCGTGCCCATCACGGACACTAACAACACGTGGGCCGGATGCCTGCTTCAGCACGGGGAAGGCGGCGACCTGAAGGCGTACGTGGTCGTCGGAAGGGGAGACGGCGAGCCGCTCGCCTACGGTGGCGGCGATATCGAGGAATGGCGATCGGCAGAGGGAGGCGCGTCCTGGCAGCGGAAGCGCACCATCGTCCCCGACCCCGGCCTGCTGTACAACAATCCGCGTCCGGTCGAACTGCCGACGGGCGAGATGGTGGATGGCTTCCTCGTCTTCTACGGCTGGCGAGGTCCCGCGAGCATACACAACGACGCCGCTGCTGGCTCGACGTCGCGCAACCGTGGCAAGGCCTATCTTTGGCACGACGGAGAATGGCTTTGAAAGTTGAGTGCGGCAAAGGTGCGTACCTATCTTGGCGCCCAATAGGCGAAGAGAGCGAAAAGGGTACTACCCGGCCGCCGGGCATTGAGCAGCGGAGGCCCGGTGACGACCGGAATACTAGTGCTTCGTTCGGTAAGTTCGCGTGTCAAAGGCAGCGGGCCAAGAATGGCCCGCCTACGCGGCTGCGGCCTTCAGTGCGCCGCTCGCGGCCCGCATCCCCGCGTAGGTCGGGCTTCCGCCTTCGCGAGAGGGACGAA
>JAUWAU010000004.1 GCA_030601885.1 Armatimonadota bacterium
TGTGCCGCGCCGGCAGGTCTCACGTCTATTCGCAGTATGTTACAGAGATTTACAGTATCGTAATGCCATGAACGCTTCTGTGTTTTTGAGGCAGCTCTCCATGGCGCGTTGGGCCACTCGGAAACGATGAAGTCGCCGACGTGCCATAGCCGCGTTGGCGACGGCGCGATGTCTGGGCTCGCGCACGGCCCGTGGGAGCGCTGAGACGGGGCTGTGGCCCCGACCTCTCCGAGTCGGGACAGTGGCGAGCCACGCTCCGTCGCCAAAGCGGCTATGGCGCGTCGGCGACAGGTACTCGCCTACAGAAAGGCACACGACCGAATCTTCGAAGCAGCTCTCCATGGCGCATTGCGCCACCCGGAAACGATGAAGATGGTGCAGGGGGCGCCAGAGCCCCGCTGGCCACAGCAGCCAGGCGGGGGACGGAGACCCCGCGCTACAACGCCACCGCAGCCAAATCTTCGAAGCAGACGCCGCCCGCAAAAAAACGCTTGACAGGCATGTCGGTCATCCCTATAATGCAGTAGAGGCCTGTGCAGGAATTGTGGCCAAAACGTTAACAGACCTGCATCGATCGTCGCAGCACAGTGTGGCCCGGAAGCCCGCAGTGCCCAGGATTCGAGCGCTGACATACTTGCCGTCGTCCAGTTGCTGCAGCAAATGAAGCGCCCCTCCGCAGGCCTCAGCTTGCTCATCGGTGTTAGGCGCCATCTCCCAGAGTCCGGTGGGCGAGCCCTTTCTGTATGAGCCGAGTTCGGCCTCCTTCCCAGAGCCGAGCTCGGCTTGTTTTTCCAATACCCCATGGCCGGCTCTATCGCGCCGACGATCTCGTGGCGCCTGTCTCATCCGGCACTCTCACCCGGCCTACGCCGTCTGAATGAGACCTGGAAGGTGAGCCCACGCCGACCGGGGAACACGCTCGCGACACTGCGCTCCATCGGCATCCTGGACTGTACCCGACCACCATGAGGCATCGCCGACGCAACACGCTCGAGAGCCTCGCTAGATTCCGCACGGCAGCGGCAGCCATAGCGGTGGGAGGCTTGCTGGCGGCCATCGGCGGCTGCCGCAGCGCCCCGCCCACGCCACCACCACAACCGCCGCCGCCGACCGGGCCACCGGCGTACTTCATCGCGGACCGCAACACGCGCGTCTATCACCGGCCTGAGTGCTCACATCTGCCTCCTACGGAGCGTCAAGTGCGTCTCGACCCGAATATGCTCGAGCTGACCAAGTCGCTGCACACGCCGTGCGAGTTCTGCAAGCCCAACGAAAGCAGTGCCGGCCGGCCGCCCAAGGGTCCGATGCCCCCGTCACCGCCGACCCCGGCGCCAGGCAACAAGATCCATTGAGGGGCGTGCGACGGTGAAGATCCTGGTCGTCAGCCACGCCTGCGTGGTCGATGTGAATCAGCAGCTTCTGGTGGAGCTCGAGGGCCATCCAGACGTGCAGTTGACTCTCATCGCCCCCGAGCGCTGGCGCTCCGACATCCGCGGTGACGTGCACTTCCGCCAACTCGAGCACCTCCGGGCTGACGTGCGACTGCAGCCGGTCGTGCTCTCAGGACATATAAACCTACATCTATACCGGGGACTGCGTCAGGCATTGCGCAACGAACACTACGACGTGATGTACCTTGACGAGGAGCCCTACAGTCTCGCCGCATGGCAGTTCTCGCGGCTGAAATCTCGGCTCCGGGCGAAGCTCCTCGTCCACAGCAAGCAGAACATTTTCCGCCGCTACCCTTTCCCCTTCTCCTGGCTGCAGCGACAGGTGCTGCGCACCAGCGATTGCGTGGCTGTCGCCAACCTGGAATGCAGAGAAGTGCTTCGCCGAAAGGGACGCCGTGGCGAAATTCCCGTCCTCCCCATGGCCGTCGATCCGGAGCGCTTCCATCCGCAGGACGGCGCCCCATTCCGAGCAGCGTTGGGGCTCGACAGGTTCGTCATCGGATACGTCGGCAGGCTGACGCCTGAAAAGGGAGTGCCGGATCTGATGGCGGCAATGGAGCAGCTATGGGCCGAGGCCGGGCAGGATTTTCAGGCGCTCTTTGTCGGCAGCGGCCCTCTGGAGGGAGCGGTACGAGAGCTCGCCGAGCGTGCCGGGCCCGGCCGCGTCGTCGTGCAGAGCGCCGTGGCGCACGATGCCGTGCCGGACACCATGAGCTGCATGGACCTGCTCGCGCTCCCGTCGCGCACGACACCGCACTGGAAGGAGCAGTTCGGCCGGGTCATTATCGAGGCGCTTTGCTGTGGCGTACCCGTCCTGGGATCCGATTCCGGGGAGATCCCCGTGCTGCTGCGCCGCACGGGCGGCGGCATCGTCTTCCGAGAAGGAGACGTAGCGGACCTGGCTGCCAAGCTGCAGAGGGCCATGGCGGAGCGAGATCGCCGGCGCACTCAAGCCCTGGAGGCCCGCGGGCTCATCCAGGCCACGTACAGCTACGCCGCGGTGGCCGAGAAGCTGTATAAGCTGTGTCGCCGCCTGGCGGCTGAGCCGGCGCGCTGACCGGCGCCGCACGCTACGGTGTCGGTTGCCCCTGTGGCTCCGGCGTCGCGCCGGGCGGGGCGATGTCCTCCTGCCGTGCCTGAAGCGCTGCCTCCACCCTTGCGATGCGCCGCTCCAGACTGCGGTAGTCGTTCCGCATCCCCGTGAGGCTCTTCTCCAGCGTCGCGGTTCGGCCACCGAGTTCGTGCGTGTCGTCCTGTAGGTCGGCCACATCGTCTTCGATGTCGGTGAGCTCGTTCTTGATCTCATGGGCGAAGCGTTCGATAACCCTCGCGATGTCCGTGTCACTCGCGGCGGGGCCGGGCGGCCCCATGGGTCCACGAAGGCGCTCGTCGCGGACCAGCGCCTCGGCCGTCCGGTAGATCGCCACGGCCAGCTCACCACGATTCACCACACGCTTGGGGTGGAATTTGCCGTCCGGATAGACGGTCAATATACCGCGCTCGACGGCGAAGTCGTACGCCTCCGGGGGCACGGCCTTTCGGGCGCCCCAGCCGGCCGCGACGGCAGCGGCGAGCACGGAGACAGCCACTGCAACGGCGATAGCGAAGCGACGCAGACGTGAGCTCATCGCTGTTCCCTCCCTACGGGTGCAGTTCTTCATGGCCCTTTGGGCCACCCGGAAACGATGAAGATGTGCATGGGCTGTAACCCACCGGAGCGAGCCGCTCCGGCTACAAAGGGTAGGCGGAGGGCTAAATCTTCGGGGTAGTGCGCGTATAGAGCCGTCCATCGGGTGAGGCGGTCTCCGCACGAAATGCCGACCCGGCGAGGCGCGGCGCCCGGCACGTTGACCTGGGGAAGCCGTCCTGCTACTCGTTCGTCGTGACAGTGTGGGGCGGTGGCTCGGGGATCTCTGGTCGGCGCTCGACATCCTCCGGCGGCTCCAGCACGGCGCTCGGCTCCCGGTGCCGTCGCAGCCGCAGGTAGTCGAACACCAACTCGCGCTTGAGGAGCTGAATGGCCCGGGCCGGGTCCACACCCTTCGGGCAGACATTGGAGCACTCGCCGGCGTAATGGCAACTGAACACGCCGCCCCGACCTGCCACAGCCTCCTTGCGGTCGTGGAATCCTGCATCGCGTGAGTCGGCATTGTACCGATGCGCCTGGCTCAGCGCCATGGGGCCGATGTACTTGTCGTCAGTGGACACCGTGGGGCACGCCGAGACACACAGGGCGCACCGGATACAGTAGCTGAACTGGAGGTAATTCAGGAGCTGTTCCGGCGACTGGAAGAACTCGCCGGTCGGATTCTCGAGCTCTGGCTCATCCTGCCGCTGCAAGTGAGGCTGCACCGACCGATGCCGCTCGAAGAAGCCCCTGAGGTCGGGCACCAGATCGCGTACGACGTCGAAGTTGGGCATCGGGGCCACGGTGAGCACTCGCTTCGTTACCTCGAGAATCTGGGTGTTGCAGGCCAGCGCCGGCCTGCCATTGATGAGCATCCCGCAGGACCCGCACACCGCCATGCGGCAGGAGAAGCGATAGCAGAGGGTGGAGTCCTGCATCTCCTTGAGAGCGTGTAGTCCGTCCAGGACGGTCGTGCCGGGCTCGACGTGCAGCGTATACTGCTGGCGCCAGCACCGCGATTCCTCTCGTTCGGGGTCGTACCGATCGATGTAGATGATGATGTCGCGTGGCTCGTGCTCAGACTGTCTCATGGCTTTTCGCTAGGCGCCCATTCCGTTGATGTGGATGACGATGTTGGCTACGCTCCCCACGGCAAACAGCACCAGGCCGATCGTCCACAGCGCGATGGTGACGAATTGCTCCATGCGCGGTCTCAGATCCAGCTCGAGCAACAGTATGCGGGTCCCGTACAGGCCGTGATACAGCGCCGCGCCGAGCAGAACGATGTACGTCACCATGAAGAAGGGGAGTTGGGCGCGGTGCATGATGTTCTCCCACTCGATCGGCTCTGCCCCACGGAGATTCATGAAGTGCACCAGCCCGTCGAGATGCATAATGAGCATATGCAGCCCCAGGAACACGAGTATGACAACGCCGGCGATCAGGTGCCAGGTCCAGAAGCGTGTCTCACGCATGGTCCTCTCCTAGTGCTTGGCTGCGTAAGCTCGTCTACGAAACCCGGCGGGGCAAGAATGCCCCGCCTACGCGGGTGGGGGCCGCAGCGTGGGCCTAGCGCTACCCAGCTCCGCGTAGGTCGGGCTTTCTAGCCCGACAGTTCTACTGCGGACTTATGCTACTGCGATTCGCCCATGAAGAAGAAATCGTAGCCCCCGGCCAAGGCGATCCCGGCGGCGAGAATCATTACCACCACCAGCAGCGGCCGCTGCACGTTGACCGACGTGCGGTATGGGTAGATGGGTGCCTCCGGCCTCCCCACGGCGAAGCCAAGCTCTACCAGCACCAGGCGGATGCCATTCAGGCCGTGGAAGGCGAAGGCCGCGAAGACAAGGTACTCGCCGATCTTGAACGGCAGAGGGCCGAAGAGCGTCATCCACCACTCCCACGAAGTCTGCCCCAGGGCTATGCTTGAGGTGACGACGATGTGCATCAGAAAGTAAGCGAGAATGCCCAGCCCCGTGATGCGGTGGAGGGTGTAGGCGTAGCGCTCGATGCCCCAGCGGGCGCCGACCGCCCAGCCGCGTATCCCTAAACGCCGACGATAGGTTCTGTTGTTTGTCTCATTCATGGGCCTAATAGGTCCGCTCAACGGGCTTCCACTTGGTGATAGCCACCGGCTTGTACGCCACGCGGGGGCCCTCGTCGTTGCTCGAAACGAGGGTATGCTTCAGGAAGTTCTCGTCGTCCCGTTCCGGATAATCGCGCTGCGCGTGGCCGCCGCGGGATTCCGTTCGGGCAAGGGCCGCCACCACGATGATCTCCGCCAGATCCAACAGACACTCCACTTCCAGCGTGTTTTGCAGATTGCTGTTGTAGATGCGCCCCTTGTCCTGCACGGTGACGTCGGCAAAGCGCTCCTTCAGGCTTCTGATCTTGCTCAGGCCGGCGGACAGCTCCTGCGTCGTGCGAAATACGCCAACATGACCGTCCATGATCTGCCGGAGCTCGCGCCGGATCTCGTAGGGATTCTCGCCGCCATCGCGCTGCAGCATGTCGCCGAAGATGCGGCGGTGCTCGGCCTGGAGCCGCTCACCCGGCAGATCCGGCATGGGCGGGTTGGTGCGCAGATGCTTCGCCACCTCCGCGCCGGTGATACCACCCCACACGAGGCACTCCGCCGTGGAGTTGCACCCGAGGCGATTGGCGCCATGGACCGAGACACAGGCCACCTCGCCGGCAGCCCAGATGCCGCCGACCCTCGTACCCCCGGTGACGTCCGCCTCGATGCCACCCATGGAATAGTGGGCCACCGGCCGCACCGGGATGAGGGCGGCGATGGGATCCAGCCCCAGGAAGTCCATGCAGACCTCTCGGATCAGCGGCAGGCGTTCGTTGATCTTGTCCGCACCGAGGTGAGTGAGGTCGAGATGCAAATAGTCGAGGCCGCCAGGGCCCTCGAAGCCTCGTCCCGCCAGGATCTCCGTCATCATCGAACGCGAGATGATGTCGCGCGGGGCCATCTCCATCCGCTCGGGCGCGTACTGCTCCATGAACCGCTCGCCCTCGGAGTTGCGCAAGTACCCTCCCTCGCCCCGGCACCCCTCCGTCATGAGGATGCCCGACGGGACGAGTCCGGTGGGGTGGAACTGAATGAACTCCGGATCCTCCAGGGGCAGTCCCGCGCGGTAAGCCATCGCCTGGCCATCGCCGGTGACCGTCTGTGAGTAGGTGGTGAAGCCGTACAGAGTGCCCAGGCCGCCGCTGGCGATGATGAGGGCCTTGCCGCAGAGGCCGAGGAACTCGCCGGTGGCCGAATCAATGGCCGTCAGGCCGCGGAACTCTCCATCCTGGACCACGATGCTGGTCACGAACACCTCGTCGTACCGAGTGAAAGTCTGGTACTTGACCAAGGTGTCGTAGAGGGTCTGCATCTCGAACAGACCCGTCTTGTCGGCCGCCATCGTAGCGCGAGGGAAGCTGTGGCCGCCGAAAGCCCGTTGCCACAGGCGCCCATCATCTCGGCGCGTCCAGGCCAGTCCCCAATGCTCCAATTGACGGAGCTCCTGGGGGCACGCCTCCACGAAGGCGTCCACAACATCCTGGTCGGCGA
This sequence comes from Armatimonadota bacterium, assembly GCA_030601885.1. Classification (GTDB taxonomy): domain Bacteria; phylum Armatimonadota; class Zipacnadia; order JAUWAU01; family JAUWAU01; genus JAUWAU01. The sequence continues at coordinate 6,647 of JAUWAU010000004.1, forward strand.
GGAAGTCCGAGCCCTTGACAGTGTCCCAGGCGTGGAGCTCGAGACTGTCACCCTCTTCGGGGCGCAGCACCGCGCCCGTGCCACCCTCAGCACAGACGGAGTGGGACCGCATGAGCTGAACTTTGGAGACGATGCCGATGTCGGCGGAGCCACCAAGCCGGCGCGCGATCTCCAGCGCCGCCCGCAGGCCCGCGAGACCTGACCCAAGGATCAACACATCATGACGCTGAACGGTTGGCATGGTTCGAGCTTCCCGTACCGAGCACTCAGCCACGCACTTCTTTCCCCACACAGCACGCCCGCTCCGGCCCAACGAGCCACATGAGGCAGACGCCCCGGGGGCCCCAAGCCCGTTACGTCATGAATCCTGGCTCGCGCGTTGCTCCCACACACGCTCCTAGATTCGTCGTCAGACTCCTTTCTCCTTCTTGGCCGTGTCACGGTATGCTGGTAACTGCGGGCCGGCCACCCGACCAATCAACTCCCTGTCTGGCCTCCATCGGAACGAGCTTTTCCGGCATCTGAGGGTTCGGCGAAACCCCAGGAGCGACGTGAATGTATCTGAGCCGCCTTCCCCGCCGGGCAAGAAAAAAAGTCTCCTCCAAGGTCGGCGTGGCCGGAGGGCCCGAGGCCAGAGAACGTGTGCGAAACTATCGGCGAAACTAGCAGAGCGATCCCACATAGGCAAGTGTCGGTAAAGGTGAACGCACCAGTTGACGAGGGAATAGCTCCTGTAGTCGAGGCGCTATCAGAGTTTCGGGGGGGCCATACAGTTAGCAGTTGTCAGGGATATGCACCCGACGACGAGGAGCCGACGGGGACAGTCGTGTTCGCCTATGCGCCCAGCAATCCGGCCGATGTGCGCTATTCGGGGGCCAAGGAGCCACCGTGGGAACCAGCAATTCTCGCAGTTCGTTTGGCGGCAGAACTGCTTGCCGCGGTTGCCGATCATGCGGAACTATCCGTCGCCTACAGTCACTGCCCGCCCCTGCTAACATTGGCTGTCCGGGAGACCGCAGTACGCGGTGTTGGTCTGGTATTGAAGGAGATTGCTACGCGTCAGTTCATCGCGGCGGGACCTGCGGATGGCAGTACATCGTGCACAGAATCTCGCAATTGCTGAGGCTATCATCGCCACCCGAACTGACGCCAAGTCCAGGATTCGCTCCACCGTCTTCAACAGCCCACGGTCGCGAATCCGCTTACGGCCGTTACGGCCTCTTTTCGGCCTTCTGGCGGCCATTTCGGGCCTCCGGGCCTCCCAGGCCTGACCAGAATCTGGCCGCAAGTCCTTGCATCGGATGCAGGGATCGGGTATAATACCCTCGGCCTTGGCTCACCAGCATTCGGGTACTGGCTACGAACCTGTTCCCGTTTGCTGCCCTGGTCAGGGCCGCTTGTTGTCCCGAAGCGGCTGTTGCAGCAGTCGCCTCGGGTAGTGGGTGGATGCCCCTGCCCGGACTCGAACCGGGAGCCTTGGACTTAGCAGGTCCCTGCTCGTCCTATTGAGCTTCAGGGGCGCCTCCACAGTATCCTATGTCTTGCGAGCGACCCCGCCCAGCGCGGGGTCGTTCGACTAGTCCGAGTCGTTCTCAATCAGTCTGGCCTGACTACCTGATTCCTCGCCCCACTCGCTCAGTCCGTACTTGCCGGGCGAGTCCCGGCGCAGTCGCCGGCCCTCCTTCTTATCACGCAAGTACAGAGAGCGCATCGAGTTTACGGGACTCTTCCACTTCGGCGCGTTACGTCGTCCCTTGAGCGCCTCATAGATCTCATCGGCTGTAGCCGGTCGTCCCAAGTCCTCCAGGGCGCCGCAGACCTGATCCAGGATCTGGGGGCGTTGGCCTGCCCCCTTCGGTGCTTGCCTCCTGCGTGGCGAGGTCCCTTGAGGGCGCGGGGCCGACTTGGCCGCAATCCTGCTAGCCATGTCCACGGCGGCGAGCACCGCGTCGATGTCTGCTCTGATCTCGTCCACGCTGCGCCCGCCGTCAATGGCCTGCATGACTACCGCATAGAGCCGCTCTCGGACTGCTTCCTCCTTTGCGGGCATCATACTCACTCCAGTGGGCGGCCTGCCGCTATACGGGCCGCTATCTGCCTCTATTTTATCACGCGCGTCAGATATGTCAAGAACTTTTTTTGGCGATGTGCGTTCGCTACGTATCGCGAACGCAAAACATCATATAATGCAAGCCGAGAGGAGAGCCAGCACGTCCGAGGATGGGGGGCGCATTGGGGTTCTGAGAGGGCTCTGTCTCGCCTGCCCCCCCCCCCGACTCCTATGGGCGCACGAGGTGGCCGCGGGCTTCATCCGCTGCCTGCTGCCGATTCAGTGCTAGCAGCCGCTGAAGGAGGCACTCGTCACCTATGTCCGACGGCCACCCATAGGCAGCGAGAACGGCCTCGTCGAGATCGCGGTGGAGATCAGTCAGCCATGTTGGTGACTGGTTGTACAGCATCGTCATCGTCAGCGTAGGCTCCGCATCGAGGGCACAAGGGCGCACCTCATGCAATCTCTTCGCTGCGCTTCCGATGGCCTTTCGTTGGTGGGCAGTTGGTCGTGGGAACGGGAACGTCTCAAAGCAGGTTGTCGGTGTGTACCTGGGTCGATCCTCAAGCGAGGAGGCTATACGAAGTGCCCACCTCTCGTGGACACGCGACTGCAGAACGCCAAAGAAGTAGTCGTCATCTCGGGGGAACACTATCAGCTGCGCATCTGGCAACACCGCAGAGCCGAGCCACACGAACAGCCGGTGTTTGGCTAGCCTAGCGGTCGCAACATAACGTGGCAGTCCAGCTATGCCCGCACGCATAGCGGCCCGTGGCCTGACGTGAAGCCACCATCGTTCGCGATGGGACCTTATTCGGTTGTGTCGGCGTTCCGGCAAGACGTGCCTGCGGACATACTCGAACGGCTTCTCATACAGAGCAGCTTCGCGGCGCGGCATGTCCACGCCGAAGTCGATGATCCACATACCGCGCGGCCGACGCGTCACGTCCCAACCGCTGCACCATTGCCGGACCACGTCCGCATTGTCCCGGCCGAGCGGATTCTGCCTGGAGAATAGGTCCTGAGCCCGGGGGGCCGGGATGTCGAACGAACCGCCCTTGGTGTCGCCCATGAAAGCCAACCCGGCATTCGCCTTTAGTGTTCGGGCTTGCGTCAGGTCGCAGCCGCTCGTAAGGTCCCGGTTAATAGCCGACACACGCTTGCCGTCCAGCGTCTTCTCGCTCTGCGTGCCATCATCAAAACCGACCATGGAGATGCGGACGGCAGCCCCTTCGAGAATCCACGGCCGGTCGGCCCAAGCCATGAAGATTCCGCCATCGGACAGAATCCGGTCCAAGACGCGCCGATTGCGTCCGTGCCGTATCGAGTTGGTCGCAAGCAGGCCCGCTCGCTTCGCGCGGCCTCCCATTATCTCGGACCGGGCGCGCTCGAACCAATAGCAGCACAGATCGGCCTCGTGGGGCACACGATTCCTGTAAAGCGCAAACAACGCATCAAGGTAGTCCTCGCCAAGTTCGGTCCGTTGCTTCTTCCCGCCGAGGAACGGTGGATTGCCGATGATTACATCGGCTTCGGGCCACTGTGGTTCGCTCGGGCAACCGGCGTCATCAGACTCCAGTATAGCATCGCGCTCTTGGATGTTCTGGAGTGGCTTCAGGATCGGCGTCTCCCGTTGGTAGAGAGCGTTCACCCGCGTCCATTGGAGGTATCCTATCCAGACAGTGAGGTGCGCCAGTTCGGCCGCATACGGGTCCGCCTCAAGCCCACGAAGCTGAGTGGGATCAACACGAGGAAGAGGAGACCATGCACGCCATGTACTCGCAGTCTGGTATACCTCCTTCTCAAGGTCCTTGAGCGCCGCCAGCGCCACGTACAGGAAGTTGCCGCTCCCACATGCTGGATCGAGCACGCGGATCGCCGCAAGCTGATCCATGAAGTCGCCTATCTCTCGTTCAATTCTGCGACGGGCTGCAGTTCGACCGCGCCTCGTCTTCAAGCGCGGTATCCGCGATGCGTGTTTGTCGCACCGCTCCTTCACGCGCTCCCATTCGGCGCGGAGGGGCTCCATGAGCACTGGCTCCACAATGTCCTCTATATCCGCGCGAGAAGTGTAGTGCGTACCGAGCTGGGCGCGCTTTGCTGGATCGAGACTCCGTTCAAACAGCGTGCCGAATACCGCTGGCTCTACCTGGCCCCAATCCAGTCGCGCCACATCCGCCAGTAGACGTACTTCCTCCGATTCGAGCACTACGCTCTTGTCATCATCGAACAGGCGTCCATCGAAGTGCTGGATGTGCTCAAGGAGGACGCGACCGCCAGTTCGCATGGCCGAGAACAAGTCCCTGAGCACCTCATCCAAGTACTTGCAGTCATCGCCAGCCTTGGTCAGAATCCGCGTCATAAGGCCCTCGGGAAGCAATCCCACATCCTCGGCGAAAAGGCAGAAGATCAACTTCATAAGGAAGTGCGCGGCCTCGCGAGCTGGCACGCCGCGTTGGTGAAGGCGCTCCGCCAGTCCCGCCACTTGCGCGGCTGCATCCTCAGTCGCTAGTTCGGGTGTAACGTCGGGGCGCAGGTCCTTGGGCTTATTGAACAGCTTCCTCAGAACCTCAAGGGATTCTGGCTGCTCGATGTTGTCTAGGAGGACCTCATGCTTTCTCTTCACCGTGTTCGTGAAGTTGGTGTGGATGACGATGCGATCTCTGTCACACACCACTAGCAATGGCGGATTCTCAAGCGATTCGCGATACTGCAGAAGCTGCCCATAGGCCGCATCTAGATTGGCGTGCGGCCCCTTGTATTCCCACCCAAAGTACTCGCGTTTCCAGACATCGGCCCACCCGTTCTCGCCATCGACTTTCTCGGCCCCCCTCTCAAAGCAGAACCAAGTGCCTTCGGGGTCAGCCTCGACTGGGGTGGGGTGCTTCAGCATCCGGCATAGGTCGATGAAATGCTCCTGGGAGGCGGAACGTTCCTTCAGGGGCACGTCAGTCCATTTCTTGCGGAACTCCGTAGGCGTCATCGTGGATTGTCTCCGTATCTGAGTCCTACCACATCATACCAGATGCCTCCAGGACTGTCACGTTGCGGTGTGGGTGAGGTACGATTCCCCGCAGATTGGGGTATCCGCAGGGCGAGAGTTTCGCCGAACCCTCGGCATCCTGAATCCCCTTGACATGGCGCAAGCGCGGGTTGTAGACTTCTGCCTACACCCCGCCAGCGCGGGGACGCAGCCACTGCATGGGCAGTGGCGGAAGGCTGCCGGCGATGCTCGGAGAGATACGGGAACAAATCAGGGTCGTGAAGGAGCGGGATCCGGCCGCCCGGAATTGGCTGGAGATCCTTCTCTGCTATCCTGGATTCCATGCCGTGCTGACACACCGTATTGCACGTTGGCTCTGGAACCACCGATTCTGCACGCTCGCCAGGGTTATTTCGCAGTTGTCCCGTCACTTCACTAAGATTGAGATTCATCCAGCCGCCGAGATCGGAAAGCGCCTCTTCATAGATCATGGCTGCGGACTGGTTATCGGGGAGACGGCGGAGATTGGCGACGATTGCACCTTGTTCCACGGCGTGACGTTGGGGGGGACGGGGAAGGAGACGGGCAAGCGACATCCGACGTTGCACAATAACGTGACAATATGCGCTGGTGCTCAGATTCTTGGATCTATAACAATCGGCGACAACTCAGTAGTGGGAGCCGGGGCGGTAGTATTGGACCCCGTCCCCCCCAACTGCACGGTAGTTGGCGTGAAGGCCCGGGTCGTGCGGCGGGAGGGGAAACGAGTTTACGACTTCCGACACGACAACTTGCCGGATCCCGATGAGGTGGCGATGGAGTGCATCCTGGAGGTGGTCCGGAGCCTCACGGTGCGTGCGCGAAAGCTTGATGCCGAAAACAAGAACCTGCGGGCGGAGCTCGACGGCATCACCGCGGCAAATGAGCGCGTGCAACAGCAGGTCAAGCAACTGGATGCGGAATTGGCACTGAGCCGGAAGTCCATCGACCGCCTCGCCTCCACGGACGGGCGCACGCGCGAGCTGCAGGAGCAGCTCCAGGATCTCCAGCATGGGTTGGCCGCGTTGGAGGCGGCGCAGTCCGAGCCCACGAGTCCGATCGCCTAGCGCTGAGACGCACATGGAACTCTCCTCTGCCGTTCGAATCCCCGCCGATCTTCTGCGTTTTTCCTGCACTCAACGACACGTCGCTCATCAAGGCAGTGAGGCCACATGCCGCAGGCCAGTGTGACCCGTCGCGAGGCGGGCGGAACGTCTGGAAAGCGCCGGCTCTTGATATGTTTGTGCCTGGCGGCGCTCGTCCCCGTGACCGCGCTGGCAATGGCGATAACCGATCGCCGCTTCGCCAGGAGTGGACACATCGCCCACAACGTGCGCATTGCCGGCATCCCGGTGGGCGGCAAGACGGAGCCGGGGGCCCTCGAGGCCGTCATGCGGGACTGGGTGGCGCACCTGCCCGAACAGATCCGTTTGCGGTCGGCGACGACCGCAGGGGCAGACAAAGACGCGTGGTTCATGACGCCGGGCGAGCTGGGCAGCCGCCTCCTGTTGAACGAGGCCATATCGGGGGCGCGGGCCGTCGGCCGTGCCGGCAACATCTTCCAGCGGTCCCTGGATCGCTTACGCCTGTGGCGATCTCCCCACGACATACGCGTCGAATGCGCTATGGACGAGGATGCGCTTCACGAGGCGCTGGTCGGGCTGGCGGGCAAAGTGGACCGTCAGCCACGCAATGCCGATGTCGAGATCGTTGACGGCAAGGTCGAGGTCGTCCCCGACGTATGGGGCAGAAAGCTGAAGATAGACGAAACGGCCGCCCACCTGGCCCAAGTCCTGCGAGACCCGGCCACAAAGAGCGTCGAGCTCATCGTGGAGCAGCAGGAGCCAGGCGTAAAGGCGTCGCAGCTCCGCAAGTTCGAGGTGGTGCTTGGCTCCTACACCACGCGGTTCAACCGGGCCAAGAGGTCCCGCACCCACAATCTGCACGTGGCCGTCAGAACCCTCAACAAGGCCATCATCATGCCGGGAGAGGTGTTCTCGCTCAACGAGCGTCTCGGCCCGCGGCAGCCGGAGTTCGGCTACCGGGAGGCGGGTGCGTTCATAAACGGCGAGCTTGTCCCGTCCGCCGGCGGGGGCGTCTGCCAGATCTCGAGCACGCTGTACAATGCGGCGCTCCTGTCGAATCTACGAATCCGTGAGCGCCGGCACCACTCCATGCCTGTCGATTACGTACCCACCGGCCAGGACGCCACGGTGTTCTACGGCCTCATCGATTTCAAGATCGAGAACGACCTGAAGAATCCGGTCCTGGTGCTCGCCGACATCGAGGACAACCGACTCACCGTGAACTGCCTCGGCGCCAAGGAGGACGCTCTGGACGTGCAGCTCGTGCGCAGCGATGTGGCGGTGATCCCCCACGGGCGAAAGGAAATCGAGGACGAGGAGCTCCCCGAGGGCACGCAGGAAGTGGAGAAAGAGGGTCGAGACGGACATCGGGTGACGCTGACACGGATCGTGCGGCGTGACGACGTGGAGATCAAGCGGGAACGGCTCCACCGGGATACCTACGCCCCGCGGACCGAGGTCGTCCGGGTTGGAGTCGGAGAGCAACCGGCCGAAGGTGAAGCGGAGCCTGCGGCCCCCGAACCGGGCGCGTCCGAATCAGACGGCTGAGCTCGCAGCTCAGGGGGGGCGCCCTGGGCATTGCTTCACTGGTCGGGCTCCTGTTTCCCAAAGTCACGCGCGAAGGTTATGAGACTTGCAAGGGAGGGCACTTTCGCCGTCACAGCGTCGAACTCGCCCATGGTCGGCTCGAGAACTGCCGCCCTCGAAGCTTGAGCAAGCGCGTCCCACGATCGCCATGGGCCCTCGAAAGGCTGGCTGCCCAGCACCTTGTTCCACGAGCCCGACTCGAGGTGGGGGAAGGGCTCTGCCACCCGGCCTGCTACGCCATCCGGATCCGGCGCGCCTTTGTGGGCGAACTGCACAGCGTCGCACACGCGGCCTTCGGAGCGAAAGTGGTACTTGCCGTCTGCATCGTTGTGGTAGTAGGGCCAGGCGTAGGCGTACCAGGTGGTCTCCATCTCGATCGGCATGTCGAAGAGCCGTAGCCGGCCCAGATCATGCTCCGTCTGCACGAGGGGAAGCTTCCCGGTGCCGCACGTGGCGTCCATGCGCACCCACCCGTAGCCGTTGAGGTAGAAGCGGACGATCCCGTGGACGTAGCCTGCGGGAGCATAGGTGAGCTGGGTCGGGATGCCGGAGGCCCTCAGAACTGCGGCGGCGCACACGGCGCTGCGGCAGCATGAGCCGCCGTAACGTAGAACAGAAACGGCAGTCGGAAGGCCCGGCTCCCGCCTCTTGATCTGCTTATACGACTTGGCCTTCATGATACTCGCTAAGCGCCTGGCCACCTGGTAGGCGTCGCGGGTCTGTGCGAGAATCTCCTCGGCCTGCTTTCTGATCTCCGGGTGATCGCTGGCCACCATGGCCGTGGACGACAGAAACGGCCTGACCTCGGGTGGATAGTCCGTCGGGGCCGGGATGGGAAACTGGCCCTCAGGCGCGGGCCGCTCGCGCCGCGCTACGAGCGAGGTCACCGTGACCAGGACCTGCTGCCTCTCCGGGAATCTCCTCAACCGCCACGTGTGAATGAGGTTGCCTTGCACATCCGGTACGACCTTGGCGACGGACACGGGAATCGTTTCGCCGGCGTCGCTCTGTGCGCTCACCCATCGAGCGACGACAATCTGCTCCGCATCAACGGCCGGGAAGTAGCGCTCGAACTCCACATCTTTCAGCTCCGGCCCGGTGTTCTCCATGCGGAGAAAGTCCTTGACCAGCACTATGGGCACGCATTTGCCAGCCAACGCGTCGGGCACAGAGACGCCCTCCGGCGAGGCCTCCCTGGCTGCTGACGCAACCGTTCTCTTGAAGTCGCCACGTAATGCCTTGTTCACGGAGCCGAGGACACGCGCACTGCTCTCTCGTTCCGCAGCCTGCTCCAGAGCCCTTATGGCCTCGTCGGTGGGGAACCTCCCCAAGGCGCACGCGGCAACGGACCTGACGATCTCATTGTCATCTTCGTGCAGCAGCCGTGCGAGTGCCGGTATGCCGCGTTCATCCCCTATTCCGCTCACCACGTAGCAGCATTGCCACCTCTGGTGCAGCGGCCGTCCGCCATCGAGCATGATCTCCATTGCCCTGTCCACGATCTCGTGGGCCGCGGCCGCGCCACCGGTTTTCCCCTTCTCGGTAAGCGCCCGCATGGCCGAGAAATGGTGATAGCCGGGCGCTGGTCGGGCCAGTCGTTGGAAGAACGTCTCCGCGTCGGTTTCCTGTATCTCTTCGAGTGTGTAGGCTCTGCCGTTATTGGCCGCTGGCTTCGTGCGGGCGGCGCGGATGCGCTGCAGAGGCTGCTCGATCACACGATGCTCTAGCCCGAGGGCTTCGGCGACCGCGGGGGTGTCGTACATCTCGGATAGGAACAGCGTGTCGAACGTCCAGAAGAAGTAGGGAATGCCGTTGTCACGGGCGAGGCGGTCGAAGGTGGCCAGCTTGTCGGGCGAGACCTTCTCGCCCGGCCCCCAGGTGATCTTGGCCAGGGATGCTGCGGCCTTGTCCTTGAGGGCGTCACGCACGGCCCGAACGGCGGCCATGTTCTGCTGCATGTCCGCGTCCTCCCTGACGATAAGGAACGGACGCGCCACATCCACGATCTGCTTTCCCCGCGCCCAAAACTCCGCGTCGGCTACGAAGACAATCCCGAGTTTGACGTCAGGCTTTCGGGCCCGCCAGGCCGCCCGCGCCTCCGCCAGGAAGCTCCAGACGGCACTGTAGTGGCCAAAAGCATCCGCCTCTCGTACCTGCAGGCACCTGGGACACTCGCAGAGGTTGAGAGGGTTGTAGATGATGATCTCGCCAAAGCCCGGGCACTTCTCCAGGATCTTCGTTCCCCACGCCGATCCCCACTGCCGCGCCTTTTCGCTGGAGAAGCAAATGTGGCTTCCATGGGCAGTCGCGGGGGTGCCGTCGCCTTTGAGTTGGATCGGGACGGTGGCCTCTCCGAGGAACCGGGGTCGATACATGGCGGCAACTTCGATGCCATCGGCGGACAGGATTTCGACCAGCCTGTTCACTTCCGCGAAGTTCGTGCGCTCCCAGTGCGCCGTGATCCAGGCCCAATCAACGACAACGGGCGAGAAGCCGCCGTTATGAACGAATTCCGCGAGCGCCTCCACCGGATACTCGCTGCCAATGCTCGATGCCAGGACTGCAATGCCGCGGGCAGGCGCCGTCTCTGGCGAAACCTGCTGTGCCAACCCGGCCGCGGCGAGTCGCCAGCAACAGAGAGCCGCAGCCATCAGCCACACGGTCGTCACCCTTCGCAGTCTATTCCTCCGACTTGCTTTCATGGCTATGTCCCGCCTCTACCGGAGTTTCCGCCCGGCGTGAGACATCCTGTACCGCGTGTTTCCTTATCCGTCGGCGCTCGTTTCTCCTGCCGCGGAGAGGTGTGATTGCCGTCACGGTTACAGGTGTCACGTTGCGTCCATGTGAGAGACGACCCAGAAGGAGGCAGCGCATTGGCCCCGCCGCACGGGCGGCGCCGGTCAATCGAGGGAGGCAGGCGTTGATGACAGCTCCTCTGCTTCGAGCGCGTGGCCCTTCCTTGACGTCGCCATTGACCGTCCATATAATGAGCCGATGGCGCCGGACGCCATACAGAGCGCACACATAGCGGTCAATCCCCGCGGCATCGAGCTGTCTGACCTGGTCGGCGTGTACGAGAAGGCGTACTGAGCGCCCGGCTTGGCCCCTGACCCTTCGGTCGGGGTCCCGCTTGCTACTCTGCGAAGTAGCCCGCTACGTAGCACGAGTCAGACAGGGACAAGCAAGCCGTGCCACACGAAGTTGGAGAGTGAATATGACAACGGAGACACGGGCCCCGGCGGCCGGCAAGCTCATCGAGTCGATGGGGCGCGTCATCGTTGGGAAGCGAGACGTCATCGAATTGGTCATCGCGGGCCTCCTGGCCGGTGGCCACATCCTCGTGGAAGACGTCCCCGGCGTGGGGAAAACAACACTGGCCAAATCCCTGGCGAAATCGCTGGGTTGCTCGTTCAAGCGCATCCAGTTCACGCCGGATCTGCTGCCGGCAGACATCATCGGCGTGAGCGTGTTCAGCCAGGCGACCCGGGAGTTCGAGTTCCGTCCCGGCCCAGTGTTCGCCAACGTCGTATTAGCCGACGAAGTCAATCGTACCACTCCCAAGGCGCAGTCGGCCCTGCTGGAGTGCATGGAGGAGAAGCAGGTCACGGTGGACGGCGTGACCCACATGCTGGAAGAGCCCTTCTTCGTCATCGCCACGGAGAATCCCATCGAGTATGAGGGGACATATCGGCTGCCCGAGGCGCAGCTCGACCGATTCATCATGCGAGTAGCCATCGGCTACCCATCGGCCGCCGACGAAGTGGCGATCCTCGACGACCAGGAGCGGCGTCACCCGTTGGAGGCCGTCGAGCCGGTGATGGATCGCGCCGAGCTCGTGGAGCTGCAGCAGAGCATCAAGGAGATATACGTGGAGGATTCGCTCAAGGAGTACATCGTGTCCCTGGTGGGTGGCACGCGTGACCGGCCCGACGTGTTTCTGGGGGCCAGCCCGCGAGGGTCGCTGGCGCTGCGACGGTGCGGCCAGGCGCTGGCTGCGCTCCACGGACGCGACTACGTGTTGCCCGACGACATCAAGCGCGTCGCCATGCCGGCGCTGGCCCACCGCATCGCCGTCGAGCCGGAGGCTCGCGCGCGCGGCACGACGGCGGAGTCGGTTGTCGAGGAGCTTCTGCGCTCCGTTCCCGTGCCGGTGACAGAGGGGCGGTCGTCCCCGCCGCAAGGGAGTGACCGTGGCCAATGAGCGAGGTGGCGGGCGTGCTGCGGAGTGCCAAGGGGTTAGCGCTCGTCCTCGTTTGCGTGTTCTTCTTCAGCGTCGCATTCGTGCTTGGAGCGAAGCCACTGTACCTGATGTTCGCCGCGATAGTGGCGGCGCCACTTGTGTCCTACGGCATTGGTCTGACGAGCCTCCGACGACTGCGCATCGAGCGGCGCATGGCCGGCCACATGTCGGAGGGCGAAGTGCAGATGGTACAGCTACGCGTGAGCAATACGGGGCGCCTGCGCAAGCTCTACGTCCGGCTGGCCGATGAACTCCCGGCGTGGCTGGAAAGCGACGCCCCCGCGGGCCACCTCGTGGCCGACCTGGGCGCCGGAGAGAGCGCCGAGGTGACGTACCGGCTGACGGGGCTCAAACGCGGCGTGTACCGCGTTGGGCCGGTGCGTCTGTACGCGGGCGACCCGGCCGGGTTGTTTGACTATCGGGCCCGGGGGAGCGATGCCGCCGAGCTGGTGGTGTACCCCGTGGGCGGACGCGTCCCGGCCCTGAGCTTTGGCCGTGGCACGCCGTTCGCCGCCGCGACGCTGGGCCGGCGCCCGGTTGCCGAGGGCACCGACTTCCGGTCGATCCGCGAGTACCGGCCCGGCGATCCGCTTCGTCGCATTCACTGGAAATCGAGCGCCCACACGGGCAGGTTCACTGTCATCGAATTCGAGGAGAGTCTGGCCTCCGATGTGGCCGTGGCACTGGATCTGACCACGGGCTCCGAGGTCGGCACCGGCAAGGACACCACGCTGGAGTACGGGATAAAGATCGCGCTAGCAATTGCACAGCACGCGCTCGGCAATCGCAGCTCGTGTCGGCTGACTGCCAGAGCGGCGGTCGATCGCAGCCTGCGCTGTAGAAACATGGTGCGCGACCTCCCCAAGCTGCTCGACGCGCTCGCGCGGGCGGAGGCGGATGGCTCCGAGCCATTCCCGGCGGTTCTCGGCAGCATCGCGCCGCGTCTCGACCGAGGAGCAGTCCTCATAGTCATCACGCCGTGCACCGACCACCAGCTCGTTGGCATCGTCCGACGCCTCGTCGTGAACGGCGTCTCGGTCCACGTATGCTGCCTTCGGGCCGACACCTTCGCCCGAGATGCCGGATTGCAGAGGCGTGCGGCCGCGCTGCAGGGGCAGTACGCCACCTTTGCGGCACAGATAGCAGCCACCGGCGCCCCCGTCCAGGAGATAGTGTGCGGAAGCGACCCGGTTGGGCAGATTGGTGGGCGTTGAGTGCAGTGTGATGCGGAGAGAGCGAAGCGGCTGTTGCCCCAGCAGATCGCCGCCTGCATAGCCGTGGCGGCGAGTGCAGCCGCGGTTATCGTCACCGCCGACAGCCCTGGCTTTGGCACATTCGTCGGCGTCGCCATCGTCGCGGGCTGCGTCACGAGCGCCGGGCTCACCTACCTGGGCGTGCACGCCGAGGGGCTGTGGATGCCAGTGGCTGCGCTGGCCATCGCATGCGCGGCGCTGCGTCATACGGGCCTGCGCCTCTGCGAGCTGTTCTACCCGCTTGAAGTCAGCCAGGATCCCGACCTGCTCCTCGCCATGGCTATCGCCTGGATCGGCGTAGCGCGCTGCTTCGGCCTCACCCGTCCGCGCAGCGCCTCGTTCTCCCTCATACCGGGCTTGGCGCCCTTTGGCCTCGTTGGCGCCCTGAATCTGAGCCCGGGCATCATCGTTGGCTTCTTCGTGTTCCTGTTTGCCGCCGTCTTCGTACTGGGCTACGAGCGGCTCCTGCAGGAGGAGGATCGCGTGCGGCGCGCGGGCAGCGCCGGGATCTCCGCCCGCAGTCGTACACACAGCCAGTTGGTGGCGACCTCGGTCCTGCTGATTGCTACCATCGGAATCGCCGCCGTGGGCGGCACAGTCCTGCATCGCGTGATGCCGACTCTCGCGACCGCGCTCGCCAACACCATGGCCTCGCAGCTCCCCGAGCCATCGTCCCTGGCGATGATCAGCACGGCCAGCTCGGATGACTTCGACATCGGCCAGGGCCCCATTGAGCTGCGACACCTGCCGCTCATGTGGGTCGCCGCTTCGGAGCCGCGCTTGTGGCGTACGGCCGTGTACGATGAGTACACGGGCAATAGCTGGCGCCGGTCGCGTCGCGGTGGGCGTCGTGTGCCCCTGCCAAACCGGACGCTTGAGCTTCTCGAACGAGATCTGGTTACGGTTGAGGGGCCGCAAAGGATCATCAAGCAAACGGTGTACGTGCTGGCGGCGCTGCCGCCCGAGCTCAGCGCAGCAGCACAACCGGTACGAATCCAGTTGCACCGGCGGGGATACACCAGCGGGTCGGTTATCGTCGATGATTACGGCTGCCTGCGGGCGCTGTGGCGGCAGCGGCGACAGACGGCGTTCACCGTGTGGTCTGCCGTAAGCACCGCGGCGCCGGCCGATCTGCGCGCCGCCTCCGACGAGTACCCCGAGCAGCTCCGAGAGATGTATTTGGAGCTCCCGCTGCGCACCCGGCTCGACGCGCAGGGCATCGCCGATCGCATCGCCGGCGACGCCGCGACCCCCTATGACAAGGCGATCGCCATTGCGGAGTACCTGCGCGAGAACCAGGCATACACGCTCGACGGGCCCTACATCCCCTATCACCGCGACGCCGTCATGGAATTCTTGACACGGCATCGCCGCGGCGCGTGCGACCTCTTCGCCAGTGGCTTCGTCGTTCTGGCGCGAGCTCAGGGCATCCCGGCGCGCATCGCCGTGGGCTATAACACGGGCACCTACGATCCCGAAAAACGGGCCTACTTGGTGCACGAAGACCAGGCACATGCCTGGGCGGAGGTCTATTTCCCAGGCTATGGGTGGACTACATTCGACCCCAGCGAGGGTGCCACGCTGGCGCGACCGAGCATCTGGTCGTTACTGAAGATCGGCCAATATTGGGGCTTCATCCTGGCGGTGCTCAAACGGGTGCTGGCCGTCGGCGCGGCACTTGGCTTCCTCACGTGGCTCGTGTCGGCGGCGTTCAATGTCCCCGTGCTCGCCGAGCTGCTCCGGCACACGCGGGGAGCAAGAGCCCGCGACCCCCGCACGCGCCTGCTGGCGACGTACGAGCACGCTTGCGGCCTGCTGAGGAGGGCAGGACTGGCCCGCCGGCCATGGCAAACGCCGGCTGAATATGCAACGGCCGTCGCGGCCCGATGTCCAGCCGGCTCGCCGCCGCTGCTCGCCGCCTTCGACGCCCTAACGCACGCCCTGGAGCGGGTCCGCTACGGCCGTTCCCAGGCATCCCCCGACGATGTGGCATCGGCGCAGCAGTGTGCGACGCGCATAGCTCAAGCCCTCCGCGAGCTGCGTCGCGCGGCGAGGCGGCGGCGCCCATTGGACATCCGGCCGGCCGCGGCGGGAGGCGACGCCGCATGAGCGCAGCCAAGCAGCGAGAACAGCATAGCTCGGCAGCCGTGCACCTGCTGCACGGACCTGCCACTCTCGTCAAGGAGCGGCAACTGGCCACGCTCCTCGACGAATTGCTCCCCCCGGAGGAACGGGAACTGGGCGTCGTGCACTGCGATCCCGGCGAGGTGGGGATCGATGAGATCGTGGGCGCCATGCGCACGACGCCGATGTTCGCCTCGCAGCAAGTGGTTATCGTGCGGCCCGTTGAGGGGCTGTCCGCCGGCGATCAAGGACGACTCGCCCGAGTCATGCGAGAGCTGGCGCCGGCCACGGCGCTGGTTCTCATAACCGGGCCGGAGGAGGGCACTGGCAGGCGGGCCGCGCCGCCGGTGGCGGCAGAACTCCGGAAAGCCGTGGCGAAGCTGGGCAAAGTGCATTTCTGCGAGGCGCCGCGGGAGTGGGACTTGCCAAAATGGCTGGTGGCGGAGGCCCACGCGCTCGGTAAACGCCTGCCACCGGCGGTGGCCACGCCGTTCGTGGCCCGCGCGGGACACGACATGGGGCGGCTGCGCATGGAGCTGGAGAAACTCGCCACATACGTGGGGGACAGAGAGGACATCAGCGCCGCCGACGTCGCCGCCGTGGTGTCGGAGGTGCCGGAGCACACCATCTTCGAGTTGGTAGACGCCATCGGCACCAGGGAGCCGGCCCGGGCCTTGCGCATGCTCGGCGTGCTGCTTCCCGGCGGTCCTGCCGGACCGCCGGGGGACCGGGCATCGGCAGCCCTGGGCGTGCTCGGGATGATCGCCAGGCAACTGCGTTTGCTCTGGCAAGCTCGGATGTTGCTGGACCGGCGACTCCGCCTCGATCGTCCGGCCGCCGTCCCCGCGGAGATCGCCGCATTGCTCCCCCAGGAGCACAATATCCTCCAGACGTTGAAGGCCCACAGCTTTCTGGCCAGAAGGTATGCAGCGCAAGCGCGCAATTTCTCCTGTGACGAGTTGTCGAGAGCCCTCGAACGCGTCGCCGAGGCGGAGATGTCGCTCAAGGGCCAACTGCAGGGGGCCACGGGCGACGAGCAACTGGCATTGGAACTGATGATCGCCGATCTGTGTGCCCCGTAGCTGCGTGTAAGTGTTGGCGCATCCCCGCCCTCGGTGCTCAAGGGCACCGGCATCGGAGGCACGGCGACCGCATGCATACTCTCTCGGACCATCCCTTTGAATCGCGCACGAGCGACGAACCCGAGACGCGGCATCCCACTCTCAGCGAGCGTCTGTTCGCTCTGGTGGCAGTCGTGTGGCCGCTGATCGTGTATGGGGCGTACGTGTGGGTCGCGGCGCGGGAGCTGGGACCACGCTAGCGCGCGGGGAGGCGCAGGAATCTGACATCCATTGCCGTCTGGCTGTGCATCTCGCTCGTGTGCTTTCTCCTCGGTGCGCGCCTCCTGACCCTCTTCCGGGCGGCGCCGGGGCCGCTGGCTGAAAGGGCGCTGCTCTCCATCGGCGTCGGACACGTGGCCTTCGCCCACGTCGTACTCCTCCTCGGCTTGGTGGGCCAACTCTACACCTCGCGCATCGTAGCGGCGGCGGTGCTGTGCGCCGCTGTGAGCCACACCGAGCTTGGATTCCTGGGCCGCTGCCTCGCCCGGCTCTGGCATAAGGTCCGCGCGCTGCGCCTGCACGGCACCGCAGGCGTGCTCTATGCCTTTATCGGGTTGTGGCTGCTCGTAGGGCTGCTCAATGCGCTTGCACCACCGGGATGGCTCGACTGGGACGGGCTGAGCCACCATCTGGCCGTTCCGCGCGAGTACATTCGGCGCCACACGATAGCCTACGTCCCGTGGACTTCGCACTCCAACTTCCCCTACGCCACACAGATGCTGTTCACGGTCGGTCTGATGCTGCGCGGAGCAGCGGCCGCGAAGCTCTTTCACTTCGCCTACGCTCCGTTATCCCTGGTCGCTCTCGGAGTGCTGTGTCGCCGCTTTCTCCCCGCCGGCTGCGGGCCGTTCGCCGCGGCGGCGTACTGCTGCATTCCGCTCACTGGATGGCTCGCCGGCGTTGCCTACGTTGACCTGGGATCGGCGTTCTTCACGATTCTCGCCGTCCATTTCTTCCTCGCTTGGGCCGTAGATGGCGACCGCAAGGGGCTGGCACGGGCTGGGTTGGCCTGCGGGCTGGGAATGTGCGTCAAGACGCAGGTGGGAATGGTGTTGGCGATACTGCTGTGTCTGGCCGTGCTCGCCGCGCTGTTGCGGCGCGACAGTGTGCTGCGCAGTGTGGGAAGGATCGCGGCGGCGGCGGGAATCGCTGCCGCCGTCTGCTGGCCATGGTACCTGAAGAGCTATCTCTGGACCGGCAATCCCGTGTATCCGTTTGCCTACAGCGTTTTCGGCGGCCGGAACTTCTCAGCCGCCGACGCGGAGGCGTACACCAAGCACCAGAAGCACTTCGGCATGCCGCCGCGAGCGCGGCAGGCACCCACTGATCCCGAGCCGGCAAGCCCGCGAAGCCTCGCCAATCTGGTTCTATTGCCGTGGAATGCGACGGTGTATCCACGCCACTTCCACGTCAAGGTGCGCCCGCAGATCACGTATGCATGTGGCGCAATCGGGCCTATGTTCTTGGCGTTCATTCTCCCGGTCGTCTTCGTCCGAGGCAAGCCGCCAGCAGTGCGATGGCTGCTCGCCTTCGTCGGGGTCTTTCTGCTCGGATGGTTCTTTGTAATGCAGCTCGCCCGCTACCTGCTGCCGTGCCTCGCCGTTGCATGTGTCCCGGTGGCCTATTGCCTTTGGCTGTGCTGGACGTACGGAGGTGTTATCAGAGCGATGGCAGCCACGCTGCTGACGGTGTCGTGCCTCGGGGCTATGGCCTGGCTTACCCACTGCTCGCTGCCGCAGGTGGGTGTCGCGCTGGGCCTCGAAAGCCATCACGCATACCTCTACAAGACGTTCGAGGTATACCGCGCGTCGCAGCGCTTCGACCGCCTGACCCCGCCCAGCGCGAAGGTGGCCACATACGGCGAGCCGCGGGTGTTTTACATCGACCGGCAGGTCATGTGGGCCGACCCGGGGCATCATCAAATGATCCAATACAGCCAGATGAAGTCCGGGGAGCGGCTCGTGGCCCGGTACCGCGAGTTGGGAATCACCCATGTTCTCCTGGCGCCGGCGATGGTCAGGCGTCTCGCGGACAGGCGCGATGAGGCCCCGCTCCTGGCACTTCTGCGCGACGCCTTTCACAAAGACCTGCTCTGGGTGCCGGAAGAGATGCGACCGACGTTGCTCGACACTTACGCCATTGCCGTGGTGGACTACCGGGAGCCGCTCAGCGACAAGAAGCGTGAATGAGCATGTCGTCAGATGGAGACGGGCCGATGTTATTGTCACCGGGGCACGCGCCGCCGTGGGCGACGCAGATCGCGCCGAGGGCGATCGTCGGCGCCTTTGCTGCGCTCGGCATCGCCTCGGCTATCGCGGTCCCCTGGGACGTTGCCGACGGTGCTGTCCGCGAGCGCACACCGCCCGACGAGGCCGCCCATTTCGCCTACGTTCGACACTTGGCCACCACCCGCTCGCTGCCCGTCTTTGACGCGGCAGGCGACGACTATGAATCGCACCAGCCACCCCTGTACTACGCCCTGAGCCTCATCCCGTACGCCGCCGCAGCCTGGGCAGGCCCGGCAGCGGCCTACTTCGCCGTTCGCCTTCTGTCGGTAGCCATCGGCGGGTGCCTCGTATACCTGACATGGGTCTTCATGCGCCGGCTCTTCCCGAAGGACGTCGATCTGCCCCTCATGGCGACGGCGATGGCGGCGTTCCTGCCGATGCACGTGGCGATCTTGTCGGCCATCACGAACGACGGCCTGGCGGAGCTGGGGGCGACGGCGGTCCTCTACGTGTGCTTCACCGGGCTGGCGCACGGCTTCACCGACCGCCGGGTCGTGGCCCTGGGAGCTTTGCTGGGCCTAGGGGCGTTGATTAAGACGGGGTGCCTCCTGTTCGCGCCAGTGGCCCTTCTTGCCATGGCGCTGCGCATGCACCAGACGCGCTACGATGTCGCGAGGCTGCTGCGGCAGTGGGGGTTGTGTATCGTCGTCTGCCTGGCGGTATGCGGATGGTGGCTCGTCAGGAACACGAAGCTCTATGGCGACCCGTTCGCCATGGGCATATTCCGAGACATCTTCCTGGCCGAGGATGCCGGGCGCGCTACGCCGAACTGGTTCTTCGAGCACGGTGTATCCTTTGCCACCTACGTTGGCCTTTTGGCCCTCTGGACGTGGTGCAGCTTCTGGGGGGTGCTGGGGCAGGCGAATCAGTTCATGCCGGCGTGGTTCTACGTCATCGGCGGCATCCTGACGCTCTGGGCAGTTGTGGGGTGCGCGCGCCTCTGGTGGCGGAGCCGGCAGGTGGAAGTCGAGCTGGACGTGGCGCAGCGCCAGACGCTACTGCTTCTGGCGGCGACGGTCGGATTGGTGCTCATCGCCTTCATGAAGTTCAACACGGAGTTCTTCCAGGCGCAGGCACGCTACCTGTTCCCGGCCATCGCGCCTATCGTGTGTTTCTCTGCCCTTGGCTGGCGCGAGTTGCTGCCGAAGCGGGTGCGCCCGTACGTGCTGGCCGGGGTGGCCGCATGCCTGCTCGGCATGTCGGTGTGCGCATTGGTGCCGGGGCTTGCGTCGGCGAGGCCGCCTTTTGCGGGCGTCTAGCGAGTTGAGCGAAAGCTGTTGGGGTCGTGGGTCACAGCCTGGCAGGCTGTGCCACACGGCGGCCGCATCAGATGCGCGCGGCTGGCGAATTGCCAAGCTAGGTTACAGGCCCATGCAGACAGTGATACTTGCCGGCGGAAAGGGAACGCGGCTCTTCGGCCATTCCGCTGCGTTTCCCAAAGGCCTCATCGAGATTGGCACCCGCCCCGTCCTGTGGCACATTATGAAGCTGTACGCGCACTATGGCTTCAACGACTTCATCGTCGCCATCGGCTACAAGGGCGAGGCGATTCGCGAGTACTTCGTCCGCGAGGGCCTGTGCGGCGACGCCGACGGCTGGTGCATCAACTTCGTAGATACGGGGCTGGAGACCGGGACAGGGGGACGCATCAAGCGCGTTGAACAGTACATCGAGGGCGATTGCTTCTTCGCCACCTACGGCGACGGCCTCTCGGATATGGACCTGACCGAGCTGCTGAACTACCACCGGCAGCATGGCAAGATCGGCACGCTCACGGCGGTGCGGGCAGCGTGCCAGTTCGGGGTGGTGCGAATTGGGGATGACAATGCCGTCACCGCGTTCATCGAGAAGCCGCTGCTGCCCGAATGGATCAACGGTGGCTTCTGCGTGTTCAACCGAGAGGTATTCGACTTGCTCGGGGAAGACGACATTCTGGAGCAGGACACGTTGCCGCGGCTCGCCCGTGCCAAGCAGTTGCAGGCCTATCGATATGAGGGTGCATGGGCGTGCCTGGACACATACAAGGACACCGTTGCTCTCAATGAGCTATGGGAGAGTGGCAAGGCCCCGTGGCGGGTGTGGGAGTAATGGCGCCATTCAAGTAGGAGTGGAGCAGCAGTGAACACCGGCACAGCGGACCCCTGGGTGTCCCGCAGCGTACTGGTCACCGGCGTCAACGGTTTTCTCGGGCCGCACATCGCCGAGGCGCTGGTGCGGCGAGGCGCGCACGTGGTGGGGCTGCTGCGGGATCGGCCGGCCGAATCGTACTTCGAGTGGGCCGGGCTGCACGAGCGGATCTCCGTGGCCGAAGGCGACCTCGCCGACGTCGAGCTCCTGGAGCGGGCCCTGAACGAGTATGAGGTCGATACCGTGGTGCACGTGGCCGCACAGGCTATCATCGCGGCGGCCAATCGGGCGCCGCTGTCCACGTTCGAGTCAAACATCCGCGGGACGTACATGCTCCTGGAGGCGTGCCGGCGCGTGGGGAGCGTGGAGCGCATCGTCGTTGCATCCAGCGATAAAGCGTATGGCCGGCAGGAGGAGCTGCCATACACGGAAGAGGCGCCGCTCGCCGGGATCTACCCGTACGACGCATCGAAGGCATGCGCCGACATCATCGCCCGGAGCTATCACGCCACCTACGGCCTCCCAGTCGCGGTGACCCGCTGCGCCAACCTCTACGGTCCCGGCGACTTGAACTACTCGCGCATCGTGCCCGGCACCGTCAAGGCAGTGCTCGAGGGCGAACGGCCCATCATCCGCTCCGATGGCACGCCCGAGCGCGACTATCTGTATGTGGCCGACGCGGTTGCGGCCTATCTTGCCTTGGCGGAGGCAGTGACGGATGAGCACGTCGCCGGCGGCGCGTTTAATTTTGGCACGGGTCGTTGCGTCAGTGTGCTCGAGCTCGTGCGCATGATAATCGAAACATGCGGCCGAACAGATCTGCAGCCAGAGGTGCTCGGCACGGCCGGGCACGCGGAGATCGATCGGCAGTACCTGAGCTCCGAAAAGGCGAAGCAGGTGCTCGGCTGGGAGCCCGCGACGCCATTGGCCGACGGGTTGCAGCGCACCTGCGACTGGTACCGGGAGTACCTGCAAAGCCGCAGGTCCGGGTTGCCGTGACCGGCGGGGTTGGAACCGCGCCGCGCCACAAAGGTCTATACCGGCAGATGGGCGGCAGTAGGGCTGCCGGCGTCGGACTGCGAGCGAGGACATGGGAAAAGGCCACTTGATCCGCAATATCATCATCTTCGCTGTTGTGCTGGGGGCAGCCGTCTTCCTCATAGGCAGGACGACGATCGTGCGGGAAGAGACGCCCTCCCCGCCAACACAGACGGAGGAGGAGGCTGCCGAGAAACCAACCCGCCGCATAGAGCTGGTCGGGCAGTCCACCGTGTCCAAACGAAACGCCGCTGGCGAGAGCGTATGGGAGGCGCGCATCGACGGGGATTGGCGCCTGGATGAGGCGACGGCGAAAATCCTCGGGAGCAAGGTGAGTTGGCGTGCCGTGGGGGAGGATCTACAGCCGCTCCAAGTGACCGCCGGGCGCTTCGAAGCAGACGATGCATCGGACACGGTTCATTTTGCCGACAACGTCGAGGCAATGATGCCGTCCGAGAACGCCAGATTCACCGCCGAGGAGCTGCAATACGACGTGAGCCAACAGCGCATCGCCGCCGCAGGCGGCGTGGTCTTGCGGTGGGGCAATATGCTCGTCACCGGTCAACGGCTGACGGCCGACATGGTGGCACACAAGATCTGGGTGCGCGGGAAAGCGAGGATGACCTATGAAGGATAGTCACCGAGCGATGGGAATGCGGACGGCGGCACTCGCCTGTGGCCTTGCCGCTCTGCTGCCGGTGCTCGACGCGTTCTCCGCCGCTCCCGTCGTCCCAAAGGTGGACTGGCGGGCTGACGTCTACGAGATCGACACGGAGGCCAACACCGTCCTTGCCACAGGCGCCGTGCAATTCACCTACCAGGCTGAGCAGAAGGCAGTGATGACGTGCCGGCGTGCGCTGATGGAGTTGGGCGAGGAGGAAGACCAAGTGGTGAGAATGACGGCGTACGGCCCCGTAGAGGCCGAGGTGACCACCAAGGGGCGCTATCCGAAACACATCACCGCCAAGTGCGATACGAGCGCGACGTACGTTCACGAGAGCCGCACCATCACCATGCTGGGCAATGTTGTGGGGACGATGCGGCAGTCGAATCCGAACGCCAAGGTGCGCGACCTGACGCTTCGCGGCAGCAAGATGGTCATGAATCTGAAGACCGGGAAAATCACCATCGAGGGCAGCAAAGACAAACCAGCCGTCGGGAGCTTCACGCTTCCCGAGAAAGAGCCAGAGGAAGAGAACACACCACAGAAGGAGCCGGCGGAGTAGTGGCGCTGACCACCGAGGGGCTCATCAAAACCTACGGCGGGAAGCGGGTGGTGGACGGGGTGAGCATTCGGGTGGATCGGGGCGAGGTGGTCGGCCTCCTGGGCCCCAACGGCGCGGGGAAGACAACGACATTCTACATGGTCGTGGGCCTCGTGTCGCCCGTCTCCGGACGCGTGCTGCTGGACGATATGGACTTGACGCGGATGCCCATGCACCGGCGGGCGCGCAGGGGCATCGGGTACCTGGCCCAGGAGGAGTCGGTGCATCGGAAGCTGTCGGTGGAGGATAACCTGCGACTCTATCTGGAGATGCAGGGGCTGAGCCGGGCGGAGCAGCAGCAGCGCATTGACGAACTCCTCGAACGGCTCGCCATCACTGACCTGCGCCATCAATTGGGACTGACGCTGTCGGGCGGCGAGCGGCGACGCGTGGAGATCGCGCGGGCCCTCACCACGAAGCCCGCGTTCATGCTCCTGGATGAGCCGTTCACCGGGGTCGATCCCAAAGCCATCGACGACATTCAGGAGATCATCAGTTCCCTCCGCGACGATGGGATCGGAGTGCTCATCACCGATCACAGTGTACGCGAAACACTGGCGATCACCGATCGAGCTTACATCATCTACGAGGGCAAGATACTCACGTCCGGGCCGTCACAGGAACTGCCGAGCGATCCGATCGCGCGCCGGTTCTACTTTGGCGATCGGTTCAACATGTGACGGGCGCGGGACGAGAAGCATTTCTCAAGGCGATGTACCATGTCCAGCGGGCAGAGGCAGACGCTGTTTGCGCGAGCTAACACCGCCGTCGCGGCTGCGGCCCGGCGCCTCGGGCTGAGGGTCCTGGATCAGGTCATCTTTCGGGAGCTGCTGGGGCCCTTCTTCTTCGGCTTGGTCGCCTTTCTGTGCATTCTGCTCGGAATCGAAGCGCTGCCCGACCTTATCAAACTCATGGTGAGGGAGAACTTCACGCTTGGCGAGATCGGCCGGGTGTTTGCGTGCCGGCTGCCCAAGATGATCGCCTTCACGTTCCCGATGTCCACGCTGCTGGCCGGCGTGCTGGGCTACAATCGGCTGTCGGGGGACGGCGAGGTCACGGCGATGCTCGGGGGCGGAATCAGCTTCTTTCGCATCGAGGTAATCGGGGTGGCGTTCGCCACGGTTGTCGCAGTCCTGACGTACTGGTTGAGCGAATCCGTCGTGCCCCGGGCGGAAGCGACGGCGGAGCATGTTGTCCTGGCCGGCAAGTACAGGAACGCTGTGAAGAATGACGTCTTCTTCCGAATGCCATCGCGCGGACCGCTGCGCAGCGTGGTGATGGCGAAAGAGTTCGACTACAACGAGGGGAAGATGACGGGAGTCAGGATCTTCGAGGTGAATGCGGAGGGCGAGCCCGTCGCGGCGTACACGGCTGAGGAGGCTGTCTGGCAGGAGTACCGGTGGAAGCTGCACCGCGTGCGCTTCGCGATCGGCCCATTCAGCGGCACGACGGCGGAGGTGAAGACGCTGGACCCGATAGAGGAGGCGCCGGACCTGCGCGAGGTCGCCGGGCGGCGCAGGCAGCCGTCGGAGATGAACAAGCAGGAACTGCGCCGGTACATACAGGACTGGTGGCAGAAGCAGGTCCAGCCCCTGCAGAGCGGGGGCGAGGGCGAGACGACTGGTACCCTCACAGAGGCCCTTCGACGGTGGCGTGACCTGACGATCCAGTATCACCTGCGGATCGCCATGCCCGTCTCGTGCATTGCCTTCGCGTTAGTGGGTATCCCGCTGGGGATTCGCCCGCGGCGAGCCAGCTCGTCCATGAGCTTCGGCCTCGCGGTGCTCATCGTGTTCGGCTATTACATCTTCTTCAATCTCATACAGGTGTTCGGACAGCGTGGCATCGTCACCCCCTTCGTCACGGCCTGGCTGGCCAACGTCATCGCCCTTGCCATTGGCCTGGGGCTGAGCATCGAGGCTGCCAAGTAGCTGACAGAGGTGGCGACAGGTTCGGAAGGGCTTAGCATGTCATTGTCTGAGGCGTCATTTATCGTAGCGCTTGTGGCCACCGGCGCCGTGGTGGCGTGGATTGGGGACATCGTCGGGTACCGGCTCGGCAAGCGGCGCGTGAGCCTGTTCGGGATTCGCCCTCGCACCACGGCGGTAATCATCGGCGTCTGCTCTGGGGCCCTCATTTCCATCGTAACCATCACCGCACTCTCGCTCACCAGCCGGCATGTGAAGACGGCGCTGTTCCAGATGGACGAAGTGCAGGAGAAGCTGAGCGGACTCGAACTTCGTACGCTGCGGCAGGAGACTCAGATCAAGCAGCAAAAGCAAGAGATCAAGCAGGCAGAGCAGCGCACCGAGGACGCGCGGAGGCAGGAAGCCCTGGCATCGCGCGACGTGGCCCGACTCAAGAGCGACATCGCGACGAGGAAGCGCGCGCTTGCGGGCCTCCAGGCCGATCTGGAGAAGGTGCGCCGCCTGCAGGGGCAGACCGAAGCGAGAAACCGTGAACTGGCGCAGAAGGCACGGCAACTGGCGGGCAAGATCAAGGCATCGGAGGCGGAACTGGCGGTCGTGGAGGCCAAACTGGAGCGCCAGGAGGGTTTTCTGACATACGTGAGCCGCGGACTGGTTTATGCGCAGATGGAAGACCCCATCATCACGGCCCAGGAGGAGCTGGCGCGGAACGTGATCGACACTGGCCAGCCCACGCCGAACGTTCGGGCGGCCATCGTGGAGCTGCTGCAGCAGGCCGGCGCGTACGCGGCGGAAAGGGGCGCGCGCACCGGCGAGAACGAACGCGCCGTGCTCTACTATGCGGTGGCGCTCAGCGGCGAGCCGGAGGCGCAGATTCAGGAGTTGCCGGAGCCGCAGGCCATCGACGAGTTCGTGGATTTCCTGGTACGGCAGCAGCACAAGAGCAACGCTGTGCGGATTATCGCCCGGTTCAATGCGTGGCGCGACCAACAGGTGAAAGTAGGCCTCGAGCCTCGCGCGAACCGGTTGGTGTTCGCCAGCGGTGAGGTCGCGGGCAGCATGGTCGTTGATGGCTCGTTACCGGACGCTGAGCTGTACCAGTGGATTTCGGCCTTATTGACGCTGCGGGTGCGTTCAGAGGCGCACGGCCGACGCATGCTCACTGTGCCGAACGAGGTGAAGTATGGTAGCATCACGTATACTGAAATCTTTGCGGCCATGGAGGAGATCCGCCGCCGGAAAGGGCCCGTGCAGGTCGATGCGGTCGTCGCGCAGGACACCTGGACAGTGGGGCCGCTGGAACTCGATCTGCGGCTGGCGAGTGTAGCCACGGATGAACGAATCGGACGCTCTCCCGATGCATCGCATCGTGTTGGCGGTTGACCCGGGGACGGAGAAATGCGGCTTGGCAGTCGCGTCGGCTGAGGGCGACGCTCAACACCTGGACATCGTAGCCACGCCAGAGCTCGGCGCCACAGCGGCCGCACTCGTGATAGAATACCACATCGACGTCATCGTGCTCGGCAACCGGACGGGCGCACGTGCGGCGGCGAGGACGCTCTCGGCAGCGTGTCCGGCGGCCCAGATCGTCTTCGTGGACGAGCACATGTCAACGCTCCGTGCGCGGGAGCGCTACTTCCGGGACAATCCGCCGCGAGGGCTGGCGCGCCTTCTTCCTCGGGGGCTCCGCGTGCCACCGGAGCCGCACGATCAGTACGTCGCGCTGATACTGGCTGAGGAGTACCTTGCGGGCCAGTCCTCGCGCGAGCGATCCCAATAGAGCGCCGATGGAATACGAGAAGAACGACAAGATCGACGGCCAGTACCTCGTGGTGGAGAAGCACCGCGGCGGCATGAGCGTGGTGTACATCGTCGTGGACGACTTCTCCGGCAAGCGGTTCGCCATCAAGACGATCCGCGAGGAGCTGCTCAGCGACCACGCGGCGGCCAGTCGCTTCGCTCTCGAGGCTCGGACGTGGCTGCGTCTGGACCAGCACGACAACATCGTTGAGGCGATGATATATCGTGAGGTAGACGAGCAACCGCTGCTTTTCCTCGAGTACGTGGATGGGACCGATCTGAACGCGGTCATGGAGCGAGAGCGGATCCTGTTTGCGCCGCAGGCCATCGACTTCGCCATGCAGTGTTGCCGCGGCATGGAGTACGTGCACAACAAGGACGTCGGAACCGGCGAGCGTGGCGTTGTGCACCGGGATCTGAAGCCCCAGAACGTGATGATCACCAGGCGCAAGGTCGCGAAGCTGACGGATTTTGGCCTGGCCAAGGTCTTCGGCCAGTCAACGCGGCTCACCGCCACCGGATCGGGCATGGGGACGTACCTGTACATGTCTCCGGAGCAGTTCGCCGACGCAGGTGCGGTGGACAAGCCGTCAGACATCTACTCATTCGGCGTGATGCTGTATCAGATGGTCACCGGGCGACTGCCCATCGTCGGCGACACGGTCGCGAACCTGATCCATAACATCATCAACAAGCAGCCGCAGGCGCCATCGTCGGTCAACCCGCAGGTGCCCGGGGCATTGAGCGACGTCATCATGCAGTGTCTCCGCAAGCGGCAGGGGGAGCGCTTTGGCAACTTCGCCGAGATTGCCGAAGCGTTAACCTCTGTCGAGCGGGAGATAGCCGAAAGCGGGCTGTTCGCCGGACGAGGCCGCCAATGCCCCCAATGCGGCTACCGCACGACGGGCGAGTTCACCGACTGCCTGATCTGCCAGACGAAACTGGGCCCGGTGAGCGACCAAGTGCCCCCTCCCACCGCAGCCCCCAAGCCGACGGCGCCCGTAGAGGAGGAGCAGGTTGCGACAGAGACCGCGCGCGAGGCGGCCGAGACCCATTTTCGACAGGCCGTCACTCACTACCGTGCGAGAGAGCACAAGAAGGCGCTCTCGGAGCTGAGAGCGGCCCTGCAGCACGATCCGGGCCACCAGCAGGCGGCGAAGGGGATCGCCGAATTGCAGCGGCGCCTCGCCAAGGAGCGTGAGGAGCGGCAGAGCGCGTTCCCGCGCCTGGACTGGCCCATGTTTCGCGGGAACCCGGCCCGAACTGGCGTGACGCCTGAGGTGGTGTATCCGCCGCTGCTCGAGCGGTGGCAGGTCGAGGTCGGAGACTGGGTGTGGGCATCGCCAGCCGTGGCCGGTGGCGTCGTGTATGTTGGGGCCGGGGTGCAGGCCGGCAGCAGCAAGTACGGCCGCGTTGCCGCCCTGGACACGCGCAAAGGCAAGGTGCTTTGGGAGCAGGAGACCAATTACGAGATCAACTCATCACCCACCATCGCCCTCGGCACGCTGTTCGTCGGGATGGCCTCCGACGTCTGCGCCATTGATGTCGAGTCGGGCGCGGCGCGATGGAAGTGCTCCGCGCGACAAGTCATCTCGACATCGGTGACCGTGTTCGGAGATCACGTCTACGCCACATCACTCGATGGGTCGTTGTACGCCATCGATGCCGCCACCGGGAAGGTCGTGTGGCAGTACAGTGCCGGATCGCCGATCTACTCATCCCCTCTGGCCTGGGCCGACATTGTGTGCTTCGGGTGCACTGATCACAACGTGTATGCCGTCGATGCTGCCACGGGCAACTTGCGCTGGACGCTCGCCACCGGCGGGGAAGTGAACTCGTCGCCCACGATCTTTCTGGAGAGCATCTTTGTCGGATCCGGCGACGGTAACGTGTACGCGATCACGCTGCAGACGGGGAAGCTGCGCTGGCGATATGCCGCAGACGACGAAGTCTACTCGTCCCCTGCCGTGCGTCAGGGCGTCGTGTACGTGGGCTCACGCGACCGCCGCGTCTATGCCCTCGATGCGGCCACGGGGGAGCTGCTGTGGTCCTTCGAGACCGGGGACTGGGTGTACAGTTCGCCAGCCATCGCCGACGATGTCCTCTATGTGGGTTCGTACGATAAGAAGCTGTACGCTGTCGATGCGGACACCGGCGAGCGCATCTGGGACGTGGAGTTGACCGGGGAGATCAGAGCGTCGGTCGCCGTTGCCCAGGGTTGTGTGTACGTCGGCACCAATGATGGGAAGCTTTACTGCTATGCGCGACAGTGATGCCGCTGCCGTGGAGCCGTGAGTCCGGTTCGGCGGCCGGCGGCCAACGCAAAGGAGGCTCCGGTGCCCCATGCCCGCGTCCCACAAGCAGGTCGTCACGAGCTCGAAGCTGCCGACCGCACGTGGCCCCTACTCGCCCGCCATCAGAGTCGGGGACCTGCTGTTCGTCTCCGGGTACGGACCCATCGATCCGACAACGGACCAAGTGGTGAAGACCGACTTCGCCACCCAAGTGCGCCTTACGCTGGAGAATCTGAAGACACTCCTGGAAGAGGCAGGCGGGTCACTCGAGAACGTGGTCAAGACAACCGTTTATCTGAGCGACATGGACAACTTCGCGGCATTCAACGAGATCTACGCCACCTACTTCCCCAATGACCCGCCGGCGCGCACGACGATCCAAGCGGCACGACTGCCCCTGGACATAGACGTCGAGATAGACTGCATCGCGTACACGCCATAGATGCCGAGGAAAGCGAGAAGACGGCACGCCATGCTTGGCATCCGGTGTGAGCCGGATCACGCGAAGGCCGGAAAGAGAGACGGCGGGCGAGGGGAACACTAGAACCGGTTTCATAACCTGTCACACATTGAGCCATGAATGTGTGCCCCCGAAGACCCAGACACCAAAGGCGTTATGAAACCAGTTCCAGAGTACGCGCGGCCCGGCGGGTCGCCCGACGGACAAGGAGCTGAGGTCAGATGCGACGTAGGAGAATTGCCGTTGCCGCCGTCGTGACAGTGGCGCTGATAACGGGTGGCCTTCTCAGCACCGTCACCCGCTCCGGCCAATCCGCAGCGGTGGCCCAAGAGGCGCAAGAAACGGAGTTGGCGCGCCTGATGAGCCAGATCATCCAGGAGGCACAGAGGCTGCTTGCCGATCTGGCGTTGGCCGATAGGCAGAAGGTGCAGGAGCGCGGCGAGAAGCTGGCAGAGCTGGCGCTGCGCATACCCGAGCTGGAGCCGCCGCAAAACACGGGCGACATCGGGACCTTCAAGTACCTTGGCTACAGTGCCCACGTGCACGCGCGGCAGGTAGCAAAGGCCCGCAGCCCGAAGACGGCGCAGGAGAAATTCGCCGAGCTCACTGGTGATTGCGTTGACTGCCACCACCTGTTCCGCGATTGGGTGCCCCCGGAGCGACAGTAATGCTTGAGGATGTAGTGATCGAGCGCGCGACCCTGGCGCATCTGGATGCTATCGTGGAACTGGAGCGTGAATGCTTTCCCACACCGTGGACTCGCAACGCGTTCGCCCGCGAGCTTGCCCGTAGAGACGATGTCGCCGTATACGTCACTGCGTCGGCGGGCGGCGAGACAGTGGGCTATGCCGGCATGTGGGTAACGCCGGGTGAGGCGCACCTGTGCACTATTGCCGTCGCCTCACCGGACCGCCGCCGGGGCATCGGAGAGCGCATCCTCGTACACATGATAGACGAAGCAGTACGACGCGGCGCGGAGCGTTTTGTGCTGGAGTATCGGGCATCCAACGTGGCAGCTCAGCAGTTGTACGCCAAGTACGGCTTTCGCCGCTTGGGCATCAGGCAGAACTACTATCGCGACGGCCCCGCCACGGAGGACGCCATCGTGGTGAGCCTGGATGACATTCAGGAGCCCGAATTCGCCGCCCGCCTGTACCAGTGGAAGGAAGCCGTCGGCGAGCCGCTATAGGCGGCCTTTGCTCCGAGACGCCGCGAAGCCCTGATGGTATCTTCATTGCTGAGCATTGGCGATGGCGAATAAGCGGCTGCTCCTCATAGGCATCGAGACGTCGTGCGATGAGACCGCCGCGGCGGTGGTGCGTGACGGCCGCGAGGTCCGCTCCAACGTCGTGGCGTCTCAGATGGGACTCCATGCCATCTTTGGCGGCATTGTGCCGGAGATCGCCTCGCGCAAGCACGTGGAGCTGCTGGGAGCCGTCGTTGACGAGGCAGTCAAGCACGCGGGGATTCGCTTCACCGATCTCGACGCCATCGCCGTGACGCACGGCCCGGGCCTCATCGGCTCGCTGCTCGTCGGCGTCTCCGCCGCAAAGGCGTACGCCTACGCGCTGCGCATACCGCTCGTGGCGGTCAATCACATCGAGGGGCACGTGTACGCCAACGAGCTCGATGGCGCGCCGCTGCGCACTCCCGCGATCTGCCTCGTGGCATCCGGCGGACACACGGACATCGTGCACATCGAGGCCCCCGGCGTCTATGAGATCATGGGCTGGACCCGCGACGATGCTGCAGGGGAGGCCTTCGACAAGATCGGGCGTCTCCTGGGCCTGCCACACCCGGGCGGACCGGCGATCGACGGCTGTGCGCGCGATGGCCATCCGTCAGCCATCGATTTCCCGCGGGTCCATTTCCCCGACTCCCTGGATTTCAGCTTCAGCGGCCTGAAGACGGCGGCTGCGCGCCTGTGGGAGCGAGAAGGGGATCGACACAGGCTCGCGGACTTTGCGGCCAGCTTCCAGCAAGCCATCGTGGAGGTCTTGGTGCAGCACACCTTCGCCGCGGCGCGGCAGGTGAGAGCTGCCGAGGTGCTGCTGGCCGGCGGCGTCGCCGCCAATAGCGCTCTTCGCCAGGCCGCCACCGCGGCGGCCGCCACGGCCGGCGTCCCTCTGCGGTATCCGCACCCGGCGCTCTGCACCGACAATGCCGCCATGATCGCCTGCGCCGGCCACCACGTCCTGGGCCGCAGTGGCCCCAGCGGACTGGCGTTCGACGTCTTTTCCGCCCTGCCACTGGCCGCTCACGTGTAGTGCCCCCCCGGCGCTCCTGAGCGGGCCCCGCCGGCGCCCTACGGCGTCAGGCCCTTCCCGGTAAGCCACGGGAGCATCTCCACGTCCACGATCTCTTGCTTGAGCTCCTCGAACGTACGCGGGCCTTCGAGATCAGCCACGATGCGATAGCGGAACTTGATCAGGAAGTACCGAGGGAGCCGCCCGGAAGTGAGGTGATACAGCTTCATAATGCGTCGCAGGCGCTCGGGATCGTCGCCCATGTGGAGAATCACGCATTTGAAGTCTTTGTCCTTGACGAATTCCCTCATGCGTTTGCTGGAAGCATCAAGGTTGATGGCGACGACCGACAGTCCCCGCGTCTGCTCGTCCCGCGCTATGCGATCAAGGATACGCACCGCCTCGGCGCCGTCAGGAGTGGCGACCAGCCAGAAGCCGTACAGCACCGGGCCTGAGCCGTAGTCCTTGTTGCTGCATAACGCACCCCCGGGATCGAACGCCTCGAATTCACCCGGCCGCTGCCCGACGAGGGGTGACTCCGGCCGTGGTTTGGCGACGACGAGCAGGACAATGAGGATGGCTGCGCCACCGGCGCAGATGGCCAACAGCCGCTTCACTATATCCATGCTGCTGTACCATCCCTCTCTTTAAGCTCCGTAGTGTTAACAAACGAGGGGTAAGGGTCGTATCCCGGCGCCGTTCATCACTCGGGACATTTGCACGGCGTGCCGTGACACTTCGGGCAGCCCTCTCGATACCGCTGCACTGCTTCCTCCAGCTCCACTCCGGCAATGCTGGCCGTGGTGCAGAGCCAGGCGAATACGTCGGCGAACTCCTCCGACAAATTGCCCCGATCGCCATGGCGTATTGCGCGCGCCAATTCGCCCACCTCCTCCACAAGCCACGCGAAGCTGGCGTGCAGACCCCGCGCGCTGTCCTTGGCGAAGTAGATGTCCTCGATAAGGCGCTGAAACTCGGCCACGGTCATCAGTAGGCTGCACCTCACCGCAGTCGGCAAGAATATCCACCGGCAACGCGTCCTGCTATACCGGGCCCGCCAGAGCACGCGCATTTCTGCGGCAACGTCGCGGATCGCCATTGCCATGCCAGATCGGCGGTTGAAGCGACGTAGAGCTGCCGGACAAGCCAAGCGCGGTGTGGACTATTCGTCCTCAGGGGAGTCCGATTCCTCTTCTGGTAGGATAGCCGGACCGGTGGTGGCGAGGATGGCCTTGAGGGTATCATTCTCGACCTTCAACGTGCGCTGGAGTCCTTCGAGGCGCTCCTGTGCTGATTCGGCCTCCAACAACTCCTGCTTCCTCTCAGGGAATATGCGCGCATTAGCAGCGATCAGATAGGAGAGCAGTTCCGGATCGCGAGGCATCTGCAGCTCCGGCGACTTGCGGCTCGCAGCAGCGAACAACAGCTCCATGTGGCGCTCGAAGAGCCGCCACGTCTCGTTGATAAGTGGCGCCGTCTCTTTCACCTCTGACCGCTCGCGCCCGAGCAATTCCACCCGCCCCGTCAGGTACGGAGCGTGCTGCTCGACAGCAATGAGGCGAAATCGCGATTGGCCCACGGCAACAACGTGCAGCGCCCCTTCGTCGGTTTTCTCGACTTTGGCGATCTCCGCCACCGTCCCGACGGCATGGGGCACCAGTCCGCCCTCACGATGCACTGCCTGGATGAGCGTGGCCCCGAACCTCCTGTCCGCTGTCTCGCACTCCTCGATCATCATCCGCTGCGACTCCTCTTCGACACGGAGCGGAAGAACCATCCCCGGGAACACGACGATGTGCATGGGGAACAGCGGCATCAACTTGTCAGCCACCGCTATAGCCTCCTTCCCGGCGAAGATTCGGGTCGGATGTCGGGCTCCCGCACCGCCAACCGCACCATCAGCTTACCACCTTCCTGCCGGAAATGCCATAGCCGGGGGCAAAAGTTCTGCTTAAATGCCCTCAGGGCTCTGCCGATATCTATGATGCCCTTGCGGCGCTGTCGGTCCCGTGTATCCGGTACCGGCAATCAGGAGGATCGTTCGTGCAGTCAATACTCACGGCGAAGGACGTCGCCAAGTACTTGCGGATGCACGTGATAACCGTCTACCGCTTGGCGGAGCAGGGCAAGATCCCTGCCTTCAAGGTCGGCCGGCAGTGGCGGTTCTACCGTGAAGTCATCGATGAGTGGGCGCGAGCTGCCATGCTCGGACGACCCGCCCGCGTGCTCGTCGTGCGCCCTGAGGGAAGTGGCCAGATGACGCTGGAGCAGGAGCTGAGGGCGTCCAAATGCAATGTCACCACCGCGACGAATGCCTCCAAGGCTATCGCCGCGGCGCAGGCCAATAAGTATGACGCTATCGTTTGGGATGCAGCCGTGCCCACGTCGAGCCTGGCCACCACGCTTTCACAGATCCGTGATCTACAGCCGGGCACGCCGCTTCTCCTGTTGACGGAGGACGACGATGAGTCTGGCATTGCCGAAGCCGCTCCGATGGGCCAAGTCACTGTCCTCAGCAAGCCATTGAGTCTGGCGGACGTGCAGGCGCTCATCGGCCCCCTTGATCGTCGCGACGGCATCGGCGGATGATAGGGCCCGGCCCCCGATGACGAGGCCCTCTGTCGTGCCACGGCTGATCCCACCGCCCTGCCGGATCTCCCCCAACCCATCCGAAAGCGTACCTCATCGTCGCCCACCAAGGTTCATTCGTCTGCGCCGGAGGAACGGGTCAAAGCGACGCCGAAGCATGCAATGGTGACATGGTCTCTGAGAGAGTGTGGCCAACAATGCGACCGGAGCGCCTCGCGGCACTTGCTGGTGGCATTGCACTGCTGGCGGCAACGCTTGCCGCCCGTCCGGCTCAGGCTGTTCCCCGGCCGCAGACGCGGGCCGTGGAAGTGTGCCGGCGCCAGGCCACGAGCTTGGAGCTGCGTATACCGCGCCTCCGGCTGATAATGGGCGCCGGAGCCGATCGTGATCTGGACTCGTTGGAAACGCAGCTCACCTACTGGTGGTCGAAGCTCGGCCGAAGCGGACGTGGGCCCTCCGAGAAGGATCTCAAGCCGATCGCCCAGGCGCTCGACAGTATCTCCGAGGGCCTGGACCGTGTGCGGCGCGGCGCCAATCCCTTCGCCCGTCGGCGTGGCGCGATCCTCAAGGGATATCGCTCAGACATCGACGGCAACATCCAACCCTATACGGTAAACGTCCCGCCCGAATACGACGGGACGCGGCCGGTGCCTCTGGTGCTGCGCATGCATGGCCACGGGGGCACACGTCCCTTTCAGGGGTATCCGGTCGGGGGGATACGCGGATGTATCGTCCTCAGTCCACATGGCCGGGGCAGCGTAGACTACATGTATGTGGGCGAGGTGGACGTGCTGCACACCATCGAGGAGGTGCGCCGCGACTATAACATTGACCCGGATAGAATCTACGCCACCGGCAATTCCATGGGCGGTACGGGCTCTTGGACGCTCGCGGTGCACCACCCGGATCTGTTCGCTGCCATCGCGCCCGTGTGCGGCAATGCCGACCATGCGGCCTGGGAGCGCGAGTGGGGTTGGGGCGTGCGACCGAAGCCGGCCTTTGACGAGTTGCGCACTTTCGTGCGCGACAACGTCAACCCCATCGCCTACGCGTGTAACCTGGCCAATGTGCCGGCCTTCGCGGCGCATGGCAGCGCGGATGACGTGGTGCCGGTATGGCATTCACGGAACATGACCGGTAAGCTGCGCTCGCTTGGTTCCTTCGTCATCTACCACGAGATCTACGGCGGCGGCCATGGTGGCTTCCCGAGTTGGGTCGGCCGCGAGAAGACCGACTGGTTGCTGACGCAGCGGCGCACCGCGATGCCGGAGCGGGTCGTGTTCCGAACGGCCTTCTTGCGCCATCACCGTGCCTACTGGGTGCAGGTGGACGGGCTCGAGGAGCCCATGCGATTCGGCAAGATCGAGGCCCGAGTCGCCCTGCCCAACACCATCTCCGTCCAGACCTCCAACATCTGGCGTTTCGCGCTGAAGCCGAAGGAGCCGCTCATAGCGCGGGCCCGACCGGTGACGGTGACCATCGACGGGGACGAGGTGTTCCGGGACATTCTGCCCGAGGCCGAGACGGTGTCGTTTGAGAGATCCGAGGGAACGTGGCGCTGTGTGCTCGCGGCGCCGGAGGGTCTCGTGAAGCGCCGGGGCCTCGAGGGCCCCATCGAGGACGCCATGCTTTCCAGGTTCATCGTCGTGTATGGCACATCGGCCCGCTCAGCTCTGGAGCGATGGATCACGCGGACAACGGCCGAAGCATTTGCCGAGCGATGGCGCGGCAACTATGCGGCCCCGTGCCTGCTCAAGGCCGATCGTGACGTCACCACCGATGACGTTGAGTCGGCACATCTGATCTTGTACGGCGGCCCACAGGCCAACCTCATCACGGCTAAGATCACCGATAAGCTCCCCATCAGAATTACGCACACCGGCATAGAGGCCGGTGAGCATCGCTTCGAGGGCCCGGACGTCGGCGCCAAGTTCTGCTATCCCAACCCGTTGAATCCCAACAAGTATGCCGTGGTGCTTGCCGGCGTCACGTGGCGCGGCATGTACCAGATCAATCGCCGCTTTGGCAACTGGTTCGATTGGGGCGTCTATCACAACCGCAATTGGTTCGACTACGGAATCTTCGACGATAAGACGCATGATCCCGAGACATTCCTCCTGGTGGGCTTCTTCGACAAGCACTGGCGACTGAATCCGAAGTACGCCTTCACCGGCGAGCCGAGCCTGCGGCGGAAGGCCGTGCCGCAGCGTCTGGCGCCCCGGGCCGCACCGTCAGTGTTCGACGGCGACCTGTACCTGAGCGACATACTCCCTGCCGCCTCGGATCAGGCCAAGGGCTCGGTGGGTTTCGACGCCAACGGCGCCGGCGAGCCGGTGCGCATCGGCGGCGTGACCTTCCAGCGAGGACTGGGCACGCATGCGCCCTCGTGGGTGGAATTCGCCATCGGGGGCGGCTTCTCGCACTTCGCTGCTACGGTCGGTGTGGATCTCGATGGCAAGCCGACGGTGGCAAAGGCACGACAGGATGCGGAGAAGGTGCAGTTCCGCGTATACGGCGACGGGAAACTGCTCAAGCAGTCGCCCGTGATGCGCTGGAACAGCCCGCCGCACGAGATCCGCGCACCGATCAAGGGTGTGCGACGACTGCGGCTCGTGACGGCGCCGAGCGGCGGTCGCATCTGGCTCTACGGGCGCGCCACCTGGGGCGGCGGCCGCATCATGCGATGAAGAGCCGTACCGAGCGCCGCAAGTTTGCGCTTAGATCGAGTACAGGGGGAGACACTCATGAACATGCACGCGAAACGGAGCTTTTGCATCAGTGTTTTGCATCGACTGCGTGACGGGATGCGGAGCAGCAGCGTCGCCCGCTGGGCGATCCTCGCCGTCGCATGCACCGTGTCGGTCGCCTGCTTGGGCGTCCGGGCGCAGGAGGGAACAGGGCCGGCTACGCAGGACAGTTGGATCGCGCTCTTCAACGGCAAGGACCTCGCGGGCTGGATAAAGCACGGCGATGCGAAGTGGACCGTCCGCGACGGCGTCCTCATCGGCGAGCAGAACGACGGCAAGGTGGGAGACCTGTACACCACCGGCGAGTGGAGCGACTTCGAGCTGATGGTGCGCTTCAAGGTCCGCTGGCCCGCCAACACCGGCGTGTGGTTCCGCTCGCAGCCGGAGAAGAAGAAGCTCGGCTACCAGATGGACATCCTGTCGCTGAAAGACTACGGCGCCGCCACCGGGAGCATCTGGTCGAAAGGCTTCCTCGCCAAGAACATGGACGAGTCGATCCTGAAGCGCGACGACTGGAACCTGGTGCACATCACCGCGGTCGGGCCGAAGCTCACGGTGGTGCTGAACGGGAAGAAAGTCGCCGAAGCCGAGGACACTCAGTACACCGTGGGGCGCATAGGCTTCCAGGTGCACGCGGGCGAGCGCTACAAGGACATGGCGGTGATGGTGAAAGAGGTCAAGATTCGCCGGCGATAGTCGCCAGCGAGGTGGATGTGCGCCGCGCGGGGAACTGGATTCCGCGGGAGAGGCTGCGGCGAGAGAGAACACGGGATGAGGCGTCTGCATGGCGATGGACATTCATGCTCTCGGCGCGTGACCTGCATAGCTTCGCTGGCACTGATTTCGGCAATGTCCGCGTTCGGCCCCGGTCGCGGGACAGGGCATGCCGCAGGAAACGGACCGCCGGCGCAGGCTCCGGGCATCACCTACGGGGGGCGCCCGTGGGTGCCATCAGGCCTGTGCCCCGTCGCCGTCGCACCGGTCGATTGGGCCGTTCCCCGGGGCTACCGCGGCGAACTCGTGCGGCGGCGTGTGCACGACTTCCCTGAGAAACTCGTGGCCCTGACCTTCGATGACGGCCCCGACGGCAAGGTCACACCACGCATCCTCGAGGCCCTCGCCGCTCACCGGGCTCGGGCTACCTTCTTCGTGCTGGGCGAACGCGTGCGACTCCACGCACGGTTGCTGCGCCAAATGGCTACCGCGGGCCATGCCATCGGGAACCACAGTTACTCTCATCCCGCCCATCCCTCGGCGCAGGACGCGCAGCGCGAGCTGAGAGCGACACAGGAGCTCATCCGCGAGGTCACGGGCCGACCGCCAAGCTGCTTCCGACCCCCGTACGGGATCACCAAGAACGCACTAACCCGGCTCGCCCTTCGTCAGGGATATGCGACGGTGCTTTGGACGATTGATTCAGGTGACGCCCTGGGCTATGAAAGGCAGGACATCGCGACGAGGGCCACCCGTGCACCCGCGCCCGGCCAAATCATCCTGTTCCACGACGGCCCCGGCCATCACACTACTGCAGAGGCTGTGCCGACGATCCTCGAGAAGCTCAGCGCCGCCGGGTTTCAGTTCGTGACCATCCCGGAGCTGCTGCAGGCGTGGGATCAGTGGCTGCGGCAGTCGCGCAGGGCGGCAGCCTGCTCAAGCACTGGTGCCGGCGGGTGAAGGCGCAGCGCCCCGCTATCTACATGGCCATCATGAAGGGAAGCGCCGGGCAGCGCGTGAAATGGCCGCCGGGCACTCAAGCGGCCACGCATTATTCCCAGCAGTCGTCATGAGCCGCTGGCTCACCCGGAAACGATGAAGATGAGCCCGGCGAGGGGCTGGGGGCCGCCGGAGCAAGCTGCTCCGGCTACAACGGGTGGGCCGACGGCCGAAATCTTCGGGGTAGTTCGGCATGGCCCGGTGGGCCAGCCGGAAACGATGAAGATTGCTGTGCTGGCCCATCTGTCAGGGATCGACAGAGGGACGGCAGCGAGCCACAGGTACTCGCCTACAGAAAGGCACACGACCAAATCTTCAAAGCAGCAGTGCTTCCGGAGGTCGGGCCCATGCGACGCACACTGACTGCCTGTGCAATGTTGGCGGGAGTCATGATGGGAAGGCACTGCCTTCCCGTTCACGCTGCCCAGCAGGAGGCTACGCCATTGAAAGGGACAGAGACGTCGTCCGAAGCCATTCCGATCGCCCAAGCCGGCGACGTAACGGTGCAGATTGCCCGATGGTTCGACGACAAAGCCGCGGCCGTTAGCCTCCGCTTCGACGACTCGCACTCCTCGCACCTGGAGACCGCGATCCCACTCCTGAATGAGTATGACATGGTGGGCACCTTCCTGATCAACCCCGGGCGAGAATCGTACCAGGAGCGACGGCAGGAGTGGGAAGCCGCGGTCCTCGAGGGCGGCCACGAGCTGGGCAACCACACCATGCACCATCGGGGCGCGCAGAGCGACGAGGAGGCCGAGCGCGAGATCGGCGAGTGCAGCCGGTACATCTGGAGCCTCTTTTCGGGGAAGAGCAAGCTGCTCGCCTTTCGCAGCGGCGGCGGCACCACGTGGAACATCCGGAGGCCGTGGAGCTACTACCACGACAAGTGGCACCTGATCCAGGCGCGCAATTCGGCGAGCGTCGGCAGCGTGCCGGAGAAGGTGGCCCTCTCGGACATCGAGGCGTTCAAGCAGCGAGCCGAGCAGACCATCGGAGATGGCGATTGGATATCCTTCTACTTCCACGGCATCGGCGTGGAGAGTGGCATGGGGATCAGTCACCAACTGTTTCGCGACGTGATAAGGCACCTATACAGGCAGCGAAGGGAGATCTGGTTCGGGGGCATCGCGCAGGTCTACAAGTACGAGGCCGAGTGGCGGACGGCGAAGGTCGCCGCCGAGATGGTAGGGCCTCATAAGCTCAAGGTAGACGTGGACTGCGGCACCGATCCCGAGCTCTACGATCAGCCACTGACGCTGCGCATTGATCTCACACGGGAGTGGCCCGCCGAGGACGTGCAAGCGCTCAACGCCCAGCGAGACCCCATCCCCCTGCGGCGCAGGACTGAGAATTGGCATCGCCTCCTCATCCCAGTACCACCGGTGCGCGGCACGTATTACGTGGACGTAGTGGACCCACGGGCGGGCAAGCCTGAGCCCGTGCTTCCCGCAGAATCCGAGCGGTCGGTGCGCGACG
The DNA here is from genome assembly GCA_030601885.1 of Armatimonadota bacterium. Taxonomy (GTDB): domain Bacteria; phylum Armatimonadota; class Zipacnadia; order JAUWAU01; family JAUWAU01; genus JAUWAU01. Next base: position 47,103 of record JAUWAU010000004.1, read on the forward strand.
CGGCCACTGGGGTCGGCGCCACCATCTGCAAGTGGCTCGACGGCAAACGGATTGCGGTGAGCTTCCGCTTCGACGATTCCCACCCCACGCACATCCTGCACGTTATCCCGCTGCTGCGCCAGTACGGGTTCAAGGGCACCTTCATGATCAACCCCGGCAGACCGAACTACCAGAACCACAAAGCCGCCTGGGAGGCATGCGCCGCCGAGGGCGACCAGGAGTTCGCGAACCACACCCATCATCATCGCGGCTGCACCGATGACGAGGACGCCGACCGTGAGCTTGGCGAGACGGCCCGTTACATCTGGAGCCTGTTCCCGAACAAGAGCAAGCTGCTCGCCCTCAGCCGAGGCGGGGCGACCACATGGACGACGACGAAGCCGTTTCGGTACTGGCTCGACAAGTATCATCTGTTCACGCCCCCCCGCAGCTCGACTTCGATGGCCGACGAATACGGTCCCCGCCTGCCCCTGTACCAAAGGCGGCTGTCCGAGGCCCTCGAGGAGGGGGCCTGGCTGCAATCGCACTATCACGCCATCGGCGAGGGTCACCTCAGCCTGACCGAGGCCAATTTCGGCGAGGTGCTCGACATGACCAAGGAGCACGCCGCCGAGCTGTGGAGCGCCGGGATCGCGGACATCCACAAGTACCAGCAGGAGCGCAAAGCGGCGAAGCTGTCGATACGGAGCGATGGCCCGGACCGCGTCACGCTGCGCCTCTCCTGCGGAACGGAGCCGGAGTTGTACGACCAGCCTCTGACCATTCAGTTGAGCCTCCCAGCCGCCTGGTCGGCCGAGACGCTCAAGGTGCGCGATGGGAATGGGGAAAACGTTCTGACACGGACTGCGACGATGGACGAGCGAACAGTTGTCCGCTTCGACGTGCCGCCGGTCGAGAGGACGTACGTCATCGTCCGGTGAGCTGCCCTGCTCAGTCCCCCCGCAAGCGGGGAGGGACGGGGTGGGGCACAGCCTCTGAGCGCCATGTTGGGCGTGGAGCCGACGAACGATGCCGTCGGACGCGCGCCCCAACTCACCGACGATTCGCATACGCAGCCGCCCGGTCGGGCCCCGTTGACGCACGCTGGTGCCGTGTGCTATAGTGCGAGCAGGTCGGGGCGTGGCGCAGCTTGGCTAGCGCGTACGGTTCGGGTCCGTAAGGTCGCCGGTTCGAATCCGGCCGCCCCGACCAGCAGGAGAGCATCGGCACGTACGCATGGGCTCGCGGTCGCGGGCCCTTTTGGCTCTAGAGCGGGCCCGGACGGGCGATTCGTTGACCGCAATTCTGGGCTATGGTATATTACTAGTGTCAAAGCCTGCTGTGCCGCCGTGAGAGCCGCCGTGGTGCCCCGCAGATGAGCATACTGCGCACCCCTCTGGACGCTGTTCGAAGCGTAGACAACCCCTACATAGCCGTTATTGACGTTATTCTCGTCGCCTACATCATTTACAGGCTGCTGTTGCTCGTCCGCGGAACGCGCGCCGTGCAACTGCTCAAGGGCGTCGCTATCGTGGTCGTCCTGGTATGGCTGACGGGGTGGCTGCAATTGGAAACGCTGCACTGGCTCGCCCGCCAAGCGCTGCTTCCCGGCATCATTGCCTTCATCATCATCTTCCAACCGGAGCTGCGCATAGCGTTGGAGCGGATTGGTCGTGGCCGCTTCTTTGGGCGCTTCGCCGGTCTGTCGCAGACTCGCACGCGGGTGGTGAACGAGGCGCTCCGGGCCATTGCGGAGCTACAACGACACCAAGCGGGCGCGCTGATCGTCTTTGAGCGACAGACGGGCCTGGAGAATTACGCCACCACGGGGCAGGCTATTCACGGATTCGCTTCGGAGGCGCTGGTGGCGAGCGTCTTCTTTCCCAATAGCCCGCTGCACGACGGGGCTATCATCATTCGCGGAGACGAGATGATAGCGGCTGGGTGCGTGCTTCCGCTGTCGGATCGTCCCAGTCTCACAGCCACCACCGGGATGCGCCACCGCGCGGCGGCCGGGCTCACGGAGCGCACTGACGCCGTTGCTCTCGTGCTCTCCGAGGAGACGGGAAAGATCAGCCTCTCGGTCGGTGGGGAGTTATCGCCCCAACTCGCCGCGGCGGAGGCCAAAGAGAGGCTCCTTGACTTGCTCACGCCGGCTCGGTAACAGATATCGGATGTATTGCAGTCGCGCCCGAGGTGCACTGGTGCGATGATCGGCTGGGTCAAACACAATTTCTGGTACAAGGTACTCGCGCTGTGTCTGTCCGCTGCGCTGTGGGTGTACGTGGTCAACACCTACAATCCGCTCACCACGCTGGACGTGCGCGCACCGGTCGAGATCCAGAACGTACCGGACGGTCTGCAGCGCACCAAGCTCTCGCCGTCTGAGATGCGTCTGCGCCTGCGCGGCCGGGCGAGGGCTCTGGAGCCCCTGAAAGACGGGGACACGCGCGTAACACTGGTGGCGAGCGTTGCCGGCAAGCCGGCGGGATCTCACGACGTAGCACTGGCGGCGAGGAACCTGCCGTTGGGCGTCGAGGTTATCGAGTCCCCGGCTCTCCGCGCAACGGTGGAGCTTGAGGAGGTGACGAGCAGGAAGCGGAAGGTGTTCGTCGACCGCGAAGGATTGGCCGCGGAGGGCTGCCGGGAGCGGGTGGAGGCGGCGCAGCCTGAAACAGTGGAGATTCGTGGCCCGCGCAGCGCGGTGGACAGTGTCCGAACGGTGGTCGCCCGAATTGACATTTCGGATCTCGATGCGACAACCGACTTCAAGCCCACCGTACAACCGGTCAGCGCCGAAGGCCAGCGGGTACAGGGGGTAACGGTGCAGCCGGCGCGCGTGGACGTGCGCGTCATCATTGAGCGCGTCCCGCAGCGCTCGGTCATTGTGCAGCCCGTCTTTGGCGACCCACCTGCGGGGTATCAGATCGAGCGCTTCTCCGTGCAGCCCACGACAGTGGTCGTCTCGGGGCCGTCGGACTTGCTCAATGGTCTCTCGTCCATCCGAACCGCCACCATCAGCCTCACCGGCGTCACCGAGCGAACAACGAGATCAGTGCAGCTCGCGCCTCCTCCCAAGATATCCGTACGCGGCCGCGCAGCGGCAACGGTCACGGTGTACTTGAAGCCATTCTCTCGCGCGACTCCGCCAGAGGAGGAAGCGCCCGGTGCCGCTGAAGCCAGCCCAGACGAAGGCGCCGGACATGACGAGGAGGCTGCAGACGAAGAGGAGAGAGCGGAGGATGAGACAGGCTGAGATTGAGATAATGCAACAGCCGAGGCAGGCGTCGGTGTGCGGGAGCGAATACAGACCATCGGCAGCGCCGGCCACCGCGATAATGCCCCGTCGGCCGCTATAGTACCGCGTTAGTCCTCGTCGTCCTCGTCCTCGTCGAAGCCGCCACCGAAGGCGCCGGACGGGCCGCCGCCGCGTGGTGCGCCGCCGACGAGATTGGCCTCGATCCGATCAATCTCGGCAACGCGAGCCAGCGCTATGGTAAAGCTCCACCCGGAGTAGTACCAGCCCTCCCTCGCGTCGATCTTGAGCAACTGGCCATCGGACCGACGGTAGTAGCGGTATTCGGGCACGTACTCGTACAAGCCTCCGGTGCCGTGGAGCCTCGAGCGCGGGAAGGATGATGACGTGTCCCCAGTGTAGTACATCTCTGGTGGATACACCATCTCCATGAAGGTTGCGCCCGAATGGCCAGCGGAACGCATCAACGGCCCGGGCAGCATCTCCCCGCCCTCGACGTCGTACACTCGGGCCTCAATCGTATCCCCAGACCACAGAGTGGGCCAGTACCCGACGGCTTCCGCCGACAGATACAGTTGGTGACGTCGATACCAGCCGCCCTTCTCGGTGATAACGGTGAACTCCGTCCGCCCTTCGCCGCGCCCGCTGAAGGGACCGAGGCGTTGCAGTATGCGATTGGCGAAGTTGGGGCAGCGCACGTGTTTGATGACGTCGAAGCTGACCAGGATGTTGTCGGGATTGGCGGCGTTTGTTGTCATCCTCGGGAAGCTGCACTCGAACCACCAGCCCTCCTCTACCGCCTCCTCGTGGATCTGCTTCATTATCTCCATTTCGACTTTCTTCCCGGCGAGCTCCTTCGCCGCCGGGCCGTACAGTGCGCGCCCGATCCGCCCCTGAACTCGCGGGATGCCCACCGCGACGCGGCCCCGGAAGATGCGGGCGAGTTGAAGCCACTGCGTCTCGGTCATTCGCATGGGTCGGTAATGCTGGGGTATCTGCGCAGCCGCGGTCTCGGGATGCTGCTCAACGAACTCCTGATAGGACAGCCGGGGGAAGAGGTCTGTTAGCGCACCCGGGGGTGCTGGCGCTGTGGGAGCAGCACTGGGCGGCTGCGCTCCTGGAGGCGGAGCGGTAGGGGGCTGCGATATGAGCACGGTAGCAGAGCCAAGTAGGCCGATGAGAACGGCGCCCACTGCGACCCAGAGCTGTCGCTTGCGCATCATCCCGGCATCACCTACAGCATTATGCCCTAAATGGAGGCCATCGAATCGCGGTGAGTATAGTTAATCTGAGGGATGGTGTCAACACGCGCCAACTCCCGTCGCCCTCGGGCGGCGCGCGACCCTCGTCATGGGCTGTGCCGCCCGCGTCGCCACCGACGCCGTCCCCGCCAACGCGCCATCCGCCTTCGCGAGTCGCCGACGGGCCAAAGCCCCTTTGGCGACGGCCCGAGCGACGAAGCTTCCGCCTTCGCGGAGGACGTAGCTTCAGCGGAGTCCTCGGCGGAGTTGCTAGCCGCTTTGGCGACGGCGCGAGAGCCCGCGCCACAACGCCACCTCGGCCACCGGTCGAGGATCATTGCCTTTTAGCGCGGATGAGGCCGCCGTCGTAGGTGGCCTCGAGCGTCTCGCCCGGGCGGAGGACGAGGAAGTCCTCCTCGGACCACTCCGCACCGACGAGCTTTCGCAGGAGCGCAGCGTCGCCGGGCAGCTCGGCGTACTCCCAGCCGTTGCGCGCGGCGATGCCTCTGGTGAACTCGCGGTAGCGCTCGATGTCTCCCAGGCCCTGGTTGATGAACGCGGCGCGGCTGTAGTGCTGCTTCCAGGCGCCCTCGACCTCGAGCAGGTACTTGGCGTTGTCCTCGCCGTACTTGGCCACATACTCCTCGTACTTCGTTCGCTCCCGCGCCTCGCGCTGGGCCTGCTCGATATCGTCCGGCCGCATCTCCTCCTTCCGGTCGATCCAGCCGCACGTGTAGTAGTACGTGCCCGGCGCTTGGCGGAACTCCTCGGCGTAGCGCTCCCTGGAGCCGAGGGCGAAGGTGATGCAGTCGTGGCCGCGCGGGATGACGATGGGCGTCGTGCGGGCCGCGATGCCGACGGTGCCGTTGCTGCAGATGCCGTAGCCGAGCACGATGTGGTCGAAGCCCTCCGCGTCCACCGCATCGACCGCGGCCTGCACGTCCACGCGCAGCTTCTCCGGCTCGCGATGCAGTCCGAAGGGCTGGATCTGCACGTCGAGCTGGTGCGAACTCTCCGCGCCCAGTCTCTCCAACTCCGGCACCAGCACTTCGCACGCAATGATCTTGATCCGCATGCCGAGAGTCTACCCGGCCCTCCGCAAGATTACAAGGGACTACGCCAGACCGCGGGGAAAGTCAGAATCACAGAAGCAGCTCGCCATGGCCCTTCGGGCCACCCGGAAACGATGAAGATGGGCTCATGTCGTCGTGTAGCTCGGGCTGCCAGCCCGAGACTCGCCGGAGCAAGCTGCTCCGGCTACAAGGGGTAGGCGGAGGGCTAAATCTTCGGGGTAGACGCGAGAAACACACAACGCGTCCCGAGCACGAACGGAGATGCGCCGTTGGTCGTGGACTGTCCACTGACCACCGTCCACTGACCACTGCCTTTCACTGCCATGCGTCCCTATCGTTGGCACAGGACACTTGCGCTCTGGCTGCTTGGCGGCGTGCTCGCCGGCGTCGCGGCGGCCGCTGTCGCCCTGTGGCTGACTCATCGCAGCAGCATCGACATTGACTTGGCGCCGAACCTGCAGCACACCTCTGGGCCATACAGGGCCACTGTGGAGCGGGTCTCGATTAGCAGGGCGGGCGCCTTCGGAGCGAGGCGGCTCCGTCTGACAGCCCGGGTCGAGCGCACCGACGGGAAGGGATTGGCGGCGCTGAGCTCGCTGTGGGTCGCCGAAGAGATGGCAGACATCATTGACGGCAAAGGAGAGGTGCTGAGCGAAGGCGAACGCCAAACCGAAGCTTGGCGCGTGTTGGGGGGAAGGGGCTACGAACTGCGCTATAGCTGGCTGTTGGCAGGGCGGCCGGTCAGCCCGCTGCAGGTAACGCTGCGCTGGCCGGCGGAGGTACAGCCCGATGTTGCCGCCCCGCTAACGGAGGGCGATACGGAGACGATTCTGCAGGCTCCGAGCGGCTCGCCGAGCGTTCTCGTGCGCTCCGTGCAGATCAGCGCCGGCCCTGTGCCGCCGGTTCGGGACCCCGGGCCGTGTCTGCTGATCGTGCTGGCCGACGCGCGGCGCATCCGCGGCTCGGGGCTACTGCCCGCCATCCACATCGCCGTTCGCGACGCCTCCGGTCAGCGGATGGACCAGTACCATGAATGGCCGCGGGACGCCGCGCAGCCGGGACAGCCCCGGGACCTGTGTCGCGCATATCCGATTGCCGGCCACAGTGGGCCGTTCACACTCGAGCTGACCTCCCACGAGACGTACCGCCAGGGCCTCGTCGAGTTCCGCTTCGAGGCAATCGACCTAAAGTGAGGAATATCCAGCATGCGACTTCTCCACCCCACAATGGCCGTTCTCGTTGCCGCTTATTGTGTCGGTTGCTCGGCCGCCGAGCAACTTCCTGCGTTTCCCGGCGCTGAAGGCTTCGGGGCCTATGCCGTCGGCGGGCGAGGCGGACGGATTGTTCACGTCACAAATTTGAGCGCGCATGGCGAGGGCAGTTTCGCCTGGGCGGTGAACGAGGTCCACGAACCCAGGACCATCGTCTTCGACGTCAGCGGAGTCATCGACTGTGAGGACGAAGTGGAGTTCGAGATCACCGCTGAGAACGACCACGTTACCATCGCCGGCGAGACCTCCCCCGGAGGCATTGCCGTCTACAACTACCGCAGCTTTGTCATCCGAGATGGCGCTGAGCACGTGATACTACGGTTTCTGCGCCTGCGCGGCACGACCATTGACCTAGACAACGATCCGGACGGCATTCTGATCTGGCACGCCCGCAACGTCATCATCGATCACTGCTCCGTGGCCGGAGCCTGCGATGAAACGATCTCAGCTACCGGAACGTCTGACAAGATCACGGTTCAGTGGACGGGATTCGATGAGTCCCGCAAAGAGAAAGCCCACCGGGACTACTTCGAAAACAACGGACAGTGGCACAACTACGGCGGCCTATACACATTGACCGGGTCGGCGACCGTTCACCACTGTCTGTTCGCTCACCACAGCAAGCGCAATCCACTGGCTGACGAGAAGGCCAACGTGGAGAGCATCAACAACGTCGTCTACAACTACTCCAACTCTCAACAGAAGTGGGGTTCGGCGGGCCCAGGGCTGACGGTAGTCGGCTGCTACTACAAGCTTGGCCCCGATCGCCGGAGCAATCCCGTTCCGGTGCGCGATGACGTGAAGGCGATCGAGGACTGCATCTCCAAGGAAGGCGACGGGCGAGACGGACCCGAGGTGAAAGACCAGGGCACCGTGGGGCAGTTGAGTGTCAGGACGATCCACTCGGCGCAGGATGCCTTCGAGATCGTGTTAGCCAGAGCCGGAGCGCTGCCCCACGACGCGACGAGCGCCCGGATGGTTCGCGAAACGAGGACTGCGACCGGACGGCAGGGGTACTCCGCGAGGATGGAGGACGACGACGCCGCGCTAAAGGCGCACCCGTTGCCGCCGGACACCGATCGCGATGGGATCCCGGATGAGTGGGAGGCTGCGCACGGGCTCGACAAGAGCGATCCCAACGACGCCGGCCGGATAACTCCGTCGGGGTATAGCTACCTGGAGCTATACTGCCATGAACGGGCTGACGGGTTGATTCGAGCCTCTACGCGCTCTTGATCTTCCGCTGCACCGGACACACGCGGATACAACCGCCTCCGCCACAGCCCGCCTTGCAGCCGAACATCCGGGCCATGCGGAAGCTGCGGCCGTTCATCTCGAGGTCGTGCAGCTCCCCGAAGCACTCCGGCCAGGCATCGAGGCAGATGCGGCAGTCCTCACCGCGGCAGACGTCCTCGGCGAGCATCTCGTCCGGCTGCAGCTCGGCCGTCGTGATGATGGAGTTGAAGCGGTTCCGCGGGCCGAAGCGGGGGCTGAGCACCAGGTTGTTGAGCCCGAAGGTCCCAAGTCCGGCGGCCACCGCGGCGTGCCGGTGGGAGAGGGGGGCGAAGTACCCGGGCACGGTGCTCGAGAGGCCTCCCTGGTAGTAGGTCACCGGGCAGGGCATGACCTCGTTGCCGGCCTCGGCGAGCAGATAGGCGATCTGGTGCGAGACGATCTGGAGCGACCAGTTGACCGTCTCGTAGTTCGTGCGCCGGTAGAAGTGCCGCTGGACGCCCGGCAGGGACTCTTCGGGGATGATCTCCGAGCCGGCGCTGATGCGCGGGTGATCCAGGCAGCTCTGGAACAGCCGTATCGCGACGACCACGACGGACTTCGCGCCCGGCAGCAAGTCGGCGGGATGATGGCCAACGGGCGCCCCCTCGAAGCGCTCAACGGGCGCCACGCCCACCAGGTGGGCGCCGTGGCTGCGGGCGTAGTCTTTCACCGCATCAGTTAGCGGCATTCACTCCACCTTCTTCCATATCTTCTCGCACGGCCCGCCTCTGGGCATCTGGTTGCCGCGCTCAAATGTCACGTCCTCGCCCGCCGCCTTCGCCAGCTCCGCCGACATCCTGTCGCAGGCCCCAACGCAGATGAACGCCTTCTCGAGGCGCTGTTGCTTCATCTCCTCCCACAGCGGGCACGTCTCCCAACGCGACATCGCCTCTGCGTCTCCCTTTTCCACCAGCGCCGCCTCCGCCCCGAGCAGCTCGGCCAGTTTCAGGTCGAGCTGGGCTGCCGCTCGCGGCGTTGCTTCAGTGCTCCCATCTTTGAGGGCCTCCGCGGCGAAGGCGCCGAACTCGCGCCAGGTGCGTGCGAGGACCTCCTCAGCGTTGCGATGCCCCAGGTCGGCGCTGAACATGCCGCGACAGAAGCCCAGCATGCTGCGCCTCCAGAATGCTCTCAGAGTGTCATCCACGGCCTATCGCCTCCGTATGGGATTACGCCGGTCACGGCAGGCGCATTCGTCGCTGCGCCTCGGTGCACCTCTGCGCACGCGATGAGAGCGTAGTGTAATCAGAGAAACGGGGAAACACCGTCGAGGCTTCGCTACGCGAACATCCAAACGTTTAGTCGGCTCTGGCGACAGCCGCGGCGCGATGTACTGCCACTACAGACGCACGCCCAGACGCCGTACCGCCCGCCTCCGCGACGGCCCCCACAGAAGCGCGAGGGCCTCGACGAGCGCCTCCTCTTCGTCTATGACCTGTCGAAGGATCGCGGCCGCGTTAGCACGGATGGAGGCGTCGCGCAGGTTCCGCTTGCCGATTTCCTGCCGCTCATCCCAGGGGCCGCTCACGCCGAAGAGGAGCTCGCGGAAGCTCGCCATGAGCGTCACTTGCTTTTCGCAATGCTGTGCCGCCTCGGTGAGGCTCGTCTTGGCGTTGCGTCCGAAGAGATGCCGGACGTCGCGCAGGTATCTGGCGAACGCGGTACGACGCAGCTCGAAGCACTGGGACAGCCCCAGACTGATGTTTGTCAGCGGGAAGCCGCGCTCCTCGGGCGACTCCCGCTCGATAGCAGCCTCGTACTCGCCGATGTCCCCGGCCCAGACCTGCATACCGCGTATCCCCGGCCACAGACGCCAGTGACCCGCGGGCCCTTCTCCGGACGTGGCGTACTCGACGCAGCGCTGCAGATTCCTCCGCGCCAGTTCATCGGTCCCGAGCTTCGACTCGCCCGATTTGCCCTCAATGATCAGGAGCGGACGCTGCGCCCACACGTCCGGGGCGACCGCCAGGCTGCGCACGCGTGCGTGCCAGCTCTCTGGTTCGCCCCGCAGGGACGGCAACGGTGTCCACGTTACCACGCCTCGCGGCTCCCAGCCAACTACGGCCACCTGTCGTGTGTCTCCGGAGGCGTCGTAGCCTACCACAAGCGCAAAGTGGGCGCAGTAGCACGTGCCCGGCTCCTCGCCCGGGATAATGCCGCCAGCCACCACGGGCTCGCCCCCGGCGATTCGCTCCTGCAACGCCTGCCATGTTGTGGCGAAACTCTCGCCGGCGCGCCACGAGTGGGTATAGCCCAACGCCTCGCACGCCTCGCCCAGCACGTCGCCCGAGCACGCACTCACGGCCGCGTCGTCGAACCAGCGCTCGCTGTAGTGGAAGTCGAAAAGCGCGCTGGCGGCGACAGCGGACACGACGGCGTCGTAGTCGATGCTTTCGCCCAACTGGGCGAAATTGGCGCACAGCGCGTCAATGTCGCTCCACCGGCCCCGCTCAAAGCACGGTGGATTCGGGAGCAGACATCTGCTCGGAAAACGGTCGCCCATGTGGGCCATCCCACCTCAGTGTCTCTTCGTAGGGGCGACCCGGCGGGTTGCCCCTATGCGGCTGCATCGTAGACGGTCTCGCCATCCACAACGGTCATTTCGACTCGTGCCTGGCGCAGCTCGTCGGCGGGCAGCGCGGTTACATCGTGCGATAGCACGGCAAAATCGGCCAGCTTGCCCGGCTCGATGCTGCCCGCGATGGTTTCATTGCCCCCGGCATGGGCGGCGCCGGCCGTGTACGCGTGCAGCGCCTCCATCATCCCAAGACGCTCCTCCGGATGCCAGCCCTCCGGTGGCGTCCCGTCCCGCCGCTGGCGAGCTACGGCCGCGTGCAGGCCCGCCAGCGGATCAATGCTCTCCACCGGCGCGTCGGAGCCAAAGCACAGCCGTGCACCAGCCCGCAGGAGCGACCGGAAGAGGAACATCCCGGCGCTGCGGCCCCCAAGGTGCCTCTCGGCGATGGCAATATCGTCGTAGAGGTGCACCGGCTGCATGGAGGCGATGAGGCCGAGCCGGCCGAAGCGTTGCACGTCCTCGGCGGCGAAATGCTGCGCGTGCTCAACACGATGGCGCGCGCCGACGCCGATCTCGTTCTGCGCGAGTCGCTCGAGCACGTTGACCAGTATGTGGTTAGCCCGGTCCCCGATGGCGTGCACCGCGATGTTCAGGCCGTTCTCGGAGGCCTTGCAGGCCAGTTCGTAAAGCTCGTCCTCGGACATCTCCAGCAGCCCCGCATTGTCACTGCCCTCGAACGGCTCCAACATGGCCGCTGTCTGCGAACCGAGGGCCCCGTCGAGCATGAGTTTGACCCCGCCGAGGCGGTGCCATGCGCCGCCGAAGCCGCTCCGCAGCCCCAGCGCGACGGCATCGTCCAGGGACGCGCGCGGCAGGTAGGATACGACTCGGAGAGTGAGCTCGGAGTCGGACTCCAGGAGCTGAAAGGCCTCGAATACGTCGGGCCCCTCGATATTGTGAATGCCGGTCACCCCGAGAGCGTTCGCGGCGCGCATGCCGTCCCGGATCGCCTCACGAATGCGCGGCAGCGTCGGCTCTGGGATGTGACGCCGGACGAGCCCGCTGGCACTCTCCTGCAGCACGCCCGTCGGCTCTCCGGTGGTGCTATCGCGCAGAATGGCGCCACCGGGCGGCGTCGCCGTCTCGGCCGTGATGCCGGCGATATCGAGCGCCACGCTGTTCACCCACGCCGAGTGGCCATCCTTGGACTTCAGGAAGGCCGGGTTCTGCGGGACGACGGTGTCGAGGGCTTCTTTGGTGGGGAAGTCGCCGCCGCGACGAAGCCGCTTTCGCGACGTCGCGCGGTCGTCGGGCCATTGGTTCTTGTCCCAGCGTCCGCCCTGGAGCCATTCTCCCGGGGAGAGTTTTTCGGCCCGGTGCGCTATCATCGACAGCGCCTCGTCAAGGCTGCGTGCGCCCCGTAGATCCAGCGCCTGACCGCTTTCCTGCAGCGAGTACGAGTGGAAATGTGTGTGGCAATCGGTAAAGCCCGGCAGCAGCAAACGGCCCTGCAAGTCTACGACCCGCGTGCGCGGCCCGGCCAAGTCGAGCACGTCGTCTGTCCGCCCGACGGCGAGCACCCGCCCGTGCGCCACCGCGACCGCCTCGGCAACCGTGCCGCGCAGGTCCATCGTCACGACCTTACCATGCACGAATGCGGCGTCTATCGGCATGGCGATTGCCTTGCCGTCGTCTCCCTTTTCCCTTGGCTCTTTTCCCTGCCTCAGAGGAAGTCCTCGCGTATGGGCGTGAAGCAGTCCAGCACCAGGGCGGGCTCATCGCTGAGCACGCGCACGCCGTGGGGCACATTAGACGGCACACGATAGCCGTCCATGGGCTCCAGGATGCGCTGCTCGTCACCGATAGTTGCCTCGATGCGCCCTTTGAGCAGCGTCGCCATCTGTGTGTGCGGATGGCGGTGAGGCCTCGTCTCAGGGCCCGACTTTAGCTCAAAGAGCACGAACATCAAATCCCCCACATGGACGACCTTGCGCCTCGCCGTCGAGGACACTTCAGTCCATTCCATCTCGTCGAAGTGAAAGAAGGCGCTCATAGTGACCTCCTCCGCAGCACCGTGCGCGATCCCGCCGTGTGCCTTTCTGTAGGCGAGCCAGGACCGGAGGTCCTCAGAGTACCTGTGGCTCGCTACACCCCCGTCTCAGCGCTCCTACGGGCTGTGCGCCAGTCGAAGGCATCAGCCCATGGGACGAGCGCTGCCAGCCCGATGGCAATATGCCTCACAACGCTTTATACCATGTGCGTACTGGGGGCGCGTGGAGTGGGGAAGAGGGCGGGACGCAGACCGCGCGTGTGCGCGCGTCCGCTCCTCGTGCTCACTGGATGGCGCGCGCGTGCGATGTTTGCTGCTGCGACGTGAAAACTCGCTCCCCGTTTACTTCCAGGAAGGTCCCGTGGTGGACCGCGAAGCTGGAGAGTCGGCCGTCTTTCATGCGCACGAAACAGCGGGCGGCGTCTGTGCGGATCTGTTCGTACACGAGAGGGCCACCGTCGAGCGCAAACAGCGCGATGTCGCGGACGTTGGCGTCCTCGACGAGCGCTCCGAGCAAGCCATCGGACTGGATTGCCTGCGCGCGTGGGCATACGGGCTGCTGCGCTTCTTCGACCGGCTGGGGAAACAGAAGCGTCAGGAAGTGTGCCGAATCGGCCCGCTCAGTGGGCCACAGCTTGACGAACGTGTTGGCGATCGCTGTTGGGAATGGCCGCGAGATACCGACCTGCTCCCACGATTTGCTGTGCAGTTCGTAGTTGAAGGCTCGGGGCAACAGCATCTTGACAGCCACCGCGGCCGCATCCTGCCGAATGAGGATTGTGTCGTCCTCCACGGTCATCTCGCCGTACGTGTGCAGGTGCCAGTCGAAACGAGAGGACCTGGTCGTTTGGACTTCATCGAACATGATGAAGTACTCCGGCCGCTCGGACGTCGCTTGCCGCACGAACATCACTTCGCGGGTGAATAGCTTCACGTCAGTTGGGTCATAGCCCCGGGTGGCGTCGCCCTTGAGGTAGTCGTACTGCGGCGTGTGCATGAAGTCGGAGATCTCGCACCAGTGATCTGAGCCGCCCCGGCCACCGGCCACCTTCACCCCATCGAGTTGCTCCTTCCCGTTGATCATGATGGTGTTGTGGGCCTCGGTCAGACAGCCCCATGTCTCGTGCGGGTAGCCAAGGTCGGTGATGAGCGGCCGACCGTGGGCGTACAGGACGAAGTGATTGAGGTCGTGATGGTGGTGGTCCCAGTCGTTGTAGCCGCCCTTAAAGGCGAAGAGAGTCGCCTTCGGGTCGGTCCAACTGGTCCGCGTCACGGCCCAGTGGATGTCGCGGAAGTGACGCGCCAGCGGGAGGTCCGAAGGCGGCTCAGGGGACAGCGTCGTATCGCACCAGAGGAAGCCAAAGAGATTCGTCGCCGCGCTCCAGGATTGCATGAGCTCGGCCAGCCACTGCACATGCGAGTCGCGGGACTCGGCGGCGAACTTGCGGTAGTACTCGCCGCTGCGCCGGATGCCCGTGCCGCAATTGGAGAACTTCGCGAAACCCGAGTGGTCCGGCTCCAGCAGATACAGGTGGAACAGGTGCGCCTGCCGGAGGTCGGGATCATCGAACAGGTTCTCGCGCCCGCCGGTGACGTGCTGCAGCGCCGACATGAAGTACGTGGCGCACACCCAGGCGTAGGTCGTGTAGCTTGCCCCCTCGCCCCAGCCGCCGTCGCGCCCCATCTCCTGCCGATGGAGACGGATCTTCTCGCGACAGGTGTTGACCCACATCGGCACGCGCGGGTCCTCGCCCAAGAATGCCAGCGCCGCCGCACCGGCGTGGCCGTGGATCACCGAGCCCCAGTTGCAGCGATACCAACTGCTCCACCAGGCGCCCTCTGCCGAGGCGCGGAAGATGGGCTCAAGCCCGCGCTCGAAGACGACGTCCCGCCACTGCCGGCGCTCGTCGGCGGTGAGCTGGTCATAGAGCCAGTCGTAGGCGACCGCGATGGCGAAGGATATCTCCGCGCTCACCAGGTCGGCCTGCGCTCGATGCTTTGGGTGACTCCACTGCTCGGCCACGAGCACGTCGGCGATCTCGCGCTTGGCGCGCTCCGCGTATCGCCCGTCGCCGGTGAGGGCGTACACGAACGAGAGTACGCGCGCGTTGCGGGCATGTCGGCGCGCCTGCTCCACCGCCCGGTCCGCGTCGTCCGTGATCCGAGGCGGGAATTGCGACTCCATTACGCGGTCGGCCTCTTCCTTCACGTGCGTCCAGGTCTCGCTGGCCATGGGCTGCTGAGTTTTCTGACGGAGCCGCGGGATATCTTCCCCGCGGAAGTACAGATACGGGTGCGCGCCTGGTTTGAGGTCCTCATACCCGCCCGTGTCCGTCGCCGGCGCGACCGTCAATCCAGCGACGTAGACCGCCCGGTCGGCCGGTGCGATTTCCCAACGGACCTCCACCCGGTGCGAGCCTTCGGGCACTGTGAACGTCGAGCCCATTTCCTTCCACTGGGTTCGCACCGTGGTGGAGAAGGTTCGGATGCTCTTCTCACCGCCGTCTTGCGCAACAACGACAGTGCGCGGCGACACAGTTGTCGGCTCTTCGCCGGCTGCGCGAACCCAGTACCAGAGCTTCTTCGGCCCCGGCTCCGGCCTATCGAAGGCCGAGACGTGACCGTTGCCGATCCGCACTGCATCTCCGCCCACGGGGCTCTCCACGGCTGTCACTCCTCGGTTATCGGCGCCGCGCTGTGTGCCGAAGAGGCAGAGCGAGACGATGGGTATGCACACGGTCAGAATGTAGCGATGTCGCATGATGTGGCCCTCACACCGGGATGTAGACCCCACCCTGGCCCTCCCCGCAAGCGGGGCTTACCATTACCCACAACTCCCATCGGGGGAGAAGGAAGCGGCCAGCGAGAAGCCGAGCACAATGTCGTCTAATCGAGTCAAGCCTCGCCACAGCACCTTCACCCCAGGAGGCGGGTCGCTGCGGCGGGCCCTACGCCGCACCAACGAATCGGCCAGCTCGTACTGGCGACAGAGCTGCGCAATTCCCTTCTCCCCGCTGAGCCACTCCTCTACCACTCGCCGCTTGAATTCTGGCTTGAACTTCCGGTATGCCATCGCCTCGGCTCCCTCCCCGGTCGGCTGCTGAGCCGCCGGTTATGATGAGCCGAAACCCACTAATTCTCCTCCCACCACTGGTCTGGTACTTGGGGTGCAGTCCCCCTCTTCAGCCACCGGGCAGGCGCCTAACTGCTCCTCCCCACCGACAATCTTTACACGCACCCCGACCGGCTCGGCACCGTGCTCGGTGCCTACCGCTCTGGTTCACCCGGCGGGCCGGGTACGCTCGCCGGCTCGCCATGCTCGGGCACACGGAACACGCGCACCGCGTGTGGTGGCAGCGTCTGGCTCAGCGTGCGATCCTCCACGTCGGGCTGCGCGTCGCCGGCGAAATACGGCTGGACGGGCTGCGGTGGCGCGAACGGGAGGCGAATGCGCGCCGTCAGGGTCTCAGGCGTCGGGTTGACCGCGATAAGTGCCTGCTCCCCGCCGTCACCGATCAGCGCGGCATGAACGCCCGCTGGCTCCGCCTCGAGCCCACGCGGGCCTTTGGGCGCCAGCAGTGCCGGGGTGAGATCCCGGAGCTCCTCGTTGGTCCGCACGACCGCACGCCAGAGCTCCGGGCAATCTCTGGGCAGGAGAAGCTCCGGAGCGCCGCGTCGAGAAGGTATATGATACGCACTGTACACCATGCCACGAGCTCCGTGAACTATGGCCAGATAGACCATGCAGCGTAGCTCCTCCGGCGTGGGCGGCCGTCCCTCGCCTGACTTGCTCAGCCCCTGCCCGATCCGCCACGCCAGTCCGTCCGTTTGTACAGCGGCCCACACCGGTTTCAGCCCCCAGACCGGGCGCCGTGCCAGATCCAGTTGCTCCGCGAGCGTCGTTAGAGGCCAATAGATGATCGGCCGCGACTCGGTGAGCAGGACGTCTGCGCCGCTATCGTGCTGAAGCGCATACGGGGGGCCGGCCGGCGGCCCTATGACCGGGTGATACGGATCCAGGCTGGCGAAGCGCGCCCTCAGCTCGGCACCCACGGCCGGGGAAGCCGAAGGGTGCCCGGGCGCTTCGACGACGTACCAGCCGAGAAGCGCCGGGTGCGCCGCGAGACGCCGCAGGGACGCACCGGTGCGCATGGACGTTGACGGCTGCAGGACGACCACAACCTTGATGCCGCGCAGGTGGGCCTCATCGAGGAAATCAAGCCTGATGGCGTCTCCGGGCGCGAAGACGCAATTGAAACCCGCCTCGGCGAGGCGCTTCAGTATCTTGGCGCTTTCGATGCCCAGAACGCCGATAGGGAACATGGGCCGACCGCTGATGCGCAGCACGCCGTATTGGTCATATCCGATCTCCCAGCGCCGGGACTCCAGCACCCAGAGCGGAGCGCGCGCTGCGAGAAGGCGCCCGCGACGTGCGCGTGCCGTCACTACCAACTCGTACTTGCCGGGTCGCAGGCTGCCCGTGGGCGCCCGCAGCTCTCGTTCGCGGCAATCCGCGCCTTCCGTGATGCTAACGCCAACCTCCAGGCCGTCGCCAGACGTATCGCGCAGCACCGCGGTGAGCTTGATCTGCTCAGCGATCGGCTGCGCCGCATTGATCCGGCACAGGGCACGATACGTATCGGTCGGCATGGTCGAGAGAACGGAGCTGCGGAAGGCGGGCACGATCGGGTGCACCTCGACCAGTGAGGGCGCCTCGAACACGATTTGCTCGAAGACGCGCAGCCGCTTGGAGTCAAAGAAGGTGAGTGTGGCCGTGTGTCGCTGCTTCACGTCGAATGGGTACGCAATGTCGAGCACTGTCTCAGCGTTCGGGGCCAAGTTAAACGGGACCGACTGCGTCACTGTATGGCTCTTTTCCGCCGTCGCCACCAGTTCAGCAATGCCGTCGATCTGGAACTTGCCCGCGTTGTGCACCCGGGCCTGCGCGATCCGTTTGTTCGGCAGGCCCACCACGAGCCCGGGCAGGAGCATTTCCGCTTCGAGTCTATTCGGATACGCCACGACAGCGACATCATCAACCGTGAGCACTCCCTTGCCCCCGACTCGAAACAACAGCATGCCATAATGGGCCGCCGGGCTCACAGGAAAATGGCAGGACATGAGCCGCCACGGCTTCGCCGCAGGCAAGGGGCGAAACTCGAGTTGAACCGGCGGCTGCTCCCATAACCTCTCGGGGGCTGGCCCGTGTGATGTCGCCAACGCAATTGTGACTCGTGGTGTCCTGCGGGTATGGTAGTAACACGTGACCAGGAGCTCGTTGGCGTCGCCCAGCTCGAAGGGATCCGAATACCCGAAGAAGTCGGCGAGCTCGAAATTGCTCGCCAGAGCCAGAGCTGCCCGCCCGGAGCGGGCGGTGGGCACCAGCCCTCCCGCTCCCATCGCCATACGTCCCCCTCCCTCGAACGACCAAGCGGCCGGACCGCCGTCCTCGGCGACCTCCTCGAATCCGCCGTTGGCCACGAGGTTCTGGGCCGCCAGCTCTGACGCCGGCGCGCACGCGATCACGACCAAGACGCTGCTCGAGAGCCAATGCTTCATCATAGCCTCGCTGGGGCTCGTGCGGCTCCTGTGGAACCGTGTGGCCGAGAGCCGCCGCCCAGGTACTCTTCGGCAGACGAGGTGCAGCTTCCTACCTGTGGCACAGCAGTTTCGGTCGCGGGCACGGGCCGGGTCCAGGAGGTCACCCATCGGCACCGGCGAATCTCGCGCGTGGCAGAGCGCAGTGCACCAGGCTCAGGGGATGGGCCGGTGTTTGAGCCGATGGAAACAAGTCCGATCAGGCTCGAGATCTTTCGACACCTCCTTACGGCCATCGCCGAGGAAATGGGCGTAGCGCTGTGTCGCGCCAGTTACTCGCCGAACATCAAGGAACGGCGCGACTTCTCGTGTGCCATTTTCGACGCAAAGGCCGAGATGATAGCGCAGGCCGCCCACATCCCGGTGCACCTTGGGGCCATGCCCCTCTCGGTGCGCGCCGCCGTGGATGCGCTGCGCTTTGAGCGCGGCGACGTGGTCATTCTCAACGACCCATACTGTGGCGGCACGCACCTGCCCGATATCACGCTCATCTCCCCGGTCTTCCGCGCCGGCGAGGCCGAGCCGATCCTGTTCGTGGCCAACCGGGCGCATCATGCGGACGTTGGCGGCGCGTTCCCAGGATCGCTCTCGCTGTCCACGGATATCTACCAAGAGGGCATCCGCATCCCGCCCGTGAAGTTGGTGGCGGCGGGTCGCCAGGATGAAACGCTGCTCGGCCTCATCCTGCGCAACGTGCGCACGCCGGCCGAGCGCGAAGGAGATATCGCCGCGCAGTCCGCCGCGAACGACATTGGAACTCGTCGCTGCGGCCAACTGCTAGACAAGTACGGCAATGAGGCGCTCAGGTACGCCGGGGCTCTGCAGGATTACGCCGAGCAGCTCGTGCGCGACGCCATCCGCCGCATTCCCGATGGCGTCTATACTTATGAGGACCGGCTGGACGACGACGGCGTGACCGACGCCCCCGTCCCCATTGTCGCCGCCGTTACGGTCGAAGGCGACTCCACCACCGTGGATTTCACCGGCTCAGCAGCGCAGGTGCGCGGAAGCGTGAACGCGGTGTACGCTGTGACCGTCTCGGCCGTGGCGTACGTCTTCCGCACTCTCGTGCCCGGCGACGCTCCACTGAACGCGGGAACCATGCGTCCCATCACGGTACTGGCTCCCGAGGGCACTGTGGTGAACGCGCAACTGCCCGCTGCCGTGGCCGCCGGCAATGTGGAAGCGTCTCAGCGGATCGTCGATGTCGTGTTCGGGGCGCTGGCGTCGGCGCTCCCGGATACCGTGCCGGCGGCCAGTTACGGGACGATGAGCAACGTGACACTGGGCGGGACGGATCCGCGCACTCGGGCCCCGTTTGCGTACTACGAGACAATTGCCGGCGGGATGGGTGCCCGGCCGTCCGCTGATGGCCTCGACGGCGTGCATTGCCATATGACCAACACCCTCAACACGCCCATCGAGGCGCTCGAATTCAGCGCCCCGGTGCGGGTGTTGCACTACGCAGTACGCCGAGGCTCAGGAGGCAGCGGCAAGTGGCGCGGTGGGGACGGGCTCCGCCGTGACATTCAGGTGCTGGCAGACTGCGAGATGTCGATCATGGCGGACCGGCATCGTTTCGGCCCGTACGGGCTGGCGGGGGGCGATGCCGGCAAGCCCGGCCGCAGCCTGCTGCTCAGGGGTGACGCGGAGCGCGAATTGCCGAGCAAGTGCAACCTACGCCTGGAGCGGGGCGATATCGTCAGCATCCGCACCCCCGGCGGCGGGGGATGGGGGGAGCCGGCTCGGCAGGCCACCACAGTGGTCAGTGGCCAGCGCTCAGTGACCAGCCGCCACAGGCGGTGCTGTGG
Organism: Armatimonadota bacterium; assembly: GCA_030601885.1. Classification (GTDB taxonomy): domain Bacteria; phylum Armatimonadota; class Zipacnadia; order JAUWAU01; family JAUWAU01; genus JAUWAU01. The sequence continues at coordinate 67,172 of JAUWAU010000004.1, forward strand.
TTTTGCTCAAGCTTTTCGCCCTGGAGGAGCTGTGGAAAAGCTTGAACGCGAAAGTGACTCACTGCTCGGTGGTCAGCCGCCACAGGCGGTGCTGTGGTTTTGCTCAAGCTTTTCGCCCTGGAGGAGCTGTGGAAAAGCTTGAACGCGAAAGTGACTGATGGCCTGGTGTCGGAAAACGCTCTGCCGCCTCCGGTCAAAGGCGTCTCGTGGGCCAAATGGGCGCTGCGGCTGGCTCTTTCCGTCGCCATACTGTTCTTTCTGGTGCGCTACCTGTACTTGAGCTGGCGCAGCGCCTCAGCGTACGAGTGGCACTTCAGCCCCGTTCCGCTATCTCTGTCGCTGGTCGCGTTGCTCATGGCCCAAGCGCTGGCCGGGGCATGTTGGCACTTGATCTTCCATGTGCTCGGCACCACGACCAGTCTGCGCGCCAGCTACCGAGCCCTGCTCCTGGGTCAATTGGCGAAGTACGTCCCCGGCAAAGTACTCACGCTCGTGGCCCGCGTCCATCTGATGAAGGCAGCCGGCGTGCGGGGTGAGACGACGCTGGCGGCGCAGGTCATTGAGGTGGCCGCGCTGTGCGTATCGGGGGTGGCGGTAGGAGCCGTGTTCGGCCTCGGTTCGCCTCAGCTTCTGTCCAATAAGGGCTTTCACGGCCTCTTGCTGGTTGTTCCTCTCGGCCTGATGGCGATGCACCCCGTGGTGCTCCAGCGACCGGTGGCGTTCGCCGCGCGGAAGTTGGGCCGCCGCGCGGTGCGCCTGCGTGTCGCATACGGGAGCCTGTTGGCGATCACCTTTTGCTACGCGTTCGTATGGATCGCCTTTGGCATCGGCGTGTACTGCCTGTCCGCCGCGGTGAGCGCAGCCCCCGGCCACCTTTGGACGTACGTCGGCGCGTATGCGCTTGCCTGGGTAGCTGGGTTTGTCAGCTTCTTGACGCCGGCGGGCCTCGGCGTGCGGGAGGCTGCCTTCGCCGCGCTCCTGAGCCCGCAGCTCGGCGCTGCGCCCGCCGTAGCCCTGGCGCTCCTGGCGCGCCTGTGGGTCACCGCAGGTGAGATCGTGTGCGCGGCGGCCGTTTCAAACTTCCGCCTCAGATCGCTACTGCCGCACAGCCGGGAGCCGCAATGACGCACCCATTACGCCAGAGCAGATCCACACACGGCGCCCGGGGCACTTCCCTTGAGGGGCACCGGGCGGCGATACCGCTGCTCCTGGCCTTTTGCGCCCTCATCTATCTCTTCCGCCTCGGAGCGATGCCGCTCTGGGAGCCCGATGAGCCACGGTACGCGGAAGTAGCCCGTGAGATGCTGGAGTCGGGCGACTTCGTCACCTCCCGCTACGACTATGTGCGCTACCTGAAGAAGCCGCCGCTGCTCTTTTGGATGACTGCCGCCTCGTTCGCGCTGGTGGGCAAGACCGAGTTCGCCGCGCGTCTCCCCTCCGCGCTGGCGGGGATCGGCAGTGCCGTCGTGTGCTATGTGCTGGCCCGCAGCATGTTTGGCGGTCTCGCGGGGCTGTTCGCCGGCGGCATTCTCGCCACGAGCCTGCTGCAGTTCGCCCTTGCGCGCGTCGTCCGCTTCGATGGGCCGCTGACGCTCTTCGTCAGCCTCGCCCTGCTTCTGTTCTGGCTCGGTCATCAGGAGCCTGATCCCCGTCGGGCGGGGCGTGTCTTTCTGGCGATGTATCCGGTGCTGGCGCTGGCCATGCTGGTGAAGGGCCCGGTCGGGCCGGGGCTGGTGGGGTTGATCGTCTTCATCTACCTGCTGGCGACGCGCAACCTGCGGATGATCGCCCGGATGCGGCTTCCACTCGGGCTCATCATCTTTGCGGCGGTCGCCGCGCCCTGGTTCGTGCTGGCCGAGCGGGCGAATCCGGGCGCTGCCAGGTTCTTCCTGCTGGGGGAGAACGTGAGCCGATTCACCGCCGCTGCGGGCGGGCATCCGGCGCCCGTGTGGTTCTATGTGCCCGTGCTACTGGTCGGCATGTTTCCGTGGACCGGGCTGTTGCCTGCCGCCATCTGGCACGGCATCCGCTACCGTCGAGACGACGAGCCGCAGCGCGACAACGGCGCCATCCTGTGTCTCACTTGGGCGGCCGTCACCGTCGGGTTCTTCTCGCTCAGCGGGAGCAAGGTGGAAGCGTACGTGCTGCCCGCCTGGCCGGCGCTCGCCGCACTTAGCGGGAGCGTCTTGGCGCGCTTCGCTCAGGGGCAAGGCCCCCGGGGCGCATGGCGCTGGGCATACGCAGCCTCGCTCGGGGCGGTACTGGCACTTGTGCTCGCGGCAGGCATCGGAGGGACCATCTTTGTGCGCAGCGGCAGCAGTGTGCCGTCCGCTGCCGTGCCCGGCCTGACAGCGGCGCTTCTCGTGCCGACCACGATCTCCGGAGTCCTTGTACTCGCCGCCCTGTTCACCAGGCGTGTCTCGGCGTTCGTGCTGATGACTGCTGCCCTCGGCGGCCTCATGGTGGCACTTGCCGGCGTGATGGTGTCTGTGGGCGCCGAACGCTCCCTTAAGCCGCTGGCGCTGCGGGCGAAAGCGGAGCTGCGGCGTGATGAGCTTCTCGTCGCGTACCAATGCATCGAACGTGACCTGTGCTACTATGCCGAGCATCCGCTCATCGTGGTCGGCGGCGCACCCAGCGAATTCGACTTCGATCGCGACGGCGCGCGCCGCGACGACATGTGGGTGCCGGAGCCCGCCCGTATGCTCGACCTGCTGCGCTCAGCGAAGCGTGTACTTGCCTTTTCCCCGCGCCGGGACTATGGGGAGCTCAGAAGCGACTATGACGGGCCCCTATATGTGCTGGACGAGCGCAATGGCATTATCTTATTCTCTAACAGGCCGCCGCGATACGCCGGCACGCGCGAGTGACGGGGGAGTACTTGCGCGCTGATACCCACGGGGCGATCCGCACAGTAATGGCGACAGGGACAGCTTCCACGAGCGTGGAGGGCTGTCCCTGTCTGTACATCCGGCTCTGCATCTGTCCTACAGGCCGAGGTTATCCAGTGCGCACGACGTACGTCCCGGCGAGTTTATCGTGCCAGCCTTGGGATTCGGGGTCCCAGATCATCCAGAGCAGGCCCAGGCCGCACGGCATCGCCGCGATGAAATAGCACACCCATCGCAGCACCGCCGTCCCGAAGCCTATCGGCGTGCCATCAGTGTTCACGACTTTGAGGCTGCAGGCCATCATGCCGACGGTCTGCCCGCGCCAGGCGAGCAGTACGGTGCAGTACGCAAAGGTGACGAGTAAGCTCAGTGGCAGGGCGATGATGTTTGCCATAGCCCCGACTTCCTCATCGGCCATGCCGTTCGCGGCGCCTGCCATCCCACACAGGATGCCGATCGGAAAGCCGACAATGAAGCCGCCTATGTTCAGTATGACGGTGTCCAGCGCCCACGCCGCGAGCCGCCACCAGAAGCCGGCGTGTTCCACGGTGACCTCGCCGGTAGGGCGATACGTTGGCACGTAGGGCCGGACCCGTGGGTAGGTGGGCGGTGGGGGTGGCAAGGCAACCCCCTGGGGCGCCGCGGTCGCGTAGGCCGGCGGTGGCGGGTACGGAGTCGGCGGTGGGCCTGCCCGCGGCTGGCCGTGTGAGGGCTGTGGGAGGGCCATCGCCGGATTCGCTCGTGGTGGTGCTGGAGGTTCGGGAACGCTGAGGAGCCCCGCCTTCTTGGCGCCGGACTCGGGTTCTCGCAGGCCCCCTGACCCTTCGGGCGGAGTCCCGACCAGAGGCGCACGCATGGGAGCCACGCCGGCCCGTGGGGGCTCAGGGGCCGCTGACGCTCCGTCCAGTGGGGCGCTGCAGTTCCAGCAGGCTTGCACCCGCTCCAGGTTGCCGCATCCGCACCTCGGGCAGTCCATCGGGCTACACTCCCATGCCAGCGCCAGCTCGTTATCGCGCGCTGTTGCCAGTCTTATTGCTTGCGGAGAGGTGCCACGGGCGGGCACCAACTCTCATGGACTGCGGCTCGCGGTACCATGTGGCCCGAAAGCGCGGATGGGGCACCGCTAAATACTTGTGCCCCATCTCGCGCGCGATGTGAAGAGTTTTTGTTTCTCCGGCCGTATGGGGTTGGAGGCCAGGCATCGCTGTTGACAATCCGCCATGGACTGACGGAAGAGGCATTGCGGTTGTGCCCGATATGTGCTATTCGTAGGGGCCCAGCAGCACCGCCACAGGGGAGGGTACGAGGCACTCATGGAGGTGAGGAACGTGGATGCTATAGGCAAGAGCGCGCGGGAGATACTCAGCGAGGAACTCGAGTACTTCGAGCGGCACCGTGACGAGCTACTGACGCGCTATAAGGGCAAATTCGTTGTGGTAAAGGGCTCGAAGCTCATTGGTCACTTCACCACAGCAGAGGAGGCGTACGAGGCTGCGGTCACCCGGTTCGGGGAAGAGCCGTTCCTCCTGAAGCAGGTGTTGGAGGAGGAGCCGCCCGCTCAGCTCCCAATGCTCTACACAGGGACCATCGGTGCCCATCTATAGCATTCGACCATCAGTTGATGATCCAGAGGCGGGGCCCGAGTGGCTGGCGAGCTTTGGCCTGGTCCTCACTCTTTCCGTAGGTGTCCCGAAGATGTGGTCTCGGCGCCTCGCGTCCAAGGGCAGAACTGTGCCGGCCCAACAGGAGCGCCTGGGCCTAGTAGATACAGGAGCGTCGCGGACGTGCATCGACATCAGCATCACGAGACAGCTCGGACTGCTGCCACTTCAGACCACGCCAGTTGCCACGCCCTCCGGGATCGAGGAACGCGGAGTGTATCCCGTGCGCCTGGAGTTTCCGGACATGCCCATACCCACCCACGCTTTTCTGCGGGTCCTGGCGGTGGATTTGGCGGGCATGGGCGTGGGCGTCCTGATAGGCCGGGATATCTTGCAGAACTGCCTGATGATATGGAACGGACGCACCGGCGAGGTAACATTGGCATACTAGCACGCGTCTGCACTACCCGCCTGCCCGCTTCCGCGCGTAGATCGCCCTCCCGTCGTAGGTCCGCCCCATCCCTTTGAAGGGACAATGGAAATAGGATCCCCCGCCGTAGTAGACCGGGACCGCCTCGGGCGTGCCCCGCTGCGCCGCGATGAGATGCAGCAACGCCAGTGGCGTCCGGCTGTCGAACTTGGCAAAAAGGTGGTCCTTGCTGCTCACGAAGAAGCCGTGGTGGAACTGCGCCGTGAGGAGGTTCCGCCCGATCTTGTTGGCCGCCTCCAGGAACCGGGCGTTCCCTGTAGCGCGATGTAGCTCCAGCAGCCCAAACAGCGCATACACGTCCGCGCAGGACGTGTTGGCGTCCAGCTCTCCAGGCACTCCCGGCTCTGATCCCATCTCGCCCAGTCCGTTTCCCCCCGCGATGCCGCGCGCCATCCGCCACATGAACGGATCGCCGGTAAGGCGGTATGCCGTGGCGTAGGCGCAGAAAAACCTCAGGCTCGCGTTGAACTTGGCCAGCGCCGAAGCGCTGTAATACCCCTCGCGCTTCACGTCGCTGGGCTTCAGCCGAGTCCCGTCTGAGATCATGGGCCAGAGCGAATTGTCGCTGTCATCGTACGCCCATTTGCCATAGGCGGTCAGATCCTCGTGGGCCCACTGCAGGAACTCCTCGCCATCCCCGGCCAGCATTTCCCCCAGCCGCAGTTGCAGCATGGCCGCCGTGCCATACCGACTACCGGATTTGCCACTGTCGAGGATGGTGGGGTCCATCAGCCGTTCCCCGAACTCGGGGCCGAATTGCGCCATCCCCCGATCCTTCTCGATGCGGCTGTACTGCGTGCCGCCGAGGCCCGTCTTCGGGCTGCGAATCTCCACGTACCGGCGCGCCAGGCGCTTCGCCCAGACCAGCGAGGCCTGCTCTCCCGACAGCTTGGCGAGCCACGCGCCCGCGTAGAAGAGATCGCTACCGGTGTTCATGAAGGTGAGGCCCTTGCCTATGAAGGGCACGGGACCGCCGACGTACTCGTTCTCCCACAGGTCGCCGCGGGGCGCCTCGTAGGCGCCGTGCCGGTTCATGTCGAGAATGTCCCACTGCAGAATGTGGGCGTTCCAGAACTCCTCCAGGAACCGGCGCGTGGCCGACGGATTCACCTCCCACATGAGCTCGTAGAAGGGATAGTGCGACTTCAGCTCGTGCCTGTAGCCCTCGCCAACGGCCTTCTCCCCGGTGGCGTCGTACACCCGATGCCCGCCCCAGTCGAGTAGGCCGTCCTCGTGCTGCAGGTTGGCGAAGGCGTATTCCAGCGCCTCGACAGCCGCCTGCTTGTACCTCGGATCGCCGGTCAGATTCGTCAAGCCAACGAGCACGCGGAACAGATTCTGCTGGCTCGCCAGGTTCGACATGATCCAGGATTCGTCGTCGGTCAGCCACGTGGCCGGCTCGTGAGTGTCTACGTTGAGCCCGTCAACGAACAAGGGCGTATGCTTGGGGCCGTAGACGTCTCTTCCGTGCGTCAGGACGTTGTCGGCGAACTGCCTCACGCTGGCGAGGATGTTATCCCCTGCAGGCGCCGCATCAGCCGACGAGGCGATCAATAACACCGCGCCAAGCATCAAGAGGGACATGGCAGGCAATTGGCTCTGACTTGTCATCATGGTGATCCCACCTGCGAGTCAACAGTAGGCAACCGGACACTGCGCGGCACCGCCAGATTCCCAACGGCCTCGTTCGCGGCGGCTCCATGCAGAGCGGGCGCCTTTGCCCCACAGGGCTGCCGAAGGTCCTACTCCTGCGCGAAGGCCACGAGTCGCTGGCCCGCCTCTTCGAGCGCCGGGAGCATGTAGTCGCGGTTCCATCTGGTGAGCGGAAGAATGTCGAGTAGGCGCAGGCCCAAGTGGCTGAAGCAGCGCTCGAGCATCTGGGCGCACGAGACTGTGCCCCTCCCCGATCCGCCGGCGGCGGCGATGCCGAGCACTGCGGAGTTGGGTAGAGGCGATCGCTCCTTCGCACCGCGCTCACAGCGCCGCAGGCGATCCAGGAAGGCCTTCACGATCTCGCTCGTCTCGCCGAAGTACACCGGTGTGCTGAGCACGATGGCCCGGGCGGCGTAGAGCTTCTGCCTCGTCGGCTCGAACTCATCCTCAATGACGCACACGCCCTCGTCGCGGCACTTCCCCCACCCGGCGTCGCACGCGAGGCAGAGCCTGATGTCGGCCTTGCGAAGATGGATCAATTCCACCTCCGCGCCAGCGGCCTTCGCCCCCTCGAGCGCGCGCTGCGCTCCGGTGCTCGTGAGGCCGTCCACGTTCGGGCTTGCCTGAATGGCGACGACTCTCATGGTGAAGTCCTCCTCCCCATTGGCGGCGACCTGCCGTCATCAACGGTTGTCGCCGCCGAGTTGTTGGCTGATCTGGCCCAACGCGCCGCGGTCCGGCGACACAACCGGCGGTATGTTCTCGCTGAAGAAGATCACCGTGTCATCGAGGCCGTACTTCTCGCCTTTTTCCCTCGGGTTCGCCAGCACGATCGACCAGATTCCACCGGCTTGGCCCGTACCGACCGAAACGTCGAGCGGAGTCACGGGATCGTACTGGTCGGTCTTCTCCAGAACCACGTCGCCCGTGGGCGAGATGACTCGGACAGTTGCTCCCTCGTTCGGGCTGTCGCATTGGACGTAGACGCGGAAGCGCGTAGCGTCCTCGGGGACAGCGAAGTATAACGGCTGCGCTGCGCCGGTGATGTGCAGTGGCTGAAGCTGCGAGTGAAAGACGGCGAAGGGCCGGTCGGCGAAGCCCACCTTGTACCAGTCGCGAAAGCCGCGGACGCGCAGGGCGCAGAAGCCATCCCGAGGAGCGCGGGCACTTGCCGTCAGGGGCTTGGAGATCCCACGCCGCGACAGCAGCGCCGTGCCGTCGGCGCTCACGAGCTGCACCTCGGGCCGCTTGGTAGAGTACCGGGGCACGATGTATGGCTCGATGGTGAACTCGATGGTTTCACCCGCGCCTGTCGGCAGCAGGAAGTAGTGGGTGCCTCTAAACAGGAGGCCCTTTGGCTTGCCTCCCTGCGCAAGAGCCACTGGGCAGGAAAGCGCCAAGACCACAAGTGTGGCCGCCGAGCAGGCGAGCAGAGCCAGGGCCAGGGCCACAAGAAAGGCCGGCGGGGATGGGCATCCTCGCCCCACAACACGGCGCCGAGGGCGATCTGCTCGGCAGTCTGTCTCACTGGATGCTAACCACGGCATACGTGTACACCTCCGGGACGGTGAGCGTGGCGACGCCGTCGTCCACGCGCATTGGGAGTTCCCCGCCAAATTCGCCGTCCGGATCTATCAGCACCGCACGGGACGGGCGTTTGCCCTTTGGCAGCGGCACGCGAAGCGTGAGCTGGCCCTGCGCGGTCGGCGGTTCGGTGCTGTCTCGCCCGAGCGGCACCTCGTAGTTCACCAGGTGAACGACCACCCGCGAGCTATCGGGCTTGACGTACGCGTTGACCTTGAGCGACCCCGGCTCCGCCACTCCCTCGACCCACGAGAGCGGCCGGCTGACTGCCTCGCTAATCTCGCCACGCCAGGCCTCCTCAGGCGGAAGGCTGGCGTAGTGGATACAGCGACCCTTTCCGAACTGCCGCACCCGTGTGCGGGTACTGCAGAGCTGCTCGAAGGGCCAGCGCTCCCGCTGCACGCACTGTTTGTCGAACGTGCCTGCATCCGTGCCACAGAGCACCAGCGTCCCGCCGTTGCGAATGTAGCCCAGAATCAGCGCCACGTCATCGTCGGACAGGTAGCGCACGTACTGCGGGAGCACAACGACCGGGTAGCGGGCGAGGCGCTCGGCGGTGAAGTTGCGCTCCGTTATCAGGTCGAAGACGACGTGCGCGTCGAAGATCCCCTCGGTGAGCTGATCGATCTCGAACAAGCCGGCCTGTTCGTCGGTGAAGAACCGCTGCTCGGCGAAGCACAGGACGCCGACGGGGGCGTAGATGTCGCAGCCCTCGTACAGATCCCGGTGCGCCGCGAGGAACTTGCGGTACTTGGCGACCTGGTGGGCGGTGTCGCGGTCGATGTTGGTGTTGTAGGCGCCCCCGCCGCCGAAGGCTGCCGCCTCGGCGAGGTTGAGGCCCACGGTGTGGGGGCTGTTGTCGATCCAGGCGAAGCTGCGGCGTGAGCCCGACATCCTGGGGCGCGTCGTCATCGTCACCCGCAGCCCGCTGCGCGTGGCCTGGGTGTACTTGTACTGGAGCGCGCGGTAGTTGTAGTGCTTGAAGGTGACGACGCCGGCCACGTCTACCCTCGCCAGCCCGGAGATGCCGCCGTAGTCCTCGCCGTTCTCCTCGGACTGAATGAACGTGGCCACCTGGGAGACGGTCTGGATTTCCGGCCAGCCGCGGCTCCAGGTGCCGAGATTCGCGAAGATGTGAAAGGGGCGCTTCGTCTGTTCGGCGTAGGCCTTGAGGCTGCGGAGAAACTCGATGTTCTCCGCCGCCCAGAAGCGCCGCGTCTCGTACCACAGCAGCGTCTCGGGCTCCTCGCTGAGGCGAATGTCCTCCGGGCGCTCGAAGCCGAAGAGGCGCCGGAGCTCCGGCGGCTTGTACTTGCGCTGCAGGTATTTGCGGAAGTCCGCCCGGCAGCGGTCGCAGTAGCACATGAAGCGGCCGTTGTTGTCCATATACACGCCGTCGTAGTCGCACTCGGCCACCAGGCGCACGACCTGCTGCAGAAACGTGCGCCAGCCGGGCTGATTCCCACAGGCCGCGTAGCGGAAGTTCGGCGCGTAGTAGGGCGCCTCGAACGGGTACGTGGTGAAGAAGCTGCCGTCGGGGCGGCGGCGCATCCAGCGCTCCGGGTCGTCGGCCGGACGCGGGGCGATGCCGAAGCGGGCGTACTCGTCCCAGTGGTCGTAGAAGTCCCAGAAGCCGGTGCGCTTCCAGTGATCGCCACCGATGGTCTTGCTGCAGATGTACGGCATGATGAGCTTGACGCCGCAGTCGCGCATGGCACGCACCATGCGCCGAATGGCCGCCATCTTCGCCTCGAGTTCGTCGGGGCTGATGCGGCGGATGTGCTCTCCCTGCCCGTACGCCTGGTTCTCGCCGCCGACGCCCGGCACCGGGCCCCAGTTGTGATGGATGGGCAGGTCCTTGCCCACCACGAGCAACTCCGGCGCGTTCGCGGCCACTCGGGCGACCCACTCGGGGTTGTCCAGGTGGTCGTCCCCGTAGTCGCGGATGTAGGTAATGGGGAGCTGCGTGATGTGGTCGAAGGTGATGTCGGCAGCGGCGCTTGGCGGCCCTGTCGCCAAGCTCGAGACTGCGAGCCACAAGGCGACCCGCGTCATCATTGCGACGACCTCCCATCCTGCTGCATGCCTGGCAGTCTTTCCTCGCAGCGGGTCCGAAACCTTGGCGCTCTGGGCAGACCGCAACTGCCCACAAGGAGACCTTATGCGACGCGCAGAAGGGTTCCTGGCGGCATGGGTGTTGCGGGTACGAGGAAGCGAAGCAATGGTCTGCTCGGTGAGGGCTCGGACGGGGAGCTGAGACCCGGCCGCCGGGGTGTGCCGGTCGGACGCGAACGATGGTGGATAGCAATGCCTGCGCACCTCTGCACGGTAGTTCTGTGTCTGCCGCTCATCGGACAGGCGCGGGACTGCCCGCCGCCTCGGGCGTCGCTCCTGGCGAACCGGCAGCCAGCAGCGCTGTTGGGTACAGGCACGGCCCAGCCGCGGCGCGCCGGCAGCTTGCAGACGCACATGCGGGGGCGCAATCAACGTCCCGGCAGACGAGACCGGCGCAGACAGGCCTTGACCCTCGGCCTGGCTACTGCTGCCCTCATTCTGGCAGACCGGGATGCCCACGATCTCATAGGGACAAACGCGGACGGGGCCGACGCGGAGGTCTCCCAGTGGGTGCAGACGTTCGGCCTGGAGACCGGCGCGGCCTCGGTCGTGGGCCTGTATCTTCTCGGCGATGATTACGATAGGACGACTGCGAAGACGGCAGCCACTGCGGCGGCCAGTGCGGCGCTTACGGTGGAGACACTGAACCTCCTGACCGGGAGGCAGAGGCCACGTGAGGGGAGTGGTCGCGGAGATTTCCGTGGCCCTTTCTCCGGTGGCCAGTCATTTCCGTCAGGTCACACGGCAATAGCCTTCAGTCTGGCGACAGTCTATGGGCAGCGATACCCCAAGCACGAATGGGCGTTTGACGCATTGGCCGTTGGCGTGGCTGTGGCCAGAATGCGGGAGGATAAGCACTACCTCAGCGATGTCTTTGTTGGGGCTCTGATGGGCACGTACTTCGGCCACCGGGCCCTGAAGGGCAAAGGCGGCCTCTTTGGCTTCCGGTTCTGAGCGTCTCGGAAAAACGACCGCCCGCAGCGTCCCAGGCCCGCCTACCGTCGCCGCCCCGGCTGCGAAGGCCGGAAGTAGCTCGCTACGCAGCACGAGTCAGACAGCGACAAGCGACCCGTGGCACCCGCAGAGCCGTGCCTTTGACTAACCACTAACCACCGACCACTGACAACTGCGGTGACGTGCATATCTGGTGCATCTATAGGAAAACATATCACTGCAGGCTGGAAGCCTGCGCTCCCGGCATCGGACACATCGTCGCTGGCCGGGAGCGCAGGCATCCCTGCCTGCATGCCTTGTCGCCCCGAAGGGGCGCTTAGTGCGGCTGCCCCGCCTCGTGCATTCGCCGATGCAACTCGTTCTTTGCCTTGCGGAAGATGGCCTTGAGCTGCCGGTGTCGCCGCTCATCGTACCTCACGGAGAGCGTGTCGAGCCAGGTCATGCCGCCGTCGATGAGCGTCAGCATGTAGCTCGCGTCCGACGGGCTGAAGATCTCCTGCTCGTCGCAGATGACGTACACCGGCGACGTGTGCGCGCCCAGGTGGAGGGGCCAGCAGTGCTGCACCTGAAGCTCACTCCCGCAGCGAGCGGCGATCCAACTGCTGCCGTCGATGCGGATGTGGCGCTTCAGACTGAGCGTCTTCGCGCCCTTGCGGCTCGAGGTGCTGGCCACGACCTCGCCGTTGACGACGATCTCCAGCAAGTGCATGGGCCAGATGCACTGCGCCCGGGCATGCACCTCGACGGTGCCGCCGCCAGAGGGCATCCGGATCTCGTCACCCATGCTACGCCCATCCACGCTCAGCTCCATCACCGGGCCGGAGGTCGTGTACGTCCGGCCCGCCCGGACCGCCTTGCCCCAGTTGGCGAAGTTGAACGGCTCGTCCGGGTCGAGTTTGGCGTAGGTGCGCGCGCCGCCCACGGGCATGCCGGCGCTCATCTTGTCGGTGCCGCCGACGGCGGCGACGCGGAAGCCGCAGTTCAGATAGCGATACCACTCCCTGAAGCAGAACTCGTCCAGCGAACCGGACGCCGGATCGGCATAACGGCGCAGCTCGGCGCCGTCGAGCTGCCCGAGGGCGATGTACACCGGCTCCTCGCAGACAGGAGTGGGGAAGTGGGGCCGGATGACCACACCCTCGCGCTCGCGGCACTTCTGCGCCCACTCGGTTAGCGTCGTCACATCCGGGTCGCCGATGTAGGCCTCGCCCGGGCCGCCGGTGCACATGGGGAACACCGGATCGCCGTACGTGCCGAGCATAGAGATGTGCCCCAGGAGGTGGTGCCGGTTCTCCGTGCCCACCCACACGAGCGTATCGTCGGCGGAGCAGCCGGACGGCTCACCGGTAATGTCCGCCACGTTGGTGAAAAGCCGGCCCCACTGCGAAGCCAGCAGGTTGATGAGGTTCAGCCCCTCTCCCTGTCCCTCCAGCCAGGCCGTCTGCGGACTGATGAAGTGCACGTGCGTGTCGGCGGTGATCCAGCCCTGCTCCCGCAGATTCCGCCAGCGATTGATGCGCAGCCTCAACTCCCGCTGTCCCGGGCGGATGGCGAGCTTCTTACGCAGCGGCTGATACTCGAAGCCCTTGCTCAACTCCACGTACACGTCCCCGACGGGCAGCTCTATCTGGAAGCGGCCCGCGACGTACGCGAAGCTCATATCGCCGAGCTGCAGGTCGCCGGCGTAGTCCTCGAACCAGGCATCGTTGACCACCGCGTGATGTCCGTAGGGCGGGAGGTACTCGCCGTGCGGCCCGCGGAAGTGCGCGCGCGTGGGCGTGGGCTTGCCCGTCGAGCCGTCCTCGACGGTGACGTAGACCCACGTGGTGCGCGGCTGCAGGAATTCGAGGCGAGCCCCACGGTCGCTGCTGCGTGCGCGGCCCTTGCCAAATGCCTCACCGAAGGCGATTTCGCGTTTCTTGCCTTTGCCAGCGCGCACGCTGAGCGTGGCTCCCTCGGCGCCCGTCGCCTCGATGAGGAACTCACGCCCCGGTCGCTCCGGCTTTCGCTGGGCTCCGAGCCCTCGGTCCGGAGCCTTGAGCCAGCGCTCGTCTACGCGTCCAGGCACGGCGTAGAGGCGGGTGATGACGCCCATATCGAGCTGGGCGTCAAGCTCGGCCGCGGTCGTCTTCTCGCTAGATGGCAGGACCAGCTTGTAGACCCGGCGGGGAACGTGCCGGAGTGGATGGCCGGGGCCATTGTAGAGCGTGATGCCCAGGATGGCCACGGGCCCGGTCGGACCGGGTCGGAGCACGATGGACTCGATCTCCTGATCCGGTCGCGGGTTGGGGAGCGCGTACACCCAGACGCTGAAGGGCGAGCCGGTGACCACGCCCGTCTGCAGCCGACCCCAGGCGATGTTGGCGTCCTCGCGGGTCGGCTGGGGCATGTGGGCTTCGGCCGACGCGAACCCGTGATCGCCCCAGCCCACGTCGGTCCGGTTTATCTCGAACCGCCGCCTGATGGACTGGACGCGCTTCCTGGGGCGGCGACGCGATGTCCCGCGGGCATAGTGCAGGACATACTCGGCGTACTGCTCGCCGCCGCCGGCGCTGTCCTGCGGCCGCTCCGGCGTGTCGCAGAAGTGCAGGATGCACACGTGCGTCGCCGGCTTCCCCAGAGGTATCTCCACCTCCGGCTGGCCCTCGGCGAGCACAATGAGGCCTTTCTTGCGCAGGTCCGCCGGGCCGAGCGAAAACGGGATGCCCCAGAAGCTCTGGCGGCCGCGGGGTATGTGGGCGGATCGCTCAGCCACGTTTGCCCGCCAGCGGACGCGTTTGCCCCGGCCTCGCTGCTGGAAGCTCCCTGGCGTATTGAAGTACTGAGTGAGGCTGATGCGAGTGAACTTGTCCATTGGTGCCCCTCCTGCTGCAAAGATTCCAGGCCTTTACTGTAGGCGAGCACCTGTGGCTCGCCCCACAATGCCACCGCACCCACCACCGTGTACATTCTACCAACTTGATGCGGAAGCCTTCGCGGCTTCAGGCTGAGAGGGAATGCAATACGAACGTGGCGAAACCTGAGTCCGTGAGGGCGCACGGCTGTCAACAACCGGACATCGCTTCGGCGGCTTTCGCCGTCCTGGCGCTGCTTGTCTCGGTCTGCACTGCCGGGTGCCGGCGGGCAGGGGAGCAGCCAGTACCCTTTGCTCTTCCCCCGGCGTCGGATGAGGCCGACTTCGTCAAGACGGCGGAGTCTCTGGACAGTCCCCGCTATCAGCACCTCTACCTGGGCCTGGGCGGCGTCGGCGTCCTCATCGGCCCCGATGGCACGAACTCCGAGATAGTGGAAACGACGGCGCCCCGGCCGGGCATCTTCCCCGCCGGACAGTGGAGCGGCACGTCGCGGGTGGGCGGCTTCCGGCTCAGCAGTGAGGTGTCTTCCCGTTCTCTGGACGAGTGGCCCACGAAGCGCAGCATCACGGACTTCGAGCAGCGCCTGGAGATTCGCCGCGGCATTGCCACCACGCTGTACTCCGAGGCGGGACGACAGCGCGTCCGCTGCCGCGTGACGAGCTTCGTGACGCCGGACGGGGTGTGGGTCCTTCGCTTCGAGGCCCGGGTTCCCGGGCGCTACGAGGGCCTGCGTCGGCAGGTGGCGCTCGTCGGCGAAGGCACAGCGGACCGGAATGGCTGGTGGTCGACGGAGACGCTCATGATGCTCGTGGGCCTCGGCCAGTGCCGAGCAGCCGCCGTGTGCGACATTCCTTCGTCGTGCATTGGCGCGTCCTCCCGGGCGGGCGACGAGGAGGCGCTCGAAAGCGCGTCACTCCCGTTGGATGGGGCAGAGAGCAGCCTCACCGCCTTCGTCGCGACCGGGATCGGCACCGACTCGGCCGTCGTGGCCGAGGCGGAGCAGCGGGCGTCGCGGGCACAGGTGGCTGGGTTTGATGCCCTGCAGCAGCGCACTGCCGCCTGGTGGGAGCAGTTCTGGGACGCGAGCGCCGTGACGCTCCCGCAGAATGACCTCTCCACCTGGTACAAGCGCTCGCTGTACTACCTGGGCGCCATGACGGCGGGCGCGGATTCGCCGCCGGGGCCGATGGGCCCGCTGCGCCTGCGCTGGGGGGGCCGCATCTTTGCCCACGACCTTACCTACATGCACTACGCCCTTCTCACGAGCAACCACGTGGCCGAGGCGGCGCAGATTGCCCAGTGGTACTATCGCATGCTGCCGGCGGCGAGGGCCAATGCCGAACAACGATACGCGCTGCCGGGAGCGCGATACGGCTGGGAGCAGAATGCGTCCGGCGACGAGGCGGCGCGGCCGCCCTTCAGCGAGGCCCATCACGTCAATGGCGAGGTGGCGCTGCAGGCGTACATGCAGGCGATGTGGGGCGACCCGGGCGATGAGCCGGCGCTAGCACAGGCGCGCGAGATCCTCGGGGCGACCACCCGATTCCTGTGCGAGCACATGGAGTGGGACGAGCGGCTGAAGGCGTACGTCAGCCCGGAATCCACCGACCTCGACGAAAATGCGCGCCTCATCCGCGGCGGCGTGAGCACGCAGATGGCAACCACGTGGTGCCTGGAGGCGTGCCGGGAGCTAGGTGTGGCCGTGAGTCGTGCAGGCAGGGATGCCTGCGCTCCCAGGGACCCCTGCGCTCCCAGGGATGCCTCCGCTTCCAGGGATGCCTCCGCTCCGGAGGATATGCGGGGGCAGGTATATGTGCCCACGGCCAAGTGGGGGGGCAAGGAAGTCGTGGTCGTCTACGCCGGCGACTCGCCGGAAAGAAAGATCAAGCACCCCGCGCCACTGGTGGGCATCTGGTGGTGGCCTGTTCTCAGCGGCGACTCGGAGTTGGCCAAAGCCACCTACGAGAACGTTCTCTCCCGTATCGACCTCGATCGCACCCCAACCTTCAACCGCCCATGGCTGGCGGCCGTCGCCGCCCGCATGGGACGTGGTGACGAGTCGCTGCGTTTGCTAAAGGAGCTCCTCGAAGCCGAGGGAGCTATCGTGGACGACACGTGCTTTGCCGAGGGGCAGGGAAACCGCTGGACGTACTTTCTCACCACCTGCGGCGCCCTCGTGAGCGCCGTGAACGAGATGCTCTTGCAGTCGTACGAGCCGGATACGATTCGGGTGTTTCCGGCATTGCCCGAATCGTGGCGCGACAAGCGCGTGGGCTTCGAGCGCCTCCGGGCGCGCGGCGGCGTGCTCGTCAGCGCCGACTACGGACCGAAGGAGCTGCGGATCACGCTTGCGTCCCCCAGATCCGCATCGCGATGGGTCGTCTTTCCTCGGCCCGCCAGTGTCACCGAACCGGTGGCGACAGTTGACAGCGCGCGGCGAGCCCCTGAGAGCCGGGCATCGGACAGGCTGGCAGTACGAGTTCGCCTCCAGCCGGAACGCCCGACGCACATCGTCGTGGATAAGGCCTCCACGACGTGAGGCCGAGGATGGGTATGTATGGTAACGGGGGTTGCGGCTGCGGTGCGCGCCGCACGTCGCTTCCCTCCCACTTGGCCCCAGCAAAGCGTGGCATAAGGGTCTCGAAGCACCGCAGGTGAGCCCCTCCTGCGACAACGGCCAATCAGCAATGGAGGCGTCAGTGAGTCATGCGCACGACCCCGAGCGCCAGTTACAGTCTCACCGTTCGGTGCAGCTACCAGAACCGCCCCGGCATGCTCGGGCGGGTGGCGTCCGCCGTCGGGAGGGCCGGAGGCGACATCGGCGCCATTGACATCGTTCGCGTAGATCGCAAGACCATCGTCCGCGACTATACCATCAATGCCGCCAACGCCGAGCATGGCGAGCGCATCGTTGAGGCGCTGAGCGGCGTCCGGGGCCTCGAGGTCGTCAATGTGTCCGACCGCACCTTCCTGATGCACCTCGGCGGCAAGATCGAGGTGAGCGGTCGGGCGCCGCTCAAGACGCGCGACGATCTGTCGATGGCCTACACGCCCGGTGTGGCGCGCATCTGTGAAGCAATCCGCGACGACAGGCGCAAGGCGTTCACGCTCAGCATAAAGGGCAACTGCGTCGCCATCGTCACCGACGGCAGCGCGGTGCTGGGCCTGGGCAACATCGGCCCCCTGGCGGCGCTGCCGGTGATGGAGGGCAAGGCGCAGATCTTCAAGGACTTCGCCGGCGTGAACGCCTTTCCGATATGCCTGGGTACGCAGGACCCTGAGGAGATCGTCGAAACGGTCGAGCGCATCGCGCCGGCCTTTGGCGGGATCAACCTCGAGGACATCGCCGCGCCGCGCTGCTTCGAGGTCGAGCAGCAGCTCGCGGAGCGGCTGGACATCCCCGTGTTCCACGACGATCAGCACGGCACTGCCGTGGTGACCCTCGCCGCGCTGACGAATGCCCTTAAGATCGTCCGCAAGCGGCTCAGGGACATACGGATCGTTTTCAGCGGTGCGGGGGCGAGCGCCACGGCATGCGTGAAGTTACTGCAGCGCGCGGGGGTGCAGCGCTTCGTCGTGTGTGACAGCCGGGGGAGCATCTTCGCCGGGCGCCGCAAGGGAATGAATCCGGCCAAAGAGTGGATCGCGGCGCACACGAACCCGGAGCGGCACAAGGGCAGCCTGAACGCGGCGCTCGAGGGAGCGGACGTGTTTGTTGGGCTCTCGGCGCCGAACATCGTCCGCCCGTCGGCCGTGAAGAAGATGGCGAAGGACCCGATCGTCTTCGCCATGGCCAATCCGGTGCCGGAGATCATGCCGGAGAAGGCGGCGCCGCACGCGCGCGTGATGGCCACGGGCCGCTCCGACTACTCGAATCAGATCAACAACGCGCTGTGCTTCCCGGGGTTCTTCCGCGGGCTGCTCCATGTGGGGGCGAAGGCGGTCACGGACGGCATGAAGCTGGCGGCGGCGAAGGCCATCGCCAGCGTCGTGAAGCGCTCGGAGCTGCACGAGGACTACATCCTGCCCAGCCTGTTCAACGAGGCCGTCGTCCCGGCCGTCGCCGCCGCCGTGGCCGAGGAGGCCTACAAAGCCCGCGTCGCCCGGCGGCGGTCGCGACGGGCTACCTAGCGCCGCCTCGCTCGACCTGCAATGCCCCCTCCCGCCGAGGCACATCGCCAGGCAGGCTGCCTGGCCCACACGCACGGACCCTCCTCTTGACGAAAAGGAAATCCTCCCCCAAGATGGCGAAGTAGCATTACCGAGGCCCGGGACACGGGCTCGCCGCACACCGGAGGGATACTCCATGCTTCGCCACAGCTTGGCCGTGGGATTCATCGTTGTGCTGCTCATAGCCGCCTGCGCATCGCAGGTCTGTGCCCAACAGCCGGGGGCGAACCTGCTTAAGAACGGCGGCTTCGAGGATGGCCTGGCGCAGTGGGAGGAGGCGCCTGGCCCGGTGGCCGTCATCGACGAAGCTCCCAATGCCGCCCGCAGCGGCGTCCGGTGCCTCGTCGGCGAGGTGACACAGCCGAACACGGCCGTGCGCGCGGTGCAGACGGTGCGGCTCGAGGCGGGGCAGGCGTACCGCATGGAGTACTGGGTTCGGTCGAATCGGGGGTGCAAATCGACGGCATTCGTCCAGGAGCAGGGAGGGGAGCGGCGGAGGCTCTTCGAGCTCAAGCGCGCGCCTGCACGCTGGAGGCGCTGCAGCTTCTTCTTCGAGGCGCAGGTCACTGGCCCTGCCCGGCTCGAGGTAATCGCCCCGTCGAGCCACGGCGGGACGCTCGGGAAGATGTGGGTGGACGACGTGGCCCTCTACAAGGCAGCCGTCGGCAGGAAGACGGATCTGACGGAGCGCCAGGGCTACATCGACTACCCGGATCTCGTCGTGGATGATGCCGGCACGGTGTGGGCATCGTGGTTGTCGCTTGAAGAGGACACGGAGCGCCTGCGCCTGGGCGTGCTCGACGCGCCCGCAGACGGCGAGGCGACCATAGCCCGAAGCTGGGACGTGAAAGCTCCGGGCGTAGAGTACTGGCTGGAGCCGCGCCTGGTGGCGTGCAGCTCGGGGGCATGGCTGCTCGCGGCGGGAGAGGCCGATGGGAACTGGGACATCTACGCCTGTCGGATCACCGACCGGGGCCCGGGCCCGGCCGTCCGCGTGACGCGGGACGACGCCGTGGACATTCGGCCGGCGGGAGCGATGCTCGGCGATCGACTGTGGGTGGCGTGGGAGAGCAATCGGGGCGACGTGCGACAGGTGTACGCTGCGCCGGTTGATGGGGGCGAGGTAGGCGGGGCGCTCCAGGTGTCAGCTCCCGGCGTGCCGAGCTACCAGCCGGCCATAACGGCCGAGGGCGCCGGTAGAGCCTGGCTCGCCTGGCACAGCTTCCGCGAGAGCAACTACGACGTCTATGCGCGCACGCTTGAGGTCGGCGCAGAATCCGCGCGTAGGTCGGCCATTCTTGGCCGACCTCGCGGGCTAGAAAGCCCGCGCTACGCGAGGGAGGGTAGCCTTGGCGATGAGCTTCGCCTCACCACGGCCCCGAGCTTCGACCGCCGCCCGGCCCTGTGCGCGACCGATAGCGGCGTGTGGCTCGCGTGGGAGTCGGGCGTGCTGAACATCACGCAGGAGCCGAAGAGCTACAGGATTGGCAAGACGGCCACCATCCAGGTGCGCCTGGCCCGCCTCGGCCCCGACGGCATCAAGATGCCGAGCGTGCCGACGCCGTTCAAGACGAAGGCCGAACAGCCGAGCATCGTCGCCGGCGCGCAGGGCCGAATCTGGCTCGGGGCTCGAACCACCATCGGCCGCAAGGAGGGCTGGGTGCCGGCCGTGGCGTGCTACGACGGCAGAGGCTGGTCCGAGCCGATGCGCCTGAGCCTGAGCCTCGGCCGCTGCCGCCGAACGCCCATCGCGGAGGTCGGGGGGCGCTTGGTCGGCATCTTCCAGGCGGACGATGTCCGGGGCCGATGGCCGGATGCTGAGGTGCCGAAGAGCTCCTGGAGCAGCCTGTACTTCGCCTCCACTGACGCCACATCGCAGGCTGGCAGCTTGCGCCACACGGACGCGCCGCTCGGGACGTTGCAGCCGCTGGAGGGGGACGAGCCACTGGCCGGCCTGCGGGCGCAGCTCGGCGACACTGCCGCGGGCTCCAGCGAGGCGGAGCGGCGGACGGTGCGCTACGGCGACGAAACGCTCCAGCTCTTCTGGGGCCAGTTCCACGAGCATACCAGCATTTCCATCTGCAATCGCACCGGCGATCTGCTGCCCGAGGACAACTACCTGCACGAGCGCGACATCGCCGCGCTCGACTTCGCCGCCGTCACCGATCACGGCTACAACTTCAACCCATATCTGTGGCGCCATGTGGCCAAGATAACCCGCGCGAACTGCGACCCCGGGCGCTTCCTCACGTTCCTGGCGGAGGAGTGGACCTCGACCTTCGAGGAGTATTCGCCGGAGCACCCGTACGGCTTCTACGGCCACCGGAACATCATCTTCGCCGATCCGTACTTCGCCTACTGGCTGAACGCCCGCGACCGCTCCACCCCCGCCGACGTGTGGAAGCGGCTCCGCGAGGACCGGGTCAACTTCGTCCACATCCCGCACCAGCTCGCCGACACGGGGAACGTGCCCACGGACTGGAACTACACTGACGAGGTGGCCCAGCCGGTGGCCGAGATATTCCAGACGCGCGGTTCCTACGAGTCCCTGGGGGCGCCGCGCCAGGCGGGCAAGCCCGCCGAGGGGTACTACATCCAGGACGCATGGGCCAAGAACATCGTGATCGGCGTCATCGCCAGCCCCGATCACGGGGGCGGCATGGGCAAGGCGGCAATCTTTGCGCCGGAGCTGAGCCGCGAGGCCATCCTCGACGCCGTACGAGCGCGCCACACGTACGGCACCACCGCTGCGAGGATCTTCCTCGACGTGCGTGTGAACGGGAAGTTCATGGGCGAGAAGATCACGGCGAAGGCAGGCGAGCCGGTGACGGTCCAGGTCAATGCAGTCGGGGCCCAGCCCATCGAGCGAGTGGACGTGTGTCGCAGCAACAAGTTCATCTACACCCACTCGCCCGGCAAGCGCGAAGCCAACTTCACCTTTCAGGACACCCATCCGCAGCTAGGCCGCTCGTACTACTACGTGCGGGTTATCCAAACTGACGAGGAGATCGCCTGGTCGTCGCCGGTGTGGGTCGAGGCCGGATAGATCGCGGTGCTGGTGTGGCGCAGGCGCTGCTCTGCGAAGCAGCTTGCTGCGCAGCGCGAGCTGCCAGCCTACGGCGCCCGTGAGGGGTCAGGCACTGCCCTGGTCCACACTCTCTACGCCACGCTGATCTCGCTGTCTTTAAGCGCCTTCCCCACCGCTGTCGTCAGGAGGCCGCGGATGCGGTCGTGGTGCTGTGGCTGATCCGTCCAGGCGGCGAGTTGGAAGGTCATCGAGGCCGCCGCCAGCTTCGTGGTCCACGCCTCCGGCGGCGGCTCCGCCAGAATGCCCTCGCTGCCCAGCGCCGTCTTCGTAAGCACTGAGGCGACCTTGTCGGCGTCGCTGTCGCCCGCTACTGCAACGTCCACCAGCAGTCGGACGCGACGATCCCGTTGGGTCGTGCCGACCACGTTCTGGCCGATGAGGGTGGAGTTGGGTATCACCACCATCTTGTTGTCCGGGCTGCGGATCGTCGTGGAGCGCAGCGTGATCTGCGTGACGGTGCCCTGCTGACCGCCCACCTCCACGAAGTCGCCCACATCAATGCTGCGGTCGAACGTCAGGATGATGCCCGCTATGAAGTTGCTGGCGATGTGCTGGCTGCCGAAGCCCACGGCGATGCCTACCATGCCGGCGAACACGGCGAGGGCCGTCAGTTGAAGGCCGGCCACGTGCAGGCCGACGGCTACACCGGCGAGCAGCACCCCATAGTGGGCGACGGTGGCGAAGGCGTGGCGCACGCCCGTGTCGTAGCGCAGCGCCAGAGCCTTCGAGCGGGCGATCCGCCGGCGCAGGCTGCGTCCCACGGCCATTCCCGCGGCGATGATCAACACGCCCTTCAGAACTGACAGCACCGACATCTCGGTGCCCTTGACGGCGATCACCGGCTGCGAGAGAAGGGCCATGGCCTGGCTGACATGCCAGGTACGAACGCCCCAGATCCTCGCCAGCAGCACGGCAGCGATGACGGCCACGAGAACGACTTGTCCGATGAGCGCGGCGCGGCGCACCGAGACCCGGTCCGCCTCATTCTCCTCGTCCGCCGCTTCGTCGCCTGCAGCGGCCGTCATGTGTTGACTCAGATATGCACGGGCGCGCGTGTGGACCAATATACCGACGCCCAAGACCAGCGTCGTCAGCCCCAGGCGAGAAGAAAAGAAGGCGGCCAGATTGGCATAACCGGCCAGCAATGCGCCCAATAGCGCAACCGCGACCACGGCAACGGTCGGGTTGACCTCGCCCGCGGCCCTCCGAAGGTAACCGACCAGCCGCCGGCCAGCCGGAAGCGCCGTGAGGGGGCCGCCATGGCGGGCGACCAGGATTAGCACGAGCGGGCAGGCGACGAGGCCGTAAACGAGCTGCAGCGCATAGATCACGTCTGCAGCGGAGTACTGGAAAAGCGACAGCCCACAGAGCAGTGTCACGCAGACGGCAGACCACAGTAGTAAGACGCCACCCCAATGGTAGGCATGGCTCAGGGCGCGCGCCTCTTCGTCCTCCCCTGCCGCCCTCAGACGCACGGCGGTGCCCACGGTGCCGCTCCACACGAGCCAGATGGCGACCCACGCGAGAGCCGTTGCCAGCAGCCCAAACCAGGCGGGTTCGAGTCTGAGCAGTGCAATGACGGCGAGACCGACGAAGTACAGGGCCGCGGCCCGCAGCAGCGCCAACAGCACCGCCACGTCGGCGACCTGCTCCTCGTTGCCGGCTGCAAGCGCGCGAAGCTTCGCGGGTCCGGCCCGCCAGCCCACCGCCACCACGACTAACAATATGATTGCTACGAGCGCTCGTGCCCCGACTTGCTCGGCAGAGCTGAGCTGCGTAGGAACTACGTCGAGCCACGCAACCGGCTGCTCCGGTCGAAAGACGGAGCCCAGGGCCCGTGGGATCGCCTGCAGATCGGCCGCTGCCCGCGTGAGAGTTGCTCTCGAGGGCCTCGCCGCCACCGGCTCGAGCAAGCCGCGCTCCGTGCGAGCCGCCAGCCCCTGATGGATCGCGACGACGCCGTCCGCTGCGAGGGCGGCGTTCTCGGCGCAGGCGTTGGCAATGTCCCCGAGTGCCGCGTTGAGCTGCGTTGCCGCGACGGCCCGGTCTGCGAGATCTCTCGCGGCTCCCCTGGTTCGGTCCAGCAGTTCGCGCCCTTCGACCGTCTGGCCCAGCGGCCTATCCTCCGCAGCTTCAAACTCGGCGACGTACTCCAACGCGGCGGATGCCAGGGCCTCGGCCGCGCGAATGCGCGGCTGGAGCTGCTCCCCGGCTGCCACGACCTCCTGGAAGAGGCCGTCATAGCGGGTGGCCTCCTGAGCCAACTCGCCGACGGCGTCTCGGGCCTCCGCCGGGCTGTAGCGCCCGGCGCGCACCTGGGCCACCACACGCGAATGCTTACGCGTCAGGGCGCGGGCCTTAAGGTCCAACTCGCGGTGCAGCATCGAGGCCTGCGCCAGCATTATGTTCGTCTCCGACAGGGCCAGTTGGCAGCTTCGGCGCAGGCGCACCGTCAGCAGCGTGATCTCGGCGGGCGGCATAGTGGCGAAGTCCGCCCGAAGCCGGATGAGCAGCTCCTCTATGCCGGCCTCTCGCGCCAGAGAGGCTGGCGAGGCGACGGCGGGCACGCGTGCCTCCTCGGGGGCTGCGAGCAGCTCTTCGGCCTCCGCCTCATCGGCCGGTGTGTCGGCGTCGCCAGGCTCTTCCGCATCGCTCGCCCCCCCGGCGGCGACGGCCTCGACAGCAGCCAGTGCGGCGCCCTGCGCTCTTGCCGGTTCAGGCGCTGTCGCCGCGACCAACAGTGGCAAGACGGCGGCCACGAGCAGACGGCGTCGCCTGCCGCCGAAACGTACTATTGTCGCGGCCCTCAGGAATTCACCACACACGTTTGCACCATCAACCGGCATCAGCTTCATCACCTCGCCCGGCTTGCCTCTTGGCGCTGAGTGCCTGATCGCCCGCTCTCTTGGCCCCATCGGGGTCGATACCTTCCTCTCGTCCGACAGCCGGTGGTCCTCATCGCCGCTCCACAGCACACGACGCGTGGATCAGCGAAGCTGTTGCGCGATGCGAGCCGGCGGGGAATCGGGGGCGATGGTTAGCAGAAGGCGCACGGGAGGCACATCTGAGCTGGCCAAGCGGGGCTACGTCTGCTTCAGAGCTTCCGGTGCGCGTACACGGTTATCTGATCAACGTCCTGAAATGCGCCATCGAGACTGGCGATGTGGCGCGTGCCGTCAACCATTGCCATGGCAATGTGGAAGGCGTCGGCCGCCTCAAGCTCGTAGGCCCACAGCAACTTCCTCGCGAGATAGCAGATCGCCCTGCAAGCACGATGTGTCGCCGTTCCGGGATGGCGAGGCCATCGCACAGCCAGGGGCAGATCGCGGACGAACTGCATCACAGGGTCAGCTCTCGCTCTGGCTGCCTGGTATGCGGCGGAGAACGCGGTTGGGTCGCGCCGCCTGAGCCTCTTCCAGTCTGTGCCGCAGCCTGCCTGCTTGCTGCTCTGCGTCAGCTCCTCTCGCAGCGGAACCCAGCATGCCTCCTGGACAGCCAGAAGGCTTGTCCAGGCCTCACTGCCAGCCTGGGCGAGCAACTCGATGAAGCCCGCGCTCGCAATGTCCTTGGGCCGCGGGTTTGGCAGTGTGCTGCTGTAGGCCGCGAGGATGACGTTGGCGTCAACATAGACAGAGGGAGCAGGAGCTATGACTTGCGCGAATTCCTCGACGACC
The DNA here is from genome assembly GCA_030601885.1 of Armatimonadota bacterium. Taxonomy (GTDB): domain Bacteria; phylum Armatimonadota; class Zipacnadia; order JAUWAU01; family JAUWAU01; genus JAUWAU01. The sequence goes on from JAUWAU010000004.1 coordinate 92,247, forward strand.
GCCCCCACCGTCACTCCTCCCGATACAAGCGGTCCACGTCCGCCGCCGTGAGTCCCTTCCCGGCGATCCGGGCGATCTCCCAGGGATCGTCGGTCCCATAATCGGGCGGCTCGGGGAGGTCCGCCACCAGCTTGAAGGCCTCCGCTTCCCGCTGCAGGTAGTCCTGCATTTCGCTTGCGGACTGCCGCTCGAGCTCCGCCACTCGCGCCTCCAACTGCGCTAACCTGAGCCCTATGCCTGCCTTTCCCGTACTCACGCTCGCTGCCGCCCCCTCTCTGGAAGCCCTCGGTCCGCGCCGCCCTACTACGGCTCTCAGCAACGCAGAGCCCGCGCGCGTCACTGGCGCGAGGCAGGCGCCAAGCCATCGCGCCGACCTCGACGCCGACTCGGGGAACTGACCCATGTGTGTTCACCAGCGGCCCCGCACTGGCTTCTGCCGGCTTGGTCTGTGATGGCGCCCTCCGGCCCTTCCTGCCGGCCGACTGACCACCAGCATAATCGTACTAGCCAGTATACCACAGTCCGCTGCGTGCGGAGGCGCCTGCATCACAACTACGCCACTGGCATCGTGCCTCCTTCGCGGGCGAACCGGAGGGCACCTCCACAGTGGTGGTCAGGCCCACCTATGTGCCAGCCCGCCCGGGGCCGCATCGTTCCGCCGCACGTGGGCCGCGCCGGAGCGTCCGCTGGGAAGGATCGCGTGGCCGCTCTATCCGTGCCTCTATGGCCCAGGCCCCGGCGCCCTACACACCCACGCGTGGCCGCACCGGGTGCAGTCCACGGCTTCACCGCGCGGAAAGCGCCCCGCCCGGATGCCCTCGATGGCCGACAACGCCTTCGAGACGGCTTCACTCATATCTTCGGGCAGGCGAAGCGCTCGGCTCTCGGCCTGTTCGAGCTGATACAGAGTCGCCGATGCAGGCGGTGCGCCGAAGGCGGCTTCGATGGCGGCGCAGTACAGCGCCAACTGGAATCTGTAGCGCTGCATCTGCCGTTGGTCTCCGCGGCCCGTCTTGTAGTCGATCAGGTGGATCATGCCCTCTGCATCCCACGCGGCGGCGTCTACCTGGCCCTCGACGAGGCAACCGTCAAGCGGCATCGAAAAGAGAGCCTCCGTGCGCAGCCGCTTTGCCGAGCGGATGAGCTGGAACAGATCGGTCTCAAGGAACGCATGGACCATGCTCGCGATCTCGCGTCGGACGGATTCGTCTGCCGCCGGGGCGAGGCCGAACTCGCGCAGACAGCCCTCTACCACCGCATCGATGTCTTCCTCCTTCTCCCGTCCGATGCGCTGCAGGCAGCGGTGGGCCACGGTGCCGCGCTCCAGCGGCGAGAGCAGAACACTGCGCCCAGCGGCTTCCCCCCCGCTTGCGGGGGGGATAGGGGGGGTGGCCGAGCGCGGCGAGTACTCGGGCAAGTCGAGCACGTAGCGGAGTTCGTACTCGCGGGGGCAGGCCAGATACGTGGCAAGCCGGGTCACGGTGAAGCGCTGTTGGTCCGCGGCAGCAGCTCGAAGGGGCCTCGTCTGAGTCACGAACTCCTCCTCGCCCGCGGCGCCTGGGAGCGGCTGGCAGCTTCTCAGCTCGGTCTCGTGTCGGCCGGCCATAGACTTCCGCCGCCGCCCTCTGCGAGACGTATCAATGTCCTTCGGTCCAAAGCTCCGCAGCACGCCTGTCCAGCCAGCGCCATCTGAGGTGGCAAGCGGGCCGTCGGGCGTGTCCCCGTCGATGCCCAGCGCCTCGGCGATCCACGCTATCCACAGCTTGGCACTCGGTCGGCCGCTCTTCGTCGGCTTCCACGGGCTGCTGAGGATGAGGTGATCCCGCGCTCGCGTGCAGGCGACGTACAGCAGGCGCCGCCGCTCAGCGTCTTCCATGTCGTCTTCGCGGCTCCTGGCTCGCTTCCCCACTGCCGGCCAATGGCGTCTCCCCGTGCTGTCCTCGCCCCTGAGGATGAGCCCGTGTGCCTCATCCCATAGCCATTCGCCCCCGCCGATGGGAGGCTTGCGCCCAAGATCGGGTACGATCACGATGGGCCACTGCAGCCCCTTCGCCCGGTGAATGGTCAGCAGTTTGACGACGTTCTCCTCCTCGCCCTGGATGGGCGCTTCGCCCTCGCGCTGCTCCGTGGCGATGAGGTCCCGGAGATATCCGATGAATTCGTGCAGCGAGAAGAGGCCTCCGCGCTCGAACGCGGCGGCCACGTCAATGAGCTTGCGAACGTTCGAGGCCATCTGCTCGCCGTTGAACTGCGCCAGCAGGGCCCCGAGAAAGCCCGTCTGCTCGACGGCGGTCGTCAGGAGCTGCGACACGGAGAGTCGATCCTTGACGCGGCGCAGTTCGCCGAGCATCTCTGCCGCTCGGCAGGCCTTCTCGCGCTCGTCCGGGCCGATCCGCGCGAGCTGCTCGTCGTCGGCTCCGGCGGCGATCTTCTGCAGCGCCTCGTACGGCTGCCGGCGTCGGCAGAGCCGGTAGAGCGTCTCATCAGACAGACTGAAAAGCGGCGATCGCAGCGCCCCGATGAGGGCAACTTCGTCCCGCGTGTTCTCCAGAGCCCTCAGCAAACACAGAAGGTCACTTACCTCCTGCCGCCCGTACAGCCCCTGCCCGGCCACCAGATAATAGGGAATCCCTCGTTGCCGTAGTGCGCGTTCGTAAATGCGCACCGACTTCAGTGCGCGGAAGAGGATGGCAACGTCGCCATGGCGGGCCTCCCGGGCTGTCTCTGCGCGGTCGTCCACGCGCTCGAAAACGGTGAATCCACCGTCGGCGCAGATCTCCTCGATGCGCCCGGCGAGCGCCGCAGCCTCTATCTCGCGCAAATCGTCGAGTGCGAGATCGTCGGCCTCATTCTCCTCGGCCGGAATCTCTGCGTCCGCTGTGGCGAGGATGATCTCAACATCGGGCTGGTCGCTGCCCGCATCGCGCTCTGCCGTCAGAGGGGAGTACCTGGCAATGTATGGCTGCTCGGCCTCGCCCGTGCCCATGATGCAGTCTCGGGCGAAGAGGTCGTTGTAGAAGTTTACCAGCCCCGGCTGGCTGCGGAAATTAGCGCTGAGCTGAAGGGTCCGCGCGCTGTCTGAGCTCGCGAACTGACCCCGAACCACGTTGAAGACGCGCACGTCCGCTCCGCGAAAGCGGTATATGGACTGCTTGTCGTCTCCGACGATGAAGAGCTTGCCCGGTGTGGGCCAGGCAGCCTTGCCTGGCGTCGCGGACTGGGTGACGTCGCTACGCTGCTCCGCAGCCTGGCAGGCTGCGCCACATTGCTGTGGCCCGGCGCCAGCGAGCGCGAACAGGATCTCTTTTTGCAGCGCATTGGTGTCCTGGAACTCGTCCACCATGATGTAGGAGAATTGCCTCTGGTACTTGTTGCGCACCTCCGGCCTATCGCGCAGCAGATCCCGCGCGCCGAGTTGCAGATCGGCGAAGTCCATTACAGAGCGCTGCCGCTTGACCTTCTGATACTGCTCGCGCGCTCCCTCGAGCTCGACGGCGAGCGCGCCGCTGAGCTGAGCGGAGCTTGCGGCCACGTCGGCGTCGGTCGCCCCGAGGGCCTGCTTCATCGCGGCCCGGCATAGCTCGCGAAGTGTCACGAAGGCATCCTGCACGGCCGCGAGCGCCTCAGGAGAGGGCCATTTGGCCTTGCTGCCGAACTTCTTGCAGTGGGTTTGCAGCTCGGTCAGCGCTGTGACCCGTTGCTGGATGTCGAGTTCGGCGCTTGCGGCAACGGGTGCCAGCTCCAGTATCGCCGCGCGCTGCTGGGCTGCTCTGTCCTCCGGGTCCAGCGGCTCGGCGGACCCGAGCGTCGCGATGGCCTCCTGCCAGCGAGCATCCTGCACGAGGCCCTCCAGAGCCCCTTGCTGAGCCTCGGTATCCGCCCCCAGGCGCTGGCGGACGAATGATTCCGCGTCCTCCATGCCGTGTAGCCACTCAAGCCACTTATCGCGCTCGGCAATCAGGTCGCAGAGGATCTTGCGCAGCCCCTCGACCCCGTAGGCAGCCACGAGCTGCCGCATCGGTGCGGCGTCCTCGTGCACTCGGCGCAGCGCGTAGCGGCGTGCCGTGTCTGCCATCAGCAGGCCCGCCTGCGCCTCGTCCAGCACGGTGAAGTGTGGGTCGGCGCCCGCGACAATGGCATGCTCGCGCAAGATGCGCATACACAGCGAGTGAATGGTGCTCACGGGCGCGCTCTCGAGCTCGCGCTCGTGGCGCTGCCACCGCTGTCGCGCCGCCGCGTCGGTCGCTCGACGCGCACGCTGTCGGCACTCGGAGCGGATCCGGTCCCGCATCTCCTTGGCGGCTTTCTCCGTGAACGTCACCGCAACGATCTGGGGGACCTTCGCCAGGTCCCGCTTCAATATCGCGAGGTAGCGGGACACGAGCACCGTCGTCTTGCCCGAGCCGGCGCCGGCCGAGAGGGCGATATTCGACTCGAAGTCCTCCCTGGCTGCAGTCCGAGCGTTGTGGTCCTTGAGCACGTTTACCTCGCCCCCCGCTTGTTCTCAATGCGCCAGCGCTCGAAGCGGCACACTGCACCGAACGCGCAGAATTGGCAAGGGCCCGGATCGGGCGGCAAAGCGAAGTTGCCGGTGCGGATGCTCTTGGCGTATTGCACCACGAACTCTCGCGCCGCTTCGATGCAGTTCTCTATGGTCAGCTCGCCCTTGCCCGATGGGTTCCCGAACAAATCCACGGGCCGCCGCACGCGGTAGTAGGCCCACTCGCGGCATTCGAGGCCGGGCGCATCGTCAAGCACCAGTTTCGCGGCGAGGGCATAGATGGGAAGCTGGAAGTCGCGCCCGCTCAGGATCTCGCTCGCTCTTGGGCCCGAGCCGGACTTGTAGTCGAACACCGCAAACTCCTTCGGCTCCCCGTCCCCGCCGTCGCCGTACACCAGGTCAATGCGATCAATGCGCCCGCGCAGCAGCACCTGCCGCCCGTCGTCTGCGATGCACAACGGCGGGACGCCGTGCGTCCCGTATTCGGCCTCGAAGTGCGTAGGGACATGTCCATCGCCGGCCAGTTCCAGCTCCTTGTCGAGCACCAGCGCCATGTTACGTTTGCACTCCGCGCGCTCGATCTCCCAGAGGGCCTCATCCACAACGGCGCCACAGTCCCGATCCGCGTCGAACTGCTCGTCAATGATCTGCTGGATCGCTGGCCGCATTTGCTCCAGGAGATCCGCGCTGATAGGCTTCGCCGGCTCCTTCCGTGACGCCAGCGACTCATGCGTGCGACGCATGATGCGATGCAGCAACCCGCCGCGCTCCCGCGGATCAATGATCTCCGTGGGCTCCTCCAGCTCCTTAAGCTGCAGCACGCGGCTGAAGAAGTACCGCATGGGGCACTGTCCATAGTCATTGAACTGGCTGGCGCTGAACCGGTACTCGGTGGAGAAACGTCGCTGGAGCTCGTCCAGGATGTGCTCGTCGTTCAGCACGCCATCGAACTTGCCGGGTGGGTCCCGCGAGTCGCGCTCCCGCTCGACCCATGCCCCCGCCAGCGCGCTGGCGACGGCACGGGGGCGGCAGGCCAGGACGCGATTGTATGCCGCGGCCACCCGCGATCTGTCCGCCGCGTCCGGATGCCACAAGTGCAGGAAAGCTCCCTCGAGCAGCTCCTCCTCGCAGGCGGCCTTGGCCAGAGACGGCACCGTCTGCGAGACGCGAATCCGCCGTTCGCATATGCCACCGTCGAAGCACTCCCGCACCTCGTCAACGTAGTAGGAGCTGAGCACCTCCTTGCCCTCGGCGTCGGTGGACGGATAGCTCAGATACAGGCGCTTCGTCGCCCGCGTCACCGCGGAGTGAAACAGCAGGATCTCCTCCCGCTGCCGAAGCAGCCGGGGCTCCAGCTCAAGGCCGGCATCGAGCAGCCGATGCCGCTCGGCGTCGCTGTAGAACGGGCACTCCCGCCGCTGGCGCGGGAACCCGCGCTCCGTGAGGCCGCCGAGAAACACGTGTGCGAAGCTGAGCTGCCGCACGTCGTGGGTATCGGCCGCCAGCACCCGCCCCTCGGCCGATCGCTCCGGGTCGTACGTGGTGCGGTTCAGGATGGTGCGCAGATCGTCCACGAACTGGGCAGGCGTATAGCGCGGCTCAGCGCGCGCGCCCGTCGGCACGTACATGTCCGCGGCCAGCCGCAGCTCTTCGAGCGTTCGCGTTAGCTCTCGGAATGCCTGGATGTCCCCGGCCGACGCCTCCGGCGCCGTCGCCTCGGCGACGTGGGCCGGAATACCGAACTCCTCGATCAACTCCAGCAGCGCCGCCGCGTGCTCCTGCAGCGTCGCTTTGCGTGGAATGCGATCCAGCGCCGCGAACAGCGACCGCACGTACCCTCGTGCCTGCGGGAGCGCGGCCAGCTCCTCGGGCGCCGTGCTTCGGTCGGCGTACTCCTGCTCGTCGTCTTCGATGTCGCTGGCCCGCTCAATGGTGCGCTCCAGGCGTCTGGCGCGCGCTCGCAGCCGCTGCTCCCACGTCTCTCTCCCGCCCACAATGCGCGCGGCGCGCGTCAGCCGCCCCAGCTCGTCCACACTGATCTCTGCCTCGCCGTCACCGGGGGAGAACGTGACGTAGTTCGAGCTGATCAGATTGATGACATCGTCCCGCCGATAGTCGTTCGCGACGACGTGGTAGATGGCCAGCGCCGCCTGCACCACCGGCCGGCGCAATGCCGACTGGCCCGCCATGACGTAGAGCGGAATGCCGAAGCGCGCGAAGGTGATGCGGAGCAGCTCGGCATACTCGTCGAGCCGCCGAAATACGACGGCTATCTCACTCGGCTGCGCCTCGCCCGAGAGCACGAGCGTCTTGATCTCCCGCGCTATCTCCTCGACCTCTCGTCGGCGCCCGGGGGCCTCAATGAGGTCGATGCTCTGATCCACATCTGGCAGGCTTTCTGCCTCCTCGGGGCCCCGTCGGAAAAGCCGCATCCCAAGATGCTCCAGAGGCTTTGCCGGTGGCTGCCGCTGGGCTCTGCCCTCGCGCGTCGCGTCCGGGAAGGTCTTTCTCAGCCGCTTCAGCGTATGCCCGGTGAACTCGAATAGCTCGGCCACCTCCGGCGCGTTGTCATACGACAGCGTGATGGTCGCCGTTTCCACGCCATCGATGAGCAGCTCGAGCACATCCAACTGCGTCGTGGTGAAGTCCCAAAAGCCGTCCACGACGATCTCGCGGAGCTCCTCGAAGGGACGCCTTCTACCGTCGCGCAGAATGTCACGTGCCCACCAGAAGAGGCCTTCGGTATCGAACACGCCCAGCTCCACCAGCGCCTTCTGATAGGCGGCATAGATGGCCGCAACTTCTCCGCTGCGCTGGTCATCGAGGCGGGCGGCCCGTATCGCGTCCTCGAATCGGGCCGGATCGACCGCCGCTCGTTTCAGTTCACCGATGAGCTGGCACAGCGCCTCGGTGAAGCCCGTAAAGCTCTGCACCTCCTGCAGATACGGAAGATCGCCCGCCGATGCGAGCTCCTGCACGACCTGGCGCAGAATCAGCCGCTGGGGCATCGGGCCTATCTCGGCCGCTGGGACTCGGTTGGCGGTCAGGAGCGCCTGAGCAAGCAGGGGGAAGGTCATGATGCGCGCGTCGAAAAGGGCCGGCACTCGCCCCTCGGCGACTATCTGTCGCCGCACCTCGGCGGCCCTTCGCGCCGTGGGCAGCAGCAGCAGGGCGGCATCCACGCCGTTCTGCCCGACCGCTGCCACGAATCGCTCCACCGCGTACTCGCTCTTGCCCGTGCGTGGCGGGCCCAACACAATGCTGATCTGCGCCATAGCTTCGTCACCGGTGGCTGAGGGTGCGCTCATCTACGCGGCGCCGGTTTCATCTTTGTCATCGCTGCCCGGGACACCTGCTTCAGTTCGCAGGCGAGCCCTTCCGCAGCGAAGACAGAAGATGGATCCAGGCCGGCAGCCCGGAGCACCGGCGGCGGTGCCTCGGCCCACCGGTGGGCTTGACCGCGTTGCTGCACGACGATTATACTCAGCCCACGGACGTGCGGGCGGGCACTGCCCTCAGACTACGCTTCGTCGGCGAGGTAGGCGACCATGGACACCTCACTTCTGGCGCAATACGGACGGCGCATCGAGCATCTGCTGGAGGCCAATGTTCCGCACCGGATGCAGGAGGGCATAGAGCAGGCGGTCGAGCGCCAGGACTGGGAGTTGCTGGGCATTCTGTCGCTCACCGGCTCCGAAATATCGGCCCGGCGTATGGTGGATGCGGCATTGGAGGCACAGCAGTATGACGTGCTCGCCCTCGTCGCCTGTCTTCGGCGGCAAGTGCGGCGTCCCCATGCCGATTCCCCGGGCCGCGGTACGGCACGCCGAGTGCTCCGCGACCTCGATGAGGAGGAGGATACGGGGGGAATCCCCGATTACATTCTCGCCGACGTCAGGGAAATGAAACAGGCGGCTGAGATAAGCCGCGAAGCGTCGCTGCGTCGCGATGCCGAGCAGGACCGGGACCCGATCCGAGAGTATATCGTCGAGAGCCTGGGGGAGCGGCTTCGCACCAGCGATGCGGCCATGGAAGCCCTGGTAGTGGTGGCGAAGGCCTCCGGATGGGAGTCCACGCGGCGGCGGGCGGCGGTGAAAGTCGCCAACCACCAACCCTCGGTGCAAAGGCTGGTGACCGCCGGCCGGTCCGCCGATCTCATCGCTCTGGGCAAGAACGCCGCCCTGCATTCCGTTGCCGCCAACGTCGGCAAGGCGCTTGCCCAGCGGCTTGACGACTTTGCCTCTGCCCGCGACAAGGCAGCCCTCCAGTTCGTTGCGGAGAACCACCCGGACCGCGAGGGCAAGCGCGCCGCCCGGGAGGCGCTCCGGGGGCTCGGGTAGGCGTCTTCGCCCGTCTTCGGACGACGACGCGTTGTCGCGTAGGTCCCCGTAGGGGCGACCTGGCCGGTCGCCCCTACAAATGTGCGCCAGGCTACCCGGCACCTGATGTTCGTCCGCGCACATACGCCGCGGCAACACCTCACGACCGGAACAGCTCGCCCATCCGGGCGCCCAGAAACCTCCCCGCAGCCACCAGGCTCACGGTCAGAAGCGCCATCCCCAGCATGCCCATGGCGCTGGCTATGAACGGGCCATCGGCGATGCGCTGCATCAGAGCGAAGATGGCCTTGGTGATGGGGTAGTACTGCTCTTTCATGGCGAGGATGAGGCTGTCGCTGACCGAGAGCATGGCGAAGGAGAACGCCAGTATGGCCCCGGCGATGAGGTTGGCGGAGATGAGTGGGAGGGTGATCCGTCGAAGCGTCACCGCCGGACTGGCGCCCAGGTTCTGTGAGGCCTCCTCCAACGCGACGCTGGTCTGCTGGAAGCCCGCGTACGCTGCGCGCACCACGTAGGGCAAGCGGCGCACGCTGTAGGCGATGATCAGCAACAGCGTCGGATTCCGGCGCGGGTCAAGCGGCGTATCGGCAAAGGAGGCGACATACCCGAAGGCCAGCACGATGCCCGGGAGCGCCAGGGGCAGCATTGATGTGGCGTCCAGCAGGTTTTTCCCGGGCACCCGACGGCGTGTCAATAGATACGCGATCGCCACACCCAGCACGATGTCCACAAGCGTGCTGAACGAGCTATACAGCAGGCTGTTGCGAATGCTGGGCAGCGTGAGCTCGTGGCTGAAGACCTTGCCGTAGTACGCGAAGCTGACTTGCTCCGGCACGACGGTCATGAACCACTTGGCGGAGACAGACGTGAGCAGGACGCTGAGGTGGGGCAGCAGAGCGATGCCGATGAGGGAGAGGATGCCTACGAGAGCCAGCACGGTCCCGACAGGTCCAAGCGGGCGCTCCCGCGCCGCGACGTGACCGCGCCCCATCATCTCATAGCGCCGGCCGCCGACGAAGCGCTTCGCCACGTAGAAGAACAGCATGGTGACGACGATGACCAGCACGACGAGCGCGTAGCCCATCGGGTTGGTGCGGATGTCCTTGACGTTGTCGAAGATCTGCACGGGCACGACGGTCCGGTACTGGAAGATAAGCGGTGTGCCCAGATCCGTGAAGGCCCATATGAACACGATGACGGCGCCGGCAAAATACCCCGGCAGCATGAGCGGAAAGGTGATGGTGCGGAAGAGCTTGAAGCCGCTGGCCCCGAGGTTCTGCGCGGCCTCTTCCATGTTCGGGTCAACATTGGCCAGCGCAGCGGCGATGTTCAGGTACATGATGGGGTACAGGTGCAGCGCCTCAAGGATGACGACCCCGACGAACCCCCCGCCCCCGAACCAGTCGATTGGCTCGCTGATCAGTCCCAGCTTCATGAGCGCCAGGTTGATGCTGCCGAAGCGGGCGAAGAACTGCCGCATGCCGATGGCGCCCACGAAGGGCGGCATGACCATGGGCACCAGCACGAGCGCCTGCAGCACGCCTCTGCCGCGAAAGCTGCGTCGCGTCATCACGAAGGCGAGCGGCAGGCCGACGATGGTCGTGAGCACGGTGGCGGCTGCGCCGATATTGATGCTGTTGATGACGCAGTCGCGCTGCACGGGATCGGCGAGCATGAGCCTGAAGAACGTCAGCGAGAAGCGGCCGTTGACGTAGAAGGCCTGCGAGAAGACGTACAGGAGCGGGTAGATCAGGAACGCGGCGAAGAAGAGCCACAGAAACACGAGCAGCGCGGTGCTGCTGCCACTGAGGTCGTACTGCCGCCAGATTCTCCTCGGGTCCATGTCGGTTTTCCCGCCGGGGTCTCGCTGCTACATCTCCCCGTGTGGCACGGCTTGCTCGTCAAGCCGTGCGGGCCTCAGGGTGCACACGGGTAGCAAGCTACCCGTGCCACACGGTCGTGGCTATCGCAGCAGCACTGCAATGTCCTCGGCCGCCACGGACACTGTCACCTCGCTGCCCGCCTGCGGCGCATCGCTGCCAGGATTCAGCATCACCGCCCGCAGCGAGAGCTCGCCCGCGGCCATGAGCTCGTACTCCTCCGTATCGCCGTGGTACGTGAGGCCCGTGATCCGCGCGGGGAATTCATTGGGGCCTTCCGGGGGTCGCGCGTGGATCGAAAGCGACTCGGGACGCATCGAGCATGTCACCGGTGCGTCTGGGGCGACGGACTCGGGCGGCGCCGAGCAGGTCAGCTCGCCGAGGCCCGTGCGCACGGCGATGCGACCATCGCTCGCCTCGGCGGCGACTGCGCCGTCCACGAAGTTCGTGTCGCCGACGAATTGCGCCACGAAGCGGTTCACCGGGGCATTGTAGATCTCGCGCGGGGTGCCCACTTGCTCGATCCGCCCGTCGTGCATGATGGCCAGCCGATCGGCCATCGAGAGCGCCTCGATTTGGTCGTGCGTCACGTACAGGGCCGTGGTGCCCACCTCGGCGTGGATGCGCTTTATCTCGTAACGCATCTGGCCGCGGAGCTTGGCGTCGAGGTTGCTGAGCGGCTCGTCCAGCAGCAGCACATCGGGCTCGATCACGAGCGCGCGCGCCAGTGCGATACGCTGCTGCTGGCCGCCGGAGAGCTGATTCGGGTGCTTGCCCGCGTGCTCGCTCATGCGGACGACTTCCAGGGCACGGTCCACCCGCTCCGTCCGTTCCGCCGCGGGCAGCTTGCGCAGACGCAGGCCGTACGCCACGTTCTCGACCACCGTCATGTGAGGCCAGAGCGCGTAGTTCTGGAAGACCATTCCCGTGTTGCGCAGGTGCGGCGGAACGCGGTTCATCACCCGCTCGTTGAACCGCAGTGTGCCCGCGTCCGGCTGGTAGAACCCCGCCACGATGCGCAGGCAGGTCGTCTTGCCGCAGCCGGAGGGCCCAAGCAGGAAGAACAGCTCGCCGCCCTTAAGCTCCAGCGTCACATCGTCAACGGCGCGCGTGTCACCGAATAGCTTGGTGACGCCTTCGAGACTGACCGATACCAACCCGCACACCTCCCGCCGTGGTGATCCGCAGCCTGCCGGCCCGGGATTGCCGGGCGCGGTCCCGGTCGGCTCTGGCGAGCTCCGTGCCCCGCCCGGGGCGACTGACTTGCAGGGCGGCCCATCCTCATCCCCGCCGCCGGCAAAGACTCCGCAGCCCACGCACAATGAGGTCACACACGAGCAGCACGCACATGGCCGCGGCGCCCAGCGGGATGGCTAGGCGCACCACGCGGCCCACAGCGCGCCAGTGCTCTCGCCCGGCCCCGCCCGAGAGACGGTAGGCTTCGCGGTACTTGCGCTGTGCGAAACGCACCCAGGCGGATCGCTCCACACTGCGCGCCTCGTCATCGTCCCATTTCCAGCGCGCCAGCTCCAGGCCCTCCGCCTCCGTGATGGGCGCCTCGCCCAGTTTGGCCAGGGCGTCCTCCCGCATCCCGCCACGGCCGATCGCTTCCCACGCACGAAGGAGATCGTCGTGCGTGTCAATGATCAGCGCGCCCACGAGGTCATTCACCAGAGTCCAGCGCAGGCCGCCTTTGTCGGCATCGTACTTGAGCGATGTCTTCCACCGGAATGGATCCGTCGGCACGATACGCTCGCCGCCGAGCTTCCCGTACAGGGCCGGAATGACACACATACGGCCGAGCTGGAACTCCGTCGGGCCGCCATCGGCGCCGGGAGGCAGCATCAACAGCGACTGGCCTTGCTCCGAGAGCACGAACTCGAGGAACCGCTCTGCTGCCTCGCGGTGGGGCGCGCCGCGCAGGATGGCGATGGAGTCCGGATTGATCACCGTCTGGCCCTCGGGCATAACGTAGCCGATCTTGTCCGGGCCCGCCTCGTTGATCTGAGCCTGCGCATAGATGTCTATGGCAAGACCGCAGGCGATCTCGCCGGCGGAGACGTCCTTGGGTATCCGCGACGACGAGTCGGGAAACGATCGGACGTTGGCGCCAATGCGCGTGATGACGTCGATGCCCTTCTCCCACCCGTAGGTCTGGAGCATGATCTCGTACATCATGTGCACGCTGCCGCTGGCGCGTGGATCGGCCGATCCCACCCACGTGGCGAACTCGGGTCGGGCAAGATCCTCCCACGTCGCCGGCGCCCTAAGATGCAGAAGATCCAGCACCACCTTGTTATAGATGATGCCGAAGCCCGCCAGCGCCGTCCCGTACCAGCGGAACTGGGGGTCGTACATGGGCATGCCGAATATGTGCGGCGGTATCCGCTCCAGCACCCCATCAGGGACGCGATACGGCGCCAAAAAGCCCTCCTTGGCAAGCTGCAGGTATGGATCCGTCCCGCCGCCCCAGAACACGTCCACGCTTGCGGTGTCGCGGTCCCCGCTGTACTCAGAGCGGATGAACTTGATGATTTCCGAGGTGCCGCCGAGATCGAGGAACTCGACCGTCGTTGGCTCCCCGTACCGGTCGTGGTGCCACGCTTCGAAGGCGCGGGTGTACTCGCGCCGCAGCCCCTCCCAATGTGGCGATATGATGACCAGCTTCTCGGCGCCCCAAGAGCTGCCGGGCCACACGGAGAACGTGGCCGCGATGACCAGGAGTGCTTTTGGTGAGAGTCGCCGAGCCATGGGGTCAGGCGCTTTCTATCACAAGTGCCCAAGGGCCGTCAACGAGGGCGACGCCATCCGTGCCACCCGGTCCGCAGGCGGTGCCGTCCAGGCCAACGAGGGAAAAGGCCTCTCGGCTGAGAATGCCTCTTTTGATGTCGTGTGTATGTAGCGCAGCCGTCTCAGCGGCCTCGGGGCGCGGTGAGCTCCGTGCCGGGGGCGCGCTAATACTCCCTTGGGGGGACCCACCCATGGCCCGGAAGCTGAATGTCGGAATCATCGGAGTTGGCGTCATCGGCGTGAACCAGCTCAAGAGCTTTCAGGCGTGCGAGGATGCGGAAGTTCTGGCTGTAGCCGACGTCAGAGGAGACGTGGCACACTCGGTGGCCGAGACGTACGACATTCCCCTTGTTTTCACCGACTATGAGGAGTTGCTAACGGTGCTTGAACTGGAGGCCGTCAGCGTCTGTACTCCGCCATTTGCCCACGCGGAGCCCACGTGTGCCGCCGCGGCCAAGGGCAAGCACGTGCTCTGCGAAAAGCCAATGGCCATGAACGCCAAAGAGGCGCAGGACATGGTGGCGGCCTGCCGCAAGGCGGGAGTGAAGCTCGGCATCTGTCACGCCCGGTCCCGCTTCTCGCCACGTGCGGAGGCGATGCGCCGGTACGTCACCTCCGGCTTCCTCGGCGACGTGTACTACGCGCGTGTCAGTCGCTTTCGCCGGCGGGGCCGCCCCGGGCTCGACATCCTCATCGATTCCAAATGGTTCCTGGACTCCAGCAAAGCGGGCGGCGGGTGCCTCATGGACATCGGATGCTATGACATCGACCTCATGCTGTACGTGCTCGACAACCCGAAGCCGGTGAGCGTCAGCGCCACGACGTTTCGCGGTGTAGGTAAGCCGGCGCCGGCCGGTGTGGTGCACGACGTGGAGGACCAGGCGACCGTGTTCGTGCGCTTTGAGGGCGGCCTCACCGTGACCTTCGAGCAGTCCTTCGCCGCGAACATGGCCAACGCGGACGACATCCGGATCTTCGGCACGAAAGCCGGCATGGTGGCCGATCCGCTGACGCTCTACACGGAGCAGGATGGGCAACAGTTGAAGATCGTGCCGGACCTGCCGCAGCCACGGCGGGGCGACGCGCCCAATCCACTCATCGCCGATTTCGTCGCCGCGTGCATGGAGGACCACGAGCCCAAAACGCCGGGCGAGGAGGGCGTTACGGTCATGCAGATCATGCAGACGGCCTACGCCTCGGCGAAGCAGGAACGTGACGTGAGCATCGAGGAAGCTGCGTCGGCGTAACCGACACCCGGCCGCGGGAGTCACGCACCTATGTCAGAGGTCGCTGTTGCGGCATGCCCGGCGGGCATCGTGCTCGCGTGCGAGAGCATGATGGTGACCGGCACTGCATCGTATCGCACCGACGCCCAGAAGATAGTGCGGCTCGGCCCGCGCCTCGCCTTCGCCAGCGTGGGCAACGCATCGCTGTGGGACCCGCGCACGCCGATGCTCGGGCGCAGCCTCGGCGCCTACCTGCATGACCTCACGGGCGGCTTCACCTCCGAGGCTGATCCGCGCGAGGCGGCTGAGCGGCTGGGCACCTTCTTCCTCGATGTCCTCGAGCACCTCGCGAGAGCGCAGCCCTTTGCCGCAAGCTATCTGCTCCGGGACTGGGACGTGGCCTACATCGTCGCCGGATACCCTCGGGGGGAATCAACGGGCC
Source organism: Armatimonadota bacterium (assembly GCA_030601885.1). Lineage (GTDB taxonomy): Bacteria > Armatimonadota > Zipacnadia > JAUWAU01 > JAUWAU01 > JAUWAU01. Next base: position 107,426 of record JAUWAU010000004.1, read on the forward strand.
ACGTCGTCATCGCGTGCGTCGAGGGCGGGACCGCCTACGAGGAGGACCACTGGACGACCTCTGAGGGCGGACGGGCGGCGATCGGGGCGCTGTGGCGTCCGCGACGGCGCCGGCCGCGCATTCCGCCGCGCGCAGGCGAAGCAGATGCCGCCCTGTTTCGAGAGCTGGTGGACGCCGCTGTGCCGTTCATCGAGATGGTCTGCCGGCGCTACCCGCGATACTGCGGCGGCCGCATCCAGGCGGCGACGATCACGCCCACCGACGGCTTCGCCTGGGTCCCCGGCCGCGAGCCGCCGGACTCGGAAGGCGACTGGCGGCTGTTCGAGCGGTGAGCGGGAGCGGCGCGCCGGTGCGTTCACGACACTCGAGCAGCAGGATTCATCCTGTGCGGGGAGAAGCTCAGCGGGTTGGGCGACCGTCCGTTCTAGGACGACGCGCGCCCGCGTGTGGCGCAGGCAGCTTGCCTGCGAGATCGCGGCCTGTGCGGTCGTCCCAACCGCTGCGCAGGCTGCGCCACATTGGCAATCCCTGTGAGTTACCAGAGCCGACCACATGGCAAACGATAGGATGCTCTACAAGCCCGACTGGCCGGACGCCAAAGTGCGGTGGGAGGCCTTCTGGCGCGGCGAGACGCCCGACCGTGTGCTCATGATGGTCACCGCGCCAAAGAACACCTCCGAGGCGCTGCCGGAACCACCGCCGCCCACCAGCATTGAGGATCGATGGCGCAACACGGAGCGCATCGTCGCCGCCGCCGAGGCGACGTTCTCGCGCACCTACTACGCCGCCGAGGCGTTCCCCGTGGCCTATGCCAACCTCGGCCCCGCCATCGTGGCGGGCATGCTGGGCTGCGCCGTGGATTTCGACGAACGCACCATGTGGCTCTCGCCCATCCTGGACGATCTCGCCGCCATCGACGACATCGGCTTCGACGAGCAGAACGGCTGGTGGCTCAAGATCTGCGAGATGACCGAGGCATTGCAGAGGGCGAGCGAGGGCAAGTTCATGGTGGGCCTGACGGACCTGCATGGCCCCAGCGACCACCTCTCCGCACTCCGTGGCAATGCACAACTATGCGTTGATGTCATGGAGCAGCCTGATGCCGTCGAGCACGGCCTCCGCCGGTGCCTGGAGCTGTACTGGGAGATACTCGTCCGCCACGCCGAGCAGATCCATCAAACCCACGACGGCTCGAGCTGCTGGATGCGCTGGTGGGCGCCCGGCAGGAGCGAGGTGATCCAGGAGGACTTCGCCGATCTCATCTCGCTGGAGCACTATCGCCGGCTCGTTCAGCCTGTTGACATCGAGTTGGCGCGCCGGCTGGATCACAGCGTGTTTCACATTCACGAGACCATGCCGCGGCTTATCGAGGGCCTCGTTGAGATCCCCGATCTCGGCGTCGTGCAATGGGCGGGGATATGGCAGAACCCGCGCTTTGACGATCACCTGCCCTACCTGCGCCGCATCCAGGCCGCCGGCAAGGGCATCTACATGCGCGCGCATCCGAGCGAGGTGGAGCGAGTGATAAAGTCCCTGTCGCCGCGCGGTCTCTGCCTCACCGTCGGGTGCGGGTCGCCCGCCATGGCCGACGACCTCGTGGCCAAGGCCGAGGTGTGGACGCGGCAGCGCCTCGATGCCATGCAGTCCGAGTGAGGCCACTGCCATCGAGGGTCGATGACGGACAAGCAAGCCGTGCGCGAAAAGATATGGTCGCTCCTGGAGTCCGAGGGCGTTGCGCGTTTCCCGGGGGCAAAGGGGCGCATTCCCAACTTCCGCGGCGCCGAGCAGGCGGCAGATGCGCTCAGCACGCTGCCGGAGTGGCGAGCGGCAGCGGCGATCAAGGCCAATCCGGACTCACCTCAGCAACCCGTGCGCTTCCTGGCTCTTCGAGACGGTAAGAGAGTATACATGGCCGTGCCGCGGCTGCGGAGTGAGAAATGCTTCGTGGAGCTGGACCCCGCGCGTCTGGCGGGAGACGAGCGGGCGGCATCGAGCATCAGAGGCGCCATGCGATTCGGTCGGCATGTGCACCCCAGCGATATGCCGCACATCGGTCTCGTGGTCGCCGGCTCCGTGGCGGTGAGGCGAGACGGTGCCCGAGTTGGCAAGGGCGGCGGCTACTCCGATATAGAGTTCGGCCTGGGACGGCATTTCGGCCTCATCGACGACAGCACGACCATCGTGACGACAGTCCACGATCTGCAGATCGTGGAAGACGAGTGGCCCATGATCGCGCATGACCTCGCCGTGGACTACATCGTCACACCGACGGAAACACTAGCCACGCACAGCCGGTACGAACGCCCGCAAGGCATCTGCTGGGACCTACTGCCCGAAGAGAAGCTGGCAGCGATCCCGATCCTACAGACGATTCGGCGTCACGCTCCTTGATCGCCAGCCCAATCATCACGCTCCCCGTTTCAACGCGCCGACGGAGGATGACGCTGCCAGGTCGGGAAGAGGGGACCTGTACAAAGGGCGGATGTTGGGGCCGTCGTTCGCAGCAGGCCGTTCCCGCGCCTGCGAGCGGCGACATTGTCGCGCTGAGAGGGACGCCATGATGGATCTGATACGCCGGGCGCCGTCTGTCGCGCTGCTCGCGAGCTTCGCAGCGGGCCTCTGTTGCGTTGGCGCGACGGAGGCCGACGAGGTCGGGGGCATCGTTGTAGTGCTGAAGGGCGGCGTGCGCGTGCAGGCGGCGGACGGATCTGTGGCCCCGATAGCAGCTCCTCAGGTGGTGCATCGTGGCGATAAGCTGCTGATCGCCAAAGGCGCACGCGCCGTCATTTTCCAGCCGACGCAGCCGCCTATCTCGCTGACGCCGGGCACGGAGCTTACCATGGGCCCGGGGCCCGTGCCGCCCAAGGCCAAGCTCCGGTCCCCTGCCATAGCCGCGCTGTGGAATCGCCTCAGGTTCGGGCTGAGCATCGACCGCTTCAAGCGTCTGAGCGAGGCCGAGGCGACCACTGTTGCCCGACAAACCGAGCGCACGGCAAAACCCAGCGACACCTGCATCACGACGCCCCGCCCCAAGTTCTCCTGGTCGCGCGTGTCGGGTGCGCGGAGCTACGCCTTCAATATCACCGAGACAACCGATACAGGCGAGAAGCGCGTCTACAACGGGGCCACCGCGAAGACGCGGTCCGCGTATCCGGACACAGCCTCTGCACTCTCGCCGGGCACGGTGTACCGGTGGGAGGCTATCGGCGGGGACGGCCGTAGGGATAGGAAGCCGCAGGGGGGCTGGATCGTGCTGCTGGCCGAAGAGGAGATCGCCGTCCTGCGGGAAGCGGAGCGCGACATCCGAACGTGGGCCGCCGCGACGAAGGAGCAATACGGGGCCGGCCTGCTTCTGGCCGAGCGTTACTGCAGCGACGGCCTGTACGAGCTGGCGCACGCCGAGCTCAAGAAGCTCGCGCGCGCCGAGAAAGCCGACCCGATCGTGACTGCCTTCCTGGCCGACATTGACACCGAGCGCCGGCAGCCGCCGGGGCATTGATCCCCAAGGTACATACCCCATCCGTATGTGAGGCTCACCGCAATGAGAGCCGCCGTTCTGCACGCCCCGCGAGACCTGCGCATCGAAGATGTGCCCGTCCCGGCGGCGGGCGATGACGGCCTGGTGTTGAAAATCCATTCCTGTGCCATCTGCGGCACGGACACGCAGATGTACGTGGGAGCGGATCCGGTAACCCGTTATCCCAGCATTCCGGGGCATGAGGCGAGCGGCGAGGTCGTGGAGGCGGGGCCCGGCGCCGGGAGCTACCGGGCTGGGGAGCGGCTGACCTTCTGGGTCAGTTTCGGTTGCTTTGCCGAGTACGTGCGCATTGTGCCCCACAAGATAGCCGTGAGCCGACTCGACGATGGCATGACGTGGGAGCAGGGCGCGATCACGCAGCTCCTGTGTGCGTGTTTGCGGGGGGTGGACTGCGCCGACATACGCAACGGCGAGCGGGCTCTTGTGCTCGGGTGTGGCCCCGTTGGTCTCCTGACGCTCCAGGCCGTCAAAGCCCACGCACAGCCGGCCGCTATCGCCGCCGCCGACCTGTTCGATAATCGCATCGCGCTCGCCGCGCAGCTTGGCGCCGACGTGGCGCTGTCTGCCCGCGAGCCGGATTGGCCACGGCAGGTCGTGGACGGCGTCGGCGAGGTGGACGTCGTTTTCGATTGCATGAACGATGACCTGAGTGCTGACAAGGATGCGGGCCGGAAGCTGCTGGGAGCCATGAAGCCCGGCGGTCGCATCATCGTGCTCAGCCTCGCCGACGAGCCGCGCTATCCGTCTCCGCAGGCGGTGCTCAGGAGGCGGGTGAGCCTGCACCCATCGTACGTGCCGATGGAGCGCACCCGGGAGCTGATGCAACTTGCGACGGCCCTGGTGGCGCAGGGCCAGGTAGACGTGCGCTCCTTCGTCACCCATCGCCTTCCGTTGGAGCGCGTCGCCGAGGGCATGGAGATGACGCGCGAACGGCCGGACGAGGTCATCAAGGTGATGGTGAGTATCCCCGCCTAGCCCGCCCACTGCGCACCTCCACGCAGCGCCCTCCTGTCAACGAGCCTCAAACGCCTTCGCCACCGCCGGATGCACGATCTCTCCGTTCCGTACGTTGATGCCTTTGCAAATCGCGCCGTCCTCTTCGGCAGCTCGATCCAGACCCAGGGTCGCGATCTTACGCACATAGGGAATCGTCGCGTTGCAGAGGGCGTATGTCGAGGTGCGGGGCACGCCCGCCGGCATGTTGGGCACCCCGTAGTGCACCACGTCGTGCACGATGTACGTCGGCTCGGCGTGGGTCGTCGGCCGGATGGTCTCCACGCACCCGCCCTGGTCAACGGCGACGTCCATGATGACGGACCTCGTCTTCATGTCTCGCACCATATCCCCGGTGACCAGAGTCGGAGCGCGGGCGCCGGCGATCAGCACGGCGCCAATGAGCAAATCCGCGTACCCGGCGGCGCGGTGGATCGTGTGTTCATCTGAGTATACGGTGATGACGTTTCCGTGCATGACCTCGGCCAGATACCGCAGGCGGTCGTGGTTAATGTCGAGGATGGTGACGTGGGCGCCCATGCCGGCGGCAAGCTTCGCCGCGTTTGTTCCCACCATGCCGCAGCCGAGGATCACGACGTCTGCCGGGGGCACGCCCGGCACGCCGCCCATGAGAATCCCCCGCCCGCCGCGGTGGGCCAGCAGGAGCTCGGCACCCACCTGTGTTGCCATCTTCCCGGCCACTTCGCTCATTGGCGTCAGAAGCGGCAAGCTGCCGTCCGGCCGCTCCACCGTTTCGTAGGCGACGGCCGCGACGTTCCTCTCAAGCAGTATACGAGTCACATCGGGCTCGGAGGCGAGGTGCAGGTACGTAAACAGAACCTGGTCGGCCCGCAGCTTGTCGTACTCCGATGGCTGCGGCTCCTTCACCTTCACCAGCATGTCCGCCCGCTCGAACACCTCGTCGGCCGAATCCACTATCTCCGCCCCATGCGCCACGTACTCATCGTCGGCAAGCCCGCTCTGCTCCCCCGCCCCGGTTTCGACGAGCACTTGATGGCCGTCAGCGGTCAGTCCTCGGGCGCCGGCGGGCGTGAGCCCGACACGATTCTCGCCCTCTTTTATCTCTCGCGGCACTCCAACGATCATGTGTAACACTCCCACAGCCGGCTATCGACCGGGCCCAGTGCCCCTCTTCGGCGGCAGAGACGTCGGCGGCCGGGCCTCCTGCCGGGAAGGAGAAGTGCGGCCGCTCGTCAAAAAGGACCGCGGGCCGGTCGCCCAACACCTAGTATACCACCTACACGCGCACCGCTGCACGTGATGTGGCTGTGCCGACCACACAGCGTGGCGAGCGGAGCGCCGCCGTGCGAAGCCTTGGAGGCCAGGCAAGGACAGATGCGCGCCCTACTGCCCTGCGTTTGCTGTCAATTGCTCCTGTTCGTCGGAGCCGCGCGCGTGCCAGCGCACGCGCAGGAGGTCGTTCCCGCGATCAACGATGTCGATCCGCAGGCGCCCCTCGGGGAAATGCCGTACGAGATGGCCAATAGGCCCGCGCCCGCGCAACCCATCGTGGACTTCCAGGACCTGTCAGGCTGGAGCGTCGCGTGCTTCAACGGCGCCACCGCAAAGCTCGAACGGTCCCGGGAGCAGCGGCTCTGGGCCGAGTACAGCGCGAAGCTGACCTTCACCGGCCGGCAGCGCGACGGATATGTGGAGCTGCGCCCGCCGCACGCGGTGCGCATCACGGAAACGCCCTCCGCCGTCAAGCTCTGGTGCTACGGCAATAACTGGGGGTGGATCGAAGAGCCGGGCCTGACGCGCGTTCGCATCTATGTGCTCCTCGAGGATGCGAGAGACGAGTTGCACGTGATCCCCATGGGCACGGTGAACTTCAAGTATTGGTTCATGATGCACGCGCATCTCGCCTCGCCACAGCAGGAGGGCCGCAACTGGCAGAACACCGGGGGAGACCAGAACGGCGTCATTGATGCACCAGTGAGCTTCGTGGGCATCCGGGTGACCCCGATCGCCGATGAGCAGCCGCGGCCCATCTACTTCGGCTCCCTGGAGGTGTACCAGGAGACCTGGCCGCCGCTGGAGCTTGAGCCGGTGCCTGAGAAACTGCCATTCCCCACCACGCCCGACACCATTCTGCCCACACTCAAAGCCCCGTGCCGCAACAGCACCGCGAAGCGCGGCGACACGTACGTGCTTACGTGCGACGGGGACGAAAAGATCGAATACCTCTACCGGCCGACGGACGGCACCCTCGGCGATATCCGCGTCCGCCGGGGGAAGTTCACGTTTCAGCCGTGCGCCGGGGGCGGGATCGTGGCGGAGCTCGGTGGGGCGGTGTTTCAGCCCACCGACGTCGCGCTGCGGCGCACGCTCCTGTCCTGTGACCTGCGCGGCGACGTCGTGGAGAGCCGATGGCGGTGGGAGAGGGACACTGACGCGCTCGAATTCTCGCTCCGGCTGCGTGCCAAGGGCAAATCGCTGCTGGTTCAGGTCGATTGCCTCGGCGGCAAGGCCACCGAGCTGGTCTTCGGCCACACAGCGGGAACGCCCGACCCCCAGCTCATCTACGTGCCGTATCTCACTCTCGGGGATCTCGGCCCGGCGACTGTCCTGACCAACGGCGTCTTCCTCGAGGGCCTGGTGGATTGGTACGTCTCGGACGGCTCCGAGCTGTATTCGCGGGAAGCCGTCATCAGCCCGAGCGCGGCCAGGTACAACGGCGGGGTGCGCTATCTGCCCAAGACCGACGGCCGCCGCAATGACCTTCACGAGCGATTGTTCATCAACATCTCCTCCGACTTTCAGGAGGTGCTGCCCAACATCCCCAACCCCAAGTCCGACGCGGGCGACATCGCGAGGCACTACCTCTGGCGCAACATCGGCTTCATGCGCCTCGAGATGCTGGAAGAATACAAGGCCTACGGCATCGACGGCTTCATCGCCTGCCACCACGAGGTCACCTGGCGCGATGGCGGAGAGAGCTTCACGATGCGCCTGGAGTCGGCCCCAAAGAACGTAGGCGACGAGCGATTGCGCGAGTACGGCGCGGCCGTGCGTGCCCTCGGGTATCGATTTGGCCTCTACACGAACTACAGCGACTTCGCGTCGGTGAGCGCACGCTGGGACGATGACAGCGTGTGCCTGCTCCCCGATGGGCAGTGGAGAAGGGCCTGGCCGCGCTGCTACGCCTTCAAGCCCACGCGTGCGGCGGAGGCCGAGCAATGGTTCGCCCCGCGCATCCACGAGAAGTTCGGCACCAACGCCAGCTACTGCGACGTGCACACGGCCGTGGCGCCCTGGGGGCGGGTGGACTACGACGCGCGCGTCCCTGGGGCAGGCAAGTTCCGCGCCGTGTTCGAGTCCTATGGCCGCCTGCTGCTCAATGAGACGAAGGCACATGGCGGCCCAGCCTTCAGCGAGGGCCGGCTCCACTGGCTGTACGCCGGCCTCGTTGACGGCAATTACGGCCAGATGCGCGGCGCCCAACGCTATCGGCGCCCGGCGCTGGTAGACTTCGACCTGCTCAAGCTCCACCCCCTCGAGACAGACGTCGGCATGGGCGCCCCAAACATGTTCTACGAGCGCCGCGGCGGCCAGTGGCGAGAGGACAGGTCGGTCCACAGCCCGTATTTCGATCGCTTCATCGCATCCACTATCGCCTTTGGCCACATCGGCTACCTCACCGCGGAATGGGGGCTGCCCGGGACGCTGAAGTCCTACTACCTGCTCCGAGAGCTGCAGCGTCGGTATGCGATGGTACCGGTGACGCAGATACGATACAACGCCGACGGCAAGCTCGTTGACACCTCCGAGGCTCTCCGCACCGGGGCATATCGAGATAGTCAGGTGTACGTGCGCTACGACAGCGGCCTCGAAGTGCACGCCAACCTGAGCTGGGACAAGGATTGGGAGGTCCGTGCCGGTGATCGGACGTACCTCCTGCCACCGACCGGCTTCGTTGCCTACATGCCCAACGAGCTTCTCGAGTACTCCGCCGCCATCGATGGCCGCCGCGTCGAGTACGTGGACGCGCCCGAGTATGTGTACCTGGACACACGCGGGCAACTGCTTGCCACCGACAAGCTGCGCACTGACGGCGCAGTGGCCGTCAAGCGCGATGAGGCCGAGGATGCGTGGTGGGTGATACCGGCAACCACTGCCAGCGAGGTCAGGATTGATGCCGCGGCCTTTGGCATCACGCCGGACGCCGAGGAGCTGCAGGTGGTCGCTATCGCCAAAGACGGCAGCGAGGCCGATCCGCCAGAGGTACGGCGGGCCGGGGCCCGGGCCACCATCTTCCCCGTAGACGGCGCCATCAAGTATCGCCTGTCCGCCGAGCCACTTGCCGCCCAGCCGCCACTGCGCATCGTGGCCGACTCTGAAACACCCGTGTGCGTTGCTGCAGGAGTGCGCGAGATCAACATCAGCCTGACGAGCACAACCGCCCAGGTACTGCGCGACCTTGCGGTTGGCCTCGAGGGGCAGCACGTCGTCGGCCTCACCGCACCGGGCGAGGGGTTAGCCTCGCTCGGCCCGCACGACACGCTCGAGCTGTCGAGGAGCGTGCGCGTGGCTCCGGAGGCGGCGCCGGGCGAGCGCATCTGGGTGCGAGTCGTGGCGCGTGCCCTCTCGCCCGACGGGCCGGTGTCTGCGACCACATGGGTGGACTTCACGGTCGTGCCCGCCATCGAAATCGAGCTCATCCCGTCGCGCCTGGACGCCGTACGAGCAGGCAGTCGGCAAGAGCTGTGGATGCGGGTCAGGAACAACACAGGCAATGCGCGGGACGTTGAGGTCGCCCTGCTGGGGCCAGACGCCTGGCGTATCGAGCCGGCGTCGCGTACCGTGCGCGTCGAGCCGGGCCGGGCGGAGACGACAGCGGTGCGCCTCACCTTGCCGGAAGGCCCGGCCGTGCAGGAGTTCCGGATGCAGGCCCGTTACGGGGATTACACGGTCACTCAGACGCGCTACATGCGCACGCGTTCTGAGGAGGCGGAGCTCATCGATCTGCGGGACCGGAACATCGCCTTCTTTGCGGGCATGGTCCTTCGGGGCGACACGGAGCGGGAGTTAGACGGCGCCAGCGGGGCAAGCTTTCGGCCGGATAGGCTGCGGAGTGGGGGCATTGAGCGTGACGGTTTCTTCTGCCACCCGCCGTACAGAGGCGCTGTGGGCTACACCTTCGCCGTTTTCCCGCTCGAGCTGCCCGACGAGCAGATCGTACTGCGCTTCTACACCGGCCTTCGCGACGGCTCCACGTCCCAGGACGGCGTGCTGTTCAAAGTAGCGATACAGGACCAGCGAGGCGCGGAGCGCGAGCTGTTCAGCCGTCTTTGGCACCAGCTCTGCTGGGGCAAGTGGGCAGTGGACCTGTCCCCGTTCCGGGGGCAAAGGGTGCGGCTGAAGCTCATTTGCGACGTTGGGCCCGACGACAACTCCATCTCGGACTGGGCCTGCTGGGGCGACGTGGCCGTAGTGGCAAAGGAGCCGCGAATGACGGCAGAGATAACACAGCATCAGCCGGCCGCGCCCGCCGTGCCGGCAAGGGATTGACATCGCCGGATAGACGGCCGACGGGGCATAGGAGCATCAACGGGGCACAGCCGAGGCCGTCGGATATCCGTTCACGCCCGTACGTCTGCATCTGGCGCCGAATGCAGCGATGCGGGGAAAGTCCATGCAAGGAGGCCGCCCACGGCATTGAAATCAGCAAGGAAGAGCAAAAAACGCAAGAAAAAGACGACCACCCGGACAGAGCCGCCGCGCAAACGCTCTGCCGGGCTTCGGCAGGGCCTGCGGATGCTGCTGTGGTTCATCCTCGTAGTGGTGAGCGTGGCCGTTGGCTTTTATGCGCTCTTCGCGTGGAGCTCGACCGGGAAGCAGCAACCGCCACCACCGCGGGAGGAGACAACGACATCGTCCCCGCAGGACCAGAGACCGCCGTAATCCTCTGGAGGGCCGACCCGGACACAAGGGCCTGGCGCATCGCCCTCTGTCTGACGTTGTTGGCTGGGTCAATCGAACGTCATCAGCTCTCCGGCTGCTCGGGCTCTTCTTCCGCCTCGGTTCCATCAGCTTCAGTCTCTGCTTCTGCCTCGTCAACCGGCACAGCCGCGGGCTCTGTCTCTGCCTCAGGCGCACCTTCGGCTGCCTCCGCTTCACCCTCCTCAGGAGGCGTTTCCTCCTCCGGCTCCGGCTCGGGCTTGGGCTCCTCCTCCGGCTCCGGAGGTATGCGGTCGCGAGCTTCCTGAGCAACTTTCTCCAGATGAGATATGACACGATCGTGGTATTGCATCAGCCCCGTTATCCCCCACTGGCCCTTGACCTCGTCCGCCACTTCGGCGATCATGTCCATGCCGCCGCGGTGGATTCCGGCGGCGTCACGCAGTTTCAGGTCGGCCACGCGTAAATACTTGGCCTTGAGGGTGTCCTCAGCCTTCTGCGCTGACTCCAGCTCCGCCAGCCCATCAACTTGCGTTGCCGTGCCCTCTACTTCACCCAAGGTGTACAGCCAGAGCTGATACTGGTTCAATACCAGTGATTCCATCCGGGTGTCCTCTACCTCTTGCCTCGCTTTTGCCATCGGCTCCCGAGCCATAGCCAGAACGTCTACCGCAGCCAGGATGCGTTCATGCATAGTGCGCGGTGACGCCTCTGAGCGCCACGGTTGCTTGATGTCGCCATAGGTGGCCACCTGCCGCATGCCTTCCTCGAGGATGTTAGACACCCGCCGCATCGGATCAGCGGCCTCCCCGAACGACGCCTGACAGAAATCCCGGGTAATCTGATCCACATCGGCCTCGGTGTCCCATGCAAGGCGGGCAAAGGCGTACATGTTCAACGGATATGCCCAGCGACTGAACCGGCCGAACATGAGCGATTGCACCCGTCCGATGCCGAGGCTCTCGTAGAACCCCAGGTCCTCGGCGATCACGTGGTGCAGTGGCACTGCCAGGCTGCCGTACAGAAGGGCGTCGGCGTAGTACTCGAAAACTTGCACGTTGCCGGCGAACGTCTCGACATATTGCCGCAGCGCGTCGGCGTATAGCTGATTCGTCTCACACTCCGGATCGCCAATGCTGTGCCCATAACAGCGCTCCCGAGGGGCGAACAACAGCATGACGGCGGGGTGCGGCTCCAGCGTCAAGTCGGCCTCCAGGGTGTCGTGATACGCGATGTAATCGATTGTTACGTCCTTGTCCTCGAGCGCCTCGGCCACGAAATTGCAGGCGGTGAGGTATTGGTCCTGAGGCAGCAGCTCGCGGCACTGCGAGCAGCAGCACCATCCCCCGTCAGCCACATCTTCTCCCCAGAAATGTATAACATCCGCCTCGGGAACGCTCTCGAGGTATTTGAGAAAGTTCTCGCGCACCAACTCCAGCGCGTCCGAGTTGGAGACGCACAGATTCCCGGACGGCTCGCGATTGCCCTTGGTGGACATCCGGAAGAGGCCGGGACGCTCCTCGAACAGCTCGCGAGGCAGGAGCTGCGGGATTATGTGTCCGCCGCCCTCGTAACTGAGGCCGCGCTGGTCCAACTCGAAGTGAAGGAGCTCGAAAACGTCCTCCGGGGCGCGAAACATGAAGTGGCTGCAGCGGTTCTTCGCCAGCCAGTCAATGAACTCGGTGTCATCGACGATCCGCTGCTCCTTCTGCGCCTCGTCGTCGTGATCCACAAAGCTGCTATCCTCGACGAAGCTGCGGACGGCGAATCGCGGGTTCTCCACGGAGCTCTCCGCGTCCACCTCAATGGCGCCTCGATGGGGCGTGTATTCGTGCTCCTCGCCCGGTATAGGCCATCGGCAGCCGAGGCGCTCCAGGAGCGCATAGACCGCAAAAAGCGTTCCCCTCCCCTTGCCTCCGAAGAGCCTTATGGCCTCGGGGGTTACGTCGATAACGAAGCCGTCGTCCTGGACGCCCCGCTCGGCCATCTCGTCATCGGGCACGCCGCCGATCAGTATCGCCTTATCGATCCCCTCTCCGCCCGGCTTCACCTCCAGTGACGCCCCGCAGATCTTCTCCAGATACTTGGCCAGTTCCGCCGCGGCAAACGACTCAACGTCCGTCGGCTCAGCCGGTACAACTATGTGGAATTGTGGCTGCCCATCAGCGACGATGGGCACTTGGACAGCCGGTGTGGGCTCTTCCGCTTCCGCGGCCTCGGGCTCCGCCTCCGCCACAGCCTCCTCGTCCGCCTCTTCCTCGTCCTCGCGGTCCTGTGCTTGCTCGTCCTCCGCCGCTTCCGCGACATCGTCTTCGGCAGCTACGGCTTCTTCAGTGCTCTCGAGCTTCGCATCGTCTTCGTCTGCGGGCGCCTCGGCTTCAGGCGCTTCGGAGAGGTCCGTATCAGGCCGGCTGTCGTCCTCGGCGCTGTCTGCCGGAGCCTCCTGCGCCTCGCGCTCCTCTTCGGCTTCCGCCTCGGTCTTTTCTGGCACTGCGTATTCCTCCTCGGCTCCTGTGCGTGCGCTCCACGGGGAAGCGCGCACAGGCTGGGCGTCCCCCAAAGACAACGCGCGCCACCGGCGTTCCCCGAGGGGAGCTGGAGGCGCGGTGCACATGCGGCTGACCGCACTGGCCCGTGGCCATCACTGCCACCGGGCCGACGTCGTCACATCTCAGACGCCGCACTATAGTCGATTCTGTGCCGTTTGACAAGGGCGAAAGGCACCTGCGTCCCCTCGTATGTCACGGAACATCAGTGACGATGATATTGCCGTCGCAGTCAAAGGAATAGGTCCTGAGCCGTAGATTCTCGATCCCCCGAACCAACTGCTTCGCGGCCTCGACGCTCTCGGCGGGTACAAACACATAGCACGCCGTCGCGTGCTGACCAAACAGCCGCCATTGGCCCGAGTGTCCGCGTGTTACGGTGCTTTTCGTTTCTACTTCGCCGACAGCAACGATCTCTCTGTCCGGCCTCATGAGAGCCACAATATCGGGATAGACCGTGTCGTAGCTCCCATCGGCCGTCACATACGTCAGGCCGCAATTCTCCTCGATGCCGGGGTTCATGATGACGTGGCACGTCTCTTGGGGGAAGCGCTGCTGCGCCACCAGAAGTACCACCCGGTCATGTTCTGCCTGCTCTTCGCGGGAACGCCTCGCCATGAAGCCCCCCCCCTCCGCCCCGCATCGGTTGTTACTTTCGCCGGGAGCGGCACGCGCTCCTCCTCAACGCCGCGCACCCCATGGCCAACACATCGGTGGCCTGGGGCCTCCTGCGTACGCTGCTCCGTCGTGGCTCGTGCCGCCGGCATCGACCTGTATACCTGATGAGGCAGCGACAACGTCCGCAGCCTGGCCAACGTTCGGCGCCGTTTCACTTGCTTGACGCTGCGTTTGGGCGTGTGATAGACTTTCACCCTCGTGCCCTGCGGAGCGTGCCCGCCGGAGGCCGATAGGGCCACTGACCGGGCATGGCCGGCCAGCGGCACGGGCCTGTGAAGCTCTTCCGAGGTGATTCTCTGTGATCGACACTGTAGCGATATTTGAAGATGGCACGGTCGGGGATCTGGGCTCGATCGCCTTCACGAGGCCCGTGTACGAGCTGCGGTGCGGCCTGACATCGCTGCGCACACGGATAACGCGGCACTATCCGAAGGCCAAGCTGCATTTACTGTGTCGGCACTGCCTCGGCGCCGTGCTGCAGGAGGAGCTGGCTCGCGAGGGTGTGGAGGCAACTGTGAATGACCTGGCCGCGCTGCGCCAGACGGGGGCGTTGTTCATCAATGGCGGCGTGCTCGCCCATGGCGATATGCCGCCGCTGGCCGGTGAGAACGTCGTGGCAAAGCAGGACGGACGGGTCCTGTACGCCCGGCTCGACGGCGCCAGCGTGCCGGACCTGGCTGACCAGATACAGACGGACGATGCCGGCGGCATCTCCCTCGCCGTGCCGGCCGGAGTGGCCGGCAACGAGACGCGAGATATGTCCGTGGTCCGATACCCGTGGGACCTGATTAAGGCGAACGCCGAGGCCATCGAGCAGGACGTGATGGCGATAGGCGCGGCGAAGCCATCGGACGGCGTGGTGGAACGGGGCGCCTACGTGCGGGTGACTGATGGCGATGGTGTCACGGTATACGACGGCGACGAGGCAACCCGGCTCGCCGCGGAGGCCAAGATCCCTCTGCATGTTGGCAGTGGCTCGGTCGTGCATCCTGGGACCGTGTTGGACACGACGGAGGGGGTCATCTACATCGACGAAGGCGTCACGGTCCGCCCCCCAACGCTCATTGACGGCCCGTGTTACCTTGGCGTGGACACCCTGATCGACGGGGCGAAGATACGTGAGGGGTGCTCGATAGGCCCGGTATGCAAAGTCGCCGGGGAGGTAGAGGAGAGCATATTCCAGGGGTATAGCAACAAGCACCACGATGGTTTCCTGGGTCACGCATACGTGGGCGAATGGGTCAACATAGGAGCCCTGGCAACCAACAGCGACCTGAAGAATAACTACGGCGACGTTGACGTGTTCCTCACGTCGGAGCAATATGCCACTGCAAAGGCGACCCCGTCGGGCGAGTACAAGATGGTGGGCTCCTACCTGGGTGACCATACGAAGCTCGGCATCGGCGTAATGCTCAACACCGGCACGCACGTGGGCGTTGCCTGCAACGTCGTGTTCGGGGCCATGCCGCCCAAGTACGTGCCGTCGTTTAGCTGGCCGGCGCGCGATGGCTTCGTGGCGTACGATTTGGAAAGAATGCTCGACACCGCCGAGCGCGTCATGGGCCGCCGGGACCGAGCGCCATCGGAGGCCTACAGGGCGCTCATCAGGCACATCTTCGCAGAGACCGCCGCCGACAGGTCGCGGTGTTGGGAGTAAGCCGCCGAGAAGCCGGCGTCAAACTGCAGTTCTCCACTTCCGGCACCATCACGCGTCCTGCCGAGCGCTGAGAGGCACGACCCCCGTGAACGACGTGTTGCAGCAGTACCGTTTGGCCGCATCCCCGATCCCCCAGACGATGCTTGCCTGGGAGCTGTACGGCTCCGGGTTCGAGAAGCTGGGGAAAGGCAACAGGCCGGCCGAGATACCCGTACCGCGGCCGGGCCCGGGCGAGCTGCTCGCGCGCGTCGATGCGTGTGGGCTGTGCTTTAGCGACGTGAAGATCATCAACCTCGGGGGCGAGCACCCGCGACTCTCGGGGCGCGATCTCGCCACCAGGCCCGTGATCCCTGGCCACGAAGCGGCGCTGACCATCGTCGAGATCGGGCGCGATCTCACCGGCAGCTTCAAGGTGGGCGACCGCTTCATCGTGCAGGCCGACATCACGTACAAGGGACGCGGGCTCGCCTTCGGCTATGCCCTTCCTGGTGCGCTGGCACAGTACGTGCCCATAGGCAGGGAGATCCTGCATGGGGACGACGGCTGCTACCTATTGCCGACGCGGCCGAGCACCGGGTACGCCGAGGCGGCGTTGGCGGAGCCGTGGGCCTGCGTGGAGGCATCATATCGCGCCGTGTACCGCACCGCCCTCAAGGCCAACGGCATCGCCCTGTTTCTCGGCGCGCCCCACAGAGCAGCATCGTACGAGATCAGTGCCGGGATGGATGCAGCATCGCACCCGCATCAAGTGCTGCTGCACAACAGCCTCGGCCCGACGGTGGCTGCTGATCTTGCGGCGAAGGCACGCGCGGCCGGCGCTGTCGTCGCCGAGTGCCGGGGACCTGTCCGCCGACTCCCAGAGCGCTACGCGGATGGGGCGGCATTTGACGATGTCGTCGTCCTCGGCACGCCCGACAAGGGCGCGGCAACAGCCGCGGCCGCGTGTCTGGCAAAAGGCGGCATCCTGAATATCGTGGCCACCGATGCCATCGGCGACCAAGTGGCCGTAGACGTGGGACGCGTCCATTATGAGGCCACGTACTACGTCGGCACGACGGGCACCGACATCGCCGAGGCGTACAGGCAGGTCCGTCCCAGCGGGAGCGAGTTGTCAGCCGGCGGCGCAGCGCTCTTTCTCGGCGCCGGCGGGCCCATGGGGAAAATGCACGTCCAGCGGGCGCTGGAGATGGAGGACGGGCCCGCGGTCGTGGTCGCCACCGACATCGACGCCGACCGTCTGGCCGGAGTAGAGCAGCGCTTCCGCGCGACGGCGAGGCGGCGGGGCGCCAAGCTCGTCTGCCTGAACCCGGCGACGATGAGCGATGAGGCGTTCAGCGACGCCCTCAATCGGACGACTCGGGGACGCGGATTCGACGACATCTGCACGCTCGTGCCGTCGGCTGAGCTCATCGGGCAGGCGGCCGATTGGCTGGGCCCGCGTGCAGTAATGAACATCTTCGCCGGCATCGCTTTGGGGACGATGGCGGAGCTCGACCTGAGCCGCGTCTACCGGCAGGGCGCGCGCTTCGTCGGCACCAGCGGCTCGGCCATCGCTGACCTCCAGTACACGCTCAAAAAGACCGAGGGCGGGAACCTGTCACCCAACGGCTCTGTGGCCGCCATCGGCGGCATCAACGCCGTCAAAGAGGGGCTGCGGGCGGTTGCCGAGGGGCGCTTTCCCGGCAAGATCGTCATCTATCCTCAGATCGCTGACCTGGAGCTCGCCGCGCTGCCCCGGCTACGCAAAAGCGCACCCGACGTGGCCGATGGACTCGATAGCGGGGCCACTTGGTCGAAGACGGCTGAGGAGGCACTCCTTTCGCGCCACGTGGCGGCGCGGGGAGGCGCATAGCAATGCAGAAGCGCCTGGCAGATAAGGTCGCCATCGTGACCGGCGCCGCGCAGGGACTGGGCGAGGCCATTGCCGGGCGCCTCGCGCAGGAAGGCGCGCACATCGTGGTCGCAGACCTCAACCTGGAGGGCGCTGAGCACGTGGCCCAACGCCTGCAGGAGCAGCACGGCGTCCGGGCCATCGCCGCGCACGTCGATGTGACCCGCGAAGAGCACGTCGAGGCGATGGTGGAGCAGGCCGTTGAAGGGCTCGGGCGCATTGATATCCTCGTCAGCAACGCCGGCATACTCATCTCCGGCGACACGACCGAGTTCGACGTAGAGCGGTGGCGCCGGGTGATCGACGTCAACCTTGTCGGCTACATGATCTGTGCCAAGCACGTTGCGAGGGTGATGCTGCAGCAGAAGAGCGGCGCGATCATCCAGATCAACTCCAAGTCGGGCAAGAGGGGCAGCTTCAAGAACTCAGCGTACGCGGCGAGCAAGTTCGGCGGCATTGGGCTGACGCAGAGCCTGGCGCTGGAGTTCGCGCCCCACGGCATCCGGGTCAATGCCGTCTGCCCGGGCAACCTGCTCGATTCGCCCCTCTGGGTGGACAGCCTCTACGCCCAGTACGCCAAGCGGCTGGGCATCAGCGAAGCTGAGGTACGCCAGCGCTATGAAGAGCAGGTCCCCCTTGGCCGCGGCTGCACCTACGAGGACGTGACCAACATCGTCGTCTTCCTCGCCTCCGACGAATCCAGCTACATGACCGGCCAGGCCATCAACGTCACCGGCGGGCAGGAGATGCGGTGACGACCCACTGGCCGAAGTGCCGGCAAAGCTGGGATTCCCGTAACCGCGGAGCTCGGCCCGAAGTTGCGGCATTCACATTTTGGGCGCTAAGTGATAATTATGTTGACGGGTATTACTGGTTGTGTACAGTGCGGCAGTTAGCCATTCCTCCGGCGTTCTGAGGCTGCGTGGGGAACGGAAGACGGTCTGCTGATGATGCGAACGACGCGGCCAGACGACTGAGAGGTGAATCCGTGACGCGCGACGAGGTCTTGCGCGTACTTAAAGCTCATCGTGCTGATATCGAGCGGTTCGGGGTGAAGTCACTCCGCCTCTTCGGCTCAGCCGCTCGCGATGAGGCAGAGCTGGGAAGCGATGTGGACTTGCTGGTGGAGTTCTCGGAGCCGGTGGGGCTATTCAGGTTCCTCGACCTCAAGGCTCATCTAGAAGGCCTCCTGGGCTGTGAGGTGGACTTGGTGACACCGGAGGCGCTGAGACGTCAACTTCGCCCGAGGATCCTGGGTGGGGCCGTCGATGCGTTATAGGGATTGGAGGCCCCGAGTGGGGGACATTCTGGAGGCGATCGCACGCATCGAGCGGTACACGGGGGGAATGCACCGCGCTGCATTTGAGGCCGACGGGAAAACGGTGGATGCCCTGGTGCGCAACCAACATGGCTCTCGAACGTCTTAACCTACACGTGGACGGCTGCTCCATCGGCAACCCCGGCGACGCTGGCATTGGGATGGTGCTGAGCGCGCCGACGGGGGATGTGCTCTGGGAGCTGGGCGACTACATCGGCACGGCAACTAACAACGTCGCCGAGTATCGCGCCCTGCTGCGGGGGCTGCAGGAGGCCATTCGGCTCGGCGTCACGGAGATCAACGTCTTCACGGACAGCGAGCTGCTCGTGAAGCAGCTTCGAGGTGAGTACCGGGTCAAGGCGCCGCATTTGAGGCCGCTGTATTCCGACGCCCTGAGGCTCCTTGCCCGCTTCCGATCTCGCCGGGTGCGGCACGTGCCGCGAGAGCAGAACAAGCACGCGGATCGACTGGCCGAGCAGGCGGCGCGCACCCGACAGAGCGTGCTCCCGGATATGCCTGATGCGTAACGTGGGCGCCAGCGGCGGCGCAGAATTCGAATGCGACGCACGACGACACCGACAGATCCCGAACTGATCGCAAGCGTCGCTGGGGGCGACCAGGACGCCCTCGACATCCTCCACGCCCGCTACTACCTGCGGCTGTACAAGCTGGCCTACGTCAAGCTGGGCCACGCGGAAGACGCGCACGATGTGGCGTCGCAGACCTTCGTGCGCGCCATTCAGCACCTCGGGGAGCTCCACCCGCTGCACACTACCACACTATATCCGTGGCTCCACGCGGTCGCCTCGAACCTCATCACCGATCTGCTGCGCCGCCGGCGGCTGCGCTCTCACGTATCGTTGGACGACCAGACCAGAGCGGAGTTTGCCCGGTATCTTGAGCGCATACCCAACGGACGCCCGCTGCCCGATGCGCTGCTCGAGCGCAAGGAATTGCAGACCATCGTCCGGGAAGCCATTGCCGCCCTGCCTGACTCCCAGGCAGATGCCATATTGGCACGATTTGTTGGCGAGCTTTCCATCCGCGACGTGGCTCAGCAACTGAACAAGTCCGAGGGCGCCGTCAAGTCGCTCCTGCATCGCGCCATGGCGTCGCTGCGGCAGTCTCTGCGGGAGCGCCTGCGCAGCGCGGGGCGCGCCGCTATGGTCCGAGGAGAACAAGATGTCAGTGGGCCTACTCTCGAAATATATCGATGACCTCATCGCCGGCGATGAACAGGACATAGAGCGCTATCTGCAGACGCTCCCTGCCGGCGCTCAGGACCTTCTGCCACTGCTGCTGACGGCGCGTGCCGCCTACAAGGCCATCCAGGCCATCGAGGTGGACGATCACCGCGCCAGTGAGTCCCGCGAGCAGGCGCGGCAGACGATGGCGGACACGGTCGGGGCCGATGACGGCGCTGAGCCTCCTGCTTCCCCTCCACCTCGCCGGCAGCGTTGAGCGAGTTCACTCATTCCCCCGCTCGATCGGCTCGATACGGACGATGTGGCGCACAAACGGGCGCGTGAAGCGCAGGCGGCCCTTCTCGTCGGCCTCTAACTCCAGCACGACGGGCGGGGTGCGTTGCCCGCGCCGGCTGATGGTGACCCGATGCATCGATCCCGGCGGGGCCTGGTACGTGCCGCTTTCGACCGTGACACGGACCGTTACTGCTCTGGCTGCGTAGAGCCGGATCTTCCCCCCACGCTGAGGAATCAGTTCGGCGTCGGCGCCCGCTATCTCGAACTCCACGCCATCGGGTCCGTAGCGGTGCCCTATGGTCGTCGCGTTGTCTGTGAAGGGCTCCACAGCGATGGGCAGTGCGACGGCCTGCACGGCGGTGTGCGCGGGGACGTGCAGCGACAGCAGCTCGCTGCCGGAGGGCATCCCGCCGGGGCGCCTGAAGGCTGCGACGACGCGCGCCGCGGTGTCCAAATGGATACGGCTGTGCGCCGCGCCTGCAACAAGGCGCACCCTCTGGCTCACGTCGGTAGTGTTGTAGGCCCAGACGCCGCTCTCAGTGGCCCCCGCGAGAATGCTTCGCGGGTACAGGCCTTCACGGGTCTGCAGCACGACGTTGGCGCGCCGCGCGAATAGGTCCTTGTGAAACGCCTGATACAACGGGTCCGAGGGAGGCCATGCCTCCCAGAGGCGCGTCGTGGCGTACAGAGCAATGCCTCGCCCGCGCCGACTCAGCAGAACGCCGCTGGAGGTCGCACTCACCCGCGCCTCCGACTTGGCTGCTCGCCGGCGCCGAGGCAAACGCTTCGGGCTGCCGGGCTTTGGCACGTTCCCTTTGGCCTCCGTGTCCAACACGAGAATGAGCTCCGTCTCCCACGCCGGCGTCACCATCCCGTGCCATCCCTTGAAGGCGGCCTTGCCGCCATGCAATTCGACCGTGCCGCTTGTGGAGGCACGCCTCCGTAGGGAGGGAAACTCAGCCGTCTCTGCTCCGACGAAGCCGTTTCCCGCTTGCCAGCCGCCGCGGTACGTGTTCTTGAGGCTCACGAACTCCTCGATGCCGAACAGGTTCATCATGCGCGGCGGCAAGTCGGTCCACGATCCCGTTTGGAAAACGCCCAGGCCGAGATCGGCCACGAATGCGCCCCCGTCCTGCACGTAGCTCTCCACGGCCTGCTGAGCGCTCTCGGGCAGGTGGAAGGCCCGAGGCGCCAGTATCACGCCATAGCGGGCCAGATCGATCTTCTCGATGTCCTCCAGCGCGAGTACGTCAACGGTGCCATAGGCCGATGGCCTGCGGCAAGTCCCAAGCAGCGTCGCCGGCTCCAGGTCGCCCGGAGCGTCCAGATACCCGTAGAAGCCGGAGCGACCATGGGTCGTCACTCGTACGTATGGCTCGTAGAGGATGGCGGCGGACGACTTCGGCCGAATCGTGAACAACTCGGTGCAGGCAGGATCGGTGAGAAGGCTCCGAAGGGCCTCGTGCAGCTCTTGCGTATCCGCATACAGCCGCTCCCAACTGGCGAAGGCCACGCCCCGGGCCCCCTGCACTGCAGCCAGTGTGAGCCACCGCCGCAGCAGCCCTCGGCGTACACGCGGGCCAAAGCCCTCGCCACCCGGCGGCAGTCGCAGGCAGGGCACAGCTTCACACAAGCCTGCGCGCCGGGCGATGGCGATCCTCTCGAGAGCCTGTGTGTGCAGATCGGTGACGACGGGCGCGCCCGTGGCGTCGGAGACGATGCAGCTATAGTCGGTGGGCACAGCCGCAAGGCTTCTGTAGAGACGGAGACGACCCGTGAATATGGGCCTGCTGTCATCGAACTTCCGTATGCTCGTGAGCCACACGTTGTGCAGTTCGGCGAAGGCGGCGCGCTTGTACTCGGCCACGGCCAGCGATCGGCGGCCGATGGCAAATGGCTGGCTGCTGTCCGGCTCCGCGTCGGCCATGCGGACGCTGCGGAAGCTGAGGAACTGCGCACCCCACGTCTCATTCAGCTCATCCACCGACGCGTAGTATCCCTCAAGGTGACGCTGGAAATCCCGGTCGCAGTAGGTCATGTAGGCTGCCGGGTCGTGCTGCGTGCCCCAGGCGATGACCGCGGGCTCGTCGCGATACGCACGCACCGCCGCTCCGACGAACTCCTCGAGGGCCGAGACGTAGCGCTCATTGTACGAGCTCGTGGGATCGCGCTCTCCGGCCTGCTGACGTCCAAGTCCGGTGGGGATGCCGACGATGACGTGCAGGCCGGCCGCTGCCGCTGCCCGTATGAGCTGGCGGACAGCCGGGTCCGGCCCCGGCTGTACAAGCGGAAGATCAACGTAGATGGTGTTCAGACCCAGGTCGCGATAGGACGCCAGATGAGCGGCATTCCGCCAGCCGTATGCCCAGAAAAGCGGCTCGGGGAGGGCCGGCTTGCGCTTGTCCGTGGCCATGGGCGGCTGTGCCGGACGGTCGGCGGCGTCGGTCGAAGCGTGGGATGAGTGTGTCTCCGCCGCCGATGATACGGCGGAAGGCTCCGGGGTCAGGAGGCTTGACGCATCGGGGGGCGGCGCCGGCAGCGCCGCTGCTGCCACGCCCAGTGTAAGCGAGAGGGAGAAGATGAAGGTGCGTCTCGCGTGGCTAGACATCGCGGCCGTGTCAGAGCGCGGCGTATGGACATGACTGCAACGGAGCACGTCACTCGTCAGCTCCCACCCAGGTCGCGGCCGTGCCCATGGCCTGCCGGGCAGCCTCCTGCTCGGCCTCCCGCTTGCTCTTACCGACGCCAACGCCCAATCGCTTGCTCTGAAAACGAGCTTCGACGACGAAGGTGCGGTCGTGCGGCGGGCCGAGCTCTTCGATGACGACGTACCGGGGCGTGGCCTTGCAGCGGCTCTGCGTCAGTTCCTGAAGCGCGCTCTTGAAGTCGCTCTGGTAGCCCTCCGCCGCAATCTCCCCGATGTCCGGGCCCAGCGTCCTGAGCACAAAGTCGCGAGCAAGCTGCGGACCGTCGGTGAGGTAAATGGCGGCGATCACAGCCTCGAGGGCGCTGGCGAGGATGGACGGCTGCGTGCGGCAACCCAGCTCCTCTTCGCCTTTGCCCAACCGAAGCAGATCGCCGATGCCCAGCGTGGCCGCGCGCTTTGCGAGCGTGTCCTGACTGACGACGGCGGCCTTGATCTTGGTCAGATCGCCCTCGGTCTTGTACGGGTGCGTCCGATAGAGGTAGCCGGCAACGACGAGGCCGAGCACTGCATCGCCGAGGAACTCGAGTCGCTCATTTGCCTCGTCCGGGCTCATGCCGGCTTCTCTGGCGTACGAGCTATGACAGAGGGCACGCTCCAGGAGCGGGCTGCGCTCAAGGCCCAATTCGTTGAGAATCTCTGCCAGTGGCTCGTGCTCGTCCGTCGCGAACACCTCTCGGTGAACGGTGCGACACAGCGCCGCCGCCTCTATGCCTCACAGCGGCGCACTACGAGGGACGCGTTCTGCCCGCCGAAGCCGAAGGAGTTGGAGATGCCCACGTTCAGTGGGGCCGGCCGGGCCTCGTTCGGCACGTAGTCGAGGTCGCAGGCGGGGTCCGGATTCGTGTGATTGATCGTTGGCGGAATGACCTGGTGCTGCAGGGCCAAGATGGTGGAGACGAGCTCCGTGGCCCCAGCGGCGCCGAGTAGATGACCAAACATGGACTTGTTGGCGGTGACGGGCACTTCGCAGGCACAGTCGCCGAAGACCGACTTGATGGCCGCCGTCTCAGCGGGATCGCCCGTGGGGGTGGATGTACCGTGCGCGTTTATGACGTCAATATCGGACGGCTGCAGGTTGGCCGACTCGATGGCCTGTCGCATCGCCCGGGCCGGTCCCGCGACGGACGGCGCCGTAATGTGGTAGGCGTCGCCGCTCATACCGTAGCCGATGATTTCCGCGTGGACCCGCGCCCCCCTCCGACGCGCGTCGTCCAGGCGTTCGAGGATGACCACAGCCCCCCCCTCGCCCATCACAAAGCCGTCTCGGTCCGCGTCGAAGGGCCGACTGGCTGCCTCGGGATCATCGTTGCGCCGCGATAGGGTCCTAAGCGCGCAGAAACCGGCAAAGGAAGAGCGCGTAATGCCGGCCTCGGCGCCGCCAGCGATCATCGCCCGGGCATCGCCGCGCCTGATTGTCTCGTAGGCGTCGCCGATGGCGTGTGCGCTCGACGCGCAGGCTGTCACCAGGGCCGCATTCGGGCCTCGGGCACCGGTGACGATAGAGACGAAGCCAGCCCCCATGTTGGTGATCATCATCGGCACCAGGAACGGGCTTACGCGCCGCGGCCCCTTCGACAGCAGTACCTCGAACTGCGTCTCCCACGTCGCCATTCCGCCGATACCCGAGCCAATGAAGACGCCGATGTCATCGGCGTTGTGTTCATCGATCGTGAGGTCGGCGTGGCGAAGGGCCTCGACCGCGGCCGCGACGGCGAATTGGGCGAACCGATCCGTCCGCTTCGCGTCCTTGGGATCGAGGTAGTCGGTGGGGTTGAAGTCTTTCACCTCTGCGGCAATGCGGGACGTGTACTCCGAGGCATCGAACAGCGTCACCTGAGCCGCCCCCGAGGCGCCGTCCCGTAGGTTTGCCCAGAAGGTATCCAGGTCGCAGCCGATGGGCGAGAACACGCCCATCCCCGTCACCACGACCCGCGGATGCCCATCTATGCACCGCACTGTGTCTGCCTCAGGCATTGACCTCATCCAAACTCGACGCCCGGCGTCGCTCCGTCTCGCGTGGGGACCCCGAGCGTCCGGCTGGTAGATGCCCCGCACGCGGTGGCAGCGTGGCTACCATCGGTCCGTGGCGGCGGAGAATCCGTCACTCGGAGTCTCCCGAGTCCACCTTCTCCTCGATATAGCGCACTACGTCGCCGACCGTCTGGATCTTGTCGAAGTCCTCCTCCGGGATCTCCACCCCGAACTCCTCTTCGAGCGCCATCTGGATCTCGACGACATCGAGAGAGTCGGCGTTGAGGTCTCCCTCGAAGCTCGCACTCTCGGTTACCTTGCTTTCCGCTACCTGGAGCTCCTTGACGACGATCTGCTTCACCTTTTCAAAGAGTGCCATTGCAGTATTGCCCTCTTTCCGCATAAGATCGCTTGTGCCCCGTCTGTGGCGTCAGACGGCACATGCCCTCACATTGCCATTCCGCCGTCTACATTGAGCACTTGTCCCGTTATGTAGCCGGCGGCCGGCGAGCAGAGAAACAGAACCGCCTGAGCCACATCCTCGGGCTCGGCAATCTTACCCAACGGAATGGCGGTGATGAGGTTTTCGCGCTGCTCGTCGGTGAGCGCGCGCGTCATGGCCGTATCCACGAAGCCCGGGGCGATGGCGTTCGCGCGGATGTTGCGGCTCGCCAATTCCTTCGCGACGGACTTCATGAGGCCGACAAGCCCGGCTTTCGAGGCGGCGTAGTTCGCCTGCCCCGCATTGCCCATTAGACCAACGATGGACGACATGTACACGATGCATCCCCCGCGCTGCTTCATCATAGGCCGTGTGACCGCCTTCGTGCAGCAAAAGGCGCCGCGCAGGTTCACCGCCAGCACGGCATCCCACTGCTGCTCGTCCATTCGCACGAGGAGACTGTCCCTCGTAATGCCCGCGTTGTTGATGAGAATATCGATCCTGCCGAATTCGTCCAGTGTCTGAGCCACCATGCCCTCGACGGCTCTCATGTCCGCCACATTGGCGTCGCACACCAGGGCCTTGCGTCCGGCCGATTCCACCACAGCGGCCGCTGCGTCGCATCCCTCGGCGTTCCCGTAATCGTTGATCGCTACGTCCGCCCCCGCCTGCGCGAGCGCGGCGCACGTGGCAATGCCGATGCCCCCGCCCGCCCCGGTGACGATGGCCGATTGTCCCTGCAAGCAACCGTCAGTGCTGTTCTGCATGACGTCCTCAGCACAACGCTCCCAGAGTCTGCTCCAGCGACGCCGCATCCGCGACGTTCACAACGGACACGTTGCGGGCAATGCGTCGTATCATGCCGGACAGGACGGTCCCCGGTCCGATCTCGACGAATGTTTCGACGCCGGCAGCCGCTATCCTCTCCACGCTCTGCTGCCACAGCACGGCGCTGGTGACCTGCGCGACGAGGGCCGCGCGGACCGCCTCGGCATCGGTCTTGGGCTCCGCATCCGCATTGGCGACAACGGGGATGCGTGGATCGGCGATGTTGGCCGAGCGCAGCTTGGCCGCCAGCTTCTCCCCGGCCGCGGCCATCAGCGGCGAATGGAAAGCGCCGCTGACGGGAAGGCGCACGGCGCGCTTTGCCCCAAGCCGCTTGGCCTGCGCGCAGGCCTTCTCAACGGCCACACGCTCGCCCGAGATCACCACCTGTCCGGGGTCGTTGAAATTGGCGGGCACAACCACGCCGGCGTCCGAGGCCGCATCGCATGCCTCGGTCACTTCATCCGGCCCCAGGCTGAGGATGGCCGCCATAGTGCCCTCTTTGGCTTCGGCCATGAATTCGCCCCGCCTCCGCACGAGCCGCACGGCCTCCGGCAGCTCCAGCACCCCAGCGCATACGAGGGCGGAGTACTCGCCCACACTGTGCCCGGCCACGTATGCGGGCGTCGGTAGGCCGTCCACCGACTCCTCCAAAGCGCGCAGGCAGGCGATGCTCGTGGTGAGGATGGCCGGCTGCGCGTTGCTGGTGAGGGTCAGCTCATCCTGCGGGCCGTCGAAACACAGGGCTGCAAGGTCGAAGCCCAGTGTCTCGGTCGCCGCCTCGAATGCGGCCTTTGCGGCCGGGACGGATTCGTAGAGCTCCCGTCCCATGCCCACGCGCTGCGACCCCTGGCCGGGGAAGACGAGGGCTATCATCAGCCGCCCAGCTCCTGCTGCAGCCGGCGCGTAAGCGCGGGCACGACCTCGAAGAGGTCGCCGCAGATGCCGTAGTGGGCCGCCCGAAAGATCGGCGCATCTGGGTCGTTGTTGATGGCCACGATGCAGTCCGAGGATTGCATGCCGGCCAGGTGCTGCACGGCGCCCGATATCCCGCATGCTATGTAGAGCCTCGGCTGCACCGTCTTGCCCGTTTGTCCTACCTGGTGGTACGCCGGGATCCACTCGGCATCCACCGTCGCCCGCGAGGCTCCCACGACGCCTCCCAGCGTCTCCGCGAGCTCTTCGATCAAGGAGAAATTATCGGCGCTTCTCAGCCCGCGGCCGCCGGAGACGATGATCTCGGCCTCCTGCAAATCTACCGCGGGACCGGAGGAGCGGACGACCTCGACGATCCTTGTGGCCACGCTCTTCTCGGTCAGCTCCACGGGCACGTCGTGGACTTCAGCCTTCCGGCCGGGCTCCTCGTCACCTTTGCGCATCACCTTCGGCCGCACCGTGGCCATCTGCGGCCGCGCCTGCTCGCACAGAATGGTGGCCATGATGGTGCCGCCGTACGCCGGTCGGGTCTGGTGCAACAGGCCGGTATCCTCGTTTATGTCCAGGCCCGTGCAATCTGCCGTGAGCCCGGCGCCAATGCGCGCCGCGATGCGGGACGCCAGGTCCCGGCCCATCGTAGTGGCGCCGATGAGCACGATCTCCGGCTTGTGCGTATTGATGAGTCCGCACATTACGTCCGCGTAGGGAGCGGTGCGGTATGTCGCCAGCACCGGGTCTTGCACGAGGTATATTCTGTCGGCGCCGTACGCGGCGGCGCGATCCACGAGACCATCGACACTGTTGCCCAGCAGCGCCAGCGAAACATCCGTGCCGAGCTGCTGGGCCAGTTTCCGGCCCTCGCCGAGCAGTTCCAGCGTCACGCCGGCGAGGTTGCCGTGACGATGCTCAGCAATGACCCAGACGCCGCGGTACTGGGACGCGTCAACGTTCTCTTTGCGCACAACGTCGGCGACGATGGCGTCGAACGTGCAGGCGCTGATGCAGGCGCCGCAGAAGGTGCAGCGCTCATTCAGACGCGCGAGCTTGTCCTCGACGTCAACGCCGCCGTACGGACACGCCGGGATACATAGCTTGCAACCGGTGCATTTTTCCTCAATGATGCGGATCGGCAATGCCTCACGGCCTCCTTGGCTACCGAAGAAGGCGAACGCCGTCGCCGGGGCGTGCGCCTCCCGGCTCGCGGCCACAGCTCCAGACCCTCAACAAACATCGCCGGCTCTCAGTTTCTCCACGAGCTGCTCGATCTTCTCCTCCGTGGTGCCCTCCAGCATCTCCCCTTGCCAGGCACGCTCGGGCCTGAAAACCCGCACAACTCTTGTCGGGGAGCCCTGCAAGCCACAACGATGGGGATCGACGTCGATATCCTCGGGCCCCCAGACGGTAATCTCCTTCTTCTTGGCGGCAAGCACGTTTCGCAGGCGCGGGTGCCTCGGCTCGTTGATCTGCTTCACCACCGTAATGAGCACCGGCAGCTTCGCCTCCACCACCTCGAAGCCATCCTCCAGAAGGCGCCGGACGTGGCATTTGCCGTCCACCGCCTCGACCTCGATGGCGTAGGTGATCTGCGGGATCCCGAGGTGCTCGGCAAGCCCCGGCCCCACCTGTCCCGTGTCACCATCGAACGCCTGACGGCCGCAGATGACCATGTCGAAGTCGCCCATGTTGCGTATGGCTTGACAGAGGGTGTACGAGGTGGCGAGCGTGTCGGCTCCACCGAACGCGGGGCTGGTGAGCAGCACGGCCTCATCGGCGCCCATCGCCAGAGCGGACCGAAGAGCAGCCTCCGCCTGCGGCGGGCCCATGGTGACAACGGTGACAGTTCCGCCGTGTTTCTCTCGCAGGCGCAGCGCCTGTTCGATGGCGTTGTCGTCGAAGGGGTTGACGATGCTGGGGACGCCCTCGCGCTTCATCGTCCCCGTCTCTTCGTCCCACTCCACCTCGGTAGTATCCGGAACTTGTTTGATGCAGACAATGATGTGCATGCTGCCGATCTCCCGCGCCTGGCTGCTCCGGCAGGCGCGCTACCGCTGTCCCTGATACTCTCTCAGGACCTTGTTGGCAATCACGAGCCGCTGTATCTCCGAGGTGCCCTCGACGATCTGAAAGAGCTTCGCCTCACGATAGTACCGCTCCACGGGATAGTCGGTGATGTAACCATAGCCACCGTGGATCTGGACCGCGTGGTCGCACACGCGCCCGCAGACCTCGGAGGCGTACAACTTCGCCATGGCGGCCTGCTTTCCGAAGTCCATGCCCTGGTCCTTCAGCCAAGCGGCGCGGTAGCATAGCCAGCGCGCGGCTTCGATCTCCGTGGCCATGTCGGCGATCATGAATTGCACGGCCTGGAAGTTGGAGATGCTCTGGCCGAATTGCTTGCGCGTCTGCGCATAGGGCACCGCGGCGTCGAGGGCCGCCTGAGCGAGCGCGACCGCGCCGATGGCCATGCCAATGCGCCCCAGCGCGAGCGTGGCCATCGCCACCCGAAAGCCGCGCTTCTCGCGCCCCAGCATGTTCTCCTTCGGCACCCGCGCGTCCTGAAAGATAAGCTCGCGGTTCGACAGCGACGGATATGCCATTTTGCGCTCGTTCTTGCCGAAGGAGAAGCCGGGCGTGCCCTTTTCCACGATGAACGCCGTCAGCCCGCGCGCCCCACGTGCAAGGTCAACGTTGGCGATGATGACATAGATCTCGGCCTCGCCGCCGTTGGTGATGAACACTTTCGTCCCATTGAGGACGTATTCATCGCCGTCCAGCACAGCGCGTGTAGCCACACTCCCGGCGTCAGAACCGGCGTTTGGCTCGGTGAGGCCGAAGGCGCCGATGCTCTCGCCGGTCGCCAGTGGTGTCACGAATTTCTGCTTCTGCTCATCGGTGCCAAACGTCATAATGGGATACAGGGCGAGGATGTGGGCCCCGAAAATTGCCCCAGTCGTGCTGCAGGCGTGTCCCAGGATTTCGGCCACCCCGGTCCAGGTGAGAAGGTCAAGGCCCAAGCCGCCGTGCTCTTCGGGCACGGGAATCCCCATGAGGTCAAGCTCGCCGAGCTTGGCCACGTTCTCCGCCGGGTATTCGCCCGCTTCATCGGTCTCCTGGGCCTTGGGGGCGAGCTCCTCGTCGGCGAACTCTCGCACTGCGGCGAAGATGTCCTGTTGCTCTTCGGTGAATTGAAAGTCCAGGGCCGGTCACTCCTTTTGCGGGACGTGCCACGTTCGCACACCAAGTGGGGTACCGACGGCATCTTAGCCCACTGCCATCTTGCACGGCAGTCCAGGGCCGCCCGGCGATGAGCTGGGAGCTGAGATCGGCGTTGCCCCCCGGCGGAGCTCAGCCCCACCTTATGACGACTGCGCCGTCGGTGAACCCGGAGCCGAAGCCCACCAATGTGACAATGTCGCCGGGTTTGAACTTGCCCTCCTGATTTGCCTGGTCCAGCAACAACGGGATCGTGCCATTGGAGGTATTGCCGTAGCGATCCACGTTGCTCAGTACCTTCTCCTTCGACAGGCCAAAGCGTTTCATGGCCGACTCAGTGATCCGTTGGTTCGCCTGGTGCAGGATCAGGTACGAGATGTCCTCTCGTTTCAGTCCCGCCTTCCGAATAGCCTTCTGCGACACCTGCGGGATGCGGCGCACCGCCTGCTTGAACACCTCGTGCCCGTCCATCTGGATCAGATGCTTGCCCTCGCCGATGTTCTCCGGAGTTAGGGGACAGCGGCCGCCGCCGACGGGTATATCGAGAATGTGGCCCAGGGCGCCCACGGACTCCAGTACGTACGACAGCACGCCGCTGCCGCGTTCGCATGGCCCAAGCAGGACCGCGCCGGCGGCGTCGCCAAACAGCACGCACGTGGCGCGATCGGTCCAGTCCGTGACCTTCGATAGCGTGTCCGCGCCGATGATCATCACGTGGTTGTACATTTCGGCGCTGATGAAGGCAGCGCCGACGCACAGCGCGTACACAAACCCGGTGCAGCCGGCTTCCAGGTCGAAGCCGCCGGCGTTTGTCGCGCCGATACGATCCTGAACAAGGCATGCGGAGGCGGGAAAGGCATAGTCTGGCGTCACCGTGGCGAGGATCACTAAGTCGATGTCCTCGGGGCTCACGCCGGAGCGCGCCAATGTCTGCTGCGCGGCACGCACCGCCAGGTCCGAGGTGGCCTCACCATCAGTGCATATGCGGCGCTCGTGGATACCGGTGTGTTCCACGATCCACTGGTCAGTGGTATCTACTATGCGCTGCAGGTCCGCATTGCTCAGGACCTTGTCTGGCACGGCTGAGCCTGTAGCGATGATACGCGCTGATCGTACTGCCATAATCCTCTTCGGGCTCCTTTTTCTGCGTCCCACCTCTCGCGCACAAAAAGCCGGAACGTAAGCGAAGCGACCGATGCCCAGCCGAAAATCGGTCGCTTCGCTTACCTTCGCTCGCCGCGCTTAACTGGCACTCGCCGCAAAGCGCGGCGGCGATGACCCGGCTCAGCCTTGTACCAGGGCTGAGCCGGGTCATCGCCGCCGCTTGATGTGCTCGAGGACGCCGCTCTCAGCGCTCTGCTTGGCCACCTGAATGGCCCGCATGACCGCATTCGGCGTCGAACGCCCATGACCGACAACGCACACGCCGTTCACACCGAGGAGCAACGCGCCACCGTAGGCGCTGTAGTCGCACCAACTCTTCAGTTCTCGCAGCGCGGGACGCGCCAGCAGGGCCCCGAGCCGAGCCGTAAAGCTGCGCTGCAGTGCGGTTCTGAGTCTGTCCATACAAAGGCCGGCCATGCCCTCGGCCACTTTCAGCGCGACGTTGCCCACAAATCCGTCACAGACAATGACGTCCGCACCCCCGCTGAAGACGCCATCGCCTTCGATGTTGCCCACGAAATTGAGGTGCGAATCGACCAGCAACGCATGCGCCTTCTTGACCACCTCGTTGCCCTTCGTGTCCTCGGCCCCAACATTCAGCAGAGCGACCCGCGGCTGCGAAACGGCGAGCACCGCCTCGGCATAGGCGCTCCCCAGCACGGCAAACTGCTGGAGCACCTCGGGCCGGCAGTCCGCGTTGGCACCCGCGTCGAGCAGTACCACGTTCCCGTCGCTGCTCGGCATCAGCAGGGCAATTGCGGCTCGGTCCATGCCCTCGACGGTCCCCAGTTGCCTATGGGCGAACGCCATAAAGGCGCCCGTGTTGCCCATCGAAACGACGGCGTCGGCCTCGCCTCGCTGCACCAGCCCGACCGCGACGCTGGCGGATGAGTCTTTCTTGTATCGCAAGGCCTTCGCCGGCGACTCGTGCATGTCAACGACCTCGGCCGCCGGGTGGATCGATAGGTGCTCATCGCCGGATGCGTAGCGGGCCAACTCGCGCCGGATTTGCGCTTCGTCGCCCACAAGTATCAGATCAGCACCCAGGCTGTCCGTGGAGCGTGCCGCACCCTCCACGACTGCTGCGGGCGCGTAGTCGCCGCCCATGGCATCAACTACAATGCGTGTTCTCACGCGTCGTTCTCCAAGACAGACTGTGCACCGCTTCGGACCGGCGCACTGATCGCCAGAGGCGACTGAAAACGGTGGGGGAGGCGCTATCTACCGTCTCTTCTTCTTGGGAAACTTGCGCTCGCGGAAGCGAACCACCTGCTTGAGCTCGCCTTTGATGCGATATCGGCCACAATCGTAATGCGTGCACGCATTGTGTGGCAGCCTGGGCTCACCACAGCTCTGGCAGGGCACAAATGAGGGAACGGTAGCCTTCCAGTGTGCTCGCCGTTTGCGTGATCTGGATTTGGAATGCCGTCTTTTCGGAAGAGCCATATCTCGTTACGCTTACCTTCGGATCGTTGCACCCTTGTGCGTTGCCCCCCGCGGGGCAGGACACGCCACTCTAGCCACTGCCCTTGGTACTCTCCCCATCCAGCAGCTCGCGCAGCTTCGCGAGGCGCGGATCGATGTGTTCTGTGCTGCAGTCGCACTGCCCCTCGTTGAGGTTCTGCCCGCACTGCGGGCACAGACCCGGGCACTCGGGTCGGCACAGCGGGGACGTCGGGAGATTCACCACCAGATTCTGGCGCACCAACTCGCTCAGGTCAATGATATCGTCGTCCAGAATAGGCGTTTCCGCAATGTCCTCGGCCGTTGCCTCGTACGCGTCCGGTTCGTCGATCTGTGTCAACTGGCACTCCTCGTCGATTTCCATCTCGACGGGCGCCAGCATCGGGGTCAGACAACGACTGCACGACACTCGTACGGCCACCCGCAAAGTCCCCACGGCGCGAATGTGGCTGCCGACATTGGTGAGTTTGATCGTGCCGCGGATCGGGCCCTCACATTCCACGTCGGCGCCCGGCGGCGGAGGATGCTCTATCTCGCAGACGGCAGCACCGCGGGACGCGAGGAGCTGTTCGTAGCAGCGGAACCGCATGCTCCCCTCCAACGCCCCAATCACCAGCTATCAGCACTACGGCGTGGCAGTATAAGGTCTCCGGTGCTGCTTTGTCAATACAACTGACCGCGCCCCACCCCAGCGCGACCGTGGGTACTCCTCACATGGTGCGCCCAATTCACCGGGCTGTGCCGCCGACGGGCCTGCCCGGCGCCTTTGGGCGCTGGTGCTCCGTCTTGGGCTTGTCCGCCATGGCCAGCGTGGCCCCGCAAATGCGGCAGCGCAGAACCACGGTGACGGTCTCGGCGCCGCAACGCTCCTCGTACCGGTCGGAGGCGACGGCACGTTGGCACCGCGGACACCACGTCATTGGACGTCCGCCGGCGCCGCGCCTGCAGCCTCCGCACGGTTACCGTCATCGGTCGCCTTCAGGAGGCGCTCGATCATCAACAGCAAGTCGGGCGGATCGCACGGCTTCGGCAGGTGCGCATCGGCGCCGGCGACTGCGGTATCCTCGAAGTCCACCAGCTCCGTCGCGGCGGTCTGCATGATCACTGGAATGTGCGCCGTCGCCGGGTCCTGTTTCAGGCGTATCAGGACGTCCTTGCCGTTCATCTGCGGCATGTACACGTCCAGAACGATGACATCGGGCCTTTCGGTCAGCACCAGCTCCAGGGCCTCTGGCCCGTCGTACGCTGGGATGATCTCGTAGCCCTCGGCCTCGAGGTAGCGCTTGAGAATCAGGACCAGGTCCTTGTTGTCGTCAACGAGCATGACGCGACGTGCCATGATGTGTTCACGCTGCCCGGATCTGGATATGCCGCCCTGCACTCCGTGCGCCAACGAGGCGAGCCGACAATGCTGCTTGTGCCCGATACCCGCGGAAAACGCCGGTAGTCTAACACACTTTCTTGTCACGTACAAGCGCCTGAGCCTGCGGGACGTGACCCGTCCTTGCGAGCGAGGCGGCTGATGAGGAATCCAGAGGGGAAAAGCATCCACGGTCGGGATCAGCAACGGGGCGTCGCCCGGGCCGGCGCGGCGAGAATACAGGAAGGATCCGAAAGGGCCCGCCGCCGTGGCAATGGCGGCCACGGCCGTCAGCATCACTGACGAAGTGCTGCTCAACGTCGGCTGGGACTAGCGAAAGGCCCGGAACTTCTTCGGCTCCAGGCCGGCCTTCTTGACGAGGCCCTCGGCTTGGCTGAGCAGTTGGGCCGCGCGGGCGTCGATGGTGGCCTTGCTGGTGTGGGGGAGCATCGTACGGGCCACGTACCGCCGCGTCGCCCATTTCGGCACGTTGTTCGCCACTGCCCAGAGGGCGATCTGGGCCGCCGGGTGCCCGGGCTCCTCCTTGGCGATGGCCTGCGCCAGCCTGACCATCCGCTGGTTCGGCGGCGGCCCCGGGACCATCAGCTCGCTCGGGCCCGGCGCGCGCAGCCCGAAGTTGGCACAGCCGCCGGGGATGAACACGTGCGCCACGCGGTATGCCGACATGTCAATGGGGCTGGTGCCAAAGCTGGAGATGCCCTGATACCCGCCGCCAAACTGGACCCGAAACACCGTCCCCGGGCTCACCACCACCTGCAGCGGCTCGGGCGTTTGGCGAACCAGCGTCCCCGTGACCCCCGAATCGCCCGCTCCCCTGAATTCGGCCGTCACCAGACCTCTGCCCAGCGCCTCAAGCAGACCAACAGGCGCTGCCATGGCCATCGTCACGGACAGCCACGCCGTGCAAAGGCCAACCAGCAGTACGATCGCCGCGCGCCGTGTCATGACGCATGCCTCCTCTCACGCCGGGTCAAATGCGGACTGCACTCATCAATATAGGACATGCCCCGGAGCTGAGATGTTCACTGCATTACCGGCGCAGCGAAAGTCTCCGTCACTCCGCCAGCGCCAATATCTCTTTCAACGCACGGATGCTTGCTCCCTGCCAGTTCTCGACATCTATACGATGGGGCTCATAGGTGTCTTCGTACGGGACACGAATCAGAACGGCGTGCATACCCACTTCAAGTGCGCCGGTCAGCTCACGGCTGCCGCCATCGCCCAGGTACAGACATTTCTGCGGCGCCACTGCCAGTTGTTCGCACGCCAGCCGGTAGATGCGCGGATCGGGCTTCTTGAGGCCCACGACGCACGAGAAGACAGGCGCGTCCACCAGCGGCCGAAAAGCTGTCTCGGCCCACAGCCGCGGGATCTCCTCGGAGCAATCGCTGATCAGCCCGAGCTTGCAGCCTGCCCGCTTTAGCTGGGCCAGCGTTTCGACGGCGCCGTCTCGCGGCACGAGCGTGCGCCGCGTCAGGTCGAGGCGTATGCGGAGCGCGTCCCCGATCCGAGCGGCGTCCACATTCACCTCCAAGAGCCGACAGATGTGCTCGATGTTGGCCTCGAGCGTCGGAAAGACGCCGGTGGCACGGTCATCGTACATCTCGACCCACAGGCGCGCGAAATCGTCACCCGGCGCGCCGAGGGCGCCAGCCATCTCCTGCAAAACGCGCTCGTGCTCGTCAACCGAGTAGTTGTCGATCAGCGTCCCGAAGAGGTCGAAGATGACCGCATCGTATTTCATGCGGCAGAGCCCTTGCTTCTTGACAGTAGGTGTTGGCGTCGTCCCATCGACGCGCCGTCTCCCGAAGAGGCGTACCCAACATACGCACTCCGGCGGCTTGCGTCAATAAGCAGTGTGGGAGAGGCCGGGATGCATCCGGAACCCGGCAGGTGTGGGTCACGACCGGCAAGCCGCGATCCCTTCACAAGAAGGTCTTGATGCCGTCTTCAAACCGCGTCGGCTCGATGCCGAAGCTGTCCTTGAGCACCGTGGGCTCACAGATGTTGTCTTCCAGCATCATCTTGAGCTGATCCACCGTCACTTCCGGCCGGCGGGACAGGATCTCCTGAGCGTAGGCGACCAGGAACATCAGCGGCAACGGTACGTGCAGCTTCCGCTGGCGAACGGCCATGCGCTGCGCCACCATGTCCACGACGCGCTCGAAGCTAAGGCGCTCGGGACCGCCCACCTCGTACGTTTGCCCAACGGCCTCATCGTGTCCGAGACACCAGGAGATGCAGGCCGTGAGGTCGTCGATGAAGATGGGCTGCAGGCGCGCTCGACCGGAGGCCGGGATGGGAATGAACGGGCCTTTGCCAAGCAGCGAGAGAACGGACCGCGTGAAGCCGTCGCCCTCCCCGAATATGATGGACGGCCGCAGGATGGTCCACCCGTAGGGGCGACCCGTCGGGTCACCCCTACCGCGAATGAGCATCTCTGCCTGCCACTTCGTTTGATGATACCTGGATACGGCATGCGGCCGGGTGCCGAGGGCGCTCACATACAGAAGCCGCTGTACGCCGGCCGCCGCCGCCGCTCGCACAACGTTACGCGTCCCGTTGACGTGGATGGCCTCAAAGGTGCTCCGCCCCTGCTCCACGATGATGGCCACGAGGTGGACAGCGGCCTCCACGCCCTCCATGGCCGCGGCGAGGCTGCGGAGTTCTGTGATGTCCCCGGTCGCAAGCTCGACTCTGTGCGTCGGCAGCACCGAGAGGTCCGATTTGGGCCGA
Source organism: Armatimonadota bacterium (assembly GCA_030601885.1). Classification (GTDB taxonomy): domain Bacteria; phylum Armatimonadota; class Zipacnadia; order JAUWAU01; family JAUWAU01; genus JAUWAU01. Next base: position 144,289 of record JAUWAU010000004.1, read on the forward strand.
ACGAGGCATCGGACATCATAGCCATCGTCCAGCAGCCGCTTCACCAAATGCCGCCCAACGAAGCCGGTCGCCCCCAATACGAGCACCATCGTATGTCACCCACCAGCCACGTCGCACGCTCCGATAAGCTCTGCCGTTGCCGGGAAATGCTGCCGCACCACGCTGAAGACCTCGTCGGAAAAACGGCGATACACGCCAATGACTTCCGATACGGGCGCACCGTACGCAACGCCGTCCACCAGTTCCGGGTACTGCAGGAGGAGTTGATCGTCATCGGAGATTGCGAAGTGTGCGGCGAGCATGAGCAGCTCCACGAGGTTGGCGAAGGCGTCGCTGTCGCCGTGGGCGAGCGGGTCGGCAAGAATGTCAATCATGTACGCTTCGTCCGGCAGCCCGGCCGCGAGCATCGATATGCGCCGCAGCAGACACGGGACGCAGCCGCCGCATGGCCGCGGCGTCCGGCCGATCTGCCAGCACGAGACGCTCTTCTGGATCTGATCGATGGAGAGCGTTGGTCGTAGCACGTCGCGTATGATCTCGGCCTTGGTCTGGTTCTGGAACGGATTCATCACGAGCACGCGGCGAGCGAGGACGCGCGTTGCCAGCTTCGCGACCATCGCCAGCAGTCGCGGGTGATTGCCACGGGTGGAGAGGCTGCCGATGCGGGCTCTCGTGGCCGGCAGGTGGGAGGCCAGGATGCCGTTCTCGAAGGCGCAGACCTCGTCGAGCCCCGCGGCGTCTGCAGCGGCGATTGCCGCGGCCAGGAAAAGGAAGGCCCTGGAACGCTGCGATGGCTCGCGGTCGTCCTCGGCGGGGAACGGAGTTGCGGGCTCGCGGACGCGCGATGGGCCCAAGAAGACGTCCACACGGGTGAGCGTGGCGCCGAATGCGCGTGCGAGAGAGCTTGTGACCTCTCGCTGAGCGCCGTCCACGGACGGGCTGCCCGAGGAGTGGCTCACGAGCAACGGGCGCCTATTGGCCTTCAGCAGCGCCGCGGCTCCCGCGAACGAGTCTATGCCGCCGGACAGCAAGCAGACGCAGTCAACGTCGGGGATCTCCGGTTTAGCTTTGGCCGGCTTCGCCGCCGGCCGCGCGCAGAAGGAGAAGCCGACGTTGTCGCCGGTCAAGAAGTGCACGATGCGCTCCAGTTCGCCGCTGCACTGCTGCCAGAAGGGCGGGTCGCGAACCGGCACGCATATACTCAGGTCCCGCAGCCACGCCTCGTTCTCGCCACGCCGCAGGCCGATGTCCGTCATGAGCGTGACGGCGGCGATCTCCAGCAGGTCAAGTGCCCGGGGACTGGCTCGCTCGGCGATGAGCTCGTGAGGCCGGAGGGTGACGTTGCGCTGCTCGCTGTGCAGCTCGATAGTGAGGGACGGCTCAGAGTTGCCCAATGCTCGGGGATGCTCCGAAGATTGTGGAGGCGCGCCGGCAGCACTTCTAGCCGGCATCCTCGCCTTCCTCCCGGACAAGATGCTCAAGAGCTCGTGGTACTACGTCGCTGAGGAGCTGCGCGATCTCCTCTTCCTCTTCGGCTACCTCCAGCTCCGCCAGCGTGAGAGCATTCACTTCCTCGACCACATGGGCCTCCGTCGCGTGCACGAATTCCCCGGCCTCCGCAATAGAGGTGAACCGACCGCGGCCAACGTAGCGGCTAATGTCGCGCCCGACTATGTGCGCGAACAGGTGCGCCAGATATGTTCCCAGGAAGGCGCGCGCAAGTGGCATGCCCGGCGGTCGGCGGCTGCTTGCCAGGACCGTCTGCGTGGCTGCCGCGAGGGCGATTTCGCCGAACCTGGACGCGTCGCGGCGGGCAGCCGTGGTCTCCACCACCTCTTCCCGCAGCGAGCAGGCGACCGCGACGAGTTGCGCCTGATCCCCGGACGCCACCACCACCTCGCTGGAGTGCGCCAGCAAGCTCCGAAGCACCCGGGCCACCGGGGCGCCCGAGAGGCCGGCGATGAAATCCTTGTCCATGGCCTGGACGATGCGCGTAACTGCCGCCGAAGGTCCAACATCCGGCTCAATGTACGCTCGTCTCACCGCCCGCCATCCGGCACCGCGAGGCGACGGCTGCGAAGCCGACGTACCCATCGTAATGCCGCCTGCCCTGGCTCAACCTGATGCCGCAGGGTCTGCACCAGGCAGCCAATAGTCAGTGAGCGACCGAGCCGCCGCTGACGCACGCAGGCGCATCCGCAGGGCCGCTCGCCGGCCCACTCACCGCATCATCATTGTCCGGCTGTATTGCCGACGCCACAAAACCTCAGCAAGCGCGCGGACGACTGCGCCTCGCCATCGAAGGCGCAGTTATTGCCCATTGTACCACAAGACCCGCTGCCTGCGCACGCGTTGTGCTCGGTCTCGGCCGACACTCGCGGGCGCATTCCCCTCCCACATGAGCAGTACTTCGTCGCGTTGACCCGAGATTCCTCCGCATTGCTCGCCCGGCAGTGTTAGGCGCGGACCGGTGACTTGTGGTACAAACACGTCGTAGAATACGGGTCGGGCCCTGCGAGTGATTGACGCAACCCGCCGCGCGATAGGATGGGGACGACGGAAGCCCCCCATCGTCGCAATGGAGGCGGCTCATGGACAAGGTGCTTTGCCCCCACTGCGGGGCTGAGAACATCAAGTCCTCCATCATCACGACGTGCACGCGCTGCCTGGAGTCGCTTGAGGGCGCCAGGTCGGCTCCCACGGATCTGCCTGCCGCACGGGCCACATGGCCTCCAGGCCAGGCCGCGTCACCACCATCGGCCCCAGCTCCGAATGCCGTCGGGGACTCACCGGCCCTTTTCACGCAACCGTCCGACCAACCGCGGACGAGCCCGACGACGGCCGTTCCCGGCGCAGCACAGCTCTCGCAAGGCGTGCGGGGCTGCGGGGCAACGGCAGCCATTGCCGGAGTCGCCCTGTTCTTTTTGTTCGTACTGGCGGGCGTTCTCTGGGTTGTGTTCGGCGCACGCCCGCTCCTCGTCATCGGCTCGGGGATCGTGGTCATCGCCGGCCTGGCAGTGGGCATCTACATTCTTCGGATCCGGATCGCGAGCAGCTTCTACGAGGCCGTCATCGATCAGCCGCCGGGACAGTTGCTCCTGGGTGAGTCCTTCGAGGCCGGGCTGACTATCCGCGCGAGGCGCGACATGCGTCTGGGAGACGCCGAGGCTGTGCTGCAGTGCGAGGAGCACGCCATCGCCCGCGGCGGCACCAGCGACACCCACTACCGCAAAACCATCTTCGAGCAGGCGTACTCCCTGGGCGGAGAGCGCGACCTCAGGCTCGGCGAGGAGGCCGCACTGCGCACGAAGATCACCATCCCGTCCGCGGCGATACCCACGCTCCGCGGAAAGAACAACTTCATCGAGTGGAAGCTGCGGCTCACCGTTCCCATCCCCGGCTACTGCCCCGACATGCGGGAGGAGTTCGAGTTCCAGGTGAGGCCGCGAATGGCGCACGGCTCGGCACGGAGCCTGGCAAAGGACGCCTCGATCCCCGAAGAGTGGCTCGGGGAGACCAAGGTGCGCGACAAGCCGCACGAAGTCCGGGGAGTGCACGCCGAGCTGGCGGCCGCGGACGGGGCCACCGCGCAGGGACTTCCGGCCATGTCCGTCGGCGCAACGCGAAAGCTCAACCTGACGCTCCGCACCGACGAGGACATTCACTGTCGGGGCGTGCTATGCTGGGTCGGGTCTCGGATACATGGCTCGGGGACAGACGAGGAGGTCGTGCTGGACGAAGAATACCTCATCCACGAGGGCGACTTCCGGATGGCGCATCCCATCAGCCACTCGATCACGGTCAGCATCCCGTCGAGTGGCCCCGTGACCTTCATCGGCCGCTACGTGAAGTGCGAGTGGATGGTACGCGTGCGCGTTGATATTCCCCTGTGGCGAGACAAACGAATACAGTTGCCCATTGTGGTGACCCCGGGGCTCATCGTAGAGCGCGAGCGAGAGCCTCGGCCGCCGTTCTGACATCTGCCGCAGTGATCGGCCGCGGCCGGTCCAGATCCTCCAACACCTCATAGCCCAACTGCAGGCACCGCTCGATGTTGCCCCCGCTTGCCCGCAGCACGGCCTCGGCTGCGCTGGCCCCGAGTGGGAATTGATGCTGCCGCGTCCCTACGGCCAAGGATATCCGGTCGTCAAGCAGCCGCGCCACATCCTCAGAGCAACGCAGCGGCGTGAGCTCCAGGTGCACGCATGAGAGCCTGGCGCGACGGATTTCGCGACGCTGGTCGCCGTGGGAGGCGATCGCTGCTCGATACCCCGCGTCCCTCAGCCGCCCGAGGAGCCTGCCCAGACTTCGGGCATTCAGCCGATCCGCCTCGTCGAGCAACGTCAGAGGGCCGAGAGGCACCGCCTCGACGTCGATGGGCGCCTCCAAGGGAATGCAGGTGTAAGGCGCCTGAACGCCTTGGTCGGCCAGGCGGTGCTGTATCTGAAGCAGCAGCGCCGTCTTGCCCATCCCGGCAGCGCCCACAATGTGGAGGCAGTCTGCTTGCCCCTCCAGAAAGCGCAGCGCCTCTGGCGGCCAGCGGTATATGGCCGCGAGCTGGTCGGCGGATATTGGCTCGAAGGGGTTGTCGGTCAGTGGCATGTTCGCGTGAAAAGCGGCCGGCGCCGCGGCACCGAGTGATTCCGGCTGCATCCTCTCCACCTCGTTGTACCATGCCACGTCCGGGGTCGCCAGCAGTGTGCGGCCCTGCTGGACCCAAGCCGCCAGCGCATCCACCTCGTCTTCCGACACGCAAGTGATGCCGTTCGCGACCACGGCCTCATGGGGGCTAAGGTCGAGGGCGGGGAGACGTGAGGAAGCGAGAATGCGCGCCGCCAGCCTTCGCTTACTCGGCGCTCTCGCGCTCGCCCGAGTCCCCGCGTTGGCTGAGCTTCGCCTCCGTGCCAGCAATGAGGCGACGGATGTTGGCGTGGTGGCGGATGACGCCGAAGACAGGCACGAGGACAAACAGGAGCTGGTAAGGCCGTTCGTCGAGGAAGACCACCCCCAGCACTCCCGCTGCCGCGGTCCCCAGAAGCGACCCGATCGATGCGTATCGCGTGATGGCGACGACGATGACCCAGATGACGAAACAGGTCAGCGCAATGCGCCATTCGATGACAAAGCAGGTGCCGAGGCTGGTGGCGATGCCCTTTCCGCCACGGAACATCAGGAAGACGGACCAATTGTGCCCGACAATGGCGAACGCGGCCCCGAGGGCGGTGAGCACGATAGCACTGGGCGGCGCCAGGTCAGTCGAGTCTCCGACCAGCCGGCACACGAGCACCGCCAGCGCCCCCTTGAGGGCATCGCCGAGCATGCTCACCGCGCCCCACTTGAGCCCCAGCAGGCGCACTACATTCGCCGCACCGATGTTGCCGCTGCCATGCTTGCGAACGTCAACGCCCTTCGCCAGACCAATGAGCAAGCCCACCGGAATGGAGCCAAGCAGATAAGCCGCTATCAGCGGCAACACCCAATTCACGGTTTGCACCCGTGTTCGCCGGCGAAGTTGACCTGACCGGGGACCGAGGTGGCCAGACGCGAGTGCCCCCCCGCCCGACGCACCGGGAGCGACTAGCCCACGTCGAGCCCGATGATGCGGGCGATGTTGTTGGCCAGCACGTTCTCCCGTTCGTGCGGCGCAAGGCCGCACACGTCGATTTTTGCGAGCTCGATGGCGGGATGAATCAGCGGCCCGTCGGAGCCGAAGACGACCTTCTCATGGCCGGCCCATCGGATGGCGTCGGCGATCTTCCACGGACAGTGACAAAACGAGCTGTCCAGAAACACCTGGGCCCGCTCTCGGGCGAGTGCGGCGAATCTGTCCATGAGCACCTCGTTGCGCGGCGAGCCCAGATGCGCGATGATCCACGTGGCGTCGTCGTGTCTCTCGGTGAGATCGCACATAAGATCGTACTGCTCTTTGCAATCCACCAATATCGGTAGCTTCGCCTCCTCAATCTTCGCCACGACTGGTTCGACCACCTCGCGGCTGACCTCCTGCAGCACACCGAAGTGCAGCTTGACGCCCCGGACGTCCATTTGCTCGCGGGCGTGCTCCAGCCAGACGGGCCACAGAGGGCCATCGTCGGGATTGATGTGGGCGAAGGGGATCAGGCGGTCGGGAAATCGTTCGACGGCCCGACGAGTGAGGTCATTCGCTTCGGGCGTCGGCAGGCATATCGAGAAGACGATCGACTTGTCGATCCCCGCCTCGTCCATGCGGCGGACAATCAGCTCCGGCGAGAACTCGCGGCGAAACCGGTCGCCGCCCTTCACGTGCACGTGGCAGTCGATGATCATATGGCTGCCTCAAGCCCGGGCCTTCCGCCGTCCCCCGCGCCGGCTGCGCGCCTGGCGCTCCCGGGCCCTTATGATGAGCTTTATGGGCGTCCCGACGAACCCGAAGTTCCTCCGCAGGAACTTGAGCAAGTACCGCTCGTAGGACCAGTGCATCAACGCCGGATCGTTCACGAACAGCACAATCGTGGGCGGCCTGGTGACGGCCTGCGTCGCGTAGTAGACCCTGAGCTGGCGGCCTTTGCGGGTCGGGGGGCTGTGGCTGGCCACGGCTCGGAGAATGATGCGGTTCAGCTCCCCCGTGCCGATGCGCCGCGCGTGTTCTTCTGCTGCAGCATACGCCGCCGCGAGCAACTCGTCTATCCCGGTGCATTGCAGCGCTGAGGTGAACACGATCGGCGCGTACGCCATGAAGGAGAGCACGCGCCGAGCGTCGAGCTCGAAGTCACGACGCACCACCATGTCCATGCGCCGCGGCGACGTCCTGCTTCGCCGCCCCTCCTGCTTCAGCTCCTCGGCCTGCCGTCGAATGTGCCCCTGGATTATGTCCCATTTGTTGGCGACGATGACGCTGGCAGTGCCGACTTCATCCGCGTATCCGGCTATCTTCGCGTCCTGCTCTGAAGTGCCCTCGGAGGCGTCCGTGATAAGGAGCGCCACATCGGCCCGGTCGATAGCCCGCAGCGCGCGAACCACGCAGTAGTACTCCAGCGACTCCTTGACCTTCGCCCGGCGCCGCAGCCCGGCCGTGTCCACCAGGATGAAGTCCTGGTCGTTCCACTGCACCGACACGTCGATGGCGTCGCGCGTCGTTCCCGGCAGCTCGCTGACGATGAGGCGATCCTGCCCCGCGATGACATTCACTATGGAGGATTTCCCCACGTTCGGACGCCCGACCACGGCGACGCGAACGGCCCCGTCCGCTTCATCCTCTTCGGCTTCAACGGCCGGGAGCGCCGACATAACATCGTCGAGAAGCTCGGCTACGCCGATGTCGCGGAGCGCCGATATCTCGTAGGGCTGCCCCAGGCGCAAGTCGAGGAAATCCTCCCCCGTCAGCTTCGGGCTCTCGAGCTTGTTGGCTGCCAGGAAATAGGGCGTACCCGACTGGCGCACGAGCTGGGCGACCTCGTAGTCCAGGGACGTGAGCCCCTCCTTCCCATCCACCAGGAAAATGAGCGCGTCCGCTTCCGCGATGGCGATCTCCGCGTGTTCCGTGACCCGTGCGAGCAGAGGATCAGCATCGGCACCGGCGATGCCGCCGGTGTCAATGACCGTGAAGGCTCGGCCCTCGTGCTCGGCCGTGCCATAAAGCCGGTCGCGGGTTACACCGGGCGTCTTCTCCACGACCGCCCGCCGACCGCCCACGAGGCGATTGAACAGCGTGGACTTGCCGACGTTCGTGCGCCCGATGATGGCGACGTGGGGCTTGCGAGACACGGTTAATCTGCTCCCGTTGCGGCGGCAACGGCGGAGGACGGTCGCCGACGCGCCATCCGCCTTCGCGAGTCGCCGACGGGCCAAAGCCGCTTCGGCGGAGTCCCTAGCCGCTTTGGCGACGGCGCGAGCCCCGCCCTACAATCATGGTCGGTGGCTGATGGTTCGCGGGCTAGAAAGCCCGCGCTGCGCGCGTGGGAAAGCTACGAGCGGGCCTGTCGCTCCTGCAATCGTTGCCGGACTATAGGAATGAGGCCGCCGGCTTCCACCAGTTCGGCCACGGGCCCGGCAAGCGCTTGGGACGAGAAGCTCCTGTCCGTGGTGTGGTCGGTTATAGTCCCCGTCTCCGTGTCCACCTCGACGACGTCGCCGTCCGATATACCCTCTGCTGCCTCAGCGCATTCGAATATGGGGAGGCCGATGTTGAAGGCGTTGCGGTAGAAGATGCGGGCGAAACTCTCGGCGATCACGCAGGAGATGCCGCTGGCCTGAATGGCGATGGGAGCGTGCTCACGGGAGCTCCCGCAGCCGAAGTTGCGCCCGGCCACGACGATGTCGCCTGACGAGACCTTGCCGGTGAAGTCCGGGTCGAGGTCCTCCATGCAGTGCTGCCCGAGCTCTTTCGCGTCAGTGGTGTCGAGGTACTGAGCCGGGATGATGACGTCCGTATTGATGTGATCGCCGTATTTGTGGACGGTGCCTTTGAGCTTCACGATCTTCCCTCGCACATCCGACAGGTGGCACGGATCGCCGACGCGCCATAGCCGCTATGGCGACGGCGCGTAGCTCGCTACCCGTGGGGCCCGCGACTGCATAGCAGCACGGCTTGACCAGCAAGCCGTGCCACACGGTCTTCTGTCAAGAGGCTGCGTCCGCCGGGCCGACGATCTCGCCGGCGACGGCCGAGGCCGCGGCCACGGCGGGGCCGGAGAGGTACACCTCGCTCTCCGGATGCCCCATGCGGCCGACGAAGTTGCGGTTGGTGGTGGAGATAGCGCGCTCGCCGGCGGCCAATACGCCCATGTGACCCCCCAGACAGGGGCCGCACGTCGGCGCGCTGACCACCGCACCAGCCACCGCGAAGGTCTCCAGGAGCCCCTCGCGCAGCGCGGCGATGTAGACCTCCTGCGTCCCCGGAATAACGATGAGCCGCACTCCCGCTGCCACCTTGCTGTCGCCGATCACTTGCGCTGCGACGCGGAGGTCCTCGAGTCGGCCATTGGTGCAGGCGCCGATGACGGACTGATCTATCCTTACTCCCCGCACCTCGCTCACCGGCTTTGAGTTCTCAGGCAGGTGGGGCACGGCCACCTGCGGCTCCAGCCCGGTGCAGTCCCACTCGTACGTTGCCGCGTACTCGGCGTCCGGGTCGCTCTCGTACTTCTCATACTCGCGCCGCGCCCGAGGGCTCACGAATGCCTCCGTGGTGACATCGGCCGCGACGAGGCCGCACTTGCCGCCCGCCTCGATGGCCATGTTGCACATGGTGAACCGGCCCGCCATGTCGAGCTGTTCGATGACCGGACCGGTGAGCTCCATCGCCTTGTATCGCGCGCCGTCCACGCCGATCTGGCCGATGGTGAAGAGGATCAGGTCCTTGCCGCCGATCCATCTTCCCAGCTCGCCCGTGTAGCGGAACCGCAGGCTCTCCGGAATGCGAAACCAGCACTCGCCCAGCGCCATGGCCGCGGCGGCCTCGGTGCTGCCGACGCCCGTGGCGAAGGCGCCGAGCGCGCCATACGTACACGTGTGGGAGTCGGCGCCCACGACGGCATCGCCCGGCAGCACGAGGCCCTCGTCGGGCAACAGGATGTGCTCGATGCCGCACCGTCCGCCCTCGTAGTGGTGCACGATGCCATACTCCCGCGCGAACTCGCGCATGAGCTTGCACTGCATCGCCGCCCGGATGTCTCGGCTCGGCGTGAAGTGATCGGCGACGAGGGCGATCTTCTCCCGGTCGAACACCTCGGTGGCACCAACCTCGCGGAACTGCTCGATGGCGAGCGGGGCCGTCACATCGTTCATGAGCACCAGGTCGAGCTGCGCCGTCACGAATTCGCCCGGCCGGACCTGCTCGGCGCCGCTCTTTGCCGCCAGAATCTTCTCCACGATGGTCATGCCAGCCATTGGGATGCCGCCGGTGATCACGATTCCTGAATGAACGGCATCATCTTGCGCAGCTCGGCGCCGACCTTCTCAATGAGGTGCTCTTCGCCGAGGGCCTCGAGGCGCGTGTGCATCGGCCGCCCCGCCTGGTTCTCCGTGATCCACTCCCGGGCGAAGCTGCCATCGCGCACCTCGGCAAGCAGCTTCCGCATCTCGGCGCGCACGCGCTCGTCGATGACCCGCGGCCCGCGCGTCATGTCGCCATACTCGGCGGTGTCGGACACGCGCTTCCGCATCCCCTGGATGCCGTTCTGATAGATCATTCTGACGATTAGATACAGCTCGTGGCAGCATTCGAAGTATGCCAGTTCCGGCTGGTACCCGGCCTCCACGAGGGTATCGAAGCTGGCTTTTATCAACTCCGTGACGCCGCCGCAGAGCACAGCCTGCTCGCCGAACAGGTCCGTCTCGGTCTCCTCGGCGAAGGTGGTCTCAAGCACCCCGGCCCGGGTGGCGCCGAGGCCTCGGGCATACGCCAGGGCCAGATCGCGCGCCTTGCCCGTGTGGTCCTGGTAGACGGCGAAGAGAGCCGGCACACCGCCGCCCTGCTCGTAGAGCTGACGCACGAGGCTGCCCGGGCCCTTCGGGGCCACCATGAACACGTCCACGCTCTCGGGCGGGACGATCTGATTGTAGTGAATGTTGAACCCATGGCTGAAGGCGAGGGCGTGCCCCTCGCCGAGATGCTGCGCGACCTCGTTGCGGTACACAATGGCGGCCACGTGATCCTGTGTGAGGAGGGCGATGACGTCGGCCTCGGCTGCCACGTCCCCTGCAGGCCGCACCTCGAAGCCGTCCTTCTGTGCAGCCTCCCAGGCCGGGCAATCAGGCAGCTCAGCTACGATGACGTTCAGGCCGCTGTCGCGCAGGTTCTGGGCCTGAGCGCTGCCCTGAATGCCGTACCCCACGATGCCGATCGTGCGCTCCTGCAGCGGCGCCAGATCCGCGTCCTTGTCGTAGTACAGCTTTGCCATTTCTCGTGCGCCTCCTTCGGGAGGGTGTCTGTGCACAGCGCGTTGGCTGCGGCGAGCTTATCCCTCGCCGCCAGCTCGTGTGTGCTCGGTGGAGCTGTCGCTGGCGCCGGGGAAAACGCGGCTGTACAGCACCCCGACGATGGCGCCCACGACGATGAATATGCCCACGTTGAGTGCCAGCACTTTGACCTTGTGCAGGCCCACGTAGCCAGTGGCAGGATCGTACCGAACCAGATAGCTGTACAAGTGCCACAGCCCGTAGCACAGCGGGCCGAGTATGCCCACGGACAGCCCCTTTGCCGCTCCGATCAGGGCGCGGCGCGTCCTGGCGCCTGCCAGGGCGCCGATGAGTGTCGCCACCGCGGGCACGGCGACGGCGAGCAGCAGAAGCACGCGCTCCACCACCGCAACGTCCACGATCTCCCTCATGTACGGATCCATAACAGTAGGGGCGATGCTCTGCCATCGCCCGCCTTTGTCCCCCCCGACACGCCCTACGTCGCCCGCGCTCCCCGCACCAGCACCACTTTGCCGGTCCTGACCATCTCCTCGATGCCGAACTTCTGCAGGAGCTCAACCAGCGCGTCGATCTTTTCTTCCTTGCCCGTCGCCTCAACGATAAGCGTGCCATCGCTCACGTCAACGACCTTGGCACGGAAGATGTCCAGCAGCTGCATGATCTCGGCGCGGGTCGCGGCATTGGACGTGACCTTGACGAGCGACAGCTCACTCTCGACGATCCTGTTCCCCGTGTGGTCGAAGACTTTGATGACATCTACGAGCTTGTAGAGCTGCTTGCTGATCTGCTCGAGGATGGCCGGATCGCCCTCATCGTCCACGACGATGGCCATCCGCGAGATCTTTGGGTCCTGCGTCGTGCTCACGGCGAGGCTGGCGATGTTGTACCCACGGCGGCTGAAGAGCCCGGCCACGCGGGCCAAGACGCCGGGTTTGTTCTCGACGAGCGTAGAGATGGTATGCTTCATTCCGCCGCCTCCGGATGCTTCAGCCACTGCTCCTTGTGCGTCTTCCCCACGGGGATCATGGGAAAGACGCTCTCCTCTTCCTCGACGATGAAATCGATGAACGTCGGCACGTCACGCTCTGCCATGGCCTTATCGAGCGCCGGCTTGACCTCCTCGGGCTTCGTGACGCGGATGCCCTGCGCGCCGTACGCCTGGGCCACCTTCACGAAGTCAGGACACGTGCCGCGCTGCTGATTGCGGTCGCGCAGGTCAACCCCCGCGTAACGCCGATCGAAGAGCAGCTCCTGCCACTGCCGCACCATGCCCAGGTAGCCGTTGTTCATGATGCAGACGATGACGGGGCAGCGCTCATTGGTGGCAGTGGCGAGCTCCTGGATGTTCATCTGGATGCTGCCGTCGCCCGCGATGTCGATCACAAGCGCGTCCGGAAACCCCACCTGTGCGCCGATGGCGGCCGGGAAGCCGAAACCCATGGCCCCGAGGCCGCCCGAGGAGAGGAACTGCCGCGGCCGCTTCGCCAGGTACCGCTGTGCGGCCCACATCTGGTGCTGCCCGACGTCGGTTGCGCAGATGGCGTCGCCATTGGTGATCTCGTAGATCTGCTGGATCACCCACTGCGGCTTCAGCGGCCCATCGCCCTGCTCGGAGACAAGCGGATGCTCATTCCGCCAGGCCTCGAGCTGTTCCTCCCACGCGCCGCGCTCGCGCGGCTCCACAGCCTCGACGAGCTCGGCGAGAACCGTCTTGACGTCGCCCACGATGGGGACGGCGGTTCGCACGCTCTTGCCGATCTCCGCCGGGTCGATGTCGATGTGGATCACCTTGACGTTCGGATCCCGGTGGGGCCCGAACTCGTCCAGCTTCCCGGTGATGCGGTCGTCGAACCGGGCGCCAATGCCGATGATGAGGTCGGTCTCAGCAATCGCCAAGTTCGCATAGGCTGTGCCGTGCATGCCGAGCATGCCCAGCGACAGCGGGTGCGTCTCGGGAATGCCGCCCTTGCCGTGGAGCGTATGCGTGGCGAAGATGTTCGTCTTCTCCACGAGCCGCAGCAGCTCATCGGCAGCGCCGGACGCAATCACACCGCCGCCGAAATAGACCAGCGGCCTCTCCGCCGCGGCGATGAGCTTCGCGGCCTGGCGTATCATCTTCGGGTGGCCCTTGTACGTGGGACGGTAGCCTGGCAGCTCGCCAATGCAGGGCTCGGTGAACTCCACCTCGCCGGCGGTGATGTCGAATGGCAAATCGACCAGCACCGGGCCGGGTCGCCCCGTCTTCGCGATGTGGAAGGCGTGCCGGAGCGTCGGGCACAGCTCTGCAGGATCCCTGACCATGTAGTTGTGCTTCGTGATGGGCATCGTGATGCCGGTGGTGTCTGCCTCCTGGAAGGCGTCCGTGCCCACCACTGTGGTCCGCACCTGCCCGGTGAAAGCCACGACCGGGATGGAATCCATGTAGGCATCGGCGATGCCCGTGACCAGATTGGTCGCCCCAGGGCCCGATGTCGCCATGCAGACTCCTACCCGCCCGGTCGCCCGCGCATAGCCGCCGGCCATGAACGCCGCGCCTTGCTCGTGGCGCGTCAGAATATGGCGAACGTCCTTTTCGTACTCCGGCAGCGCGTCATATATGGGGATGACCGCGCCGCCCGAAATCCCAAAGACGACTTCGATCTCCTGTTCCTTGAGTATCTCCCACAGGACTTGTGCCCCGGTCATTTTCGCCATTCTCATAGCTCCTTGCTCAGCAACCTATGCGCCCGCCGGCCGGCCGTGGGCCGGCGGCCATACAGTACAGGTCGGTCCGCGCGGCGCGGGCCCTCCCCCCCCGCGAGCCATTCCCGGGCGGCCCGCTACGAGTTGTCGTCTGCCGCCTCAACGACGGCGCCCGTGTTTGCCGACTGCACCTGCGCCGCGTATCGACGTAAGAAGCCGTGGGCGATCTTCGCCGCGGGCGGCTCGAAGGCGGCCCGTCGTCGCTCCATCTCGGCCTCGTCAACCATCACATCCAGACGCTTGCCGGGGATGTCCAGCACTATCCTGTCGCCATCCTGCACGAGGGCGATGGGCCCGCCGAGTGCCGCCTCCGGCGAGACGTGCCCGATGGCCGGCCCGCGCGTGCCGCCGGAGAACCGCCCGTCGGTGACGAAGGCCACGGCCTTATCGAGGCCCATCCCGGTGAGTGCGGATGTCAAGGAGAGCATCTCTCGCATACCGGGGCCGCCGCGGGGGCCCTCATAGCGGACGATGATGACTGCCCCCGGTTTCACTCTCCCCGCCATCGCCGCCCTCATGCCATCCTCTTCGGAGTCGAAACACAGGGCTGTCCCCTCAAAGGTGAGCATGTCCGGGCTGACCGCCGATTGTTTCACCACGCACCCATCTGGCGCCAGGCTGCCATATAGCACCGCGGTGCCCCCGTGCGCGTGATAGGGATTGTCCAGCGGACGGATGACCGCCGGATCGGTGATCGTCCCCTGGGCGGCGATCTCTTTGATGCTGGCGCCAGACACCGTGGGGCTGTCTTCGAGCAGTCCGTGCAGCACATTCAGCACTCCGGGGATGCCCCCGGCCCAATTCAGGTCCTCCATGAAATGCTCGCCGCCGGGGCGTATGTTGGCCACGTGCGGCGTCTGGTCGCTAATCTCATCGAAGTCTTCCAGGCTAATGTCCACACCGGCATCGCGGGCGATGGCCGGTATGTGCAGGCAGGTGTTCGTCGAGCCCCCGAGGGCCATGTCCACGCGGATGCCGTTTCTGAAGGCCGCGGGCGTCATGATGTCGCGCGCCGTGACGCCTCCGCGAACGAGCTCGACGACGCGCAGCCCGCTGTCGTGGGCGATGCGGCGCTTCTCAGCCTGGCCCGCGAGCTCTGTTGCGCAGCGCGGCAGTGACATGCCCATGGCCTCGGTGACGCAGGCCATGGTGTTGGCCGTGTATACGCCCTGGCAGGATCCCGGCCCGGGACACGCCGCGCATTCCAGCGCCTTGAACTCCTGCTCGTCTATCTGGCGGGCCTGGAAGCGCCCGACGGCCTCGAAGGTATCGCGCACAAGCGAGAGCCGCTGGTCGCCCAATCGCCCCGACAGCATCGGCCCGGCGGTGACCACGACAGCCGGCAGGTCCAGCCTCCCGGCCGCCATGAGCATTCCCGGAGTTATCTTATCGCAGTTCGTAAGCAGCACCAAGGCGTCCAACTGATGCGCTTGGGCGACGCACTCGATGCTGTCTGCGATCAGCTCCCGAGTCGGCAACGAGTAGTGCATGCCGACATGCCCCATGGCGATGCCGTCACAGACGCCCGGCAGGCCGAAGACGAACGCCGTGCCCCCGCCGGCGTGGATGCCTTTCTCGATGCTGCGCTCCAGATCGCGCATCCCGATGTGGCCCGGGATCAGATCCGAGAAGCTGCTGGCTATGCCGATGAACGGCTGCTCGAGCTGCCGGTCCGTGAGCCCGAGCGCGCGCAGCAGCGCTCGATTGGGCATGCGCTCCACGCCCTGTGTCACCGCATCGCTTCGCATTGCTGTCCTCCCACAGCGTGATGGCGGCAGCGCCTGGGACTGTGGCCTTCGCTCGGCCGGCGGGACGGCTCGGTCCCGCGGGCACACGTCTACCAAAAAGCCTCTCGTCTCCAGGGACGAGAGGCTCACGTCTCGCGGTACCACCCAAGTTGCCACCGGCCGGCTACCCGCCGCTGGCCAGCGGCCGCTCCATGACTCGATAACGCGCGTCACGCGCCCTGACCTACTGGGGCACTGATGTCTGCCCGTTCAGCCAGGGACTCCGGGGCGACTTTCGGTAGGGGCGACCGCCGGACCTCGCACCTGCCGCCGGCTCTCTGAGGCCGCTGGGCCTACCTACTCCTCCCCATCATCGCTTTGGGAACTTCACTTGTCAAGACCGTCGCGCAACGTCCTGTACGTCTCGGCGTCGGCCACTGGCGAAGATAACACAGCGTGGGCGGCGTGTCAATTCGCAATTGTGAGACGCGCCACCCACATCAGCCCGCGGTGGTGAAGCCGCATTCTTGCCAGAGGTGCTCCGCCTGCCAATACCGAAAGCTTGCCGACACAGGTGGCCGGAGCGGGCCCTATGAGCCAGGTTGAGTACAAAGAGCTGGCACACTTATACGACCTTATCAATGAGGAGTTCATCGCCTACGACCTTCAGGCAACGTACGTGGCCCGCCTGCTTCGCGCGGCGAACCTGAGGGGCAATCGGCTCCTGGACCTGGCCTGCGCAACGGCGCAGCATGCCACACGCCTCGCGGCAGCCGGCTTCGCCGTGACCGGCGTGGATCTCTCCCCTGCCTTGCTCGCGCAGGCCGCCGCTCGAGGTCGCGCCCGTCGAGTTCAGCTTGTGTGCGGGGACATACGCCGCCTGCCCCTTCTCAAGAGCTTTGATGCGGCCATGTGCCTGAACCATACCCTCAACTACATGCTCGGCGATGACCTGGCCCGGGCATTTCACGACATAGCGCAACGTCTACGCCCCGGAGGCCTCTTCGTGTTCGACTTCTTCGATTACGGGGCGAAAGACGAGTGGATCGCCGCGTGGCGCGAGTGCGCCATCGGCGACGGTATCCGCGTGGATATGACGCACCGTCAATCCATCGATGCGGCGGGCCGCGTCGCGACCGATGTGCACACGTACGAGGTGCGCGAGAGTGAGCGAGTGAGCACCCACGTGGGCGAGGACCATCTGCGAGTAACGCACACTGAGGAAGTGTTGGCGGAGCTTGTGTCTTGTGGCTTTCGCGTGCTCAAGGCCGGAACGAAGCACCAGCTTGGCCTCGAGCCCACAACGAAGAGCGTGGCTGTGCTCGCACAGGCAGTCCCACGCGATATGCGCGGTGCACGGTGGCTCGGATGTGGCGACGGCTTTGGATCTGTCGCGAAGTAATGGGATGGGGTGGGCGGAGGGAGATGACGGTGAAGCTTCTTCTGGGGCAACCGAAAAACGGCCTGGACATAGTGTATCGGGGCCGGGCCTACATGAGCCAACTGGGGTTGGCCAGTGTCGCGGGCCTCATGCCGGTGTATCACCATGGACAGCCGGTTTACCGGCCTGGCACCTCCCGGGCCGTTGGCGCCTCGCACGCTTCGATGGCCCGGCGTGCCTCGTCGTAGGTGAGTATGCCGGCTTTCGCGCCGACTTGCGAGATCACGGCAGCGGCGTTTGCCGTCCCCATGAGCATGCCGCGGGCGATATCGCCTCCCTTGATTAGCTCGCCCACGAATGCCGCGCAGTACGCGTCGCCGGCTCCCACTGTGCTGTCCACATCCACCTGAGACGCAGGCATGCTCCAGCGCGTGGCGCCATCGTAGGCGCACGAGCCGTTCTCCCCGTCGGTGATCACGACGATCTTGGGTCCGCACTCCTTGAGGCGCTCGAAGGCGGCCTGCATGCTCTCAGCCCACTCCTCCCGGTCAAAGCCGGCCTCGCCAACATCCACGGCAGTGTCGGCCGGCCCCTCGCCGGTGATAAGCGCCGCCTCGCGGCGGTTGAGAAACAGCACCTCGAGCGTGGCCAGTATCTCGGAGAGCCCGCCCACTCCCTGGCGGATCTGGGCCGATCCGGGGTTCATTACCGTGCTGATGTGGTGCTCCTCGGCAAAAAACGCGATGTCATCCAGCCATTCGGCGCTGCTGCCGCTGAGCGACGAGACGTATATCCACCGCGTCTCTTTGAGCCGGTCCCAATCGATGTCATCGCCGCGGAGCGTATTATTGGCCCCCCGATGGACGAGTATCGTGCGGTCGCCCTCGAAGCTCGTCAGGATCGCCGAGAAGCCGGTGTGATGCTCTTTGGTGGTGACCACCAGCGAGCAGTCTACGCCCTCCCGCCCCAGTTGGCCCAGCACCTGCCGCCCGGGCTCATCATCACCCACTTTGCCGAAGAAGGCCGTCCTCAGCCCGAAACGGGCAAAGGTCACCGCCGTGTTCGTAGCTCCGCCGCCCGTGTCTATTTGAATCCGGTCCACTTCGATCTTCGCCGGATAGTCGAAGGCGAGGTAGCGGTGCTCGGCCTCCAGCTCCGCGAGCTGCAGCACTTTGGCGCCTGCCACCGTCAGAAACACGTCCTGCGTGGCTGTACCGATGGTGATCACATCGTGCATCGTCCGAGCCCCTCTTATACCTCGCCCCAGTGCTGGCGGAGGTTCAGCCATTCTTGCATTTTCGATGCCGCCACGTATCCCGCGTCGCTCTCCAGCTCACGAAGTCCGTCCAGGCCTGGCAGCGCCCACGAGCATTTCCATACCGGCACGCGTGCAGACGCTCCTTCCGTCTTTGCCCGCGTGTATCCTGCCCCCGCCGCGCGATGAGGCAGGAAGGCTGCCGATGAGCCGGAGACACCGCGTGGGTGTGGGCGAGCCGGGCGGATGCCGATCAAGGCGCGACCTCAGGGCAGCAGGCGGCGCGCGCCAATGTAGTGACGGTTGTAGTAAGGGCTGTCGAGGGGGGTGATGGCAACTTTACCGATCCCGCTGGAGGCGTGGATGAACTTGCCTCCGCCGGTGTAGATGCCGACGTGTGAGATGCTCGGCCCCGATGCGCCGGTGAAGAAAACGAGGTCGCCGGGGCGGAGTTGCTCCCGGCTTACCGGACTGCCCACGGCGTATTGCCGACCGGCCGTACGTGGGACGCGCTTTCCGAGCGAGCCCATGACGGTGAATACCAGCCCCGAGCAGTCCATGCCGGCTCGGGTCTCGCCGCCCCAGAGGTACGGGACACCAATGTACCGCATTGCCTGCGGCACGAGGGCTGTATCCGCGGCGCCGCTGCTGGTGCTGCGTGCCGCGCTGAGCATCTCGGCGAATACCCACCCGACGGCTCCGTTGCTCAAGAGCACCTTCCGCCAGGCGCCGCTGGCCGCGAGCACGTCGGCCTGTGCGTCCTTCGTCGCCGTGGCGATGATGTGCCCGCCAAGACTCGGCTCGTCCCGCAGCGGCGTGCCGGACGCCGCCACGACGGTCGCTGCCATCTCCGTCGCGCGAACGGGACGGAGCATGGCGACCTGCGCCGCCAGGCTGCCGTCGCCGGCGGTGGCTTCCGGTGCCTCAGCCATCAGCTCCCGATAGAACTGGCGCGTGTGGGCCACAAGGTCGAACGACGCGGACGCTCCGGAGGCTGCGCCGGCGGGCCGGTGGGGCGCCCGCGTGCTCCCGCTGCCGATGTTTGCCGGCTGGCGCAGCTCCGCCTCCAGTTCGCTGGCGAACCGCCCAACGGAGCGCATAGCCCCCGCAATGCCGGGGGCGATGGGTTCCGCCGCGGCTTGGTGCGCCGTGGCTGTCGCACAGAGAAGAAGCGCCACGGATGCCAGCCATGAAGGTGTTGTCGCGCAAGGGACTTTGATGCCCATGATGAATCATCGGCGGGGCCGCGGATGCCGCCGTGCGGCCCCGCCGCATCTATTCGTTTACGCGAGCGCCCGAGCTGCTGCAGCCCACGGGCGCCCTACTCCTCTTCGTCGTCCTCTGGCCCGTCCTCGTCGGTGCCTTCGCCCTCAGCGGCGCCCTTTATGCGCGCCTTAAAGAACATGGTGCACTTCGGGCATTTGCCGGCCGTGTCGGAGAGCACCACCTCGTCGTGCATATCCAGCATATCGCAGTAGTACTCTACTTCCTGCCCCTCGGGCGCAACGCCGACCAGGAACTCATCACAGCCCTCCTCGGTGCAGCGTCCCGGTGTATCGGAGGTGACACTCTCGTGCACCGGACACTGGTACGTGATGGCGGTCGCCACCGTTGTCGGGGTCGGGAGCGGGGGCGGTTCGGCCACACCCGTTCCCTCGGGCGGCGCCTTCTTGCCACATCCCGACGCAGCGAAAGCCAGGGCTGCGACGACGAACAATACCGCAACATATCTCCACATCGCTCTCTCACCTCCTTCCGAACTTCCCATACCCCGCGTACGGTACGTGAGTTTGACTTGGATTCCGCTCATCGGATTCCGACACTCGTTGCCCTCTCAGCGCTCAGACGTGTCTGCTTCCTCCGGCGGCGGCTCATCCACCCAGGTGATCCAGCGCTGCCGCCACAGGGAATAGACAGCCGGGACGATCTCCAGCGTCAGGATAGTGGAGGTGACCAGGCCACCGATCATGGGCAGGGCGATGCGCTGCATGACGTCGGCGCCCGCGCCGTGAGACCACATGATGGGCAACAGGCCCAAGATTGTAGTGGAGACGGTCATCAGCTTGGGCCGGATGCGCTGGACGGCGCCCTCGGTGATGGCCTCGAACAGGTCGTGCTGCGTCCGCATGCGGCCCTCGCGCCGGTAGCGCTCGAAGGCCTCATCGAGGTACACTATCATGATGACGCCGGTCTCGGCGGCCACGCCGCCCAGAGCGATCATGCCCACCGCCACGGCCACGCTCATGTTGTAGCCGGCGAAATGCAGCGCCCAGAAGCTGCCGATGAGCGCGAACGGCACGGAGAGCAGGACGATGAGCGTCTGGGCGATGTTGCCGAAGTTCAGGAACAGCATGACCACCACAATGGCCAGGGTGACGGGAATCACCAGCTTCATGCGCTTGGCCATGCGCTCCATGAACTCATATTGCCCGGTCCATGCGAGGCGGTAGCCTCCGGGCATAGTCGGATAGAGCTCATCGAGCAGCTTCTTCTTGGCCTCCTGGACGTAACCGCCGATGTCGCGGCCGGCGACGTCCACGTACACCCAGCCGGTCAATTCGCCATCCTCGTTCTTGACCACCGGCGGACCGGTTGACAGTTGGATGTCGGCAAGCTGCGTGATGGGCACCTGCGCACCCGTAGGCGTCGGGACCAGCACGCGGCGGAGCTTTTCCAGGTCGTCGCGCAGTTCGCGGCCGTAGCGCACATTGATCTGGTAGCGCTCTCGGCCTTCGATGGTCACGTCAATGTTCATGCCGCCGATGGCCGTCTGCACCACGTCTTCGACGTCCTCCACCGTCAGCCCGTAGCGGGCGGCCACCTCCCGCCGGGGGGTAAAGTCCAGAAAGTATCCCCCGGTGACCCGCTCGGCGTACACGCTGCGCGTGCCAGCGATGGGCTGCAGGAGCGCCTCGATGTGCTTGCCGATCTCTTCGATGGTTCCCAGGTCGTCGCCGAATATCTTTATGCCGATGGGTGTGCGGATGCCGGTAGTGAGCATGTCAATGCGCGTTTTGATGGGCATAGTCCACGCATTCGTCCACCCCGGGAACTTTATCACACTATCGAGCCGCTCCACCAGTTCGTCCCAGTCGATGGGGCACTCTTCCGGCCAGAAGTGCCGCAGGGCCTTCTTGACCGGCTCTGGCGCCCATGAGGAGTACCAGCGCTGCCGTGGCATCGTCCGCTTCAGCAATATGTTAGTCTCCACCATGCTCAGAGGCGCCGGGTCGGTGGAGGTGCGGGCACGGCCCACCTTGCCGAATACCAGCTTCACCTCGGGAAAGAGGTCCTTGTTGGCTATGAGTTTGTCTTGGGTCTGAAGTACCTTGCCCGCCTCGGTGATGGAGATGCCCGGCAGGCAGGTGGGCATGTACAGCATGTCGCCCTCGTTCAACGGTGGCATGAATTCGCTGCCCAGCTTCGGGATCCACCGCGACACAAGCGGGATGTTCAGAGCGAGCGGAGCGGCGGAGGCGATGCCGAGGATGGCGATGCCGATAGTGATGAAACGGCGCCGCCTGAGGGTAGCCATCCACGGCGTGTACCAACGGTGCAGCCGGCGGCTGATAGGGTGCTCGGTCTCGGGGCGGATGTGCCCGCGAATGAGCACGACCATCAGCGCCGGCGCCAGACTGATCGAGAGTATGGAGGCGAAGAACATGGAGAATGTCTTGGTGTAGGCCAGCGGCTTGAAGAGCCGGCCCTCCTGGGCCTGAAGGCTAAACACCGGCAAGAATGACGCCGTGATGATGAGCAGCGAGAAGAAAAGCGGTTTGCCCACTTCCTTGGCCGCCTCAATGATGATGGTGGTGCGGTCTGCCCCCTCCGGCGCCCGCTCCAGCTTTTTATGGGCGTTTTCAATCAGCACCACCTGCGCGTCCACCATGGCGCCAACTGCGATGGCGATTCCCCCGAGCGACATGATATTGGAGGTGACGCCGAGAAAGTACATGGGGATGAAGCTCAGGAGGACCGCGATGGGCAAGGCAATGACCGCTACCAGCGCGCTGCGCAAGTGCAGGAGGAAGATAACGATGACCATGCTAACGATTAGTGCTTCCTCGATCAGGGTCCGCTTCAACGTGGCGATTGAGCGAAGGATGAGGTCAGAGCGGTCATAGGTGACGACGATCTCGACGCCCTCGGGCAGGCTCGGCTTTATCTCCTCGATCTTTTTCTTGACCCGATCAATGACCTTGAGCACGTTCTCGCCGAAGCGAACGACCACGATTCCCCCGACCACCTCGCCTCTGCCATTCAGCTCGGCGATACCGCGTCGGATATCGGGCCCCAGGTGCACGCGGGCCACATCGCGCAGCAGAATCGGCGTGCCCTGCCCATCGGTGCCCACCAGGACCTGCTCCAGGTCCGCGACCTTTTGGATGTAGCCGCGACCGCGGACCATGTACTCCTTTCCGGCGAACTCTATCGTCCTGCCGCCCACATCCGCATTGCTGCGCCGAATACTGGCGACGATCGCTTTGATGGGCAGCTTGTAGGCGACCAGCTTGTTGGGGTCCAACTCCACCTGGTATTGCTTCTCAAATCCACCAACGCTGGCCACTTCGGCTACGCCATCCACACTGGAAAGCCAGTACCGCAGATACCAATCCTGAAAAGACCTGAGCTGTTGCAGGTCGTTCTTTCCCGTTTCATCAACGAGCGCATACTCGAAGCCCCAGCCCACGCCGGTGGCGTCGGGGCCGAGCGTCGGCGTCACCCCGGGCGGGAGCTGCCCGGTGATGCCACTGAGGTACTCCAGCACGCGGCTGCGGGCCCAGTAGATGTCGGTGCCGTCATCGAACAGGACGTACACGAAGGAGAGCCCGAAGAACGAATACCCGCGCACAACCTTGGAGCGCGGGGCGGCCAGCATGGCGGTGACGATGGGATACGTGATCTGGTCCTCGACCAAGTTCGGCTCGCGGCCGCGCCATTCGGTGAAGATGATCACCTGCACGTCGGAAAGATCGGGAATGGCGTCCAGCGGGAGGTTGAGCATGCAGTAGACGCCGGCGCCGGCGGCAAAGAGCACGAACAGAAACACCATGAATCGGTTTCTGGCGGAGAATTCAATGAGGTTCTCTATCACTGTACTTTGCCACCGTTCTCAGTGCTGGTGCCCGGCGGGCATTGCCTCGCCCATGCCGGATAATGCCGCCTTGAGACGGCTCTCGGAATCAATCATGAAGTTGCCGCTGACCACGATCTCGTCGCCCTCCGCCAACCCCGCGATCACCTCGTACGAATCATCCACCTTCATCCCCAGCTTGACGTCCCGAGGCTGGAAATAGCCGTCCTCCAGGACGCGAAAGACGACCTGCCTCGTGCCCGAATCCAGCACGGCCTCTTCCGGCACGGCCAGTTTTTCGCCTAGCGGAACTTTCAGCTCGACGTTGGCGTACATCCCGGGCTTCAGCTTCACCCCCGGATTCGAGAACTCGAACCGCGCCTTCATGGTGCGAGTTCTGGTCTCCATGTACGGGTACAAATAGCTGACCTTGCCGCTGAAGGTCTCGTTCGGATACGACTCCACCGTCAAGGTAGCCAACTGACCCACCTCGACCAGCGGAAGCTCATATTCGTACACATCCGCCTGCACCCACACCCGCGAGAGGTCGGCCACCCGGTACAGCCCACGAGAGCCGGACACACCCGCGGCGCTCGTGCTCGCCATCCCGCCCATCGCGCCCGTGCTCCCCGCGCCCATGCCCGATCCTCCTCCGCCCGCTGTCACTCGCATGCCCTCGAACACGTTCTTCGCCAGCACGTAGCCAGTGCTCGGAGCCCGCAGCGTGACGGTTTTCATCGTCTTGCCCGTGCGGCGGATCTTCTCGATCTCGCTCTGCGGAATGTCCCACAGCTCCAGCCGCTCCCTGGCGGCATCGGCCAGGGACTCGCCGGCGTTGGACACCTCCGGGAAGCGACTCCGAGTGAGCCGGTCGCGCGCCTTGAGGGCCAACAGGTAGTCGCGCTGCGTGGCCACCACCTCGGGGCTGTAAATCGTCAGCAGCGGCTGGCCCTGCTTCACGAACTCCCCGGTCGCGTCCACGTACAGCTTCTCAATCCATCCACTGATCTTGGTCGTGACGTCATAGATCCGCGTCTCGTCGGGCTCCACAATGCCGACGGTACGGATGACTTTGGTCAGGTCCTTGCGCTCTACTCGCCCTTTGCGCACCCCAATGAGCTGCTGCTTCCGAGCTGATATCTTCACCGCCGCAAGCCCCGGGATGCCCTCCACCTTCTCCGCGCCCTCCTCTTCTTCGATGAGCACGAAGTCCATGCCGCAAATGGGGCACTCGCCGGGCTCGTCGGATATATACGTCGGGTGCATGGGGCAGTGGTATCGTTGGGCTTGCTCAGCCACCCCGGCGGGACCTCCGTCCGTGGTGGATCGGCCGGCCAGGAAGCCCACGCCGGCGGCCACCAGCACCAGGATGAGGGCGCCTACAATCAGTAGGGCCTTCGACCTCCTCGTAGCCATTGGTGCACCTCCAGTCAGATCACGGACTAGTACAGCCGATGTCCCACGATGGCCTCCACGTCCGCCAGGCGCTTCTCGAATCCCGAAAGGGCGCGATAGTATTGAAGCTGGGCCTTGTACAGCGCTATCTGCGCGTCCAGCAGGGTGACGAAATCGGCCGTTCCCACCATGTAGGCGCTCCGTCCAGCCTGCAGCGACAACTCCGCCTCAGGGACAATGCCGCTCAGCAGCAAGTCGATCTCATCCTCGAGCCTCCGCAGATCAGTTATGGCGTCCTCAATCCCGAAGAAGATCTCGTTCTTCGCCGTCTCGTACTGGGCTTGCCACCGAGCGACGTTCTCCTGCATCTCGTCTATTCGCTTGCGCTGCTTCGTCTTGGCGTACACGGGCAGCTTGGCCATTGCCGACAGCGACCAGAAGTCGCGCCCGCTCACGGCGTCCATGGGGGAGCTGCCGCGGATGCGGTAGGCAACGCCGACGGAGAAGTCGGGCCGCAGGTCGCGAACTGCGAGACGTTTGGCTGCCCCAAACTGCGCCACAGTGGCGCCGAGGCTCTTCAGGAGCGGACGATCCTGCAGCGCAACATCCTGCAGTGCTTGGCGCGAGAGCTGGAACTCGTGCCTGGTCAACTCGCCTGGCGCTCCCAGAGGTGCCTGCGGCGGTCGATCCAACAGCGTGTTCAGACGCGCCTGGGCGGTCTCTTTCCGGTTACGCAAGTCCAAGAGGTCGTCGGTTATGCGGGCCACCGCGAGATGCGCCCGAACCTGGTGCTGCTGCACCACCCTCCCCTGACGATACAGCTCCTCGGCCGTAGCGGCCAAGTTCTGGAGCAGGTCCTTATTGTCCAGCGTGATCTCGATGGCCCGGTCGATGAAGTACAGGTCGTAGTAGGCCTTCTTCACCCGGCCGATGAGGCCATTGACGCGTTCCTGATAGTCCATCTCGGCGGCGTTGGCCACCTGCCGCGCCACCTCTTTGCGGAGCGAGAGCTTGCCCGGGTACGGCAGCGCCTGCTGCGCCACGAGCTGCACGCCCGTCATCGGCGTCATGTCGAAGGCCACCGTGCCGATAGGCACATTGCTGAACTGGATGCCGACCATCGGGTCGGGCAACGAGCCGGCCTGGGGCACCATATCTCGGGCCGCCTCGATGCGGTGCCTCAGGGCCTTCAGTTCCGGATTCTCCTCCAGCGCGATGTCGATGAGCCGCTCAAGGTCGAGCGGCGGCAGCCCGGCGGGCGGCTGCTCTGCCGCGCCCTGCTGCCCGCCCACGACGTCCGCGGGTGCTGCTGTGGCGGATCGCTGGCCCGTGGCCTGTGCCAGCCCAGGGAGCGGCGTGGCAGTGAATTGCCCCAGAAAGGCCAGCGCGACTACAGACCAAATCGGCAGCTTCATCTCTGGTCGCCCCTTTCGGGCATCCATGCCCGAGCCGGCCTAGAACTCGCGGCCCCATGAAAGTCCTGCGCCGAACTCGTCATCCGCGAATACGCCTTTTACGTGCCACCAAGGCCGTGGCTGATAGCGCAGGCCAACATTGACGTCGTCGTCCCCACCAAAATCCACCAATTCACCCAAGAAGGTTAGATCGTGGCCAAGCTCCAGCTCCACTCCGCCGAATAACCCGTCGAGCAGATCCCCCGCGCCCACCCCGGCCGAGAGCGACAGGCGCCGCTGCTCGTCCGAGAACAGACCTGTGCTGAGGTCCTTGGTCCACACCCCGTACAGCGTTGTATCGAGCTCATCGAGGGCGTCGAGGGCGCCCACGGAGACGGACCAGTCGTGCTTCTCTGACTTCAGGAGGCGGTACTTGCCGCTGAAGAGCAGCCGGCTCGGCAGCTCCCCGCCCGTCGCCGTCGTCGTCACCTCGAGTTTGTCGGTCAGGCCGTACGTGCCGAAGAACAGATTCGAGTCCGTGATACGTCCCGCGCCCAGATGGCCCGTGCGCTCCTCGATGATGCCGGCGTTGGGGGTCAAGATGACGCCGCCCTGGCCGAAGAAGTTGGGCACCGTACCTGTCTTCTCGGCGGGAGGCCTCTGAGGGCGCTGCCGTTTCTTGGCAGGCCGGGCTTTCCCCGGTGGCAGCGGCTCCGCGATGGCCTGAGACGCCGACTCCACCGCTCCCGCCACCGCACCCTCGCCGATCCCCGCCGCCCGCATGTTCTCCTCCAGGTTGGCCAGCAGGGCGCCGACACGCTCGGCGCGGGCCTGCTCCTCGAGTTGCTGCCGCTTTGCGGCGACGACGTCTTCGGCGCGCCGCAGCGCCGCATCGATCTGCGCCCGGGTGAGACCGGCGCCGGCCAGCTCCTTACGCAGCTCTGCAAGACGCTGCTCCGCCGCCGCGAGACTCTCTTCCGTTGCCGCTGCAGCCGCGGGAGGTACGGCCTCCGCTATGGGGGGCGCCTCCGCCGCGGGCGTCACCTCCGGGAGGGGTGCAGTGCCCGGCGCAGCACGCTCGGCCGCCATCTTGGTGAGCAGGCGCTGCAGGATCACGGCGATCTCGTACCTTCTGAGGGGCTGGTCGCCTCTGAAGGTACCGTCCGGGTAGCCGTCCATCAGGCCGGCCGCAGCGACGGCCTTGACTGCCCCGGCCGCCCAGTGGCCGGTAGGCACATCGGCGAAGTCAGTGGTCTTCGCCTCAGCCATAGCCACCCGGGCGCCCTCCGTCACCGCGTTGGATAGCAAGTTGAGAGCCGCCCTCACCTCGCCTTGATCCGCTCCCGCGGCGTGGAGCTCGTCGGCAAGCTGCTTCACCAGCCCGGCGGCCACCGGCTCCGACTGGCCCGCTCCGCCGTCGTCCGGCGCCGACAGTTCAGCCAGCTTCCGGAGGATGCGCTGGGCGATCACTGCCATCTCGTAGCGCGTCAGCGAGTTCTCGCCGCGAAAGCTCCCGTCCGGGTAGCCGCCCATCAGCTCGTTCGCAACCGAGTTCATTACCGCATCCTGTGCCCAGTGTCCCTCGGGCACATCGTGCAGCGTCGGAGCCACCGTTACGCCCTCAGCAGCGGCTGCGGCAACGTGGGCCGCGTATCGTGCCGGTAATTCGGACAGCCGGATCGGCTCCGCGGAGGGCGGCACGACCTTCGCGTGGCGCTTGGCCCACTTCTTAAAGTCCTCCACGCCCGAAAAGGCACGGTACGCGATGCAGTCGCCACTTGCGCCGGCCGGCGCAACCACGATCGCCTCAGCCGGACTGGCCGTCCAGCGGGTTTGTGTCCGGGTCAGCTTGATCGCGGACCCGGTCAGGGGTGACTTCATTGACACTCGCGACCACGGCAATCGCTCGGCCATGGCGCGTACGGCGCATTGGAGACAATCATACTCGTGCCTCTCATTGGTCTGCCAGTCCGTCACCGTGACGGCGACATCCGGCGGACACTTTCCGCCACACAGAGCACACGGCTCCGCCGCAGCCACCGGGCGGTGCGACGGAAGCCACAGTGCAGCTCCCCAAATGAGAACGAGTGTCACCGAAAAGAGCTTCCTAGACATTCCGTTTCCCCTCCAGACGCGATCTCCGACTCACGTGGAGTGCGGGCGGCCGCGGCGGCCGCCCCAGTCGCCAAGTGCCGCCAGCGCCCTCAGTGCTCGTGCTCGCCGTGCTCGTCTTCGGGCTCGGCGCTCGGCGCCTCTTTCGACTCGGCCGCCTCCTCGGCTTCTGCCGGGGCGAAGGTGCGCACAAAGTTGACGAGCTGCCAGCGGTCCTCTTCGCTCAGCTTTTCCTTCCAGGCGGGCATGTCCTCATCTTCAACGCCCTCGCTGATCCGCCAGAAGAAAGCTGCATCGGTCATTTCCTCGGCCATGTGCGGGTCCGTGAAGTCCGCCGGCGTGTGGTCAAGGGTAGCCGCCTTCGGGCCGTCGCCTCTGCCGCTGGCGCCGTGGCATCCTATGCAATACTCGTCATACAGGGCCTTGCCGGTGGCGATTGATTCGTCCCCCGGCTCCACCGGGTTGATCAGCGACGCGTACTCCGCCGGCACGGCCTCGTGTTCCTCTGCCTCCGGCTC
Source organism: Armatimonadota bacterium (assembly GCA_030601885.1). Classification (GTDB taxonomy): domain Bacteria; phylum Armatimonadota; class Zipacnadia; order JAUWAU01; family JAUWAU01; genus JAUWAU01. The sequence continues at coordinate 172,786 of JAUWAU010000004.1, forward strand.
CACCGCAGCCGTTGTAGTCCCGCGCGGAGTTGGCGTCGTCGCCGGCTCCGCTGCCTCGCGCCTACAGCCCGAGCCGGCAATGAGCAAAGCGATCACGACCACAGCCGAGAGAACTCCGATGATGCTTGCGGCCTTGAACTGCTTCGCCAATGTCTTCATTTGCACGACCTCCCTCTGTCGCCCGGAGCCGCCCATCGCTTCATCGGGCTATGCTCCCTTTCTCCAGGCCCCGCACCCGTGAGCCATCGCTGACCGCCCGCCCCACATCAGTTGGTTTTGTCGGCAATCACCCAATGTCCTTCGCTCACGCATTCCTGCCTATTCAGAGGAATAGGCCGCGCCCTTCAGCGAGGCCCCAGCGCCAAATTCGTAGACCATCCGGCCCCCGTAGTGAGCGCCCACCGCCAGGACGATCACCATCGCCAGCATGAGCGCCAGGAAGGCGGCGTGAATAGGTCGAGACATCCTGCCCCCGCTCCAGAGCCTCCAGGCGGCCAAGGGCACGGCCATCCCCAGAGCCGCGAGCCCCAACGTCTTGTGGATGTGCATAAGGTCGGCCACTGCCCCGCCGGCGCTGATGGTGCCCTCCGCCATGAGTCCCGTGGCGACGGCGGCAGCGGCTCCGAGCGCGCCCAGCACCAGATTCCAGGCGGCGGCATATCTGATCCTGTCATTATTGAGAATGAAGCCCAATGCTCCCAGCCCGACGGCCACCATGAGCAGAGCGATGGGGAAGTGAACGAACAGCGGGTGCACGTTCAACACGACGCTTCACCCCTCTCACCGGGTTGCCCAGGCAAAGCCGGGACCGCCTCCGTGGCCGGCGCTTGCCCTCCCCGCAGCGGGAGCGAGATGGTGAATGTCGCGCCCTGTCCCGGCCGACTCTCGGCAGTCAGCTCCCCGCCGTGGGCGGCGACGATCTCCTTGGCGATGGCCAAGCCCAGCCCCGTGCCCTGGTGTTTGCCGTGCGTGACGAAGGGCTCGAAGATCCTGTCGGCGATCTCGTCGGGGATCCCGGGGCCATCGTCCCACACCCGAATGAGAGCCTTTGCACCCCGTGCCGCCGTGGTGAGCTGCACCCGTCCGCCGTCCGACACGGCCTCCTTCGCGTTCTCCAGCAGATTCGTGAGAACGCGGTGGAGTCCGGCCGGGTCGGCTCGGAGGACCGCATCATCTCCCAGGCTCACGTCCAGGTGCACACCAGCCTCCTGTAACCTATTTCGCTGCAGCCCCGCGACCTCCTCGACGAGTTCGTTGAGGTGGCAGTCCCTGAGCTCCAGGTGGTCGTTCCCCCGCGCGTATTCGAGCACCTCGCCGCTCATGTCCGCCAGTCGCTGCACTTGCGCAACGACGATGTCGGCCATCTCCTCGCGCGCCTCGTCATCCAAGTCGGGCCGCGCCATCATCCTTGCCCCGGCCGAGATGGCGCTCATTGGACTGCGCACATCGTGGACGAGACGGGAAGCGTGGCTCCCGATAGCAGCCAGACGTTCTCTGCGACACAGGGCGTCAACGAGAGCGCCGGTGAGAATCCCGACGACGAGAAGCAGCACCAAGTCGGCTACGTTGTCCACCCATCGGTCGGGATGACCCGCGAGCAACGCAATTAGATGAGGGATGTACATGAAGGCAACAGTCACCGATAGCAACACCCCTCCCACGGCCCCATATCGTACCGCGCCATATATCACAGGGATGTAATACAGCCGACGATATAGGTCATGAAGTGGACCGCGATCAATGGCGGTGCCGTAGTGCAGACCTGTTATGAAGACGATAGCGCCGAGTGCCGTCAGGCTTTGCCACTCCGCAAGCGCCGCCAGGCGCTGCCACAGATGCTGAACTGTGGTCACTTCGCTCCATGTCCTGCCCATGGTTTTCCACCAAACCCGTGCCGGAATTCGAGCACCGCAGATCGCGCAGTGTCAAGCTCAATTCCAGCAGGCGCGCAAACGCCGACCTATGCATTCAAAGTCATACGTGGGAAACGACGTCTACAGCAGGGGAGGGGCCCGGGATGTGGCCCGGTGCGGAAGAAGGAGGGTCAAGGGGAGTGTCGCTGACCGCTGCAATGCGCCGGTGAAGGCGCCGGGCGGCGGCGCAGGGCTGACCGGCACAACGACCGCCGGCCCATGAGGCTCGTCACTGTGAGAGTCACTCAGGGCCGCCCGTCGTGGTGGCGGCTGGGAAGCCACGTGAAGGCACATGCAAGGCTGGAAGGCGCAGGCCGCGGCCCCGTTGGTCTCTGACTGACCGGCGCAGCACGTGCCGGCATGGCGGCCGGTTGCAGGTGAGGTCTGGCAGCAGGCGTGTTGTGATGGCTCGCCGGAACCCGCCGGGCCGCACGCGCATGTGCTCCCCACAAGCATCTGCAGGAGGAACACCGCGCCCACTACTATGGCGAGACTGTTTAGTACCAGCTTTCTCATGCTGCCGTCCTTGTTGTCTTGACAACAACCTCTCGTCTCAACTGGTTTCTTCCCTCGTTTGTAGCGCCACGATGTAGTCTGCATTACGGTTCAGCGGCCGCCTCGGGGAGTGGAGCATCCCAGGCCAACGCCGTCACCTCGCCGCCCATCCCGACCACGATTTCGCTCGCGGCTCCGGCGTCGAGTTGGCAGGCCAGCAGGCGGTGCGGCGCGTGCGGGAGCGGCACTGTGCCAAGTGCCTGGCCTCGTGTGTCCAGCAGCCGGAGCGCGCCATCTCGGCCGGCCACCACTATCTCCAGGACGCCATCACCGTCTATGTCCGCCGCGGCAAGATCGGCCACCGGGGCAGGCGTCAGGCAACGCCACAGCCGACGGCCGTCGCCCGCATGCGCGTAGACGAACCCGTTCTCGGCGCCGGCCAGAACGTCTGCGTGGCCGTCGCCATCCAGATCGGGCGTGGCCAATCCGGGCACCGGGCATTGCGTGGTCACGGTCCAGATCGGCTTCGTGTCGGCGCGGAAGACGCCGAAGCCGGCGTTGTTGCCGACGGCGATTTCCTGTCCCTCACCGGGGTCCAGGTCCGCCGCGAGGAGCTTGAGATCGGGGCCGTCGAAGGTGCGCTGCACGATGGACTTGCCGCCGTCGGATGCGATGACGTTGAAGCTGCGAAACTCGGCCCCGCCGATGATCTCATCCATCCCATCCCCGTCCAGATCGGCGGCCACGCCCTCGGTGGCTGAGTGGGCGTAGATGCGGTTGCGCCAGAGCTGCCGGCCCTCCGCATCGAAGGCATAGTACCAGTAGTAGCAACCGACAATAACCGCGGGATTGCCCAAGGAGCCGAGGTTGGCCGGAAAGACGACACCACCCGGCCGGTCGAGCTGCTTGTCCCATAGGACCTCGCCGTTTGCATCGGCTACGAGAGCTCGGGACCCGAAAGTGGCGGCGAGCGCCTCATGGACGCCGTCCGCGTCGAGGTCGGCTGTCGCCACGTCCGTTACCTTCGTTCCCGCGTCGAGCTCCCATTGCTGGTGGCCCGTGGCCCCATCGAGGCACCGGAGCCAGCCGTCGCTGGCGCCCACGAATAGCCTTCCACTGCCATCGTCCGCCTGGACCATGTCCTTGATCTCCACACGCCGCCGGTCCGCCTCGGTGGGCGCTGGAAAGGCCTCCAACTCGGCCAGGTACACATAGCCCTCTGGGTCCTTCGGCCGAATGCGCAGAATGACGCCCGTGGCCTCCGTGTCCAGCCCACGGTACTCGTATACGGTATTGACGTTGCCGCGGGGCGTGTACGGGCCTACCATCGTAGGCGAAGTCGCGATGGTCCGCCTCTTTCCCGCCGTGTCTACGGGCTCCAGCCGCCACTCATAAGCATCTTGACGCATCCAGAAGGTGCGGATGCGGAGCCGATCGAGTCGCACGGCTGCGCCGAAATCCAGTTGCACCTGCGCCTCAGCTCCCTTTGGCCACCGGACGCTTACCGTACTCGTGCGCGACCCCCCATCCACGAGCCGCTCGGCGGTGCCCACGGTGTTGGCCTCGTCCACGATACGCACCTGGATGCCGGTGAGCGCCGGGGCGGAGACGTCGAAACCGTCAAAGCTCCACAACACCTTCGGCTGCGGGCCAGAGGGCTGAGGCCTGGGCGCACCGCTCACGGTGCCTGGACGGATTTCTGGTTGCCAGCGGAGATCCCTCAAGTATCTCACCGCGGCGTCGGGCGCCCGGCGCCTGAGCCGGCACGGTCGGGAGAAGCTCTGCACGGTGGGGGTGCCGGCCCGGACACGGTCCATGCCCGGCCCCCGCGTGCTGTCCGCCTGCCCGTTCCAGCGAAGGCGCACCGGGAAGCGACTGACTATCTCGGTGTTGCCCGTCGCGAGATCGAGCACCACGACGACCGGTCGATCCGTCGTGAGCACGAGCCCGGGCAGGCGCAGCCGCTTCATCCCGGCAAAGAGGGCGCGCTCCGGCGCAACGTATGCCAGGCGCGCGTCCGTCGGCACTCGCAGATCGTTGCCGGCTCGGAGGAGCGCGAGGTGCCGCGATGCGCGACTGTCTGGGCCGGTTATGCCGGCGGCCCCAGGAGAGCCGAACACCTCGGCGGGCGGTGCGGCGGAGTATTGCGCGTAGAACAGATTCACGTACGACAGCGTGTCGCCCGGCTCCATGGACGCGCTTTTCATCTGCCGCAGAACCCACGCACGCGTGCCGAGCCGATAGTCGAGATCCTCGTATGCCGACCGCGTCGTGCCGGCGTCCGCGCAGTGCAGCCGGAAGGTGGCATCGCCCTGTTGGCAGACCCACGTGTCGCCCTCCAGCGCGCTCTCCGTGAGGTTCCGCCATGTGCAGCACGTCGCATACTCACCTGCCTGCCGGCACTCGAGCTCGTCCGCAACGAAGAATGTCCCGCCGCGCTCCCAGAGCACGTGCCGGTGCCAGTCGAGGCCGTTGTCGTCGTACAGGACCGTGTGCGTGTATCCCAGATCAGGGCCGTTGTAGATGTCTTCCAGCGCCACGGTGTACGGAACGGGCCCGGTCTCACCGTCGCGGCAGATGTACACGCCGTTGTGGTCCCACATGGCCTTGCGCACGTAGTCGGCGTCGATAAGGAACACCTCGCCCAGCGCCGTGAGCTGAGTCAGCACATTGCCGTCCGTTTGCCCGTGCGGCAGTCCCGCGAGCCCGTCGAGCAGCAGGTAGGGATCGTCCTCCCCGAAGCCGGATCGGTAGGAGATCTTATCGAACGTCTTCAGATACGGCAGGGACGAAAGCAGCGTTCCATAGCGGCTCATGGTGCTGCGGAACGGCCGGGTGCGCTTGGCGTTCTCCTGGTAGTAGGCAAAGGACTGCGGCGCGGCGACGACGCCCAGGAAATCCGTCGGCTCAGTCTGGCGAAAGCCGGTCGCATACTGGCTGGCGCCGGATGCCATGATGCGATAGTTGTCGCGGAAGGATGTGAGCTTCCGCTCGGCCCACCAGGCGTGGCGCGGTATGCCGCTCACGCGGGCGGACTTGCGCAGAACGCGCTTGAGCATGGGCTGATCCGTCCTGGGGTCCGGGCGATCGCCGAAAGCGGCGCCATGCCCAAGGTTGTCAATGGTGAGTATGCCAAGGTCGCAGGCCAGGGCACAGTTGCCGTTCCGGAAGTAGGTGAGATCCCCCGTCCAGAGCGCGTACTCCGTCATATGCTCGACGGTCCACCATTGATACCCCTGGGAATCGCATCCGGGCTTGTAGCCCCGGGCCTGGCGACGGAATAGCCGGTGGGTGCCAGCCAGCCAACGGCCGACGCGCTTTGCCTCCGGGCTGCCGGGGCGGCAGTATCGCTGCAGGTATGTGCCCAGGGCGAGCGCCCCGAGCGTGCCGTTCGACACGTGGTTGGTGGTGAAGTGTGCGCGCCCCCGCGCCCGCTCCGGCGTTGTGAACCAGTAGTCGCGCTCCACGCTGCATCCCATGCGATAGAGGTACTCGATGACGCGGCGGCGCCTGCCGTCATCGAAGCTCGGGTGGTCCTCCACCAAGTCCCAGGCCCGCACCAGGTCCTTGAGGAAAAACTCCGCCGCGTGCGCGTCGTGCAGGTCCCACTTCTGCAGCTCCTCGAGAGCCGCCCGAAAGACAAGCAAGTGCCCCTCGAGGCCGGTCCAGTAGTATTGCCGCCCTTCGGAGCCTGAGATGCTCAGGACCTGTTGGATGTGGAGCGGCTGGTGCTTGCCCTCGGGATTCAGCCTCGCCCGTATGCCGGCGGCGTACTCGGCGGCGTCGCCCGCACCATCGGCGGCGATCAGGTCGGCGATGCGCCCCGTCGGGCGCAGGCTCATCAGCCGCGGTAGACGTGGCTGCGGCGCGCTCTGCACGTGTTGGATGAACACGTCCACGGCGCGTTGGAGCCCTTGCGCGTCGCTGCCGCCGACGATGATGCAGTTGGTGCGGTGGCCCCAGGGGTCCGTCACCGTGCGCACGATGGAGCCGCCCGGGCCGGGGTACTGGGCATCGCACGAGGCGTAGTACTGCGCATAGAGGTGCAAGATGGCGTCGTTGTTCATCATGTTGCCGAGCAATACGAGGTGCTTGCGCTTGTACGCCTTCTTTATCGCGCCGCAGGGCCGCTCAACGACATCACGGTGCGAAACGATGGGCACCGTCACGTGCCAGCGCGCTGCCACGGCGCTCTGCGCTCGCATCGCTGCAGCGATGCCCACGTCGGTGTCCGGCGCCACGAACGTGGAGGCCGGCCTGCCGCTCTCGATCAACGGCGTCGTCGGGTTGGACGAGTAGAATTGCAGGTCGGCCACCACAGACGGCCCGAGCGCCAGGCCGATCGCTGCCGTCAGAATCAGTCGCATGTGCCCGCGTGTGAGCTTCATAGGGCAATAATATACTTGACGCACCCGCACGTCATTGATAGAATGGAGATCACAGCGTAGCGCACATATGCGGGCCCGGGGTCTCGTATCGCCTCTTGCCTGTGGCAAGCACCCGCCAAGTCGGGGTTGGCACACCCGACCGCTGGTCGGGCAATGCCAACAGAAGGGAGCTGATAACCTTGGCTTCGTTGGCTTATTGGCGAAGCCGGATGCACTCGGCGCAGACGCGGTTGCGGACTGATCTGCGCCGTTTCCAAGCCGAGTTGCAGAAGGTAGATCGGAAGCAGCGCGAAGCGCTGCGGAAGATCGAGCGAGAGCTTAGGCGGTTGCGCTAAAACCGCCTAAGCAGCCCCGGGCCCGGTACCTTCCTCGGTGTCAAAGATCCGCCTCTGTCCTGGCCGTCGCTTCGTCTTCCGTTCTGCCATCTTGAACGTGGCCACCCCCAACCACGGATATTCCAGCTTCTTCCCTGCGAGCAGTTCTTCAATGGTAACTATTTGCAGCCGGGGGTATTGCATGTGCGGCATACGGCGCCAGCGCCTCTTCTGCATAAATCTTGGTTTGTAGAACCCCGCAGACGCAGCCTCTATAGTGCAGAATGCAGTCGTGAACACGCGGCCAGTTGGTAGGGCCCTGTCGGAAGTGGCTCTTGGGGACCGTGCGATTCCAGCTAATGTCGTTCTGGAAGTTGTGATGACCGAACACGCCATCCATAAGCGCCTTCAGGTAATGGCTCGCCGTCGGGTCGCAGTGTAGGTAGATTGTGCCCGTCAGCTTCAGGACCCGGTGCAGTTCGACGAGACGAATGGCCATCATGGTGAGGTAGGCCATCATGTCGTTCGGGCCAAGGAACATGCGCAGAGCCTGTAGTAAGTCCCCCAGCTTCGCCGGACCGTCGGTGACCACTTCGTGGTAGGCCTCTTCGGACTCCAAGCCCCAGTGCCAAGTATCCTCGAATGCCGTAATCTGCGCCGCAGACTCAGTGCCGTTCTTCTCCGCGAATAGCACATTGTACGTCGCCTTCGAGTTAAAAGGCGGATCGAGGTAGATTAAGTCAACGCTTGCGTCGGGGATGTGCTCTCGAAGGACGTCGAGGTTGTCGCCGAAGTACAGTTTGTTAATCCAGGCCTCTGCCATTACACCCTCCCTGCGATTCACTCCTCGTCGCGCTTCTTCGCGTTGATCTCTTCGTATTGGCGGCGCTTCTCGTGGAGTTCTTCCTTGGACACACGCAGTAGGCGCTTCGTTAGTCGCTCGAAGCGCTCGAACTCCTTCCGTGACGCACCGGTCGCCTGGGGGATATCACTCTTCCTCCGTTATCAATGGTGGCTGCCCATCCTTCCACCTTGGTATCTGTATTCGCAGCGGCGGATCGCCAATCTTGCCATCCTGCGGTAGCATATGGTCTTGGTCATAGCTGTACACCACAGCCACACCCGCCTGGAGCGCAGAAGCCAAGTGAACCGCATCTTTCGCGGGAAGGTTAAACCGGCGGACGATGTCCCTGGTGCGCGCTGCTACCCTCGTGTCCAGTTGTTGAATGAGCACATACGGGTTCTCGAAGAAATCCAATATCAGTTGCTCTTGTTCCTCGGGTAGTGGTACGCCCTCCACCTTTGCCACTTCGCACAGCGTGAACGCCGATGCGATGATCTCGAGCTCGCCCCTCTGGGCCCGCTCGGTGCACTGTTCCAACACCGCGATTCTGGCCGGATGCCTTTGGATAGCCGAAATGAACACGTCACTGTCCCAATAGACCCTCTCTTTACTCCGCATCCCGCAACCCCCGGATATAGTCGGTTGGATCGACGTCGCCAGTTATGCTGATTCCTTCGAGGTCCTTCAACTGCGGCAGTTCTTCCTGCGGCCTAAGGGCTCGGAGCTCCTCGACATGTATGCGTATCGGCTGCCCCGCCTTGGAGTAGCGAATCTTCCCCGACACAGAGACCCGGCGACCAAACGCCTCGTGCGCCTCGTCCAAACGCTCCTCTGGTATGTAGCACTCAATCCGGGCGCCGCTGATGACCTCCCAGATAGCGAACATCGTTCTCTCGTGCATGGAAAGCATTTCGAGCTTGCCGACAAGGGTTCCCAACTCGTCATGTTCCTTGGGAAGGAGCGCGTCCACATTCGCCGCCAAGCTCTGGTCTGGTGCCGCTGCCCGAGTCCATTCAGCTACAAGCCTGACGCTTTCGATCTCGCCATTCAAAACCGACACGAGGTGTTTGGCTTGCTCCAGCGTCTTGTCGCTGAAATACTGCGGCACAGCCTCCGCACTGCTCTGAAGTTGCCGAATCCCCTCCGTGCAGGCCGTGATGACCTCCCGGCCACTATACGAGTCCTGTTCGGATTCGGCGACCATGGTCAGCCCCAATGGACTCGACAGGCTCATGTCGGCAATTCGCCAATTCAGCAGCCCTCGCCGCTGTCCGGAGACTGCAGCATCAATATCGTGGAGAATCGCCAACGTATCAGTGACCACAGACAGAAACGGGCCGACCGGGATTCGCTCCGTCCTGCTCGTTACCAGTATCGTCAATCGCTCGTCATTCATCGGTGGCCCTCCTCGGTGGGCTCCGATCTGGCCCCGCTTATGCGCTTGCCACGGCCTTGTCGGCTAAGTGGCAGACCCCATTCTCACCTATCAGGCCCCGGTACGTCAAGCGACGCCCGACAACCGAGACCGCCACTGCGACGAACCGACCTGCGTCGTTATCCTTACGACTGTTGAACCGGAACGCTTGTTCATCCACGTACCTGAAGAGGTGAAAAGGTTCCACACTGACATATGTACCCTTAATCCCGCGCTTCAATACACTCCAGAAGTTCTCCATGCAGTTCGTGTATATCCTGCCCTTGGCGTAGCACTCGGCGTGGTTGATAACCTGGTGAACGTACTCGGGGTCGCGGCCCTCACACGATGCAAGGGCCTCAGTGGAGACCTCGGAACCCGGCTCCACGTTCTCGCGAACCTCAGCCTGTACTGTGCCCTTCTTCGTGTCGGGAATCACCTTCGTGCGCACTTCGCCGCGCCGCTCCAGAAGTCCCACCACAACCGCCGTGCCGGTCGCGCCGCGCCCCTTGATCTTCTCCTTACTTCTTGTCCTTGCGCATGTAGCCGGCCTTCCCGCCGATGAATGTCTCGTAAACTTCGACCTCGCCTTCCAGCTTCTCGAAACTCTCGGCTTGCATTGCCAAGCGGATTCGATGTAGCATCAACCATCCGGTCTTCTGTGTCACGCCGATGGAACGTGCCAGTTCGTGAGAACTGACGCCGTTCTCCGCGTTCGCGATTAGCCAGATAGCCCACAGCCACTTGTCGAGTCCGATGGGACTGTCCTCAAAGATGGTGCCTAGCTTGACGGAGAACTGCTTCTTGCAGGCCTTGCACTTCCAGATACGGCGGCTCTTGAGGAAGTACGCGCCCTTCTCCTGGCAGTGCGGGCACACCGGCTCTGCGTCCGGCCAGCGGAGTGCCGCTACGAACTCAAGGCAGGTGTCCGCGTCCGAGAGGAACCAAATGGCCTCCATTAGCCTTCTCGGGAAGAGGTATTGCTTCTTCTTGTGCTTAGGCATTTGACTCACCCAGCTGCATTATAGCACAAAGCCCGTGGGTGTGTCAGGTATATTATTGGCCTTCATAGTGTCCGTACCTCCCGGGCCAGGCCCTGCCGACGCTTCGCGGCTCGCCATCCGGGCACCTGTTTGGGCGGCGTGAGGGGGACGTCCATCCGACGCAGGCGGATGCGGCGTTCCCGGGGAAAACGGCATCCAACGCAAGGGAGGGCGCCCAGCCGCCTAACCGTTCGACGCGAAGGCTCATATCAGGCGTAGCGAGGGTGAACGAGAATGCCAAAGCTATTGGTCACCGGCGCGGCCGGACAGGTGGGTTCGCGCCTCGTACGTCAACTGCTCGCCAAGGACTACGATGTCAAGGCTCTGGTGCTGCCCGAGGACCCGAACGCGGCTCACATTCAGGAGTTGGCCATCGAGATCGTCTCGGGCAATCTGCTAGACCCAGATGTCGCCACTGCCGCGGTCGAAGGCGTGGACGCCGTCATCCACACCGCCAATCTCGTCGGCCCCCTTCCGGGCATGTCCGAGATGGACTTCTTCGACAACAACGTCCGCAGCACGTTCAACATCGTCCGCGCGGCCTCGCGGAGGGCCGAGGCGCTGTCGCGCCTCGTGCACGTCAGCTCCTCGAGCGTGTACCCCAACGACGCCCAGACCATCGCCCCCTGCTACAACCCGATGGACGAGCAGCACCCCCAGCGCCCCATCGGCGTCTACCCGATGACGAAGATCATCGGCGAGAACACTGTGATGGCGACCGCCCGCGAGACGGGCCTCCGCGTGAGCATCATCCGCCCCTCGGGGATCTGCTCCGGCGACGCCATCCTCGGCCGCTGGAATGTCCGCTTCGCCTCTACGATCCTGAAGGCCGGCCAACGCAACGCGGAGAGCGCCCTCCACATGGCCGACGGCACCGAGCTGTGGCACGAGCTGGAGCGAGCTGCCGAGTCGCCCGAGCAGCAGTGCGCGATCACCGACACCCAGAGGCGCCCCTGGGTCTACCAGCTCGTGGACGCCCGCGATGTGGCTCACGGCGCCATCTGCGCCCTCGAAAGCGAGGCGGCCGTCGGCGAGGCCTTCAACATCGCCGCACCGCGTCCCATCCCATTCCCGCAGGCCGCCCAGGTCGTCGCGGAGGCCACCGACACATCTGTGTTTGAGTGGCAAGTGCCCGTGCGCTGGGTGTTCGATCTCGACATCACCAAGGCGAAATCCATGATCGGTTACGCACCCAAGTGGGACATCGCCGAGATGGTCGAGTCGGCCATGAAGGTGCGCGCGGGAGAGGCAGAGACGATGTGAGCCGTGGACTGCACCCCAAGCACCAGAGCACCCGGAGGAGGAGAATTAGTGGGTTTCGGCTCATCATAAGCGAGGGCGGAAAGCGGCCTTCTGGGAAGGAGCCGGAGCCATGAGTGCATCCTCCTCCCTGGCGGCAAGAGCTCCACGACAGGTGCACTTGCGCCTTCGAGGGTCGGTGGTCCTGTGGGGGCCTCACTTGCCCTGCAGCGCCTGTAGGAAGTCGGCGGACTCGGCCATGGCCTCGTCGAGGCGCTCGGCGATGGCGCTGGCCTTCTCCTGGCTCATGTTCACCATCTGCATGATGCGCTTACTCAGCCGGGGCACCACTTTGTCGGTGGGAAGCGCATACCCGGCCCACTTGGCGACAGCATTGCCCACTGTCACGCAGGCGCATACGGGGAGGTGCTCTGAAGAGCCGCCAGGGCTGTGATGGTGCATGGCCGTGTAAGGGATGAACTCAGGGAGCTTCCAGCGGGACAGCACCATCTGCCCCACGCGGGTATGCGGCGCACCCAGCACGATGGCCTCGGCCTGGTGCAGAGGCATGCCGCCGGCGGATGCCTGGAGCGCCTCGATGAACTGGGCGTGGGCGTACTGATCGAACACCACTTTGCCCACATCGTGCAGCAGCCCGGCGGTGAAGGCCTGCTCGGGATCCTCGAGCGCCGCCTCTTTCGCCACCAGGCGGGCGCAGTTGGCGACGGCGAGGCTGTGCCGCCAGAGCTGGGCTCTGTCAAGGCCATCGGCGTAGCGGCCTGTAGCGAACATGTCGTGGACGCTCAGGGCGAGCGCCATCGACTTTACCTGCTCCAGCCCGAGCAGCGTGACGGCTTCGGTCACCGAGTGCACCTGCCGTGGGAGGCCGTGGTAAGCCGAGTTGACCAGTTGCAGCACCCGCGTGGTGAGCACCTGGTCAGAGCTGATAATGCGGCCCACCTCCATCGCCGAACTACGAACATTCTGAATCACCCGCTGCAGCTCGAACACCACCGAGGGCAGCGTCGGGAGCCGACGGATGCCCACCACGATCCGCTCCCACGTTTCGCTTGCCTCCAGAGTGGGTCGTAAGACGAATTCCTGCACGTGGGCAGCTCTCCTCGCCGCCCGCCTGACACACGGCGGTGCAAAGTCGCTCCTCTAAGGGCTTTCGGCGATCCGGAGGGGAGGCTTTAGCGCTCATGCAGCGCCGCCGGGCGTAGGCCCCCGTCCGCCCACGGGCGGTGGCCGTCCGTGCTCTGTTCCGGTGATTCTCCCCGGATCCCCCCAATTATCCCCATCTGCCGATCCACCATCTCATCTGTCTCCTGCGCCCCATCTTTATGGCATGGGGCAAGACATTCTGGGGAGGAGTCAGTCTAAAGGAGGCGTAACAGACAGGAGTCGCGTCAAAGGCGGGGTACGCCGCGCGGCGGCGATCCGCGCCAAGATCTGCCGCACTTCTTTGGGGGTGGGACCAGTGAAAGGATTGCGTGTTGGCACGTCAATGCTTGCCGGTATCGCCGTGTTGTGGCTGCTTGCGGCCGCCTGTGTCTCCCAGGCGCCCGAGCAGCTTCCCCCGCGGGTTATCGACTGCAGCCCGAAGCCCTTCGAAGCAAACGTGGAGGCTTTTCTGCCGGAGATCACCATCACCTTTGATCGGCCAATGAACACCAGCAGCCGGTCGGGCTTCGGCAGCATCCGCTTCCTGGGCGTGTTTCCCGCGGACCGGAACGCCCAGCCTGCCTGGGATGCCACCGGGACCATTTGCAGGCTGCCGGTGCAGTTAGAGCCTGACGTGACCTATGCTGTGGCGGTGAACACCTCGAAGCAGCGGGCGTTCACCGATCAGGCCGGCGTGCCCGCGCTGGGCTTTGCGTGGGTGTTCGCCACGGGAGAGCGCACCGAGGACGACTTCCCGCCTCACGTTGTGAGCAGTGATCCGCCTCTCGGCGCGACCGACGTGGACTTCCGCAAGCGCGAGATCAGCGTCACGTTGAACCGCGCCGTTGCCCCGGGGGATTACTCGTGGGTGCTGATGAAGGGGAGCGGCGAGTACCCCGGCACGCGTGGCGGTGCGAAGCCACGGCTGAGCGACGACCGGCTCACGGCGACGCTCGAGGTGCGCCTCAGTCCGGGGACGGTCTATGCGCTCGGCGTCAATGACGTCTACTACTGCGGCTACAAGGACACCAAGGGCCGGCCGCTGCTCCCCTTCGGCTGGTGCTTCAAGACGGCGGAGTAGGCGTTAGGCGGGCCCTGGTCGGACACGGATCAACGATCGGCCACCGAGGCGGCCCCCTTACTCCGCCATTAGCCTCACTGAGTCATAATTGTTCCCCAGGCAGAAGGTTCCGGACGCCGCCGAGAGAACTAGAGACGCAACCGACCGTTCGTCTGATGACAAGAGCGGGGCGCCCGCATCGACCGAAGGGGGCTCGCACGTGCGGTCACGGCCGTGGCGTGAGGAGCGCGCGCCGCGGGCGAGCTCAGCGGAACAGAGGAGCACATCATGACGCTGCCACGATTCACTCTCCGAGGTTTGGGTTTGCCTGCCATCATCCTGTTGGGCGCTTCCGCGCTTTGCGCGGCGGATTGGCCCACGTACCGCCACGACGCCGCGCGAAGCGGGGTGACAGCGGAGAAGCTCCCGGCTCAGCTCCACCGGCAATGGGTGCACCGACCGAAGCATCCGCCGCAGCCCGCCTGGCCCGAGCCGGGCAAGGAAATGCACCGCATGCCGTTCGACTACGCCTACCAGGTGGCCGTGGGCAATGGCGTGGTGTACTTCGGCTCGTCGGCGGACAACAAGCTCCACGCCCTGGACCTGGCCACCGGCCGGGAGCGGTGGAGCTTCGTGACGGGGGCCCCGATCCGCTTCGCGCCTCAGGTCGTGGGCGATCGGGTGTTCGTGGCGTCGGACGACGGATCGGTGTACTGCGTTTCCGCCGCCGACGGCAAGCTGATGTGGCGGTTCCGCGCCGCCCCACGTGACGATAAACTCCTGGGGAACGAGCGAATGATCTCGCGCTGGCCCCCGCGCAGCGGCGTGGTGGTGAACGATGGCGTCGTGTACGTCACGGCGGGCATGTGGCCGTCGGAGGGCGTGTACGTGTACGCGGTGCGGGCCGAAGACGGATCGGTGATCTGGAGGAACGACACGTCGGGCGCCATGTATATGAAGCTCCCCCACAACGGCGCGGAGGCCATAACAGGTGTCGCGCCGCAGGGGTACTTGCTCGCGTCGGAGGATACGCTGCTCGTGCCCACGGGTCGGAGCGTTCCGGCGGCGTTCGACCGCGAGACGGGGCGGTTCCTCTACTACAGGGCCGCCGAGAACAAGCGCAACGGCGGCGCGTGGGCGAGCGTATCCGGCGACCTCGTTTTCTGTGGGCTCCATCCCGGGGGGCCGGATATTGACGTGAGGCTGGGCGAGGCGTCACCCGCCAAGGGCGACGGTCTGATGGCATGGGATTGCCGCACGGGCACTTCGAAGCTCCGGCTCGAGGGAAAGCACCGCGTCGTGGTCAAGGGCGACACCGTGTATGCATCCGGCAGTGGCAGCGTGAGCGCCCACAGCCGCAATGCTTTGAACCAGGTGAAGTGGCAGACTCCGTGCGACCGGGTGTACTCGCTGATCCTGGCCGGTGATACGCTGTTTGCCGCCGGCCGCGGCAAAGTGCTGGCCATCAACTCGGCGAATGGCGACGTCCTGTGGACGAGTCCCGTCAATGGGCAGGCGCGGGGACTCGCGGTGGCCGATGGGCGGCTGCTGGTGAGCGCCACCACGGGCGAAATCACCTGCTTTGGGTCGGAGCGCATCGCCAACCCTCCGGTCATCAAACCGGAGATCGACGCCTCACCGTATCCTGAAGACGAACTCACGTCGGCGTACGCGGCACTGGCGGAGCGCATCGTCAAGGAGACGGGTGTGACGGAAGGCTACTGCCTCGACTTCGGGGCCGGCGACGGCCGCCTGGCGTACGAGCTGGCGAAGCGGTCGGACCTCAAGATCCACTGTGTCGAGCCCGACGTCGAGAAAGTCGCCGCGGCGCGCAAAGCCCTCGATGCAGCGGGGCTCTACGGCGTGCGCGTGACGGTGGATCAGGGATCGCTCAGCGAACTCCCGTATGCGAGCTACTTCGCCAACCTGATCGTTTCCGGCGGCGCCTTTGCCGGAAGCATGAGCGGTCGCCCCTCCGGGGCGGAGCTATATCGCGTCCTGCGTCCCTGCGGCGGAGTGGCCTATCTCTCCCTGCGGGATGCGGTCGTGCCGCGGTGGCGTCAGGTGTCACTGACCTGGCTGCGAAACGGCGGCGTATTGGCGGAGGAGATCAGTACGACCAAGGACGCCGTGATGGTGGTTCGCGGGCCGCTTCCGGGCGCGGGCGACTGGACGCACCAGTACGCCGATGCCGGCAAGTCCGGCTGCGCCTCCGATCAACGGGTGAAGTGGCCCATGGGACTGTTGTGGTTCGGCGGTCCGGGCCCCGAGCGAATGATGAGTCGCCATTGGAAAGCGGCAGCCCCCGTGTCTACCAATGGACGGCTTTTCATCGCGGGCCAACACCACATCATAGCCGTGGACGCGTACAACGGTCGCGAGCTGTGGTGCGCAGAGATCCCGAGCGTGGCCGTCCGCGCCGCGAACGTTAAGGGCAGCAAAATCGCCGCCGATACCGACAGCGTCTACCTTGCCACGGGCGGCGTCTGCTTCCGACTCGATGCCGCGACGGGCGACCAGAGGATGATGTACCGTCTTCCGCTCCAGCGCGAGCGCTATGTGCTGGCCGGGCCCCAGAGCTTCACGCTGGGGCCGGATCGCGCGCCATTGGGGACCGTGGCTATCGCGAGAACGGCGGCCGGCCTCGACCTGAAGCTCATCACGAACGACACCAAGGTGACGAATCGCCACCGTGAAGACAACCCGAGCGTCGGCGATTCGTGGGAGTTGTTCTTCGACTTCCGCCCGCCGGCCCAGCGCGGTGGCCTCTACGGCCCCGGCGCCTTCCAGGCCATCGTCGTTCCAGCGACCATCGAGCAGCCGTCGGCATCGTGGAAGGCGGGCGCAGGCCCGGCGCACCCGCGTCTGGACGTGACCGGCACCCATTCGAATGCAGGCAGCGAAACCACGGTACATCTGGCCTGGGACGAGATCCGCACGCTGGTGGGACGCAGGCCGAGCAGCTTTGGCTTCGGGGTGACGCTCAATTCCTCGGACGACGGCGAGACGCGAGTTGCGCAGACGCACAAGTTCGCCAATGCCGACAGTAGTCGGCTGACCACTCTCTGGGCGACGTTCGTTCCGGACGCACCGAGCGGGACGGAGCCGGAGCAGCCGGACCTGCTGCCGGCAGAACTGGGCGAGTCGCGTATCTGGGGCCACCTGGCAGTCGCTGGCGATCTCGTGTACGGGACGGTGGGTACGGACACCGGCAGCGAGTACGTGTTCGCTCGCAACAAAGCGGATGGTCAGCTCCGATGGCTCTATACGGCCGAGGAGTCGATTTCGCACAACGCCATCGCCGTCGGCGATGGCCGCGTCTATGTGATCGACCGAACCAGCGCCGGCAAGCTCGAGCAACTCAAGCGGCGAGGGGAGCCGGCGACGCCGAAGAGCACCCTCGTGGCCCTCGATGCGGGCACGGGCGAGGAGGTCTGGAAGACCGACCGAGACATCGGCGGGCGCGGCGAATTGTGGTTCGCCAATGGTGTGCTTCTGGCAACCAGCCGTGCGGGGATGACGGCGTACTCGCCCGGGAACGGTGCGGTGATCTGGGCGGGCCCTGCCCGTTCGCGGCGATTCCCGGTGATCTGCGGCGACACCATCTACGGTGAGCCGGGGGGCTACGACCTCCGGACTGGCGAACCGACGAGTCGCACGCACCCGCTGACGGCGGAACAGACGCCCTGGAACTTTACGCGCGCGTATGGCTGTGGATTCGTGTCGGCGGCTCCGACGATGCTCTTTTTCCGCTCCGGCACGTTCGGCTTCTACGACCTGGCAGGTGACAGCGGCATCCACAACTTCGGTGGCATACGGCCGGGGTGCTTCGTCAACATGATTGCTGCCGGCGGGCTGGTGCTGATCCCCGAGGGCACCAGCGCCTGCACCTGCTCGTATAACTTCCAGACCTCCGTGGCGCTCGCGCCCACGAGCAAGAACGAGGACTGGTCGGTGTTCTCCCAGCCGGCGGGGTCAGGGATCGTGCGGCAGCTCGCCCTGAACCTCGGGGCGCCGGGCGACCGACGCGACAGCGAGGGCACCATGTGGCTGAGCTTCCCGCGCCCGGACTTCCGTGCCGCCCTCAAGGTCCCGCTCATCACGGAAATCCCGCCCGAAGCCGGCTACTACCACCACAACGCCGACGAGCTCGTCGTCCGCGGCACGGAGCGGCCGTGGCTGTACGCCTCCGGGTGCAGCGGGCTGCGCCGCCTGGCGCTGTCCCTTGTGCTGAAGCAACCGGTCGTGTCGCTGCCGTGCCGGACGGCGCCGAAGATCGATGGCCTGCTCGATGATGCGTGTTGGGACGGCAAGGCGCCGCTGGTGCTGGCCGACAGTGGACAGAATCGAGACCCGGCGGCGTCGGCTTTCCTGCGCAGCGACGCGGACAATCTCTATCTCGCCTTCCAGCGGCGGGCGCCTTCGGCCCGGGGTCGGGCCGTGCCTTGGACGATGAACGCCACCGGCGAGGATGCCGACGTCTCCAAGGACGACTCGTGGACGCTGTTGCTCAGCGACAACTCCCGGCGTCTGTATGTGCAGCTCGGCGCCTCGGCCTCGGGGGCCAGGTTCGACGGGAGCTTCACCTACGGCAAAGACAAGGCCGTCGATAAGCAGTGGAACGGCATCTGGGTCAGCGAGGTCTCGGCGCGCCCCGATGCCTGGACGGCCGAACTGGCCATTCCGTGGGAGACGCTGGCCGCCTTGGGCTTGAACAAGGACCAGTTGACCGTGGACCTTAAGGGCGCCAACAGAACGGGCGTGGGGCCGGAAACGGTGGCGCTCAGCTCGGCCGGCGTGGCGGGCTTTGCCGATGTGTCCTTCGACCAGCCGCCGCCGGCGGAGCCGAAGAGGTACAGCATTCGCCTGCACTTCGCCGAGGCAGACGGCGTCGGAGCTGGCGAACGCGTCTTTGACGTCAAGATCCAGGACGAAGTCGTGCTCAAGGACTTCGACGTCGTGAAGGAGGCCGGCGGGACCCAGGTCGCCCTCGTCAAGGAGTTCGAGGGCATCGAGGCGACCAATACGATAAACATCGAGCTGGCGCCCAAGGGCGAAGCCATCACGGCTGCGACGGCTCCGATGATCAGCGCCCTCGAAGTGGCGCTGCAGCCGTAGGGGCGACCCGGCGGGTCGCCCCTACGTGAGGTGGCCAAGCCCCGTTCTGTTTCCGGGCCCGCTTGTCGTGGGGCCCGGAACGAGGTTATACTGAGCCCTCAGCGGCGGCGTGGGGCGTGGCACAGAAGCCCGTGCCGCCGTGCGGAGGCCGCGACATGAATGCCCGAAAGGCCGGGCTACTACTCCTATTGCCGGGCGTTGTATGTGTTGCCGGGCTGATGGCCCTTGGGCACACGGCCCAAGCGGCAGATGTCGGCCAGATCCGTCTGGGTCAGCACCTCGTTGAGAAAGCTGGCGTGCACCGAGGAGTCTGCGCCGTCCTTGGATGCCGGAACGACCGGATCGCGCTGGACATCGTGCGCTCCAGCGACTTGTTGGTGCACGTCCAGGAGCCGAATGGCCGCTTCGTGAAGAGAGCGCGGCGGCGCCTGGATGCCGAGGGACTGTACGGGACGCGCATCGTCGTGGAGCAGGGCCGCCTCGACCGCCTCCCGTACGCCGACAACCTCATCGACGTCGTCATCTGCCACTCGCTGTCGAACCGGACGTTGGATCAGCTCTCACTGGCGGAGATTCTCCGAGTGCTGCGACCAGGCGGCACGGCGATCCTCGGCCGCAGCAAGGCAGGGAGGGCGCTCCAGGAGTCAGTGCTGCGGGAGTGGGTCCGGAGCGGCGGGGCTGCCGAGGCCTCTGTCGCGGCGGACGCCTCGGGGCTGTGGGCGAAGATAGCGAAACCGGCTCCCGACGGTGTGGACGAGTGGACGCACTGGCAGCATGGGCCGGATAACAACCCTTTCTCTGGCGACACCGTCATCAGAGCGCCGTATCTTACCCAATTCCTGGCGAAGCCCTACTTCTCCACCATGCCCTCCATCTCGGTCATCGCCGGGGGCAGGATGTTCAGAGCCGCCGGGCACATGGCCATCCACGACCGCGAGGAGAAGTACCTGAACACTCTCTATGCGACGAACGCCTACAACGGGGCGCTGCTGTGGACGCGGCCAATCCCCACCGGCTTCCTGGTGCACCGCTCCCTGTTCGTGGCGACTCCGGACATTCTCTACCTGATAGAGCCGAAGCAGTGCTTGATGCTCGATGCCGAGACTGGCGCCGTGCGAGACAGGATCGTCCTCCCGCCCGATGTGGCCGGCGAGGGCTACTGGCACTGGATCGCCCTCGAAGACGGAATCCTGTACGCGTTGCTGGGGGAGAAAGATCTCGAGGCCGAGGTCATCAAGCGCCACCGGCCGACGGGCGCCTGGGGCTGGAACCAGCTCTCCAAGGGCTACTACACGCAGCAGTACCCGTGGGGATACGGCGACAGGATCGCAGCGCTCGATCCGAAAACGAAGAATGTCCTCTGGACATATAAGTCAGACACGCCAATCGACTCGCGGGCCCTCTGCATGGGGGATGGGAGGCTGTTCCTGCACAGCGAAGGCGCCTACGTCGCCTGCCTGGACGCGAAATCGGGAGCGATCCGGTGGAAGAGCACGGACCCCCAACTGCTGGTCGCCATCGCGGAGCCCTTCGTCAAGGGACTCGGGTTCAAGACGACGCCCTACGCGCTCTGCACAGACATGGGGCTGTACTTCGGCGGTCGCGGGCGGAGGAACGTGGTGGGCGTCTCGGCCGAGGACGGGCGACTCCTGTGGTCCCTCCCGGGAGCGTACAACGCCACCAACCTGCTGTCCCGCGACGGCTACGTGCATGCGCACGTTCCGTCGTGCAAGATGCTCGACCCGCTGACGGGCGAGGTGGTCGAGGATCTGGAGCTGTCCAAGCGCTCCTGCACGAGATTGACCGGGTGTCCCGACGCTCTCTTTCAACGCGGCAGCATCGTCGTGGGCGAGGGCACCACGCGATACGACCTGGCGCGCGGCAAAGCGCAGTGGATTCCCGCATTCCGTCCCCCCTGCAACGACGGGGTGATACCGGCCGGCGGTCTACTCCACATCACGCAGTGGGACTGCGACTGCAACCTGCAGCTTATGGGCGCTATTGCCCTTGCTCCCGCGGAAAGCTTCGAGTTCAGCCCGGAGGCGACGGCATCGGCGCGACTCGAAGTCGCCGTTGGCGATGTGTCGAAGGTGACCAGATTTCAGCAGTCGGCGCAGGACTGGCCGACGTATCGCGCCGACAATAGGCGGAGCTGCACCACGCGGGCGAACGTCGCGGCGGCCGTGGAGCAGCGCTGGCAATACGAGCCACAGACGCCCCTCACGCCAAGCCCGGCAACGGCAGCGGGTGCTCTGGTGTTCCTTGGGGGCGACGACTGCAAGGTGCGGGCGATAGACGCGGCCACGGGCCGCGAGCGCTGGGACTTCCACACGGCGGGGCCGATCCGCCTGCCGCCAACGATCTGGCGCGGCCGAGCGTACGTGGGCTGCGCCGACGGGTACATCTACTGCCTGGAGGCAGCCACGGGCCGACTGCTCTGGCGGCTCCGGGCGGCGCCGGTGGAGCGCAGGATTATGGTCTTTGGGTCGCTGTGTTCCACCTGGCCGGTGAATAGCGGCGTATTGGTGGACGATGGCGTGGCCTACGCGGCCGCCGGGATCATCAACTACGACGGCACGCACGTATACGCGCTCGACGCCGTCACCGGCGCGACAAAATGGCAGAACAACACCTCCGGCTGGCTGAACGAGCAGTGGCGAGCGGGCGTCTCGGCGCAGGGAGATCTGACCGTCCTCGGCGACAAGCTCTGGCTCGCCGGCGGCAACGTCGCCTCGCCGGCCGCCTATCGGCTCTCGGACGGCGAGTGTCTCAACCCGGCGCCGCAGCTCGGACGGCCGCCCTGTACGCGCGGCTGCCACCTGTCCGCTTTCATGGGCAAGTACGTCCTGGTCGGCGGCCGGCGGCTCTACAGCCAACCGGACGACGAAATCAGCAACTGGTCGGGCTACGATGTTTATAGCGCCGACACCGTGGGGGCGAGGCTCGCCACCCGCCTTCCCGGCCGCGTCGCGCCGGCCTTCGGCAAGGGCGTTGTCGCGCTGTCGTCCAAAGAGGGCCCGCTGCTCTGCGTTGATGCCGGAGTGGTGGACGAGTGGATCCGGAAGCAGGGTAAAGACGTGAAGCTTGCCGCCCGCTGGAAGGCCGATTCGGTGCGCGGGAGCGTCTCGATCGCCATTGCGGGGGACGCGATAGTCGCCGCGGGCAAGGCGGCGGAGGGGACGAGCCCGTCCGAAGGATGGACCGTGCAGGCACTCGACCTCCAGGACGGCACGAGACGCTGGACTGAGGCGCTGCCGGCGCCGCCCGTACCGAATGGCCTCTGTGTGGACCGTGACGGTCAAGTGATCGTCGTCCTCGAGGGCGGGAAGGTCGTCGGCCTGGGCCAGAAGCAGTGAATCGCACTGCCCGGGCCGGATGGCACGGGCAGCTTGTTACCCGTGTTTGCCGGCCGAACGACGCACGGGTTAACGAGTAACCCGTGGCACCCGAGGACTGTCTCGTGCGGGGATGGCCAAGGCGGCGGAGGAGCTCGATAGATATGGCTTTCGCACAATTCCATGCTCGGTGGCCGTGGGTGGTCGGGGCGACGCTGCTGTTCGCTCTCGCGGCGCAGGCCTGCGACACTCCCGTGTATGTGTACACGCTTCTGTATTGGCAACGCGATCCGTACCGCGTGTGTTACCTGTATCGCGGCAGCGAAGCCACTGAGGACGCGGCAGTCAACAGTCAGCTCGAGCAAATGGCGAAGACGCACGCCAACATCATGTTTGTGCGGATCGATGGGGACAGCATCGACACGAGCGGACGCGGGAGCCTGGCGCAGTACGTGTGGGAGCGACACGGCTCTGAGGAGCTGCCACGTCACGTCGTGCTGACGCCGCGGGGAGTGGAGCTATTGAGCGGCCGCCTCGACAGCGCTGCCCTCGAGGGCCTCGCCAAATCGCCCAAGCGCACGGAGATGGTGAAGCAGTTGTGCGAGGGCAAGCACGGCGTGCTCGTGCTCCTGAAAGGGCCGCTCGCCGACGACAACGCCGCGGCGGAGAAAGTGGTGCGGGCGGTCATGGCCGCGGCGAAAGAGGAGCAGAGCGATGTGGGACTTGTGCTCGTGCGCCGCGACGACCCCAAGGAGAAGTGGTTCGTGCGGCAGTTCCTGACACTTGAGCCCGATCTCAAAGACCTGAAGAACGCGATGGTGTTCGCCGTCTTCGGCCGCGGGCACGTCCTGGAGCCGTATCTGGGCAAGGGCATCACGGAGATGAACCTCGCTGAGGTGATCTGGTTCATGAACGGGCCGTGCTCCTGTGAGATCAAGATGACGGCTCCGGGCATGGACCTGCTCACGGACTGGAACTGGGATAGGCATCTCGCCAGTCTCGCGGAGCTCGAAGAGGGCCCGGTGAGTTGGGGGCTGTTTGACATCGAGGAAGCGACGCCACCGCCTGCCCCCGAGGAGTCCGCAGCACCGACGCCTGCCCCGGCCCCCGAGGAGGAGCCCGCCGCCGAAGCGGACGTGGAACCCGAGAAGACGGATGCCGCCGCCAAGCCGGCGGAAGCGCCCAAGGAGACTCCGCCCCCAGTAGAGGCCGCTCAGACTGAGGAGGAGCCATCCGCTCCCGCCCCCGCGGTCGAGAAGACTGATGACATCCCGGCGGTGAACCAGGTCGCGCGTACCCCGGCTCTCCCGACGCGCGTCTCCGCAGCGACGGAGACCGAAACGGAAGCGCAAGACAAGGCGTCATTCACATCCGTGATGGGACGGGGCCTGGCGTTGGCGCTTGGGGCGGGGGTCGTCGTCGCACTCTTGGTGGGCGTCGTGCTGGTGAAAACGCGAAAGGAGTCTTAGGTGCGTGTCCGTGCTATCGCTGTTGGCGCGGCTTGCCTGCTGCTTGTGGGTTGCGGTAAGCGGCAAGAACCCCGGACGCTGACCGTTCTCTGCGGCGGCTCATTCCGGCCGCCGATGGAGGCGCTCGAAAAGGTCTTCGAACAGCAATGGGACATCGAGCTTGAGCTGTCCATCGGTCAGAGCGAGGACCTGCTGCCGATGGTGAAGATCGGTAAAGAGGGCGACATCTTCGTCACGCACGATCCGTATATGGATTACACCGAAGAGGCAGGGGCGCTTCTGGAGGGCGTGCGCGTAGGATATGTCGCGCCGGTGCTTGTGGTCAGGAAGGGGAACCCGGCCGAGGTGAAATCCATTGAAGACCTCGCTAGGCCGGGCGTGAAAGTGGCGCTGCCGAACCCGGAGTACTCCACGTGCGGCGAGATGCTCTTCAAGCTGCTGGAGAAGAAGGGCATCAAGGATGCGGTCGAGCAGAACGCCGGAGGCGCCATCTTTCGCAGCCACTCCGAGACAGGCAACGCCATCAAGATCGGGGAGTGCGAGGCCGGCGTAATGTGGAATGGCACCGCGCACACCTTCAGGGACAGTCTGGACGTCGTCCCGACGCCGTACGAATACGACGAGACGATCCGCGTGTTGGTCATGGGACTGAGTTACACGCAGAACGAGGCCTTGGTGAAGCAGTTCCTCGAGTTCGTGAAGGCCGAGGGCCCCCCGGTGTTCGCCGAGCACGGCTACACGAAGTAGCCTCACCGTATAGGTCTCCCCACGTGCCGGGAGAAGGGAAATGGGATCGCCATCGGGCAGGCGGGCGTGCCGGGTCGTGGCCTTTGTGTGGGTGGTGGGCCTGCTTCTTGCCATCACGGTCGCAGGCTGTGGGAAAAAGTCGGGGCGCAAGCCCACGCTGCTACTGTACTGCGGCGCCGGCATTCGCGAGCCGGTGGCCGAGGCGATCGGTGAGTTCGAGGAGGCCCACGGCGTCTCAGTACAGGCGGACTATGCCGGCTCGAACGTCTTGCTGAGCCGCATCAAGCTCCGGCGGCGGGGCGACCTCTACATCCCCGGCGACATGCACTATGTCCGGCAGGCCGAGGAGGATGGCCTCATCGCCTCGTCCAAGGATGCCTGTTACTTTGTTCCCGTCATCCTGGTGGTGAACGGCAATCCGAAGCAGATCGGCGAGTTGGCAGACCTCGCTCGCCCCGGCGTACGCCTCGGCCTCGGCGATCCGGAGGCCTGCGCTATCGGGCGGACAACGGCTGATCTTCTCGAGAAGAACGGCGTGGATGCGGCGAAGATCGAGCCCAATGTGGTGTTCAGGTCGATGACGGTCAACGAGTTGGGCCTGCAGATAAAGGCCGGCAAGCTCGATGCCACCATCGTGTGGGACGCCATCGCGCGCCAGTATCCCGACGACGGGCAGATCGTAGAGATCCCGCCCGAGAACAACATCATCTCCACGGTACCGGTGGCCGTGCTCAACTCGTCGGCGCAGCCGGAGTTGGCCGGGAAGTTTCAGGCGTTCATCGCCTCGGAGCACGGCCGGGAGATCTTTGCCAGGCACGGGTACAGCACGGAATTGCCTGAGTAGGCCGTGAACGCGATGGAGCAGCACGGTCCCGTCACCGGGACTAAGAGCCGTCTGTTTTCGGGGATTATCTTTGCCTTTCTGGTGCTCTTTCTGCTGGGTGTTCTGGGGCTACTGGCGGCAGACGCGCTGTACATCAACTCCGCGGCGGTGCGCGAGGTGCTGCGCTCGCCGGAGATACGTGCGGCCACGTGGCTCAGCCTCTGGAGCAGCACGCTCACGACGCTCATCGGACTGCTCTTCGCGGTGCCCATCGGGTACGCGCTCAGCCGGTATCGCTTCCCGGGACACATCCTGGCCGACACGATCGTGGATCTGCCCATCGTCTTTCCGCCGCTCGTGATGGGCCTCAGCCTGCTGGTCTTCTTCCAAACGCCCGTTGGCCTCTGGCTGGAAGAAGCGCTTGGACTGGAGTTCGTCTACGAGCGCCGGGGCATTGTTCTGGTGCAGTTCTTCGTCGCCGCGTCATTCGGCATTCGGGCCATCAAGAGCACCTTCGACGACATCGACCGGCGACAGGAGGACGTGGCGCTGACTCTGGGCTGCTCGCGCGGGCAGACTTTCTGGCGCGTGGCCCTGCCCAATGCGCGCGGTGGGATCGTAGCCGGGGCAATTCTCACCTGGGCCAAGGCGTTTGGAATCTTTGGCGCCCTGATGGTCTTCGTCGGCGCGGTGCGGATGCGCACCGAGGTGCTGCCGACGACCATCTACTTGGAGACATCTATCGGGCACATTGAGGTGGCGCTCGCCGTGGCGTTGCTCATGATCCTCATAGCCACCGTGGCTCTCATACTCATCCGCGTACTCGGCATGCGGAGTGCAACCACATGATTCGCATCGAGCAGCTCGAGTTCGCCGTCGGCGACTTCGCCCTGCGGGTTACGCTGGACATTCCGCCAGGCGAGTACTTCGTGCTTCTGGGCAGGCCCGGCAGCGGCAAGACGCTGCTGCTTGAATGCGTCGCCGGCCTGCGACGCATCGCCGCTGGCACCATCGCCATCGACGGCCGCGGCGTTGAGAGCATCGAGCCGGCAGGCCGGGACGTGGGCTATGTGCCGCAGGACTACGCGCTGTTCTCGACGCGGACGGTGCGCGAGAACATCGAATTCGGACTGCGGGCGCGGCGAGTATCACGCGGCGAGAGTCGGGCGCGCGTTGCCGAGCTGACCCGGATGCTCGACATCGAGCACCTGCTGGATCGACGCACTCATGGGCTGTCCGGCGGGGAGCGCCAGCGTGTTGCCCTGGCCCGGGCCCTGGCGGCCTGGCCGAAGATCCTTCTGCTCGACGAGCCGGTGAGCGCGCTGGACAGAGAGACACGGGATGGCATCCTGGCAGAGCTGAGGCGCATCCAGGGCGAAACGCACACCACAACGCTCCACGTCTGCCACGATCTGGACGAGATGCAGTCGGTTGCCGACCGGGTGGGCATTCTCGACGATGGTCGCCTGGTACAGACGGACACGCCGGAGCAGATGCGCCGCCACCCCGCAACGGCGGAGGTGGCGCGATCGCTGGCCCTCGGGACGATCGTGCCGGGGGTGGCCGCGCCGGGCGAGCGCGGCAGCCGGATCGACCTGGGCGACTTCGTCGTCTCCGCCGACGGGCAATTCGATGGCGAGGTGCAGGTGCTCATACGACCCGGGGCCGTGCGGCTCACGCCGGCTTCGCAGTCTGACAACGGCCTGCCCGGGCGGGTCCGGTCCGTGTTGTGGCGCGACGTGACGGCGAGGCTCGAGCTGGAGATCGGCTCGACGAGTGTGCGCGCCGAGATCCCGCGGTCGGAATACGAGCGCCTCTGCCTCGAGACCGGAAGCGAGCTCGGGGTCGTCGTGCCGCCGGAGGCGGTGTATGTCCTCCGTGGGGGCCGGGCCGACGCCTGGGAAACTCGCCCGGACAGCGACGATGCATCTGGTGGCACTTCTCGCCACCTTCAATGAGCTGACGACCGCTCGTAAGGAATGCGAATCATGAGTGAGGACACTATCCGGGCGTTCTCCGCTCGCGCCTGTGCCGCGCCGGTCGAGCAGGTCGCCGAGCGATTCACCGAGCAGACCGGCATCGCTGTGGACCTGATGGTGTGCAGCCGCCACTGCCACCCGTCTGTCATCGAGGAGGCCAACGCCTCCGACGTGGGGGCCCTGCCGCACTTCCTCACAGAGGTCGCGGAGATTCCCCGACTCGACCTCGTCGTCGCGGGCGCCGGCTATCTGGCGGACGATGGGGAGATAGTCGGTATCCTCGATCCGGAGCAGCGCGTGTGCTTGGGCTACCGGCGGTCGGCGCTGCTGGTGCAGCCGGGCAACCCCAAGGGCATCCGGGGGTTGACCGATCTGGAGCGCCCCGACGTGAGCGTCAGCATTTCCATGATCGACTGCCTGAAAGGCTCCCACGAGGACATTCTGGCCGCCACGCACCGGAGCGAGCGCGTTCGGCCGCAGATCAAGCTGCGTGTCAGCGGCTGCGTCGCTCTGGTGGAGTCAGTCGTGCAGGGGGCCGTGGACGTGGGCATCGGGTGGAGCGCCTTCGAGCACCTCGCGCCCGGCGAAGTCGAGATCGTTGAGCTGGACAGCCCGCCCGCCATCGAGCGGGAAACGACCATTTCCCGCCGCCGCGAGGCGGCCAACCCCGCTGCGGCCACTCAGTTCCTTGACTTTCTCCGCGATGGCGGGGCCGACGAGTTCCTGGTGCGCAACGGCTGGACTCTCCCAGAAGCGCGTGCATAAACCTGGGGAGACGAGATCGGCATGTCCGTTATTCGACTACTACTGCGTGAGATTCAGCACCGCCAGTTGAGCTTTGTGCTGGGCGTCGTCACCATCGTGGCGGCAGTGGCGCTGTTTGTGGCGATCCTGACCATGTGCGATGCCTCGCAGCGCGAGACGATCCGGCTCATGCGAGACCTGGGGTTCAACGTGCTCATCCTGCCAAAGGGCACCAACATGGCCGATTTCTGGAGCGAGGACTTCGCCGAGCAGGAGATGCCGGAGGAGTATGTGCATCGCCTGGCGGAGGCCGATACGATGAGCGTCCGGCACCTCGTGGCGCGGCTGCAGAAGAAGATGCGCTGGCGTGACCGGCACGTGCTGCTCACGGGCATACTGCCCGAGGTGCACATGAAGCACCTGCCAAAGAAGCCGCCGATGGGAGTGAACATCCCGCGCGGAAAGGTGTACGTGGGCTTCGAGCTGGCCCAAAGCATGGGCCTTGCGCCGGGCGACACCATTGAGCTGGGCGACAAGCCGTTCGTCGTCGAGAAGTGCCTCGCCGAAAAAGGGAGCAAGGACGACATCCGCATATACGGGCATCTCCACGATGTGCAGGAGGTACTGAACAGGCCCGGGCGCATCAACGAGATCGAGGCTCTTAGTTGTCAGTGCGAGGGGAAGCGGCTGCCCCGGATCCGCGCCGACATCGCCCGGGCGCTGCCGGGCACGCAGGTAACGGAGTATAAGTCCATCGCGGTTGCGCGCGCCGAGCAGCGCCGGATGGTAGAGAGCTACGCGGCCTTCATCATTCCGGTGGTGGTGCTCGTCTCCGCCATATGGATCGGGCTGCTCACGCTGGGCAACGTACGCCAGCGGCGTGTGGAGATCGGGATACTGCGCGCCATGGGCGTTGGGTCGGGCAGGATTGCGGCGCTGTTTCTCGGCAAGGCGGTGCTCATCGGGGTGCTCGGCGCCGCGCTGGGCTTTGCCCTCGGCACGGCGCTGGCCATTCGCTTCGGCCCGCAGGTGTTCCCGCTGACGGCCAATAAGATCACGCCGATGTTCAACTTGCTCTCCTGGACCGTGATCGGCGCGCCACTGTTGTGCGCACTCGCGAGCTATCTGCCGACATTGGTGGCGGTCTCGCAGGACCCGGCCGCCGTGCTAAGAGAAGAATAGGCCATGATAAAGCTGGAGAATGTCAGCAAGGTGTACCAGGGCGCGAACGGCGAGGTGCGGGCTCTGGACGATGTGAGCCTCTCGGTGGAGAAGGGTGAGTTTGTCGCCGTACGCGGGCCGAGCGGCTGCGGAAAGAGCACCTTGCTGCTGACCGTGGGCGCCATGGTGCGGCCCACCGAAGGCCGCGTGCTACTGAGCGGCGAAGACGTCTACGGCATGTCCGTATCCCAGCGGGCGCGGCTGCGGGCCGATAAGATCGGTTTCGTCTTCCAGATGTTTCACCTCGTGCCCTACCTGGACGCACTGGAGAACGTGCTCGTCCCCACCCTGGCCGGTGCCCGTGGCGGCCGGGCGGAGGCGCTCGAGCTGCTGGCGCGCCTGCAGCTCTCGCATCGCCTGCACCACCGACCAGCGGAGCTGAGCACCGGCGAGCGGCAGCGGTGCGCGCTGGCGAGGGCTTTGCTCAATCGGCCCGAGATCATCCTGGCCGACGAGCCCACCGGGAACCTCGATCCGGACAACGCCGCCCAGGTGATGCAATACCTCGGCAACTTCCATCGCGAGGGCGGCACGATGCTGCTTGTGAGCCACGATCCCCTTGCCGACCAATACGCCCAGCGCGTGCTGCGCCTCGATCAGGGGCGCGTGCAAGAGCAATAGGATCCCGGCGCATGCCACCCCAGCGACGGCGGCGGACTCGTGCTTCGCAGAGTAGTACGGAGCCCCCGCCGTACAACAACGGCCCCGGTGCGGAGCCGGAGGTCACGGATGATTCCCCGACGAGCAAAGCCTCCGCCCTCCGCGAAGTTGCCTCCGTCTTCTTCAAGCTCGGTCTGATCGGCTTCGGCGGGCCGGCGGTCATCGTCGGAATGCTGGAAGAGGATGTGGTGAGGCGGCGCAAGTGGGTGACCCGTGAACGCCTGCTGGATCTGGTCGGCGCCACGAACATCATCCCCGGGCCCAACGCCGTCGAAATGTGCCTGCACCTCGGCTACGTGCGAGCAGGCTGGCCGGGGCTCTTCGTCGCTGGCGCCGGCTTCATCGTGCCGGCGGTCGTCTCTTCCCTCGCGCTGGCCTGGGCCTACGTCGAATACGGCCAGCTTCCCCAAGTGACGCCCTTCCTGTACGGAATCAAACCCGCGGTGCTGGCCCTGATTCTCTCGGCGGTATGGCGGCTGGGTCAGACGGCTGCAAAGGGCTGGCGACTCGTCGTCATCGGTGCGGCGGCGACGGCCGCGTGTCTTCTCGGAGCCAACGAGGTGCTGGCGCTCTTGGGCGGCGGTGTACTGGGCGCGCTGTGGCTATGGCTCTCGGAGCGCCGGCGTTCGTCCCAGGAGCGGCAGTCGGCAGCCCTCGCGGGAACCACCGGCGGCGCCGGCGCCGTCAGCGCCAAGGCGCAGTTAGCTGGTGCTGCGGGCGCAGCAGGCGCCGCCGCTGCGGCCACGGTGCCCGTGTGGAAGCTGGGATTGTTCTTCCTCAAAGTCGGCGCCGTCATGTACGGCAGCGGATACGTGCTGGTGGCGTTCCTCGAGGGCGACCTGGTGAATGACTACGGCTGGCTCAAGCACGAGGAATTGCTGGACGCCATCGCGGTCGGGCAGTTCACGCCGGGGCCGCTGCTATCGTGCGCGACGTTCATCGGCTACTTGCTCGTCCGAGTGCCGGGAGCCATCGTGGCGACCGTGGGCATCCTGATACCATCCTTCTTCTTCGTTGCCGCACTCAACCCCGTGCTGCCGCGTCTGCGCCGGTCCGCGTGGGCATCACGGTTCCTCGACGCGGTCAACATCAGTGCTGTCGGCCTGATGCTCGCCGTCACCGCGAAGCTCGGGCGGCAAGCCCTCACGAGCTGGCCCGCCTGGGTCATCGCCGTCGCCGCCGGCATAGCCGCCATTCGCTTCCGCCTCAGCGCGCCGTGGCTGGTGGGAGGCGGGTCAATCGTCGGTTGGGCGCTTTCGCGGTGGGCGGGGTGAGGTGGTGGAACTGGTCGATGGTGCCGGTGGCGATGGGCGAAGGAAATCCTCCTTGAAGGGGGCCACCATGGGAGCGACACATTTGCGCACGGAGAGCGTCCTCGGGCAGATCGCTGTGCTCCTTGCGCTCGCCCTGCTCGCCGTGTCGATGGCAGGAGCCGTGCGGGCCGACGTTCCGAAGCCGCTGGTGCAGATGACCTTCGACGAGGGCTTCGACAACGCCGGGATGATCGGCGGGGAGGCACGCGTCGAGGTCTACGCCGAGAACGAAGGGCCATCTCTGACGCCGGGCCCGTGGGGCGACTGCCTGGACCTGACCGCCGCGTCGCGCTTCGGGGGCACGCTCGAGGAGCAGACGCCGGCCGGCTGTGCGCTGCTCTTCTCGCCTCCCGAATTGGACTCCCT
This sequence comes from Armatimonadota bacterium, assembly GCA_030601885.1. Classification (GTDB taxonomy): domain Bacteria; phylum Armatimonadota; class Zipacnadia; order JAUWAU01; family JAUWAU01; genus JAUWAU01. The sequence continues at coordinate 204,435 of JAUWAU010000004.1, forward strand.
CCGGTCATTCACGGTCGCGCTCTGGATGCGGCCGACCACCGACCGGCGTGCCGTCAGCTCCCGGCTGCTCACGAAGTTCGGCAGTTGGGAGGTGCTCTACGGCGGCGGGCGACCCAATTTCCTGGCCGTGAGCGGCGAAGAGAAGCACGGATACCGCTTTCCGGCGTCGGCATCCGGGCGCGCTGGTTCATGGATGTTCGTGGCCGCGTCCATAGACGTGAATGCCGGACAGATCAGACTCAGCCTCGGTGACCGGAATTTCGGCCTGCGAAAGCCCACGGTTCTGGAGCTGACCCACAAGCCGGCGCAATCCGACGGCGACCTGCAGATCGGCAACTTCAACGGCATCCGGCCGTTCAAGGGCTGGATCGACGACCTCCGCATCTACGACGTCGCGCTCACGCCGGAGCAAGTCGCCGAGATCCTGGAGGAGGACGTCGCGAACTGGTTCGGGGGCAGAATGGTGTATGAGTATGGCGTTCCGAGTGTGAAAGAAGATCGCTTTCAGCCCAAGCAGTCCGCCATCTTCCTCTCCAGCCGCTGGCAGGGGCGCAGGAAGGACGAGACGTTCGCCATGCTGCGCGACTTTCACGTCTCGCACCTGCACTGGGTGTACGGGTCGGACCCGGAATACATCCGTCAGGTGCGCGAGCTGGGCGTCTTCTACCAGGCTGCCGTCAACGGCCTCTGCGGCTGGAACGTCGCAGCCCCCGAGCCCAGCGCGCGGGACGACACGACCGGCCGTCAGCAGGACCTCGACGGCAGCAAAGTGATAATGCCGCACATGGCAAAATGGAGCCCGCAGCATCCGCGGTGGATGGGCTGCAGCAACAACCCGGACTTTCGGAAGCTGTTCTGGGAGGCGACGGCGGAGCTCGTTGCGGCCGGGGTGGATTCGATTCACGTTGACGACTGGGAGATGACGCTCAACGCTGCGCAGAGGGGGGATTCCTGTTTCTGCCCGGTGTGCATCGCGGGCTTCCGCGAGTACCTGAATCGGACCCTCACTGCCGAGGAGTTGCGTCAGCTCGGGATCGAGCACATCGCAGCGTTCGACTATCGCACGTACCTCAGGACGCAGTGCGGCATCGAGAACGCCAAGCAATACAAGGCGCGGTTCCGCGAGCTTCCGTTGACGCCGCACTTCCTCGAGTTCCAGCGCCAGGGACTGCGCGACTTCTGTGCGGCGTTTCGCGGGCATCTCGATACGCGGTCCGCGCAGAAGTATATCCCCGTATCAGTGAACCTGCACTTCGGCAAGCGTGGACCGGACGACACGTATCGCGGCGTGTACTGCGTTGACCGACTGGATTTCCTGGTGGGCGAGGCGAGCCTCGACATGCAGAACGCCATCGACTACATCCAGCCATGCAAGCTGGCAGAAGCGTTCGGCATTACGCAGGTGATGCAGACCAAGCCCATCACGCTCGCCCCCGCGCAGGCGGCACTGGCCACCACGTACGCTCTCGGGCAGTGGTTCCGCGTGCCGTGGGACCTGTACATGAGCAACGACCCGACGGGTCATCCCGCGCCTCGGTACATGGGCACGCGTGAGGACTGGGGACACCTCTACGACTTCGTCCACCACAATCCTCACCTGTTCGATGGCTATCAGGCTGTCGCGATCGTCGGAGTCCTCTTCAATGCCGATGAGGCCCCGTACAACCCGGTGCGCAGAGCGTGCCAGCGGCTCGCGGAGCAGCAGGCGCCGTTCCGCCTGATCGCGGCCGCCGCAAAGAGCAACCGCATACCTGTGGACGCGGAGGTGCTGAACTCGCTTCGGTACGTCATCGAGCTGAGCCCCATGGACAGCTACTGCGAGGAAGATCGGGAGACCATACAGGCCGCGAAGAGCTCGCGGCGGATCCGGTTTCTGTCACCCGACGATGATGTGCTCACCGTGCTCGAGAACGCCGGCTTGCCGTGCCTTCGGGTCGAGGGGCCGAGGAACGTCTATGCGTTCGTGCGCGTGAGGGCGGACGCCGAGCAGCCGTCAGCGGTCATCCACGTGGTCAATTGGAACGCGCTGCCCGACGGCAGTGGCCCGGATCCGTTTGAGCATGTCACGCTCTCGCTGTCGCCGGCCGAGCGCTGGGGCAAATCGCTTCGGGTGAAGTACTACCGGCCGGCGGCGGAGCAGCCCGTCGAACTGCAGCCGGAAGTCCATCGGGACTTGCTGAGGATAACGATCCCGCGGCTGGAGGCGTGGGGAGTCGTCGAGCTTCGGCCACGGGGATCGGAGGGCTAGGGATACACAACGAATGACTCCGCGTGGCCCGTTGAAGCGATCTGCCGGGGGCCCTGCCGGCCTGAGCCTGCTGCCGGGGTGATAAGGTGGCCGCAGCGCCAAGGACGAGGTCCACATCCAGCGCCTGGCAGGACGGGTGCTCCCGCGTGAGGAAGATGCAGGCGCAAGGCACAACTGTATGGGGAGCCCTCACATGCCAGAAGTCTTCGGCAACCAAGTTCGGACGACGCTCGAAGAGCGCCCGGCGCAGCCGGCGCTCTGCTACAGGGACCAGTGGCTCACCTTCGGTGAGATTCAGGGGCGGGTGGCGGCCGTTGCGGCGGCGTTGCGGGAGCTGGGACTGGAGCGCGGCGACAGGGTCGCCCTGTTCTCGCCCGATAAGCTCCCGTACTTGCAGGTGCACCTCGGCGCCATGCTCGCCGGTGGCGTGTCGCTCCCCATTAACTTCAAGAGCCCACTGGACGAAATCACCTACTTCATCAGCGACAGCGGCGCACGCTTCATCTTCGCCGGGCCCGAGCAGCTCGAGATAGCCGAGCAGGCCAAAGCCTCCTGTCCCACGCTCGACCACGTGCTGACGCAGGATTGGTACGATAGCCTCGAGCCGGACGAACGCCTTCCGGAGGCGGACCTCGGGCCCGACGACATGGCCATGATGCTGTACACCTCCGGCACCACGGGCCGTCCGAAGGGCGCGGTGCATACGCACGGGAGCATGGCCTCAGCCGTCGCCGCCATCGCCGAGTGCTGGGCGTTTACGGCGGACGACACGCTTCTCAATGTCCTGCCGCTGTTCCACATTCACGGCCTCTCGTTCGCCTCGCACGTGTGGCTCACGACGGGCGGGCGCATGATCGTCCAGGACGCCTTTCACCCCCGTCGCACGCTCGAGGCGCTCTCGGAGGCCACGGCGCTCATGGGCGTCCCGCCGTACTACTACTCCTGGCTCGAGCGGGCCAGCTTTCGCGAGCGCGCCGGGCAGTTCGGGCACATTCGGCTGTTTACCTGCGGCTCGGCGCCCATCCGGCCCGAGGTGCTGCCGGAGCTGCAGGAGATCCTCGGCGGGCCCATCATCAATCGCTACGGCATGACCGAGACGCACGTCATCACTAGCCTGCCACTCAGCGGGCCGCACAAGATCGGCTCCGTCGGCCTGTCGCTGAGCGGCATCGAGGTGCAGGTCCGTGGCGAGAAGGGCGAGGTGGGCCAGGTCTGGGTGCGCGGGCCGAATCTGTTCACCGAGTACTGGAACCGGCCGGAGGCCACGGCCGAGGCGTTCGATGCCGACGGCTGGTTCGACACCGGCGACCTGGGCGAGCAGGATGAGGACGGGTTCCTCACGCTGCGCGGCCGGAGCAAGGATCTGATCATCGTCGGCGGCTACAACGTCTACCCGCCGGTGGTGGAGCGCGTCATCAACGACTGCCCGGGCGTGAAGGAGTCGGCGCTGATCGGCATCCCCGACGCGCGACGCGGGGAGCGGCCCATGGCGGTGGTGGTTCGAGACGATCCGGATCTGACGGCCGAGACGGTGATAGCCTTCTGCCGCGAGCGTCTCATCGACTATCAGTGCCCGGCGCGCGTGGAGTTCGTGCCCGAGCTGCCGCGGAACACGATGGGCAAGGTGCTCAAGCGGGAGCTGCGGGAGGGATTTGCGTGACGCTGTGACAAGAATCCGTCATTCTGAGGTCGCCGACGCGCCAAGGGACTTCGCCGAAGCGGCTTCGTCCCTCTCGCGAAGGCGGAAGCCGCTAGCGACTCCGCCGAAGCTTCGTCGCTCTCGCGAAGGCGGATGGCGACGGCGCGAGGAACGACGAAGAATCTCGCGTCCTTGGCCCTAGCGTGCCGTCAGCGCCGAGATCCTTCGCTCCGAGTTTCGGGGACAGACAGCGAGATGCTAGTGCTTCGTTCGGTAAGTTCGCGTGTCAAAGGCAGCGGGCCAAGAATGGCCCGCCTACGCGGCTGCGGCCTTCAGTGTGCCGCTCGCGGCCCGCATCCCCGCGTAGGTCGGGCTTTCCAGCCCGACAATTCCGACGCGGACCTACGGAAGCAGGCACTAGTCCCCCAAACTCAGTTGGTCGCTCAGCATGACAAAGGCCGAACCGACGACTTCGCAGTGAGACTGCCTGCGAGCGTGAGGCAGGAACTGGGCGGGTGACTGCGCATGATGCAGCTCAAGGCTTCGCAGCTCCTGATCGTCGAAGGCGTCGAGGATGATGCCCACATGCGCGCGCGGGCCGAGCGGATGCGACGATTCATCGATGCGGCCGAGACGCGGCACGTTAACGACGAGCAGCTCAATGCCGTCGTGGAGGAGCTCGATCTCAACCACCCGTCCCGGCACGGCATGGACATGGACGACGACGCGATCATCATCTTCAATCGCTTCCGCTTCGACGACTCGCCGGAGCAGCAAGCGGCCCGACAGGAGCGCTATCCTGCCCTCTTGGAGGCGCCGACCCGCAAGTTCAGCGGCTATGGCGGCTTCGACTGGAAGGTATCGGGGACGCCGGAATGGCGCGAGCGCACCGGGTGCGTGACGCAGCCGATGTACCAGATCCACACCATCGTCGGCTGCCCCTTCCGCTGCGCCTACTGCTCGCTGGGCTTCGTCTACAACATCATGATGAACGTGGATGAGTATGTGGCGCGGCTCGACGGCTGGATTGCAGAACTGGCGGGCGACCAGACGCTCTTCCAATACGACAACCACACCGACACGGTGTGCTTCGAGCCGGAATACGGCGGCACGGAACTGCTCGTGCGGTACTTCGCCGACAAACCGGCCCGCTGGCTCGAGCTGTACGTCGGTAAGAGCGACAACGTGGACTTCCTGCTGCCGCTCGAGCACCGGGGCGGCACCATTGCCTGCTGGAGCGTCAGCGGCCGGACGCAGAGCACCGCCATCGAGCTCGGGGCAGCGGACATGGACGCGCGCATCCAGGCGGCCCGGAGGATGCAGGAGGCCGGCTACGGCGTCCGCTTCCGTCTCTCGCCGATCATCCCCGTGAGGAACTGGGAGGCGGAGAACCGGCAGCTCATCGAGCGGATCTTTGAGCTCACCCGGCCGGATGTGATCACCATTGAGACGCTGCGATTCCTCGACTACGACGATATCGTGCGCCATCTTGATCTGTCGCTGCTCGACGAGGAGTGGCTCGAGGTCATGCGGGGCGTCCGCGGCGAGACGCCGCCGCAGGGCGGGCAGATACCCGACGCGTACCGGCAGCGGATGTATAGATTCATCATCGACGAGCTGGAGCGGGTTGGCCCCGAGACGCCGTATGCCTTCTGCCGGGAGGCGCTGTCGAGCTGGGAGTTCTTCGCCGCCGACTTCGCCCGCCACGGCCAGCATCCGGACAACTACGTGTGCAACTGCGGCCGCGTCTCGACGCCGGACAATCCGATCTTCGCCCACACGCGCGCGTGACGGCTTCTGGCACTCCGGGAGGCAATAGCCCTCTGCGTGTGGCAGGGCTTGCTCGTCCCGGGGTGAAGCTGCCTGGACCACACCAGGGCCTTGCTGGCTGGGAGTGAAACCCATTGAGCACCGTGATATGCGTCATACTCGGCGGCGGGCGCGGTACGCGCCTGTTTCCGCTCACCAAAGAGCGCTGCAAGCCGGCGGTGCCCGTGGGCGGGAAGTATCGGCTCATCGACATTCCCATCAGCAATTGCCTGAACTCCGGCTACGGCCGGATTTTCGTTATCACGCAATTCAACACGGCCAGCCTCCATCGCCACATCTCCCGCAGCTACCCCTTCGATGCGCTCTCGGAGCGCGCCATCGAGATTCTGGCCGCCGAGCAGACCCTGGAGGACACCGAGTGGTACCAGGGCACCGCCGATGCCGTGCGTCAGAACATCCGGCACCTGCATCTCGACGAGGCCAGCCACGTCGTCGTCCTCGCCGGCGACCATCTGTACCGCATGGACTACAGGCAGATGGTCTACCACCATGAGAACCAGCATGCCGATCTGACGATCGCCGCGCAGCCGGTGACCGCGGCGCAGGCGCGTGAGTTCGGCGTGCTCAAGCTGGGGAAAGAAGGGACGGTGCCCGCGTTCGCAGAGAAGCCACAGGATGAGGCCACATTGCAGGAGTTCGCGCTCGACGTCCCGCCTGGAAAAGATCCCGTCTCCGGCGAGCCGCTGATGCACCTGGCCTCTCTGGGCATTTACGTATTCCGTCCGGCAGTACTGCGGGAGTTGCTGGAAACGTCCACGTACGAGGACTTCGGCCACGAGGTCATCCCCATGGCCATCTCGAGCCGTCGCGTCGCCGCATTTGTCTTCCGTGACTACTGGGAGGACATCGGGACGATCTCCACCTTCTATCGTGCCAGCCTCGATCTCACCGATCCCCTGCCGCGTTTCAACCTCTACGACCAGCGCTGGCCTATCTACACCCGGCCGCGCCATCTGCCGGCCGCCAAGCTTGACGACACCCGTCTGCGCAATGCTCTCATAGCGGACGGCGCCGTGGTGTCGGGAAGCGAAGTCGAGCGGTCGATCGTAGGCCTCCGGACCATCATACGGGAGGGCTGCCACATTCGGAACAGCATCATCATGGGGCACGACTTCTACGAGCACGCGCGCCCGACGCCCCCATCGGGCCCCACATCGCCGTCCCCATTCCCACGCCTCGGCATCGGCCCGGGCTGCCGTATCGAGGGTGCCATCATTGACAAGAACGTCCGCATCGGCGAAGGGGTAACGATACACGGCCAACCCGGCAGCGGCGTGGATCGGGACGAAGCCCTCTATTACGTGCGCGACGGCATCGTTATCGTGCCGCGGGCGCAGGAAGTGCCCGCGGGGACGCAGATCGTGGTCTGACCGCTGGGCTCCTCCTGGTAATCTGCAGGGGCTCAAGTCGCAAGCCATCGGGGTATAGTGCCGGCATGGTGCCGCGGCGGAGAGGAGGCTGGCACATGAGCAAGATGATCCCGAAGCAGGTCCGACTTCACGAGCGGCAGGATCGCGCCTTGAAGGAGCTCGCCCGGCGCACCGGGTGGAGCCAGTCTGCCTTGGTACGTCACGCACTCGATCTGCTGATTGTCAGTGGGCCTGATCCCCCGCGGGACCCCAGCGCGTGGGAGGAGTCGAAGCGCTGCATCGAGGAGCGCATGAGAACCGTGCGCGTCGCTCCGCAGAAGCGAAGCTGGACTCGCGACGAACTGCACGACCGCGGGCGCTTCCGGCGGGACTAGGCTCCACGGACGAAGGCTGCTTCGCGCGTGCTCGTCAGCCACGTCAAGCCCCTACTCACACACAAACCCAAACTGCCAACTCCGGTGCAGGCCGGCGGCGATGGTGACGAGGTGAAATGCGCGGCGGGCGAGCCAGCGAAGCAGGCTGCCCTCATAAGGCCGCGTCAGCGAGTGGTTCTCGGCGAACTCCGATATGACTTGGAAGCCGTGCTCGCGGAAGAGCTGCCGCCAACCGTCCCGGTCGCGGACGGTGTGGAGCGGCTGCGGGTCGGGCCAGAGGCGGAGGAAGGGCCAGCGCGCGTTGGGGACGGTGAAGAGCACTCGCCCTCCCGGCGCGAGCGCGCGGCGGATCTCGCCAAGGGCCGCTGAGGCGTCCGGGTAGTGCTCCAGGCTGCCGATGCAGCTCAGGCGGTCGAAGCTGTCGTCGGCAAAGGGTAGCCGCTGCGCATCGCCCGGCACGACGGCGAGCGGGCCATAGCGCTCCCGGCCAGCCATGAGTGCGGCCAGAGAGAAATCGAGTCCACGCGTGTGCGGCGTGATATCGGCGGCCGCGGCGAGCATCTGCATATCGCCGCAGGACAGGTCCAGGTAGCGCGAGTCGTGCCGAAGATCCAGTGCCGCCAGCCATTGGTCGATGAATCGCTGCATATACCGCTCGCGCGCGGCACGCCGGCGTCGCTCCTCGGGGGCGTAGTAGCGCTCGTCGTAGAAAGCCGCTCCGTCCTCTGTTTGATGCGATGCGCTCACGACATCCCGGTTCGTCGCGCTCGCGTGCCGCGCCTTCGTGATCGGCGGAAAGGAGTAACGCCGTCTCAACAGAATCTGCCGGGCACGAGTATGCGCTCAAAGTGGACCGCGAGACGGAGGCACACCATGGAGCCTATGGATCTCGTTGATCGCGCATTTCAGAGGGCGCAGCACAACCTGGAGACAGCCCTCGGGGACTTCCCCGTGCAAGAGATGGCGAGCCGGCGGCCCGGCGGCGACGCCAAGTCCTTCGATCAGATACTGCACCACCTGGTCGGATGCGACCTCTGGTTTCTGTCATGTGCAAAGATCGATACGGATGACGCGCCGGTGACTCGGGAGCAGATCGAGGCGGGCAGTGCCGAGGAACTCGTGGCCATGGCGCGGCGCCTGCGGGAGTACACGCTGCAGAAGATCCACGCCGCCGGCCCTGAGGCGCTCGCGGAGCGCCCCGAGAAGTACGACTATCCGACACGGCTCGACCTGTGGCTCTATGCTGCCGAGCACGAGTTCTGGCACGCCGGGCAGATTCAGGCGCTCCCGCTGCTCTTCGCTGGTGGCTAGCGCCTCGGGGCACCAAGCCATTACCGGAACTGCGCGCGAGCGGTGCGCGTTTCCGCGAGGCGGTCAGCTACCCCGAACTTCTCATCGCCGGAGTACCAGCCCTCGAACACGCCATGCTCGGCCTCGGCGAGGGCGCTGCGCATTGCTTCGGCGTGCTCCTCGGCCTCGGCGAACCATGATTCGCAGTCGGGGAAGGCCACCATGGCCCGTGCGAGGGCATTGAGCCACAGGTTGGCCGCCAGCATGAAGCGGGCCTGCACCCGCAGGTTGTCGTTGAAGAAGGTGCGTCCCTGCGTGGGCAGCTTCTCGACGAGCGAATCACAGGCCGACGTGATGCTGCGCAGCTTTCGGGCGGAGGCCTCCGTACCCTTGATGACGGCTTCGAGCTGCGTCTCGGTGCCGGAGTCGGCGGGCACAATGCGGTACCAACCCATGCCGCGGTCGTCGAGTGCGTTGGCCTCGAACTGACGCCTTCGGAGCGCTCGAAGCAGATCTCTGCCCGCGCGAGCTATGCGCTGGTCGTGGAAGATATACTGCCGCTCGAAGCCCTCGATGTCCGGTCGCTTTTGCTGCCAGTACGAGTTGAAGAAGTCCCGATACAGTGCGGCCAGTTCCTGCCCCTGCTCCTGCCCGAAGTACCGCGCGCAGAAGGTCTGCACGAACCGGTCGGCGTCGAAGCCGTCGAAGTCCCACATCATCGCCGCGTTCGCGGATAGGCCGAGAACGAACTCACGGATGTTGCCGGCATTGAGCACCGAGAAGGTAAGCGGTCCTGGTCCGGCATCTTCGACCATGCGGAAGTTGCGCGCCATCTTCCAGGGGCCCTCGCCCTGGGCGAGATGGGAGCCGGTTGAGGTGAACTGCAGGTTCATGTAGTAGCCGATCTGCCGGTCGGCGGGCGGCGCGTAGCCACGCAGGTCGGCGGCGGGGAAGTGGTCGCGGCGGGCCGAGCAGAAGTTCCAGATCAGATTCGGCGCGTCGGGTGGGCGCAGCAGGCCTGCAGCGAAGTAGTCCGAGCACTCGTTGTACAGCACCGTGCGCATCGTCGCCTGCGGGCCGACGAGGCGATTCACGAGGGCCACCTGCCGGTCCATCATGTCGCGGATCACGGCCGCACGCTCGGCGTCGTTCTGCGGCGCGTCGGGCACGTCCTCCCAGAAGCCCATGTCCCGGTGCGCGCGGAAGCCGATGGACCAGATCATCTCGAGCCGCTCCCGCTGCGCCAGCTCGATGTGGTACGTCCAGAACTCCTCGAGCTTCCCGGGGTCGCGGCACGAGATCGGCGGCGGCTCCGTGTTGCGCACCGTCCGCCAGTACTCATCCCACCAACCCAGCCCGCTGCCGAGGGAACGATTGTGTGTGGTCGTGACGGCGATGCCGCGAGCCCGCGCCATCCGCGCCAGCCGCAGTTCCGTGCTCGTGGTCGGGTAGTCCCTGATCGTGCCGACGTCGATGACGTTGAGCTTCAGCCGCAGCATGGTCTCGAGCATGGCCTCGTAACGCTTCTGGATGGACCCGGCGGCGTATGGCCATCCCCTCAGCAGGTCCTGGTCGTTAGGGAACCACGCCCGCCACGGCACGTGGGGCGAGCCGAAGCGCAGGTTGGTCCCCTTCGGTACTACCACCGCCTCGACTCGTCGCGGCTCCCACGAGGCCCAGAACCAGAGCGGCGGGACGTCGAGGAAACGGTTGCAGAAGGTGTAGATGGCGTAGATGGTGCCGCGCGCATCGGCTCCCTGCAGGACAACGCGTCCAGAGCCCCCGTCGTCGCGCAGCGTCACGGCATGTGCCTCGAGCCCCCTGACCGACGGGTCGCGGAATCGAGCGGTTTCAGGGTCGCTGCACGTGACCACAATTGCGGGCTCGCGGCCGAGAGCCGAAGCACTCGTCACAAAGGGAGTGTCTCTGCCAAAGGCCTTCGCGAGGTCGCGCCGCAGGTCCTCGACGGCTCGGTGTATCGGCTGGGGCTCCGCATCACCCACGAGAAGAGGCGCATCGGGCCCCAGCTTGACGTCGTCAGCAGGACCTCCCAGAGCGGCGAGAGTTGCCATTGCGATCAGCACTGTGCTTACTCCCGGGTGCGTGCACGACCGACGCGCGCGACCACCATCGTGAACGGCTGCATTTGCATCTGGCGGCGACCGAAGGCCGTCCCGATGCTCGTCCCTGCTTCCCGGACAAAATGCGGGCTAGTGATGAAACAGCCTCAGCCCCGAGAAGGCCATGACCATGCCACGCTCGTTGGCGGCGGCAATGACATCGTCGTCGCGGATGGAGCCGCCGGGCTGCACCACGTAGGTAACGCCGCTGCGGGCGGCGCGGTCAAGGTTGTCGCGGAAGGGGACGAAGCCGTCGGAGCTGAGCGAGGCGCCGGTGCGGGAATCGAGCCACTCGCGCTTCTCGGCCTCGGAGAGCGGGGCGGGCGCCTCCTCGAGGGTCTCCATCTCCGCCGGGACGAGCTCGTCAATGAGGTAGTCGTGAATGGCGTTGTTCACGTCCGGCCGCCTGGCACCCTCTTTGAACTTCAACTCCAGCACGCGCGGGTGCTGCCGCAGGTGCCAGATGTCGGCCTTGGACGCCGCCAGCCGCGTGCACAGGATGCGCGACTGCTGCCCGGCTCCGACGCCGATGGTCTGCCCCCTGTGGGCGAGGCATATTGAGTTCGACGGCGTGTACTTCAGCGCAATGCTGGCGACGAGCAGGTCACGCGCGGCGTCCGGCGGGATGTCCCTCTTCTCGGTCACCACGTTCTCCAGAATGCCCGCGTCGATGCGCGCGTCGTTGCGCTCTTGCTCCATCGTGATGCCGAAGACGTCCCGCTTCTCGATGGCCACCGGTTCGAAGTCCGGGTCGATCTCGAGGATCAGATAGCCGCCCTGCTTCTTCCCGCGCAGGATTTCGAGGGCTGCCGGCTCATATCCGGGGGCGATGATGCCGTCCGACACCTCGCGCTGCAGCACGGTCGCCGTCGAGACGTCCGCCGGGTCGCTGAGTGCGACGAAGTCGCCGTAGGAGGCCACCCGGTCGGTGCCTCGGGCGCGGGCATACGCGGTGGCGAGGGGCGAAAGCTCGAGGTCGTCAACCATGCAGGCGCGCGCCGTCTCGGGACTCATGGGAGCGGCAACCGCGGCGCCGGAGGGGCAAACGTGCTTAAAGGACGCAGCCGCCGGCAGGTCGAGAGCCGCCTTCAGCTCGCGCACGAGCTGCCACGAGTTGAGGGCGTCGAGCAGGTTGATGAAGCCGGGCGCCCCGTTGAGCACCTGCAGCGGCATCTCGCCCTCGATGTACGCGCGCGCTGCGCCCTGATGCGGATTGCAGCCGTAGCGGAGTTTGATCTCGCTATTGCTCATGCCTGGATCTCCTTGTGCGATACGTGTGGCGCAGGCGCTGCTCTGCGGGGCAGTTCGGGGGAGCCCGCCCGGTCTCCTTCCGGCGACACGACGCGACAGTTTGCACTGAGGAGAGGTGAACACCGTACGCAGTACGAACCGGCACCTCGAGCGAGATGATGAACTGCGAAGGCCTTGTGGAGGCCCTGAGCGACGCCGAGATCACGCACGTCGTCTGGCTGCCTGATAGTGAGACGGGCGCTCTGGAGGAGTTGCTCGACGGCCACCCGAGCATCCGGCTCGTGCGCGTATGCCGCGAGGGGGAAGCGATGGCGATAGCGGCCGGTCTGACCATCGGCGGCGCGCGGCCGGCTGTGGTGATACAGAGCACGGGGTTTTTCGAGGCCGGCGATGCGCTCCGGAATGTGGCGCACGACTGCGGGCTCTCGCTGCTCCTTCTGATCGGCTATCGCGGCTACAGCCAGCATCCCGAGCCCGACAAGAGGGCCGATTCAGCGGGACGTGTGCTGGAGCCGACGCTGGAGGCCTGGCGCATTCCGTACGAGATTCTGGAGGAGGGATCCGAGGCGACCGCAGTCCCTCGCGCGGCTCAGACAGTGCAGGCCGGAGAAGGGACGCGGGCTCTTCTGCTGCCGGAATAAGGGGCGGACACATGCGTACTTCAGATGCCCTCGAAGTGCTGGTGAAGCAGCGCGGGGAGGTCGTCGTGGTGGCCGCGATGTCGGCGGCGTACGAGTGGGCGCGGATATCAGATCACCCGCTGGACCTCATTTACATACCGAGCGCCATGGCGCACGCGCCGGGCATCGCTCTGGGCCTCGCGCTGGCGCAGCCGGAGCGGCGGATCATTGTGCTGAACGGCGATGGCTGCATGCTGATGGACCTCGGCGTCCTGGCGACCATCATCGAGGCCGGGGCGAGGAACCTCGTTCTCATCGTCCTGGAGAACGGCACCTACGCGGTCACCGGGGGGCAGAGCATCCCCGGTCGCGGCCGTACGGACTTCCCGGCCCTGGCCCGGGCGGCCGGGTTTCCGCGGGTGCAGGCCTTCGACGATGTGACCTCCTTCGATGAGGCCCTGCCGGCTCTCCTCGACGCCACCGGGCCCACCTTCGTGAACCTCAGCGTCGAGCCAGAAGCCGCCGGCCCGGCACCCTCGCTGTTGCCGATGCCCGAGCGGATAGAAACACTGCGGGCGGAGTTGGCCGGGCGGGCGTCGGCGTAGGCGGCCTGCGATGGTGACTCACTCCGTCCTCAGTCTCCACTTACCGCCCGCCAGCCCTCGCTATCTCCAACGCCAGCGCTCCGAACGCCGGCAGCTCTATGGGCATGGTGAACTTCGCGTCGTGCACCGAGGGCGGCGCGGTGCCATCTTCCGCGCGGGCTTGCACGGTGACGCGACGCGCGGCAGGAAAGCCGTAGTCCGTCCCGTCGAAGCGCAGCATCGCAGACAGCGGCCCATCGGTCACGTTCACGAAGATCAAGGCCACGCGGCCGTCTCGGGCCCGCCATGCGCCGCGCTGGATTGCGCTGTCCGTGACAAGCCACTCGTCGCGCCAGGCCCAGTCCGCGGTGACCTCGGGGATATCGCCCTCGAGCGCCGGCGGGCGCGCCATCTCGCCCCACGACAGGTAGCGCAACAGCGCATATCGCAGGCGCGCCATCCGGCGGAAGAATGGCCCGTTGACCTCATCCTGGATGATGTTCGCGTTGATCCAGCCGATCTGCTCGCCGAACACCAGCGACTGGGCCGCCTTCATCCGATATGCGAGCTTGTCCTTACCTCTGTAGGCGCGCGAGAAGAGCTGCACGTTGCCCCCGTACACGGCGGCGAACAGCGGGATCTGGCCCTGGTTCTGAAAATGCCACGTCAGGAAGCCATCCACCCACCGGCAATACGACTCAGCATTGCACTCGCTGGTTATCATCTTCCCCGGCGGCAGGCGCCGCTGCAGCGACGAGAGCATGGGCCAGTAGCCGTCCGCCGTCCACCAGTGCCCGCCGCCGAGCGGATGCCCGTGCGATGAGTCGAAGCACAGCCTGGGAGCGGCGGCCGCAATCTGGTCTATGTAGACCCCATCCACGCCGCACTCCGGCCCCACCAGCCTGAGCACTATCTCCTGCACCTTCTCCTGCCATAGCCGGGTCGCCGGGCACATGGGCACCAGCTTCTCGCCCGAGCCATACACCTCCACGTAGTGGTCGCCCTTTTCGTTCTTTGCCGCGTACCGTATGGCCATATTCTCGAAGTCGTCCAGGTCGCTGTCCCAGAGGCGCCCGTTGATGTAGGGCATCACGCGCACTCCTGCCGCCTGCAGCTCGCGGACCGCCGCCGCGAAGCCCTGCTTGGTCGGGAAATAGTGGGGGTAATCGTTGTCGAACGGGATCTGGTGCCAACTATACCAGTGCACCGCCGTGGGCACACCCATGTACCGGGCGAAGTCCTTCATCGGCCCGACGACGTTCTTCGGCTCGCCGCTCATCAACCCCCAGATGGCTATCTCTGCCATCCACCGGGGCGTGTCGGGTCGGCCCCCGGCGTTCGCCCTCGGCCACCACTTGGCCTTCCTCGACGCCCACCGCTTGTAGATCCGCGCGGCGTCGAACCAGTCCCCGCCAAAAGCGGCCAGCACTGCCTCGCCGGGATGCTCAAAATCGCTGCCGGCGACGCCCATGTCCGCATTGGGCCAATCGAAAGCCAGGTCCAGCGCGCTTCTGCCGCTTGCCGCTCGGCAGTGAATCTCCTTGGTGCTCGCCAGCGGGTCATGAAAGCCCACGTACAAGCCGCCGTCGGCATCGTAGTGGCACATGAACTGCATGGTGACCCGGCCGCTGGGATACGTACCACGGAAATCCGGCGGCCTCAGCAGGGGCGCCCGCAGCAAGCGGCCCGAAGCGTTCGGGGTCACCAGATAATCGTCGGCAGCCGACTCACCTAACCTCCCGACGACGACCTGCGGAAAGCGGACCCGCCGAATGCCCCAGTCTGCTGACGGGTTGTCGATGCGCAACCGCCACGCCGACTGCTTCCCGCGAAGCCCCACCTGACAATGCGCCGACAGCCCGGCAAGCCGCTTATCCTCCGGCTCCGACCACTCGATCTCCAGACCTGGGCGTGCGCCACCTATCCTCTGCCTGCCGATCCTCTGTCGGCCCCAGCCGCTCGCGGCATCTATCACGGCCCGGTTGCCGTCAGCATCGCCCAGCTCCGTGCTGAACAGCGGCACTTCGGAGTTCAGCGGCAGCAGCTCCCGCTCGGCGGCGAAGTCGAACAGGCTTGTCAGCCGTACGCCTTTCCCGGCGGCAGCGGCCACGCCGATGCCTATCTCCCCGTTGTCCACCAGAGCAATCTCGCCGCCCTCCCGCAGCCGCGACTCTATCTGCCGCAAAGGGTCACGTCGAGTCCGTCCGGCGGACCCGTCCAGGTGCGCCAGCAGGTCGTCAATCGCGTGCAACCCGTCTCGCAGCCGTCCCTGACCGTGTGCCAGTCGCTCTGCCAGGGAGGCGGCCCATGCGTACCGACCGCGCTGCGCCCCGCGCGGAAGCGCCTTTATCGCCGTCTGCAGCCGGTTCAGTGCCCGCAGCAGCGGCTGCACGGTCACTACCGCGTCCACGCCAAGCCCCGGCGCGTCGGCCAGCTCATCTATGGCCCTGATGGCGCCCGGCGCGCCGCTCAGGTACATCCAGGCCGACAACTCCCGCTGTGTACCCTCCCATCCGACCCAGGGGCCGTGCACGTATGTGCCATACGCCGCTCGCCCGTCGTGTATCCGCACCGGCCCGCAGCCCAATAGGCCCAGCACGTTCGGCCCGTCGAGGACCGCTCCCCACGATCCGCCGGTATGCGTGTTGCCCTCAGCTACCAGATCCGCCGCCGCGTCCGGGTCGTCTGCCGCCCACCGGGTGAAGCTCTCATCGGGGAAGTTCACTTCGAGCAGATGCAGCTCTTTCCACGGGAAGGGCTCGGCCTGTCGCATCTCCGCCTTGACCATTACTACCGGCGATCCCGCGTAGTAGCTGAACTCGTAGGTCGCCTGTGGATTGGCAGCCGGCGCCCCGTTCTGGCCAACATACCTCAGCCCGAGCCGCACTGCCGCTCGTACCGGTCCTCTGCTGTCCACCTCCAGTCCGGCCTCCGTATCGTTTCGCAGCCAGAAGCTTCCCAGTTCCGTGTCGTGGACTCTGTCGTTGATAGCGAAGCCGTCGAAGAGCTTGCCGGTGTGCCGGAAGACGATGCGGGAGGGCAGTCCAGCCATCCTGGACACGTCGTGGACGACCTCGTAGTAGTCGTTGCGTACCACCACGCGACCGTCTTGGACCTCCACTTCCAACCCTCGGCCGGCCGGCGGTCGTATCCGAGGCGCCTCGGCGGTGAAGTACACCCGCACGTGCTCCTCCCCGCGGCCGGGAGGCAGCACTACCGATAGCGTGCCGCTGGCTCGCCGCAGCGGATCGAAGCCCTCGTCGGGATCGAATTGGCAGGCCAGCGCTTGCTCCGGCTCCCCCTGCAGCACTGCCGCCACACGCCCCGGATCGCAGCGGGCTGAAACGCCCAGCGCTGCCATCACCTCGGTGAAGTCAATCGGGATCGATACCGGTGTCTCCCGCATCCGCTCGCCTCGCAGCAGAAGCAGGGCATGCGGCGCTGCCCGCGCGGATGCCGAAGTAATCAATGCTGCCACGGCGAGCACTGCTGGCCACGACACAACCTGTCGCTTCATGGCTGCCACTCCCGCGTCCTGGGGTTCTCTTTCGAGAACACCTTCTCCCCTTCTGCGCAGGCCCCTGCGCTCCCGAGAGGGATCGTGAAGGTACCGCCGAGCGTGAGTCGAATACCTGGAGCGTCGATATCGTCTGCGGATATCCCACGAGGGGGAGGGCCACATGAACATCGTCGTCATCGTCTCCGACACCTTGCGCCGGGACTACCTTGGCTGCTACCGGAACAAGACGATTCGGACGCCGCACCTGGATCGGTTCGCGGAAAGCTGCGTCGTGTTCGACAACGCCCACGCGGCGTCTTTCCCCACCATGCCCATGCGCGCCGATCTGTTCACCGGCAAGTTCACCTTCACGTACCTGGGCTGGGCGCCGCTGCCGCACGATGAGGTGATCCTGTCGCAGGTCCTCGCCGGCGGCGGATACCGGACGATGGCCGTGGTGGACACGCCGTTCTTCGTGAAGAACGGCTACGGCTACGACCGAGGCTTCCACGACTTCCGCTGGGTGAGAGGTCAGGGCGGCGACCGGGCCGACACCAACTACGAGCGGCGGTACGAGGAGGACTACTGCGCCCCGATGACCATGGCGCACGCCGAGCGCTGGCTGGAGCGGCACCACAAGCAGAAGTTCTTCCTCTACGTGGATACCTGGGACCCGCACGAGCCCTGGGACCCGCCGGCACACTACGTGGAGATGTACCTGCCGAAGTGGGACGGCACGCTGGTGCGGCCGCCGTACTGGGACTGGCGTGAGGCCGGCCTCACCCGGCGCCAGATGGACATCGTTCGGGCGTGCTACTCCGGCGAGGTCACGATGGTGGATCGCTGGACGGGGCGTCTGCTGGAGCGCATTGAGTCGCTGGGTCTGATGGACGACACGGCGATCATCTTCACCACCGACCACGGCTTCTACTTCGGCGAGCACGGGATGCTGGGCAAGACGCTGATGCGCAAAGGGGAATTCCTCGGCGCCCCGCTGTACGAGGAGGTCACCCATGTGCCGCTGCTCGCCTATGTGCCGGGAGTGAAGCCCCGGCGCACGAATGCGCTGGTCTCCCACGTGGATTTGATGCCCACGGTGTTGGAGCTGGCCGGCGTTGAAATACCCGACGCGGTGGAGGGCCAGTCGCTCCTGCCGCTCATACGCGGCAAGACGCAGCGTGCCCGCAACTTCGCGGTCTGCACCATGCCGCTGTATAACCCGGGGGAAGGCACGCGTGTGGTTGACAACTTCGACCGGCGGGTCCAGGAGTACCTGCCCTCGACGCTCATCAGCGGTCCCTGGACGATGCTGTACGCGCGCGAGGGCGCGCCGGTGGAGCTGTACAACGTCAAGAGCGATCCGCAGCAGAGGCGCAACGTGGCGCGGCGGAACCCGAAGATCGTGCAACGGCTCCATCGGCAGTTCGTCAAGATGCTCGAGCAGCTCGGCACGGAGGAGCGGCTGCTGGCGCCAAGGCGGGAGTTGTGAGGGGCCTAGCACGTGTGGGCCAGGCAGCTTGCCTGGCTCGTCGCCTAAGCCTGGATTATGCATGAAGCGGGATCGCGGGCTGGAAAGCCCGCGCTACGCGGTGAGGGAAGCACCTGACATGGTGCGACCACGCGTAGAGCGGGCATCACGTATCAGAACGGGCAGATACCAGGAGGCTGGCACGTGGGCAAACAGAACAAGGTCCGTTTCGAGCTGTTCCATCCCGAGGAGTTGGCTGAGGCGATCGCTGAGACGCCGGTGGCCTACGTGCCGTGTGGGTCGCTCGAGTGGCACGGGGAGCACCTGCCGCTGGGGTGCGATGCCATGCGGGGACACAAGCTGTGCGTGGAGGCGGCGAAGCGCACGGGTGGCGTCGTTCTGCCGGGGCACTACATCGCCGCGCCGGGCTACTGTGCCTACGGCGGCTCCATCGTTTTCACGCCGGCAACGGTGAAGCGCGTGGCACACGAGCTCTGCCGCGAGCTGGCCAAGATGGGCGTCAAGGTCATCGTGCTGTTCCTGGCCCACGGCGGCTCCCCGCAGCGGGAATCGTTCACGGAACCCGCTGAGGAGTTCATGAGGGAGCACGCCGACGTGAAGGTCCTGACCATCGGCGGCGGCGAGGCGGCTCCAAAGGGGAGAGGGAGCGTCGGCGGCGGACACGCCGGGCCGGGCGAGACGGCGGAGTGTATGGCTGCGGCGCCGGATGCCGTGCACCTGGAGCGCTTCGATGCATCGGCCACGGCACTGCCCCGCTACGAGGGGCTAGATCCGAAGACGTACAAGGACGGACTCTCCCCGGAGGCGCACGAGGGGCTCGAGCGGCACATGGCCCGCACGCAGTGGGATTGGGACCCCGAGTTGCCCGTCAAGGCGACGCCGGAGGCGGCGCAGCAGGTCGTTGACACCATTGCGGCGGGGCTTGCGGAGAAGGTCGAGGAGCTGCTGGCGAGCGTGCGGGGAAAAGAGTGAGAGGCTGCGGTCCTCTCGCCCTACAGTCACGGCGAGAGGCCAAAGGCAAAGGCGGCGAGCCACAGGTACTCGCCTACAGAAAGGCACACGACCAAATCTTCGAGACTGCGGGGGACGGAGTGAGGGCCTGCGGTCCTCTCGCCCTACAGCCAAAGGCAAAGGCGGCGAGCCACAGGTACTCGCCTACAGAAAGGCAGACGACCAAATCTTCGGGGTAGAGAAATGCGGCATCCGTTGGCACAGCGGCTCGTAGGTGAGCTCAAAGAAGCACTCGACGCCGGCGATGAGCGCGAACTCGAGCGGGTGCTTTACCGGTTCAGCTCGGTGGACGTGGCCATCGCCATGCGGCAGCTCGGAGATGCCGAGCGGGAGGCCGTCTTCGCGGCGCTCGAGGTGCAGGAAGCCGCCGCCCTGCTCGAAGAGGTGGACGACGAGACGCAGGCGGAGCTGCAGCAGACGGTGGACGAGAAGGCGCTCACCGAGATCATCGAGGCGATGCCTCCAGACGAGCGTGCCGATGCCGTCGCTCTGCTGAATGACCGGCAGGCCGATCGCGTGCTGGAGCTGATGGCCGACGAGAAATCCGAGGAGCTCGAGAAGCTGCTCCAGCACCACCCGGACTCGGCCGGCGGCGTTATGACGCCCGAGTTCGTCGCCGTCCCCGAGGGCGTCACGGCCGGGGACGCGCTCAAGGTGCTGCAGGCAGGCGTCGTGAATCCGGAGACGCTCTTGTACGTGTACGCGGTGGATGAGGACGATCGCCTCGTGGGCGTCGTTGACCTTCGCGAGCTCGTCACCGCGGACCCGGCGGCGCCGCTGCGCTCCTTCTACGTCACGCCCGTCGTGCAGGTCACGCCGGAGGTGGACCAGGAGCACGTGGCGCAGCTCTGTAAGACGTACGATCTGCTCGCCCTGCCCGTGGTGGACGAGGACGGACAACTGCTGGGGACCGTGACGATCGATGACGTCATGGAGATCATCGACGACGAGGCCACGGAGGACATCTCGATGATGGCGGGCACCGACGCCCGCGAGCTGATGCGCAAATCCAGCCTCCGTGTCGCCCAGATCCGGCTGCCGTGGATCCTGGTCTGCCTGCTCGGGAGCCTCTTCAGCGGCTTCATCATCAAGAGCTTTGAGGTCACGCTCACGGAGACCATCGTGCTCGTGGCATTCATTCCCATAATCATCGCCACCGGCGGCAACAGCGGCCTGCAGTCGGCCACGATAACCGTGCGCGGGTTGGCGCTGGGCATCGTGCAATCGTGGGGCGTGAAGACGCTGCTGCTGCGCGAGGTGTTCACGGCAGTCATCATCGGCGTGGTCTGCGGCGCGACGCTCGGCGCTCTGGCCGGCCTGTGGGCCCAGCAGACCGTGATCGGCTGGATCGTTGGGCTGTCGCTGTGCGCGGCGATTATGATGGCAACGACCCTGGGCGCCGTCATACCGGTCGTTTTGGACAGATTCGGAATCGACCCCGCTGTGGCGTCGGGGCCCTTCATCACCACAGCAAACGACGCACTTGGTCTCATGATATACTTCACCATCGCCTCGTCCCTGTTGACTGTTGCGGCTCAGTAGCCGCGGGCGTATCTATGAAAAGCGCATCCGAGCTCGCATCCGAGCTGGTCGCCATCCCGAGCCCCAACCCGGGCCCGTTGGCGATGGGCCAAGAGCCCTCGTGCGAGGCGGAAGTGGCCGCCTTCGTCGCCGAGCTGCTCGAGAGCTTGGGCCTTGAGGTCACCCGGCAGAGCGTCACTCCGGGGCGCGACAACATCCTGGCCACTCTTCCCGGACGCACCGACGCGCGGCTCTTGCTCGACGCTCACATGGACACCGTGCCGGGCGAGAATATGGACATCGAGCCCTTCTCCGGCGAGATCGTGGACGGGCGCATCTACGGCCGGGGCGCGGCCGATACCAAGGGCACGCTGGCGGCGATGCTGCACGCACTGGGCATACTGGCCGGCGATCGCGAGGGCCCGCTGCCGACGGTCACGTTCGTGGGGTCGGTGGACGAGGAAGCTGGCTTCTCCGGCATCTACAAGCTGGCGCAGAGCGGCGTTCAGGCCGATGCCGCGCTCATCGGCGAGCCGACGGGCCTGGCGCTGGTGACGGCTACCAGGGGCGTCGCCCGCTGGCAGATCGAAACGCACGGCGTAGCGGCCCATACGTGCCATCCAGAGCGTGGGGTGAACGCGATTTACAAGATGACTGACGTCATCTCAGCGCTTCGCCGGCGGGTGATGGACAGCTTCGCGGAGCGGAGGCACCCCCTGCTGGGGTCGCCCCAGATGACCGTCAGCATCATCCGCGGGGGGAGGCGCTGTAACATCGTGCCAGACGAGTGTACCATCGACATTGACCGGCGTCTCCTGCCCGGCGAGACGCAGGAGGATGCAGTCGGTGAGGTCGAGGCCGTGTTGGCCGACCTGCGTGCGGCCGACCCGGAGCTTGACGTGGAGATGCTGAAGCCGTATACCTTCGTGCCAGGGACGGAGATAGCCGAGGATGCCCCAATAGTGCAGGCGGCATGCAGGGCCGCGGAGGATGCCGGAGTGTCGCCCCGGATTGCCGGGGTCCCCTTCACCACGCATGCAAGCGTGCTCTCCCAGCGGGGCATTCCGTGTCTGGTGTTCGGCGCAGGGAAGGCCGAGCAGGCGCACGCAGCTACGGAGTACGTGGGCGTGGAAGAGGTGGAGAAGGCCGCTGACGTGATCGTGGGGCTATGCAAGAGCTTTGGCGGCTGACGACCGTGCCACACGTTGACAGAGAAACCGTGACCGCAATGCAGGCAAACAACGCGTCATCGTGGCTGGAGATCGACCTGGCAGGCATACGGCGGAACGTGCGGCGCATCCGTGAGCTGATAGGGCCGTCGTGCCAGATCATCGCCATGGTCAAAGCCAACGCGTACGGCCACGGGGCGGCGCCCACGTCACACACTGCGATTGCCGCCGGCGCATCGCGCCTGTCGGTGGCGACGCTGGAGGAAGCTCTCGAGTTGAAGGCGGCCGGCGTCGAGGCGCCCATCATGATCATGGGGCCAGGCGGCGCGGAGCTCGCGGACGAGGCGGTGGCCAACGGCTTCGAGGTAGTGATTTCGAATCGCGAGGTCGCCGACGCGCTGTCGCGGCAGAGCCAGCGGCACGGTCGCGCGGCCGGCGTCCACGTCAAGGTGGACACGGGCATGGGGCGCCTGGGCGCTGCGGTCGAGGATGCCGCGGAGCTGGTGGAGCGTGTGGAGGAGATGCCGGGACTCCGACTCGTGGGGATCTGCTCGCACCTGGCGACGTCGGAGCAGGATGACCAGAGCTTTGCACGCGAGCAGCTCGCCGCGTTCGAGCGATTCTGCGTCCAGCTTGCGGCGCGCGGGCTGGCCGACGGTGCGCTGCGCCACATCGCCAACAGCGGAGCCATCTTGACGCTGCCCGAAGCCCACCTGGATGCGGTTCGCCCCGGGGCGCTCATGTACGGGCTTTCGCCCGGCGGCATCGCGGTGGACGACGACGTGGTCCCCGCGCTCACGTGGAAGGCCCGCATCTGCCACGTGCGCAGAGCCGCCAAAGATAGCAGTGTGGGCTACGGCCGGCGGCACGTCTTCGAGCGCGACACCCGTGTGGCGGCGCTGCCCTTCGGCTACGCCGACGGGTACCTGACGACGCTATCTGGAAGGGCGGACGTGCTGGTGCACGGGCAGCGCGCGCCCATCGTCGGGGCCATCTCGATGGACACGACGATGATAGATGTGGGGCACATCCCCGAGGCGCGGCCCGGCGACGAAGTCGTCGTCATCGGCAGTCAGGGCGATGAGCAGATCACGGCCGAGGAGCTGGCGGACCGAGCCGGTGCCATCGTGCACGAAGTCCTCGCGCGCCTGGGACAGCGACTGAAACGATACTACCTGAACGAGCATGCCGAGGAGCAGGAGCCGTGTGCGGCCGCGGCGGCAGCACGAACCAGTTAGCTATTCGCGTACCGGCCACATCGGCGAACCTGGGCCCGGCGTTCGATTGCCTCGCTTTGGCTCTTAGCCTCTACAATACGTTCAGCGTGGGCGTCGCCGAGAGCAGCAGCGTCACCGTGTGCGGAGAGGGCGCCGGCGTGCTGCGCGGTGACGAGCGGAATATGTTCTTTCAAGCTTATCGGGCGGCGGCTGAGCTGGCGGGCAGGGATGCACCGTCGCTGAAGGTGGAGGCGGAGAACGGCATCCCCATAGCCCGGGGCCTCGGGAGCAGCGCCGCGGCTATAGTCGCCGGAACGCTCGCGGCGGACGAGCTGTTGTCACTGCAGTGGACGCCATCCGAGGTGCTGCATTCAGCACTGACACTGGAACCACATACGGACAACCTTGTGGGCGCGCTCTGCGGCGGCTTGACGGCCTCCATCAACGACGAGGGGGACGTACGATGGCTGAAGCTGCCGCCACCGGCGGGGCTGAAGGCCGTCCTGAGCGTGCCGGCGTACGAGCTCGAGACAGTGCGCGCCCGCAGTGTGCTGCCGGGCACGGTGCCCTTTGCCGACGCTGTGGATAATGTGGCCCGTGCCGTGCTGCTCACGGCGGCGCTGGCCGGCGGCGAGGTGGCGCGCATCCGCGGCATGATGTCGGACCGTCTTCATCAGCCGTACCGGGCCCAGCTCACGCCGGGCGCAGCCGAAGCCATCGCCGCGGCCCAAGATGCCGGCGCTCTGGGCGCGGCCGTCAGCGGCGCCGGACCGACCGTGATCGCCCTGACCACCGACGGTGAGACGCAGATCGAGCGCGCTATGGAAGCCGCCTTCGCGGAACGCGGCATTGAAGCGCGGTGCTTCAGCGTCGATGTAGACGCCGACGGTGCTCAGGTTAGCTGGAGGGAGGACGCACACCAATGAGCGAGGCTGCATTTGCCCCTCGACTCGCCACGAAGCTGCCCGGTCCCAAGGCGCAGCGATTCATCGAACTCTCAGAGCAGTACGAGCCCAACTGCATGAGCGAGCAGGTGCCGCTGGTGTGGCGGCGCGCCGAGGGCGTCGTCATCGAGGACGTTGATGGCAACGAGTTCCTCGACTTCTGCAGCGGCGTGCTGGTGGCCAACATCGGCCACTGCCATCCGTACTACGTGCAGGAGACCCAAGCGCAGTGCGCGGAGCTGTTCAACTGCTACGACTTCATCACGCCGCACCGAGCGCAGCTCGCCGAGAAGCTCGTGGCCATCACCCCGCCGCACCTGGACAAAACCTTCATCCTCACCACGGGCGCTGAGACGATAGAGTCGGCGATCAAGCTCGCCCGGCGCTCCTCCGAGGGCTTCGAGATTCTGTCCTTCTACGGGGCCTTCCATGGACGCACGTATGGCGCCATGAGCGTCGGGGGCATGGCCGGCGTCAAGCACGGCTTCGGGCCGCTGCTCGAGGGGTGCCTCAAGGCGCCCTTCTGCTACTGCTATCGGTGCGCCTTCGATAAAACCTACCCGGAGTGCGAGATCTTCTGCCTCGACCACCTGGACCGGGTCATGGCCCGGGAATCGACCGGCGCGCTCTGCGCCGTCCTCACCGAGACGTACCAGGGCGGCGCCGGCTCCATCATCCCGCCCGAAGGGTACATGGAGAAGCTGCAGGCATGGTGCCGGAAGCAGGGCGCCCTGCTGATCCTGGACGAAGTGCAGGCGTCCTTCGGGCGCACGGGCAAGATGTTCGGCTTCGAGCACTACGACGTGGAGCCGGACATCGTGTGCCTCGGGAAAGGCCTCGGAAGTGGCGTGGCCTGCTCGGCGGTCGTCGGCCGCAGCGAGATCATGGATATGCTGGAGCCCGGCGAGATGTCCTCCACCAACGGCGGCAACGCGCTCTCCTGCCGGGCGGCACTGGCGGCCATTAAGATCATCGAAGACGAGGACCTTCCCGGCAATTCAGCGCGCGTCGGCGCCGTCATGATGGACGAGCTGAACGAAATGAAGGAGCGCTTCGAAAACATAGGCGACGTACGCGGGCAGGGCCTGGTGATCGGCGTCGAGGTCGTCGAGGACAGACAGAGCAAGACGCCGGCGGAGCAGAAGACGAAGGACATCGTCTACGAGTCCTACAAGCGCGGGCTGGCGATGATCGCGCCCATCGGGCTGCACCACAACGTCATCCGCATCGCCCCGCCGCTGGTGATCACCGAGGCGCAGGCCAAAGCGGGGCTGGAGATACTGCGCGAGGCCATCGAGGTCGTGTCGGGGCGCTAGCGGCACAGAGTTGTAGGGCGGGGGCTCCGTCCCCCGCCTGTCTTGCCGTGGCAGAGGCCGGCAAGCTGCGATATCCCGGCGTCGCACGCGCCCAAAGAAGGGCGGGGGACGGAGCCCCCGCCCTACAACAAGACGGTCGGTTGGCAATGAAGGCACTGGCCATATTCTGGGGAGCCTTGGTGACCGGCCTGAGCGGGGCGATGATGCCCGGGCCCGTGCTGGCGCTGGTGGTGAGTGAGACGGGCCGCCGGGGCTTCCGGGCGTCGCCGGAGATCGTATCGGGCCACGCGGCATTGGAGCTGGTGCTCGTCGTCGCGATGGTCGTCGGGTTGAGGCGGTACCTGCAGAGCCTGGCCGCCTTCGTCGCCCTGGGCCTGGTGGGTGGCGCCATGCTTCTCTGGATGGCCTGGGGGATGGTAGGATTCGGCCTGTCGGGGCCGGAGATCGAGACGGCCGCCGCGGCCGGCCCCATCCGCAACGCCTTCCTGGCCGGCGCGCTCGTGAGCCTGGCCAATCCGTATTGGAGCGTGTGGTGGGCGACGGTGGGGGCGAACTTCCTCCAGAGGGCGGCGGCGGCGGGCACCGTGGCAACCGGGCTCTTCTTCGTCGGTCACATATCGTCGGACTATCTGTGGTACGCCGTCGTCGGCTGGATCGTGGCGGCGAACAAGCGCCTGCTGGTCGGCTCGGCATATCAATGGCTGCTGTTTAGCTGCGCGGCGCTCATAGGCGCCATGGGCATCTACTTCATTGTCTCGGGTGCGCGCGCACTCATCCGGCGCCGAGCGCCGCTTGTGGCGGAGGCGGAGGGGTAGGTTACGGGCGAGACAACGGTAGGCGCGGGACATAGATCCCGTACGGGATGCCGCTTCAGACAGGCACCGCGCCCTACAATAAAGGCCCCAACGGAATCTTCGAATCAGGAGGGGGAACTCTACAGTGTCTTCAGGACGCACACTACGCCTCGGGCTGCCCAGGGGCAGCCTGCAGGAAGCAACGATTACCATGTTCAAGAAGGCGGGCTACAACATCACCGTCAACGCTCGGTCCTACTTCCCCGCCATTGACGACGACGAGCTGGAGGGCATGCTCCTGCGCGCGCAGGAGATCCCCCGATACGTGGCGGACGGCCATCTCGACGGCGGCTTGACGGGTAAAGACTGGATCATGGAGACCGGCGCCGACGTCGTCGAGGTGGCCGACCTCGTGTACGCCAAGCAGGGCATCCGGCCGTACAAGTGGGTGCTGGCAGTGCCCGCCAACGGCAACATCACCAAGGTGGAAGACCTGCAGGGCAAGCACATCGCCACCGAGCTCGTGGAGGTCACGAAGAGATTCCTCAAAGAGCGCGGCGTTGAGGCGCATGTGGAGTATTCCTGGGGCTCGACGGAGGCCAAGGTGCCCGAGCTGGCCGATGCCATCGTCGAGGGCACGGAGACCGGCGCCACGCTGCGCGCACAGAAGCTGTCGATACTGGAAGTGCTGTTCGAATCGACCACGAAGCTCATCGTGAACAAAGCGGCGTGGGCCGACGAGTGGAAGCGCGCCAAGGTCGAGAAGCTGGCCATGCTGCTCCAAGGCGCGCTGCTTGCCGAGACGAAGGTCGGCCTGAAGATGAACGTGGCCCGCGACGGTCTGGCCGGCGTGCTCGAGGTCCTGCCCGCCCTTCGAAAGCCGACCGTATCCGAGCTCAGCGAGCCCGGCTGGGTGGCCATCGAGGTGATCATCGATCAGGGGGCGGCGCGCGACCTCATCCCGCAGCTCAAAGAGGCCGGTGCCGAGGGCATCATCGAGTATCCGCTGAACAAGGTAGTGCCTTGAAGGCAGTGGTGAGTGGTCAGTGGTGAGTGTTAGCCCACGCACGCCATCCGCGCCTGGGGAGGTCAACCCATGCACAGTCTGAGATGCGTCGTCATGCTATCCAGCCTCCTGGCGCTCTGCGCACTTCCCGCGTGCCGGGAAAAGCCGGAGACCGCACCAACGTCGGAGCCAGGGAGAGCTGTCACGGGACGCGAGCGGGATATTCCGAAGCTCGAACCGCCAAAGCCCGGGCTGGAGATGGGGGAGAAGATCAAGCTGCGGGCCGCCGATGTGCATCCGGAGAGTTACCCGACGGTGCAGGGCCTCATGGAAATGGATCGGTACCTGCGGGAGAAGAGCGGCGGCAGGATCTCACTGGACATCCACCACAGCGGGACGCTCGGCGGAGAAAAGGAGACCATGGAGCAGACCACCCGGGGCGATCTGGACATCAATCGCACGTCGGCGGCGCCGGTGGCCGAGTTCTCGCACAACATCGGCGTCTTCTCCATGCCGTATCTGTTCGAGGACACCGAGCACATGTGGAAGGTGCTCAATGGCAAGATCGGCCGCGAGATCCTCGACAGTCTTGAGCCCGCCGGCACGATCGGCCTGTGCTACTACGACGCCGGCGCCCGGAGCTTCTACACGCGCAACCGCCTCATCGAGACCCCGGCCGACCTCAACGGCCTGACGATCCGCGTAATGCAGAACGAGATCGTGGTGGCGGGCGTCGAAGCCATGGGTGCGTCGGCCACGCCGCTGAGCTGGACGGAGGTGTATACCTCGCTGCAAACGGGCCACATCGACGGCGCCGAGAACAATCCGCCAACGCTGTACGAGTCACGGCAGTACGAGGTCGTCAAGTTCTACTCGCTCACGGAGCATACGCGCATACCCGAGGTCGTGATCGTGAGCAAGAAGACGTGGGACAAGCTATCGCCGGGCGAACGGGAACTGGTGCGGGAAGCGGCCGTGGCATCGATCCCCAAGGAACGGGAGCTCTGGGATCAATTCACCGCCAAGGCCATGACGGAACTGAAACAACAGGGCGTGACCATCACCGAGCCCGATCAGGAGCCATTCCGCCAGGCCGTGGCGCCGGTGTACGAGAAGTACGCTTCCAAGTACGGCGATCTGATAGAGCGCATCCGGGCGGCAGCCAAGCCGGGGTAGAGCGGATTGGCGGGGCACGGAGACCCCGCCGTACAAGTGTGGCACAGGCTGCCAGCCTGTGGGTTCGCCAGGCAAGCTGCCTGGCCCACACGAGCATGCATACCAACATGAAGCGCCTGCGTGCCGCAGCCAATGGAATGCAGATCGGCGCCGAGTGGCTCACGTCGGCGCTGCTGCTTGCCACGAGCGTCGTGATCGGCTGGCAGGTGTTCGCGGGGAAGGTGCTGGGCTCGCGACCGAGTTGGTCCGAGGAGATCGGCCGCTTCGGCATGATCTGGTTCGGGCTCATCGGCGCCGCCATCGCCCTGCGGCAGGGAGCCCACATTGGCGTCACCTTTTTCGCCGACCGTCTGCCGAGGGTGGCGCGCCGAGTCGTTGACCACCTTGTCAGCGCAGCGACGCTCGCCTTCGCCGGGTTCTTCGTGTATTTCGGGGCGCTGGTGGTGCGGCAGTTCATGCACGAAACATCGGCCGGCGCCCGCATTCCCATGGGGCTGGTCTACATCGCGATTCCCCTCGCCGGCCTGCTCATGGCCCTCTTCGTATTGCTGCCGCAGGAGCACCCGGAAACCTCCGGCGCTCCCCAGGAGGCTGACGGATGAGCGGGGCGACGTGGGTGCTGTTCGCGACCTTCGTCGTGTTGATGCTCCTGCGCGTGCCTATCGCCTTCGCTCTCGGCATCGCTGCCCTCGCGGCTGCCCCGCTGGCGGGGGTGAGCTTTGCCGGCGTTGTACAGGAGATGGCCACGGGCATCGACTCTGTGCCCCTTATGGCCATTCCGTTCTTCATCTTCGCCGGCGAGCTCATGAGTCACGGCGGCATGGCGCGCCGGCTCATCAACTTCACCAACCTCTTCATCGGCAGCCTCCGCGGGGGGCTGGCGCTACTCAACGTCGGCGCCTCCATGTTCTTCGGCGGCGTCTCGGGCTCTTCGGTGGCCGATACCTCGTGCATCGGATCGATTATGATCCCGATGATGGAGAAGGAGGGCTACGATAAGGAGTTCTCCGTGGCCATCACGGTGGCCAGCTCCGCCCAGGGCATCATCATTCCCCCGAGCCACAACGCCATCATCTACGCGCTCGCCGCCGGCGGCGGTGTGAGCATCGGCAAGCTCTTCCTTGGTGGGCTGATCCCCGGGGTCATGGTCGGGGTCTCGCTCATGATCGCCTCCTACATCCTGGCCCAGGTGCGCAAGTATCCGAAGCGCATGCGACGGCTGACGTGGGGGGAATTCGTGCGGACGTTCAGCGAGGGGCTACTGGCTCTGCTCACGCCGGTGATCATCGTCGGCGGGATCATCTCCGGCTACTTCACGGCCACCGAGGCGGCCGCCATCGCGGTATTCTACGCCTTGGCGCTCACCTTCTTCGTGTACCGCGAGCTACCCCTACGCGCTCTGGGAGGCATCCTGCGCCGGTCGGTGGTGACCATCTCCATCGTGATGCTGCTCATTGCCACCTCTTCGGCGGTCAGCTACATCCTCACCATCGAACACGCCCCCGAGCGCATCACGGCCGCCATGGCCCGGTTGGCCGACAACCCGATCGCGTTGCTGGCCATCATCAATGTCGGTCTGCTCATCATCGGCACCTTCATGGACATGGCCCCGGCCATACTCATCCTGACGCCGATCCTGCTGCCGGTGGTGGAGCGCATCGGCATGGACCCGGTGCACTTCGGCATCGTGCTGATGCTGAACCTCGCCATCGGGCTGTGCACGCCGCCCGTCGGCAGTACGCTTTTCGTGGGCTGCGCCGTGGGGAACGCCCGCATTGAGGACGTCGCGCGGGCCCTCATCTTCCTCTACCCGGCCATGATCGCCGTCCTGGTATTGATCACCTACGTGCCACAGCTCACGCTTTGGGTGCCGAGTCTGTTCCTGTAGGGGACGCAGCACGGTCAGCCGCCAGTGGTCAGGCTCGGCGTATGAGGCCGGCCTTGCGGCCGGGAGAGGGGTGTGGCAGGCCTGCGGGGTCAGTACTCGACACCCTCCAACGTCTCTGCCACAACCTTGCAGACTTCCTTCACCTGGAAAGGCTTTACGAGGTAATTGGCGGCCCGGCCCCGCACGGATTCGAGGACATCGTCCATGGACGGCCAGGCGGTGACGATGATGACGTACGGCGCGGGTGACAGAGCATTCAGCTCATGCAGCAGCGTAAGGCCGTCCATGTCCGCCATGCGCACATCAGTGATGACGAGGTCGTACGTGCCCGCCCTGGCCCGCTCAAGGGCCTCGGCGCCCCCCGACGCGCAGTCAACCGCGTAGCCCTCGCCTTTGAGGATCTCGCGGAGCACCTCTCGCACCGGCTGCTCATCGTCCACCACGAGGATCTTGGCGCGATCGGCGCGCTCTGCGTCGCCCATGTTCAGCCCCCCGTGCGTTGCTGCAAGCTGGTGTCGGCGGCGGCATGGCCGTGGCCCCACGCTGTCCGCGGTCGCAGGCCCAACCACGGCTCGACCGGCACGGCCGGACTCTCACAACAGTCTCGCGCCAGGCCAGGGCGCGTTGCTTCCGCCGTTTCGTTTCCGTGACTGCCCGGTCCTTTCTACATATACCAAACCTGGGCGCGCTATGTCAGATGTTCGCTCACGTCGCCACCTGTTGGCGTTCCGCGTCCCAGACGATCGTGCGCCGCTCGCGGTAGGCCATGTTGGCCAAGTGCAGCGGCAGCAACGACCGGTGCCCCAGCTCTACGGGCGCGTTGGGCTCCGCGCGACTGCGCACGCAGTCAATGAAATTCTGCACGTGCTCCTGAACCCAGCCCGATTCCGGAATGGTGAGCTCCGGCTCGGACGCATCGCCGCGCTCCGGGAATACGTGGATCGTTGAGCGGCGCACCTCCATGGTGGCGTCCGTGCCATAGATCATTATTCCATTGCCTTGGTGCTTGTTGTCAAAATTGAAGGTCAGGCCCACGGAGTGCGTCCCATAGTCAAAGACGACATTGACCACGTCGGGCGTCTCCCAGTACTCGAGCTCGTACACCGCGCCCTGGCACACGACGGAGCGGGGCGTGTCGTTGCCCGTGAGCCAATGCACCACGTCGAGCACATGGACGCCGACATCAGTCACCAGCCCGCCGGCGTAGTCCCAGAACCAGCGCCATGCGAAGTATCGGTATGGATCGAACTTGCACTCGGGCGCCTTGCCCAGGAAGCGCTTCCAATCTATCGTGCCCTCGAACTTCTCGGGCGGGTGAAAGGGGTCGCGGATGGTGTAGTTGCGGCAGTCGTAGGCGCGGACGAAGCGTATGCGGCCGAGCTTGCCGTCCTCTATGAGCTTGCGCGCCTGCGGGTACTGCTGCCCGCTGCGCCGCTGCGTGCCGACCTGGACGACTTGCTTCGACGCTCTGGCCACCCCGACCATGTGCCTGCCCTCGGCAATCGTCTTGCTCATGGGCTTTTCGCAGTAAATGTCCTTGCCGGCCTGGATCGCATCCACGAATATATCGTGATGCCAATGGTCCGGCGTGGCGAGGATGATCGCGTCGATGTCCTTGTGCTCCAGCACCCGTCGGTAGTCAGTGTAGGCCTTCGCCTTCCCGCCGGCAGCCTCTTTGGCCCGATTGAGGCGCTGGTCGTACACGTCGCAGACGGCCGCCACCTCCACGCCCGCACAGCGCAGGGCCGTGCGCATGATGCCGGTGCCGCGCCCGCCGGCGCCGATGACCCCCAGCACGACCTTTTCGTTCGCCCCCGGCTCTTGTGCCCGTGCCGGGGCGCTGCCGTGGAGCGCCCGGCCCCCCGCCAGGCCGATGCCCGCGCCAACGGCCGCCCGGCCCGTGCGTTTGAGGAATTCGCGTCTGGTGTGATCCCCAGCCATCGTCGCACACCTTCCTGCGAGTCGCCTCTCAACGGGCGCTCGCAACAATCTGGCTTCTATGAATGCGCCCGATGTACTCTCTCGCCCCAGGTTCGACGCACATCCCCAGCGCCCTCCTTGGCCCCCGGCCACACCTCATCCATGACCGAACAGCATCAGTCGCCCACCAACTCGTTCGTGAGCACAATCCTCTGCACCCGCGCTTTGCCGATTTCCCACGCTACGTGCACCTCGTGCGTACCGGCACGCAGCCGCATCGCTTCGCCCGTGCCGACCCACTGCCAGTCCGTATCCTCGACCGACACGTCCCCTGCCTCCCGGCCGTCAACGGACAGCCGGAGCACGCTCCCGGGGCCGTCCCGGCCCTGAGTTGCGGCCCGAAGCAGCACGCGATACTCGTCATCAAAGGGCACGTCGATCGAGAAGCTTGCTGCGGCGTTGGGCCCCCCAGGCGTGAGGTACGGCCAAGCCGGCGGCCGCTCGAGACGCCCGAGCTCTGCTCCGGAGCGACGCGCGCTTTCAGCCTCCGCGGCCATGTATACGTACGTGGCCCTCTCAGGCGCTGCCGCCGGCACCACGACGAAATCGTCCACGTACAGGGTCACGTCCACACTCTCCTGCGTGTGCGTGTTGGCGGCCAGGTACACGCTCGTGCCCCACTCCGGCATGGTGAAGTCCGCCGCCAGCCGCTGCCACGTGCCGAGCCGCGCGAGATCGTACGGCGTGGTGTGAACGTGCTCCTTGCTGACGCCGTGCTCGCGGATCGAGACGCGCGCCGTTGGCGCCGGGGCGCCCGGGCTTACACTGTCAAGGCGCATCCAGACTACGAAGCGGTACTTCTCGCCCGGCTCCAGCCACGTGATTTCCCAGGGGCTGCCGCTCCCGTAGTAGGTTACGAGGTATTCGTTAGCACCGCTGACCGTGCCCTTGATGGCCGCACAGCCGGTGCCGGTGTGGGCTACATCAGTGCTGCGCGAGAGCTGCAGGGCCCCGCGGGTGCGCCAGCCGTCGCAGCTCTCCTCAAAGCCCGGATTGGGCACGAGACACGGCACCGGACGGCGCCCCGGATCGGTCGCCCCGGCGACAGCCTCCGCGTGGTACTCATCAAAGGGCGCCCCCGGCAGTTTGTCGGTCTCGCTCATGGCATACGGCGCCGCGCACATGGCGAAGCCAATGCTCTTGCCGCCGCCGGTTCCGGAGAAAGCCTGCATGCTCCTGGCAACGGCCGCCTTGGTCACTTCTATCAGGCGCTCGTCGTTGGTCCGGTTTGCGGCAAAGCCCAGGCCGTCGCCGAGGAGGAAGCCATAGGATGCGCCCACGCTGCTCTTCGGGCACGAGGTGTAGTGGAAGGTCCCCTCCTCCGGCACGTACATGGTGTCGATGATGAAGTTGGCGATCTTGACGATGGCGTCGGCCACCCGCTCGTCGCCGGTCGCCAGGTAGTACATCTTCATGCCCGTCATGAGCACCGCCGCCATGAAGCCGGCCTCGCCATAGTGGCTTTGCTCGCAGCGGCAATGCCCGCCGCCGAGCTTGTGGTAGTACAGACCGGTCTCCGGCTTCGTCTCCTGCGCCTTCTCGTACACCTTGTCGAGCATGATCTTCGCGGCGTTCAGATAGTACCGGTCGGACGTCACGTAATAGGCACTCATGACGAGGATGGTCATCCAGCCCGGCTGGCGGGCGTTGCCGAAGTTGAAGTTAGTGGTGTAAGGCCCGGCGACCCAGTCGGAGACCTGCAGGGCGCACTCAAGCGCTCGCCGGTCGCCGCTGAGGCAGTAATAGTCGAGGATTCCCTGGCTCCACATGTGCCCCGTGTTCGTCGAGTATCCCAGAGCATAGACGCCCATGTCCCGGTATTCCTTGGGGTAGTAGCCTCCGGTGTGCCCCATGGAGTGCACCCACACTTGGCCGACGCGCCGCGGGCCGGTCCACGTGGGCTCCGTGACCTGGCCCTTGGCGTGATGCACCACGTCAATGTCCATGCAGTGCCGAGCGGCGGCCTCCCCGGCGTCGAAGAACTTGCGCTGGCCGCTTCGCAGATACTGTACGAGCAGGCAATGCTGCAAGTCGTACTCGATGTTGCCCCAGTTGTAGCGTCGCTCGCCGTACCAGTCGCCGTAGTTCATCAGCCCGTACTCGTGCCCATCTTCGCGGAGCTCCAGGAACCGATCCAGATTGGCGCTCGCCGCCTCATCGTACATTGCGAACCGCTCGGGATGGGCCGGAAGAATATCGCGAAGCGCCCCGCTGTCGGCGTACCATTGTGGATCCGCCACGGCGAGCAGAGGGCGCTGGACGGCGGCGGCGAGTGCCTCTGGGGGGGTATCTGCAAAGCTGATCCACAGCTCGTGCCGCTTCTCGAGGCCGAGGCGGAACGTGTAGTTGCCGTCGCGCAGGTGGTAGAAGAGCTTGTGCTCATCCTCGCGATCGGCGTACCGGTCCGGCGGCGTGATGCGGGGGCAGACGCCCACTACCAGTGCCTCGTCCGTCACCGCCAGCGACTTTGGGTAGTGCTGCCAGAAGTCCCGCACGAACACCGTCACCGGCGTCTCGCCGTCGGCCTGGGCCCACCCGTCGGCGCGCTTGCCCTCGCCGGGGCCCGGCTCGACCACGAA
The DNA here is from genome assembly GCA_030601885.1 of Armatimonadota bacterium. GTDB lineage: Bacteria > Armatimonadota > Zipacnadia > JAUWAU01 > JAUWAU01 > JAUWAU01. Next base: position 239,350 of record JAUWAU010000004.1, read on the forward strand.
GGCGTCGTCGAAATACTGAAACAGGCGATCTTGGGCTGTGATGGTCGCCGTCTGTCCCGCCCCCGCGCCAACGGTCGCCGCGCCCGCCCCTCGAAGCAGCGGCACAGACACGTCGAGCCAGCGAATGGCAGTCATCTCCTCGGCCATGTTGTCGTTGGCGAACACGTGATCTACCCGGATCACGTCCTTCCCCGCGAAGAAGAACAGCCGCAGCGTGTAGCCGAACAGCCTCTCCCCGTCATCGGCAACGTGATGGCCATCGATGCGGACCACCGTGCGCAGCGGCCCGGCCTCCTCGACATATGCGCGCTCGGCTCTGCCCACGAACACCTTGCCGGAAATGTCGGCCAGCACCGAGACAGGCAGCCTGGCAGCGGCCTGGCCGCGCACCGTTATCGTGCCCTCGCCGGCGCCCAGGGGGATCTGCGCCTGCAGCGGGCCGGTATCGACAACGATACCGTAGCGTTCTTCGGTGACGGTGATCGCGGGTGCCGGCGTCCGGAGGCGTGCGTCTCCGCCGTACTGCAGCGTAAGGGTGACGCGTTCGCCGGCCGCGAGATCGAGCCGTGTGTCGAGAAGGATCCACTTTATGCTCCCATCGGGCCAACGGGACAGCGAGCGCGTCTGCAGCGGCAGCGCTGCGCCACCCGGGTCGAGCAGGCGGACGTTGCTCGCATCGCCGAGAGCGCCCCGCGGCAGCGGCAGGCCGACGGTCAGCGGTGCGCTGCCTCGGGCCACGCCGGATGGCTCTGCCACGGTGAGCCGCACGCGCCCGGATTTCGCTGCCTTGGGAAAGCCCCGCGGTGGCACCACCTCAATATCGTCCGAGGCAGCTTCGGCATCGTCAGCTTGGCATACGATGCGCAGATGGCGCCGCTGTCCCCGTGGCACGCTGCGGATGTCGGTGCGGTGGTTGTTGCACGGCTCCGGCTCTGCCTCTGTTCTCTGACCGTGCGCTGCGGTGGGCCCGTATTCGACCAGTCCGACCGTGGGCACGTCGGTTATCCATCGAACGAGGATGTCGTACGTCCGGCCGTCTTCCGCCAGACGCGGTGTGGCCGAAACGCTGGTCAACTGCACGGCGTTCGCTCCCTCCTGATGAATGGCAATCAGCGGAATCAACGCGGCAACCGCGTGCCAGAGCCGCGGATATGTCACTCGACGCGCTATCAGCATGGCCGAACCTCCTCGATGTCAGCGCTGCTTTCGCGACGCTGCAATGGGACTCCTCTGGCAGCCGCTGTCTGCCGTTCCCCGGAGACCTGGTTCGGTTCAGTAGCCCGAGCTCCCGGCGGGACTCAGTTGTCCTTGACCACTTCCGTTGCCGCGGAGCGATAAGAAGGGGCCAGGCGCCCCGGGGTCGAAGCGAGGCGCACGCCAGATACTTCGGAGGAATGTTTGTATGCCCATGCTGCCTGCCCACACGCTGCGGGAGCTGGTTGCCGTGGTGTTCCGTGCCGCGGGCGCGGAACCGGCCAACGCTGCCGTCGTGGCTGAATCGCTGGTCGCCACCGACCTCGCCGGACACCACTCACACGGCGTAATGCGCGTGCCACAGTACGTCGGCGCCATCCGAGAGGGCCAGCTCAAGCCCAACGCTGAGCCACGGCGTGTTATGGACGAGGGCCCGCTGGGAATCATCGATGGTGGGTGGGGCTTCGGGCAGGTAGCGGCGCGGGCGGCGGCCGAATTCGCCGCCGAGAAGGCCCATGAGCACGGGGTGAGCTGCGTTGCCCTGCGCAACTCGAACCATTGCGGCAGAATCGGTGAGTACACCGAACTGGTGGCTGCCGAGGGCCTCGCGGCAATGGCCTTCGTGACCGGTCACGGACGCTCCGGCCTGGTTGCGCCTCTGGGCGGCATGGCACGACAGCTCAACACCAACCCGGTCGCCTTCACCGTCCCCGGCACCGAGGGCTTCCCCGTCACCTTCGACGCGGCCACCTGTGCCGCGGCGGAGGGCAAGATCCGCATCGCCCGCAATCGGGGGGAGTCGGTCCCGGAGGGGTGGTTCATAGACGCCGAGGGCCGGCCGAGCACCGATCCGAATGACTTCGTCGGCCCCCCGCCCGGTGCGCTGCTGCCTCTGGGCGGCGTCTCGGCCCACAAGGGCTACGCCCTGGCGGTGCTGGTGGATCTTCTCGCGGGTGCCGTCACCGACGCCGGCTGCTCGGGCCGCCATACGCGCAACGGCAATGCGATGCTCATGGTGGCGATTGACATCGCCCGCTTCATACCGCTGCCGGACTTTCAGCGCCACGTGCGCGGCCTGGTGGAGCATCTCCAGAGCACGCCCCTGGCACCCGGCGCGACGGAGATCCTTCTGCCGGGCGAGCCGGAGCACCGCGCGCGTCAGGAGCAGCGTGAGCGCGGGATCGAAGTAGACGAGCAGACGTGGCTGCAGATGATCGAGGCGGCGGAGTCAGTCGGCTTGACGGCGGACGAGTTGGAGAAGTTCCTGGTCTAGGCCGAAGTTCCCACGCTGGGAAGCGTACGAATCGCTTCTGATTGCGCTCTGCGGCTGGTTCTGGCCCATTCTTGGGAGAGTGGAGATGTGGCGCTACTGGCTACATTAGAGCTTCACACCCAGCAGATCCAGTGCCCGTTGCTGTAGTGGCGTAGGCCGTGTGACCTTCTCGAAGGTAGGGGCGTTGTGCCGGTGCGACGATGCAATGGCGCCGGGCCTGGCTGCCCTGGGGGTCATGGTCGTCAAACAGCATTGGCGCAAGGGCGTTGCGCATGTGCCAAGGCCTGCGCTTGCCATGCGCCGCGCCGTTGGCCTTTCTCACGCATTCTCTGTGCGCGAGAGTCCGCCTTCTCGTGTGTCGCCTTGTCGTAGTTAGGCATCTATATGTTCGTGCAGGCGGTGATCATGGCTCGGGCGACCTCCGAAGCGGGCACGCCCATGACGGAGGGCTCGTTTACGCCGCTGGACGTGTGGGGACTCTTCGCCCGCAAGAGCAAGGCCGGCGTGGCGAACTCGACGCTTCTGGCGTTCACCAACGCCTTGTTCTCTCGCGATCTGCGCGGGATCACGCTCACGGGCATGCAGCGAGAAGGCACTGGGCCGGCGGAGGCGAACACGAGGCGAGCAGGCAATGCGCAATCCTTTTCGCCGAGCAAGAGCGCATTCGCTAGAGAGACGCGCCGTCATGCAAAGCAAAACGTCATATCGCGGCGTCACCCGTCGATCCTTTTTCCTTCACAACGCCGTTTTCCTCGCATCGTGGCTTGCGTCGAGGCGCGCGCTTGCCGCGGCGCAGCCACGCGCCAAATCAAGGAGGGTCAAGCGAATGCCGGCCGATATGAAGCTGAGCCTCGACACGTACGTCATCTGTAAGGAGATGTCGCTGGAGCATATCCTGGAGCTGCTGGCGGCCAACGGCTACCAGGGGGTGGAGTTCCGCTGCGAGCACGAGCAGCAGCACGGGGTGGAGCTCGAGGCGTCCGCCGACGAGCGCAAGGCGCTGCGGGCCCAGGTCGAGGACGCCGGGATCGCCGTGAGCTGCCTCTCCACCAGCCGCCGTTACGAGTGGCCCGAGCCCGAGCGCCGGCAGGAGGAGATTGACCTGTCGAAGCGCTACGTGGAGCTGGGCCACGACATGGGCTGTGGCCGGATTCGGGTGTTCGGCAACAACTTCCCGAAGGGCGTCGAGAAGCAGGAGGTCATCCAGTACGTGGGCGAGTCGCTGCGGCAGATCGGCGAGTTCGCCGAGGGCAGCGGCGTTGACGTGCTGCTGGAGATGCACGGCCACTTCTACTACTGGGAGTACACGCTGCAGGCAGTCGAGATCGCCGACCACCCGAACGTGGCCATCAACTACAACTCCGACAAGCGCGACCTGGTGGACGGCTCAGTCGCCGAGACGTACGGGCACGTCAAGGATCGCATCCGCCACGTGCACATGCACGATCTGGCTTCACCCGAGTTCCCGTACGTGGAGCTATTCCAACTGCTGAAGGACAACGGCTACCAGGGCTTTCTCTCCCTCGAGCAGGGCTACAAGGGCGGCGACCCGGACACGGTCATCAAGCTCTACGCGGCGCTGTACCGGGCGTTGATGGCTCAGGTGAGGTAGCCAGTACTCTCTGCGGGGAAAACGTGTGGCACGGGTTGCTCGCAACCCGTGAGCCAGCTAAGACGCTGCCTGCCCCGGCGCAGGCGCGCCCCCCGGATCCGGCTGCGGGCACCGGAGCGTCAGTGCCCTCGGCCGGAACCACTGCCCCCCACGACCTGGTCAAGCCCAGGCAGCCTCGCCTATCCCTTCTTTGCCGCCCCCCTGCGGTACTTCCTACTGATGTCCTCCAGCGCGGCTTCGGCGGTCGCCATTTCGCGTTCGGCTTTCTCTGCGAGTCCGTCGTCGCCCGCCGCACGGGCCACCTCACCGAGTCGCTGGGCGCACATCATGCGAATGGTCGGACCGGTAAGGGCCTCTATAATCTCAGGGGATGTCGATAGAAGCCGGCCCATGGCGATCCCCAGCCAGCAAAGGTCGGCAGCCTCGTCTATCTCCCCGCGCGCCTGCAGCCGCTGTGCCTCGCCGGAGAGGGACCAGGCGATCGTGCGGTAGGCGCTCCCGCCGAAAATGCCCTCGAGATGGCCTATTGTCGCCTCGCATAAGGGCCCCCAGCCCTTCGGATAGCTGGGCTGGTATGGCTCGTATCGCTTGCATTTGGCCGCTTCTCGGAGCAGCGGCAGCACGACCCGGAGTAGAGCCGCCTGCGTCTCCGCGTCGGCTGGCGGGTCGGTCTGGACGCTAAGGGCCCTCTGGCTCTGGATGGAACGAAAGGCAGCCCACGAGCTTGCCCCGAGGGATGCGAGGTCCCAGGCTTCCTGGGCCGCAAGCTCGAGGAGCGGGAACGCGTTGGTCTGGTCGAGGTGGGCAGCAGCGCGCAGTTCGGCTTTCCACTCGTCTGTAGAGAACATGCGGCTGCCCATCAGCTGGGTCGGGGAGGGCCAGCCTTGTCCTGGGCCATAGACGCGGGCAATGCCCAGATGCAGCTCTGCCTCGTGGGGCCACTGCTTGATGAGGGCCTCATACTCCGCCGCAACATCCTGTAGCTCCCGCCGGCGGGCTGCCACGTCTTCGTCGTCCGGTTCGGGTACTGCGGACCTCGCGCGCCGCTTCCGCCGCGGTTTGTCGTGCCCCCAGGCCGGCCCAATCCGTTTGCGCCAGCCGGCCATGTGCGATGCCGCCATGAATCGGTAGTCAGCGTAGGCCTTCTGGTAGAAGTAGTCGTCCCGCATGCGGTCCGCGGCTTCCCTGGCCTCCACCAGGCCCTGCTCAAGGTGCTCAGGGACCTGGTCGTCATCATCGTAGTTGGCCGCCAGCAGCCATGCCTGCATGAGGTGCACTTCGGGGTCCTCCGGCGCCAGTGCCTTAGCTTTCGCAACGGCCTCTTCAGCACCCTCGAAGGGACCAGGTTTGAGGCGCTTCCACTCCCTATTGGTCATCCCGCTGAACACGTCCGGCCGCAACACCTGCAGGCAAGCCGTCGCGAGCGCCTTCCACAGCTCAGGACCCTCCGGATGGGCTTCGGCGGCTCGCCTGGCTTTCTCGAGCTCGTCCTTCCACTCACGCGCGGCCGGCGAGAGTTCGCGGCGGGCCGCATAGCATGGCGATGCGACCAAGCCAACTCCGACTGCCACGAGCGCAACGTAGGCTCCACAGCGCACTCGCATTTCCGACGACCTCCCTCCCGTAACTATTCCTTACCTCACTTCGCTTGCTGTCCGTTGCGCCGGCGCAGGTGGCGTAGGCAGTGCTGTCTCGGGGAGGAACGTGTGGCACGGGTTGCTCGCAACCCGTGAGCCCCCAGACGAGGTCGCAGCAGGCCACGGCTTGGCGAGCAAGCCGTGCCACCCGTTATTGGACCGGCACCAACGAGTTCAAATACTCCTCCAGATTCGTGTAGCCGTCGCCGTCGCGGTCCTTCGGGCCGTCGGTCGCGTCGTTGGGGTCGAGCCCCTGCGCCTTCTCCCATTCATCCGGCATCCCGTCTCCGTCGGTGTCAACCGGCGCGGGCTTGCTTTTCAGCTCCGGCCAGCCGCCCACCTCGTCCTGCGAGTCGATGAGCTTCCCGGTCCGGTTCCGGATGTCGTCGATTACCCGGACATCGACCGCGTCGCGCTTCAGGGAGCAGCCGGCCTGAGAGAGGACGAGCTCGTAGGCCTCCTGGGCCGACTGGGTCGCCGGTGCGTTGGGGCCGATGTCGGGCTGGGCGACCTTCCACTCGTCGAGCGTGCCCGCGTACAGGTAGCTGGAGTCGGGCCCGCGCCAGCGCTCGAAGTCCAGCGCGGCGTAGTTGTCGCGCGTCCAGTCCTCTCGCCCATCGAAGAAGTTGCCGCTCATGTACCCGCGGGCGGCGTCCACCAGGTGCCCCTTGATGGCGATGGGCTTCCTCTGGACGTCAGTCTCCGGCCCGGGCTTGAAGTAGTTGCTGATGGCGTTGATCAGATTGTCGCCGAAGTTCGCCGTGCCCGACCAGTTGTAGATGACGTTGTTGCGGAAATCGACGGTCCACTGCGGCTCGTCGGCACCGCCGAGGGTCGGGTGCCTGTCGCGGCAGGTGGCGAAGATGTTGTGGTGGAGGGTGATGTTGCCGACGGGCGCGCGGTACGAGGCGCACATGGCGTGCGGGCCCTTCCCGTGGATGCTGTCGTGCAGGGCCTCGCTCAGGATGCTCCACTGGATGGTGAAGCTCTTCCCGTTCCTGAAGTCGTGGGTGCCGTCGATGGCCCAGCTTGCCGACACGTGGTCGATGATAACGTTGTCGATGTTGTCCGTGCTCATCGTGTCGGCGCCGCCCTTCTCCGGGTCCTGGTCGCCGAGCCGGACGCGGATGTAGCGGATGATGAGGTCGGATGCACGGTTGACGTTGAGCGTGTGGTCCTTGAGCGTGATTCCATCGCCCGGCGCCGTCTGGCCGGCGATGGTGATGTTGGACTTCTCAATCCGGAGCTTGGACTCCAGGTCGATGGTGCCGGAGACGTCGAAGACGATGGTGCGGGGCCCGTCGGCGGAGTCGATGCCCTCGCGCAAGGAGCCCGGGCCGGAGTCGTCGAGGTTCGTGACGTGATAGACGTCCCCGCCGCGGCCGCCCTTCGCGAAGCGCCCGTAGCCCTCGGCGCCGGGGAAGGCCAGCGGCCCGCCGGCGAGTCGTGAGGACACCAGGGAGTTGATGTACTCCTCGACGTTGGTGTAGCCGTCGCCGTTTCGGTCCTCCGGGCCGTCGGAGGGGTCGTTGGGATCGAGGTCCCGGTCATCCTCCCAGTAGTCCGGCATGCCGTCGTGGTCGGAATCGACGGGTGGCGGGGCCGACGTGAGCTCCGGCCAGCCGCCCACGGCGGTCTGGGAATTGATGATCCCCTTGCCGCCATCGGCCCACGTCTCGCCGTACTGCGCCGTGCCGGTGCGGACCTCCTCAATGATGCGCGCATCGTGCGAGTCGCGCTTCGGGAGCGTCGCGCCCACGTTGGCGAGGACGAGCCGATAGGCTTCCTCGGCTGAGTGGGTCGTCATGGGAGCCGCGGCAAGAGGTCTTCTCGCCCGGATGGCCGGCTTTACGTTCTCGCCCTGTACGCCGCCGGCCCAGTTGTCGGCCGTGATCTCGGGGAAGCCGAAGACGAAGTTGTCGGCCACGTACCATCGGCCCTTATCGTCGCTCGGCTGGATGATCCTGTTGCGTTTGTCCTCCCTGGTCCCGGGGCCGTACTTGTAGTAGTTGGCGATCATGTTCACCGTGGCGCCCTCGCCGCCGTAGGCGCTGTTGAAGCCCCAGTTGTAGATCACGTTGTTGCGGTAGTCGATATCCCTGCCGCCGGAGAATGGCCGATCGTCGTCCGTCTCGCTGTGGCTGGCGAAACGCGGGTTCCGGCTGGTGTGGTGGGCGAACAGATTGTGGTGGAGCGATGCGCGCTCGCCGCCCCAGATGCCGCCGTACCCGTGCGCGCCTTTGACGTGATGCGACTCCCACAGGCTCTCGCTCATCAGGCACCACTGGATGGTGATGTTCCTGTTCGCATAGAACGAGACACACTCGTCGATGCACCAGCTCGCCGAGCAGTGGTCGATGATGATGGCCTCGCTGTAGCGGCCGCCGAGTGCGTCGAGCTCTATCCCCATCTCGTCCCCGGGCCGGAAGCGGAGATATCGGATGATCACGTTCCTCGTGTCCGACACATCCGTGCCGTAGTTCTTCAGGCAGATCCCGCCGCCCGGGGCCGTCTGGCCGGCGATGGTGAGGTCGCCGTTGCGGATCCTCAGCCTCGACTCCAGCGCTATGGTGCCCGAGACGCGAAACACCACGATCCGCGGCCCTTCGGCCTCACAGGCAGCCCGCAAGCTGCCCGGGCCGGAGTCGTTGAGGTTGGTGACTTCAATGACGCGTCCGCCTCGTCCGCCGGTAGCGTTTGCGCCGTAGCCTTCGGCGCCCGGAAAGGCGGGGACGGCGGCCGCCGGTACCACGGCGATCGAGAGGATCGCGAGTGCCGTGACGAAGCTGATGCCGACAATAGGGAATGCTCGACTTCGGTCCATCATTAGCAACCAGCCTCCTGTGTTGTGCTTCAGCCCCCCCCGTGTGGCACGGGTAGCTTGCTACCCGTGAGTTCGTGTTTCCCGTGGCCGCACGGCTTGGCAAGCAAGCCGTGCCACACGGTATGGCGGGAGGCAGCGTGCCCTGACGGGCGCGCTCCCGCGTGGCCAACGGGCACCGCGCCCAGTCACCGGGATGGGTTCTCGTACCAGATCACGCCGAGGTTCTCGCTCTCTTCGCACGTGATGACGTCGAGATCGCCATCGCCGTCCAGGTCGAGCAGCTCGATGCGGTCGTACTTCGTGCCGAGAGGGCCGCTGATCTCGTGGTCATCCCACACGGCGTCAATCGCCGACTCGCGGTAGGAGAGCCAGCGCGCGCCGGACTTGCCCCCGCCGGCGCTCTCGCAGGTGTAGATTACATCGTTCCGACCGTCACCGTCTACGTCGCACACGGCGATGCCCTTGCCGGAGCCGCAGCCCTCGGGCATGGCGATCTCGTAGTGCCTCCAGGGCTGCTCCGCGTCGCCCGTGGCTCGCAGGAACGAGAACCCCTGCCCCCTGACGGCGCAGACTATGTCGCGTCGGCCGTCCTGGTCGAGGTCGGCCACTGTGAGAAACATGACCTCCCGATCCTCCGCGCCCACGCGGTGCTCCCTCCACCGCGCCCCGGTGGCCACGGCTTTCGGCCCGGGATTCTCCAGCCACAGTATGCCGCGATTCGCGCCCTTGCGATCTGACACGAGAACGTCCGCGTCCCCGTCGCCGTCCATGTCGTGCGCCTGCAGGGACATGATCCACCCGGCCTCGTAGAACGGCCGAAAGGTCCATGCCGCCACGTTGCGCGGATCGTCCGGCGACCGCAGCCAGCCGACCGTGGCGTCCGGCGCCTTGGAACCGACCACGAGATCGATTCCGCCCTCGCCGTCCACTTGCAGCGGCAGCGCGAACATCCACCGCGTTCGATTCACCGTCGCCGGAATGGCGCTCGTCTCCCAGGCATCTGCCGCCAATACTCGGCCACCCAGTGTAGCCGGAGCAGCTTGCTCCGGCGGCCCCCAGTGGACGTAGACTGTCTGCGTGCTCCCCTCGCAGCTACTCACGACGTCCATGGCCCCATCGCCGTCGAGATCGGCGAACACGGCATCCTCGGGCGACTTCACCTCGCCCACGGTCACCGCCGGCCAGGCCGATTTCGCCTTCTCAGGGCCGGGGTTGAGATAGACGCGGATGACTCCGCCCTGCTCCCACCCCGTGGTGATGTCCATGAGCCCATCGCCGTTCACATCGGCCAGGCGCACGCCGTCGGCCCCGCGCGATGAATTGTCGATCGTATGCCGCTGCCAGGGCTCGGCGCTGCCAGTCACGGCAGCCGCGGCCACGAGGAATACGGCAAGCACACTGCGCATGAATCGGCTCCCTTTGGAGATAGCGCCGTCGGAGGCGCTCAGCGCCAGGCGCCCGGCTATGGCGAATGCCGCTCTCGCCACTTCGGCCACGGTTCCAGCACCTTGGCCCCCCAGCCACCGTACCAGGCGTATCCTGTTCGCCGCTCCTTTTCGATCTCGCCAAGTGTGTACTTGATCACACCGTCGCGCCCGCAGAAGATCGGCCGGTTCGTCTTGATGTCATAGAACCGCGCCCACAGCGGCGGAGCCTCCGGATCGGGCACGATGACCTTGTCGCCATCCCGGCTCACCTGCCGGATGCCCGTCAGCTTGCTCCGCTCGTACCATGCGCACGCGTCGTTGATCGCGCGACGCACTTCCGGGCTGGGCTCGTCCAGCTTCATCAGGAACAGCACGATCCCGGTGCTTTCGGCGCCACTCAGCGACTCCTTTTCATACGAGCGTGCCGGTCGCGGCTCCAGCGTCTTCGCATCGTGCTGCGCACACCATACCGTCCGCCGACCGTTGACGATGATCTGGCATTTCAGAATACACTCGATACCTCGCCGGTACGCCCGGCGGGCCATCTCCCGGCGCTGCTCGTCCACGAAGGAGAACTCGGGCGCTTCCGCTGCGTCGTGCAGCACCGTCATCAGCCCGATCATCGCGCCGTCGTTGAAGGTGATGTGCTCGGAGTAGCCGCCCCGAAGCGGGTAACGCTGCGGCCAGCCCCCGTTGGGATACTGCGCGCTGAGGATGTAGTCCAACCCGCGCACGAACGATTCCCGGAAGCGCTCATGCTTCGTCTCCCGGTACGCTGTCGCCATCATGCGCATCTGGCGGTGCGTGGCGCCATTGTCGAAGGTGGCCGCGCGGTCCTGCTCGAACTTGCGCTTCTGCTCCGGCGAGCAGGGGTTCCTCTCCATATCATCGATGTTCTTCGGCCAGCCGCCGCATTCGAGCTGATACGACAGGATGTTCTCCGCGGCGCGTACGTCGAAGGCCGCATTCGCGTCCGTGGCTGCCGCGGCCCATGCAACCGCCAGTCCGGCCAGAGTCAATCTCCCGATCATCGTTCTCACTGCTTGGGCTCCTCTCGAAATTCTATCTCGGCCATTCGTGGCCGGATGCCGACTTAGCCCGCGGCTGATAGCCGGTTACGTCCCGGCCGGGGTCCCTCGTTTCTGCGGCGCTTCGCGGTCGCGTCTCAGCCATGGGCGCGACTTGAGGAAGTCCCTTTTCCATTGCTCGGCTGCGGCCATTTCGGCGTCGCCCTCCTTGCGTAGGTCGCCGCCTGCGGTGTTCCCTGTTTGGGCGAGCTGCCAGCCGCAGTCCCACCAGATCCCGTGCCCTGTGAGGGCGTCTGTGTCGTCAGGGGAGGTCGTCAGCACGCGGCCCATCGCGATCCCCAAACGCCAGAGGGTCGCCGCCTCATCGATCTTCTTGTTCTCTGTCAGGCGCTTTGCCTCCCCGTGCAGGGACCGCCAAATCCCGCGATAGGCCCGGTGTCCCCCAAACATGCTGAACTGACCCGTGGCTGTCCAGCACGCCTGTCCCCAACCCTTCGGGTAGCTGGGCTGGTAGGGGACATATCGTTCGCGTTCGGTCGCCCCCTCGAGCAATGGACGCACAGCCGCTACGACGGCCGACTGTAGAGCCGCGTCGTCGTGGTCCATTCTCCTCTGCACTACCTCGGCTTGGTAGGCTGCCAGGCGCAGGACCGGGAAGGCATTCGTCGGGTCCAGGTCCGACGCCGTACGAAGTTCGCTCTCATACCACTGGCGCTGCATGGCCCGGCCGCCCAGTGCGTCCGCCAGTGACGGCGCGGCATGGCCAGCCCCGTACACGCGCGCGAGGCCCAGATGCAGCTCCGCCTTGTCGGGCGAGCGTTCAATGAGGGCCTCGTACTGGGCCGCAACAGCCCGCAGCTCCCGCGAGCGCGCCTCCACCTCGCTCGCCTCTGGTGCAGGCGGCGTGGGTACGCCAGAGCCCTCCGCCCGACGCACGCCCTCCTCCCACCGACCCAACAACTCCCCGCGCCACTGGATGAAATGGGCGCCCACCATGAAGCGATAATCGGCGAACGCCTTCTGGTAGAAGTAATCGTCCGGGGCGAGCCCCGCGGCCCGCTCCGCCTCCGCGAGGCCCTGTTTCAGTTGTTCGCCCAACTCATCCTCATCCGCGAAGTCCACGGCAAGAAGCCAGGCCCGCATGAGATGCGCTTCAGGGTCGTCGGGCGCAAGCTCGACGGCCTTGCCAATGGCAACTCGCGCACCCGCGAACGCCTCCTGGCCAGCGGCCTCCGACTGGTCATCAGGGACACTCAGGATATCAACGTCGTGCCCGAAGAGGCCCAGCCAGGCGGTGGCGAGGTCTTTCCAGAATTCAGCGTTCTGCGGGTCGGCTTCGGCTGCATTCTTTGCCGCCTCCACCTTGCCCCGCCAGCCACGCAGCGCCTGGGGCTCGCCCGGGGCGTCCCCTCGGCAGTCGGGGGTCAGGGGCCCCAGCACAACCATCAGAGAGACAACACACGCTCGGCAGTACCATCCCATTCCGCGTCACCTCACCGTCGTCCCTCGAGTCTTAGCCTTCGTCGCCTCACGATCAGCGCTCTTGGCCCTTCGGCAATCCGAACCGATGGCCGCGCGTCACTTCTTCGCCCCCGCCTGCGGCCTACCGCCTCCGCCCCACGTACGGATACGTGTCGAACTCGTCCCCGCCGCCGGTGGCGCGGGGGTCGGCCGTGTCGGCCATCCACTTCTCAAGCTCCGCGCGGAGCGACTTCCTTGCGTCGGCGTGCCGGGGGTCGTCGGCGACGTTCGTCAGCTCGCCGGGATCGTTCCGCAGGTCGTAGAGCTCCTCCTCCGGGCGCTTGTCGAAGGCCAGCTCGAACAGCGGTCGGACGGCGGGATCGTCGTGGTGCTCCATCATGTAGTCCTTCGAAGGGCCCCCGTCGATGTCGCCGTATCGCTCGGGATCGCCGGCGGGCCAACGGTCGGGCTTCAGGTTCCAGATGTAGAGGTACTCCGTCGTGCGGATGGCGCGGCACGGATAGCTCAGGTTGGGCCCGCGCACGCTGGCATGGCGCTCGCGCTCCACGAATACCCGGTCGCGGGCGGGCCCGCTCGGCGTCTGACCGGTGAGCAGGTCGAGGAAGCTGCGCCCGGTCATCTCCGGCAGCGGCTCGATACCGCCGGCCCCGAGGAACGTGGGGGCGAAGTCGTCGAAGGTGATGAAGTCGTCCGCCTGCCGTCCGCCTTCAGCTCGGGCCAACCAGCGAACGACGAGGGGCATGTGGGTGCCGTACTCGTAGAGGTTGGCTTTACAGCGGGGGAACGGCATGCCGTTGTCGCTCGTCATGACGACGAGGGTGTTCTCGGCGCGCCCGGCGGCCTCGAGTGCCGCGAGCAGGTCGCCCACCTGTGAGTCGAACATCTGCACCTCGAGGTAGTAGTCGAGGATGTCGGAGCGCACCTCCGGCGCGTCCGGCAGCGGCGGCGGCACGACGACGGCGTCCATGTCCAGGCCGGCCTCCCGCCCGGAGCCCAACTTGTACGTGCGGTGCGGCTCGTGGCTTCCCCACCAGTAGCAGAAGGGCGCATCGTCGTCAGATACAGACTGCAGGAACTTGCGGAAGTCGTTCTCTTGCGGCCCGGCCGGATTCCGCTCGCGCCCGGTGCCCTCAATGGTCCCCGGCCCCCAGCCCTTGCGGGCGTAGCCGACGCTGTAGCCCGCCGCCTCGAGGATGTCGGGGTAGACCTCGAACTTCTTGGGCAGCAGGCTCCACAGATTGCCGCCCTCTTCGAGCCGGTGCGGCATCTGCCCCGTGAGGACCGACCCGCGCGAGGGTGTGCAAGACGGGGTGCAGCAGTGCGTGTTGTTGAACATCACCCCCTCGGCAGCCAGCCTGTCATAGGTCGGCGTGTTGACCACCTTATCGCCGTAGCAGCCCGCGTGTGGCCAGGACTGGTCATCAGCGATGCAGAACAGGATGTTCGGTCGATCTTTCACTGTGGAGCCTCCTGTGCGCAACTGCGCCGCCGAGGCCCCCGCCGCTGCCGCCCCGGCCGCGGCAAAGCTCACGAACTCTCGACGACTCATGGGCTTCGTCAGTTCTTTCATGGGACTCCTACCTTGCTCACCTAGTCGTGTGCGACGGCGCCTGACCCCCTTCGGGGTCGGCGTCCCGCCCGAATGGTCAGGGGTCAACCCGTGCCTCCTTGCGCTTTCACCTCGCCTCCGCCACCAGCCGCTCCAGCGACGCCAGGTCTACCTCTTCCAGGCTGGCCACGACGAGGTCGGCGCTCCGCAACGCATCGGCACTTACGGTGTTCGTGACAGCCACGCAGCGCATCCCGGCGGCCTTGGCGGCCTCCACTCCCACCGGTGCATCCTCGAACACCACGCATCGACCCGCCGGCACTCCGAGGCGCTCGGCCGACAGCAGATAGATCTGCGGATCGGGCTTCTTGCGGGTGACGTCGTCGCCGGTGATGACCACGTCGAACCAGTCCAGCTTCAGCCCGGTCCCCTCGATCACCGGGAATTGCTTGCTCTTCTGGCCCGATGTGGCGATGGCGATGCGCACGTTCGGCGCGGCGCGGCCGGCGGTGACCAGCTCCAGCACGGCAGGCAGCGCGGGCAGCGGGCGGTTGCGGAGCGCCTTGAAGAAGTTCTCCGCCCGCCGCTGCACGGCGGCCCCGGTGTCGATCGTCACGGCGTATTTCTCCGCCACACCCTCGACGTATCGCTCATCGCCCGTGCCCACAAACGGCCGGAAGTCTTCCGGCTGCACCGTGACGCCGTAGAGCTGCTGAAACATCTCCACGCTCGCCCGGGCGTTGAGCGACTCGGTATCGGCGATGACGCCATCGACGTCAAAGACCATTGCCCACTGCAGAGCGGCACCCTCCCACTGAAAGACGCCCGACGCGTGCCTGCACGGCCGCACGTCCGGCATGACGCATAGGCCAGCCGGGCGCTCCGGTCGGTGGAGCGGCAAGTACACCGGCAGAATTCTTCACCGTCGGGCGTCGAAGCCCTGCACGCAGTCCGAATTCGCACAGGCCTGCCGTCGCCACCTGAGTTATCCAAGATGGCTCACATTCCTGCCTGAGTCCGGAGGTTATCCTGTGGGATAGGACCGATGCGCTGGGGATCGGCTTGGTCATGAGACCGTGGCCACACCCCCTTGATTTGCATCTGCCCTCTTGGGTATACTGTACCCTACTCACACTACACGGTTGCCCAATCCGGGAGGCATGAACTATGGCAGCTCCTCGTGAAATAACCGAGGGCGACTTCGACGAGGTTGTGCTAAAGTCCGAACTGCCTGTGCTCATTGATTTCTGGGCAGAATGGTGTGCGCCGTGCCACCTCGTGTCGCCTGTCGTGGCAGAGATCGCTGAAGAGTACGATGGGCGACTGGTGGCCGGCAAGGTGGACGTTGACCAAAACATGGAGTTGGCAACGAAATACGGGATTCGCTCGATCCCGTGCCTGCTCATCTTCAAGGATGGCGAAGTGGTCGAGACGATCGTGGGGGCGCAGGGCAAGGCGGCTATTTCCCAGAAGATTGACGCGGTGCTGAGCGGATAGCGCCGGCGTCCGCCTGCAGCGCGTGACCACGCCCACAGAACATTCTTAGCCGCCGGGCCGTCAAACGCAATAGAGGCGGATGGGTCCCGCCCCATGGGGCGCGGGCCCTCCGCAAGGCTGTAAAGCACGTTACGTGCGGCGCGATCTCCCGCCGCAGCACCAAGGAGGAAGCCATTGGCATGAGTGGTAGGGACGCAGCAAGAGCACATGGACATTCACACCTGATAATCATCCTGCTGAGCATCCTCGTGGGTATTGGCCTGGCAGCGACTTGGTACCATCCTCGAACTACGGTGGCACAGACGGCCGTGCCGCCCACGAGGCTGCAGGGCATCGAAGAGGAATTCGTTGCCATTGCCGACCGGGCGAAAAAAGCGGTGGTGAAGATCTCGGCGCACGTATTCTCCGAGCAGGTGGCCCCCGATGTCGAGGAGCGATGGCGCAGATTCTTCGAGGAGCCGCTGTTCCCGTGGTTGCCTGAGCGACGGCGACGAGAGGCCGAGCCCCGCCGCCCCGTCGAGAGGGTGAGCCAGGGCTCCGGCTTCTTCTTCCAGGACGACGGTCACATACTGACGAACCATCACGTGGTGGCCGGCGCCAAGAAGATCGATGTCGAGCTGCTCGATGGCCGGCAACTCGAGGCCAAGCTCATCGGCGCGGACAAGAAAACCGAGTTGGCAGTTCTCAAGATCGTTCCCCGCGGCAAAGTTGAGTTTCTGCCACTTGGCGATTCGGACGCAGCGCGGGTGGGCACGTGGGCCATCGCCATCGGCATGCCCTTTAAGGAAGCGTGGAGCGTCACGGTCGGCGTCGTCAGCGCCAGGGGTCGGTCGATCCCCGGCGAGACCGACTATCTGCAGCTCACCGACTTGATACAGACCGATGCAGCCATCAACCCCGGCAACAGCGGCGGCCCGCTGCTGAACATACGTGGCGAGGTCATAGGCATCAACGTGGCCATACGGACCTATGGGCCGGTGCCGCGCAACGCCGGCATCGGGTATGCGATACCGAGCAACACGGCCCAAGACATCATCCCGCAACTGCTGAAAGAGGGTCGCGTGGCCCGCGGGTACCTCGGCATTCTCTATAAGGCTCTGGCTCCGGATCAGAAAGAGGCCTGGAAAGCGATCTGGGGGGTAGACATCGACCACGGTATGTATATCAGCCACGTGGTTGACGGTTCGCCCGCGGATAAGGCGGGATTGCAGTACGATGACGTCCTCATTAAGTTCGCGGACAAGGAACTGAAGGATACCGAGGATCTACAACACATAGTATCCATCACAGCTCCCGGAACCACCGTGGAGGTCGTTGTGGTGCGCGAGGGCGAGACGAAGACGCTCAAGGTCAAACTCGGCGAGGTGCCGGCAGAGTACATCGCCGAAGAGAAAGCGCCTGCGGCGCGGACAGCGGCTCGAGAAGATGGCAAAGAGACGGTCATGGGCATCAGCGTCGAAGACCTGGACGAGAACACCGCCCAGGAGCTCGGGCTCGCGGATGCCAAGGGCGTCATCATCACCGATATCGACCCGGACAGTCCCGCCATCGGCAAGCCGCTGCGGCCCGGCGACGTCATCACCAAAGTGCACGGCAAGCCCGTGGCAGACGCCAAGAGCTTCAAGGCCGCCGTTGAGAAGCTGAAGGGCAGCAGTATCATCGCCTTTAACGTCGTGAGGAAGGTGGGCGACGACGTAGGCCGCGACATCGTTACCATTCGCCCGAAGTGACGCCACCTCTCGACGCCGACTTAAAGCCGCCGCTCCGGGCTGGCAACGCGCCGCCACGGAGCGGCGCTTTACTTGGCCTTGCTCTGCTCCTGCGAGCCGCCCGCTGACGTACGACCAGGAGGCGATGTGAGACGGCGCCCAGAGCGGAAATGCACCAAGCGATACTCCAGGTGGGCCTCGGCTGGATGGCGGCCGAGGCGACTTCGCAGGGGATCTCCCGCCTCTGGCTCCCCATGCACAGCCGGGCAGAGGCGGAAAAGCAACTCCACCCGCAGGGCAACGCAGCAGCGGTGCATCCGATTCTCGCACACGCCCAGCGTGAGCTTACCGCCTACTTCGACGGCGCGCGCCGGGGCTTTGTGGTCCCGGTGGACCTCTCGTCCGTCACTGCCTTCCGCCGCCGCGTTCTGCAGGCGCTCATGCGTGTCCCGTACGGCGCCACCGAATCCTATGGCAGCCTCGCTGCCGCCATGGGGAGCCCCGGCGCTGCCAGAGCGGTGGGGCAGGCCCTTGCGCGGAATCCGGTGCCGGTGCTAGCTCCCTGCCACCGCATTATCGGCGCCGATGGCGGCCTCACCGGGTTCGGCGGCGGCCTGGAATGGAAGCGCGCCCTGCTGGCGCTCGAGCGCGGGGACCGGACAGTGGCCATCAGGCTCGTGGGCGAGGTCTGCGGGCAGATGCCGGTGCTCGATGGCGCGCATCGACCACCGCCGTGAACGATGGTCGCGGCTGCGACGCCGCTCCGGCACGCGGCCAGTTAACCCTCACCCCACTGGCCGGGCTCTGGTCCCCACGGGCTCGTTCCCTTCCCCCGGCCCTTGCTTGACAGCAGCCTGTGAGGGAACTATCATCGCACTGAAGTGAGTTGAAATCAATACCTGTGGGCGGTTCTGCCAGCCGAGCGCCAATCTCACTGTAGGGAAAGGGCGAGCATGACTATGCGCCCTATGCTTTGGATAGCTGTTGCCCTGGCGGCTGCGATCGTCGTCACCGTATCGGTGCTCGCGGAGAGAGAGAAGGCCAATGAAAAGGTTGCCGCCGAGGAATCGGCGGAGGACGATGATGAGGGCTGCTGCGGCGAGGACGGAGAGAAGAGCGTAATTCGCCCCGCAGTGGAGCTCTTGGGCCGCTCTGATGCCCCGGTGAAAGTCGTCGGCTTCGTTCCCGATAGCAGCACCCACGACGGCGTGATCCGAATGCTGCGGGACCTTGCCGGCAATCACGTTGACGAGGTGCACCTGACGCTGCATGCAGACAACACGCGTGTGGCCAGGCAGGAGATGGAGAAGCTCGGGCACACGGAGCCCGGCTTCTTCGTCAACGGTCGAAAGCAATTCACTCTACGCGACGAAGACGGCACGGCGCGCGAGGTAGTGTTCGAGGGCGATCCGGGGCGCGATTACAAGCTCAACGATCTGCGCACCGTGATCGAGCAAGCCATGGCAGGCGGCCTCGAGTCCGACGCCGGATCGGAGCCGCAGGCGGATGAGGCGGCCGGTAAGGCCGCGAGCGCGCAGGCGCGCGCAGAGGAGACGACAGATTGAGCCGCGG
Source organism: Armatimonadota bacterium (assembly GCA_030601885.1). Classification (GTDB taxonomy): domain Bacteria; phylum Armatimonadota; class Zipacnadia; order JAUWAU01; family JAUWAU01; genus JAUWAU01. The sequence goes on from JAUWAU010000004.1 coordinate 258,154, forward strand.
GGGGAGTGATGGGGGCGCAGACGCGTCAGGTGATAACGCGGTGCCAGCGGCCGGGCCAGGAGCCGACGTCAGGGTGGCGGTGGAAGTCCTTCCAGCGGCCCAGGATTTGCCCCTGCCCACATACATGACGCCCGGCGCGGCGGGATTGGACCTACGCGCCGCGATAGATGCGCCCGTGCGGCTCGAGGCAGGCGAGCGACGCCTCATACCGACGGGAATGCGCGTGGCCATACCATCGGGTTACGAGGGTCAGGTGCGGCCACGAAGCGGGCTGGCCATACGGCACGGCGTCACGCTCCTCAATGCGCCGGGCACCATCGACTCGGACTATCGGGGTGAGGTGCAGGTCGTCCTCGCGAACCTTGGCACGGAGCCCTTCACCATCTGCCGCGGTGAGCGCATCGCCCAGATGGTGATCGCGCCCGTAGCACGGGCTCAACTGGTGCGGGTGGATGCTCTCACGGAAACAGATCGTGGCGCTGGAGGGTTCGGGCACACTGGCGCGTAGCTCTCGGTTCGCGAACTGCAGCTCCGGTGCGCTCCGGAGCTCGCCGGCAACTGGGGCGCCCCGCGTGGGGGAAAAGCAATGCAACAGGCGCGGGTAACCAAGGACATGACGCTCAACGAGGTCTTCGCGATCTGTCCCGACGCAGCCGAGGTGCTTTCGCCGCTGGGGTTGCGTTGCCACGAGTGTGCCGTTGCGCAGATGTCAACAGTGCAAGACTGCGCTCTCATGCACGACTTGGACGTGGACTCGCTCGTTGAACAGCTCAACGAGTGCGTGAAAACCCCAGGAGCCGATGAAGCGAAGCCCTGAGGGCGGCGGCCGTCCTCAAACGCAATGCATCGCTTCCGAGATACCCCCAGCGCGCGCCGCGCAACGACGGCTCCGAAGCCGCCCACCAGCCGGTATCGACGCCGCAGCAAACGTTGACGGCTCCCCCGAGCCGGCGTGGCCGGGCCTGGGCACTGCAATCGGTGGGCATGAGGACATCCGGGCGCGACGCGGGCCGCGGTTCTTCGCGCCGGGAAACGGCGGCGTGAGCGAGGCGTTCCTGCCTCGCGAGCGCAGGGCAGCAGCATAAGGATCCGCCATGAAGGATACCAATGGGCGCGCAGAGGGCGCCGGCGAGACGAATCGCCATCAACTCGCCTCAGCCGCGATCATGCTTCCGGTGGCTGTTGCGATCGTGCTCGTCGTGTTTGCAGACGGTCGCCTGGCGGCTGGGCTGGCCGCCGTGGCGCCTGCTGTACTCGCGGGCTACGCGATAGCAGCCTCCCGGGACGACGGGATGAGGGCCATACGCCGCGGCGTACAGCTCGGGATGCTCGCCCTTTTCTTCATGCTGTTCTTCGCCGCGACGTTCCCGCTGTATTCGTACATCGTTCCGGACCTGTTCCTGCGAGCAGATCCGCTCGCGGCCCTCACGGTCGCGCTCGGGAGCGCCGGCGCGGAGCTGGCGCGGATGTGGCCGGCGCTCGTCATCGTGGGCCTTACGCTGCTGCTCGGGCGCGTGTTCTGTGGATGGATATGTCCCCTGGGCACGACGCTCGACATCTCCGATCATTTCCTGTTCCGCCGCATCAGGCGCTCCGAGCGGATTCGGCTGCCGGCGCTGAAGTACTACGTCCTCGTGGCAGTGCTGGTGAGCGCGCTTCTATCTGTGCAGGTCGCCCATTACTTCGATCCGATTCCGCTGCTCACCCGCGCCGTGGCTCTCGTGTTTCACCCTGTGGGCGTGTTTGTATACAATGCGACCCTAAGTGGCGGGGCCACTGCCGGAGATGGGCTCGCCGGCAGCGACGCCAGGCCCATTGCCATCGTCGGCGAGGGACTGAAAGAGCTTCGCACTTATCACACGCATTTGCTGACCTTCAGGACGAGTCTCATTGCCTTCATCGTCTTCGTCGTCGTGCTCGGGCTCAGCGCGTACGGGCGCAGATTCTGGTGCCGGAACGTGTGTCCGCTCGGGGCACTGTTGGCCTTGCTTGGCCGTTACGGACTGCTCAAGCGCATCGTCACGGATGACTGCACCGAGTGTATGCGGTGCGTGTTCGAGTGTAAGATGTCGGCCATACCCGATAACCCGCACGGCACGGTGCTGCGCGAGTGCATCCAGTGCTGGGATTGCACCTGCGTGTGTCCCGAGGATGCCAATCCCATCGCAGTCACCGCCCGCTCCAAGTCGGAGGCTGACGAAGTGGAGCTCGGGGTCAATCGGCGCCGTTTGCTGCAGGGCATCGTGGGCGGCGGCAGCTTCGCACTGCTCGCCCACACGGCAGCGGCACGGACGCACCGCAGCGAGAAGCTGATCCGACCTCCGGGCGCCATGCACATCATGGCGGAGGCGGGCCTGACGGACAAACCATACACGGAGGCGGACTTCCTCGCCACCTGCATCCGCTGCGGCGAGTGCATGAAGGCGTGCATCACCAACTGCCTGCAGCCGGCCGTCGGCGAGGGCGGATGGGAAGCGTTCTGGACTCCCATCGTCGTCCCCAAGATTGGCTATTGCGAGAAGATCTGCAACATCTGCGGGACGGTCTGTCCGACGGGGGCGCTGCGTTTCTTCTACATCGCGGAGAAGGAAGACTTGATAATCGGCATTGCGACGATCAACAAGAACACCTGCATCGCCTGGTACGACGATCGAGCGTGCGCCGCCTGCGACGAGGCGTGCCACTACCAGGCCGTGGAAGTGCAGCCGATAGCGCAGCAGCGACCTGGCGGGATTACCGTGGTGCAGAAGCGCCCCGTAGTGGACGAGAGCAAGTGCAACGGGTGCGGGGAGTGCGAGAAGGCCTGCCCGGTGAAGCCCGAGGCGGCCATCGTCGTGTACGCGCCGTCGAAGCAACAGTAGGCCCTCGAAGAGTCCCTTTCCGCCCAGACAAAAAGAAAGCTCCGCCTTCGTTTGTGGCCCCGACGCGGCCTTAATTGGCCGCGTCGGGGCGCGACGAGCGGGGCGGAGCCAAACCTCAGGCCGCCAAAGCGCCCCTGATGTGGTTGTCTGCTGTCGGTGGTTCGACTATGGCAAGAACCTCGGGATAGACATGAGCAGTAGTGCTATCGTGGCAGCGAGCAACATTAGGGCTTCCGGCCAGCCAATTTGTCGCAGTGCGTGCACAGTTCTCCGCATGACGCCACATCCTCAGTCCCATTGTGCTCCGTTGTTATCGTACCACGTGTGGGGCCGCGCTTGAGCAAGGGATCCCACCAAAGCGCCAACTGTTGGGCCCCTCCGGGCTCCGCGCAGGAAAGCGGGAGCCTGAGCGCGAAGCCTGACTGGGTAACGAGGAGGTGGCAATACGACAATGGGACGTTGTGCGTTGACGGTGGCAGGCGTAGCCCGGACGCTACTTCTGAGCCTGCTCACCTGCGCCATCGCTTGCGGCATGGCAACCGGCGCACGCGTGCAGAGGCCGATCCGGGCGATGTGGGTGCGAGGGGAGCAAGTGCCGCTGAGCCCACGCAGCGGCGACGCTCTGCTGGACTTGTGCGCGTCACGGCGCATCGAGTTGCTCTTCGTTGCCGTGCCGGAGCTGATGCCCGGGAGCTACGAGAAGTGGCGCCGTTTCCTGACCCACGCACATCAACGGGGCGTCCGCGTGCACGCGCTCGCCGGAGAGGCGCGGTGGGGCTTGGTGCAGGGGACAGCGGAAGCGTCGAAAAAGCCGCAGCGCGGCCCAATGCTCGCGGCCGGCCGCTCGCTGGCGCTCAACCACATCGGCCAGGTCATCGCCTACAACCGCAGTGCAGGTCCCACGGAGCGCTTCGACGGCGTCCAGCACGACGTGCCCGTGTGGGACACGGAGAGGTACGCGAGCGCCGGAGATTCCCCGGCGAGGGCGACAATTCTCGCCAACTACGTGGAGCAACTCTGGGGTTGCGCCCAGTTTCTCAGGTCCCTGGGCGAGCAAGTGCTATTCGGTACACGTATTCCTGTCGGACTCGACGACGCGGTCACCTGGGGCAAGCCGGGCCAATACAAAGAGGCGACGCTCCCCCTCAGCCAACAGGTGATACGGACGGCGCACTACGTGGCGATCATGGCCGCTGCGGATACGACTGATGGTGTCCTCGCCGCCGTGGCCGACGACGTGCAGTTCGCCGGAAACGTGGGCACAAGAGCGTTCGTGGGAGTCAGCACTGCGCCCGTGGGCACTACTGGGAGCGGTGCCACTTTCGCGGACAACGGCTTGGCGGCGATGGATCAGGTGCTGGCCGAGGTGACTACACGCCTGGCGACCGAGCCCGGCTTCGCTGGCATCGCCATCGATAGCTACGCCACCTACGAATCCCTCAGGCCGTAACGGCGGCGCAGTGTCGCTCGGCCTTGCCGCTTTCTCCCTTTTCCCTGCCTCTGTGAGGAGCTGTGGGCGAGGACGCCTCGGGTCGTTCCTCTGGCGAGATGGCGTTGTGCAGGGGCGACCCGGTGAAACAGCCACCCGGGTCGCCCCTACGGGTGCCCTCTGATCAGGCGTGGCCTAGAAACACCATCCGGTCTGCCGCGCGCGGCCCCTGTCGCGCCAGCCGTCCCCATAGCCATCGCCATAGCCCTGGCGGTAGCCATCGGTGTGGCCATGTCGGTAGCCGGTGCGGTAGCCGTGGCGGAATGCCGGACGATGACCGCGGACTGGCTGCCGTACGGGCCCACGCCGGACGTGGATGACATGCGCCGGCGGGCGGTAGTAGTGGGGTCGTGTGTCGCGGTAGCGTGGCGCATGGCGCCGGCGGGGACCGTCATTGTCCAGTACGTCGGCGAGCACGAAGCCGGCGGCGAAGCCGGCGATGACCTTCGCCGTATCGCTCATCTTCGCCTCGGCCGGCTGCGCTGCGCCGACGAGCAGGCCACTGCCGACTACCAGTACGGCCAGCATGATCGTCGCGCCTTTGGCCATCATGGGAACGCCTCCTCTCTGTGCGGATGCTGCGCATCCTCTGGCGGACACCTGCGTCCGCGCCAGTGTGCGACGCACAAGGCCACTGCGTCCAACCCGATCCCCCGCCCCAGCTCCTCCGCTCACATGGTACCACGAGCCGAGAGCACCGGAAACGTGAGTGCTGTCACCCGGGCGCCGATGTGCGCTCAGTCACGCCCAGCACTTGCAGACGACATCGGTCGAAGTTGGTGCGCCTGTGCCCCATGGTCGCGGCAGCAGCCGTGCGGCGACAGGGATTGACATGTACGTCATTGTGTGTTACGTTTTGCGAAATCGTAACACGGGGCCTGACGCTCGCTCGAGGCAATCTCACCCCTTCTAGCGTGAAGCGATGCTTGATGTGTTGATCAAAGGCGGCCCAGTGATGATTCCACTGGGCCTGTGCTCCGTTGTGGCCATCGCTGTGTTGGCCGAACGGCTCTGGTTCTACAGCAAAGTCGGCCGGGAGCAGGGCCGGGTAGTAGAGGAAATCCTCCGGGTGGATCCACCGAAAAGCGAAGCATTGCTGGCGGCTTGCTGTGACTCGGACGCACCCATCGCACGCGTTATTAATGCCGGCATGGCACAGGGCAATCCGCCTTCGCTGGCGGCCGCCGAGCGACAGGGGGCCGATGAGGCCCGACGACTCGAGGGTTGGCTGCCGGCTGTGGATGCCGTCGTGACGCTCGCTCCTCTCTTGGGCCTGCTCGGGACCATCATCGGTATGATGCAGTCCTTCAAGGCGTTCGACATCAGCGGCTCGGGCGCTCCGCACATGGTCACCGGGGGCATTGCACAGGCGCTGATCACCACCGCTGCAGGTCTCGTGATCGCCGTGGTCGCCTTTGTGGGGTATACCTGGTGCCGGCACGTTATGGAGCGCGAGCTGCACCGCACCGAGCAGGTCGTGGGCGATGTGCTGGAGAGGCTGGTGTCGCCGTGACCATTAGACGGCCGGCGCGCTCTAAGCCGCGCATCGAGCTCATCCCGATGATCGACACCATCTTCTTTATACTCGTCTTCTTCGTGGTGGCTTCCCTTTCGATGGTCCGCCAGGAGGGGCTGAGTGTGGATCTGCCGCGCACGGCATCGGGCACGCGCTCCGAGCGGGCTCGGCTGACCATGACCGTGCGTGCCGATGGCTCGCTGTTTCTCAACAAGCGCCCGGTGACACGCGCCGATCTACTCCCGGCGCTTCGCCAGCATCTTGGTGCCAATCCCGACCTGACGGTGCTGGTCAACGCCGACCGACAATCGGATCACGGCCGCGTCGTAGAGGTGATGGACGCGGCGCGGCTCGCGGGCGCTCGCCGGCTGACGATCGCCACGACGCCGAAAGGACCCGGCTCGCCATGAGGGCCGACGCCACGACGCGCATGAGCTGCTGGCTGGCCGCATCGGCGCTCCTCCATGCTGCGCTGGTGTGGACGGTGCCGCTGCGCGGCCTCGCCCAGGCGCCGGCGCCGAAGCCGATGCGCGTCCAACTGGCGCCGCTCCCTGCACCCGAGGAAGAGGCACGCGAAGAGCTTGTGCCACCGCGGCTGATCCGCTCGTCGATGACTCCGATCACTGGGCCTGAGCGCGTAGCGCCGCGCTCGCGCACCTCCCGCTACAGGGACGCCACGCCGGCTCCAAAGGCCGATGAGCAGCCGCTGCCTCCGCCACGAGAGACGCGGGCTCGGGATGCAGAGCACCCGTCGGCGGGCCCGGTCAAAACAGAGCCAGAGCGGGTGGCGGGAGCCCTTCCGCAAGGTATCGGCTCGCCGCAGTTGCGCCCGGAGGCACAACCAGACGGGATTGGCGTCGGAGTCGGTGATGTCGCGGGTGGGCCTTCAAGGCCGGGAATGGGTTTGCCGGGCAGGCGTGCAGGCGGCGTCGGCGGGCCATCCTTGGGGCTCGGCGACGAGAGGGGGACCGGCTCCGCAGGCGGTGCACGACACTCCGGGGCCATCGGGGCCGGTGAAGGTGCCGGAAGCGCCGGAGGTAGTGCAGGGTCTGGCCCGGCTGACGCTGACTCCTCGGGGACCGAGCCACCATCGAATTCTGGCGAGGGCGGCGGCTCAGGCGGAGACGAGTCGGCAACAGCCGGCGCGGGGCCAATCACGCGCCCAGCCCCGCGCTCCCTCCTGCGGCCGAATTACCCGGAACGGGCGCGGCGGGCCGGCAAGGAAGGCACGGTGCGCGTTCGCGTGCTGGTGGGAGTGGACGGGAGCGTGCGTCGAGTGCAGGTCGTGCAGTCGTCGGGCGTGCCGGAGCTTGACGCGGCTGCCCGCAAAGGAGCCAGGCGTTGGCGATTTGCTCCGGCTCGACGAGGGGACACGCCCATCGAGGCATGGGTCACGGTGCCGGTGGAGTTCGACCTCAGGACTACGCGCTAGCGCTCGCCGCACGGATCACCTGAAGGAGTGTTCTGCAAATGCACACCTTGTTCCGAAGCATGGTTCTCGCTGTCGTCGTCATAGCGGTCGCGCTGACGGGTGCAATGGGGGAGAACGAGGATGAGGAAGAGACGCCCGAGTTCGAGGAGCAAAAGATTGTGGTCACCGCAACCCGCACGCCCGTCGAGGCCGGTGAGGTGACCGCCTCGACAACGATCGTCACCCAGGACGACATTGAGGCCTCCGGCGCAAAGAAGATTGACGACGCGCTGCGGCTGGTGCCGGGTCTGGACGTGCGGCGATCCTTCGGCGCCGTCACCATGACATCGACGGTCTCCATGCGCGGCATGGGCAATGAGCCCGGGCGCACGCTCGTGATGATCGATGGCATCCCGGCCAACAAGGCCGACACGGGCAACTTCCAGTGGAACCGCATTGATCCGGAGGTTGTCGAGCGCATCGAGGTGGTGCGTGGCCCCACTTCGGCCCTGTGGGGCTCGCACGCGATGGGCGGCGTCATCAACATCATCACTACCGACCCCACGGACGAGCCCGAAGTCACTGTCCATGCGGAGATCGGCAGCCTTGACACGAACGAGACGAAGCTGCTGGCGCGCGGCACGGCCGGCTCCATGGGGTACCGGATCACCGCCAGCTTGCTGAACAGCGGCGGCTACGATCCGGTGCCGATGAACAGCGAAGAGCGCACAGAGTTCACCACGAAGCGCGACGCGGAGGAGTTCATCCTGAACGCCCGCCTCTCGCCCGACATCGGCAAAAAGGGCCGGCTGTGGCTCGACTACTCGTTGTTCGACGACAAGCGGCACGAGGGCGAGCGTATCCAAGACCCGTGCGGGCTCTTCCGCCAGTTCGACACGCAGCAATTCAACCTGCTTTACGACCAAAAGGTGGGAAGTGCCGACCTATCGCTCAAGCTGTATGACATCGAGGAGGACTACTTCTGGAACCGCGAGCGATTACGGCGCGGCAGCTACACGCGGTACGAGGTCGAGGTGGAGCGCACCGAGCGCGGCGGTCTGCTTCAAGGCAGCCACAAGGTGGGGAGCCGGGGACGGCTCACGGCCGGCTTCGATTTTAAGCATGGCGAAGTGGACGGCGCTGACAACTACAAGGAGGGCGCGGATGCCGGGCTGCGAGTGATTAACCAAGGGAAGCAGCACATCGTCGGCGCCTTCGCGCAGTACGAGCGCGGCCTCGCCGGCGACCGGGGGCGGTTCGTCGTCGGCGGACGCTTCGACTGGGCGGACATATCCGATGGGCGCTTCGTAGACGAGACGGGATTCCTCCCGAACGGCCCCCTCGAGGACGGCGGTTGGCCCGATGCGGATTGGAACTCCTTCAGCCCCAAGGCGGGCCTGCTGTACCACGCCTCGGACAAGACCGACGTGCGGCTTAACGTCGGCCGCGCCTTCCGGCCGCCGATCCTGGATGATCTCTTCCGCAGCGGCATCTTTCGCGGCCGCTACTACAGAGCGAAGGCGGACCTGGAACCGGAGAGCGTATGGACTTTCGAGGCGGGCCTGGAGCATCACCCCAGTCCTGATACGACGCTGCGGCTCACCGGGTACGTGAGCGATGCGGACGACTTCTTCTATGCGATTCTCGTGGACCCCGACTTCGACCCACGTCCGCTGTACGAGCAGCGGAATGTGGCTGAGGTGAAGATCACCGGCCTCGAGGGCGACGTGGAGCACCAGTTCTCCCGCACGTGCGGCGGCTTTCTCAACTTCACCCTCAACAAGTCGGTGATAACCCGGTTCAAGCGGCTCTCGGAGAGCGATCCCGACCTGACCGGCAAGGACCTCGAGTTCACACCCCGCTGGAAGGCGAACGTGGGGCTGCGGTACCACGGGGATAGTGGCTGGCGCGGGCAGCTTACCGGCCGCTTCGTGGACGACCAATTCGCCAATCCCGACAACACGGCACGGATCGACAAGTACTTCGTGTGGGACCTGACGGCGCGGCGCAAGGTCGCAGGCGCCTGGGAGGTCGCTGTGGAAGTCCGGAATCTGTTCGACAAGGATTTCGTTGAAGACGATTATTTCGAGTTAGTCGGCGACGAGTGGACGAGCCGCACCGACCCAGGCGATCCGACGAGCCCCCTGCTGGGCGACGTGGCACTCGACCCGGGCCGGGTGATTTCTTTCGTCGTGCGTCGCCGCTTCTGATGGTATGGGAGTGATGCCTCGTGGCGCGGACCGCTCAAATCCCGAGTATCGAGGAGGCTGAGGCATTTCACGGGCACATGTGTCCTGGGCTGGCCCTGGGCTATCGCGTCGCGAAGGCGGCCCTCGCGGCGCTCGGCTGCGAACGGCCGCGTGATGAGGAGCTCGTCGCCGTGGTGGAGAACGACTCCTGCGCCGTAGACGCCATTCAGCTCGTCACCGGATGCACCTTTGGCAAGGGTAACCTCGTATTTCGCGATCACGGCAAGCACGTCTACACGTTCTACGACCGAAACACGGGACGCGGCGTCCGCGTGTCCGAGGACTACAGAGGATTTGAGGAGGATGCCCGCTTGGGCGAGCTTCGGGAAGCAGTGTCCTCGGGTGAGCCGACCGAGGAGCAGCAGGAGCTCTATCGCACCAAGATGCGCGAGAAGATCGATGCCATCCTCTCCGCGCCCGTGGAGCAGTTCCTGATCATCACGGAGGTGACCGATCCGCCGCCACCGAAGGCGCGCATCGAGCCGTCCGAGCGATGCGCCGAGTGTGGCGGGCCGACGATGGCGTCACGGCTCGTCGAAGTCGCGGGCCGCAAGCTGTGCCGGGAGTGTGCCGCGGGTGCGGAATAGCGATCCGCCGCGGGACGGATGGCTCAAGGGCTTCACGAGCGTCGAGTTGGTCTTCCTCGCGACGATGATCGCGGCGGACTTCGGCTTCGGACTCCTGGCGAAGCCCCTCCTGAGCGCAACCCAGGTTAGCTCCGTCATCCGCCTGGACCTGATCATCCCGACGATGCTGATGCTTGTCAGCCGGCTCGTCGTGGACAAGTTCGGCGCCCTGATCCTATACGAGGTCATCATCGCCTGTCTCGCTATGCTCGCCTGGCCGACGTCTTTGGGCCTCCCGGGGCCACTCAAGCTGCCGGTCTTTGCGCTCAAGGGCCTCATCTGGGACGTCTCCATGAGCGCCCTCCGGCCGTGGCTCGTGGCGCGCCTGTTTGTGACGGCCCTGGTGGGGGAGATCGTCGCGAAGGCGGCGGCCATCGGCTTCCAGGTGCTGCTCGGGATGCCGTGGGCGCCGTTGACGCAGGTGCTCTGGGGCGTGCAGCTCGTTACGACGCTGCTGGTCGCCGCCGTGGGCGCCGCTCTCGCCCTCGCGGTATGGCGCGCCATCCGCGACCTCGCCGTGGTCCGACGGATCGCCGCATGGCACAGTGGATAGCCGCTGACGATGTGTGGTTTACGCCGATCGGGGCCGACGAACCGGTGCTTCGAGGCGTGAGCCTCGCGATTGAGCGGGGCGAATGCGTCGCCATCGTCGGCACGTCCGGTTGCGGCAAGAGCACGCTGTGCCAAGTCCTCGCCGGCCTCATTCCCCGCCGCATACCTGGCGAGTTTCGCGGCAAAGTGTCGCACGCGTGCGGTGATCTGCGCGTTGGAATGGTGTTCCAGGACGCCGACAACCAGCTCTTCGCCGGTACCGTGGCAGAGGAGCTGTCGTTTGGGCCGGAGGGTCTTGGCCTCGAGGGGGAGGAGCTTGACGCGCGCATCGCCTGGGCGATGGAGGCTGCCGGCATCGGCCAGCTTGCGCGGTGGCAAATCGCCGAGCTGTCCCTGGGACAGAAGCAGCGCGTGGCGCTGGCGAGTATGCTCGCCATGCACCCGGATCTGCTCATCCTCGACGAGCCCGTCTCCAACGTCGATGAGCCATCCGCCGAGGCCATCTTCGCCGCCGTCGGCGAGCTGCGCCGGAAACACCAGATCTCGGTTGTCGTGGTTGACCACGATATCGCCCGCGTTCGGCGGGTGGCCGATCGCGTGCTGCGCCTCGAGAACGGCCGCCTTCGTCAGCTCGACGAGGGTGAGGACCTGGAGCAGCCGCTTCCCGCAATGCTCAACGCCGCGCCTCCTGGGGACGTGCTCGCGGCCGGTGAGGCAATTGAGTTTGCCTACGAGAATGGCCGGCGTGCAGCGCCGGCGCCTTCGCACGTGCTCGACGGTATAGCCCTTTCGCTCCGCGCCGGCGAGGCAGTAGCTATCCTCGGTCCGAACGGCTCGGGCAAGACGACTCTCGGGAAGCACTTCGTGGGCCTGCTCCGCCCGCGGGCGGGTCGTGTCACGGTGCTCGGCGAGGATATCGTCCGCACGCCCACCGAGGCCGTGGCCGAGCACGTCGGCTATGCTTTCCAGAGCCCCGACGACCAGCTCTTCGCGCGGTCCGTACGCGACGAGTTGGCGTATGCTCCCCGCAACTTCGGCTGGCCGGCCGAGAGGATCGATGCATCGGTCACCCGGCTCCTGGACCTGCTCGGCTGCGCGCACCTCATCGACCGAGAGCCGCTCACCCTGAGCTTCGGCGAGAAGCGCCGTGTGAGCGTGGCGGCAGCGCTGGCTGCGGCCCCCCGCATCGCGATTCTGGACGAGCCAACGGCGGCACTGGACCATGGACACGCCCTCGCCGTTGCCCATCTCGTGGCTGATCTCAAGGCGCACGGCGCCGCCGTGCTGGTGCTCACACACGATCTGCGCTTCGCCAGTGCCGTCTGCGAGCGCCATTGTGCACTGGAAGGTGGCCGGCTGCATTCCGTGGAGAGGAAATGCCGATGCTAAGCGGTCTGAGCGCACGCCAGACGTGGCTGCACGCTCTCGAGCCGCGGGCAAAGCTGGCGGCAGCGACGGCGGTGGTATGCGCGGCCTTCCTGGCCACGCATCCCGCGCTCCTGGCCGGGGCCGTGGTGCTCCTGGCCGGGGGCCTGTGGTATGTGGGAGGCGCCGGACGCCTGGGACGGCGACTCCTGGGCGCGGCTGTGCTCGGCTATCCCGTGACGTGGCTCGTGTTCGCCCTCTCGAACTGGGACAACAGCCAACCTGCCCTCCAGAATGCCGTTGACGGCCTCTACACGAGCGGCCAATTCGCGTTGCGACTGCTCGCCATCATCCTCGCCAACCTCATCATCGTCGCCACCACGGACCCGCGGCAGTTCGCCCGGAGCTTGCGTGGCTGGCGCGCGCCGTCTGAGCTGTGTCTGATGCTCATGACGGTGCTGCGCTTCCTGCCTCTGGCGGCGGGCCAGGCGCGGCGGATCCTCGATGCCCAGCGCTGCCGTGGGTTTCGGCTGCGGCGCCTCTGGCTCCCGAGCGCGTGGCTGCCCCTGGGCATTCCCCTGCTTGTCGCGATGCTGTACCGGGCCGAGGCCCTCGCGATGTCGCTGGAGCTGCGCGGCTTCGCCAGAGGAGTCGCCTCTCTGGCGCCCGCTGACCGATGGCGCCTGAGGGAATACGCCTTCCTGGGAGCATCGCTCGCAGCGTGCGCTGTAATGGCGTCCGTCCGCTGACCGCCGGCCACTGCTTGCAGGCCATGCGTGCAGGCCCGGCGAACACGGCGAGAACATTCGCGGCCGGGAAGCGTGAGAGCGGAGGTCAGAGCTATGTTCGGACAGAGGCCCGTGGGGCGTTTCGCACCTCCGGTGAATATGTTCTTCTTGCTTGCCGCCGCGTCGCTTGCGGTGCCCGCGTGGGCGCAGGCGCCGCGGGAGATCGCCATAGACTTCGAAGACGGCAGGCTCGATGGCTGGGAGATCAAAGGCGACGTGCGCATCGAGGCGGACGGGGGCAGGGCATGTCTGCGCATTGGGCAAAAGGGCGAAGCGACCCTCACCATCGCGCCCGAGGACGGCTTCGGCACCGTGGAGATGTGGGTGTACGACTCGGGCCTCGCCCGGGAGGGCGACGCGGCCAAAGAGCGCGCCTACGGCCCCCTGTGGGGCCTCACGAACTCGGCCGTCGAGCGGCTCGTCTTCGGCCTGCTGTGGGCGCCGTATCTCAGTGGCAACGGCACGTATGGCTGGATCAGTACAGTGAAAAACGGGTATGCGAGCCGCCAATACGCCCGCGTGAAGCGCGGTGAGGGCTGGCATCGGTGGGAGTTCATCGTCACCAATGAGACGGATATCGTCGTGCGCATGGACGAGAAGTACGAGGCGACGGCCTTCGACGTGATGACGGCGGCGTACCACCGGGGCTTCAACGGCGTGTTCTTCCGGGGAGGCATCGACATCGACGAGCCGCTGCTGGTGGACGGCATTCGCATCGCGTATCAGCCAGAGCCCATCTCGCCGCGGATGCGCCCGCTGCCCGGCGAGCCGTGGAAGCCGCCGGACTTGGAGCCCTTGCACATCAAGCCGGAGCTGGCCCGGAAGCATCCACGGCTGTTCTTCACCGCCGAGCAGATCCCAGACATCCGCCGGCGCTGCCAGACCACGCACCAGTCGTTCTTCGAGACCCTGATGTCGGGCGCGGCCTCGTATCTCAAGCAGATGCCTCCGGAGAAGTCGGCGGATTGCAGCAAGGATCAGGACATGCAGCAGTGGGCCTGGTGGCGCCTCGGCGTGTTGTCCTTCGCCTACGTCGCCACGGGCGAGCGGCAGTACGGCGAGAAGGCGAAGGAGTGGCTGTTCACCTTCTGCAGCTATCCGGACTGGGGCGCCGGCGGCAGTAAGAACCAGAGCATGGGCACGGCCAACATGATCAGCGGCGTCGCGTGCGCCTACGACTGGATCTACGACCTGCTCACGGAGGACGAGCGCGAGACCGTGCGGCAGAAGCTGCTCAAGCAGGTGAGCGAGCTCTGGCATCTGGGCTTCGCCGACCCGAGCACGGAGGGCTTCTGGAAGCAGGATCATCAGAACAACCACATGCACCACCGGCTCTCGGGGCTGCTGCTCGGGTCGCTGGCCATCGCGGGCGAGGTCGAGGGCGCGGAGAACTACCTGGCCGCGGCGGCGGAGCAGTGCCGCATGGTACACAACGCGCTCCCACCCGATGGCTCCAACCACGAGGGCCCCGGCTACATGGCCTTCGGCTATAGCTACGTGGTGCGGTGCTTCGACGCGCTGCGGCACACGACGGGGATCGATCTGTTCGACAGCGACTGTCTGCGCAACGCTCCCTGGTTCCGCGCCCACATGCTGACGCCGGGCTTTACGAGCGTCTTCAACTTCGGCGACGGCGGCCAGGGGACGTACTACTTCAATCACTATCTGTTTCGGCTGGCGAGCGAGTACGGCGACGGCGGCGCGCAGGCCCTGATGGATGCCGCCTACAGGGCCTCGCCGGGCTCGTTCACGTATGCCGAATGGCCCATCCTCTGGTACGACCCGAGCGTGAAGCCGCAGCCGCTGGCGGAGCTGCCCGCGTGGCGCTACTTCTCGGACCTGGAGGTGGCCACGTACCGCAGCAGTTGGGAGGATCCGAAGGCGCTGGCCGTGTTCTTCAAGTGCGGGCCGTACGGCGGTCATCGGCTGAACGAGGTGAACGCGGCCGAGGGCGGCGGCTGGGTCAACATCGCCCACGATCATCCAGATGCGAACTCCTTCATGATCTTCGCCGACGGCCACTTCTTCGCCACGGACGACGCCTATCCCAAGAAACGGAAGCTCACGGAGAGCCATAACACCATCCTCGTGGACGGCCAGGGACAGGCGCACCGGGGGACGGGCTGGAGCCAGCCCATTTCGCGCATGGGGGAGATGGGCAGGATCGACGCCTTCTTCGGCAGCCCGGGGCGCTTTGCCGCGCGGGGAGATGCGACGGAGTACTACGCCGGGCTCACGCAGGCGCACCGATGGCTCGCCGTCATCGACGACGAGTACGTGCTCGTGCTCGACAGCCTGAAGTCCGGCGAGCCGCATCGATACGAGTGGCTGTATCACTGCGATGGCGACTGGTCCGAGGCAGCACCAGGCCGCTTCACGATACAGAAGGACGACGCCACCTTCGGCGTGCACCTGCTGCTGCCCGAGTCGGCGGATTGCGCCCTCGAGCCGGACGTCTTCGAGGAGAAAGAGCGCGGCAAGATTCTGAAGGTCAGCCCGCCGGGCGAGGCGGCGGAGGCGCATTACCTGGCCATTCTTGCCCCGCGAGGGGCGCCGTACGATGCGAGCGTGGTGGAAGACGGCGATATAGTCGAGCTGACCGTCACGCGCGGCGAGCTCGTCGATCGCATTCTCTTCAACGGCAGCGGCGTGGAGGTGGCGCGGCAGGGAATAGTCACCGACGCGCCGTTCACCATTGTGACGACAACCAAGAGCGGCGACCTTCGGGACATCACCATGGTCGGCGGCTCGCAGGTAAGCACGACGGGCGTCTCGCTCACCGCTGCTGTGCCTCTGAACCTCCGCTGGCAGCCGAGCCGCAGCGGGGGCACACTCTGGGCGTCTGCGCCGCCGAGGGCTGAGCCGGACACGGTTCGGGTGACGGTCGGCGGCCTTCGCCCGAGAGTGACATACACACTCGGCCTGACAGGGAGAAAGGCAAACGTGGCTGCCGGGGCCGATGGCGGGCTGGCGATCGACGTCGAGGTCGGCGCTGACACAGAGAAGCTCGAGGTGCTGGCGTCGCCGCGCCAATTCAAGGACCGCCCCTTCACGGACTGAGCCGCACACCTGCTTGCCCAGGGGTCTGACTTGGTAGGAGTAGGCGAGGGGAGAGCACCATGCGCATTGTCATCATCGGCGGAACCGGACACGTTGGCGGGTTTCTTACGCCTGGATTGGTGGAGGATGGGCACGAAGTCATCGTCATCAGCCGGGGAGAGAGGCCGGTGCCGGAGGGCAGCGCCTGGGAGAGCGTCCGCCATGTCGAGGCGACGTACGGGGACACCGGTTTCGTTGATCTGATGGGCGAGCTCCGGCCCCATGCGCTGGTGGACATGCTCGGCGTGGACGTCCCCGGGCTGTATGCTGCGCTGCGCGAGTGGGACGGGCAGCTCGTGGCCTGCGGCTCCGTGTGGATGTACGGCGTGCCACGCGTGGTGCCGACGCCGGAGGAGACGCAGAGCCCCTGCGAGTCTGAGGGGTACGCACGCCGGTACGCGGAGCTGCAGGAGGTGCAGGAGCAGGCACGGCGCGATGGCGGGCGCTTCACGGCCATCATGCCGCCGAACATCTGCGGCCCCGGCAAGATCCCCCTCGAGGGTATGGGCGGCCGGAGCATCGAGGTGCACCGGGCCCACGCCCGCGGCGAGGAGCTCCCACTGCCCGCGCCCGGCAGCACCCTCATCGGCCCGTGCGACGCCGAGGACGTGGCGCAGGGCTTCCGGCTGGCCATCGCGAAGCCGTACGCGGCCGCGGGCGAGATCTTCAACGTCGGCTCCGCATATGCGCTGACGGCGGAGCAGTTCGTGCGCACGTATGGCGAGATCTATGGCGCAGAGGTCCCGATCCGGTGGGTGAGCTGGCAGGAGTACGAGGAGAGGATATCCCCATCTCCGGGCGCCAACTTCCACTTCCGCGCCAATATGTGCCCGGACATCACGAAGATCAGCAGGCGGCTGGGGTACTCACCCAACTATACTCCCGAGCAAAGCATGGCGCGGGCGGTTGAGTGGATGCGGGAACAGGGCCTGCTCGGCACATAGCGTGTGGCACGGGGTAGCTGGCTACCCGTGCTGCCTTGGATGGAGGTCCACGGCTTGCCAGCAAGCCGTGCCACCCTGATTGCATCAGAGGAGGCACCATACATGATCCCAGTACTCACGGTCACCGGCAAGACGCTCCCGGAGACGTGGGAGCGCTCGGTGGTGGAGCTGTGGGAGAAGGGGGCGCGGATCCGCACCGAATACGACCAGGCCGACGAGCCGCTGAGCCGCGATTGCACCATGGTGATGTGCGTTTTGGAGCCCCTGAGCGAGCCGCGGGTGCATCGCGCGCTGCCGGGCAGGCTCGAGGACCTGGAGAAGTACCGCCAGGAGGTCGTGGACGGCGTGCACGACCACTGGATCAAGCCCGAGGAGGGCAAGTGGACGTACACGTATCATCAGCGGCTCTTCAGCTACGGCGCGCGCCTGGAGTACTTCTCGCCCTTTCCCGAATCGGGCCACCTGGCGTACGTGGACCGCGCTGCTGAGGGTCAGCGAATCGAGCCCATCGAGCCGATGAATCAAATCGACTACATCTGCACCAAGCTCGCCGAGGCCCCCCACAGCCGTCGGGCGCAGGCCATCACCTGGATTCCCTTCGCCGATCCTCCCACCGACGATCCCCCATGCCTGCAGCGCGTCTGGTGCCGTGTTGCGTCGTGTGGCACGGGTAGCGAGCTACCCGTGGCACCCGGAACGCCGGCCTCGACGTGTGGCACGGGTTGCTCGTCAACCCGTGAGCCGTCCAAGCAGCTCGAGATGAACACCCACTGGCGCAGCCGCGACGCCTACAAGGCGGCCTTCATGAACATGTGGGCGCTGATCGAGCTGCAGCGGCTCATCGCCGAGCGCGTCGGCGAGCTCATGGGCGAGCCGGTGGCCGTCGGCCGCTACGTTGACATCGCCGACAGCTACCACATCTACGGCAGCTACTTCGAGGACTTCGAGCAGCGCTTCCTGAAGCTGCTCCGCGAGCGACCCTTCGACGAGCGCGTCTGGACGAGCGAGTTCGCCGAGCCCTTCTTCGAGATGGGCCGCGAGGAGCTGGCCCGGGAGCGCGAGGAGGAGGCCTCGAGGGCGGAAAGGGCGTCGGGCTGAGGAGGGCGCCAGGGGGGCGGCCCGCCTTGGGAAGGCCTCAGGCATCGGAAGGCAGAACATGGGCGCGCACCTGCGCGGAGGGCACTCTCTGCGCAGACTCAAGAGGAGGGGAACAGATGGCGACGAGACATCCCATGGCGACGATACTGGCCGCGTGTCTCATGACGGCCGTCGGCGTGAGCGGCGCTGCGGCGGCGGAGTGGAGCCTCGGCGAGCCGCTCGGAACCGTGGCCGGGCTGATGAGGCCCGAGTGTGTGGCTGTCACGCCGGATGGCCGCTACGTGATCTCCAACATCAACGGCGACGCGACGGAGAAAGACGGCAACGGGTTTCTCACGGTGGTTGACCGGCAAGGTGCCGACTCGCGCCTGTATCCCGTTGGCGACGCGCCGCCGCTCCACGCGCCGAAGGGCATCTGCGTCGCCGGACGGGCGCTTGCCGTGACCGACATCGACCGCATCGCCATCATTGAGGAGGGAAACGCACGCTTCATCCCGCAGAGCTACGGCACGCTGGCGACGCCAACGTTCCTCAACGACATAACGTACGACGGCGCCCAGTGGCTCTACGCCTCCGACACCCGGCTGGGGCGCGTGCTCCGCTTCTCGCTGGACGGCAAGCGCGTCGAAGAGGTGGCCACCGATGTCGCCGGTGTCAACGGCCTTCTCTGGCACGAGGGGAAGTTAATCATCGGCGCGAGCGGGCAACACGATCTGGGCGAAATCGACGTGACGTCCGGCGCGCCACCGAAGTGGTTCGGCCTCGCGGAGCATTTCACGATGATCGACGGCATCGCGGCGCTCGAGGACGGCACGCTCATCGTCACCGACCCGCGCGCCGGGACGATCTACGCCGTCTCGCCCGATCGCAAGACGGTCACCAAGCTCAAGACGGACCTGCCGTTCCCCGCCGACTGCACGGTGGATTTGAAACGCCAGCTCCTGCTGGTGCCGATGCTGCAGGGCGACACGGCGGTGGCATTTCCTCTGGTTCGCAGGTGAGCGAGGGGCACTTGGCTCTGAGTGACGCTTTGCTTTTCCGCCAGACACATGTATAATAGCCGGGCCGATCCGATGCCCGACGACGAGACCCTGCGCCCGGGCACGGTCACGCCGGCCGCGGAGGAGCTGACGGCCAAATGCGAGCACGAACGCCTCCCGGTTTTACCCTCATCGAATTGCTCGTCGTGATAGCTATCATCTCCATACTGTCGGCGATTCTCTTCCCCGTCTACTCGCGCACTCGCGAGAGGGCGCGTCAGGCGCAGTGCATGAGCAACCTCCGGCAATTGGCCGTGGCATTCATGATGTATGCCGACGACAACGACGGCTTTTACCCGGGCGGGTACGATTACGACAACATCGAGTACCACCCCGATTGGGACCCGTGGCAGTGGACTCTCGCGTTCGAGGCGACGCTCCCGTACTACAACGAGCCGGACATACTGAATTGCCCAACCGGCCCGGAACTCGCCTTCGGGGAAGGACTTGACCGCCGCATCGTCAACGTGGCCTACAACGAGTACCTGTACTTCGGAGGCTGGCACAGCGAGGCAGCGCTGAACCGGGCGCCCGGCAAGCTCACGCGCATCGCCATTTTGGGCGATTGCAGATTCCCCGGCGTCTTCAACGACTGGACCGACGACGAGTACGCGCCGCTAGAGGCCGCGCCGGGGATGGCGCGCATTCAGTACGCCAATGATGAGGGGGAGCCGCGGCACAACGGCTCCAACTTCGCCTTCGGCGACGGCCACGTGGAGCGGGTTGATGTGCGCAAGTTCGTGCACGACGAGCAGGCCGGGCTGCAGTGGCCGATCGTCAACCCGGAGAATCGCCGGCCGTTCTGATCGCGCTCCTGATCCTCTTACCGGAGAGCCAAGACTAACGACAATGACGCGGCCAGTGGCCGCGTCATTCGCTATTCGTGTGGCAGTGGGATACGTCGCCGCTCGGCTCTGCGCTGCTTATGCCGGCACCATGAGTGCTACCTTGGGCGCCACGGCTATCATGGCGGCCACCACGTCAGGGTCCCAGAGCACGCCGCTCTGGGCCTCGATGAGGCGCAGCGCCTCCTCCGGCGCCATGGCGGTGCGGTACGGGCGCTCTGACGTCATCGCATCGTAGGCGTCGGCCAACCCGAGCACCCGCGCGCAAAGGGGGATCTCCTCGCCGGCCAGGCCCTCCGGATAGCCGCTGCCGTCATGTCGCTCGTGGTGAAGATACACATAGGGCAGGATGCGCGAGAGGTGTTTGACGGGCGATATGACGTCGCGCGAAATGACGGGATGGCGCTTCACCAGCGCCCATTCCTCCGGTGTCAGCGGGCCGGGCTTGTGCAGGATGCGCAAGTCAATAGCGGCTTTGCCCACATCGTGCAGGAGCGCTGCATACTCCAGAAGCCTGATCTCACGCGAGTCCAGCCCCATGCTCCGCGCAATGCGAACGGCATAATCGCGTACTCGCGCACTGTGGTTGCGCAGGTACGGGTCCTTGTTCTCCATGAGGCAGACCATTGTGAAGACGAGCTCCATGCTCCCGGCCAACGCCCGCAGGTGGCGACATCGCTGCTCCGCACGTTCCAGCGCTCCGGTGACGTCGTGGAGCCGGAACGGCTTCACGATATAGTCGTACACGCCGCGCTTCATCAAGTCCACGGCCTGCTCCACACTTGCATACGCCGTGGTGACGATGATGACCACGTCGTCGCCATACATGGACACGATGTTGTCGAAAACCTCTACCCCGTGGACCCCCGGCATCCGGAGGTCGAGCAAGACCATATCGTACTTGTATCGTTTGATCGCGTCTAGAGCTTCGAGTCCATCTCTGGCCAGCGTGACATCCGTGAAGCCTCTCCGCCGGAGAGTGTCCGAGAGCAAGTCCCGAATGGCCTCGTCGTCGTCGGCCACGAGGATGGATAGCTCGTCTCGTTCTGTCTCCGCCAGATCAAGAACGACAGAAGGCACCACTATGTCCCCCAATCAGATGCGCCACCGCATCCGCCAACGGCGTGCGGGCGCCTATGGCGGCCGGGCCGGCAACGACAAGGCAAACGTTGTGCCGTGCCCCAGAGAGCTCTCCACCGCAATGCTGCCACCCAGGCGCACCACGATGGCCTTGGCAATAGCCAGTCCAAGCCCCACACCGTCGTCGTCTCGAACCGCAGCTCCATCCACTTTGTGGAACTTGTCGAAGATCCTCTCGAGGTGATCTCGCGGTATGCCCACGCCATCGTCGCTGACGGAGATCACACCGCCGTTGTCGCCATTGTTAGACACTTCAACAGTCACATGCCCGCCAGATGGTGTATGCCGTATTGCGTTACTGAGGAGCTCCTCGATCACTTGGTGCAGGCGGCGCGGATCCGACTCGATGATGAGCGTCTTGAGCTTCGAGCGAGCCGCCACTGCGACGCGATGCTCTGCAGCGGTCCGTGCCGCCTGGGAGCCCGCCGCCTTGGCAACAGCCACGATGTCCGTCGGCTCCAGCAGCACCTGGAACACGCCGCCTTCGATCCTGGATAGATCCAAGATCGTGGCCATAAGACGCGACAGTTTGGCGCTGTTGCGTTCCACGGCCTCAATGCACTCGCGCTGCGTCCCGCTCAGCTCGCCGGCGCCGCCGCTCAGCAGCAGCTCCACATAGCCCCGAATAGATGTCAGCGGCGTGCGCAGCTCGTGCGATGCTGCCGTGACGAAGTCGGACTTCATGCGCTCGAGTCGTTCCTCGGGGCCTATGTCGCGAAACATGATCGCCACGCCCGCCGGGTGGCCGCTGCCGTTGAGAAAGAGCGACGTGCTGACCCGCACCGCTGTGCGCTCGCCGCCGGCTGCCTTGATGCCCACCTGAACATCGCGCAAGCCCGTGCGTGAGGCCAACGTGGCCCGCACGGGGCAGTCCGCCGCTGGGATGCCCACCAGTACTCCCCATGGCTTGCCAGCAGCCTGCGCCGAGCTTACGCTGAGGATGCGCTCCGCCTCAGCATTCAGGAAGCTCACCCGGGCATCCAGGCCGCACGTCACCACGGCCTCGCTGAGGCTGTGCAGTATGGCCAGAGTGCGGTGGCGTTCGTCGTCCAGGCGGCGATTCTGTGCCGCCAGTTCGGTCGTGGCACGCTTCACCGCCACCGACAGCTTGCGCTCGTGAGCCCGGAGCTGCTCGATGAGCCCCACATT
This sequence comes from Armatimonadota bacterium, assembly GCA_030601885.1. Taxonomy (GTDB): domain Bacteria; phylum Armatimonadota; class Zipacnadia; order JAUWAU01; family JAUWAU01; genus JAUWAU01. Next base: position 280,326 of record JAUWAU010000004.1, read on the forward strand.
CTCGGCCGCCAGCCGGCGCTTTTCCAGGGCTCGCCGCACCGATGTCAGGAGCGTGTCCAGAGGGAATGGCTTCCGGATGTAGTCGTACGCCTCGTGCTGCAGGACGCGGATGGCCGACTCCGTCGTGGCGTAACCGGTGATGACGATGACCTGTGGCCGGCTCATGCCATTGCCATCGAGAGAGCTCAGCACATCTTCGCCGCGCATATCGGGCAGGCTTAGGTCGAGGATGAGCACGTCGAAGCCACGCGCGGCCAGCACTTCTTGCGCCTGCCTGCCGGTGCCGGCAAGCTCAACGTGGTGGCCCTCCTCGGACAGGCTCTCCAGCAGAAGCTGCCTGATCGCGGGCTCGTCATCTACGACGAGTATCTTGCCTGGCTCGGCCATTGTGCTCCCGGTCCGTCGTGCGAAAGCCGATACGGAGTACACCCAACCCGCCTGCGCCAGAGCTTTGCAGGCCCCAACACCGCAGCCAGCCTCGCCGCCATTGCTCCCCAGTCAACTATGAAGCCTTATACCACGGGGCTGTAAAGCTGGTGTAACACCTGGCCGAAGGGGATTCACCGAGCAGTGGGGCTGTTGAAAAAGCCGGGCCCCGCCGGCTCGTCGTCTGGCCGCCGGCCGCCCACCGCGTAGGTCGGCCTTTCCAGGCCGACATCGCGGGCTGGAAAGCCCGCGCTACGCGAACGGGCGTGTGGCCTGGGTTTTTCAACAGCCCCGCAGTCCTCATGTTCCGTTGGGACACCCGGAAACGATGAAGATGCGCTCATGTCGTCGTGTAGCTCGGGCTGCGCAGCGGTCGGCACGACCGCACAGCCCGAGGCCCGCCGGAGCAAGCTGCTCCGGCTACAACGGGTGGGCCGACGGGCGAAATCTTCGGGGTAGTGTCAACGTTGGGGTGTGGCGAGCCAGGGCGCATCAGCCGAGGTCTGCGCCGCCGGCCGAGCGCGCAGCAGCCCGTCGAGGACGGCCTTTGGTTAGTAGAACAGAGGCCTGAGCCAATCAAGCCACAGGAACTCTATGCGGCCTATGAGCAGGGAGATACGTGCCATAACTGTATAGCCAAAACCGGCGCCGAAGGCCATCATCAGGAAGTAGATGCCAACGCGGGACATGCCCCCCAGCACGCCGCGGTGCTCCCGGGAGAAGTAGAAGTACGCAAGTACACAGATGACGCCGACTATGAGCACGGCGTTGCCGATCGAGAGCCACACGTCGAAGGCGCCGCTATCGGAACGTGCCACCACCGGCAGAAGCGTGGCGCGCAACTGGGGGAGCAGGTTCCCATGGATAGCCGCCGTAGCGCCGACACCGGAGCCGTAGCCGACCACGGCGGCGATGGGGACGCGCGTGAGCCAGCCGACGCCTGGGATGAACCTGGCAAACCACAGCAGTCCGATCAGTACCGGCACTGCGACGACGAAGTCCGGGCGCGGCAGATCCACCCGGGCCGGCATGAACACCGGATACACCATCTTCGGCAAGATGGCCTGGTGGTAGGTGACGCAGAGCGCCCAACCGAGCGAGACACCCACAAAGAGGTGCTCGGCGATCTTGTACAGGACGTTGTCCCGGTACAGGAAGCTGTAGATGCACAGAGTGAGCAGGGCGGCGATCCAGACGCCGACTCGATCCCACGGTATCTCGGGTATGATGCGCTCCTTTCCCAGCGATTCGCTACGCACCGCGCCGCGCGCGGATCCGGGCGATGACGTACGCCGTGTTGCCCAGAAGCACCAACAGAATGATGAGGCCGTGAGCAAAGGACTGGGCGGGCATGCGCTTGGTGGCCTCGTCCGGGCGCCCAACGAGTGACTCGTACTCGGCTGCACCCTTGAGCCCGCCCAGCATCCCCACGAGCTGCCTGGACTGGATGTATGGGTAGTAGTCAACGGCCATAACGGCGGTAACGCCGGCCGCCACCTCCTGCTGGTAGCGCGCGTTCACCACGGTGATCCAGATAGCCGGCGTGTCGCTGGAAGCCAGGTCCACGACGAGCGCGATATCGTCGTATGAGCGCACACGGGACATGAGCGGCAGCTCGCTCATCCTGGTCCTGGTGTAGTCCTGCTTGTATGTGCCCGGAATGTCCGTTGACATGCGGATGAGAAGGGGCACCATTCCGGGCAGGTAGCCGAGGTTGACGTAGTTCTCGCCATACTTCCTGCCGAATTCCTTCGCCACCTGATCGAGCACGCCCTGGGCAAGGGGCGGTCCGACGGTATAGAAGCTGATCGCCACCACGTCGATGTCACGCGAGAAGCAATGCCGGAGGATGGCGACGGCCATCGGGACCAGCTCCGGCGCAGATGAGGGCCCAAAATCGTACGCCATGAGCACGACCGATCCGGCGGGCAGCGAGTCGATCTTGTCGTACACCAATCTCACGGGCCGGGTGGGTTTGCCCACCGGGAGGCGCACCCCCAGTACGATCGGCACAATGACGGCCACCGCCATGAGAAGGAAGATGTAGCGGCGGTCGATGTGCTGGAGGCGCTCCAGCCAACCGTCCTGTGCTGCGTCGCGTTGCTCCAACTCAGTAATCTCCTACTCGCCGCCCAGGTAGGCGCGTTCGACGCCCAAGATGATGCGCAGGGACGTGGCCACCACGCCGAGGGTGATGCCCAGGATGATGCCCCGCTTGGCCCCGGTGACGGGGGAGATGAGCACCTGCTCGGCGAGGTCAGGCAGACCTTCGTAGATGAACGCCCCGAGGGGCACGCGCGCCAGCATGATGAGCACGGCCGCCACCAGGAGCACCGTCGCCTCCGGCGTTCGCGCACGGAAGGTGCGGTACGCCGCCGAGGCAACGAAGAACGCCAGCAATGAGAACATGGTCGCGTCCAGGGGCACGTATACGTTGGTGAACAGCCAAAATGCCGGCTTCCCTGGGTCAATGCCCCAGCCGACCCCAACGATGGACATTCCGGCGAACGCCGCAAGTGCGAGGAGGCTATACGGCCAATCCGGATGGCGCCGCCGGAGTCGCTCGCCGTGCGTCTTTATGAGGCTGCCGACGCCGAGAACGAAGGCGAAGGCCCAGATGATGATGATCCAGTCAGAGGCGCGCTCCGTCGCATCCTCGCTCAGCCTGTTCGGAACGAACAACTGCACTATCATGAACAGGCCCACGACGAAGCAGATCGCCAGCGGCAGGCGTAAGCGCAGCGCGGATCACTCCCCACGGCTACATGGCCGCAAACAGATTCTTGAAGCTCTCGGCGAACTCTGCAGCAGGAGCCCAGTTTGCACCCAATGCCACTATCACGGCTCCCGCGACAAGCAATGCGGTAATGAGTACTTTGCCCCAGTCCTGCCCCTTGAGGCTTCCCAGTATCATCGGCTCGCGCGACAGGTAGGCGCTGGCCGCATACAACTCCTCGCCCATGAGCGTATAGTCGCAGGCGGTGACGAAGAAGGGGAGCTGCGTGTCGGCGTCGGTGCCGGCGATCTGAATGGCGCCGGTGCTCGCGCCCGTCTCGGCCAGAATAAGTGACTCGGCGTAGAAGTACCCCATATAGATACAGGCCGCCGGGCGCTCGCGCAGCATTATGCCGTCCACGGCGGCTACGTAGGCGAACTGCGAGTCAGTTACGAAGAACACGCTGTCGGGATCGTAGGCATCGGCGTGGCCAGCCTTGAGGTAGGCTTGGCGTACGATCTCCCGCTCGATGTTCATGACGATGGGGTCGATGCAGGGGACCAGGAGCGGCGTCCCGTACTCGGCGACGCGGCGGGCAACACGGCCCAGAATGATCATTGCAGCGATGGTAGAGATGCCGCTGGCGCCTCCGAGGCCGGAGACGTACAGGATCGGGCGGCCCATCTCCGTTGCCCGTCCGATGGCGTCGTCGAGCGCCTCGATGCCCGGGATGGGTCGGACGTACAGCTCGTGACCGCGGCGGGCGCGTGTGATGAAGAAGATCACCAGGGCCGCGTAGATGCCGAGGCTGACCACCACGTTCGTTCGGTTCCTGTTGTACCAGCGCCCATAGGATATGATTGCGCCACTCCGCGCCATCTCCGACCGGACCGTCTCGTCGGCAAGCGCCCTCACCCCATAGTAATACTGGACCTTCGGGTCGCCGCTCTTGTCAGTGTACGTGCTTCTGCCGGGGAGCACGTCACTGAGGACCTTCTCCTCCCCCTCGAGCTGCTCGAGCCGGACGATCTGGTACCCCGTTATCGGCCCCCCGAGTCCCGTGTCGTCCGGCGACAGCGTCCAGGAGAGGTTGATGACGCCGCCGGGGTCGTCGGGCGCGTCATCATCCTGCACTTGGACGTCGAGGGGGGGTGCGGGCCCGGGTTCCTGCCTGGCCGACTGCACCGGTCCCGCGCCGGTCACCACGCGTTGCTCGTTTCCGTCAGCATCTACTGCCGTCACGGCGTAGTAGTAGTCGAGACCGTCCGTGATTGGCGTGTCAACGTAGCTGGTGGGAGCGTCGGTGGTCTCGTCGGGCTTGGCCACCGCACTGATGGGCCTCAACCGAGCCACGGTGGAGATCGGGTCTCGGCTGCGGTAGATGTTGTAGTGGTCGAAGTTCGACGGGGGAGCGTAGCCGGACCAATCCAGATCGATGGCCCCACCCGTGTCCTCGGCGCGGTCCTGGGCCGTCAACGTGGTGATGGGCGCCGGCCCGACCTCCGGGCGGTGGCGGCACGATGCGAGCGACAATGCGGCGCTGCAGAGCAGGAGCAGCAAGCAGAATCGGCGCACGCCGACTGGTGCCTTCTTACCCAGTCTGGATCAACTCCACATTCGCCCGCGGCAGGCAGACACGCTCGCCGCTTTCCAACTCCGCCTCCAGAACGCGAACTGATGCCTCCGTCTCGATCTTCCGCAACTGTTCCGGCAGAGCCGAAACCGTCGCCAATCTGCCGAAGTGCGGCTCACGGATGATGCGCACGACCGATCCAACGTCGATGCCCGAGCTCACATCCGCCGTCGCCAGCGCTTCTTTGGCCTCCTCGGGCACGATGACCTCCGGTCGGATCACTCCCGCTCGGATCTGCGTCGCGCCGTTCATGGAGGCTTTCTTGCCCTCGCGCTCCTTCAGGATGGCGAACGTCCGCTCGGCCATGTCCAGAACGCCGAACCCCTCGGTGATGATCACCGTAGTGCCGACGTCCTCCTGGCCGGTGATCGCCACCCCGAGCGGCTCTCCCATGAACTGCTCCAGATCGGCCTGGTCCACGCCGCCGACCACGAGCCCGGCCGCTCCGACCTCCGCCGCCCGCTCCATGCAGGCCGCATCCGCATGAGAGCCGCCGACGAGTACGGCGCCGCGGCACGCCTCGTCCACGGTCTCCACCCGCAACGGCTGGCCCGGCTGCTCAACGAGCACCCGCAACGGCCCATGTGCTTCTCCGCCAATGCCCAGAATCCCTTGCACAAAAGCACCGTGGCACTCCACAACTGCCCCCTCACCCGGAAGCAGCTCCACCACTGTCCCGTCCACATAGGCGGTCACTTCCACTGGGATCGGTGGCTCGCGGAAGAACACCTCGCCGGTCACGGATGAGACGCTCTCGATCGTGCCGGTGACCGGCGCCACACAGGAGGACTTGAACAGCCCCAGGAGGCCCGCCGAGCGGGCGATCACCTCATCGGCCTCCACGCGGTCTCGCTCGCCTTTCAGCATAGAGTCCGGCACTTCGCTGGGTTCAATGCCGAGCCGATGCGCCACGTTGAGGGAGTGTATGTTGCCCGGCAGGGCGGTGGCCGCAATGACCTGCTCGGCCGAGACGGCGTCGCCCACCGCAACGTGCACCTCGCCCTCCAGAGGGAGCAGGCGTCGCTTCCGCAGCAGCGCCGACTCCGTCACCCGCAAGCCAGGAGTGTAAGCGTGTGCCAATGGGTAGCTCCTTGCAATTCTGCAACGCGTGGGACGGACTCTCACGCGGTAGCGTTACACGCCAGGATACAACTCCAGCGCGTGCCACCACTGGCGGACGTGCTCAGCGCGCGTGCTCGCGTCCTCGGGCAGGGACAGAGGTCGCCCGCGCGCGTCGATGATGACACCGGCAACGCCCCCGCTGACTTCGCGGCTCACTGCCGTGCCCCTCCCCTCGCCACAGTCGAATCGGCGTCTCGGCCGGACCGTGAGCATCCCTTTGGCTCCTGCGGCAAGCTCCAGGCGTGCGATCTCGCCGAACTTCACGGTGGCTTCTCCGCGGCTCTGCTCCGACTCGAGCGTTACCGCCACACACTCCGCCCCGGGCTTGTCCGTCCCCACGGGCGCGACGCAGACGCCGAGCGGGATGAGGCAGTCGCGCTTGAACACCGTGGTGGCGGCTTCGGGCTGCACCGTGGCCAGGACGCCGAGCTGGGGCATCATGAAAATGCTATCCACCGCCAGGGCCGTGACGCCCTCGGGCTGGAAGGCGTCGATGAGCATCAACGCCGCTTGCTGCCGCCGCGGCGCATGAGACAGCACCCCGCCGCTGCCTACGATCAGATCCAACGCCATCATGTCGATCAGCGTCTCGCCAGTCAGCGTCTGGGCGAAGGCATCGGAGATCGTCCGCTCCTGCCGGATGCCCCGGAGCCCGACGGCGAGCAGCTTGTGCTGCTCGAAGGACAGCCGCAGGGCCTCCCGCGCCACCGCCTGCTCCAGCATGAGGTCGTCGAGCGTCTGAGGGATCGTCGTGGGGCGGATCATCTTGTTGCGGATCCGATTGCCGATGTCCGCATGTGGCACAGCTTGCTTGTCAAGCTGTGCTGCGCCGTCGGAGGAACGCACGGATTGCTGGTCAACCCGTGCCACACGGTGGCCGCCCTGGGGCACCCAGCGCAGGATGTTCTCCATGCCCGTCTCGGCGAGCACGTTCGAGATGCTGTAGCTCATCCCGAAGTTGGCGCTCACCGTGCGGTTTAACACCCCGCCGAACACGCTGAAGACGTCCGTCGTCGCCCCTCCGATATCCACGCCAATGACGCTAATCCCCTCTTGCTCGGCTATGGTCTGAATCATCGAGCCGACGGCCGCGGGCGTCGGCATGATGTCCGTGTCAACCCACTGCATCAGCGTCGGGTAGCCGGGCGCGTGGGCCATGACGTGCTCGAGGAACAGCTCCTGGATCTCCTGCCGGGCCGGTCCGAGGTTTTCCCGCTCAAGCACCGGCCGGAGGTTGTCTACGATCTGCAGCGCCGTTGTCTCGTCGAGGTTCTCCCGCACGACATCGCGCGCATCGACGTTGCCGGCAAAGATAACCGGAAGCTGGAACTGCCTTCCGAGACGCGCTTGGGGCCTGGCCGCACGGATCAACTCGGCGAGCTGTGCCACTTTGTCGATGGTGCCGCCGTCGGTGCCCCCCGAGAGCAGGATCATATCGGGCCGCAGCTCGCGGATGCGGCGGACGCGCTCGTGGGCGGCTCGGCCGTCGTTGGTGGCAATGATGTCCATCACGATGGCCCCGGCCCCGAGGGCCGCCCGCGACGCGCTCTCGGCAGTCATGCTCTTCACGACGCCGGCTACCATCATCTGCAGCCCGCCGCCGGCAGAGCTGGTGGAGAGGTACAGGTCAGTGCCCCTCCCGTCAGCCGCGGGGCGCAGGATGGCGCCGTCCTCGATGAGTGTCCGGCCCGAGAGCTCCTCCACCTCCGCCACCGCATTGAGCACGCCGCGCGTCACGTCTTCGAAAGGAGCCTCGACGGTGGTGGGCGCCTCGCCGCGCATTCTGAGGCGGTACTCGGCGCCCGTGTGCTCGATGAGGATGGCCTTCGTGGTGGTGCTGCCGCAGTCGGTGGCCAGGATGACCCTCGGCTCTACGTCACTCATACCAGCACCAGGGCAAGGCAACACCAAAGGAGAAAGGGCAATGGAGAAGACGGCAACAGCCCGAAGACGCCGAGCGCCTTCTTCTCCTTTTTTCTCCTTTTCCCTTTTCCCTGCCTTCAGGCCGCCGTATCGTAGCAACTCGCAGTTGGGCAGTCAAGGAGTAGGCCCTCACGACGAATGTTGACGCACAGAGTACAACAAAACATATTACAGTGCAGAAAGGGCGAGGTGGACATGAGCAGTGAGATAATGACGGTCAAGGAGTTGGCAGAGTATCTAAAAGTGGCCCCGCAGACTGTTTACCGCAAGTTCCGTCGTGGGGAGCTGCCGGGGGCGAAGATAGGCAAGGCCATCCGCTTCAAGCGCGACGTGATCGACGGCTGGCTGCGCGTGATGTCCTACCGATGGGATCCGAAGCGACGCGATGAGAGTTGTCATTGACACGAATGTGTTGATCTCCGCCCGGTTTTGGGGCGGAGCTCCGCGCCGGGTGGTGGATCTGGCAGCCAGTGGCCGGCTTCAAGCTGTCACGTCGTCCGAACTGCTGGCGGAACTCGAGGATGTGTTGGCCGAAGACTTCGAAGTGCCGCCGAAGCGCCTGGACCTAATCCTCCGAGATATCCTGTCCCATGCCGAGCTGATCACGCCTGATCCCGAGCTTGACATCGAAGTGCGCGATGCGGGGGACGTGAAGGTGCTCGCCTGCGCAGTGGCTGGCCGCGCAGACTGCATCGTGACCGGCGACAAAGACCTACTCGACCTCCGACGCATACCCGACCGTCCGCCGGTGCGCGATGTGGAGACCCTCACCGTGCGGGCATTCCGCCAAAGGCACTCGAGGTGGACGTGACGCCGTGGGCAGAGCCGGACGCTGATAGAGGCGGCTCAATGGCGCCGAGTCGCCATCGTTGAACGGCCAAAGGCTGACGGTTGAGGAAGGACAGGGGACGGTTGCCGCCAAAGCATAAGCATACGAGCGGGGGTAAGACCGTAGGGAGGCAGCCACAATGCACTGGACGAACTCGTGCAAACGACTCGTGGACGTGCTCGAGTTGGCGCATACCCCGGTGGCGGTAACGTATACCGACAATCCACCGGCGGACGCCTCGACGGATGCGTACCGCGTTTGCGGCGCACTGCAGGCGGCAGCCGCCGGCACCGTGATCGACCTGACGGGCGACAACTCCGCCTGCCCCGGCGGCTCCACGTATCTGGGCCTGCGTGCCATGCCGCCAGAGCACGCTAAGGCGCTGCGAGAGTTCCTCATCGACGGCGAGAAGCTCTTCTCCTGCCCGGCGGCCATCAACCGCGCCCGGGCGCTCTCGAAGGCGACGCCGCCTTTTGGCATCGCTGAGCATGTCGTCTTCGCCCCGCTGGACAAAGCGCCACTCCCACCCGACGTGACTGTGTTCATCTGCAATCCATGGCAGGCGGCCCGCCTCATCAATCTCGCCTACTACCTGGACGGCAAGCCCATGGAGTGCGACCCGACGGGCGCGCTGTGCGGCGCGGCGATCACGTACTCGCTTGTCACGGGCAATGTGAACGTCACCTTCGGCGACGTGACGGCACGCCGAATGCAACGGTACGCGGAGAACGAGCTGTTCGTCAGCATGCCACTGGCAGCGCTGGAGGCGACGGTGGCCAGCATCGACCGCTGCAGCGCCGGCACGGCGGAGACGCATATCCCGGCGGCGATGCGCCGGGCCATGGCCGAATCCGGCGGCGAGATGCCGGAGCTGTGAGCCCCCGTGCCACACGGTCAGCCCGCAGCCAAGGAGGCACCACGTGTGACAACGCACAATCGCTCGTACGTGATCATATCCATGAGCATGCTGATGTTACTGAGCGCCGTCGCGATCCTCATCGCGGTGACGGACCGGCCCACCGCATTGTTGTTCCAAGAAATGCCGCGGGCGCGCCCGACTCGCGGCCGTCGTGTGTTTCGCCAGCCAAGGAGGGCCCACAAGTGCTCTCACTGACGGTTGATCGACTGACGAGCATCCTTAACGATATCCGAGGTTGCCGTGTCTTGGTTGTGGGCGACCTGATCCTGGACGAGTACGTCTGGGGCCGGACGGAGCGGATCAGTCCGGAGGCCCCGATCCCCATCGTGGACATCGAGCGGCGCAGCACCGGCCCCGGGGGCGCCGCCAACGCGGCCCGCAGCATCGCCGCGCTCGGTGGAGGGGCGTCGATCGCCGGCGTGATCGGTGACGACGACACCGGAGCTCAGCTCGTCAGGGCGCTGCAGCAGATCGGCGTCGGCGACAGCGGCGTGGTGGTCGATGCGAGTCGTCCAACCACCCGCAAGACGCGCGTCATCGCTCAAGGCCAGCAGGTTGTGCGGCTCGACTACGAGGACCGATCGCCGATATCGCCGCCGGTGTGCGAGGAGCTCGTCGAACGCCTGAGGCGGCTGCTCGACGATGTGCAGAGCGTCGTCGTGGCCGACTACGATAAAGGCGTCCTGACGCCGGCCCTGGCGCAGTCGCTGTTCCGGGAAGCTGCCGACCGGGGTCTGCCCGTCATTGTTGATCCGAAGCCGAATAATGTACGGCTTTTCCGTGGGGCCACCATCGTCACGCCCAACGAGAAGGAAACGATCGCCGCCGCCGCATTGGTTGGCCTCTCCGGGGCGCAGAACGCGGCCGATCTTCCGATCCCACACCTGGTGCCAAGCGGCGTTGGGCACGAATTCAGGCCCTCCCCATCAGACGAGGACGCGTTGATGCAGGCAGCACGAGCCCTGCGGCGGGAGCTTTCAGCCGACTACGTGCTGGTGACGCGCAGCGAGCGCGGCATGGTCCTGCTGAGCGACGATGGCGTGCCGCCGGACTCGATCCCGGCAGTGGCCAAAGAGGTGTACGATGCCACCGGGGCGGGCGACACGGTGAGCGCCACCCTCGGCCTGTGCCTGGCGGCTGGGACAGTGGCGGGCGAGGCCATGCGGCTGGCAAATCTGGCGGCGGCGGTGGTCGTGCGCAAGCTCGGGTGCGCCACTGCCTCCCCCCAGGAGATCGTGCAGACCGCGCGCCAGATGGAGGCGCCGTGACGCCGGCAGCACACACAACGCCCCGGACGAGTGGGTCCAGTCGCCAGTCCACCGGGCGTTGACACCCCACGATGGGGCAGGTATACTGATAAGCTATCGCGACCGTCCCGCTGAGGGCATCCAAGTGAGCGTGCGGTTCCCGCACTGATGGGGTATGGATCCGCTGGGAAAGCGTTTCGACATCCGCGACTATGCGTGCGCCTTCCGCAAGCGCAAGTGGCTCATCCTGGGCATTATCCTATGCTCCCTCTTCGTCGGCTTCGCTCTCACGCGCGTGGCTGAGCCGCTGTATCGCGCAGAGAGCGTGGTGCTGGTCAAGAGCCAGCCGCGCGGCTTCTTCATGATCACCGGCGAGAACCCTCGTTGGCCGGAGATGGCCGCTCTCGAGACGGAGACGCTACGAGCTCGGACCATGTCCCTGGCGCAGGCGGCCGCGCAACGCTACCAGGACGAGACGGCAAGCGTTGACCCCGTGGATCTCATCGCCCAGCGGGTGCATCAGTCGCTGTCGGCAGAATCGCGCCAGCCCAACATCATCCACCTGTACGCCACGGCGAGCGACCGCGACACCGCTGTGCGGTACGCCAATGCCGCCGCGGACGCCTTCGTGGACACCGACAGAAGCAGCCGTCAGAGCGAGGTGGCGGCCGCGAGAGAGTTCATCGAGGAACAACTGCAGCAGGCGGAGGCGGCGCTGCGGCGAGTAGAGCAGGATATCGCGGAGTATCAACAAGAGCACGGGATCATCCATCCGGAGCGCGACACCACGGACGCGGTGCAGATGCTGGCGCAGTACCGCGCCTGGCGCGCCGAGGCTGAGGCCGACCGGAGCACGGCGGAGGCGACCATGAAAAGCCTCGCCGCTCGGCTGAGCAGCGAAACGCGCATCGAGGCGGTGACCAAACCGGTACAGAGTCCGGTGCTCGTAGAGCTGGACCGCCGGCTCGGCGAAAAGGAGGCGGAGCTCGCCCAAGCGAGGGCGCGCTACACTGAAGACCATCCCCTCCTGCAGGAGCTCGGGGCGGAAGTGGCGGAACTGCGCGCGGAGCGGGATCGGCGGGAGAACGACTCGGTGCTCCGCACGGAGTACGTGGACAATCCCATGTACACTGTGCTGCGCGGTGAGGCCGCCGATTGGGAGGCGAAGGCCGCCGGCCTGCGTCAGCGCGTAGAGGTACTCGATCGTATTCTCAACGAGCACATTTCCACGCTCAAGGACCTCCCGGCAAAACAGGCGCACATGCAGAAGCTGCTGGCCGACCGCGAGATCGCCCGGGAATCTTATCGTGCGCTGCTCCAGCGGCTGACCGAAGTCAGCATCAGCCAAGCCATGAAGCAGCCCAAGGTGGAGGTGCTCGACAAGGCCGTCGCCGCGGTGAAAGTGGCGCCGCAGACGTCCAAAACCATGGTCTTCGCGCTGCTCATAGGGCTGTTTTTGAGCCTCGGCCTCGCCCTTGTGCTGGAGCTGAGCGACACCACGATCCATTCACCTGAGGACTTGCAGGGCGATCTGGCGTTGCCATTCCTCGGTATGGTGCCTTTTATGGACGACCGTCGCGACGACCACTTGGTGACGGCCAAGGCGCCAAAGTCGCCGCCCGCGGAAGCGTATCGAACGCTGCGCTCGAACATCAACTTCTCCCTGCTCGACGAGCCGGCAAAGACCATCCTCGTCACCAGTGCCGGCGCGGGAGAGGGCAAGACCATGACCGTCGCCAACCTGGGCGTCGCGATGGCGCAAGCTGGCCAATCCGTGCTCCTGATCGATAGCGACATGCGACGCCCGGAGCTGCACCGATATCTCGAGAACGACTCGGCCCCGGGGCTCACGAACGCCCTGGCTGGCGATGCATCGGTGGCCGAGATCATACACGACACCAGCGTCCCCAACCTCCGGCTGGTTCCCAGCGGTCCGCTGCCGCCGAATCCCGCGGAGCTGCTGGGCTCCGAGAAGATGGACGAGCTGCTTGAGAAGCTCCGCGAGCGGGCCGACGTCTGCATTCTCGATTCTCCGCCCGTCCTGGCGCTGACCGATGGCATGATACTCGCCTCGAAGGCCGATCAGACCATCCTCGTGGCCGAGTCCGGCAGAGTGACCAAGGATGCTTTCCGCGAGATGAAGCGACTGATTGAGAACGCGCGCGGCACCATCCTCGGCGTCGTCATCAACAAGATGCGGCCGTCCTCGGGCGATTACTACTATTATTACTACTACTATGACTATCTGCAGGAGGAGGGTGACAACGAGGGCAAGAGCTAGCCGTCCGCCTCCGCGGAGCCCGCTTGGCCGCACATACCGCTAGTGCGCAGAGGACGCATTGCGCCGAGCAGGCGCTCTGAAACGAACCACACGTCGAAGTTCATCGCCACACATCCAGGTGAGGCGGGGATTCCTTGAATCCGTAAGCATTCCTGGAAGTCGTGCTTAGAGTCGCCGCCATTGTGGAGCGCGTCATTCAACCTCCCCCTGCAGATTAAACGGATCTGTGCGGATCCTCCGAACCCGTACCGTTAAGGCCACCGACGTCACCGGACGGCGCGGTCGTCCGTGGTCTTTGTCTAAGGCAGGCCTCATACAGAACTGAGGGGCCGGGGCCTTCGTGCAGCGGGGCCGACGAGGTGCGATAGCGCGCACGCGAGGCTCTTACTGTCGCCCGTTCGGAGGATCTGCGCGCACCCGCATAACACGTGCGCATTCGGAGAACGCCGGCGAATTGTCCTAATGCTTCCGATGATCGACATTCATTGCCACATCCTGCCTGGGCTGGACGACGGCGCACGGACAATGGAGGAAGCCGTCGCCATGGCACGCACAGCCGTGGAGGACGGCATCACGACGATGGTGGCGACGCCCCACTACTGGGAGGGCATGTTTACGCCGACGGCGCAGGAGGTCCGCCGGGCTGTCGGGGACCTCCAGGACCGGCTTGTGGACGAGGACATCCCTCTCAAGCTGCTGCCGGGGCAGGAAGTGATGATGGGGACGAAGGTGCCGGAACGGCTCCGCCAGGGCGATCTGCTGACGCTGGGCGACGGCGGGGACTACCTGCTCATCGAGTTGCCGGTCTTCGACATCCCGATGTGCACTGAGCAGGTCCTCTTCGAGGTCATGTCACTCGGCGTGACGCCGATCCTGGCTCACCCCGAGAAGAGTGCGGGCATACAGCAGGACCCCGCGCTGTTGGCGCGGATCGTCGAGCGCGGCTGCCTCGTGCAAATGGACGCCGACAGCCTGGCGCGCGGCAGGTGGGGCGGGACCGCCCGCTTTGCCGCCCGCCTGCTCAAAGCGGGCCTCGTCCACCTGATCGCATCGGACGGACACTCCTCACGCCAGCGGCCGCCGCTGATCAGCCCGTACGCGAGCAGAGCGGCGAGGATAACGTCGCCAAAGCTCGTCGAGGAGATGACGGGCGGGCTGCCCGCTCGCATCGTAGGCCCGGCCAGAGTGACGATCAGCGCGGCGGGCGGGTTGGGCGAATCTGCACCGGCCTCGTGAATCCGGGCCGATTCCGCGTGCATCCCCCCGAACTCCGCAGTTCGCCCCACCGTACCTCGGCAGGCAACGCCCACGGGGTAGTGGCCCCGTAAGCGTCGGCGCCTACGCCCTGTCCCCCGACATCGTGCGTCCCGACACTGTAGCTTGCGCGCTTCGTCAATCGCCGGGGCGCGGACGGTCGCGTCGGTTGACACGTCGGTAACGATTGCATATCATGCGCCGGGCCCAAGCACGGACCTGCCGCGCGCTGAACCGCGGGAGGCAACTGAACATGAACGAAAACGCACGAGCCGGAGCGGCAGCCGCCGACATTACGCCACCCGTCGGGGTGGATCTGTCCGGCTTTGGCGGCCGCCCATCGGGCAATGTCGGCATCCACGATAGTCTCTTCGCGAAGGCCCTCGTTATTGATGATGGCGAGCAGGCCGCTGCAGTCGTCACCTGCGACCTCATTGGAGTTGGCGACGACTTGGTGCAGCAGGTCCGCGACGGCGTAGAGCGCCAGACGTCTATCCCCGGCACCAACGTCATGATCTCGGCCAGTCACACGCACTCGGGGCCTTGCACCACCGTGCTTCACGGCATGGGACAGCCGCACGCGAATTACCTCGCCGGCGTTGCCGATGCAATGGTGAGCATTGTGAGGGCGGCCTTCGACTCGCGCGAGGCGGCCGTGATCCGCCACGGACGCGGGCCCGTGCAGGTGGGCGTCAACCGGCGCGAGCGGCAGCCGGACGGCAGCATGCGCCTGGGTGTGAATCCCGAGGGCCCGGTGGCTCCGTACGTCGATGTGATCCGCGCTGACAGATCCGATGGCTCGCCCATCGCCATCGTGTTCGCGCACGCCGCCCATCCGGTGACGCTCGGCGCGCGCAACCTTTACGTGAGTGCCGACTACCCGGGCTATGCGCAGCGGCTCGTCACCAGAACGTACGGCCGAGACGACGGTGCGCCGGTGATCGCGCTGTTCGCCCAGGGCTGCTGCGGCAATATCAATTGCGAACGCGGGGAGGGGACGTTCGAGCAGGCGCGGCGAATCGGCGAAAGGCTGGGAGCGGCTGCTGTGAAGACGGCCGAGTATGCAGCCCCGATCCCCGGGCTGCGCATCGCCTCCGCCCACGAGAGCGTTGCGCTGCCTCTGCAGGACCCGCCGCCACTCAGCGAGGCGGAGGCGCAGGTGCAGGAGCAGCGGAGCGCCTTGGCTGATGCACGCAAGGCGGGCGACCCGCCGGGGCGCATCCAACTCCACGAAGGCCTCGTAGAGTGGGCCGAAGAAGTATGCGAGCTGTCGCGCGGGAGCGTCACGGGCCGCACGCAGCTCTTCCACATGCAAGCCATCTGCCTCGGCCCGCTCGTCCTCGTGGGATTGCCCGGCGAGGTATTCGTGGAGTATGCGCACAACATTGAGAAGGCCTCGCCTGCGCCGCACACCATTGTCCTCGGCTACACCAACGGCTGCATCGGCTACGTACCAACGGAGGCAGCTTTCGCTGAGGGCGGCTACGAGGTGGCGAGCGCCATCCGCTACTACGGCACCACCATGCTGGCGCCGGCGTGCGAGCGCCTCGTCGTGGACGGTGCCGGCCGGCTGCTGCACGCCGTGTGCGCGTAGACTGCCAGGCGAATCTTACCACCCCCAGGAGGAGTAGACAGGTGACATCCCGAGGTCTTAAGCTCGTCGAATCATTGGTGGTGATCGCGATCATCGTATCACAGGTTCCGGCAGGATGTGCACCCGTCAGGATCGGCGCGCAGTCGCTTGTACCCGACAATCCCCGCAGCCACTACTGCCGCTACGTCAACTGGCGGCCAGGGGACGGGGAGACGGTCACCCTCAACCCGCCGCGCATGAGCTGGCCCTACCGGGCAGACTGGCCCGAGAACTGGGACAGTGCGCTGCACACATTTCGCCTCCAGATATCATCCAACCCCGACTGCTCGGATCCGACCGTGGACGTCACCTGCCCGTTCAACTTCTACAACACCATCCCCGCGCTGACGGGCGCGCGGAAGTGGCACTGGCGCGTCGGCTACGACGTGGGGACCGAGGGGGAGAAGTGGAGCAAGGTGCGCTCGTTCACCATCGCCGGCGATGCAGTGACCTGGGACCGCTCGGCGCTCGCGGAGCCCAGACTCGCCGAACGGGGTCACCCGCGGGTGCTGTTCAACCGGGACAACCTGGAGCGGG
Organism: Armatimonadota bacterium; assembly: GCA_030601885.1. Taxonomy (GTDB): domain Bacteria; phylum Armatimonadota; class Zipacnadia; order JAUWAU01; family JAUWAU01; genus JAUWAU01. Next base: position 296,846 of record JAUWAU010000004.1, read on the forward strand.
TGCGCGCGCTCGCCCGGACCGATCCCGGCTCCCGCGCTTCGCTGGAGTACATGCGTGCACAGGCCGACAGCATCATGAACAAGCCGTGGTGGGGCGATTTCCCCACCACCGACCGGGAGCCCGAGCCGGAGCAGGCCTTCTACAGGATCGCAGCCGACCTGGCAATGGTCTGCTTCGTGTGGCGGATGACCGGAGATGACACGTATGCCGGCGTGAAGGAGCGGGCGCTGATGTGGGCGAGGTATCCGCCCGGCGGCCGGTCGTCACCCGAGGGCCGGGGGGCCGAGCCCGGATTCGTCTGGGGCGAGGGCGGGGATGGCAGCGAGGACGCCACGCAGGGCAGCGAGTTCCTGGCGCTGCTGTTCGATTGGCTGCATTCTGACCTCACCGATGAGCAGCGCCGGATCATGATCCACTCCCTCGAGTGGCGCATCGACCACATCATGAACCACTTTTCCTGGCGGGCGGGGCCGCTGGTGCGCCTCGGGGGGCTGGCGGGGCAAAGCGAGAGCCACCAGTACGAATCCAGCATGGACACGGCGGTGTGCGGGCTGGTGCTCTACGAGCACAGCGACATCGGCCGCGAGTGGTTCGAGCTGATCCTCAACTACATCATCGGCGTGACCAACGGCTTCGGCTTCGACGAGGCGTGGAACGAGGGCCCCGGGTACGGGACCTCCAAGATGAAATGGCTGATGAACGCCACGCTGTACTTCGACACCGCGCTACCCGAGGCGAACCTCGGCCGCAATCCGTACTACAGCCGCATCGGCGACTTCTTCAGCCGCATCATTCCCGTGGGCATGCCCCACAACGCCTGGGGCAACCAGGCCAACGCCTCGCGGTACAATCATCTCGCCCACTTCCGCAAGCTGGCCTACCTCACCGGCGAGGGGCGCTTCCTGCTCAACTGGCACGAGTATGGCGGCGAAATCTCCCCCACACGGGATGCGGTCAACTGGCGGCCCTGGATTGACTACGTGCTGCCGGCTTACTACGACCGACCCGAACCGGAGCCGGAGCTGGACACGGTCGCTCTGTTCCCCATCGCCGGCTGGGCGATGGCAGCTACCGGGCCGCCGAGCCTGCGGAGCACCTTCGAGCAGGGCGCAGGCGTCATCTTTCAATGTCGCCCGCGCGGCGGGTACGGACACTCGTTCAACTCTGACAGCTCGTTCCAGCTTCACGCCTACGGCCAGATGCTCAACCACGGGGGCGGCAGCTCGGGCAACCAGGACGCGTACGCCTACCACACCATGAGCCACAACACCATCCTCATCGACGGCTTGGGCCAGGCGCAACGGCGGATGGTCTATCCCACGTACGGCAGGATCGTGGGCTTTGCCCGCGGTGAAGAGTACGCCTACTTTGCCGGCGACGCCACGCTCTGCTACCCGAGGGAGCCACGTAGGTATTCTCGTTGGGGGATCAGATCGCTGCACGAGGTATACGAGCAGCGGGCCCTCCCCTATCTCGAGCACTTCGTCCGCCACGTCTTGTTCCTGCGCGGCAGGTACTTCATCATCTACGATGACCTCAAGTGCTCCCAGCTGGCCACCTACACCTGGCTCTATCACATTCTCCCCGAGGACCCACTGAGCTTCGACCCGGACAAGCTCGCCATTGACTACGCCGTCGGCGACGTGAACGTGCGCCTGCAGCACATTCATCGTCCCGACGCGCTGCAACTGGACGACAGGCAGGGTCTGGACGCCTTCATCAATCCTCTCACTGGGGAGGACTACCGCGAGTGGCGCAGGGGCGACATTCTCTGCGGTCACAACCTGTGGGTGAGCAACGCGGAGCCGGCTGAGAAGTGGGCGTTCCTCTGCGTCGTGTATCCTGCCAGGCCGGGCGAGGAGATTCCCACCATCGAGCGGGTAGACGACGCCACCGTGCGCGTGGGAGAGGACGTGATCACCTTCGATCCGAGCAGCCCGGCGGCGCGGGAAGCCGACTTCGTGGTAGACGTCGCGGCGATGCGGCCGAGATAGCCGGGCTGCGTGGGCGGTGGCTCGGTGTGTGGCGCTTCGGGCTATTGCGCCTCCGGAGGTTCCCAGCGCTCGGCGTCGGCAAGCTGCCCCAGTTCGATGTAGGAGATGGCCAACCGCGCGTCGCTTGCAGGCCGCGTCTTTCGCAAGCCGCGCACGCTCCAACTCCGCCACAGCAGCTCGGCCGAGCGAAGGGCGAACTGATGGCCTGGATGATGGCCTCGCGGGCCGACCTGTTGAAGGCGCACTCCTTAGTACCAGTCGTTGCCAATGGGATCATGCAGGGGAAACTTGTCGGGGGTGGCAAAGATGGGCCAGAAGGACAGCGTCAGAGTGGCCACGATGAGAAAGACGCCGAAGGTGTCGTCAGCGGCCACACGCTCTCGCCTCAGCCAGTCGTGGAGGTGGATCCATCTACCTCCGCTGCTGGCCGGCGAGGCGTGCGGGCTTGGTGCGTCGCCCTTCATGTCGGAGACGATAGATCCCAGGTGAGCCCCAGTCAAGTGCGCCTGCCCCTTGCGACGCAGCCGCCCAGTTGACAGAGGGATGCCTTGGTGGATTCACGCGCCCTGCAGGGGTGCATGCCGGCCAAACCGCGGCATTGGGCCCACCCGCAGGCGCACCGCCGGACCCATCAGGAACTTGGGAGGCCACCGGCGCGTTCACTGTGATTGACCCGGCTGCGTCGAGAAATCATGCGAATTGCTGAGATCGGCGGCGTAGAGCCGAGCCAACCACGGCAGAGGCCGTTATCGGCCGCTGCCGTGCGGTCAGATATGACCGCTGAGGTGGTAGAGAAGTGAGAAGGTACCTGCTGCGGTGGCCCGCCACCACCTGGCGTTTGGGCGGATTGGTGATCCTGAGCGCAGGCGTCCTCATAGCCTGGAGCCTCTCCGGCTGTCAGAAGAGCGCTGAGCAGGTGGCGCAGGAGCTGGAGCACGGCGAGGAGGCCGGCGAACAAGAGGCATCGTCGGACCTCGAAGAAACGCCGGAGCCAGAGCCAGCGCAGACGATGACGCTGGCACAGTTCATCGAGCGCTTCAATGCGACCGCTATCCGGGAATCACAGATGGAGCTTCTGGGGCGCGGCTACGATGTGGTGAAAGACAAGAAGGGACTTGCCCGGTTCGTTATCGAGATCATGCACGGCGATGAGGATGAAGAAGTGCGCGCCAACGCGGCCGAGACGTTGGGTGAAGAACTGGGCCGCCATCTCCAGAGGGAGACGGTCAGGGCCCTCGTACGGGCAGCGGATCCCGAGTACGAACCAGAGGTCGAGGTGCGCCAGGCCGCCGTCCGCAGTCTCATGGACTATAGAACGCCACGGGCACGGGCGGCGCTTCGGCGAGCGATACGGGACCCAGTGCCCACGGTTGCGCATCTCGCCGCTCAGTCTCTGGTGCGATCGTTCGGCAGGGAAGGGCCCAGGGGCTGGGCGCGCCTGATTGATATGCTGGGGCGGCCGGAGGGCGATGCCAGCGCGCTGGCCAGTCTCGAACTGCGAGCACGGGGCCGCGGGCCTGTGGCCATGCTCATCGACCAGCTACGACGCTCCAAGAGGGCACGTCAGCGCGCCGCCATCGCGACGTGTCTTGGCGTGATGTGCAGTGGCAATACCCCAAGGCAGCAGCGCTTCGCGAAGGCCACCAGAGCGACGTCGCGGACCGCGCGGCAGGAGTCCACGCCAGACCCGCGTCCAATAGAGGTGCTGATAGAGGCGCTGTCCGACTCGGACGCGCTAGTGCGAGAGGCCGCCGCGCAAGCGCTTGGCCTGATTGGCGACCCTCGCGCCGCTGACCCACTGGCCCGGAGGCTCAAAGACCCGGACGAATACGTGCGCAAACGCGCCGCTTCCGCGCTCATGCTGCTGCCTTCCGCGGACGCGTTGGTCGCGCTTAACGAGGCGGCCGTGAACGATCCGGCCCCCGATGTGCGTCGGTACGCTGTCGAGGCTCTGGGATGGCTGGCACACCCGGTATCTGTGCGGACGCTCATCAAGGCGCTTGACGATGAGAGTGCGGAGGTGCGAACGTCAGCGGCACGCTACCTGGGCAGACTCGGTAACAAGAAGGCCGTAGACGCGCTGATCGTGCGTTTCTTCAAAGACGAGGACGCGGACGTTCGATGGGCGGCCGTGCGATCCGTGGGCCAGCTCGGCGGCAAGGCAGCCGAGCCAGCGTTGACACGGCTTCTCACATCCGGCGCCGAAGAGCCGCAGGTGCTTCAAGCCGCCCGCGAGGCCCTCCGCAGAATGGGCGGCGCCGTACCTCTCTCCGAGGAAGCACGCCGTCTCTTCGATCAGGAAGGCAGTGGTTAGTGACCAGTGCTCAGTGGCCGGCAGGGCAGAGCTCGCCGCGGAGCCAATGTCGTCGGTCATAGGTTGACCACTGTCGGCTAACCACTCGCGACTGCCATGGACACCACACGACTGACTCACCTCGTTCGGTGTGCGGGGTGAGCATCCAAACTCAACCCGGCAGCTCTCGCGCAGGTGCTGCGCGAACTGCCGGAGGCCACTGACCCGGCGCTGCTCGTGGGCAGAAGCACTGCCGACGATGCGGCCGTGTACCGGCTCTCGGACGACCTCGCACTGGTGTCGTCCGTGGACGTGTTCACGCCCATCGTTGACGATCCGTATGTGTTCGGCCAAATAGCAGCCGCCAACGCCCTCAGCGATATCTACGCCATGGGCGCGGAGCCGCTCTATGCGCTCAACGTGGTTGGCTTCCCGCACGGCACGCTCGATCTCCAGATCCTCGTCCGCATCCTCCGAGGCGGGCAGGACAAGGCCGCCGAGGCCGGCATCCCGGTCGCAGGCGGCCACACCATTGACGAGCCCGAGTTGAAGTACGGGATGGTGGTTCACGGGCGTGTTGTCCCGGCGGACGTCGTCACAAATGCCGGGGCCGAGCCCGGCGACGCGCTGGTGCTCACCAAGCCGATCGGGGTCGGCATCGTCACCACGGCAGCGCGCGCCGACGCGGCGAGCGAAGAGAGCCTGGCCGACGCCATCGCCGTCATGAGCGAGCTGAACAGGTCTGCGTCCGAGTGCATGCGCCGCCTCGGCGCCAAGGCCTGCACAGACGTTACCGGCTTCGGGCTCCTCGGTCATGCGCACGAAATGGCCGCCGCCAGCGGCGTTGCCGCGGTCATATCGGCCGCGTCCGTTCCTTTGGTCAGTGGCGTCATTGATCTGGCAGAGCAGTTCCTCTTCCCCGAGGGCCTCGCATACATCCGCGAGCACTGTGAGAGCTTTGCAGAGGTAGCCGAGGGCGTCTCGGATGACTTGTTCTCCACGTTCTGCGACCCGCAGACGTCCGGCGGACTGCTCATCGCCATCGAGGACGCGCGCGCCGACGAGCTGCTGGCGGCGCTGCACGAGAGCGGCGTGTCGGCAGCCGTCCGCATCGGCCACGTCGAGGCAGGCACCGCCGGCAGCGTGCGGCTTGTCCCCTAGCGATTCGCCCGCCCACGTGCAATCACCGGCGCGTACGTATTAACAAAGGTCACATTGACTGACGGGCTCTCGGTGCAGTATGATGGACTCGGTGGGGGCGGATGGGGCCTGGTGGCTCTCCTGGGCTTCAAACCCAGCGCCGGGCCAGCCAACGCTGTCCGGGGTGGGTTCGATTCCCACACGCCCTCGCCAGTAAGACAGTTGTCAGTGGTCAGTGGTCAGTGGTCAGTGATCAGTGATCAGTGATCAGTTGGACGACATAGGCCGGCAGCCAGTGCCTCGAGGCTTTGCTGACCACTGACCACTGGGCACCGACCACTGCTGTGGAGGAGTGAGCATGAGCCGGCAAAGCATGCGCGGCGAACGGGCCGTCGGCGCTCTGCTCTTGGTCATCGTCCTGGCCTGCAGCAGCATCGCTGGGGCCGGGCCAGCCAGGGCCAAACGCACCAAGGGCTCGAAGGGCCCGGAGCGCATCCTCAAGAAGCGCATTGCGGTGCTGCCCATCGACGTGGCTCTGGCACCGGGGGGTTACCGGCTCTCGCCCCGCTCCGTCGTCGCGGGACTCACGGACATGCTGACGAGTGGCCTCAGAGACACGGGGCGCTTCATCGTGGTAGAGCGCGCCAGGCTGGAAGGCCTTCTTGGGGAGCAGCGGCTCGCCGAACAGGGCATTATCACACCGGAGACGGCACCGCAGCGCGGGAAAGTCCTGGGCGCGGAGTATCTGGTCGCCGGTGACCTCACGGAGTTCGAACATCAGGTCAGCGGAACGGGCAGCGACATCGCCATCAAGGGCTACAGGATAGGCGCAGATCGGGAGAGGGCGTATCTGGCCATCAACGCTCGCGTCGTGGACGTCAACACCTCAGAGGTCCTGGCGGCAAAACAGGTGTCCGGCACAGCGGTGGCGAGGGCGGCGCGTCTGCGTCTGCCCATCGGCGACTTCGATATCCGCACGAGCACCTTCAAACGCTCGCCGTTGGGCAAGGCCATGCGCACGGCGGTGGGCAAGTGGGTCCGGTTCATCGTCGATGAGCTGGGCAGCCAGCCGTGGCAGGGCCGCGTGGCCAAGTATGTAAGCAGCACGGTGTACATCAACGGCGGCACGGAGATCGGCATCCGCGAGGGCGATCGGTTCGAGGTGCTGAGAGCCGGCGAGGCGCTCACCGACCCGGCCACCGGGCTGGAGCTCACCAAAGAGATCATCGGCGTTGGCTTGATTCGGGTCACGCACGCCTATGAGAAGTACTCCGTCGCTGAGGTTATATCGGGCGAGGACTTCCAGCGGGGGGACATCGTGCGCGCGCAGGAGTTGCCCCTCATGCAGGCCCAGTCACCGTGCTAAGCGCCTACCCCAAGATGCGCCGCGAAGGCAAGATGTCATTCTGATGCCCAAGGCCGAGGAGTTTATTCACAGCTGATAGACTGGTCGCTGCGCCCAGAGAGGCGGAGTGTTCTAGGGTAGGCTCTGAGCGCTCGGCCCATATGCCCCCGCGCACCATCGATGGACCGATGAGCGGGCATCGGGAGGGCGGCAGGCGGCTCCCGCGCGCAGCGGTGGGATCCCTGGTCGCGAAGCAATATGTGGGCGCCTAGCGGTCCCGCCAAGAGCTCCGAGACGGCCTCGGGATAGAGCGAGACGCGGTGGAGTTGACATGGCACGACTTCGCCACTCCTCACCGGTCTGGACGGGAGCCCAGTGCGGCTGGGTTCGACGCAAGCCTGAGCCCGCGAGGCACAGCCGTTGATGCCGGGGTGCGTCTGCCAAAGATCCACGACGGTTCCACTGGGAGGCCCCGGATCTGGGCTGCTACGAGGTCGCAAAGCTTGCGCCGCATTACGCCCGTCGGCCAGAGAGATAGTGCGCCCGATAAGATGCGATTCTCTCTAGATGATGGCCCGGGGATGTGGTAGCCCTGGGCAAGGCGAATGGGGTGGGACAAGATGGGAGCCGGGATCCTGGCAGGGATGGGATGCGCAACTGCGGGGACATCCCTTCACCGCTGACATGCCCCGGCTAAGTGTGGTATAATCCGACGTCGCCCAATCTCCTCGATCACCGTTCCACCTGGTAATCTGGGCCGTCACTTCCGAGCCGGAAGGCATGGGTACGCTTCACGTGGAATAGTCGCTTGCCGCGACCCGAGATAAGAGCAGCGCATGATCACTGCCTCGGAATCCAGGCCAACATGCGATGATGTCCGCTTCTATGTCAAAACGAAAGCGGACGACAAGATACCCGTTCGGAGGGGACCGACTTGGCAGGAAGTGCCGCTAGGTTACAGGAAGGCGCTCGCCGATCAGGATGTGCTGCCGCTCGCTACTAGGCGACGTGGCCCGGATCCCTCGTACAACTGTCATGGCATGACGTTTGTCAGCAAACTGGGCTGGATCGGCTCTTGGCCTGTCCCGCAGCCTTACGAACTACCCATGCGGCCTTACCTAGAAGCGGCGGATCCCGACGAGGACATTATGAGGATGCTACGGGGCAATGGCTATGTGTGTAGAGAGTCCATGCCTAACATCGATAGTTTCGATGTCCCAGCCACCCTTGATGTAGGCGTCGGAGACGTGATCCTATACAAGAGTATAGCTTCAGAACTTGCCCAGATCAACCATTCTGGCATTGTTGTGGCCGTGGAGGAGGATTACAACACGGGCCGCCTATCCGATATCAAGGTTCTAAGCAAATTCGGTTGCGCGGGCGAGTACGTGCACCCGTACCGCCACGTGCCACCGGGAGTTGGTCCCACCGTCGAGATCTGGTCGGACAGGACGGATGCCCCATGACCATGTCACCAATTGACGCCCTTATAGGATTCGCCGAGAATCCTGCACTGTTTGTCAGGACGGCGTTCCTCAATAACATCACTGGCCTTCGTCTCATTCTTCTGCAGTCGCCCCACGTGCGGTCGGCAATCAGCGCCATACGCGCCGAGCCGACTCGTGCTGACGCCGTTGCCAAACGGATTGGATCTCTGCTGATGCGAGAGCTGCCCGCAGATGAGTTGCACCCCTACGATGTTGCCATCGCGGTGTACCTCTTCGTTCTCGGATCCTCTAGCGCCGAGGCTCTGGACAGAGCGCTTTGCGCTATTCGAGAGGCCAAACTGCCAAATCTGTTCTGGGGCTATGCCATGTACAATCACTTGATCGGCGCGGCACCTGCGAGTGACACGCAGCGAGGCGATATCGACATGGGAGCCAAGCCATCAGGAGCGGGCGAAGCGAGGGGCGTCGCAGTGCGACGGAGAGAGGGCTCGCCCACCGCAGCTGTTGATGCTTCGGACCGGTGGATTACAGCGGATGAGGGAGCGTCACATGCCAAAGCATAGGTGGACAATCCCGTGCGAGTCTGCCATAGTTGATGCGCAGAGCAACAACGTGAGCTTAATCAACATCATTGAACGCGTGACCGTGCCTCCCAAGGCTGAAGGCATTCCCGCGCGCTTCATACTCGCCACCTTGTGGGAGAGAGAGGGCGACGGCGAAGAGGAATTCACGTACCGCATTCTGTGGCGGCCGCCAAAGGGGCGCGATTTCTGCCCAACGCCCGATGCGATCGCGGGAAAAATCGAAGCAGATAAACGTTACCTACGTGTATTCCTTGAGGTGCGAGGTCTACCGTTGCGCGGCGCGGGCGATTACGTTTTTGCTGTGCAGACTCCGCGGGGCGAAGACAGATGGCAGACCAAGGCGACCGTCCGCATCCGTGTTGTGTATGAGCCGGGGTAGCTGCAGCAGCTTCTCGGCATCCACTGAGCGCGCTGCACATGCATCTTGCGCTGATTCAGAATGTGATCGCCACCCCTGGCGCCCCCCTATGGGTTAACGTACTCCCAGCGTAAAGGGAATGGCCGCGGCGCCCGTATGGCGTCCCGGGCTCATCTCGCGGACCATCCAGCGGCGGGCGGTTGACACAACGGCGCAGGCTGTCCGCGAGCTGCCGCGTATCGGCAGACCGGTGCCTCACCTATGGTCCCCGGTCGCTGGGCGGAGAGGGACGCTGTATCAGAGTACGGAGCCTGTAGATGCGTGCGATCCGGGCTTACGGCTCGCGGAATGCGTTGCCCGGCATTGCTCGGTTCGGCGAGCACCACTATGTGACGTTCCGGCACTCCAAGCCGCATCAGGCCCGGCTTGCCCCCCGCCTTCTGAGCGGCAAGACGATGTCGAAGGGAGCACGGACCCATGCTGACCCTGGCGTACACGATGGCCTGCGCCTGTGTGGCAGGCGCGCTGCTGGCGTCTACGGGCGCCGCCGGGCCCCTGTATCCTCCCGCACCGCCACCCTACCATACGCTCGTGGCCGACGGCGTGCCGCAGGCCGTCATCGTTCTGCCGCAGGAGGCATCCCGCATTGAGCGGTTCGCCGCCGCCGAGCTGCAGGGCTATGTAGCCAAGATCTCCGCCGCCGAACTCCCGATCGTCGCCGAGGGCGCCGTGACGAGGGGCTACAGGATGTTCGTCGGCAACACCCGGGCGCTGCGCAGCTCCAAGCTGCGACTGAACGCGGACAACGCCGGCCGCGATGGCTTTGCGCTCCTGAGCAACGCGCATCGCCTCATCATCGCCGGGCGCGGTGACCTCGGCACGCTCTTTGGCGTCTACGAGCTCCTGGAGCGCCACCTCGGTGTGCGCTGGTTCATGCCCGGGGAGATCGGAGAGGTCGTCCCCGAGGCCAGGACGATCCGCATCGGAACGCTTCGCGACATCGTGAAACCCGCCTTCGACACGCGCTGGGTCGGCACCGGGGAGTGGTCGCTGAAGCAGCGGATGAACTGCCACGTGAGCGTCGAGGGCGAGGACGTGAGCGTGAACTGGCTGTGGCACTTCCACACGTTCCGCATCCTCATCCCGCCGGAGGAGTACTACGACGAGCACCCGGAGTGGTTCCCACTCGTAGATGGGAAGCGGAAGAAGTCGGACCGGGAGAACAGCCACAGCACGCAGCTCTGCACCTCAAATCCCGAGGTCGTCCGGAAGCTGGCCGAGGGAATGATCGCACAGCTCGATGAGGATCCGAGCATCGAGATCATCACGCTGTCGCCCAACGACGGCGGGGGCTTCTGCGAGTGCGAGAACTGCGTCGCCCTCGATGAGCCGGAGCGCGACTGGTTCGCCCGATACAGCCGGCGGCTCGCCATGCTCAACGCTGAGGTCACCCGGCTCGTGGGCGAGAAGCACCCGGACGTGCTCGTCAAAGTCGGCGCCTACGCCATGTACGCGCGGCCGCCCCTCGACGAGGGCTGGCGCCCGCCGGACAACACCCTCGTGCAGCTCTGCCACATCTACTTCTGCCACAACCATCCCGTCGCGACCGGGGAATGCCGCGAGGGGGAGACGTACGAGGTGGATGACAACTTCCAGCCCAACCAGGAGTTCCGCCGCGTCCTGGAGCAGTGGCGTGAGCTCACCGACCACCTCTACATCTACGAGTACTACGCCCTCGGCGGCTTCCAGCGTGCCGGGCTGCCGTGGCCGCTCATCCACACCATGCGCCACGACATCCCCTTCTACCGGGACATGGGCGTGAGGGGCTTCTACACACAGCTCAGCGCCAATTCGTGGTACCGGCTGGGGCTGAACTTCTACGTGGCGGCCAAGCTGGCGTGGAATCCCGACCTGGACGTGGACGCGCTGCTGGACGATTACTTCGAGAAGTTCTACGGCCCCGCCGCGGAGCCCATGCGCGCGTACTTCATGACCCTGGAGAAGGCCTACACGGACTACAACGGCTGCATCTCCTACGGCCTCAAGCGCGCCGAGGCGATCGCCAGCGACATCTTCACGCCCGCCGTCATGCAGGAGCTCGAGCAGCACGTCAACGCCGCGCGCCAAGCAGCCGACACGGACGTCATCAAGCAGCGAGTCGCAATGGCCGAGCAGACGCTGGCAGAGACGAAGGAGTCGGTAGCGGCAGCCAAGTAAGCGGAGCCGTGTGGCACGGGTTGCTCGTCAACCCGTGTGCCTCTCCTTTGCTAACCAGTGACAACTAACCACTGGGCGGTGCCAGCGGCTTGGGCCTCACCGGACACGTCGGGCAGACGGTCTGGGTCAGCTTGAACGTCGTCCCGATCATATCGGCGCCCCGCATGAGGTGGACCTCGGCGTCGCCGATCTGCCCGTCGCGTATCTGGCCCCGCTCCCGCATGGCCTCCTCGATGGGCTCCCACTCGATCAGGCACTTCCCGTCGCGCCACAGTGTGCTCCAGGCGCCTACGATCTCCCCACGCTCGTTCTTGATCTTTCGCGGCATCTGCCGATAGCCGAGGCAATGCACCCGCGCCATCGTCTCAGCCACGTGCGCCGCCGTGTTGGCCCGCATGCCGCAGCCCAGGAGCAGGATATAGCCGCCGAGCTGCGCCAGCTTGCCGAGGGGGCAGCGCGCGTCGAAGGTGAGGAGCTCGAGGTGCTCGCTCATGAGGAACTCGGCGATGGGACCGATGGCGGCGTAGGGGTGCGTCGGGTGCATGCTGCGCCTGGCCGCTGGCCGCCGCCAGAAGGTGTCCGGGATGATGCCGTTTGTGCAGGCCGACTCGTTGATGTCGTACACCTTCGCCCGGCCGTGATTGAAGGATGGCATCATCACCGTGCCACCGGGCGCCACCGCCTCCAGGAGCGCATCGATAACGGCGTCAGGGCCGCCCTCGATGTAGCCGAACGCGCTCAGCGAGCTGTGCACCTGCAGAAGGTCGCCAGGCTCGATGCCGATGTCTCTCAGCCCGGCGACGATGTCGTGTTTCGTCACTCGCGTCTTGCCTGTCGGGTCGTAGGCCACATCCACCCTCTCTCATCGCTACGCTGTTGTCTGCAATCTCTTTTCGCCTCGACCCTCGGCGGTCCCTCCCGTGTGGCGCGCCCGGAGGAGGATGCGCTGGCTAGGCCTCCGCTCGCCCAGCGCGGTCTCCCGGAGGACCAGGAGGGATGCGCGGCGAATTCTATATTGACATGTTTCTCACGGGACTGAGGGGGGAGCTTTGTATGACGCTGGCCGAGGTGTTGTCTGCATACGGGAAGGGTGAGCTGAACCGGTTCGCCAAGGACAAGGTGGTCGGGCCGCGGCTGCTCAGCGTGGAGGAGCTGCGCTCGCGCCTAGCCGGAGCGCTTGACAACCTGGAGCGTGTGCGCACGCTTCTCACACAACTTCGTCCTCCCGGGAATATCGTTATTGACATCCTGCTGGAGCGCGAGGGCTACGAGGTGCCGCACGCGGAGCTGGAGCGGCTCGTGCGCCAGCGCGTGGAGGAAGTCTTTCGGCTGGCTGCGTCGCGGGAGGCACTTGACCCCAAAAAGAGCAAGGCTTACGACCTGTACGGCGCCGTGCTGTCGGCCGCCTGGGAGTCCGAGGACACCCTGGTTGCCGCAGAGTGGCAACTGCTGCAGGTGCTGCGGCGCGAGCTGAACCTCACCATGCAAGAGCACCGCATCATCGAGGCGCGCCTCGACCGGCTGCAGAGGTTCAGTCAACCAACCTACATGACCGTGATTGATCGTCTGACCGAGGAGTGCATTGTCTTCCTGGTACAGAGGCGGGATGAGCCAGGCGGAGCGACTGTGACGCACTTCGTGATCCCAAAGGAGATCGCCCGCCTCATAAAGCGCACGCGGGGCATCGAACTCGATGAGCAGCCGTTCAGGGAACTACTTGAAGACCTCACTGGCGGGCAGCTCTATGCAGCGCTAAAGCGCCTTGGGCTGCGGCTGAGCGGCGATAAGGCGGAGCGTGTGGGACGTGTTCTGCAGTCCGGGAGCAGGCCATCGTCGGTTCTTGGCACGCTGAATGTCGGCGACCTCGCCAGGCGATGCAGGAAGCTCGCCCTGCGCGCCTCCGGCAGCAAGGCTGAGCTCATCGAGCGGCTGGTGAAGGCGTACGAGGAGGGTAGACCCGCGCCGGCTGAGCCCGAGGAGGAAGAAGGCGAGGTAGAGGTGCGCGCCGTGGGCGACGCCGCATATCGGGAGGCGCTCACCGACCTGACGCACGAGCAGCTCTACCGTATGCTGAAGCGCCGCGGCCTGAAGGTGAGCGGCAGCAAGGACGCCAAGATCGAGGAGGCCCTGGGTGGCCCTTACGCCCTGAAGACCATGCTCGGCGCGCTCAAGCGGCCTGAACTCGGGGAGATCTGCAAGCGCTTGGGGCGCCCCGCGGGCAACAAGCCCTACATGGTCGATCAGATCGTCGCGTATTATGGGGGGATGGAAGGCGCCGACAGCCGGGTGTCGCCGGAGCGGTTGGTGGAGATTTACGCAGCTCTCGCGCGCCTCGACGCGGCTGCCTATGAGGCGATTGGCGCTAACCCGGACAGGCTTACGATTCCCATGATCGCCCGCGATTTCGAGAAGGCCACGGTCCACACCTTTCAATCCGTCTTCCACATGCAGGTGGTGCCCAGCCGCGCCGGAGAGCGCAAGTGGGACGGGGAGATCCAAGGGACGGACACTGTGCTTCTGTGGGACTGCAAGAGCACCAGCGGGCCCGCCTACAACCTGCCCAACGCTCACCAGAGGGCCTTCCGTGAGTACGTCGCGCGCAGGTACAAAGAGCTCGACGCCCCTGCCAAGGGCAGCCTCAAGTGCTTTATTATCATCGCGCCTCGGTTCGCCGATCGCATCGAACGCCGCCTGGATGCCATCCAGCCGTCGCCACCCATACCTTTCTGTCTCCTCGAGGCTGCCGACTTGCAGGCCGTGGCTCGCGAATGGGCGGAGACGCGACCTGGCGAAGTGTTTCCCTGCACCGCGCTGGTGCACGCCGGTCGGCTCACCCGGCGGGAGATCAGCAAGCGTGTCGGCCTCGGTACCTCTGCGGGAGCTATCACTCAGGGGGTGCCGCTTTAGACAGGGATCGGGGTCCCGCTTTAGACAGGGACAAGCTACCCGTGCCACCCGGTGCCGTTTGCTACTCCCCCCAGCCCTCAATCCCGTCCTTGATGTCCCGCAGGAACAGCGCGGCATCCATGCCGTCGGCGGCGCGGTGGTCCACGGAGAGCGTCAGATGCAGCGTCGGGCGCGCCTCGATGGCGCCGTTTACGACCACCGGCCGCTCCATGAGCGAGCCGATGGCCAGGATCCCCGTTTGCGGCGGGCTGATGATGGCGTTGAACGCGGCGATCTCCATCGGGCCGACGTTCGAGATGCTGAACGTCGCGCCCATCTGCAGGCTGGCGCGCAAGCGGCCTTTCCGAGCCAGATCCACCAGCTCCGCCGCCTCGGCGGCGATCTCGTCCAGGCTCTTTTTGTCGGCGTCGGCGACGGTCGGGAGCAGTACACCGTTCTCTGTCGCGACCGCGAACCCCACGTTGATCTGCTTGACGAGTTTGAGCCCTTCGTCCTCGGTGTACCACGCATTGAAGCGCGGGTGATCGCCGAGCGCCGTGGCGACGATCTTGATGAGCAGATCGTTGTAGGTGGGCACGCGCGCGGCCGTGTCGGCGATTTGCGCCTTGGCCGCTGCCTTCATGGCGTCCCGCGCGGCAACGAGGCACGATGCATCGGCCACGGCGTGCATGAGAAACACGGGGATCTCGCGGTTGCTCTGGCTGACGCGCTCCGCGATGGCCTTCCGCGTGGCGCTGAGCTCCTCGACCTCGAAGTCAAGGTCGTCGGGTCTTGGCGGCATTGCGCACACCTCGTCTCGACTGCGGATTGCCTGGCCGAACGAGCTGGCAGCCGGGGACAGCGCCCGCGCCGTCCGCTAGACGCTCCACCGCAGCTCGACAGTATGCTCGCCCCGCGGCACAACGACACTCATGCACTGCCGTCCCCACAACTCCTCATGATCGCAGGCCGTGGCAGCCCCGTTGAGGAGCGCTTCCGCCTCCGCTGCGCCAGGCAGCGGGACGGTCACCGTGATGCCGTCGTGGGGCGCAGCCACGCAATGGAGCACGAGCATCTGCTTCTCGAAGGCTGCCTCCTGCACCGTGATGCGGCTCGCGGCGCGACGGCGCCACCATCGATACACCTCGTCGTTGCCCATGTGCCGCACGGGCACGTCCCTGCTGCCGACGTACCGCAGCATCTCCTCGATGGCCTCGCGGCAGGTGGGATATCGGGCGACGTTGCACGGGTGGTAGAACATGTCCATCGTCAGGCGATGGGCAATGGCGATGTCAACAGCCCGGTGCACCGTCTCCCAGTCGCGCTCGTCCGTCCCCGCCTTGTAGCCGAGCTCGTATGACACGATGGGCTCGTTGAGGAAGTCCAGCCGCCGGTTCTCTCCCGTGTGATCGTCGTACGTCCAATACGGAAAGGCAGTGCCGAAGCCGAAGCCAATGAGACCCGCGGGATTCAGCGGCGGCGAGGGCCGGTGCATGCGACTGTTATCCGCAGGTATGCCGCATGATAGCTTCCACCGCGCCGGCTCCGCCCAGCCCGTCCAGCGGCACCAATGGTTGACCGTGCACGTGGGCGTCTCGCCAAAGGCCTCTCGGTACAGCCGCACCTGCTCCTCGACGTCCGCCTCGCCGAAGCCGCCGGGGTGCTCGAAGCCGTCCATGAAGTTGAAGTGCAGCGACGGCTCGTGTCCGTTGGCGCGGATGTGCTGGAACTCGTCCTTGCTGAGGGCGAACGCGCCCTCCTTGGGCATGATGTTGATGTGATAGGGCAGCTCACGCTCGCGCATCCAATCTGACGCCCACACCTGCGCCTCGGCCACGGCCTCATCGTCCCCGCCCCAGTAGAAGGCCGCCCGCGCTACATGCCCTTCGGCCGGGGGCACGCGGGAGAACACCGGCAGCGGCAGCTCGGCCAGCATACGCTGCACCAGGAACAGGATCGCATCCGCGTGCGCCACCTCCAGGTCCTCCGAGCACAGCGTCATGGCATCGCCGAGCCGCCAGTAGCCGTCGCCGTCGTAGTCGTTGTCCACCGGACGGCCCTGCTGCATGACCCAGAGCGTCTGCGGGACGCTGAAGGAGAAGTAGAAGGCGTGCCCGTCGCCGACGCGTCGGTGCGTAATGGCCGCCAGACCCATGTCGGCGCCATCCGGTGCGATGAGCCTGGCAAGCTCGTCGGCCTCCCCGGCGCTGACGGCGCGGATAGGCGACATGATGACGAGGCGCCGCTGCAGATATGGATCGGCCAGGAGCGGGGCAGTCAGCGGCGTATCCTGCAGCTCCGCGTAACCGGCGATGCTGAAGTCGCCTTCGGGTTGACCGATGGGCTCCGGCGATGCAACGCGGAATGCCTCGTCGAGCCCGTCCGGCGCAAAGCCGATGAGGATGCGCCCCCCGGCCAGCCATCGCTCGACTGTTGCCCCGATACGCCGCGGTAACAGGACCACGTCCCGAGGGCCGACGAACAGGACGCCGTATTGGGACAGCATTGCCGCGTCGCCGAGCGCATCCGGAGGCAGTACGTCCGCGTGGACGCCCAGCCGCTCCATGAGCTCGCGGATGTACACGTACCAGTAGTTGCTCGCCTGGGCGTTGGTGGCGGCGTGGTCAGCAGGATCGTAGATGTACGCTACGCGCAGTGGAACCATCGTCGGCACCTCGCCAGGCCTCCGGGTGGCACGGGTAGCTTGCTACCCGTGTGCATCCTGAGGCCCACACGGCTTGACGAGCAAGCCGTGCCACAGCGTGCTCCTGTGTGTGTGGCACGGGTAGCTTGCTACCCGTGGGTCCACGGCCTCCTGGATCACACGGCTTGGCCCCGTACGGGGTCCCGAAGGGGGTCAGGCGCCGTGCCACCCGCATCCTCTACGCCGCCTCCTCCGCGCGTCGCACGGCCTCGCGGAAGCGCTCGATACGCTCGTCCATTTCCGCAGGCGGCACTTGCATCACGCCCGTGGTGATGATGCGCGGCAGAAGCTCTTCGGCAACAGGGCAGAGCCCTCGGCGATACTCGTAGTCCGCCTTCTCCGCATACCACGGGCACCTCGTCGGGCAGCCGCAATCGCCGTAGGCCCATGGCACCTGGAAGAACTCGTACAGGTAGGCGGGCCGCTCGGTGAACCCGAAGCCGAGCGGAGCGCCGGCCTCCTTGCAGATCGCCTTGAATCGGCCGTGCTCGACGGGCGCCTCCTCGGGCTCGAAGGTGCAGGCGAACTGGTAGCCGGCCTGCACGCAGTCGGCGGGCACATGCCGGTTCTGTAGCCACGGCACGCGCTCCACCTCCTCGATCCACCGGGCCAGGTTGACGTTGTACTCGTCCACATACGCGCGCACGCGCTGCAGTTGGCCCAAGCCGACGGCGGCCGTCATCTCGTTCATGCGGTGGTTCAGCATGAGCGTCTTCGGCGACTCGCCCCAATACTGCAGATCGCGCAGCCTCGGGCCGATGTCGCCCGAATCGGTCACCAGCATCGCCCCGTCGCCCGTGGGCAGGTGCTTTCCCTGCTGGAAGCTGAACACGCCCATGTGCCCCCACGTGCCCGCGTGCCTGCCCTTGTAATAGGCGTATATCGTGTGCGCGCAGTCCTCAATGAGCATGAGGCCGTGCTCGTCGGCGATCTCCCGCAGCGTGTCCAGCTCGGCGCACAGGCCCCAGAGGTCGGTGACGATGATGGCCTTCGTGCGAGGGGTGATGGCGGCGCGGACGCTCTCGGGGTCGAGCAGATACGTGTCCGCGCGGACGTCGGCGAAGACGGGCACGGCGTTGTTCGCCAGCGCGGCAATGCCGCCGAACTGCACCAGTGGGTCGCAGATCACCTCGTCGGCGACGCCCGCCCCGGCGAGCATCACGGCGTCCACCAGCCCCGTCATGGCTGAGTTTCGGGCGATGGCGTGCCGGGCGCCGACGACCTCCTTGAAGGCGTCCTCGAACTCCGTGACGAGATGCCCCTCAGCCCAGCCCAGCACGCCGCTGTCGAGCACGCGCTTCAGATACCCCAGCTCAAGATCGCCGAACTCTCTGGCCATCGTAGCCACCCTCGCTATGGAACGCTGATAGAGACTTCGACCGCCAGTGGCATTCCTCCTGCGCGCTCCTGTTGCTCGTTGGAGGGCTCCCATCCGTCGGGGCGAAGAGGCTACGCGTGTGTGAGTTGCCCAGTTCGCGGAGCCGAACCGGGCCGCGACGACGAGGGGGCAGGCCGGGCCTCCCGTCCGGGACGCGCATCCGCAGTCCTGGGGCTAATGGCATGGGGTGCGCGAGGTGTTGTTCGGGAGCAGACGGCGTCCCGGGCGAACCACGCCGCATGGGGGGCCAGGGCGCGGCCACCGGGCGCCGCCGGGCCTGAAGGCACGCGCAAGCCGGTCGTCCGGTGTGGGAGGGGACGCTATCCTAGGAGCCTGTCCGAGTAATCGAAAAATAGTCCTTGCATAGTCTCAAACAAATGTGCTATAATAGGAGGTATGAGCAAAACCTTTAGGCCGTGGGATGTCAATCAGCCGTTGCTGCTGCCGCCGTCGGTGCAGAAGTTGGTGCCAGCGGGTCACCTGGCGCATTTCGTCCGTGACCTGGTGCGGGAGCAGCTGGATCTGTCAGCGATCATGAAGGGATACACCGAGGAGCGGGGGTATCCGCCCTATCATCCGATGATGATGACGGCGCTGCTGCTGTATGCGTACTGCCAGGGGGTGTACTCATCGCGTCGGATCGCCCGGGCGTGCGAGCAGCGGGTGGATTTCATGGCAGTGACAGCGATGCAGCGGCCGGATTTCCGCACGATCAGCGAGTTCCGGAGGCGGCACTTGGAGGCGCTGGGTGCGTTGTTCGGTCAGGTGCTGGCGCTGTGCGAGGAGGCGGGGCTGGTGAAGCTGGGGCACGTGGCGTTGGATGGGACGAAGATGAAAGCGAACGCCTCCAAGCACAAGGCGATGAGCTACGGTCGGATGAAGCAGAGGGAGCCGGAGCTGGCGGCGGAGGTAGCCAAGTGGTTTGCCGAGGCGGAGGCGACGGACGCGGCGGAGGACGATGAGTTGGGTGCGGAGCATCGCGGGGACGAG